>CAVURF010000011.1:0-359757 GCA_963743735.1 uncultured Acidobacteriota bacterium
CTTCTCTGTCAGTTGCCCTGGACGCATTTTAGATATCGTGACCTGTTGTGAAGTGCTATAAGGTCACGTCAGTTGCAATTTTCGCGGTTTGCTAATTCACCCTGACCTGTTCGCACAGACCGATCTTCGTTTGTTTTGTTTGCGTTAGGCACTCCGCAGTTGCAGCCGAAATAGCCTCATTTGCAGTCTATTGTTCAGCAAGCGTTCAAGCAAGAACTCGCCGATTTTTTCTTCGCTCCAACGGGGCCGCGTAATTCCGGGTTGCCAGCCATGCAGTGAATTCGCACCAACTTCAATGATCACAAGCGCGTTTCTCGGTATTCATCCAGTCGACGGCACTCAACATCAGGATCGCCCCTGACTCAAGAACTCCATAGTGTAGTTGTCCGCCATTCTCAAAACTCGAAATCCAAAGAGAACTGGATTTGGCGGGCACCGGTTCCGGCAATCGGTTGCCTAAATCCGGGTATCGGAGTCAAACCTGAGCCGAACACCGGATTGATCTGGGAGACGTTCGCGCTGTTGAACAGGTTGAAGAATTCCGCTACCACGTCGAGGCGTTTCGCCCCGCCGAACGGGAAGTACTTCAGGACGCGGAAGTCCATCGTGGCCAGTGCGGGTGTGTTCAGAGAATTTCTGCCGAGGCCGAGCGGTCTGGCCGAGAGGGGAAAGGCGTGACTCTGATTCGAGTCAAGGCCCGTCAACGGATTCACAGGCCGGCCACTCTCCAGTGTCAGAATCGGTGCAACTTCAATATGACTGAACGCTTGCGTTAGCCATCCGGTGTTTTCTTCTGACTTCCCGCCCTTCTCCTCTTCGTCACCGATAGGCAACTCCCACAGTGCGTTGAAAACAAAGCGTTGCTGCTGATGCTGGCGGGATACCGCATTCTCCGCGCGAAGATCGAAGGGATTTTGGGGTTGCTCGTCGAAGTCTGAAGCATCGTCGAATGTCTTCGACAGTGTGTAGCTCGCCGAAAACGCCAGCTCATCGCTCATCCGCCGGTTAAGCGTGAATGAAACGCCGTTATAGGTCGAACTCGCAGAATTCTGGAGCTGATAAATGTCGTCAAACTGAGTGTTGAGGCGCCCAGGTGAAAAGACTTCTCGTCCGATCTGCTGCGGCGTTGGATTTGGAACACCAAGGCTAGAGGCGTTCGCAAGCGTGAGGACAACCGGAGGTAACAAATTGACGTTAAGCGTTCGAGGCAGCTTGACTCCATGAACAAACAAATAGTCAGCGCGCAGCGTAAGATTCTTCGCGAGCAAGTATTCCGCACCGGCGCTGGCTTGTTGGCTGTAGGGAGTCGCCATGCGCGGATCAGGTCGGAAGACGGATGGAGCAATCCCAGATACAGGCGCAACAAGTGGCCCGCCCTGCGCTGCCGCAAAAAGGCTGGCTGCTGCGTTTCCATCCACTACTTGCTCGAATGCCTGTGAACCGTTTTTCTCGATGGCTCGCGTCAAATTGGCGAGAACGTAGCGGTCGAAGAAAATTCCATAGCCCGCACGAAAAACCCATTTAGGAGACGGGCTCCAAGCGAGACCAATTCGCGGGCTGACGTTATTCGTGTCTTGATTGAACCCGGCAGGCAGGCGCTCAAAATCGTAACGCACGCCCAGATCAACTGTCAGTTGGCGGGCGAGGGACCAATGATCCTGCACGAATCCGCCGAAACTCGTCACCGGAAAATCCACGTTCGAATTCCCGAACGCCTGCCGAAACTGATTAGGATTTCCCGCGAGGAAATCGCCGAGAGAGCCAAAGAGATATACGCCATCGAAGCCGTCCGGTACGTCGGCTCGCAGTCTGATGCGATTTACAGTCCCGCCGACCTTCCAAAGATGTTTTCCACGCGTGCGAGAGTACGTATAGCTGGCTTGATAGTGATTTTCGCGACGTTCGCTGTTCCCCGCATAGGGCCGCCCGAAGGTGACGAGTCCAGCGATGTCAATCTCCGGGCCGAGAGGTTCATTCGTGCGCAGCACGGCATGACGCGTGGCAGCCTGAAACCGCAGATCGCTAACGGCTTGCGAGCCTAAGACCGTGGTGAGCGATCCCGAAAGAGCGTTGTCGCTCGTGAAGCTGCTACCGCGCGCACTTGCGTCTATGAGGCCGTTGGTGTTGAACGCATCGCCTGATTCCTTGTTGTTTGTGAAGGTGTAGCGCAGCATCAGAGCAGTATTTTTCGTGAGCTGATGATCGAGCTTGCCCGCAGCTTCCGTTTCCGCCCGCGCAATGGGAGAGAAAGCTGTCGTGATCTGGCGCGTTGCTAATCCCGGAAATGCGCCCGTCGCGAGGAAGGCATTTATGGTTGATACCACGGTGGGGTCAATATCCGAGCCGATTTGCCCTCGGTTGTGTTCTTGTTCGACGGCGGCGTAGTAGAACGTCCTGTCCTTGACTATGGGTCCGCCGAGAGCGAAACCAGCGCGGAAGCGCCGAAATGATGGCTTGCCGGATTCAGTTTCGAACGGGTCCCGCGCATTGAGTGCGCCGTCTTGGGCAAACAGGAACGCGTCGCCATGGATCGTGTTCGTCCCGGAACGAGTGATGACATTGATCGAACCTCCTGAGTTAGCTTATTCCTGCATCCTTCGATGAAATCCCGTTGAACGGGGAGACCATCTGCAACTTGTTTTGGAGATTGAAACAACATCCTTGGCGAGGTAGTCTCGTTGTCGCGAGTGGTTAAATCGTTGCACCGCGCGAATGTTTGGGCGAGCGCCTTCCTTCCAGTTCGCAAGCGTACCTCTCTGCCGCAGTTTGGAGGTTAATCATGGCGACCCAACCGCTTAGTCCCCTTGGATTGCAGTTGCAATTGGAAGCAACGTCTAACGAGACCATCGTCCACTGTAAGGGTAAGATTACCGCCGAGAATTCGGAGGTGTTTCAAAGGCAGATTCGCGATCTGCTCCCTGAATCGCGCGATCCAATCGCTACGATTACCCGCCGGATCATAGTTGATTTGAGCAACGTCACGCACGTCGATAGCACTGGTTTGGGCGCACTGTTGCGTGCATGGACGGCAGCCCAAAACAAAGGATGCGACCTTGAAATCGCCAACCTGAATCCACGAGTCGAAAAACTTGTGGAGATAACAAGGCTCGACACTGTGTTCAAGCGTGCCAGGGTAGTGGCGGCTGGCGCCTCAGCAGCGGCACTGCCGGCTGTCGGCGAACCCCTGGCTGCGCTGGAGCCCGAAGAGGCCTACCAGCAGGCATTCGAGGCAGGGATGGTCGTTCACCGTGCCCATCCACTGAATTGCGAGACCTCGATTCCCGCATTGATCGGCGGCGCTGTGATGCCGAATCAGAGGTTCTACGTTCGCAACCACTTTCAGATCCCTCAGCTTGACGCCTCAAGCTGGCGTTTGAATGTAGTTGGCCTAGTCGAGCGGCCTCTGAGCCTCAGTTTGCGCGACCTTGTGAAAATGCCCTCCCAGACCCAGTTCGTGACCTTAGAGTGCGCTGGAAATGGCCGCTCACTGCTGTGCCCGCGTGTGAATGGGGAGCAATGGAACTTAGGAGCCGTTAGCACAGCCGAATGGACGGGCGTACCACTCGCGGAGGTTCTGGTCCGGGCAGGTGTTAAAGCGAGCGCGAGTGGGGTAGTGTTTCGGGGGGCTGACAGCGGCAAACTCGATGCAAGTAGCGAACCGATTCGCTTCGAGCGTAGCCTGAGCATCGAGAACGCTCAGGCGTCTGAAGTGCTGCTTGCCTACGCGATGAACGGAGAGGCGCTCCCGATCGTGCACGGCTATCCGCTGCGGGTCATTGTTCCCGGGTGGTACGCCGTGGCATCCGTCAAATGGCTTACAGAGATTGAGGTGATCAGTGGGCCGTTCAGTGGTCATTACCAGACCGAAACATATTTCTTTGAGTGGCAACGGGGCGAACAAGCAGTGAGAGATCCGATATCGTTGCAGCGCGTGCGGAGTCTGATCACCGAGCCGGAGCCCGACAGCGAAGTCGAGCAGGGCGAGCTGCCGATTCGCGGTGTCACGTGGTCCGGAGCGGCACCTATTGCCCGGGTCGAAGTCAGAATTGGCGGTGGTCCCTGGCAAGACGCCCGCTTATTGGGCGAACGAAAGCGACACAGTTGGCAGGGATGGGAGCTCATCGCTCGCATTGAGCACCGTGGCTCCACAGTGATTTCCGCCCGGGCGACGGATATGGCAAGCCGAACACAGCCCGACTCGCCAGAGTGGAATCGGCTCGGCTATGGGAACAATGCCATTCAGAAGGTTCGCGTCGATGTTCGGTAGACTTTGCGGCAATCGTCTATCGAAAAAGTGCCGTGCGAGACATAACTCCTTCCATGAGAAGGCCGGTGAGTGTCAAGCTGTTCTTTCATTTTTTCTTTCTTCTTCTTTATTTGTCTCTTTTTTCAAATGATTCCCATTGAGCCAAGCCGCCTCTGTCGCCACCCTTCCATCCGCACTCTTTGTTGAGCGATGGTCGCTCGGTGCAAGTTGGGTGTACTCGTTTCAGTAGGTGCTGCCACCTGATTATCGACCTTACTCCCCTCTCTAGAAGGGAAGTTGGGCCAGGAGTTAGTCGCAGTCACCTGATCTCGGCGGTCGAGCTCGGCTGTTTGGATACCGTCTCTCTTTTTTCCTTTTTTCTCTTTCCTTCTTTCTTTGTTTGCTTTTTTTCTTTTTTCCTGCCTTTCCCGTTTTTCACAGAGAAATTTCGAGCTAGGATCGCCTAGGAACGACGATCGCGAACTCCGTCGACCCCTAGCATCCCCTATTTTGTGGGGAGCTCTTCATTCTAGGCCGCAGCGCGCATCGCTTTCTGGCTATTGCGCAGTGGTTCGTACACCTCTCCGCTCACCCACAACCGATGCAGCAGTACCGCCAACTTTCTCGCCACCGCAACAACCGCTCGTTTCTTGGCATTTTTCCCTCCTCGCGCGGCAAGGGTTAGCCCCCAACGCCGTAGATCACTGTCTGCTCCAAAGGGTCCCAGGATGTAGTGCGCCCCCTGCACCAGCATGCTCCTCAAATAACGGTCTCCTTCCTTACTGATGCGCATCTGCGGCTGGCTCTCACCGGAGTCCCTGCGCCCAGGGCGCAATCCGAGAAAACAGCCGACCTCGCGACTCTTCGGGAACCGATGCGGATCGTCTAGGGTCAGGACATACGTCAGCGCGATCTGCGTTCCTACTCCCTTCACCTGTTTGAGCAGTTCGACGTGCGGGTAGCTTTCCTTGGCGATTTTCTCCATCCGCACCTCGTATTCCTGGATGCGCTCGTTCAGTGATTCGATTTCTTTGAGCAGCGGTTCCAGAACCTCGCGCAACTCGGCGTGCAATCCCGCGCCCAGCTCCCGGCTCACCTGCTGCGTGCCACACTTGGGTAGCCGCTGCCCATAAGACTTCACCAACCCGCGTGCCGCGTTCACCAAGGCCGTTCGAGCACGCACCAGTTCGGCCCGCGCTCGGATCACCGTCAGGTGGATTTGCGCTTGCGCACTGCGATGCCGCACCGGCCCCAATAGCTCGGGATCGATTCGCGCCAGCCGTGCCAGTGTCCGCGCATCGTGTCGATCGTCTTTTCGATTGCTCTTGCTGATCAATTGCACCTTTTGCGCGTGCGCTACGATTACTTTGTATCCCAGCTCCGTTAACAGCCGGCTGACCCACGGAGAATGTGTTCCCGTTTCCAGAGCGATGAGACCTTGCGGTATCTTCGAAAATGTCTGCTT
Source organism: uncultured Acidobacteriota bacterium (assembly GCA_963743735.1). GTDB lineage: Bacteria > Acidobacteriota > Terriglobia > Acidiferrales > UBA7541 > Acidiferrum. The sequence goes on from CAVURF010000011.1 coordinate 5,712, forward strand.
CATCGCTTCCGGTGTCATCGCCACTTTCTGCTCCAGAATGATTTCTCCCGCTTCATCCAAAACGCAGTAGCACGACCAGCGATCGCCGAGGTCCAGACCAATCGTGAGCTTGTGTCCTTTGAAAAGCGTGTTTTTATTTACCCGAACAGTGCTAGTCTTTTTCATAGCCGGTCTCCTTTTTTGTGCCTTGAGCACGTCAAACATTGGGAGCGTATCGCATCCCGCGGGAGACCGGCCTTCTCATCTCATCTGACTGGCGTTACGAACAAACCGGAAGGAACGGAATTACTTCTTGTTTGCCGACAACTGGCTAACAAGCTAAAGCCGGTCGCTTGAAATCCCCGCCTGGTGGTGTTCAATCTTCAATCATTGAGGTGTTTTGCCGCGGCTCTTGCGGTCGAGGCAGCTTTGCACCCAACGCTGGAGCTCGGGATCCGGAAGCTTGGGATCCGGCGGCTTAGGTATGACAAAAAGGGGATTTCCCGCACTGTCTACAATCTGCTGATCGAATTCCTGAGACGTCTTAGAAGCTCGCGTCAGGAAATCCATACATGGCTGTTCCTCGCTGAAATTCCTGCTCTGTAGTTCGCATCCAAAGCGATATCAGCTGGAATTTTTTCCCTTAGCCTCAGATCCTGAGGTCCGAGATAAAGGAACGCGTCGACTAAGTCTTCCATGGGTTTCTGGAGTGCTTCGGGAAAATCATGATGCACATTGCAGTCCTGATCGATCGCGCGTATCGGCGGCGGGAGAAAGTGACCTAGATCCAAGGCGCCCAGCCACGTGCCCTTGGCACGCGCCAGGGATGGGATCGGCCAGGTTGCGAGCCGACTGCTTGACAAAGTGGGCAAGTCCGTATCGAAAATGCCGAGCTCGCTAATGACAAACGTCAGGTTTGGATAGTCCTTCTCATAGATCGACACGGCGCTGCCGCCTACGCCGTGCAAGAGATGAAATGTTCCGAACAGCATCAGAGCCTTGCGATGCTTTGACAAGACTTCTTTCTCCATCACGGAAGCGATGCCTTCATCGCGGTGAACAAGTCTTATGACGTCGTCAATGCTTTTGATTTGATCCCAATCAACGGGAGGATCGCCAGCCAAGACCCGCAGCCGTCGTTGCGGCGGCAGTTTCTGATTCAACGCTCGCACGAGTGGGATAGAATTGCTCAACGAATGCCGAAGCTCCCGCTCGCTGGCTGGCCCATTTTGCGCCATACTTTCTGGACTTCCGTGAACGGGACATTCTCTCCGGCTATGTAACGGTCCAGGATGGGCTGATAGAGCGAATTGCCGGACTCGAATACGATGTCGTTCACCTTTTCCGAAAACGCCGGGTTGCGGATCAGCGAGAAGAATGAAATCATTCAAATCTTGCATTCCGTGGCCTTGCGGCATGGCGACGACTTCGTACTTGTCGAAGGCGGCGAGGATGGCGGGTACCGCAGGTTCTGGGACCGGTTCGGCACCCGTCAGTCAATGACGTTTGGGAGATGGCGGCAGCAACTTCGGCTCATGCAGGGGATGCGGCTTTTGGCCGAGGGCGCAAAAGTGACCCATGCGGCTCTGGAGTCTGGTTACGGCACGGCGAGCGCTTTCACTTCCATGTTCAGGAAAGCCTTAGGAATCACGCCAAGTTCGTATTTTAGGTAGCCGCGAAAACCTAGTTCTCTGGTTCAGAAGCGAACGGGCGTCGAGTCGGAGTTTGAGCTCATGCTATCGAACGACGGGCAACTCTTCCGTAACGGGATAAGGGAAGGGTTGCCGACAACTCGGGAGTAACGCTCTGGTAGTCGAGACCGATTTAGTTCGAACACTCTGGGTGACCTTGGCTATCGCAGCCGCCACGTGGATTAATGCTAGGTCAATGAGCGATATGGCGGTTTGTCGTCAAGTGCTGCCCCAAGCTACAATTTTCCGCGTGACTAAAGAACGTTGGGCTCAGATAGGAATCACGACTGAATTTCTTATCGTCGTCAGGACTCTAGGTGAGTTCTTCCGGCTCAGGCACGTCCATGGCACGAACTTCTCGACCGCAGTAGCTGCGCTCTATGTCGGCGGCGCTTTGATCGCGGCTTGCTCCTGCTGGGCGGGCGTGACCTTCTACTTCTTCCGACGCTATACGCTGTCCGCCTGGATCACGCTAGCGACCGTACCCGTTCTGCTGGTGTACAAAATTGCCGTGATCGGCTGGTAGTGGCAGCTCGCTCTGATGATAAGTCGAAAATCGCGCAGACCGGTTCCGGTCAATTGAATGCAATAGAGATTTATCGTCAATCGACTGGCCAACACATGAGCGGTCCGGCAAGCTTTCAGTCAAGAGCCATAACTTCTTGCCGACTATCCTGACGAGTGGTTGATACCTTGCCGTTAGTGGCGACTTGCGGCTACTACTTGAGCTTGGTTTTCTTAGTGCTGGGATTTCGTGATGGAGCCTGGTTGTGCGATGGCCTGAGATCACGGCGCATAATGGGCCGAGGAGGTGTGCGGCGAGCAACGGTTCTGAAGCCAGCGCGCGCGAAAGTTGAGGCATAGCCCGTGCCCGATGCGCTGGGCGTCAAATCCCCATCAAGAGGATAGGCTTCGAGAGCCAGCGCTCCTGCACTGCTTGCGGTTTTCAACGCTGCTGCGATCAGCGCGGATGTAACACCCTGCTTGCGATAGCCCTTGCGCACATAAAAGCAAGAGATCGACCAGACAGGCACATTGTCCACGCGCCTGAGTCGCCATGCACGATCAAGCCACGGCAAGTCATCGCGGGGCGTAAGCTGGCACCACCCAACGGCCAAATCGCCAGCGAAAGCGACCAAGCCCGGAGGTGGCCCCCTCTTCACGACTTCGTGAAACGCCGCCTTGTTGGTCTCGCGCGGCTTCTTGCGATACGCGTTGCCGATTCGCCAATACATGCACCAGCAGCCGTTGCAAGCACCGTTTTCGCCGAATAGGCCCTCGAGCGCAGGCCAGAGATTGGGTGTGAGAGGGCGAATTTTGAGCTTCATCGCAATCTCCGCTGAACTCTTGTTTAGGACACGACCTCGGTGCCAAGGGGCTAAGAATAGCAAGCGCCCCGTGGATCAGACTACCAGCCCGCCAAAAAACGAGGCCGCAAACGATTGACGATTCCGGTCAGTTGACCGGCTACCCTTCCACAATCGGATTAGGGAAGAGTTGCCGACAATCCGTTCGGAAGCAATCCGTTCGGAAGCACGCATAGTTAGTTAGTTCGGATAGCTTGCGTGCGTCCACGCGGTCATTCTGATTGCCTTTCAGCAACAAAGCATTGCGCCGTGGATCGCAGACCACCAGTTTCGTGACATGGGGCTTCAAGAGGTCGTATAGCCAGGCTGCCCAAGTCCCTTCTTCAAACGTGACCCGTACTTCTCCGCGGAGTCCATCAAAAAACTGCAGAATGGTGTTGGCTTTCGTCTCGATGACACATTCCATCACGATCTTGCCAGCAACATTCCTGACCGCAATCGAAATGCTTTCCTTGTGCACATCCATCCCGACATATTTAAAATTGCTAGTCATAAAGTGCGTTCCTCCTCTGGAGCGGTTGAGCTGAAGCACTCAAACCCTACTCCACAAGGGGCGCCTTTATGCTGTGTTGGCTCGCCGGGTTGGTTGTCGTCACCTCGGTAGCCTTCCCGAAAATCTTCCACCAGGGCCGTCAACTCGGTGTTGTCACCGCGGGAAATCCGGCGCCAGTTCTACCATACCTAGTTGACTTTAAACGCGCTATAAGTGATCGCGCTGCCGTTCGTCACTCCATGTATTTCCGTCCCGTGCTTCACGACTACGAAATACACGACAATCGGAGGGAAGCCGGGAGCTGTAACGACGCTGAAGGTTCCGGTGCAATCGGGATTGACGGAGTAAGTTCCGCTTGCCTCTCTCCACTCCTCCGGTGGGGGATTGCCGTCCACGACGACATGATCGCGAAAAGTCACGTTTCCCGCGCCGTCGTAGTGGCCCATCGATATTGTTCTAAGCTCCACTTTGATCGGCTGGTTCGGAGCGTTCGGGATATACAGAGTGCCCTCAATCTGTGCTCCGTAACTACCCGAGAGGGTCTGGTCCGAGCATTGCCTGGCGCCATCAATTCGGCTGCCCGACTGTGCCATAACCGATGACCCGGGAACCAGGACAACGCAGAAAATCAGAAGCCTACCTATCGCCTTCATTAGTTTGACCTCTCAACATGGAATCGAGGATCGCCGCTGTAACGCCGCGCACCCTCGTGATGAGCACAAGCTGACGTACTTCCCCTCCCCTTGCAATGCACGGAAGGTGAACGGCGGGGTGAAAGAAAGGTGAACTGCATAACCTACTGATGCTGCCTACCCGTCGCTCTGCTTCATGCCGGGCTCACCGACTTTGGCGTGCGGTACAATTCCAGCACCCTTGAGGTCTTGGGATGGCTACATCTCGCTCGGTTCCTGTTCGTGCTTTCTTCGGCCAGTTTCAGCTCGATCTGGTCACGGGTGAACTTCGCGGCCAGAACGGCTCATCCGTGCGTGTCCAGCAGCAGCCTCTTCAGGTTCTTCGGCTCTTGCTGGAAGCAGACGGGAGAGTTATTTCCCGTGACGAGCTAAGGGCAGCTCTCTGGCCGCAAGAAACCTTTGTCGATTTCGAGCACAGCGTCAACACGGCTGTGAAGAAGCTGCGGAAGGCGCTGGAAGACTCGGTCCAAAACCCAAAGTTCGTCGAGACTGTGCCAAAAGTCGGTTACCGCTTCTTAGCTCCCGTTGAGTGGGTCACCGAAACGAGCAATGACCATCCCCCACGCACTGACGTGCCAAGCCCTATCACAGATGAAAGAGCGTCCCAACCAGAAGGTGCGAAGCCGCTCTGGCTATCAAGAAGTGTCCTAGCAATAGCGTTTATGGCAGCGGGTACAGTTGCCTTGCTTCTGCTCTATCGCAGCCCTCTGCTTAGATCCAAAGCGCCCGAGCCCTCGATCAGCCTGGCCGTTACCAGCGTGGGTGAAAAATACAGCCCCAGTCTGTCCCCCGACGGCAAGCAGTTGGCCTTTGCCTGGAATGGCGGGACCGGCTTGCACTTCAGCATATATGTGAAGCTTCTCGGAACCGAGGAACCACTTCGTCTCACGCGGCAAGAATCCATCGACTTCAATCCCGTCTGGTCATCCGATGGACACTACATCGCGTTCTGCCGCATTAAGAAGGGTGACACCGGTATTTACATAGTTCCTTCATTAGGCGGTGCCGAGCGCAAGATACGCGACACCCACTGGGAGGAACGCGATTTCGATCAGGTCTTCTGGTACTTCGGCCGCCTCTCTTGGTCGCCGGACGAAAAGCTGCTTGCCTTCTCCGATCGCACGTCCAGCAACGAGCCGACTTCCATCTACCTACTGTCCCTCGATTCGCTCTCGACTCGCCGAGTCACCTCGCCGGGTCTTCCTGGTGACTACAACCCCGTGTTCTCGCCAGATGGTCGAACGCTGGCATTCAACCGCGGTTCGCAAGGAGTGACCTCAATCTACACCATGCCTGTTGCGGGAGGGCAGGAGAGACGATTGATTACCGGCTCGCAAATTGGATGGGGACTGGCTTGGACTTCCGATGGGCGCGACATCATTTTCGGAAGGGCGGGTTGGCTTGCAAAATTTGGTTGGCTCTGGAAGGTTTCAGCTCGCGGCGGTGAGCCGCAAAGGCTGCAACTTGGCCAGGAAGGAACGGAACCATTTATCCGAGGCAGCCGCCTGGTCTATGCCCGCCAGGTTAGCAACCTGAACATTTGGAGAAAGCAACTAGATTCGAAGCATTCATCGCTTCCCGCCGATCGGTTCTTGTCTTCCACAGCAATCGAAAGCGGGCCGCAGTATTCACCCGACGGAAGCAGCATTGCCTTCGAATCAACCCGTAGTGGAAGCTATGAGATTTGGATGTGCCGCAGTGATGGCACCAATCTCGTCCAGCTCACGCATTTCAACAATGTGACCGGAACGCCACGTTGGTCGCCCGACGCACGGCAGATCGCGTTCGACTCTCGAGCGCCCGGCAATGCTGACATTTTCGTGATGGATTCTCAGGGCGGTCCGCCTCGTCAGCTCACGAAGGAGACATCGGCCGATGTCATACCAAGCTGGTCGCGAGACGGACGGTGGATCTATTTTGCGTCCGCGCGCAGCGGCCCATGGGAAGTCTGGAAGATGCCCTCAGCGGGAGGACCGGCCGCACAGGTGACACGGCATGGCGGCTACGGGGCCTTTGAATCTCCCGATGGAAAATTCCTGTATTACACTAAGTATCCCGCCGTTTCGGGTATATGGCGTATGCCGACGAGCGGCGGTGAGGAGACTCTAGTTGTTGCCGGTGTGGAACCCGAATTCTGGGGTTATTGGGCTGTCGTCGAGAAGGGCATCTACTACCTTGACACTACTGCAATGCCGGCAATTGCCTTTTTCGACTTCACGAACCGACAAGTAACTCGTGTGGTCGAGCTCCAGACCCGCCCGGCTCGCGAAGCCACAGGCTTGGCGGCATCGCCCGATGGTCGAGCCATCCTTTACACCCAGCTGGATGCTTTGACCCGGGACATCGTCCTGGTGGACAACTTCCAATAATCCCCCCTAGCTCCAACCTGCCTTTTCCAGCATCGGCGCGTGGCTGTCGAACACTTAGCGGATGACGAGCTAGTATCGCTTCGAATGAATCCCCTCAAAAACGCCTACAGCATCTTCCCCCTGCATCCCAAAGAGTTTCGTGACCAGGGAATGCGCTACCCTGTAACGAGTTAACCTATTCTGTAAACCAGCGCACTTGTTTATCCCAGCCCGGGGGCAAGTCATGAGAGTGATTCCGAAGTCCTTCAAAATCCTTGCACCTGGAAGCTCCTTACGGCGGAGAACTGCATACAGTCTCGCTCTCGTTAGGCTGATCCTCGTGCCGGTCATTTTTCTCGCGGTTTACTACCTTTTCCGAATGGGTTGGATAGTGGACCGTATCGTGAATGTGGACGCCCCAGCATCGGCTCTTGCGCAACAAGCCTCGATCGAAATGCTGGAAGCGCGTCGCGCTGAACGAAATTTTCTGTTGCTCCATGATGCGATCGATCTGGCAATGAATCATGATGCGGTCGCCAAAACCGAGCAAACCCTGCAGGACATTCAGAACCTGGAAAACAATGACACCGAGACGGTGCAAAAAGCGTCCCAGGCCCTTTCACTCTACCGTCAGCAATTTGCGGAAGCGGTCGCGGCTCTGGAGCGCCCAGGACAGACCTCAACGGATCGCGTCCAGGCCGTGGTGCGTGATTACGAACGCGATCTGGACCAGCTCTTGAAGCGGTCACGACGCGTCAGCCGGGAACACTTGATGGAGGAACTTCGCCAGCGCGTCAATTCATTCGAAACCCAGATTTCCAAAACGATCGAGGAAACAAATCCGGATTTGCAGCGCGTGACGGAGAATCTGCAGAATTCCAGCGATCAAATTCTTCGCGAAACTTCGCGGTTGGAAGCGGTGAACTGGACGCGCGTCAAACACGACCACGCCGACGCACGAAAATTGCTGCGCGAGGCGGAATGGGCCCTCTCCATCGTTTCCGTGCTGACGCTGCTCATCAGCATTTGGGTCAGTTACATTCTGCCGCGTCAAGTGGTCAAGCCGCTGTTGAGCCTGAAGGAAGCAGTTGACCACGCTGCGGCAGGAAACTACGAAATTGAATTTGACGTTCACGGCAAAGGCGAGATCGTGGATTTGGTGGAAAGTTTGAGGCGAATGCTGTACTCGCTGCGACCGAAGGCTCGATCGGAAAGGATTTCCTGATCGTAATTTATCAAGGCAGCGGCTCCTCGGAAGCCACGCCCACATATTTATCTGCGGCGCCGTAATAAAAAAGCCACTCACTGCCCCGCTTGGCCATGCCCTCGACAAACACCACATTAGGAACCTGACCCACTTTTTCCCATTCGCGTTCTGGCTGGAATACCGCTTCATCGCTTCGGTACAGCACCTTGCGAGGATCATTGCGGTCAAATACCGCAATTCCCGTGCGATACACGAGATGATCGTCGGCGCCGTTGTAGATCAGAACGATTCCGGCTGACGTAACGATTGGAGCCGGCCCAGGCTCCACCACACGAGAATCAAATTTTCCTGGGCGCTGCGCCAGCACCGGTACATCAGTCTCCTCGCTCCAATGCAGCATGTCCGTTGAGCTCGATAGTCCCATCTGGTCGGTCTTATCCGCCGCGGTTCCCAGCCAGTACATCCAATATTTTCCTGCAATTTTTTCCGGAACGATGGCGCCGGATTTCGTCCAGCCACGATTCCAGTTTCCCCGGTAGGCTGGCAAGATCACCCCGAGCCTCTTCCAGTGGATTAGGTCCATCGATTCCGCGAGGCACAGCTGCGCGTCTTTCTTGTTATACGCGGTGTAGGTCAGGTAGTAGCGGTCGCGCAGTTGCACCAGCCGTGGATCCTCCACGCCTCCGCCTTTTTCATAATCCGCTTCAGGGCTCAGCACTGGGCCGTATTTTCGCGTGAAGTGAACTCCGTCCGTGCTCTCCGCGTAACCAAGCCGCGACGTCCCCGCAGCGTCCTGCGCGCGGAAGAGCATCACGAATTTGTCGTCGCGCGCGAGCACTGCCGGATTGAATGTTCCAGCACTTTCCCACCCTTCGCCGGCTGGCGAGAGAATCGGTTTCTCGCTCAGTCTTCGAAAGTGACTGAAAGGTTTTCCGGTCTGAGGGTCAATCGAGAAAGCCAGAACCAGACCACAAATACTGAGCAAAATAACCCGGCTGCCGAGAGAAAAAGAACGCATCTCGTTCTCCGCATGTTCCTTCTTTGACTGGGTTTGATTTTAGCGGGTAAATGATGGCGGCGGGAATCTAACCGAGCGTGCCCTGCAGCACTTCACGCAGGATTTCCCGCTTTTGCGATTCCAATTTTTTGCCACGCGAAGTCAAATAGAAAACGTCGATCGCTTTCTGGCCTTCGGTATCAATCAGCGCGACCTCAATATTGCAGTCCAGCCGTGCCAGCGCCGATCCCATGTCGTAGAGCAATCCAGCCCGATCCTGCGTGACAACTTCGAGCAGCGTGCTATGCGCCGATGCCGCATCGTCAAAGCTGACTCCTGTTGTTACCGCAACTTTCGGCGGCCGGCCCCGGCTGGCCGACTCGCGGCTTTGCAGCAATGGTTCCAGCGCGGCACTCCCGCTCAACACGTCTGTTAGGCTAGCCAGGAAACGTTCGACCTCGCTTGGATTTAATTCCAGAGTGCGATGCAGATCGGTAAAGTGAAATGTATCCAATACCACGCCCGCCGCGTTCGCGAAAGCATCCGCTTTGATAATGTTCATGCCCCAAGCTGCCAGCACGCCGGCGATGGTCGAAAACAATCGCGGCCGGTCAGCAGTCAGCAACGTCAGCGAGAATCCATGGCGCTCGGCCTGCAATTCTGTTTGCAGTGGCGCGCTGCCCAGCTTCCGGTACAGCGTGAAATGTCTGGCAACTTCTGTCGCCGAATGTACCGCCAGGTAGCGCCGCGGGAAGCCGTCGAGAAAGCGTTCGATTTCAGTCCTGGGCGCGCCCCCGGTCGCGGATTGGATCTGCTCCATAAGCGAATTTTCGTCCGAGGCATGCAGCCGGTCGCGATCCAGGCTGCGGCTCAGGTGATTTGCAGTCGCCACAAAAAGTTGCCACAGCATTTCCGCTTTCCACGGCGTCAACGCTTCCGGATTTACCGCATGAATGTCCGCGTAGGTCAGCAGACACAATCGCTGGAGCCGCTCCAGCGTTCCTACCGTGGCTGCAAAAGCCGAAACCGTCGCTGGATCAAAAATATCCCGCCGTTGCACAGTCGCCGACATGTCCAGGTGGTGCTCGATCAAGAATCGCACTTCGGCCTCTTCTTCCGGCGATAGTTCCAGCCTGGAGGCCGCGCTCGCCAGTGCCGTCAAACTCCCTTGTACATGATTTTCCACCGGCATCCCTTTGCCCGTGTCGTGCAGCAGCAACGCAAATACCAGCAAATCGCGGCGCTCCTGCATTTTCCAGATGGGTGCGAACGAAGTCCCCCGCGCGTCAGGCGGCTCCGCCAGCGCCTGCAAGTGTTCGATAGTGCGCAGCGAATGTTCGTCCACCGTGTAGCGATGATAAAAATCGCGTACCACCAGCGAATCGATGGCGCGCATCTCCGGCAAAATCTCCATCAAAATTCCCAGCCGGTGCATCGGCCGCAACGCCATGCCGGGATAATCTGCGGCAAGAATCTCCTTCAGTGTGTCCCAACTCATTGCTTGATTCCGTACCGTAAGCTCTGAATGCGACACCACATAGTTGATGGTGCGCTCGGCATCGCGGCTGAGCATGGTGCCGGTGCGCGCCGCTTCCGTGAAAAGAGAATAGATGATCGAGCGGTCCGCCAGCGCCGGCTGGTCCAGAATTTCGAATTGTCCACTGCGAATCGCGAAATGCGCTCCGCTGGGCATTTGTTCTGGCCGTTTGACACTCCTCGCGGCGCTGAAGAAACGTTCGCGCAGCGAGACTGGCTGGGCCATCTTCTGATCCAGATAGCGCAGCAATTGCCGGTTCAGTGTGCGCGCGTGGCGAAAATACAGCCGCATCCATTCCGCTGCGCTTCGTTCGAGTCCATCGCGTACCGAAAGCGAGCGCTTCGCCGCTTCTTCTTGCATTTCGTAGGTCAGCGTGTTGTCGTTGCGCGCGTTGCTGTAGTGCAGCAGACAGCGAATCGAACTCTGAAATTCAACAGCCTCTGCTGCCAACTCTTCATCCGCGGCCGTTGATCCCCGCAGATCCGGCCGATCACCCAGGATTTGCCGCAACCAGAAGGCCGCCTGGTAGTCCCGCAGGCCTCCCGGCGCTTCTTTCACATTTGGCTCAAGATGGAAAATCGTATTTCCGTAGCGCGCCAGCCGTTCTTTGGTCAAACGATGCAGTTGCAAGAAAAGAAACGATCGCGATTGTTTTTCGCTCGGAGGAAGAATGCGTTTGTCCAGCTTGTCGAAGAGTTCCTGATCTCCAGAAAGGAATCTGCGGTCCAGCAGCGCCAGATGAAACTCCGCGTTGTCCTCTTCAATTCGTTTACATTCGTCGATGGTGCGGCCCGCGCTGCTCACGCGGAATCCTAGATCCCACATGGTGCGCGAAAATTCAGAGATAAAAGGCCGGAACTCCACTTCGGTTTTTTCGTTCTCGAATAAGAACAGGATGTCCAGATCAGAAAATGGGAACAGCATCCTGCGCCCGTAGCCGCCCAGCGCCAGCAGTGCCAGGCCTTCGTTGGGCGTGTCGTGCACTTTCATTACGTCGGCAAAAATTTGCTGGATTATTTTGTCAGCAAGCTCGCATAGTGCGTGCAGCGTCTCTTTCGCGCTGGCTCCGGCGTCGAACCTGGCGCGAGTCCGCTGGCGTTCCGCTTCGACTTGCGGTGCGAGTATATTCAATGGTTTTGCAGCGCCTGCCATTTTCCTTGCTTGAGGCTGTTCCGGCGGGCAGCCGGGTCGGGTGGCGGTAGACACGAATTCAGAGTGCGCTTTCGCCGCGCTCTTCATTGCGGATGCGGATCGCCTCTTCCACCCGCGATATAAATATTTTACCGTCGCCAATCTTTCCTGTCTTGGCGGTCTTCAAAATTGTGTCTACCACGACATTCACCAGCTTGTCCGGCAGCACCATTTCCAGCTTGATCTTCGGCAGTAGGTCCACCGTGTACTCGCGCCCACGGTACACCTCGGTGTGGCCCTTCTGTCGCCCGTGACCGCGCACTTCCGTCACCGTCATGCCTTCAATGCCCACTTCGCGCAGCGCGTCCTTCACCGATTCGAACCGTGATGGCTGAATGATGGCTTCCAGTTTCATCATGGATTTTCTGTCTCGCCCTCCGCCGCGTCCCTGCTCTTCGGTTTTCTAGGACTCTAAATAGTAGGCTTCTTCGCCATGCTGCGATATGTCCAACCCGTCCATTTCTTGCTCTTCGTTCGCCCGGAAGCCGGTGACCCAATCGGTGATCTTCAAAATCACAATCGTGCCTACCAACGCAAAGCCCCACGCGATCAGTACACCCACCAGTTGGTTGCCAACCTGCGCCCAGTGGCCGTCCCGTCCACCTACCGGATTGTTCGGGCCAAAAATCGGATTGACGATTTGCTGTGCGAACACGCCCGTAAGCAGCGCGCCAATCGTTCCGCCCGCGCCGTGAACCCCGAAAGCGTCCAGTGCGTCATCATACCCGAAGAGCGCCTTCACCCGCGTAACCATAAAGTAGCAAAGCACCCCCGCCGCCAGCCCGATGACCATTGCCGGCATCGGCCGCACAAATCCCGCTGCAGGAGTAATCGCAACCAAACCCGCCACCGCGCCGGAAATCGCACCCAACGCGCTGGCCTTTCCGTTTTTGAACCACTCCGCTATGCTCCATCCAATCGCTGCCGCCGCTGCACCCAGGTGCGTCGCCACAAACGCGCTCGCCGCCAGCCCATTCGCCGCCAGCGCGCTGCCGGCGTTGAATCCAAACCATCCAACCCACAGCAAACATGCGCCAATAAAACTCAGCACCAGGCTGTGCGGCGGCATCGGCTGCTTGGGAAATCCAATTCGCTTGCCCATGTACAGCGCGCACACCAGCGCGGAAACGCCGGAAGAAATGTGCACGACTGTCCCGCCCGCAAAATCCAGGCACGGAAATCTTCCGCCCGCCGCATTCAGGAAGCCACCTTTACCCCACACCATGTGCGCCAGCGGAGCGTACACGATAAAAAACCACAGCGTCATGAACAGCACGGTTCCACTAAACTTCATCCGCTCCGCGGTCGCGCCAGTGATCAGCGCCGGCGTGATCACCGCGAACATCATCTGGTAAATCATGAACGTCAGGTGCGGAATCGTTCCGGCATAATCCACGTTCGGATCCATGCCCACACCGCGCAGAAATGCGTGCGAAAAATCGCCAATGAATTTCCCGTCACCTCCGAACGCCAGGCTGTATCCCACCAGCGCCCACAGCACGCTGATCAGTCCCATCATTGCGAAACTTTGCATCATGATCGCCAGAGCATTCTTGCGCCGCACCAGCCCGCCGTAAAACAGCGCCAGTCCAGGTCCGGTCATCATCAACACCAGCGCCGCACTCGTCAGCATCCACGCGTTGTCCCCGGCAGATTGTGCTGCCGTAACGCGCTGGTCCAGCTGAGCCAGTTTGTCGCTAACTTCTTTCGAAACTTCTGAGTGGGGAGTGGCGCTTGCGGAGGCGGGAGCAGTTGCGGAGGGAACCTGCTGCGCGGAGAGGGGAAGCGCCAGCAGAAAAAGACCGATCGCAAACCAACAACACAACACTGCACGTTTCATCACTCGTTGCACTCCGCTACGTTGGAATTGCACTGCCGGGGACGGGCCATCTGACATGCGGCATTATACGCACCCACTGCAATCCGCTGGCTGCGAAATTTTGATTTCGACAATCCATTTTTCTGATAGTACGCCTCACTTGCCTTCGCTCGTTCTCTTTGCCGTTTCACTGAGGTTTCGGATGCTCGACCTCCTCGACATCATTTATCTCCCTTATTTCCTTTACCTCCGACCCTCGCCGCCTTCAACTCGCTTACATAACCATCCGCATCCCGTGTCGGACACGGAATTCGCGGGCCGTCACAAACCGAGAGCGTCAGCCGCAACGCCGTCCCCAGCGAAATTCGGTGCCCCTGTGAAACGTACATAGGTCTCACACCGGCGCGTGTCCGCAACGCAGCGCCAATTCTCTCCTCGTCGTCCATCAGCGCCGCCCATTCACCTTTTTCATTTCCGACCGGCTCATGTTTGCCAATCAAAATACTTTTCGCGCATCCAATCGTTGGCCGGTCCAGCACGATTCCAAGGTGTGTCGCCAGACCCATCCGCCGCGGATGCGCGTATCCCTGGCCATCGCAGAACATTAGATCCGGCATCTGCCGCAGCTCGCCCAGCGCAGCCAGCAGTGCCGGAATCTCTCGAAAACTCAAAAATCCCGGCACATACGGAAATTGCAGCCGTACTTCCGCGTGCGCCCGCTGCAATTCTTGCATTTCCGGATATTTGTAAAGCACCACTGCCGCTATCGCGCGATTCGCCTCTCTCAGTGCCGTCCATCGGTTCCGGCTGGCCGCAAACGCCTGCGAGCCGGTCAGCACAAACGCGGCATCCAGACCGGCCACGGTCCGGATTTCTCCGAATCGGTCTACCCCGATCCACTTTGCGCGCAGCTGCTCCTGAATTTTTCGCGCGTCAGCGATGGCGATGTCCCATTTGTGCGTCATTTCCAATCTCATTTGCCAGTACTGCCTCGCCTCGTCGTATAATGCCGTCTTGCGTCATCAGGGCTTGTAGGTACAAGCCCCGAGATATACAGGTTGTTCTACAAACCCTGACCTAAAAAATGACTCAACACGCTCCCATCGAAATTAACGTCCGCAAGCAAGACGGCGTACACATTTTTGACGTGCACGGCCGTCTCACCATCGGCGATTCCAGTGACCAGCTCACCACTGCGCTGACCACTGTTCTCCAGGACGGTGCGCGCAAGGTCATCATCGATCTCAACGGTGTACCGCAGATCGACAGCTCCGGCATCTCCACGCTTGTCCGTATGTCGGTCTCACTCGGTCGCGAAGGAGGTATGCTTCACCTCATCTGTAAACCCGGCCGGGTCCTCGACGCACTCACCGTCACCCGCCTGGTCGAAGCCATCCCCACCTTCGACACTCTCGCCAAAGCCTCCAAATTCAATTGAAGCCCTGTTTAAGCTTTGGAATTTCCACGTCTCATGATCCGTTGACCATAAACCCGCGTGATAGCCTTGTCTTATGAGGCTCTCTCCTAAGGTCGTTCGCGTTGGCGCTGTTTCGGTGTTAATTCTCACTCTAGCTTGCGCCGCGTCAGCTCAATTCTCGAAGCTCGATGATACGAGCGCGCAACTGGCAAAAAGACTGAAGCCTCTCAAACCGGGCCTTGTCGCCGTCGCCGATTTTGCCTCTCTCGACGGCACTGCTTCAGCTCAGGCACATTACTTTGCATGGTACCTTTCTCAATCCCTTCAGGAATGCGGGAAAAAATATCTTCACGTTGCCGACCACAAATCTTTCGACAAAGATATGGCCGATGTCCGCGGCGCTGCCTCAATTGCTTTGACTTCTCAGATACTGCATGAAGCCGCTCCCCGTATAGGGGCGGACATCGTCATCATTGGAACCGTTGTTAAGCGAGAGCGTTCGTATCTCTTCGAAATTACTCCAGTTCAAGTTTCAAATGGTGCTGTTCTCGACACGATCAACACCTCCATCGAAGTGAGCGGTTTTCTCGACAGCCTCCTGACTCCATTCCCCGCGAAGGATTCCGATCCAACTCTAATCTTCAGGGCTGGTGTGGGCGGCGTCGGCATGCCTTCCTGCGTTCACTGCCCCGATCCTTCCTACACGGATCTCGGTCGTAAAAAGAAAATTCAAGGCAACTCCGTTTTCGAAGTTGTCGTTTCACCGGACGGCCAGGTTCAACAGCTCCGCCCGATAAAACTGCTCGGCTATGGATTGGACGAAGAAGCATACAACGCCATCAAAGAATGGAAATTCAAACCCGCAATGCGCGCTGATGGCACACCCATCGCCACCGTCGTCCCGGTTGAAGTCACATTTCGTCTTTATTGAGATTCAGAGCAATCGTGTGAACTAACTTTGCGGCAAGAAGTGTGTGCAGGATTCGGTAGCAGAATCTAACCTACAACTTAAAACTTATTTTTTGTTACTTACAACCGCCTCTACCCGCTCTTCTTCAACTCCGCCAACACCAGCTTCGCCACTTCCTTCAGCGTCTCGAACACACCTTGCCCGGTAATCGCCACGCCTTCCAGAACCGGTTCGCCTTTTTTCTGCAAGTGCTTTGTCAGCACATCCACCGGCAGCGCGTTCGGCAAATCTCGTTTGTTCAGTTGCAGCACATACGGAATCGTGTCGAACTTCAGGTTGTGCTCTTTCAAATGTTCGTGCAGGTTTTCCTGCGTCTCAAAATTCGCGTCCAGCCGCTCTTCCTGCGAATCCGCTACGAATACTACGCCGTCCGCGCCCTTCAAAATTAATTTGCGGCTGGCCTCATAGAACACCTGCCCAGGCACGGTATATAAATGAAAGCGCGTTTTGAACCCGCGCACTGTTCCCAGATCCAGCGGCAAAAAGTCGAAAAACAGCGTGCGATCCGTTTCCGTCGCCAGCGAAACCATTTTCCCTTTTTGATTCTGCCCCGTATGGTCGTAGATCCACTGCAGGTTGGCGGTCTTTCCGCCCAGACCCGGACCGTAGTACACCAGCTTGCAGTTAATTTCGCGCGCAGGAAAATTGATGAAAGGCACTTGTCTTAACCCGTTTTAGTTCCAAAGACTTATAGCATATGCGTCGCGCCCGTCCAAATGTGCTGCACTAGATATTAGCCGGGCTATTTGGTCGCGGCATTGTAGATCTATCCAGCCGTCATTCCGAGCGAAGCGAGGAATCTCTCTTTGCCTGCCGAATCGCCGACCACTACGCGCTGCTCTACCAGTCTCCGTGACAACCCCCATCCTCGCCCAGCCTATTTTTCGCCACTGCTCCCGTCTGGTAACGATTCACCAGTTCGCCGCTCACCACCCGCTGGCGGTTGCTCTCTTCTGTAGCCTCAAATCGAAACGTTCAGCAGCAAACCCTCACACGGCAGACCCTTTTCGCTTGACTTCCTAGTATCGTTATAGTATTTAACACCAAGTGTTTAGTCTCTATGACATCTCGCGCCGCTCCGTGGCAACGACTTAAACCCTTTCTTTTGATACGCTTTGCACGAACTTGTGTTTGCCAGAAATTGATAACGCATCTTGTTTTCAGATCATTTACAAACACTTGAGAGGCAAAACACTCGGGGTGGCATCCCTACCGAAGCTCACTTACTTCCTCCCGCCTGCTTTTCCTGGCATGCCTCTCCGTCGAGCGCCGCATTATCCTACTCGACTTCCTACGTCTACATTTCACCACGCGTTGACGCTTCACCACTCCTCTGCTAGAGTGCCTCGCATGGTTAAGGCGAAAAAGTCCTCGTCAAGCACCTCCTCTCGCGGCAAGGCCTCATCCAAGTCCGCAGAAAAGAAAGCCATTAGCTCCCGCCCATCCGCCCCAACGCGGAGGCGTTGAAATGGTCGATCCGCTCGTTCAAGCTCAGATGAAGCTCTACGACGAGGCTCTCAGCCTGTTTCACCAGCAAAAATTTCAGCGCGCCAAACAGGAACTGGAAAAAGTTGTCGCCGGCCCCAGCAAGGAACTCGCCGACCGCGCCCGCATGCACATCAAAATTGCCGAACAGCGCATGAAGCCTTCCCAGGAGCAGAATCCGCGCACTTTTGAAGAACATTATCAGCGCGGTGTGGCCATGATGAATCTGGGCCGCTGGGATGACGCCCGCGAAAGTTTGGACAGAGGCGCGCAAACTGGCGCCCAAGGCCGATCACATTGTGTACGCGCTCGCAGCGCTCGATTGTCTCACCGGCGAAGCCGACGCCGCGCTCGCCAATCTGAAAATTGCCATCGAACTGCGTGGCGCCAATCGCTATCACGCGCGCAACGACGAAGACTTTGCATTTCTTCAGGAAGATCCGCGCTTCACCGAATTGCTCTATCCGGAAAAAGACGGAGGCTACTAGCCTTGTCCCGGCATTCTATCGTATTACGATATATTGTCGCCGCTTCCAGTCCGGCAGAATCTTCGCAACACTGCATAGCTCCAGTTAACGTGACTGCATCAACGCACATTCTGGCGGTGCCGTGAAAAAACAGCTTCGCTCTCCCGCAATTCCTCTCGCGGCATTCGCGTGGTCGCTCTCGGCGGCGGCACCGGCCTTTCCGCCCTGTTGCGCGGACTGAAACAGCATGTGGTGCCGCGCCACGATCCCTTTCCCACTCCGCGCCGCGCCGATCGTGGATCTCGCCGCTATCGTCACCGTCACCGATGACGGCGGAAGCTCCGGCCGCCTGCGCCGCGAAAATCGCGTGCTTCCTCCCGGTGATATTCGCAACTGTATGGTTGCGCTTTCCAAGGACGAAGCGCTGCTCAGTCGCCTGTTTCAATATCGCTTCAGCGCCGGACGCGGGCTCATCGGCCACAACTTCGGCAATTTGTTTCTCGCCGCGCTTACGCACATCACTGGAGATTTTGCGGAAGCCGTCCGCGTCTCCAGCCGGGTACTGGCCATCCGCGGGCGAATTTTTCCTTCCACCGTTTCCAACGTGACTCTCGAAGCAATTCTGGAAAATGGCCAGCGCGTACACGGCGAAACTCGCATCACCGCCAGCCGCTCCCCGATTCGCAAGCTCATGCTGGTGCCGCCGAATGTTCGTCCCATCGCGGAAGCGCTCGATGCCATCCACAAAGCTGATCTTGATTTTGATCGGACCGGGTTCGCTCTACACCAGCATTCTGCCCAATCTTTTGATTCCCGAGATCGCTCGCGCCATTGCGCGTTCGCGGGCTCCCCGCGTGTACATCAGCAACTTGATGACGCAGCCCGGCGAAACGACAAATTATTCCGTAGCGGAACATTTGCGTGCCATTCAAAATCACGTCAATCCGGACATCGTTGACTACGTCGTCGCCAACAAACAAAAAGTTTCGCCAGCGGTTGCCAGCCGTTACCGCAAGGAAGGCGCATCGCAGGTTACACTCGACGTCGCGGCACTGCGCAAATCCCGTGTGCGTTTGCTGCTGGGCAATCTGCTCGAAGAGCACGATAAGATTCGCCACAATTCTCCGCGCCTGGCGCGCCTGCTGCTGGACGCATTTCTTCCCGGCCATGCGAAGAAATAACGCCGAATCCGCGCCGACGCGATCGCTTTCGCTGGCTGGCATTCGCACAGATATTTGTTTTGAGCAGATCACTGGTGATTTTTGCGATTTCTATTTGCATGAGGAAACCATGTCCACATTTGGATTGATCGAATACCAAGCGGCGACTCCGGAAGTACGCGCGGTCTATGACGACATCATGACCACGCGGAAGACCGACTGGATCAATAATTTCTGGAAGGCGATCGCGCACGACCCGGTGACGCTGAAGCGGACCTGGCAAGACATCAAGGAAATTATGGCGCCCGGCGCTCTCGATCCACTGACCAAGGAATTGATCTACGTCGCGGTGAGCGTGACCAACAACTGCCACTACTGCATCGCGTCGCACACCGCATCCGCCGTGAAAAAAGGAATGACTCCGGCCATGTTCAAGGAATTGCAAGCGATGATCGGCATGGCCAACGAAACGAACAAGCTGGTCATCGGTTATCAGGTGGCGATTGACGAGCAGTTCAAATTGCCGTTTGGTCCGACGAAATAAGAGCCCGGATGGGTTGCAACGACTGCCGAGCGATACGCGTATAGTCGATTGCGAGTTGCGATTCTCACCACCCACCTTGCCGCGGGCTCAGGATGACAAACTCATTTGCGGTCTCGCCGTGACGGAATTCCCTTCCGGTTGCGTGAACACGCGGTTTGGGACGACTCTGCCCTATCGGCCGCTAGCGAACTCGCAAGATCATGTGATCTTCGTCAACGTCCGTCGAACCGATTTTCAGAGCGTTGGGTTCCGTGCCGAACGTCTCAAAACCGAAAGAGCGGTAAAGCTTTTTTGCAGCGATCTGAGTTGCGGCAACCGACAGCAAGACTTGTTGCAACGACGGATCCTGCTTCGCATTTTCCAGAAGAGCGGCGATCAGTGCCCTTCCCACGCCATTTCCTCTGTGCGCCGCGGACACATAAACAGCATAAATACGGCCCTTATGCCTTTCCTTCAGTCCGGTCTCGCGCAAGAATGTCGCTGTTCCGATCAGTTCGGAATTTTCGAACGCCCCAAGATTGCAATTGCCTTTAGCTACGTCACGAAAGCGATGCGCTACGGAGTCTAGGGCAGTAGCCAGGTGCTCTTCAACCGACTTACCAAAAGCGAACGGCTCGGCCTGCAGAGCTTCCAATCGGATTTGCCACCACGCGGCCGCATCGCTTTCCACCAGTGCGCGAATTTCCATCGTTGGCATTCTAATCCGGAATTCCATTTCCGATTGGTGCAAAAACCGTTTTTCTCTGCACAAAACGCGTGAGTCTCATGAAAACAAAAATTGTGCTAACACCCTGTCCGTCCGGACAGGTGTTTCGCACGTAGTACCCGCGTACTATCGCAGCCCCCGTCGCACAACGCCAATCTCTAAAGGATGAGCGGTGTGGGTTTCCTCCCGGGGTCCGCTCAAACAAATTCGCAACTGCAAGCAGGTAAACCATGGCTCCAAGCACACGAGAACCAGAAACACTGACGTCGCCACAATCGAATACGGCAACTGCGGCTTCAGCCGGCGCCAAATCGCAGCCGGCCGCAGCGGAAATTCCTGTAACCGTGAACGGCGCGCGCACCGTCGAAGGCAGCGATCGGCGCGAGCCATTTTCCGAAAATGCGCAGACCGTTTTAGTTTTCGCCAATGGCGCAGTGATTCGCCTTGCGTCGCCAGTGTCCTCGGGGCAACTGCTCTTTTTGACCAACGAAAAAACAAAAAAAGAAGTTGTTTGTCAGGTCGTAAAATCCAAAAGCTATTCCAGCGCCAGCGGGTACGTCGAACTGGAGTTCACGGAAGCCTCGCCTGGATTTTGGGGCATGCGGTTTCCGTCCAGCGGAACTGCCCCGAACCTTTCCAACCCAGCGAAACCTCTTGAGATCATTACCGCGCTCGCGATGAAGCCGTCACAAGAAAAAACAGCAGAGACAAAATCGACGGCACCACCTGCAACGCCCATAACAGACACAATTTCTTCGCTTGGCACGGAGCCCAAGCCCGCTTCCGTCGCGCGCATAGAATTTTTACCGGCTGCGGCGAAGATTCCCACGTTGTCGGAATTCTTGACTCACAGCCAGTCGGGCCCGGAACTGAAAGGACCTGAGAGAGTTAAACCTGTTGTCACCGAGAGAACGCCCGAAGGAAATATCCAGAAGCTGCGCCAAGTACAGCCGAAGCAAGGCGAACTCGCGAAGACACTTGCGCCAGGAGCAAAATCTGCGCACGATTCAGAAAAAAAAGAATCTCTTACCAGCTTGCTGATCCCCCCGGCAGTACAAGAAAACCCGGCTCCTGGCACATCCACGTTCGATTTCGGGGCCGATGAAGTAAAAATTCCGGCGTGGCTGGAGCCACTGGCGCGGAATGCCTCGGTCATTTCGACTTCACCAGAAACGAAAACGCCGGCAAGTCGCGAGTTGGACGCGAAAGCACTGGAACCAAACCCGTTCTTGGCAGAACCTGCTGAGACCTTGACGTCGCGTTCCGATTCGAACGAACACTCGAAAACCGAATCGCTTTCGCTGGAACCTGCCGCACAGGATTCAGATTCAAACCAGCAAGCTGTTTTCACACTCGGCGGAGATGGACCCACGCCAAATTTCGGTTCAGGTCTGGCCCTTGGCGCAAGGGCTGGCGAAGCGGAAGACGGTTCCCAGGGATCGGTCGGAGGACTGAAGCTGGGATTGTTGGCTGCGACTGCGCTGTTGGTAGCCGGCGGCGGATGGTATTGGTATTCGAATCAGGTGAAAGATGTCTCGGCGAACGCGACCGCAAGCGCGGCAAATCAAATCGCCGCGCCCGCTGCCGCAAGCACCGCAGCAATGGACTCGTCAGCGATGTCAAAGTCCGGTTTGCCAACTTCGACGCCGGGTGGTGAAGCAAATCGCAATCCGCTGAATTCGCAGAATCCTCGAGCCGAAAACAAACCAGCGGAAACTCTCGCGGCGGGATTATCCAAGTCCGCGGCCGGCGAACACAATCATGAACAGCCCGTCGTGTCGTCATCGCATTCCATAGAAGAACCGGCGAAAAAACCGTCTTTAGGCAATGTGCATTTGGGAGCCCCCGTGCTGGGCAGGAGTGCGGGATCAGACAGCGGCGCAGTTGCGGCGCCCGCGCTAAGTAGCGATGTAGTTCCAGGTGGCGATATTTCGAACGGAAATCTGCTACCCAGCAATCCCAAACAGCCCTCTGCTCCAGCCGCTTCCGTGCAGGTCGGCGGTGACGTGAAGACAGCCACGTTGCTATCTTCCGTTGCGCCAGTCTATCCGCAGATGGCGCGAAATCAGCGAGTCAGCGGAGATGTGAAAATCGACGCCCTCATAGGCGCCGACGGTCGCGTTTCCGCTACGCATGTGATTGCCGGCCCGGCCCTGCTACACCAGGCGGCTGTAGATGCCGTGCGGCAATGGAAATACAGAGCCGCAACCTTGAATGGCCAGCAAGTACCAATGCATTTGACGGTGACTGTGCAATTCAGGCTGCAGTAATGCATTCTTAATCAAAAAAACAAAAATGGAAAGACGCGGGCGAAGCTTCCGCTTCGTAACTCTTACATCGTCAGTACAACCCGGAATTGCGTGTGGCCACTGAGCATGCGCGCATATGCATCAGCCACTCTAGCTAACGGAAATTTTTCGATCATCGGTCGCACGCCGCTGAGCGCAGCAAAACGCAAGGTGTCCTCGGAATCGCTGGGGGTTCCGGAAGCCCAGCCTTGTACACGCTTACGGCCGTTGATAAGCGCGGCGCCGGGGATTTCCAGGGGCGCCAGATCCGCGCCAACCACCAGCAGCGAACCGTTGCGGCCGAGTCCGTGAAATATTTCAGACATGGCCTTGGAACTGGGGGCGGTAGCCAGAATGACGCTTGCGCCGCCCAGTTTTTTCAACTGCTCAGCGGCGCCGCTGACGCTGCTGTCAATGTAGTGGTGCGCGCCAAGTTTTTTCGCCAGTGCGGCATTCTCCGGGCCGCGTCCGACGGCCGCTACGCGGTAGCCAAATTTATTCGCGAACTGGATTCCCAGATGGCCGAGTCCGCCGATTCCCTGCACCGCCACGAGATCGCCGGGGCCGGCGCCACTGTGACGGAGCGCGTTAAAAGTTGTAATCCCGGCACACAAAAGCGGCGCGGCTTCCGCGGCTTCTAATTCATCCGGAATCCGCGCAACCGCTTCAATGGGAGCGACCATATATTCCTGATAGCCGCCGTCGTAAGTTATCCCTGTAATCTTCGTGCTTTCGCAGTTGGCAAAATCGCCCGCGCGGCATGCTGAACAAGTGTTGTCCTGGCCGCCGTGCCAGCCTACGCCCGCGCGGTCGCCCTTTTTCCAGGTGGTTACGCCTGAGCCGACTTCGTCAATGAGTCCGGCCACCTCGTGACCTGGAATACGCGGAAACTGCAGGCCGGGCCACAAGCCTTCCTTGGTGTAGAGATCGCTGTGGCAAACGCCGCAGGCCTGCACCTTGATGCGCACCTGGCCTGGTCCCGGAGAGGGAATGTCCCGTTCCACAATTTCAAAATCGCCTTTGGCTTTGGAAACTTGCGCCACTTTCATCTTCGTCATATCGATGAATCTCCTGTGCGGTGGGGCGTGCTTTCGTTCGATGCCACACGAATTCGCATGGATACAGTTCTTCATGGCATTGTCGGTTCAATAACCCATTCCCGGCCTCATGGCTTGCGGCCATGCGGAAAGGATTCGTATACTGGCGGCCCGGCCTTGTTACGCGTCTGCGGGTGGGTAGCCTGCTAATTTCGAGCGTCACAGGCCAATCGAAGAAAAAAGCTGCAACCGTAGTTGCGTCTTGGTGTGCAAAGCGGCAAAGCGTAGCGCGCTTTTCCGCAGTCAAAGGAGCGTTTGGGATGTCGCAAGCGACCGCACCGGAAGAAATGAATGTTTACCAGAATGCTGAGGCTCGTTTCGAAGAAGCGGCCAAAAAGCTGGGCCTCGAGCAGGGAATTTATAAGTATCTGAAGTATCCCGATAAAGAAGTGACCATGTACATCCCGGTGGGAATGGACAACGGGACGCTGGAGGTGTTCACCGGGTATCGGGTGCTGCATTCGACAGTGCGCGGCCCCGGCAAAGGCGGAATTCGCTTTGCCCCGGACGTTAGTCTCGATGAAGTGCGCGCACTTGCCGCCTGGATGACCTGGAAGTGCGCGGTAGTGGACATTCCATTTGGCGGTGCCAAGGGCGGCGTCATTTGCGATCCAAACAAGATGTCGCGGGGAGAACAGGAGCGGCTGACGCGGCGGTACACGGCGGAGCTTTCCAGTTGGCTGGGACCGGAGCGCGATGTTCCTGCACCGGACGTTGGCACTAACGAGCAGACCATGGCGTGGGTCATGGATACATATTCGATGCACGTTGGGCAGGCGACGACGGCGGTCGTTACCGGTAAGCCGATTGAACTTGGCGGCTCGCGCGGGCGCAAAGAAGCCACCGGCCGCGGCGTGATGATCTGCGTGGACAAAGCGGTGGAAAAGCTCGGTATGAAGAAAGCACACTGCCGCGCAGTGATTCAGGGCTTCGGTAACGTGGGTTCGATGGCGGCAGACTTGATGAGCAAGGCTGGCTACAAGATTGTTGGGCTCGCTGACATCGGCGGCGGCTTGTACAACGAAAACGGCTTCGATATTCCCAAGGTGATTGATTGGGTGACCAATCAGAGAAAACCGCTGCAGGAATTCCCCGGCGGCGGCGCCAAGATGAGTTCGAGAGACGTGCTGTTTCAGCCGTGCGAAGTACTTATACCCGCAGCCATCGAAAACCAGATCACCGAGAAAAATGCCGGCAAAGTTCAGGCTAAGATTCTGTGCGAAGGCGCTAACGGACCTACCACCTGGCAGGCCGACGCCATTCTGGACAGCAAAGGCGTGTTCACCGTGCCGGACATTTTGGGCAATGCTGGCGGGGTAACCGTCAGCTACTTCGAATGGGTGCAGGACCGGCAAGGGTTTTTCTGGCGCGAAAGCGAAGTCAACGAGCGCCTGATGGACATTATGGTGAATGCCTTCGATGTCGTGGTAAAGTACGCGGAAACGCACAAAGTCAATAACCGCATTGCTTCCTACATGGTGGCAATTGACCGAGTAGCTAAAGCTCTGAAATTGCGCGGAATCTACGCTTAGCCAGGTATCCGAACCGGCCTGGTCCTGGCTGTTCAGGCCAGGGCTGCCGGGGACAAATAATTTTAGTTGCAAAATAACTCGCACGGTAGATAATGCCGCGCGAGGAAGGAGTCCGCACCGTGCGCTCGGACTCAGGGTTAGCTGGAACTCACAAGAATGAAAAGCAGCATCGGCGCGAGCTTTGCCTCGTGGGCCGGTGGATGTACGAGCGCGGCTATATCGTCGCTTGCGAGGGCAATCTTTCGGTGCGCCTGGATGACGGTCGCATCCTCACCACACCTACCTGCATGAATAAAGGGATGCTCGAACCCGACGATCTTGTCGTAGTGGATCAGGAAGGGCGGCATCTCGAAGGCACCCGAAAGGCGTCGTCTGAAGTGCTGATGCACCTGCTGTTTTACCGGACGCGCCAGGCCGTACACGCGATTTGCCACGCGCATCCCGCGACCGCAACGGGATTTGCAGCTGCTGGCCGCGCTCTGGATCAAGCGCTGTTGCCGGAAGTGGTGATCGGCCTTGGCAAAGTACCCCTGGTTCGCTATGCGACCCCAGGTACTTCGGAATTGAGCGCCGCGATTGAACCCTACGTGCAGAACTACGATGCGCTGCTGCTGGCCAATCACGGTGCCGTCACTTGTGGCCCGGACCTGCTCACCGCTTTTTATCGCATGGAGACCGTGGAGCACACCGCGAAAATCACGCTGGCCGCGGAAAAAGCCGGCACGCCAAAACTTTTCTCCAGCCGCGAAGTGGCAAAATTGATGGCTGCTCGTGCCCGCTACGGCGTCCAATCGCCGCCGGGCGGCGGTGCCGACCTGCCGGTCACCAGCGATGAAGAAGAAAGCGTGACCGACGAAATTACCCTCAGGCGCGACGAACTGGATGCTCTGATTGAAGACGCGGTCCGCAAAGACCGTGCCCGCCGCTAACAATCCTGAAAATTATTCGAAGTATCGTTTCTGTTTTCTGGAGAGAACTAAATGGATGCGGCAACCGAACTCTTCGAAGCGATTCGAACTGGCGACATTGAAAACGTGCGTTCGCTGTGTGCAGCGAACGCGGAAATCGTGAACGCACGGAATCCGCAAGGCCAGTCCGCCGTGCTGATGGCTTGTTACACCGGACGAAAAGATATTCGCGACGTGCTGGTCGAAACCGGTGCGATGCTGAATTTGCACGAGGCCGCAGCTGCTGGCAACTTGGCGCACGTGACCGAAGCGATAGCCGCTCATCCAGAACTGGCGAAAAGCTATTCTCCGGACGGATTTCCGCTGTTGGCATTGGCTGCCGCTTTCGGACATGAGGATGTCGTGCGCTACTTGCATGACAAAGGCGGGGAGATTAACGCCATCGCGACAAATGGAACGGGATACTCTGCGCTCACCGGAGCAGTTGCCGGCGGACATGCGTCTATTGCGAAGTGGCTCGCCGAAAATGGCGCTGACGTAAACTACCGCTACGCGAAAGGTTATTCACCGCTGCTTACGGCTGCCGCGAATGGCCATCTGGAAACTGTGAAAACACTGCTGGTCCACGGCGCAGACCCGCATGCGCGCACCGACGACGGCAAGAATGCGCTGGCTTTTGCGCAAGAGCGCGGCCACATCGAAGTCGCACAGTATTTGCTGGAACTTGGATTGACGCCGTAGCGATTCGCGAGTAGCGTTAGCGCGTGGTCATTTCCTACGCCATGACCTTTCCGGTTTACATTTCCGTCGGCGCACTCAAGCTTCATCCTCATCTGGTTTTTGAAACAGCGGCGTACGCTGTTGCATTTCGCGTCTACCTGCTATTGCGAAAGCGCACTGGCGATGCGCTGGACGACGCGGATCGCTGGTGGATGATAGCTGCGGCGGCGATGGGCGCGGTGCTCGGTAGCAAAGTGTTGTATTGGTTTGAGGATCCCGCCCTCACGCTGGCGCATTGGCGCGACCCGGCTTACCTGATGGGCGGAAAGACCATTGTTGGCGCGTTCATCGGTGGCCTAGTTGCCGTAGAAACGGCCAAACGCTTGCTAGGGATCACTCGACGAACCGGGGATTTGTTCGCTGTACCCCTGTGCGTGGGAATTGCTGTCGGCCGCATCGGATGCTTCCTCACGGGAGTGGAAGATCACACCGCGGGCATCGCTACATCTTTGCCGTGGGGCGTGAACTTCGGCGACGGAATCGCTCGCCACCCGACACAACTTTACGAAGTGCTGTTTGCTCTGGCACTCGCAACATTTCTATGGCGGCGGATGCAACGGCCATTCGTTTCCGGCGATCTCTTCAAGATGTTCATGGTGGCGTACGCCTGTTTTCGCCTGGCTTGTGACTTCCTCAAGCCCGGCGTAAGAGTGTTCCTCGGCATGTCGTCCATCCAATGGACTTGCGTTGCTTTGCTCTTTTTTTGCCATTCTGATTGGTTTCGTTGGCTGACGGCGAAACAAACCAGCGGCGATTCGTCCAACGCAATCGCGACTGTGCTGCATGTTCGAAGAGAAGTAGACATACAGGAGCGTTGAAAATTCAAAGCCCGCCCCCAGTGCGAACTTGGCATGACGGATTGATTGCCGCCGGAATTTTTCTATCTTTAGCCTGCACCTTCTTATTGATCGTGCAGATAACCGAACCAAGGATCGCGCCAGCACTTTCGCCGGTTTTTGCCATTTGGGGATTCTTGATCGCGGCAACGATGACAGTGGTGGGATTTGTCAGCAAACCGCACCGGCAGCGAAAGAGCTATTGGCTCCCTATCGTGCTCACCGTTTTCGCCGGCGCCTTATTGGCTGGTGGCTCATGCGTATGCGCATCCCGAAAAGAACGACCCCTCTTTCACTTTCTTGCGTTCATTCGGGTTTGTTACCGCTCTGGCCGCCACTGCCTCTGGCGTCATTTGGTTTTTGGGCGAACTAATTTGGGCTTTTATGAAATTAGTTAAAACAAGCGATTGGTTGCGGCCAATTGTGTCTTCATAAACGTCTCCAAATTCCGGTACCGCGATTGCCGATGACTGGCCACAAAGCAGCGTTGACAACGTTTTGCTGCGGAATCATCACAGCGACCGCTTCACGTGTAACGATTGTCTTCTCGCCGGCGGATCTGGGCCGGCAATCGTTGCTTCGGCAAGCCTTGCCGATAATTCTCACTTTCGGTTTAATCGCCCTGGCGGTAGGAGTGATCTGGCTTGCCAGTCTATATATTCTCGATTTTAGGGGAAGAGGAAAACTCGTGTCGGTCGCTCGTAATCCTGCGCCGCACGCGCCGGACCTCTCGCCAAAAAGCAAAAACATGGGTCGGGTGGCGGTTCAGACCGCTATTCTTGTGTTCAGCGGAGCGCTGCTGTTCGTTGGCTCGTGCTTTGGTTTTGTCGGAAATCATGACATCCTCTCGCCGAATGAGCAGCTCAACGCAACCGCTCAAACGTTTCAGTATCTGATGATTCTTGGCCTGCTCGGTGTTTTCTGGGCCGTGGTAAGCCTCGTAATCGAGGTGTGGCTGTGGGCATTTGGCGGAAGAACTTAGTGTGTTGATGAGGATCTTTTTCGGCGGGGGCGATGACGAATATGAATCAAGAGCCGCTATCTCCGGGGAGAAGACCAATCTATAAACCGATTTTATTAGCGCTGTTGTGCGCTTTCCTGTTGGGGGCCGGGAGTTGCTTTGGTTTCGCGTCCACGCTGAGCGGAAACTCATCAATGAGCAGCGTTTTTGCCGGATGTTTTTTGCTTTGTGTGCTGGCATTCCTGGGCTCCATCGTGTGGATCGTGGTCAAAGCCGTGCGTGAAAGCAGTGGTCGAGGGATGTCATGAATGAGAAACCGCGGCTACGAGTGATTCCGATTCTGATTACAGTTGCGGCGACGCTCATCCTTTCAGTGGGATCGTTTTATGGCTGTTCGCGCACGTTCATGATAGGCAGTAAAGCAAAGGCGAATGCTTTTTTCTTCTGGTCTTTTGTGGTGTGTGCTGTCGCTTGCGTAGTCAGTTTGATCTGGCTGTTAGTGACCATCGCGATCAATTTCTTGCGGCGACGGAGGGCGGGTCAGTGACGGAACGGGTACGGCCGTACCTTTTTTATGATGTAGCGCTGACCATCTGCTCGAAGTGTTTTCGCAAACTGGAAGGCAAGATCGTTTTTCAAGACGACAAAGTTTTTCTGCTGAAGCGCTGCCCAGATCACGGCGCGGAACGCGTACTGATCGCCGACGACGTGGATTACTACCGGCGCTGCCGCGAAGTCTTTATCAAGAAGCCGGAAATGCCATTGGTTTACAACACTCCGGTAAAGTGGGGTTGCCCCTACGATTGCGGCTTGTGCACCGATCACGAGCAACACTCCTGCCTCTCGCTCGTCGAATTGACCGACTCCTGCAATCTGCGCTGCCCGGTGTGTTACGCAGGCAGCGGACCGGAACGCACCGAGCATCGCTCGCTCGCGCTGATTGAAAAAATGCTGGACGCTGTCGTTCGCAACGAAGGCCATCCCGACGTAGTACAGCTTTCCGGCGGCGAACCCACTCTCCATCCCGATTTTTTCACGATCGTAAAAATGGCCAAGGCGCAGCCCATTCGTCACCTGATGGTCAATACCAACGGCTTGAAAATCGCGCAGGACGAAGAATTCGTAAAACGCCTCGCGGAAATCGAAGACTTCGAAGTCTATCTGCAGTTCGATTCGTTCGAACGCGAAGCGCTGCTCGATTTGCGCGGCGGCGATCTGCGCAGCATTCGCGAGCGGGCCGTCGAACGCCTGAACAAGTACGAACATCTCGACCACGCTGGTGGCGACGCTGCGCAAAGGACTGAACGACGGCGAAATCGGCAAGATCATCGACTACGCGCTCGCAGCAGCCGTGCGTGCGCGGCGTGACTCTGCAGCCGATTCAGGACGCCGGACGCCTGGAACGCTTCGACCCTGCAACCGACCGGCTCACGCTCACCGAAGTCCGCCGTAAAATTCTCGAACAGACGAACATATTTCGCCCCGAAGACGTTATTCCCGTACCTTGCCATCCGGATTCTCTGGCCATGGCTTACGCGCTGAAGCTGGACGGGAAGGTTGTTCCGCTCACCCGCTTCGTCGAGCCTGACGTTCTGCTGAATGCCGCGCGCAACACCATCGTCTACGAAGAAGAACCTGGCGTTCGCGATTGCCTCTTCAAACTCTTTGCCACCAACCATTCGCCGCAATCCGGCGCCGATATCGCTGCGCGAACTTCTGTGCTGCCTGCCGAAAATCGCCGCTCCCAGCGACCTGTCCTACAAAAATATTTTTCGCGTGCTGATCGTGCAATTTCTGGACGCCCACGCCTTCGACGTCCGCTCGGTCAAGAAAACCTGCATCCACATCGTCCATCCCGACGGCCGCCTGATTCCCTTCGACACCTACAATCTGTTTTACCGCGACGATCTCGAGCGCGCCCGGCTGGCCCCCATTCGCGCACATCCTTCCTATTCAACGTTGACATCTATCGCAAACACGATCTGACGCTTTGCAATTCTGTGCTCGCGTTCTTTGGTTCCCGTTCTCCGCTTCTTCAATTGAGATATACTCCGACACTCAAAATACTTGCGCGAGTTCCATTGCAAGGGAGACGGCATGGTGAGATGGTGTCGCGTCACATGGTTGTCATCGCTTTTGGCGACTGTTTGGGTCGCGGGAATCGCAGCGCAGCTTACTCCGCCGCTGCACAGCGCCCCTCGCGTCGATGGCAACTTCTTTCAGGATCTCCGCTGGCGTTCCATCGGGCCGTCTCGCGCTGGTCGAGTTGTGGCCGTGACCGGCGTTCGCGGTGAACCTGAAACCTACTATTTCGGCTCGGTCGGCGGCGGCGTTTGGAAAACCAACGATGCTGGCCGCACATGGAATCCCATTTTTGATTCGCAGCCGGTTGCTTCCATCGGCGCAATCGCCGTCGCGCCTTCCAATCCCGAAATAATTTATGTAGGTTCCGGCGAAGCCGACATGCGCTCCTCGATTTCCACTGGAAATGGCATGTATAAATCAAACGACGGTGGAAAAACCTGGGCGTACATCGGTCTCGCTGATTCGCGGCAGATTGGCCGCATTCTTATCGATCCCAAGGACTCAAACAAACTCTTTGTAGCAGCGCTTGGCCACGCCTACGGAGCGAATCCAGAGCGCGGCGTTTTTCGTTCAAATGACGGCGGAAGAAATTGGCAGCGCATTTTGTTCAAAGACGAAAACACCGGCGCTATCGATCTCGCATTCGAACCGGGCAACCCGCAGACCATTTACGCTTCGCTTTGGCAGACGCGCCGTCCGCCTTGGAGCATCTATCCGCCTTCGAATGGCCCGGGCAGCGGTCTCTACCGTTCGCGTGACGGCGGCGATCATTGGGAACCGATCACTGGCCACGGGCTTCCCTCCGAAGGGCTCGGCCGCATCGGCATCGCGATTGCCCCCAGCAATCCGCTACGAATTTATTTGATCGTGGACGCAAAAGACGGCGGCCTCTATCGCTCCGACGACGGCGCGCAAAATTGGAAACGTATTTCGAACGATCGCCGCATCTGGCAGCGCCCCTGGTACTTCGGCGAACTTAGCGTCGATCCGAAGAATCCGGATACGGTTTACGTTCCTAACGTTGCGGCATACAAATCCAGCGACGGCGGCATCACGTTCAATGTCTGGAAAGGCGCTCCCGGCGGCGACGACTATCACGAATTGTGGATCGATCCGGATCAGCCGCTGCGCATGATCATGGGTTGCGATCAAGGCGCCATCGTCACTCGCAATTCCGGCGGAACCTGGAGCTCTTGGTTTAACCAGCCCACCGGCCAGTTCTATCATGTCGTCACCGATAATCGCTTCCCTTACTGGGTCTACGGAGCGCAGCAGGACAGCAACGCCATAGCTACGCCCAGCCGCAGCAACTACCGCTCGCTGAATTTTCACGATTGGCGTCCAATCGAAACCGGTGGCGAAAACGGCTACATCGCGCCCGATCCGCTTAATCGTGGAATAGTCTACGGCGGTACGGTCACACGCCAGGATTTCAGCAACGAGGAAATTCAAATGACGCCGCCCACACTGGCGCAAACCGGCACCTTTCGACAGACCTGGACACTGCCTCTGGTTTTTTCTCCCACCGATCCGCACATTCTCTATTTCGGTTCGCAAGTTCTCTTTCGAACCACCGACGGCGGCAGTTCGTGGCACGAAATCAGCCCCGATTTAACTCGAGAAGATCCCGGCGTTCCGGCAAATCTGGACCCCGCAACCGCGAAAGACGCTCCTTCCAACAAACGGCGCGGCGTCATCTACACCATCGCGCCATCATTCGTGCGTAAAGGAGAAATCTGGACCGGTACCGACGACGGCTTGATTCATCTCACCCGGGACGAAGGCAAAACATGGTCCAACGTCACGCCGCCCGAGATTTCTCCCTGGAGCAAAGTCACCAACATCGAGGCTTCGCACTTCGAACTAGGCATAGCCTATGCCGCCGTAGATCGCCACCGTCTCGAAGATCTAAATCCGTACCTCTATCGCACGCGGGATTTCGGCAAGACCTGGACACGAGCTACGAGTGGAATTCCCGACGGCAGTTTCTTGAACTGCATACGCGAAGATCCCATTCGAAAAGGCCTCCTCTACGCCTGCTCCGAGACGGGCGTTTACATTTCTTTCAATGACGGCGACGACTGGCAATCCTTGCAGTTGAATATGCCCACGACTTCCGTCCGCGATCTCGTCGTTCACGAAAACGATCTGGTAATCGCCACCTTCGGCCGCTCGTTTTGGATTTTGGACAACGTCAGTCCGCTGCGGCAGCTCAACTCGCAAGTGCAAGCGAGCGAAGCCTTTCTCTTCGCTCCACAAACCGCGCTTCGCGTACGTCCCGGCTACGACCAAGGCACGCCCGTCCCCACGGACGAATCTCTCTCCGCAAATCCGCCCGATGGCGCCGTGCTCGACTATTATTTGCGAGAACAATCCGGCTCTCCGGTTCTGCTCGAAATATTCGACTCCGCAGGAAAACTCGTGCGCCGCTTTGCCAGCGACGACAAGCTATATAAGACCGATCCGAATTCCGTTAAATTGACTATGGACTGGGTGCGCGACCCGCAGCCTCTTCTCAACCAGGCCGGCATGCATCGCTTCGTCTGGGACTTGCATTGTGCCCTGCCTGAAGGTGTCCAGCGTTCGTTCTTTTTCTCTGCCGGACCTTGGGCCGTTCCTGGCAATTATTCCGTCAAGCTCACTGCCAACCGCCAAACTACCACGCAATCCTTGACCATCGAGATGGATCCGCGTTCAAAGGCCAGCGCCGACGCTCTTCAACGCCAGTTCGCAGTGGCCGCGCAACTCAGCGAGACATTGGGAAAAGTTTCGACCGCATTGCAACAGGCAAGAGATCTCCGCAAACAAACCGACGAGCGCAAAAAAGATGCCGCGGGTAAACCAGAAATCCTCGCCGCCCTCGATCAATTCAACCAGAAAATGGAAGTGCCAGGCGAACTCGGCAGCGACGATGACTTTATGCTCTTCGGCCTCGCTCTCCCTAACCAAGCTCACGAGCCTCTTCCTCGCACCCAGTCCGCCCTCGCAGGTTTGCTGATGGTCGAGCAGAGCGCCGACGTGGCCCCCTCCGCGGACCTGGTCACTGCTGCGACGGCCTGGGAATCGTCAAGCAGGGATTCCCTGGCACGATGGAAAACCGTCGTGGATGAAGATTTCGCGGCCGTGAACTCCAAATTGCAAAAAGCGAACCTGAAGCCCCTGCTCCTGAAGTAGATTATCGCTGGTATTGCAGTCACAGACCGCACCTCCGATAATCGTGCTCATTAAAGGCTGCACCGGTCGCAACTACAATTCGAGTCCCAATCTGTGCTACGGAAGGAACCGATCTATGCGCAACCTCACTCGCCTCCACCAAATCGCAGCAGCATCTGTAAATCTAATCGCCACGTTTTTGCTGTGCTCTTTCCCGCTTGTCGCGCAGTATTCCACGCAACCAGAGCAGCAAGAAATTCCGTCGGCGCTGCAACCTCCCGTTAACGAAAAACTTATTCTCCAGTTGCAAGGAAAGGGCGACCAGATTTACTACTGCAAAAGCGAAAGCGGGCAGTTCTATTGGACGCTAAAAGCTCCCGAAGCGCAGCTCTTCGATATCAAGGGGCAGCCGTTCGGCAAACATTTCGCCGGGCCCACCTGGCAATCAAACGACGGCACGCGAGTCACCGGCAAGCTCCTGGTTACCCTCGATTCGCCCGACGCCGAGTCCATCCCCTGGCTGCTGCTCAAAGTTGTCAGCCATACTGGCAACGGCATCCTCTCACGCGCCACTACCATCCAACGCCTGCACACCGAGGGCGGCAAATCTCCGTCCGATGGCTGCGATTCGGATCACGTCAACCAGGAAGTCCGCGTCTCCTACTCCGCCGACTATCTTTTCTACGCGCCAAAATAATCATTCCTCATCGCGGCTCCAACTGCCTCTTCCAAAATGTCTCGTTCGACATTCGCTCCGACATCGACACGTTCCGGCACCGTCATTCCGAGCGAAGCGAGAAATCTCTCTTCGATTCACGCGCAGGCAAGACTTCTCAATACGTCGAGGTCGGTTTTTTCCACGAGTTCGTACAGCAACACAAAATCCCTTGCCGCCGCACGCTATCGCCAATAATATTGCTCAGCCAGGTCACAACGAGGTGCACCATGAAGCGCCACACAATTATCATCTTCACATTCATCGCGATCACGTTCGCCGCACAAACCGCCGCCGCGCAGGAATGGTCGCAGTCCTGGGCCCGCGAACGCATCGCTAAATCTCCTCGCCACAGCGAATGGGTCACCATCAAGCACGACGGGCGCAACGTTGAAACGCTAATCGTTTTTCCTGAATCGAAAGAAAAGCGGCCTGTGGTCCTCGTCATTCACGAAATTTTCGGCCTCAGCGATTGGGCGCAGGAACTCGCCGATGAAGTCGCCGATGCCGGCTACATCGCCGTCGCTCCCGATCTGCTCACCGGCATGGGGCCGAATGGTGGCCGCACCAATTCTTTCGCCGCAGGCGGAGTCACCGAAGCCGTCAGCAAACTCAATCCCGATCAAGTCACCGGCGACCTCAACGCCGCCGCCGACTACGGCAAAAAGCTTCCATCCGCGAACGGCAAACTATTCGTCGCAGGATTCTGCTGGGGTGGCGGACAAACTTTCCGCTTCGCCACCAATCGCGGCGATCTCGCGGCGGCATTCGTTTTCTATGGCCCTCCGCCCGCCAAAGACGCCATGTCCCGCATCAAGGGTCCGGTATACGGCTTTTACGGAGGCAACGACGCGCGCATCGACGCCACCATTCCGGACACCGCCGCCGCGATGAAAGCCGCCGGCAAAACTTACGAGCCTGTCACCTACGATGGCGCTGGCCACGGCTTCATGCGTGCCGGCGAAACACCCGACGATCCCAACCCCGCCAACAAGAAAGCCCGCGAAGAAGCCTGGGGCCGCTGGAAATCCCTGCTCGCCAAATAAAAATAAATGTTCGCGCCACTACCGTCATTTCAAGCTGAGTCGTCTTACCGAGCGAAGTGAAAGCCACTTTTTCTTCCACTTTTGCTCCTGCATAAGTGTCGCTTCGCGCAGGGAGGAATCTCTCTTCTTCCGAACCTGTGACTGTACAGGGCATTCTGCTCCGTGACTCGCGATGAACCCGCCGCGCCGCCGCCCTGCATCTAGACAAACACGGAGAGCGCATCATGAAGATCACCCAATTGTTGCTAACTGAAATAGATCAGGAAGTCGTCGGCATCCGCAAAACATTACAAAATGTTCCGGAAGGAAAGAATGACTGGAGACTACACGAAAAATCCATGCCGCTCGGCAATCTCGCCGCCATCGTCGCCACCATCCCCGCCTGGCTCGAAATGGTCGTGAACATGGACGAAATTGACATCAATCCGCCCGGAGGACCGAAATTCAGACCGCAGCCATGGAAAACTCGCAGCGAACTACTCGAGCAGTTCGAGAACAGCCTGAAAAAAGGCCGCGAAGTCCCGCAAAAAACCACCGATGATCATTTGCTGAACTCCAAGTGGCGTATGCTGTCTGCGGGCAAATTGATGATGGAGCAGACTCGCTACGAAGCCATCCGCGAGGGCGTTCTCAACCACATGGCCCACCACCGCGGACAACTAACCGTCTATCTGCGCCTCAACCAGCAGAAAGTCCCCGCAATCTACGGTCCCTCGGCCGACGAAGGCAAGTAGTCTGGGGAAAAATCCCCTTCACATCGGGGCACCGTGCATTGGAGTGGCCGTCATTCCAAGCGAAGCGAGGAATCTCTCTGCTCCTCGGTTTTTTTCACGCGTGACGACAAATCACCAACAAATGCAATAATTCCGCGTCCCTAATTTCTATTCCCAACCACTAACCTATTCCCCCCATGTCCAAACTAATCATGTGGAATCTACAAACCCTCAACGGCTTCTTCGAAGGCGCCAAAAAGTGGGATCTCGACTTTCACCCGTCGCCCAGCGGCAACGCCCAGCTCCACAAGAGGATTACCGTCCAAAAGCCAAGCATTGGCCCATTCATTCGCAACTCACCAAACTCCGTAACCGCTCTCCATCGTCCGCCTTCCACGATTCTTCAAATGGAACGCTGGTTGCCCATGCAGTCAATGTCTTCCGACGATTCCTGCCGCTGCTCCACCGATTCTAGTCCCTGATCTCTAGCCCCGGTCACCTCGCTGGGGCATATCCGAAGTGTTCGCGGCTGGAACAAGAGCCGGGACAATGCTTGGTACAATCGCGATAACTCACTGCAATGATTCGTCTTGCTCATTTAAACGATTTTGAAACATCCGATTTTTGCTGTACGGTGTCAGCTGGACTGGCCCCGCTGTTCTTGAAAATGTCGTTCTTTGAAAATACTTTTGTTTTTTGTCGACTTTGCCTAATGTCTTTGCTTTGATAGGCTTACGCAAATCGAGAAACTAACAACTAACTCCTTTTCTCTCACACTCCCCTCCGTGCCAACATCCCTGAGACAGGTTTAGTACTCTTAATTAATGAGCAGGGCGAGAAAGAAAAAGGCAGATATGAATTCTCTTGGTGTTGTTCTTTCTCCTGGGGGTTTGGCTGGCGCGGAACGGAGCGAAGGCGAGCGAAGCGAGCCGCAGCGCAGTGCAGCGACAGCCAAAGCGGGCGCCGATTCGGTCGCTCGCTGCACGGCCGGATCCAGAAGTAGTTGCCAAACCAAAGCGGCGGACCTACACCGCGGAATATAAACAACGCATCCTTGCAGAAGCCGAAGCCGCTGCTGCGACGCGAGGTGGCCTGGGCGCTCTGCTCCGCCGCGAAGGTCTGTACTCGTCGCTGCTGACCTATTGGCGGCGAGAGCGGGCCGATGGAATCCTCGAGGCTCTGACTCCGCGGAAACGCGGGCCGAAGTCCAAGCGCAATCCGCTAGAAGAAGAAAATCAGAAGCTTCGCCGTCAGAATGCTCGCTTGAGTGAAGATCTGCGTAAGGCGCACATCATCATCGACGTCCAAAAAAAAGTGGCGGCGCTGTTGGGTCATCCGATTCCGGAGCCGGACTCCGACCCGGAGGAGAAATCCTGATGGCCGCGGTCACCGAACTAGCGAACGACGTCGGCACCAGCGCTGCTTGCCAGGCTCTGTGTATGCCTCGCGCTTCTTACTACCGTGATCGCCGTAAGATTTCTTCTCCGGCGGTGACCGCGTCGAGGTCTTCGCCGGCACGCGCACTCCACCCGGCGGAACGGGAGGCGGTCTTGTCTCGTCTGCACGAAGAACGCTTCCAAGATCGCTCGCCAGCCGCTGTTTATGCGACGTTGCTCGATGAAGGGGAATATCACTGCTCGATTCGCACCATGTATCGCTTACTCGAACAGCGTGGCGAGTCCCGCGAACGTCGCGATCAGTTGACTTCATCCGCCTTACCAAAAGCCAGAACTATTGGCCACGGCTCCCAATCAACTCTGGAGCTGGGACATCAGCAAGCTACTCGGACCCGCAAAATGGACGTACTTCTACCTGTACGTGATCCTCGATGTCTTCAGCCGTTACGTCACCGGCTGGATGGTCGCTTATCGCGAAAGCGCGGAGTTGGCCAAGCGACTGATCGAGGAGAGCTGCAAGAAACAACGCATCCAGCCCGGTCAACTCACGCTGCATGCCGATCGTGGCACGTCGATGAGGTCCAAGCCGGTGGCTCTTTTACTCGCCGATCTGGGTGTCACGAAAACGCATAGTCGGCCACACGTCTCGGACGACAATCCCTATTCCGAGAGCCAATTCCGAACCCTGAAGTATCGGCCGGAGTTCCCGGACCGCTTTGGGTGCATCCAGGACAGTCGTGCTTTCTGTCAGAGTTTTTTTCGGTGGTACAACGAAGAGCACCGTCACTCCGGCGTAGGCTTGTTGACGCCAGCGACGGTTCACTATGGCCAAGCGGAAAACATCCTGCGGCAACGCCAGGATGTGCTCGATGTTGCTTACCAACGTCACCCGGAGCGCTTCGTACGAAGCGCTCCCAAACCACCGGCCCTTCCCAGCGAAGTCTGGATTAACAAACCGGTTTCCACTCCGGAACCGCTGTCTGGTGGGAGGAGGCAGATGAAACGCGCGCTCTGACTGAGGACAAAAGCGGGGATGCTGCGGGTCGACCGAGTTGGCGATCGTCGTTGCTAGGCGATCCTGGCGCGAAATTTCTTCAGTGAAAAACCCAACACATGAAAAACTCACTAAATTTCGTGAGCACCTGTCTCAAAGTCGTTGACACGCGCCGCTCTTTACCTTTCCATATTTTCGACGCCGTTTGTTTTCTTACATTTTGGGACGGAAGGGGTGGGGAGGGGGCCTAACCTCGCATCTGCCTGGGGCTTACGAGAATTCTCTTTAAGCTGAAATTCAATGCAACATCAGTCTTGCTGCGCTTTCGCCGCTTTCTTCTTGTCCGCTCTGCTGCCCACTTCTCGGAAGCGCTGCTCCAGCCCGGCTCTGGTAAAGAAGTCCCCCGCCAGATTCGGATTGTAGGTACAGGAATCGTAAAACGCCTGCAACACTCGCCGTCCCTCGCGCGTCTTCACCACCTGCAGCGGGGTAGCCACGCCACCGAGCATGTGGTAGTTCGCATATGACGTGATTTCCTCCATGCGCTGTCCGCTGACCGAATCGCGCAGGATCACCTTGAATCGCGCCATTAAATGGTTGTCGCGCAGAACCGCTATCCGGTATGTCCGTTCCTCGCGGTCCGACATCTCCACCCAGTCCACCGGCTTCAGATCGATCAAATCCGTTCCGCCATACCGGTACACCATGCCGTCTTCCTTCAACCGGTACCGAAAAAGATGTACTGGATCGTTCTGCAGCTTCGCCTGAAATTCGTCCACCTTGTCAGCTGGCTCTTCACTCACGCCGTCGTGGTCCATCGTCCAGCCTTCTTTTCCATTGAACAGATCGATGATGTTGCCCTTTTTTCCAAAATCCGTGCGGTTCTTGTCCGGGAATTGCCAGTATTCCTTGAACTCCAGATAGGAAGTCAAATCGTTGTTGTGGCCAAATTGCGAAACCCGGCCCGTGCATTGCGATTCGCGCATACTCAAATAAGCTGGCCCGCCCATCGCGTCCAGCATCTGCGCAAGAATCTGTTTGGCCCTCGTCGCACTCGCTTCCGGCATCATCGTATCCGGATTCTGCGCGCCCAAAGGAGTACCAGACTGTGCGCGGGACGCGAGCATCGCGACGCCCAGTAGCGTTGCCATCAGGATATTTGCAAACTTTATCCGCAAAGCACCGAACCCCCATTCACATTGATGATTTCTCCGGTCATGAAGTTGGCCAGGTCTGACGCCACAAACAAGATTGGCCCGGCGATCTCTTCCGCAGTCGCCGCTCGCCCCAGCGGAATCGCCGCCGCCACCATTTTCTGCCCAGCCTTCGACTCCAGTACTTCGTTGGACATGTCTGTAGCCACCCACCCTGGCGCCACCGAGTTCACCAGAATTCCATGCGGCGCCAACTCCGTCGCCAGACCCTTGGTGAGTGCGATAATCGCGCCTTTAGACGCGCCGTAATGCGTATGCAGCGATTCACCACGTTGTCCTGCGGTCGAACTAATTGGAATGATTTTTCCGGATTTTTGTTTAATCATGTGTGCGGCGGCAAAATGAATTACCGAGTACACGCTCTTCAAATTGATGCGGATCATGTCGTCCCACTGTTTTTCCGTCATTTTTTCGATCGGCTGATCATCTGAATTCCACACTCCGGCGTTGGCCACCAAAATGTCGATGCGTCCGAGTCGTTCAATCGTTTGATCGACAAGTTTTTTGTTGTCGGCATGTTTGCTGACGTCGGCTTTGAAAGCTTCCACACGCGTTCCGTGTTTGCGCGCTTCGCTTTCCACCAAAGCGGCGGCATCTTTCGCTTTGTTGTAGTTGAAGACCACGTCCGCGCCGGCTTGCGCGAAGAGTTTCACCGCGGCTGCGCCGATACCGCGCGAGCCTCCGGTAATCAGTGCCGCCTTCCCCGCCAAAGAAATCATGTTTCCCCCAAGAAACGATTTACACTTGATTTGTCACAAAACTTTTTTCGGCGATCAGCGCTGCTCGGTAGTTTGCAAGCGCACCTTGCGCGCCGCACTGACGAACTCCGCGAACAGCTTCTGTGCAAATGCATCGTCCGGCATGCGTTCCGGATGCCATTGCACTCCGACCACCCAATCATCGGGTGATTGCAATTCCACGCCTTCGATAATCCCGTCGGTGCCACGCGCTGTGACTCGCAGCTTCTCTCCCGGCCTTTCGATAGACTGGTGATGGCTGCTGTTGATTTGAACCTGCGTCGTGCCCGCGAGCTTCTGCAGGTGGCTACCTTCCGCCAGAGTGGCGCCGTGTTCCAAGTCCTTCGTGGTCACGCTGGCCGCGAGATCCGTTTTCCCGTGTGCATCCGTTCCAGGCTTCTCCGCCGGAATGTCCTGAACCAGCGAGCCGCCCTGATGCACGTTCAAGAGCTGACAGCCGTAGCAGATCGCCAGCACCGGTTTGTGCGCGGACAGTGCATGCTCCAAAATCGCGCTGTCGGTGCGGTCGCGATCGGCGTCCACGGTCTTGGTCTTCGCGTGGCGCGGCTCGGCATACCGCGCCGGGTCCACGTCCGCTGGACTTCCCGGCAGCACAAAACCATCCAGCCTACCTGCTTGCCGCCTCAACTCCTCGTCGGAGAGTCCCAGCGAAACATGTTGCGGTTCGCCTCCCGCCCGCCGGACCGCTTCAAAGTAGTAATTCAACTTCTCGACATGGTGCTGGCGTTCTTCGTCGCGAGTACGCCATGGAATTCCAACACGCGGTTTGCCTTCGGATTGGGAAGAATGGCGATATTCGGGGGGCATGGAGATGCAAAATCGTAGCATCCGCGCGGAGGTGCGGCAACCACCGCACGCAGACACAGTGGATATTGCAAGTAAGTCTAATCTTTACAGTTAGTTAGGGGATTCAACGAACCGGTCGGAGAGGCAAAACTCCGGGCGCTGGAAAAACGCGGGAAGTTGCCGCAGCCGCTGCTCTAATTGCTCGTTCGAATCGGCTCGCAGTGTTACGTGGCCGACTTTGCGGCCCGGCCGAAGCGATTTTCCATACAGATGCAGGTGCGCGCCTGGGATGGAAAGGAGTTCGTTCGAATCTGGCAGCTCGCCGATTAGATTCAGCATGGCCGAAAACCCCAAAGCGCCGGTGTCACCGAGCGGGAGACCGGAAACGGCGCGCAGATGGTTTTCGAATTGGCTGGTGATGGCGCCCTCAATGGTCCAGTGGCCGGAATTGTGGACGCGCGGGGCCATTTCGTTTACGAGCAAGCGACCATCGCATTCGAACAATTCGA
Organism: uncultured Acidobacteriota bacterium; assembly: GCA_963743735.1. Classification (GTDB taxonomy): domain Bacteria; phylum Acidobacteriota; class Terriglobia; order Acidiferrales; family UBA7541; genus Acidiferrum. The sequence continues at coordinate 47,554 of CAVURF010000011.1, forward strand.
TCGCGAGCACGCCAACGTAATCGAGCGCTTCGAGAACGCGGCTGGCGGCGCTTTCCGCGTCTCGCTGCAAAGTTTCCGCGACGCGCGGAGCGGGCGCCAGCGAAAGGCGCAGAATTCCACCGCGATGGTGATTTTCGACCAGCGGATAAAATGCGGTATCTCCGTTGCGGGCACGGACGGCGAGAATAGAAAGTTCGCGGGAAAACTTTACGAATTTTTCGAGCATCAACGGGGCGGAAGGAAGTTCTTTTTTTATGTGTTCAAGATCTTCTTCGGTGCGAAGAACCCACTGGCCCTTTCCGTCGTAGCCGAAGCGGCAGGTTTTCAAAACGGAGGGCAAACCCAATTTGTGAACAGCGCTTTCGAGACCGCTGGCGGAATTTACGGGAACAAACTCGGTTGTGGGAATGGCAAGTTTCTGGAAGAGCGATTTTTCGCTGCGCCGATCCTGAGCGGTTTCGAGCGCCTGCGGGGATGGATAAACTGGAACGATTTTCTTCAGGAAATGCACGGCTTCGACGGGAACATTTTCGAATTCGTAAGTGACCAGTGCCAGGCCATGCGCGAATTTTTCCAGTGCTTCGAAATCCGTATATTCGGCGGTAACGCGAGAAGCGATACGGCCTACCGGGGCCAGCGGCGAAGGATCAAGAAAACGAAAATGGAAATCAAGCGGATATCCGGCGAGCGCGAGCATATATCCTAACTGGCCGCCGCCAAGAATTCCGATGGTCACTTGCGCTTTCCTTTTTTATTTTTGGATAAAGAGGCGCGGGATTTGGCAGGATCGCGAACGGCGAGAACTTTTTTGGTTTGCGACGACCGAAACTTTCTGAGCGCTTCGCGAATCTTCGGATATTTATTGCCCAACGTGGCAGCTGCGAGGAGCGCCGCGTTGATGGCGCCAGCTTTGCCGATGGCAAGCGTACCGACGGGAATGCCACCGGGCATTTGTGCGATGGACAGAAGCGAATCGAGTCCTTGCAAAGTCTTTGATTCCACCGGAACACCGAAAACCGGCAGGACAGTTTTGGATGCCGCCATTCCTGGCAAATGCGCAGCGCCGCCTGCTCCGGCGATGATGACTTCGATGCCGCGCTTTTCGGCCTCGCCCGCGTAGGTGAAGAGAAGATCGGGCGTGCGATGCGCGGAGACAACGCGGGTCTCGTGCGGAACGCCGAGCGCGTCCAGCGTTTGCGCTGCATGAGTCATGGTTTCCCAGTCGGAAGTCGATCCCATGATAATGCCGACAAGCGGGTGCTTACCTCTTGGATGGACTTTCGCGGGCATGCCAGCCTCTTCCATGGGCGCCAATAGCCGCCCGTGAGACCGACAAGTTTATCGCGCAAGGTGTGGATTTGGAAAATTTTGAGCAGTGCCCGACAGGTATGCTGCGTTTGTGAAGACAAGTTGATGAACTTTGGAACGCGCAGTTCGGACACTGTAGTCCAGAAGTGCTAAACTGCGACCAAGTAGAAGCTCCCTATGTCAGCCCATTCTTCGTCTTCAGTTGTCCGCTTTGGCACGTTCGAGGTCAACTTTCAGACCGGCGAATTGCGCCACAAGGGGCAAAAGGTAAAGCTGCAAGAGCAGCCTTTGCAGATCTTGGCGGCGCTGCTGGAGCGACCGGGAGAAATAGTTACCCGGGAAGAATTGCGCAGCAAACTGTGGCCTGCGGGCGTCTCAATAAACACTGGCGCGTCCGCCGATTCGGCCAGCGCATCGCGCAGCCTCTTGATGGCGGCGTTCAGGCTGTGATCGAAGTCAACGAGAGTGTCGCGAAATCGGAATCGCACCGCTTTCGGAGCCAAGCAAATCACTTTTCTGGACTCACCGGATCGCCATCGTCTGCCTCGCGCTGATCACAATCGTGTCGTTGGTCTGGGCGGCGTGGCGGTTTCCATCGCGGCCCACTGACATCATCGAACGCAAGCTAACCTCGAATTCATCAGAAAATAGCGTTAGCGGCGCGGACGTCTCCCCGGATGGCAAGTACCTGGCCTACTCGGATAACACCGGGGTGTATCTGAAGCTGATTGGCACGGGTGAAGTCTACTCCGTACCGCTGCCGGCAAACTTCTCCGCTCGGGTGGACGACTGGTTTCCAGATGGCTCGCATTTGCTAGTCTCTCGCAAGGACGAGCCAGGGAAGGCCAGCTTGTGGAACATTTCGGTTTTCGGAGGCTCGCCCCGTCTCCTGTTGAGTTCGGGATTTGCCTGACACTTGGACTCGCCTGCTGGATCGCGTATTTCTCTATCTTGCGCGGCTTGCGGACCAGCTAACGCAGACAAAGAGTGCGGGCCCCCGGGTGCGCCCATCTGGATTGGCGTTGTTTAGCGACCGGTGGCTTGGTTGCCGCTCAAGACGAGGCAAGTAGAATTTGATTTTGCGACGAGCTTGCCGGTTTCGTCGGTGATTTCGCATTCGACGTAGCCGATGGTGCGGCCGCGCTGGACCACGCGGCCTGCCGCGCGCAACAAAGTCTGGCGCACCGGGCGTAGAAAATTAATTTTGAGTTCGACAGTAGTGAAAGATTCGCCGGGCGAGAGAGTGGTGGCGAAAGCGATACCCATCGCGGCGTCGGCAATATCGCAGAGAATGCCGCCGTGCACTGTACCCATGGGATTAAAGTGCCGCGTGCCAGCTTGAAGAACAACTACGACCTGGCCCTCGCTGGCTTCGGCGACTTCAAATCCAATCAGTTCGCTAACGGGCGGACGGATTTGCGAAGCGGCGTGCAGCGTTGCGGGTTTATCCGGAACGGCTGGATCGGACATAGGTCATCTCTCCGAAATTACGGCCGTTGGATGCGGCAAATTGTTCATTGTGGACACCACCCCAATTGTGGGCATCGTGGACACGGAAGTATGAGTTAGATGATGCTGGTTCGGGCGCCTGATTGCCAGTGGTGGCGCAACTGCCCGGCCAAATAGAGTGAACCGGTGATGCAGATCACGTCGCCTGGAGCGGCTTGGGCTATCGCAGATTCGAGCGCCTTTTCCGGGTCAGGAATGATTTTGCAACGGGCTGCGTGGTGCGCGGCGATTTCCGCAAGTTGTGCAGCGGAAGTAGCGCGCGGTGTGTTCGGCTGGGTGAACATCACTTCGCTGGCTAGGGGAAACAGTATGCCGGCTATTTCGTCCACGGCTTTGTCGCGCAGCGCGCCGAAGATGATGATTAGCTTCCGGCCGCGCAGATTTTCCTCAAGGAAGACTGCCAATTCGCGTGCGGCCGCAGGATTGTGCGCGCCATCGAGATAAATGTCCGGATGCGAGTGGACTTTTTCGATGCGGCCCGGCCAGATGGCGGTTGCGATTCCATGCTCGATGACGTCGGCGGCGATTTGGAATCCCTTCGATTGCAGGACACGAGCGGCTGCGACTGCGTTCAGAGCGTTCTGCAGTTGAAAGCGGCCAGCCAACTGCGGGCTGAGGTGATATTTATTTGCCGCTCGCGATTTCGTTTACTACCGCACGCACGCGACCGTCCGACATTTGCGAGGATTTGACGGCGAAAGTTGCGTTGGTTTCGAAGAATGAGCGCCTAATTCGTGCGCCTTTGACAGAAGAACCTGGCCGGCTTCTTCACGCTGTTCGGCGATGATTACCGGAACGCCGGGTTTGATGATTCCGGCCTTTTCGGCTGCGATTTCGCGGAGCGAGTGGCCAAGGAAGTTTTCGTGATCGAAGTCGATGCGGGTGATGATGCTCACCTGCGGAGTAACGATGTTGGTGGAATCGAGCCGTCCGCCGAGTCCGGTTTCGAGGACTGCGAATCGGACTCCTGCTTCTGCAAAATATACGAACGCAATGGCAGTGACACATTCAAAAAAGGTTGGATGCGCACGTAATGTGCCGTCGGCCAGCAGCTCTTCAATGACGCTATGAATTCGAGAAAAGATATCGGCAAACGCCGCGTCGGGAATTTCTTCGCCACTCACGCGTATGCGTTCGTTGATTCTTTCGAGATGCGGAGAAGTGTAGAGCCCGGTGCGAAAACCGGCGTTGCGTAGAATGGATTCGAGAAATGCGGCAGTCGAGCCTTTGCCGTTGGTTCCTGCAATGTGGACCGAAGGATACTTCCGCTCGGGATGACCAAGACGCTCGGCGAGAATCGTGATGTTTTCGAGGTTGAACTTAGCGGCGGCAGCTTGCGTGGGCGCGGCCAGCTCACGCCCGAGGGAGAGCAAATAACGAACCGATTCCTGGAAGTTCATGTCAATTCATCAGCAGATCGAGGGAGGATGCGAGGAAGGATTTCAGTCCTTGCGGGCGACGATGGCGTCGAGAAAGCCGTGTTCCAGGAGAAATTCGGAGCGCTGGAAGCCCTCGGGAAGTTTCTGACGAATGGTTTGTTCGATGACGCGAGGCCCAGCGAATCCGATCAGCGCGCCAGGCTCGGCGATATTCAGATCGCCGAGCATGGCAAAGCTTGCGGTGACACCGCCGGTGGTGGGGTCGGTCAAGATCGGAAATGTAGGGAAGTTTGGCTTCGTCGAGCCGCGCCAAGGCCGCGGAAACTTTGGCAAGCTGCATCAGGCTGATGGTGCCTTCCATCATGCGTGCGCCGCCGGAGCAGGAGACGACGATGAGCGGCTGGCGGGTGTCGAGCGCGAGTTCTACTCCCCGCGTCACCTTTTCACCGACGACAGCGCCCATGGACCCGCCGATAAAACCAAACTCCATCGCGCAGATGACCACCGGGCGGCCATTCAACTGGCCTTCGGCGGTGATGACCGCGTCGTTCATGCCCAGTTTCTTGCGGGCTTCTTTGATTCGCGAGGCATATGGTTTTGTGTCGACGAATTTCAGCGGATCGGTGCTGGTCATGCCTGCGTCGTGTTCTGTCCAGCGGCCGTCAAATAGCATTTCCAGGCGCTGTTTGGAGCCCATCTTGAAATGAAATTGGCATTTGGGGCAGACAAAGAGGTTAGCTTCGAGATCTTTGCGAAAAGTGATGGTGCGGCAGTTTTCGCACTTGGTCCATAGACCTTCGGTGCGCACACGACGCTCTTCGGGCGGCGTGGCCTGATCGATCGACTTTTTGTCGCGCTTAAACCAAGCCATGTGGCGATCTTTTCTCGCTGCAGACATTGTTCGCACCCCTTGTCGCGGAGTGAGGGCCGAGAAAAAGCTCGGACTAGATCGAGATGTCCTCACCGGTAGACAAATCGGTGTGGGCCCCAGCTGCAGTTTAATAGTCTATACCACGCTGGGCGAGAATGCCCTTGGTGTAGGGGTGTTTTACTTCTTTCATTTCGGTGACCAGGTCGGCGATTTCAACGAGCTTGGCATGAGCGTTGCGCCCAGTACAGATGACGTGAATGCGTTCGGGACGGTCGCGCAAGGCGTCGACGATCGTTTCCGCTTCCAGCATTTTGTAGCTGATGACGTAATTGATTTCGTCCAGGATGACCAGGTCGTATTTTTCCGAGTAGATGGCGTCGCGCCCGGTCTGCCAACATTCTTCGGCGAGCTTGATGTCTTCGGGATCGGTTTCCGCACCGCCGATTTTGACGAAGCCGCGGCCCATGGGGCGTATTTCAAATTTGTCGTCGCCGAGCATTTTTGCGGCGTCGAGCTCGCCGTAGTGCCAGGAGCCCTTGATGAATTGCACCATGAGCACGCGCAAGCCCTGGCCGACGGCGCGAAAGGCGGCGCCCAGAGCGCAGGTGGTTTTGCCTTTGCCCGGTCCGGTGTAGACGATCAGGAGTCCTTTTTCGTGTGACATCTGGCCTCTGGAAGATTTTCGGCGGATACAGCGCAACTCAGAACGACGAGCGCTCTTTCACAATATGCGATTGTCGGTGAATTTCAAAGGCGGACCCAGGCTACGAACTGTATGCTGTAAGCGAATGTCTCATTTGAGATCAATTTTCAACGAGGCAGCGAGAGTTCAGACGCGAGGTCCATGCGGCGGACGAGTTCGTCAGCGTAGTGCTCTACGCGTTCAACGAGGGCTGGGGAAAGCGGCTGATTGGGGGGGACATGATTGTCGCGCAGGACGATCCACAGACCGGGACGATAGCTTTCTTCGTGAGTACAGATGGCGCCGGTGAGCTGCATGATTTCCATGGGGTGGGGCATCTCCGGCGTGAGTTCGAGATCGGTGAGATCCTTTGGATTCTTCGGCGATGGTTTTGTGGTGCGCACATAAAATTTCCAGAAGCACGCCGCGGGTGTCGTCCACCAGATCGCGGAAGCCTTGCGATACCAGCACGCCATCCACTTCGCGCGGCGTGGGCTTCTCGAGATCCTCGAGGTCGTAGTCAGGAAGCGATTTTTCAAGGGGAATTTCGATGGAGACGAAGGGCTTGTCGTGGTCTGGAATCAATTTGAGTGGCATAAGAAAGTTCTACACTACGCTGGTCATTTCGGGTAGGGGCTGCCGGAAAGAATGGAGAACGCGCGGTAAAGCTGCTCGACGAGCATGACGCGGGCAAGTTCGTGGGAATAGGTCATGGGCTGAGTGAGAGCTTTTGCGTGACTCGTTTGCGAAGTGCACTCCGGAAAGCCATCGGCATCACCGCAGATGAAAATGATTTCGCGGGTGCCACGATCGCGTTGCTCGGCGAGCCAGCGGGCGAGGGATTCGGAGTCTTGCTGATTTGCCGCCGGCGTCCAGAAGGATGGCGGTGGCGGCGCGGTCTGCGTCGAGACGCTTGATCGCAGCTTCGGCGTCGCGGACTTCGTTGATTTCGACTGCCGAGTGGCGGCCGATGCGCTTTATGTAGTCTTCGAGAATGACTCGCAGTTCCGGGCGGCGGGTTTTGCCTAGCATGATAGACGGAGTCGCATGAAGAAGTTCAAAGTCTAGAGTTAAAAGTTCCAAGTGAAAAGTGGTATTGCGTTGCTGTGCGTGTTTTTGCCTTTGCGGGAGTTTGCGACGACGCAAAAGGTTGGTCTTAAGACAGAGAGTGCAGTGCACGCGGCGACGGAAAGCGATCTGCCGCCCAAATGAATGGAATCGCGAATTAATTCTTTAATTTTTGCACCCTTAAACTTTGGTTTTAGTGCATGCCGTACTTTTTGCGTTTCTCGAGCAGAGGTCTTGCGGCTGATGCCGAGATACTTCGGCGGATTTCGTGATGTGGTAGCGCGTTGCTTCGAGGGTCTGCGCGATGGCTTCGCGTTCGAGGTCTTCAAGAGAACGCAGGCCGCGAGAAGCGCCGCGCCGCCGGCAGCCGCGCGAATATTGTCCGGGAGATCTTCCAGACGCAGTTCGTTACCCTTGGAAAAGACCATGGCGCGCTCAACGGCGTTGCGAAGTTCACGCAAATTTCCGGGCCACGAATACGCAGCTAGCACACGGCGCGCTGGTTTCAGTAAGTTGCACGGCGACGCGGTTGTGAATGGCGGCCAGCGAGGCAGCAAAATGTTCCGCGGCCGGAATGATGTCGGCGCGGCGCTCGCGCAATGGAGGCACTACGATGGGCAATACGCTCAAGCGAAAATAAAGATCTTCACGAAAATGCCCACTGGAAACCGCCGCATGCAGATCGGTATTGGTCAGAGCGATCAAGACGGGCTTCGATGTCGCAGCGATTCGTACCGCCCAGGCGCTCGAAAGTGCGCTCCTGAAGAACGCGCAGCAGTTTGCCCTGCGCTTCCGGAGAAAGCGCCGCGATCTCATCGAGGACGATGGTTCCCTTGCCGCCGAGTTCCAGTCGGCCGAGTTTACGTTCGACCGCGCCGGTGAAGGCGCCGCGTTCGTGGCCGAACAGTTCACTCTCGATGAGGTGCGGGGGAGCGATGTGCAATCAATTTTCAGGAAAGGCGCGTCGCGTCGCGGGCTGAGTTCGTGGACCAGCCGCGCGAAGTGATCCTTGCCGGACAGCCGGATTCGCCGGTGATGAGTAGCGTGGTGGGCGCGGGCGCGACCTTCTCGGCGAGCGCAAGCAGACGCTGCGACGCCGGATCGGCGGCGATCCATGGAAAACGCTCGGGCATGGATAAATTGTAGCGAGAAGCGAAGCGCAGAGAGGCAACGTGTTTAGAGGAATTGCGCTATCGAATAAGAACTTAAGTTGTTGAAGCCGGGAACCGAAAGACGATTCAAGATGCTTGGCGAGGCGGGGCCTGTTCGATGGAGACGTAGATGGGGCCTGCGCCCAAGGCTATCAGCAGAAATCTGGAAAATTGGCCGGCAGTGCTTTTGGTGAGGAAGCGAAGATCGTCGCCGGCCTTTACATCGAGATTGAGGTCCTTGTGATTCCAAGTGTTATCCACGCGAATGGTGTGGCGGCCGGCAGAAACCGGGAACGAAATTTCGTCACCAAATAAAAGTTCCGCCTTGCGTTCGCCATCCAGTGAAACGAATATCTGCCGGGTTTGCACATCGTCCGAAGAATCGCGGGTGACGGTCACTTGGGCGGCGGGCGACGGGGAAGATTTTTCTTGCGGCATGGCCGGACGTAGTCAGCAATGATCGCCAGAAGCGCGCAGTCGCGGAGAATCATTTCCGGAAAGCGACGGTATCCGGCGAATCAGGAATATCGTAACGCGGGACGTTGCGCCAGAGGCGCTCGAGATCGTAATAGCGGCGGGCTTGTTCGCTGAAAACATGGACGATAAAGCCGCCGAAATCGAGCAGCGCCCAGTCGTTCGAACGGCGGCCTTCACGATGTTCCGGCTCGCGTTTCAATTCCTTATGAAGCTGCTCTTCGACTTCCGTGCAGATGGCTTGCACCTGCGGTGTGCTAAACCCGGTACAGACCACGAAATATTCAGTGAAGGTACCAATCTTGCTGAGATCGAGCACGGTGATGGCGGAAGCTTTTTTGTTCTGCATGGCCTCGATGACGAGGCGAACGGCTTTGGGAAGTTTCGTTAAATTCAAGAGTATAGGCCCTGTTTATGAATGTATTCCTCCACGCGCGCGGAAACAAGTCCGTGAATCGCTTGACCCTTGTGGGCGCGGCGGCGGATATCGGTGGCGGAAACGTCGCTGGAGACGTTTTCGAGGAGATAGACGTTAGTTCGGCGAAGCTGCGCGATTAGTTGCGACGGAGGAGGATCGGGGTCGCGTTTGGTGTTGGGCGCAGTCATTAGGTCGGGCGGTATGACGAGTTTCAATGCCTCGGCGCGAATGCCGGGACGGTTGGCAATGATGAAGTCGCACAGGCCAAGCAGCGATTCGTATTCTTTCCACATGGGAATATCGAGAAAGGCGTCGGCCCCGATGATGAAGAAAATGCGATCGCCGTGGCCATGATAGGTGTGGCGAAAGTAGCGAACGGTATCCACTGAATAATGTAACTGCGAGCCGGCAAAATCTTCTCCGGCTTCAGCGAGAGAAGGAACAAAGTGCGGATGCTCGGTGCAGGCGAGCGAAACCATAGCGTAGCGGTGGGGAAATGGCGCGAGGTGCTGTTTCAATTTATGCGGCGGGCGGCTGGCCGGAACGAAATGAATTTCGTCGAAATTGAAGCGACGGTCGGCCGCGCGAGCGACGGCCAGGTGCCCGTTGTGAATGGGATCGAAGGATCCGCCAAAAAGCGCGATGCGGCGGGACTGGTGTCTTGCTGCAGTGCTGCGCTGCGCTTGCGCGGTGGTCAATGACACTCCTGAAATACGATGAGGATATTTTCGCATGAAAGTGAGAGCTTTGAAGTTAAAAACTAATCAAACAAGAAAATGATAACGCGGAGACGCTGAGGCGCAGAGCCTCGCTGAGAGATTTCGGGAATGTTAATAGGAGTGAATCCGCGAAGTGCTTTAGATCGCGGCTCGCTGGGCGCCTTCCGGCGCGTCGGGATGGGGCGCGGTGGACTTGGGAATTTTGTCGAGCTCATCGGCCATGGCCAGTACCAGGTCGCGGACACCTTCGCCGGTGGCAGCGGAAATGGCGTGAAAAGGCAAGTTGTGTTCGGCGCAGAAGGCGCGGAGTTCTTCGAGATGCGTGCGATCGGTCGTGGCGTCTAACTTTGTGGCGACGACAATCATGGGCTTTTCGCCGAGTGCAGGGCTGAAGGCGATCAGTTCACCGTTAATAACTTCGTACGAGTGAACGGGATCGTCGTCGGTGAATTCGCTGGTATCTATCAGGTGAACGAGCAACCGCGTGCGCTCGACGTGGCGCAGAAAGCGGATGCCGAGGCCAGCGCCTTCGTGCGCGCCTTCGATTAACCCGGGCAAATCGGCTACAACGAAGGTGCGGCCAATGTCATTGCTTTCTTTCCCAGCGCCGCTGCTGGCGGATTGTGGAACGCTGTCGGCGCTGACTACGCCGAGATTTGGCTCGAGCGTGGTGAAAGGATAGTTGGCGATTTTCGGGCGCGCGGCGGAAATGACGGAGATCAGTGTGGACTTTCCGGCATTCGGATAGCCGACCAGACCCACGTCGGCGAGAAGTTTTAGTTCGAGACGCAAATTGCGTTCTTCGCCGGGCTGGCCGTCTTCATGTTCGCGCGGCGCCTGGTGCCACGGTTTTGCAAAGTGCTGATTGCCCCGGCCACCGTGTCCTCCGTGCGCGATTAAAACGCGCTGGCCGGGGGCGGCGAGGTCTGCGATGGTTTCGCCAGTTTTTTGGTCGTAGGCCATCGTGCCAACCGGGACGAGCAACGTCATATCGTCGCCTGCCTGGCCGGAACAATTCGAACCTTCGCCGTGGCGGCCGCGATCAGCCTTGAATTCGCGGTTGTAGCGGTAGCGCAGCAGCGTGTTGTCGTTGGGATTCGCTTCGAGATAGACGCTGCCGCCTCTGCCGCCATCGCCGCCGGCCGGACCACCGCGCGGAACGTATTTTTCGCGGCGAAACGCGACGCAGCCGTTGCCGCCGTCGCCGGCTTTTACGTAGATTTTGGCTTCGTCAACGAACATTGCAAAGAATCCTATCAGGAAACGCTTGCGGCGGATTTTAAGTTGAGATCCTTCGCAGATCCTTGTCGGATATGTTCAGGATGACAACGCGGGTCGACTTGAGCGGCGGTTAAACCCTTTGGGCTCAGTAAAAGAGGAACTATAGTTCCTCTTTTGTGGCGAACGTGACCAGCAATCACGAAGAGCACGGACTGAAGTCTGTCCCACCAAAACCAGAAGGGAAAGAACAGAGACATAAAGTCCCTGCTACACAAACCAACGAAATGGCGACGCTAGTTGGCGGCTTCGGCTTGCGCGGGGGTGACGCTGATGAATCGTCCGCGGCGGCCGCGGTCTTCGAATTTGACGTGGCCGGTGACCAGTGCGAAGAGCGTGTCGTCCTTGCCCTGGCCGACGTTTTCGCCGGGCTGGTGCTTAGTGCCGCGCTGGCGAATCAGAATCGTACCTGCATTGACCAGTTGGCCGCCGAAGCGCTTTACGCCCAGCCGTTGGCCGTGTGAATCGCGGCCGTTTGTTGAGGAGCCGCCACCTTTTTTGTGTGCCATGATGCAATTCCCTTCCGAGATTCGAAATTCTGAGAGAGCGTTTCTTCCGCGCCAAGCCTATTCCAGGAAGCTTAGGTCGGGAAGAAGAAAGAGCGCACGCAGGATTGCGTACGCTACAGCTTGATGTCGCTGACTTGCACGGCCGTATAGTTCTGGCGATGGCCGCGCTGAATCTTATATTGGTTTGTTTTCTTGAACTTAAGGACGGTGACTTTCTTGCCCCGGCCTTGTTCAACGATCTTGCCGGTAACGGTTGCCTTGGAGGCATCGCCGCCGGTCAGAATCTTCTGGTCATCGGTGTGTACGCTCAAAATCGAGCCGAACTTCACCTGTTCGCCCACTTCGCCAGATACGCTTTCCACACGAATGGTGTCGCCGGGAGCGACACGATACTGCTTTCCCCCGGACTTGATTACGGCGTACATCACTCCTCCAGAGCTAAAGACAAACCATAATTATACGGGGTTTCCTGCGGGAGCGTCAACGCCAGGTTGGCACGAACCGCTCGTTAGCCTTATGATTTTTCCCATGGTGCAAGGACAAACCCGGCCCTGTATGACATTGGACAATATGGGCTTTCTGATCGGGTTAGCTGCCTTTTTCCTCCTTGCCTTCTGCGCTTGGAGGATACGAACGCAGGGGCTTTCGTAGGCCATCGCTCGACGAACGGTGGCTGTTTTATATCCCTACTGCGCTGCTCTTGATTGGCCTCTTCGGTGGATTCTTCTTCTACGCCGAGTTTAAGGGAATCAGCGATGAATCGGCCGTGAAGTGGATGAATATCTTCTTGACGGCTCTCTTTGTATTCGGATACATGGTCAAGAGATTTTGGCAACGCCGGGAAAGGTGGACATTTTGGGCTGAGTTAGGTGTGCTAGTTCCTCGCACATTTCATAATCCTAGAACGTCTACAATGGCAAAAGGGCGCTTACTTCTGGCTCCTCATCGTAATTGGCATACCAGAGACGGCGGCTGTTTTCTTCTTGCTGGGCCTCATGTTTGACGCTAACCCTAGCGCGTCGTCGGAAACGCTGCCCAATGAGTTCAGCGTTTTTGCCAACCACTACATAAGCCTCAGAGGGTGAGTTCTCGCCCAAAAGAGTGCGGCGGACAAAGGCTAGGGGCGGGTAGCCCTGGCTCATGAAGTCGTTCTGGAATTTGCCTAGGGAGAAGGCGGCGGCTTCTTTTTTGCGCACGTCTCCGGGCAATTTCATGATTTGCGGCAGCCCTTTGTTTCTACGCGTTCTGCCATGAGGAGACCAGCGCGCGATCGAAGAGCACGTTCACACTGAAACGGGCTCGTCTGACGGGGCTGGAAAATGTTGTGAGAACCAAAACGAATATTGCGTCGAGCCGTACCGCTGATAATGCTCGACGCGCTCGCGCCCTTCGGCCACCGATGGAATGTGTCCAGCGGGAACCCACCACAGGCAATAGTGAGGCTTGTCCATCTTCTCAAACCATTTGGCGCGGTCGCGGAGAACACGCATATGATCGGAACGATACACGTAATTGCGAAGCGATTCGAGAGACTCCCAAACCGACATGTTGACCAATACAGACAGATCGTCGTTGAAGGGAATGTCCGTAGCATTGCCTGAGGACGATTGCAAGCGCCAGACAAACCCGGGCGCGGCATCCGCCAAGGCGTTGATGGCGGCCAGCTGCGAAACGAACTCCGCAATTTTGGGATCGTCAAGGGGCGCCACCAGACGGCCGATGTTGATCTGGGCGAGATGATGGTCCACAAGACACCTCTCGGGTAAAGTACGCTCACCTGCACAGCTGAGATGCCGGCCGCAAAGCTTGGGTTATTCCGCGACCAGATGTCCGCAATGGACGGCTCAAAAATCGAAACGGTAGCCGAGAATCAATTTTGCGATCAGGTGATCGGTTGAGCGCGTCACGCCGACGCCGACGCCAAAATTAACTTCCCACTTTGGCGATAAATTCAGGTCAATGGCTGGAAAAAACTGATGTTGTTGCTGCGCGATGGGATCGAAATCCGTTGCCGGGCCGACCGAACCGTAATACTCAAAGCCGCCGGCGATTTTCTTCGTGAAGTCGTAGCTGACTTTCACATTAGGAGAAAAAATGAAGCCCTGGCTTTCTGACAGTCCATGGATGGATTTGTCGAACGTCGGATTGAAGGACAAATACCATCGGCCAATCTGCTTATCGATGATGGGACGCATTTCCCATGTCCAGGTATCCACGGAATATTGCCGGCGTTGGTAGCCGATTTCGTTCGAAAGACTTAGTCCGACGGGCCAATTCCATTTCGGCGGGATGCGCACACGCGGGCGTATGTGGTCGCCAACCCAGTCGATTCCCTGGCCGTTGTGTTCGGAAGTAAAAATGTAGAAGCCGGTTTCAAACCAGTCCGTGAAGCCGTGCGTGATTTCGATGGTTTCGTGGAGCTGGTGATTCGTGGGGTACACGCCATCTTCGGAAGTCTTCGAGCCTTCGAACGTGAAATTGCTGTGTAGTTCGACCATGGTGTGGCCGGGTTCGACGGTATCGTACGGATAGACCTGGATTTCGTAGTTCTCCTGCGCGTGGGCCGAAGAAACCAACGCAAAAACGCATAGAACATAGAGAAATAGGAGACGCTTCAGCCAAAGATGGGTTGAGAAATTGAACGCATATGTAAGCTTCATACCAGAACAGAGTAGTCGAATTACAGAGATGCACAAAATGCGGTTCGGCGCTACGAAAAACGAGTGGGCTACGCGTGCGGATGGGCTTTGTCGTAGATGTCCATCAACTGGCGGATGGAGGCGTGCGTGTATTTTTGTGTGGTGGACAGCGATTGGTGGCCGAGAAGCTCCTGAATGGCGCGGAGGTCCGCGCCGTCAGCGAGAAGATGCGTGGCGAATGCGTGACGCAATGAATGCGGGTGCAAATCCCAATTCCTATTGGCGAGGCGGACATATTTCTTGACGATGCGGCCGACAGAGCGTTGCGTTAGGCGGCGGCCAGCGTAGTTGAGGAAGATCGCTTCGCCATGAGCGGGACCGCGACGCCGCCGGCCTGGACCGGATTGCAACAAAAGTTGTTCGCGAACGGGCCAATAGGCTTCGAGAGCTTCCTGAGCCTTCCCGCCGTAGGGCACGATACGCTCCTTGTTGCCCTTGCCGCGCACGCGCAACATTTTTTCCCGACGATCCATGTCGACCAGGTTCAATCCGGTGAGTTCGCTGACGCGCAAGCCGGCGGCGTAGAGCAACTCTAACAGCGCGCGATCGCGTTTCAGCAGCAGGCCTTCATCGTCAGAACTGCTGCACTTTGCCGGCCTCGTCGCGCCGGCCGCGCGCGGAAGCAACTTGGCGTCAACAGGTTTTTCCGGAGCCGCGAGCTGATTCAGGAAACCATTCATCTCTTCGGCGGAGAGGACCGAAGGAATGCGCTTCGGCAATTTCGGCGTGGGCACCAGCCGCGCGGGATTTTCTTTGAGCATTCCTTCGCGCACGCAGTACTTGAAAAACGAACGCAAAGACGCGAGCTTGCGCGCTATGGAGCTCTTCTGCAGACCTTGCGAGTGAAGATGCCCAACGTATTCGCGGATAATCTGGTGAGAGATTTCCGCGAGCGCGGGAATCTTTTCCTCAGGCGGCGCAAGATACGCGGCGAATTGCTGCAAATCCTTGCCGTAATTCAATGTCGTATGCGGCGAGGAATTCCTCACCGACCGCATATACTCCAGATATTTTTCGATGGCTTGTAGCATGTTGACCCGAGGACGCACCGAAATGGACATCGTTGTCATAGAGTAGCGCTACTTGTTAGGTGCAAGGGATCAATTGTGAGTCAGTGTGCCAACCATGACCAGGACCGGGGTACGCCCAATCTGTTCGATTCCAGAGTCAACATGCGAATTGGAGCAGTGGAAAGTGAAAATCCACCAGCTCTCTAGACCGTTGTGTGATTTCCGCTTTGAATCATCAGTAAGAGTGCCAGTTACAATCTTGCGCCGACGGGCGCGACAACTTCCTCGGGCTTCGCTTGCGGTGCCGGCTGATCAACCAGCTTCTCCCAGTCGCAGCCTTCCTTGATGCAGGTGCGCACCAATCCAATTTTTGATTTTTTCTCGACAATGAAATCCGCGCCGCACGTTGGGCACGGCTCGGGGATCGGCTGATTCGGTGTCGTAAAATCACAATCAGGATAACGCGAGCAGCCGTAGAAAATGCGCGGCCGGCCGCCTCGGCCAGCGCTGCCGCGACGCACAAATTCTCCTTCGCGGCACTTCGGACATTTGACGCCCAGAGTAATCGGCCGCGTGTACTTGCACTTCGGATAGCCGGTGCAGCCGATAAATTCGCCGAAACGCCCGTGTTTTTTCACCAAGCCCTCGCCGCAGGTCGGGCATTTTTCATCGAGAAGTTCGTCGGGCTGCAATGCGATGCGCGTGCCCTGCACCATACGGCGGGTGGTTTTGCAATCGGGATAGCCGGTGCAGGCCAGGAACGTACCAAAGCGGCCGCGCTTGATCGCCATTTCCTTGCCGCAGTTATCGCAATATTCCGTTTTACTTCCGGCGTCACCTTCTTCGCCCAGCTCCGGCGAAAGATCCTGAATAAAATCGCAGTCCGGATAGCGCGAGCAGCCCAGGAAAAATCCGTGGCGGCTAATGCGTTCCAGCAATTCGCCCTGCCCGCATTTTTCGCAGGTTTTCCCGGTCGGAATTCCGGCTTTGTAGGAAAGCATTTCGTCGCCCGCACGATCCAGGTCCACGATAAATTTTTCCCAGAATTCTTTCACCGCTTCGCGCCAGTGCAGTTTGCCTTCCTCGATTTCGTCGAGTTCTTCTTCCAGGCGCGCGGTAAACGTCACATCGAAAACATCTTCAAAACTTTTTACCAGCAGGACACTGACGCGTTCGCCGAGCATGGTGGGCGTAAATCGGCCCTGGTCTTTCTTCACGTACTCGCGTTCGACGATGGTCGAAATAATCGCCGCATACGTGGAAGGCCTGCCAATTCCCTTTTCTTCCAGATCTTTCACCAGCGTCGCTTCGGTGTAGCGCGGCGGCGGTTCCGTGAAATGTTGTTCGGGACGAATGGCATCCAACTTTAGTATTTGTCCCTCGGTAACGCGCGGCAGCGCGTTGCCTTCGCCTTCATCGCTTTTTTCATCATCGTCGCGATCGGCGTTGGCAACCGGCATTTGATAAACGCGCAAATAGCCGTCGAATTTCTGCACCGAGCCGGTGGCGCGAAAAGTGTAATCTCCCGCGGAAATATCAATGCTGGTCTGATCTAAAACCGCCGGCAGCATTTGCGAAGCTACAAACCGCTGCCAGATCAATTGGTACAACTTGAAAAGATCGTCGTCCAGATATTTGCGCACATCTTCCGGTGTGCGCGAAACTTCCGTTGGGCGCACCGCTTCGTGGGCTTCCTGCGCATCTTTTTTCGATTTGTAATAGTTCGGCTTCTCCGGCAGATAGCTCGAACCAAATCGCTCCGGAATCAGTTCGCGCACTTGAGCCAGCGCGTCTTGCGAAACGTTCACCGAATCCGTGCGCATATAAGTGATCAGCGCCACCGAGCCTTCCGGGCCCAACTCCACGCCTTCGTACAAACGTTGCGCCAGCGCCATGGTGCGCTTCGCGGTGTAGCGCAAACGGTTATACGCAGCCTGCTGCAATTTCGAAGTTGTGAACGGCGGCGGCGGATTGCGACGCTTTTCCTTCTGCGTGACCGAAGCCACTTCCCACTTGGCCTTGTTGACCGCAGCCAGGACAGCGTCCGCGCCCGCCTGGTTATGAATCTCAATATCTTCGCCCTTGCATTTCGAGAGCTTGGCTTCGAACAGCGGCGGCTCGCCGGCGTCCAGCATCGCGTGAATCGACCAGTATTCCTGCGGAATAAACGCTCGGATTTCCTGCTCGCGCTCGACGATCAGACGCAACGCAACCGTTTGCACGCGCCCGGCGGAGAGACCGCGTCGTACTTTGTCCCACAACAGCGGCGAAATCTTGTAGCCCACGATGCGGTCGAGCACGCGGCGCGCCTGCTGCGCATCCACCAGGTCGGCGTTCACCTCGCGAGGATGTTCGAACGCCGCACGAATCGCCTTGGGCGTAATTTCATTGAACGTAACGCGAAAAATCTTTTTCGGGTCGGTAGGCGGAATCTCTTTCTTCGGCGCAGCGTCTTCTTCCACCACCGGCGCCGGCTTGGCATTTTTCTTCTTCCACCGAGGAGCGCTAGCTTCCTGCTCCACAAATTTGGACGGCTTCGAAAGAACCATCGCCAGGTGCGCGGAAATCGCTTCCCCTTCGCGGTCCGGGTCACCCGCCAGATAGATCGCATCCGCTGAGTTCGCCGCCTTGCGCAGGTCGTTGATGACTTTCAGCTTACCGTTGATGATCTGCAGCGTCGGCTCAAAAATCTTGACGTCGTCAAGAGTCACCGGCTTGCGCACCGGCTTGACTTTCAACTTCTTGCTGCCTTTTTTCGCCCGAACCTTCTTTTTTGGCGCGATTTCCGCGTCATCCGGCTCGTCGGGCAAACGAATGCCGATCGTCTTCCTCGGCAGGTCCAGAACGTGACCGATCGAAGCTTTGACGATGTAGTTCTTGCCCAAATACTTGTTAATAGTCTTCGCCTTTGCGGGCGATTCGACGATTACGAGCGAACGAGCCATTCTGCTGTTTTAACCCCGTATCCTTTTGCTGGAAGACACTGCGGTGAGGCGTGTGCCCTTCTCGCTAACTTACATGAAGATGCGTGAAGTAGCTCGAATGTTTCACGGCGCGTTTCGCAATTTCGGTAAACGTATTGGATTCAACTAGTTGAGAAATCGGTCGCTATCATTAATATCGCGTCTACAAACGGCGCCGGCTTCTCTAACGCCTAGCCTACAACAATATTTTGCTGAACTGTTTTCCGGTCAATTGCCGCACTTCCAATTGCCGCAGCGGGCCTTGAACACGGCCTCGGGCGAGCCAAAATGCTTCAACAAACGCGCACAGAGCCGCGAAGCAAGGCCGCGCGTCAGACAAAGTGCCAGCCAGGGAAGTGCGGTATCGAGCTGCCCGGAGAGGAACCCTCGCGCCTGCGGCCTGCGTCACAGTTTATCTATCCGTCCACTATCTAGCATAGAAACGGCAGGAGATTCGAGGCGGAACTGCCAATTCGACAGGCTGCTCAGGGCTTCTTCTCGGCGCCCTTCACGTGCGGCTCGCTGAACCCGATCTCCAGCGGCGTATTCTTTACGAACACTACGTCTTTTCCGCGCGACAAGAAATTATTGTAAACCGAGTTTCCCGCTCCATATGCCGCAAAGGCCATGGACACCGGCTGCGACCTGGCCGCCAGCGAAATCAGCGTTCCGGTAATTCCCGATCCCGACACACCCGCACCCGCGCGCACGCTTGGATCGCCCGCCGCGTCCGTGGTCCCGTGCTCGTTATCGGTGTGCGATGCGGCGGCTGCCAGCAGCAACGCTACTCCCGTTGACAGATATCGTGTCTTACTGTCGGTCGCCTGCGCTCCGCCTTCGTCGTCCAGCCGCACTCCGGAGCGGCGGTCCGCCTCGACTCCCTCAACGCTGCCTTGCATAGGCTGGATGACGCCTTCCGGAGTTTCAATCCGATTGAAAATCACGCGCAAATCGCCGTTGTGATGCAGCTTCCGTGCCGGCTGGGCTTTGATCACTTCGCCCGCAATCCGGCTGTTTGCCGGCAGCAATAAATGATGATCTTGCGAAAAAAGCGGCTCCGTCAGCACCGCGGCAATTACGTTGCCCCTTTGCGCGGTTGCGGAGCTCACCTCATCCGTAAACCGCGCACGCAATAAGCTGTCCGGTTCCGGACTTTTCCCGAGCTGCGCGAGTTGCTCCGCGGTGCGCGAGGTTTTTCCAAAATCGAGTGGCTCGGTCAACGAGGCGTAAAATCGCGTTCCGGGCTGGAGATACTGCCTACGGTAGGGCGACTGCGCCTGCACCATTTCCTTCAGCCGCTGCATCTTTCCCGGCGATTTGATTTCGTCCAGCGTGTCGTTCACTTTCGTTTTGGCTTCTGCCTTCGCATTTTCGATTTCGCGCTGCGCTGCATTCGGTTTTTTCTTCGGGCCTCCCGGCACCAGATGCACTACTTGCGCGATTCCCGGTGAAACGGTGGTGACGATCGCCCGCTGCTCCTGGTCCGGCATGGTGACGGAATCAAATTCGAGTTCATATTCGTGATAAGGCGAAAAATTGCCGTTCACGTACGACATGGCCTTGCGCATTCCAGGAACCGCGTGGATGCTGATCACTCTCCCGGTGACCTCGCTTCCCGCGGGAATCACCGCTTGATCGAAAGCGTATACCGTTTCCGTAATTTTTCCGGAAACAACCTGACCTATCGCAGCGACGCGCACTTTCTGGTCCACCGCGACACGCAGGGCGGTCCCTGCCGACACTTTCAACAGAATCACAGAGTCGGGAACAGACGGAGCGATCGTTTCTGAACTCGGAGGCGCGCATAGCGACGGTAGAGCGTCCTCGCGCGGGACTTCGCTGCAACCGCCACCAACTGTAGTCTGCGCCGGCAGCGTGACAGGGACGGCAAGAAAAATCAGGAGCGGGAAAAAGCGGCGGCGGTCGCTGAGCATTTTATTCCTCCTCGAAAGGAATGGTTGTATCTGGGAAGCCTGAGACGGACTACCGCGTTGCCTAGTCATCTTCCACGCCCGCGATTCTTCCGTCAACTGCGGTTTATTTTGGGTAGTGGGTTGGTTCCGATAACCTTGCGCTGGCCGCAGATTGCAGCCTTGTTAAGCCGCGTATACTGCGGGGCACGGCAGAATCACGGGACGCGAAACCAGAGCCAGCTGCGACTCACTACCTTGTTTTGCGCCTGGGACTAGGGCTGCGCAGCATCTTCGGCCAGGATTGATTCGAATGTCGAACAGAACGACGCCGCATCGTCTTCGGAAAAAATAAGCGGAGGACGTAGCTTGATCACGTTATGGTGTGGACCGTCGGTCCCAGCGAGAATTCCCCTGTCGCGCAACCGATTTACGATGTAGGAAGCCTGAAGCGGAGCCGGTTCTCGCGTTTCGCGCGAAACCACGAGATCCAGTCCGAGGAATAATCCCGAACCGCGCACGTCGCCAATCACGGCGTACTTTCGTTGCAAGTCTTCCAGCGCCGCGATCCATAATCTTCCAACGCGCAGCGCATTTTCCTGTAACTGTTCTTCTTGCACGACATCGAGCACGGCAAGTCCAGCCGCGCAGGCTACTGGATTGCCGCCGAAAGTGCTGAAGAATTCCATTCCGTTGTTGAAGGCCTCAGCGATTTTGCACGTCGTTACCACTGCGGCAAGCGGAAATCCGTTTCCGATCGGCTTGCCGAGCACCACGATGTCCGGCACAACACTTTGCGTTTCGAATCCCCAGAAATGCGTTCCCAGCCGGCCGAATCCCACTTGTACCTCATCGGCAATGCAGACTCCACGCGCATCGCGTACAAGGTGATATGTCTCGGCAAGGTACTGCTGCGGAAAAACAACTTGTCCTCCAACGCTAGGAAGGGTTTCCGCGATAAACGTGGGCCGGATTCCGCGGGTTTGCAAGTCTCTGCAAATTTCGCCGACGTGTCTGGCGTACTTCGCGCGAATCTGCGCTTCGCCGCGGCGATACAGCCCGCGATAATCGTCCGCAAGCGGTGCGACGTGTACCCACGGCTTTTTCCCAGTCCCGCCCGGGCCGTCAAATTTGTACGGGCTAATATCGATCAGCGTACTGGTGTGACCGTGGTAGGCGTGTTCGAGCACGATCACGTCTTCGCTCCGCGTGTACGTGCGCGCCAGTCGCAGCGCCAATTCGTTCGCCTCGCTGCCCGAATTAACGAAAATACAAACTTGTAGCGGGTTCGGCATCAACGCCGTCAGCCGCTCCGCGTATCGCAAAATATTGTCGTGCAAATAGCGGGTGTTGGTGTTGAGGACCGCCAGTTGTTCCTGCACTGCTTGCACCACGCGAGGATGCGAATGGCCGACCAGCGGGACATTGTTATACACATCTAGAAACGCCCGCCCGGTCTCATCGTAGAGATACTGCCGCCAACCGCGCACAATCTTCAGCGGCTTTTCATACGAAAGGCTCAAGTTGCCGCCAAGCAATTCCTTCCGGCGGGGAAGCGTTTCCCGGCTTGATTTTTCAAGCTCTGGGAATTCTTTTACCGGGATGCCAAGCAACACATTCGGATCAGGCGAAAGGCTTGTCCATGCGGCACGTTCCGAAGCGCGCGCCACGCCCGGAAATTCCGCGCCACGCTCCAGGAGGTCAAGAATGATCTGAAAATGCAGATGTGGCGGCCAGCCGCCGTTTTCGTCCAACTTCCCAACGCGAGCGAACGCTTCGCCTTTTGCGATTTCCTGCCCCGGATTCAATTCACGTAACGTTTCACGCGTCAGGTGCCCGTAAAGCGTGAACAATTCTTCGCCACCGTCGCTGGTGTGGCGCAGAATCACCAGCGGTCCATAATCGAGCGCCGCCGTATTTTCCGCCAACAAATGCACTACGCCGTCAAGCGGAGCAAACACCGGCGTTCCAGCCTCCGCGAACAAATCCAATCCCAGGTGAATTGTGCGCCGTTCCTCTTCCGGCGCGTCCACGCCAAACAGCGGAGACGTGTAAAGCAGCCGTGCTTCGTCATATCTGCCGACGCCGATCGCAACACCAGCTGTTGCCATTTTTTCGAACAGCGCACGCGCAAGAGCATTCGCCTCGGCATTCGACGGATCAGCGCCCAGCAATGTGCTGCCAACACTGAGATCGAATACGACAAGAGGTGTGGTCCGCAAATCTTTATCGATGACATTTACACCCTCGCGCTCTTGTTTCTGTAGCCACAGCGCGATTTTTTCGGCTTTTGGCACGGCCGGAAATCCGCAGACCCCGCGGAGAGCGTAGTGGGCGAATCGCGGGTGGATTTTCGCGAGTCGCTGCAACGCATCCCAGGCGGCATCTTCGCTCACAATTACATATCCATCATCCGGCTTCTGTTTCTTGCGAAGAGTGGAGTTGACCACACTCACCGTCAGCCGTATTGCGATCAAGGGAAACACGGCTGCCAGTTCGGCTTCGTTCAATGAATAACCACTGTGAAATCCCCGAACAATTTCCTTCGCCACCGCGAGCGGGTCAGTCTTGCCAAGAATCGCGTATGCGGCGGCGATCGCTACTTCGCTCACGATCCAGCCGTGATGCATATCGCCAAAGTCAATGACTCCCGCTATCCGCCGCGGCAACGCCGCAGTGACCAGAACGTTGTGGTCATTGGCATCGCCGTAGATCACGCCTTTCCGCAAGCCGCTCTGCGCGGGTTCAATCCATTCTCGATACAGCGAAATAAAATATTCCACCAACGCGCGACGCTGCTGGTCGGCGATTTTTCCTACGTGCTCGCGAATCCAGTTCGCGCGCGAAGCATCCCACTTCAATTCGCGGTGCGTTGCCGGATGAGCAAAACCGCTGAGGGCCGCGTCCATCTCGCCTAGGAATCTTCCCAAGTCAGCAAGTAATTCCGGTAAATGTGGATTGGCCTTTGCCAGCGTTTCGCCAGGAAGGAAATTCAGCATCCACACCAGCCGCGTTTGCCCTTCCGCATCCGCGATCGAAGTAAATCGATCGCCGCGTTTGGTAAGCTGCACGCGCGGCAGCGGAAGGCGCGGAGCATTTGTGGCCAGATGTGCCAGCGCGGTGCACTGCATGTCGATGAAGGAGTTTTCCCGCGCCGGATGCATGCACTTCATCACAAATTCCCGGCCGTCTCTGGCATGCAAATGAAAATTGCAGTCGTACTCGCCGGGCAGCTCCGTAGCTGTCGCTCCGATGCCGTACAACTCTTTCGCGAGCCGTTCGGCGTCCGCCGTCGAGATCGCTACCGTTGTGCCCTCTTCCAGGAACATGCTTGAAATCTTATCGGCATCGCGGGCAATCGTCCATTCGCGGAACCGCCCGACGCTGTATCGGCTTCTGTTCTAAAATACTAAATGAGGCCATCACCACCCAATGAAACTGAGATTGCCACCCGGCACATTTGCCGCGTACCTATTCGACTGCGACGGCACCGTCGTCGATTCCATGCCTCTGCATTACATTGCCTGGAAAAAAGCGCTGGGAGAGTGGAATTGCGATTTAGATGAAAAACTTTTTTATGCCTGGGGCGGCATGCCTGTCGTGGAAATCGTTTCTACGCTCAACAAGGACCGCGGGCTGAGTATGCCGGTCGCACAAGTCGCGCAGCGGAAAGAATCCCTCTACTTCGAACTGCTTCCACAGCTCCGACCTGTTCCTGAGGTCTTGGAGCACATCGAAGCCAAACACGGCCAGATTCCGTTTGCGGTTGTATCGGGCAGCGCCCTCGATTCGGTCACCGCATCTCTGGCCACACTGAATCTTCTCGACCGGTTTGACACACTGGTCTGCGCGGGAGACTACAACAAGAGCAAACCTGACCCCGAAGCTTTTCTGCTAGCCGCTACACGGCTGAAAGTCGCGCCTGAATCCTGCCTCGTCTTTGAAGACACCGACATGGGCATTCGGGCCGCGGCATCCGCCGGCATGGCTTCCGTCAAAATCCCTCCGCCGTGGGAGCGAACGTCCACAAATTAGCCGGCCTATCGAACCGACACTGGTCCGTTCACAGTAGAAACGCGAATGACCGTTGGCCCACTGCCGAACTCCACGCGCTTGTGATCTTCGTCCCAGGTCTTGCGGCCTTCGCCGCAGACGCTGGCGCGGCAACTGAACGGCCCGTTGCCATCCGATTCCAGCACCACGCCCGACTGATAACCCGACGGCACCCGCAGCGTGACCGGACCATTGGTCGCATGCGCTTCCAGTCCGGCGCCGCTCCAATTTTTCCCATCTAGATCAATCGTGATCGGGCCGTTCTGCGTGCGTACGCTCTGTTTGCCGGAATTTTCTTCCAGCGAGACTGGGCCATTCTCCGCGGACAAATCCAGATCACCTTTGCAGCCGCGCACCGTAATTGGTCCGTTCTGCGCACGCACTTTTAGATTTCCATCCACATGATACAGCGCCATCGGCCCATTATTTACGTGCAGTTCCATCGCCGCCGCGTTGGGCGCTTTGATCAGCAGGTGCGCCGTCCAATGATTGTGCGAACTGGGGCCGCTCACACTCAACTCTCCGTTCGAAAATGTCATTTTGATCTGTGCCAGCACGTTTTCCGCGTCGCGTCCCTGCTCAGCGGCCTTACACAACGTCACCGCATAGGTATTCTGGTCCCAGCCTTGCACTTGCAGGCCGCCATTCGATTCCGCACTCACTCGCAACGTCGGTGCCTCCGCCTTGGTAATCGTGCGCTCTTCGGAGCGGATCACCGCGTCGCTATGGTCAAACCGAATGTGTAAATCCGAGCAATTCGCCGCTGACGCATCGTCGTGCGAAGAAATCGCGATCGAGCGGGCCGCATTATAGTCGTAGGAATTATTCCGATGCGAAATCGCGCGCGGCGCCGCAGTCACCAGGACTGCCGTCCAGACCGTGAACCCTATCGCTGAAAGCAATGTGCGTGAAACCATGGGACCTCACCTCCAGCCATATAGACGATACAAACGGAGGATGGTCAGGGCGTTGGCGCAAGAAATTTGGTTAATTGGGGAAAACAGCAAAATCTTCGTCATCGCCGATTGGCGGCCCGTCGGGCGGTTCCATTGGCGCAGTAAGCTCAAGTTTCTTCGGATCTTTCTGAAATTGCTCGATTTGCGCTGCCGCATAGGCCAAATGAGCCTGCTGCGAAGGATCGCCCGCCGATTTGTTCGCATTCAGCCATCCCCTTAGTTG
This sequence comes from uncultured Acidobacteriota bacterium, assembly GCA_963743735.1. Lineage (GTDB taxonomy): Bacteria > Acidobacteriota > Terriglobia > Acidiferrales > UBA7541 > Acidiferrum. Next base: position 72,734 of record CAVURF010000011.1, read on the forward strand.
CTCCGCTTCCCGCGATGCCACCGCTCGCACCTGGGTAGTAGCATGGTCGTTGATTGCCAGAATCAGTAAGTCGTACAGCACAACGTCATCAACCGTCCGCGCTATTTCGCCTGCGTAGCCAGCCGCGTGCGGCGCTTTCCACGTCGCCCCTACGATTGCGTCCAACACTTCCTGCAGCCCCGGATTCGCCGTATCCCGTGCGTGGAACTGCACCAGTCGCGCTGCGCGTTCCGGATTAAACAAAAATTGCAGCGTGTGCTGCGCCGCCTCTTCGGCGGGAGCCAGCGCGTCAAACGCCGGGCTGGTATGAATTTTAAAGTGTTCGCGCCCACGCTCATAGTCAGGCGGACGTGGCGGAATCATCTTTAGCAGACTTTCCGGCAGCGCGAGTGCAGATGGTTTGACCGTAGCCAACACCGCCGCCAACGCCCGGCGTTGTTCCGCAGCCCCCACAATTTTCGTCGGCGCTTCGCCATCGCCGCGCACCGCAAACGTATAGTCCATCCCGCCTACAAACTTCGCCGCCGCTTCCACCTGGTACCGATGCAGCATATAAATCGGCACCAGCGCATCCTCGATCGTCGCCAGCGCCGCGCCTTCGCGAATATTGTTCTCGCCGAATTTTTTCAGGGCCACAGCCCGCACCTGCATCAACCGGTTCAGTTCATCCACCGCGTTCGAACCCGCATCCCACAAATGCGCCAGGCTGCTCGAACTTCCCGCCGGCCGCGCATCCTGATCGGTCAAGTACCGCAATCCCCGCCCAAAACCGTCCATTAGAATTTTACTTAACGCTGCGTGCTCATCCGTTCCCACCGGAAAATCCTGATATCCGAAGGTGATCGACACTTTGTCCCACTCGCCGATCCCCGTCGCATACGCGTCCGATAAATCGATATGCTCGTCGGACGCCAATTTGGCCACCGGCGGCGGATAATCCATCACCGACGACCGGTTCACCGTGCTCGCCGAATAGTTGTGCATCAGTCCCAGTGTGTGTCCCACTTCGTGAGCCGCCAATTGCCGCAGGCGCGCCAGCGCCATTTCCTGCATCTTTGAGGAACCGGATTGGGGCGAAGCGGATTTGCCTTTTTCGTACGGCGCCAGCAATCCTTCCGCGATCAGATAATCCTGGCGCACGCGCAACGATCCCAGCGTCACATGCCCCTTGATAATTTCTCCCGTGCGCGGATCAACTACACTCGCGCCATACGACCAGCCGCGCGTCGCGCGATGCACCCACTGAATCACGTTGTAGCGCAGGTCCATCATGTCCGCGCCTTCGGGCAGCATTTCCACGCGAAACGCATTCTTGTATCCCGCGGATTCGAATGCCTGGTTCCACCACCGCGCACCGTCGAGCAGCGCCGTTCGAATCGGTTCCGGCGCGCCGCGATCCAAATAATAAATAATCGGTTCGACGGGCTCGCTCATTGCCGCTGCCGGATCTTTTTTCTCCAGCCGGTGTCGCGCTGTAAACCGTTTCACGATCGGTTCGCTCACTGGCGTTGCATAGTCCATGTACGAAATTCCATAAAAACTCGAACGCGGATCATACGCGCGCATCTTGTAGCCAGCCGGCGGCAATTGCACAAACGAATGGTGCTCGCGCACCGTGATCGCCGTCGCATCCGGCGTTACATCCTTCACCCATTTCCCCGGTTCATCGCCCGTGAACGTAAGCGTTGCCTCCACTTCCGTGTTCAGCGGAAAATTCTTCGTGTTCGTGAGGTAAATCGCGCTGCGCGATCCGTCCAGCTTATAAGCGCCTTGCTTCGTCCGTTTCAGCGCCGTCACCACGCCATGCGCGTCGCGCAAATAGAAATCCGTAGCATCCACCAGTACGTGCCCGTTTTCTTCCGCGGCTGCGATAAATCCCCAAATCACCGATTCGGCAAATGAGTCATGCACCGCGCGTTTTTCATCCGCGTCGCTGGTCACCGCGCGAAAATTCAAATTCTCCTCCACCAACAATACTTTCGGCCCGCTACGTTCGAAGCGCACAATCCGCGTCTCGCCCAGTTGCCCGCGATCCAGTCCAATGTCATTCGAACCAACGCCTGCCGCCAGCGAACTCTGGTACAGAAATTGCGTGTTCCACTTGTCAATCTCAAGCCACAGCTTTCCCGCCTTCGCATCCCAATATAAATTGAAATAGCCGGTCAGCTTCTGCGCGTCTTTCGTTTTCTCGGTGATACTCGCACTCTGCCCTGTAGTGCCCTGCGCCATCACACAAGGTCCAAACAGGCTTGCCAAAATCACAAACGCAACCGCCGCGCAAAACATCCGCTTCGACATTTTAAAACCCTCCAATGCGAACAGATGTTTTACAACATTACGCATTGCTGCGCACAATAATCATCTCTGCTATACTCGCTTTTCCGCGCGAACTTCCGTGAGCAAACTTCGTATCTCCGTCGTGCAATATCTAAACACCGCGCCACTGGTGCGCGGCTTTACGCACGGGCCGCTAAAAGGTAAGTACGAACTTTCATTCACCGTTCCATCACAATGCGCAGTAGCGCTGCGCAACGGCGCCGCCGACGTCGCCATCATCCCTGCCATCGAATACCAACGCATCCCAAATCTGGTCATTCTTCCCGATCTTTCCATCGCTTCTAAAGAGCGCGTGCGCAGCCTGCTCATCGTTGCAAAATCGCCTATCAGAGAAGCGCGTCGTATCGCACTCGATCAAAGTTCCCGCAGCACACAGGCCCTCACCAGAATTCTTTGCGAAGCGCGCTGGCTTATTTCGCCCGAATTTCTTGAAGCCGTTCCCGACCTCGCATCCATGCTAGCCACGTCTGACGCTGCCCTGCTGATCGGCGATCCCGCGCTGCGTCTTGCTATCGCCGCCGAAGAACACGTCACTCCCGGCCGTGACGGCGCACTCGTGTGCACTGGCGCGCAAGTCGGTCTCTCGCAATTCGCCAAACTTTATCTTTATGATGTGGTCCACGAATGGTGGCAGCTCACCGAGCGTCCCGCAGTCCTCGCGGTCTGGGCCGCACGCATGGAGATCGGCACACCAGAACTCGCAGCCGATTTCACCGCTTCACTCGCCTATGGACTCGCGCGTCTTCCGGAAATTTGCGCCGAAGCCGCCCGCGAGCTTCAGCTCCCCGAAAAAGAACTCTCCCTCTACCTGCGCACCAACATCGACTACTCCCTCGACGCCGAAAATCTCAAAGGCCTCAACGAATATTTCGCACAAGCCGCCCGCCTCGGCCTGATCCCAAAACTCAACGCACTCGACATCCTCAGTTCGCCCAGCATTCCAGCTCCTGCAGCCCAGCCCGTCTCCGCCAAACGCTCCGCCTAGTCTTTCTTTCGTAGCGGCCGGTCTTCAGACCGGTTCTTTTTCCACATCGCCGTGCCAGCCGGGCACTATCGTACTCAATCATTGCAACCATTCTCCGCCTCTCTCCGCGTACGGCGTCGACCCCGACCTGGTCGGGGCGCCTCTGCGTTGTCCTTTTCCGTTCTCTTCTCTGTGTTCTATGTAACTTCTGTGGTGAAATCTTATCTTTCGACTTTCAACTGTCGGCTTTTAACTTTTTCTCTTCCCCATCTTCATCTCCAACTCCTCCAGCGTCCGCGGCCAATCCTCCCGCAACAATCGCGAAAACGCCCGGTCCGCCAACAATTTCCCGCCCGTCTGGCAAGTAGCACAATAGTTCGTCTCATTCAAAGCGTAAGCAATCCTCTGAATCGTACTCCCACATCGCGAACAAGCCTGCTTGTACTTCCCATGCACCGCCATCTCCGCACGAAACGCCGTCACCTTTTCCGGAAACTCTTCTCCCGTCTCCGCCCGCAGCCGCGAAACCCACTCCGTCAACGTCGCGCGCGTAGCTTCAAACAACCGCGCCACATCTTCATCCTTCATTTTCTGCGTCAGCGTAGTCGGCGACATTTTCGCCGCCCACAAAATTTCATCCGAATACGCATTCCCGATCCCGCTAAACCATCGCGGGTCCGTCAACGCCCGCTTCAAAGTGTGATTTTCCGCTCGCAGCACCGCCGCAAATTCTTCAAGGCTGCACTTCAGCACTTCCAATCCACCAGGATCCAACTCCCGCAAGCTCTCTTCTCCTGCCGCCAAGTGCAACGAAGCCCGCTTCTGCGACCCAGCTTCCGTCCACGCCAATGTTCCATTCGAAAACTCCAAGGCTGCCAAATTCTGCCGGCCGCCAAGTTTCAAACTCTTTCCGCCCGATTTTCCATCAGCACTTCTTCCTGGCTTTCCGCCAGCCCCGCCTTCTTTCCCATACCAATGCAGACGCCCAGCAATCATCAAATGCAGCACTAGCCAAATCCCGCTCTCCACGCCAATACAAATCCGCTTCCCCAACCGCCGCAACTCCACAACTTTCTTCCCTTCTGCACCAGCCACCGGCGGTTCCACCGTCCGCAACAAAAACGGACTCACAATCCGCACACGCTCCAACCGCTGTCCCAGAACCCTCTTGTCCAGCGCCTCAATATAGACGGTAATGTCCGGCAGCTCCGGCATCTCTTATTCACGTAACTCCGCGCGCCCGAATCCAAGCGCAAGATGAAGCTTTTCTGTCGGGGCACGATTGACCTGTCCGATCCTATCGGGATCGGGCTCTCTTGCGTTCGGTAGCGGCCGGCGTTCGGACCACTCCTCGCGCATTCTGGGTGTAATCCAAAACACATCGGCGCCCAATCCTTGAATTGTATCCATCACATGCACTGTGTCTTCGAACACAGAATCTCCATCCGCCTCCACATACACCGTCCATACAATGCGCCGACCCAATTCTTCTCTCAGCTTTTGCTGTAGGGTTTCTGGCTTGATGAGTTTTCCATTCACGTGAAATCCTCGATGCGCGTCCACGTACGCTCCAAGCGTCTAGCGGCCACGGGCTCTTGCCGTCCGTTGCAGCATAGTGTTTTGGGAAATCGATCTGCAACCCATATCGCATCAACGGTCTTGTTAGGTATAGAAGAAAAACTTCCGAGAGCGCGGCGATAACGCCAAACCAAGTGGGTCCGAAGATCCTCAAATCATCGATAACCAACGTCGGGCGACGTCGCTTCAGCGCTATGACGTTTCTAAGAGGCAACTCCGGGAAAATGCGTGTCGCGCCACTGTCGCGTAAGTCCTGCAGCCGTCCCCAGGTTGCGCGTAACAGCAGCATCAGGCCAACCACTGCGCAAAACAGCAACAACCCGCGCAGCATGCTGCACGATTGTTGGTAATCGTCTGGAGGCGTGGGGATAACCAATCGCGCATAACTTGCGTTTACACAAGTTGGCGCTGCGGCACAGCTACAAATCCGTATCAAAACAAAGGACTTCAACCACCTTTAGAATGAACACTTTTAAAAAATCAGGTAGGGGGTACCGTCTGCCATCATTTCGTTCTTTCCGAAAACTGCGAACTGAATACTGACGACTGATAACTCGCTTTTTCCGAATTGAACGCCTTTCCAGTCCAAGCACCTTCTCAGCTAGAATGGAACTGACGAGAGAACAGTCACATATGGCACTGACCAAACAACGAGCGCTCGACATGCTCGAATCCGACGACCTGATCGGTATCGGCATGGCCGCGCACCAAGTCCGCCTGAAAAAGAACGACCCGCGCATCGCCACCTATCAGGTCGATCGCAACATCAACTACACCAACTTCTGCACCGAGTACTGTTCCTTCTGCGCCTTCTACCGTCCCATCGGCGCAAAGGACGGCTACATCCTGAGCTTCGAGGAAATTTTCAAGAAGATCGAAGAGATGCTCGAACTCGGCGGCAACGGCGTTCTTCTTCAGGGCGGCCTGCATCCCGACCTGCAAATCGATTACTACGAAAATCTTCTCCGCTCCATCAAGCAAAAATTTCCCTCCGTTCACTTGCACTGTTTTTCCGCGCCGGAAATTCTCTGCATCGCGGAAGTCAGCGAACTCAGCGTCGAAGACACCATTCGCCGCTTGATGGACGCCGGCCTGCAATCCATTCCCGGCGGTGGCGCGGAAATTCTCGATGACGAAGTCCGCTCCAAAATCGCCCGCCTCAAATGCACCAGCGACGATTGGGAGATGATGCACCGCACCGCGCACAAACTCGGCCTGCGCACCACCGCCACCATGATGTTCGGTTGCGGCGAAGAGTTGCGCCACCGCGTCAATCACTTCGAGCGCGTGCGCCGCATTCAGGAAGATACTGGCGGCTTCACCGCGTTCATCCCGTGGATTTTCGCTTCGGACAATACGCCGCTCGGGAAAAAAGTCCAGGAAACGACGGCCGTAGATTATCTGAAAACGCTCGCCGTCAGCCGCCTGTACCTCGACAACATCGATCACATCCAGTCCAGCTGGCTCACTCCCGGAATAAAAGTTTGTCAGGTCGGCCTGCAATTTGGCGCCGACGATGTCGGCAGCATTCTGATCGAAGAAAACGTTGTGTACGCCGCCGGCGTCCGCAACCGCACCAACGAAAGCGAACTCCGCCGCGTCATCTCCGACGCCGGCTTCATCCCCGCCCAGCGCGACACCCTCTACCGCTCCTACGCCCTGAAATAAAACAACGAGGATAGTTTCATGCACAAAATCGCGCCGTTCCTGTGGTTCGACACTCAAGCCGAGGAAGCTGCAAATTTCTACGTCTCGATTTTCAAGGATTCGAAAATATTAAAAGTCTCGCGCTACGGAGAAGCCGGGCCCGGTCCCGCCGGTTCCGTCATGGTCGTGAACTTCCAGATCGAAGGGCAGGAGTTCATCGCATTGAACGCTGGTCCGCTTTAAGTTCACGAAGCATTTCTTTGTATCAATTGCCAGACTCAGGAAGAGGTCGATTATTTCTGGAACAAACTTACCGCAGACGGCGGCCAGGAATCGCGATGCGGCTGGCTGAAAGACAAGTACGGTCTGTCGTGGCAGGTCACTCCCACCATTCTGGGTGAGCTGATGGCAGACAAAGATCCCAAGAAAGCACAACGCGTCATGCAAGCCATGCTGCAAATGAAAAAAATCGACATACCAGCACTGAAGCGCGCCGCGCAAGAATAAAGGAGGTAAGCAGCAAGAACCAAAGCCCACGAACAGCAAAAATTGAAACACCCGAGCGGCCTGATGTCTCAAGGCATTAGCCGCTAAGCCATCGTTTCGAGCGGAGCGAGGAATCTCTCTTCGATTGTCGGCATCGAAGTTGTACTGTAGGGTGAACGCCGCTAATTTTTTGACGTAGGACGCAGCAGAATTTCCACTTCGGCGCCGTCTGGCAAATCGACGTCTTCGAGAGGATAGAGAATGCCGCTGCGAAAACGCGCACGCACTTTTATCGTGGGATTCGCCGTAGCAACCGAATGTCGATTTTCGGATTTCGAATTTCGATTTTCCGCGACTGCCGGCTTGCGGCCGTCAGCTTCATCCATCGCTTCATTGGCCAGCAAATCGGCTTCACGATTCTGTTCGCGATAAATGTGATCGACTCGGAACGCGGGAATGGTTGCCGACATTTTTTTCGCGCGCTCGTAGAGCGGTTTTAGATCCGCGCTTTTCACTTTGTACATTCCGCGCATCTGCTTGACCAGCAGTTCGGAATCGCTTTCGACGCGCAGCGCACGGATGTTGTTTGAGTGCGCGTAGTCGAGCGCTGCAATCAATCCGTAATATTCGGCGACGTTGTTGGTGGTCCGTCCGATGTATTTCTTCAGCCGCGCGACAATTTCTCCGCGCGGATCGCGAATCACCACGCCGTACGAAGCTGGACCGGGATTTCCGCGCGAGCCCCCGTCAATGTTTGCGCGCCACGCAAGCGGCTTCGCTTCCGGAGGCGGTTCGCCGAAAAGCCCAGCTCCCCTGTTCGCTGAAATTCTATTGGGTGGAGTGCGCGGCGCCATCAGTTAGCACCCATCACGATGCCGAAGCTGCGGTGGGATTTGCGCCGGTGGTCGGCGGCGCCGCCGGTTCCGCTGGGTACAAGATGCAGCCACACGTTTCGCAAGTCTGCAGTTCGATATTTTCCGGTTTGTACACTTCTTGATAGACGTGCGGAAGCAGGCGCATTCCACAACCGCGGCACTGTTCGTTTACGGCAGCGGCGAGAGCGACACCGTGGTGGCGTTTCGCGGCGCGAGTATAAACGTCCAGGATTTCCGGCGAAATCTGCGCGGCGATTTTTTCGCGAACGGAGATACCCGCCAGCATTTTGCGATTGGTTTCGCGCGCGCGACTTTCAATGTCTTTGCGTTCCGCGGCGATGCTTTGTTCGGATTCGCGCAATGCGGCTTCCGATGCCTTTACATTTTTTTCGGCGTCTTCGGCGGACATCATCTGTTCCAGCTGAACATCTTCCAACTTACCCATTTCTGTCTCGGCGTTGGCGATTTCGTGCAGCAGCGCTTTGTAGGCTTCGTTGGTTTTTACCGCCGAAGTTTGCGAGCGAAATTTCTTCACGCGTTCGCGCCATTCGGAAACTTCAAATTCAGTCTTTTTGCGCGCGGTAACCATTTGCGCGAGAGCGTCCTTTGCGGCAGTGAGAGTGGCCCGCGCGCCATTCAACTTGGCATCATTTTCGCGAATTCGTTTCGGAGCGGTTTCCAGGTTTGCGCGGAGCGTGGCAATCTCGTTATCGGTCTTCTGCAATTCGAGAAGCAGCGGAATGGCGGGATGCATCGGATCGAGTTTAGCAAGGAACGGCGGATGTAAGGAAGTAACGAGGTAGTGAGGTGGAGAAAGTAAGGAAGAGCGAATCCGGGTTCGCTCTGCTTCCTTACTTCGTTATTTCGTTACCTCATTGCTTCAATTTAGGGAGTGGGCTTCGCGCCGACCGAGTGTGAAATCGATCAAGTAGCCTATGCCGATCGCGAGAGGGATAAAGCCCAACACCGCGGCCGCCCAGGTGTCCGGTTCGTGAGCGATCCCTGCAATGGCGCCGAACGCCGCCATGTAGCCAATTGCTCCGCTGATCAAAAGGATTGCGTTTTTGCGGGAACGAGCCGCAGGCGAGACTTCTGCCTCAAACGGGACCGCAACGCCGCGCGCAATCGCCGCCGTGCGTTCATCGGAGCGCAGCTTCTTCACCCGGAAGTAGGTGTACATGGCCGCCATCGGAATCCCCAGCGAGAGAACCACTGCCGCCAAACCAATCAAACCGCCGCCCACGTCGCTCATATTGATCTCCTTTGACATTCGCACTTACTGCAAATGCGCTGAAATTGGTGGCCCGGGAAATTTGCCGCAGGGCCATATCGCCGCTGTGCAGGAAGGAACGAAGACGGTTTGCAAAAAGTTCCGGGAATTTTGAAGGGTTTTGCCACCGCTTCAATCGAAGAGAGATTCCTCGCTCCGCAGACTCCACTCGGAATGACGGCGTAAACGACATACGCGAAGAAGTTGGGTCGCTGGGCAAACCGGGACGCAGCGTGCTGCCCCCCTACAAGCGATTCTCCGCTTCGAAGGGTGGCGCTGGTGACAAATCCCCGCTAGACGGCTACCTCATTGCTTATTGTCTTTCGCCGACCTGCATGTTCTGGTCGATGGCCAGAATCGGGTAGCGGATGGAGGAATCCGCGGGTGCGGGAGCGTGGTGGGCGATTACGGCGAATTCGCTGCCCTCGCCGCAATGCACTTCGTAGGTGTAGCCATCACGCTCGGTACGGGCAAGATTCATGGTGCCGGAGGAAGTGAGTTCGTCGAGTGCGGCGCAGTGGCCGTTCGAAGCGACGTAGGTGCGTTCGGCCTGGGCGATTTGTGTGAGGTCCATTCGAACGCCGGTCAGGCTAATGGCCTGAGTGGGAGCAGTTAGAGCATCGGTGGCGGGCATTTTCTTGATGGAATAGAAATAGATGCCACCCACGATGGCTGCGACAACGAGTAATAAGGCCAAAGCTCGCATAGCAAAGAGTGCCTATCCGGGTCGCGCCCCGCAACCGTTCGAACGCGCAGAGTGCACTAGGAAACAACAGGCCTGGTTTGTGGCGGCGAGAGAATGATGATCGAACGGCGGCCGTACTAAGGTGTCTCCCTCGGTTGTAGGAGGCGGAAACAGAAAGAATAGAGTTAACGCGGAAACACAAAATACGCAGAATCGCGGAGAATAGGAGGCCGACGTAGCGCGTGGGAAACGTTCGTGGGAATTCAAATTGACAGTGCGGCGACGCTCCAGTAACAAAGAGTAACGGCAATCAGCTCAGGAGAGTCCTCGATGAAGACGATGAAGTCCCCGCACGCCTGTGTACTGGCGTTTTGTTTGTCCGCACTGCTGTGTAATCCAAACGAAATTATGGCCTTGCCGGACACACCGCAACGAGCCGGCGAAGTTTCGCGGGTAATTCCCGCGGTGAGCATTGCGCGCGGCACGAAGAGCCTTTCTGCTTCGGCGAAAACGGTGGTGGACTGGCAGGACGTGGTCAACACGCAGGCGAGCGCGCGAGCGCGAGTCGCTCTGGACGACGGGTCGGTGCTGAACGTGGGTTCGGACTCTTCGATCAAGGTTGTGAAACACGATGGCGGGGCGCAGCAGACGGAATTGGAGCTGGCGTACGGGAAAATTCGTTCGCAGGCGCAGAAAATCACCAAGCCCGACGGAAAGTTCGAGGTCAAGACGCCGGCAGGGGTCGCGGGAGTGGTGGGAACGGATTTTTTTACAAGTTTTGACAGTCAAACAGGAACAATGAATGTGGTTGTGTTTGAAGGAATCGTAAAGGTGTGCAATCTGGCCGGCGTGTGCGTGATCGTGAAGGCGGGACAGATGACCAATGTGCGCTCCAATGACAGCACCGGCCCGCAAGCACCGACGCAGGCAACGTTGGATGTGCTGGTAGACGCGGGTACGACAACGGACGTGGGCGGCAAGGTAGGGATTCAGAATGTGGGGCCGCACATCGGCAAGGGCACGGCAATTGCCTTGGGGATTCTGGCGGTAATTCCCGCGATCGTGATTCCAGTTGTGGCGACGCACGGGAATAACAGCAAACCGCCGGTGCCGGCGACCAATTGTGCGCAAGATCCGAAGCTTTGCAGCTGATTTTTCGCAACCAAGTTCATCTTGCGATTTAGAATTGCGCTGCTGGCGGCAATGCGAAGGCGACATACACTCCGCCCGAATTTGATCTGAGGTCTTTACCGCCGCCGGCGGCGATCACCACGAATTGACGACCGTTGATGGAGTAGGTTGCAGGCGTGGCGTTGCCCGCAAATGGCAGAGTCGTTTCCCACAAAAGTGTCCCGTTCGAACTATCGTAGGCGCGAAATTTTTTGTCGTAATTCGTGGCGCCGATGAAAAGAATTCCTCCAGCGGTGACAATCGGGCCACCGTAATTTTCCGTTCCAGTGTCGCGTATTCCTGCCGCAGTCAATTCGGGATACTCGCCGAAGGGGATTTTCCACACATACTCGCCGGTATCCAGATTAATTGCGTTGAGAGTTCCCCACGGCGGAGCCACTGCGGGATAGCCATCGGGATCGAGAAAGCGATTGTAGCCGGTGAGGTGATATTTCATGACGGGCGGTAGCGGACCGCTGGTGGTTAGTTTTTTTTGCGAGGCGCTTTGCCCGTTGGCCAGAAAATCGGCAATGGCGTTCATTTGTTCGGCGGTCAAATTTGGAAATCCGGGCATGCGGCCTTTGCCGTCGCGAATGGTGGAGACGATCTGAGCAAAATTGAGGCGCGCGGCAATTCCAATTAGCGAGGGGAAAGCAGGTGGCGAACCGGCAAGCGTATCGCCATGGCAAACGCTGCACTGGCTGATGTATAGGGCACGAGAGCCGGTTTCGTTTCCGCTGGGAGCGAGAGCGCCGGTCCAGGCGATGTCGTTCGAATTGATGTAAATGACCGAGGTGTGCGGATCGACCGCAGGGCCGCCCCATTCGGCACCGCCGTCGAAGCCGGGGAAAACGACGGTTTCGGTACCGACGGAAAAAGGCACGAACTGGCCGTCGCTGCGAAATTTTTTGAAATTGTCGAGGGCCCAACGGCTCGCTTTCGGAGTGCGTTGAGTGAGCAGGTCTGCAGTCAGGTGCTGGCGGGCGAACGGAGCAGGCGTTGCGGGGAGGGACTGTTCTTTTGCAGCGAGTTCGCCCGGCATATTGCTCGGCGGATATGCGTGGCTCTCAAGCGGAAAGAGAGATTCGCCAGTGACGCGATCGAAGAGGTAGACAAATCCTTGCTTGGAGGTTTGTGCGATTGCGTCGATAGGCTTGCCGTTACGTTCAACTGTCAGCAAAACAGGAGGCGAAGGGAAATCGCGGTCCCAAAGGTCGTGGTGAACTCCCTGGAAATGCCAGAGGCGCTTGCCGATGCGGGCATCGAGAGCAAGCAAGCAGTCGGCGAAAAGGTCGTCACCGACACGGTCGGCCCCATAAAAATCAAAAGCGGCGGATCCGGTGGGAATGTAGACGATGCCACGAACCGGATCGAGGGACATTCCAGCCCAGTTGTTGGCGGCGCCGCTGGTTTTCCATGCGTCACGCGGCCAGGTGTCGTAACCGAATTCGCCGGGTTGCGGAATGGTGTGAAATGACCAGCGAAGTTTGCCGGTGCGGACATCGAAGGCACGGATGTTGCCGGGCGCAGCAGGAAGGGTTTCTGGATTGCGGCCGCCGACAATAATCAAGTCTTCGAAAACGAGGCCGGGACTGGTGAGAACAATGGAGTTGGCGCTGGCTGGTTCGCGGCCAAGATTTTCGCGCAGATCAATGCGGCCCTTATCGCCAAACTCAGGAATGGGTTTACCGGTGGCGGCATCGAGAGCGTAGAGAAAGTTCATTACGCCGACGAGGATACGAGCAGAGGTTTCGGAGCTCCAATAGGCGAGGCCGCGATCGGGTTGCGTGCCTTTTACGCCCGAATCGAATTTCCAAAGGAGCTTACCGTTGGCGGCGTCGAGAGCAAAGATTTTTTGTGTGGGTGTGATGCCGAAAAGAACTCCGTTTACGATCAAAGGATTGGTCTGGAGACCGCCTTCTTCGGCGGTGTCGAATGTCCAGGAGACTTTGAGTTTGGAGACGTTGGATCGGTTGATTTGGGTGAGGGGAGAGAAATGATTGCCTTCCGGAGTTCCGCCGTAGCGGGGCCAGTCTTGGGACGATGGTGGCGGGACAGTCGTTGCTTGTGGTGGATTTTGTTGAGCGGCGGAAGTGGCTGGAAGAGTGAGTAGAAGAAGCGAGAGGCAAGCTGCACGGGCGAGGCGAAGGCAATTGCTCAAGAGTCCTCCTGCTTGCAGGAGAGGATGTGGTTTTGGCGCGTCGAATCGGGGACAGTGTAGCGCGGATTACACCGCACACAGACTGAAGTCTGTGGGCGACGCTTGAGTTGATGCGAGATTCTTGTGAAGCGGGGATGGTGTTAGGGCGTGGGCGTGCAACGAAAAACGACGGGAAGCCGTCGAACTAGTGGCGGGATGGGTAAGCGCTTGCGTTGTATGCCTGCCGAAGAGTGACGTACACTGGCTGTTTAGCCTGGTTCGTTCAGTCGAACCTAGGGTTTAGGCTTTTTGAGTACAACTTGGTTTATCTCAGGGTTTGACCGTGAAGACCAAGTTTTAATTCAGGTTTGTAAAACAAACCCCGAAGACCCGTCGTGAGGAGCTCCATTGCGTAAATTGACTCGATTTTCCGCCGCGTTGCTGGTGCCGTCACTTGCTGCGGCGCTTGCGGCAACACTTCATCCGATAGCGACGTTTGCTGGGCCACCGGACACGCCGGCGATAGGAAAACCATCTCCGCTGATCGCGGCGATGCAGACGGAGTTGGACCGATCTTTCAAGGTGTTGGGGGCACAGCTGCCACCGGCGTATTTTGTCGGCTACACAATTACGGACACGCAAAGGGGGGAGGTTTCTGGCTCGAACGGTGCGTTGCTTTCCAGCGGCGAAGCGCGAAACCGGTGGCTACAGGTGTCAGTTCGAACCGGAACTTACACGCTGGACAACACCCACAAGGTAGGCGAGCAGCGGATGCCGAGCGGCGGGCCGGGCACAGCAATTCCTGTGGATAACGATGAGCAGGTAGTGAGGCGGGCGATCTGGCTGGAGACTGACAGCCAGTACCGCACGGCGGCGGAAGCGCTGATTAAAATTCGCTCGAGCAAGGAAGTAAAAGCAGACACGGCGGAAGGGCGCGCACCGGATTTTTCGCACGAGCAGCCGCACAAATCAATCGAGCCAGAAGTTTCCTTCACGCTGGACCGGAAACCCTGGGAAGAAAAAGTGCGCGCGTACACGAAAGCGTTTCGGGCATCGCCAGACATTCTGAATTCGATCGTGACATTTTCGGCGCTGGCGCAGAATGCGTACCTGGTGAATACGGAAGGGACTCAATTGCAGAGCGGGCAAATCCACTACCGGTTGGAGTTATTCATTCAGGGCAAGGCGGGCGATGGAATGAACATCGAGCGCTATTACAACTTTGACTGGGTGGATCCGAAGGATGCGCCGAGTGACAAAGAGGTGGCGACAGCCAGCGCGACTCTGCGCAAGGAAATGGAAGGCCTGGTAAAGGCGCCGTTGAACGAGCCGAGCGTGGGGCCGGCGCTGCTGACAGGGCGAGCCGCGGCGGTATTTTTCCATGAAGTGTTTGGGCACCGCGCGGAAGGACACCGGCAAAAAGATATTTCAGAGGGGCAGACGTTTGCGAAAAAAGTGGGTGAACCGATCCTGCCTGATTTTCTGAGTATCGTAGATGATCCCACGGAGAAAAAAGAAGGGCGCGAGGATTTGCTGGGATATTACCGGTTCGATGATGAAGGGGTGTCGTCACACGAGGTAATCCTGGTGGACCATGGAGTGCTAAAGAATTTCGAGATGTCGCGGTCGCCGCTGGCGGATTTCCCTCATTCGAACGGGCACGGACGGCGGCAATTGGGAGCGACGCCGGTTTCGCGACAAGGCAACTTGATTGTAAAGAGCAACAAGGCGGTGACGAACGCGCAGCTGCGCGCGAAGCTGATCGAATTGGTGAAGGCGCAGAATAAGCAGTATGGATTGCTGATTGACGACATCGCCGGAGGATTTACGTTCACTGGACGCGGACAACCGCAGGCGTTCCAGGTACAGCCGCTGGTGGTTTACAAGGTATTTGCGGATGGCAGTCCCGATGAACTGGTGCGAGGCGTGGACATTGTAGGAACGCCGCTGGCAGCCTTGACCAAGATCGTGGCTACAGGCGACACGCCGGAAGTTTTTAATGGATATTGCGGAGCGGAATCGGGGTCGGTACCGGTTTCGGCAGTGGCTCCGGCAATTTTGACCACGGAACTGGAAGTACAAAAAAAGCAAGCGGATACGGATGCACCACCGATACTGCCGCCTCCGGCGCATGACCGGCAGGCAGTGCAGGCCGCCGACAAGACGGGAGGCCCGCAATGAAAATTTCCCTGGGACTGGGGATTTTGTTACTTGGCGCGGCGGCCGGATTTAGTCCGGCGGTTTTCGCGCAGGAAAAAACCGACAACGATCACACGCTGCAGGCGATGCGCGATGAAATGGCAAGGGCGAAGGCACGGCTGGAGCTGAAATTCCCGGGGACAGACGAACCGGTGCGGCCGTACTACCTGGAGTACCGGCTGCTGGATCTGGATGTACAAGAAGTAGTGGGCGAGTTTGGCGCGCTGATGTCCAGCGCGCATAGGCGGAATCGCTTCATGGACGTGGAAGCGCGCGTGGGAGATTACAAACAGGACAGCTCGAATTTTGTGAGCGACGAGGGATTCCGCGGATTCATCGGGCCGACGGGATCGGTGGGAATTGACCGGGACTACGATTCGCTGCGGCAAGATTTGTGGATTGCCACGGATCAGGCGTTCAAGGAGGCAGTAGAGACTTATTCGAGGAAGCGAGCTTATCTGGGCAGTCTGGCGCGGCAGACGGATATTGACGATTTTTCCAGAGCTGCGCCGGTGAAAAATATCGAGCCGCTGATTACGCCGGATTGGAGCGGTCGAAATTGGGAACAGGAGGCGCGAGAAACTTCCGGCGCGCTGCGATTGTTTCCGGAGATTCAGGAATCGCGGGTAACGTACTACTTGGTGTATGCGACGGAATATTTATTGACCAGCGAAGGCACGGAAATCCGCACGAACCGCACGTTTGCCGCCACGGAAGCAGGATTGAGCACGTTGGCCAGCGACGGAATGCAGCTGAATCATTATTACGCGACGTACGCGCCGAATCCTGCGAAGCTGGCGAGCGTGGACGAAGTGAAGAAGGGATTGAATGTTGCGGGCAGCGAGTTGATGGCGCTGCGGGCTTCGCGGCCGGCACAGGACTACACAGGACCGGTGCTGTTCGAAGGGCGAGCCGCGGCTCCGCTGGTGGCGCAAGTGCTGGGGCCAGCGCTGAATGGCGCGCGGCCTCCGGTGGCATTTCAGCCCGTGATGGAACAATTCTTGAGCAACATCGGCGGCAAGAGTGATTGGGTTACGCGCGTAGGAGCGCGGGTTCTGCCGACCAGCGTTACGGTGGTCGACGATCCGGGCGCCAAGGAGTTTGCGGGGAAGCCGCTGATTGGCGGGTACCGCGTGGATGATGAAGGCGTGGCGGCGGAAAAAGTGGTGGTC
This sequence comes from uncultured Acidobacteriota bacterium, assembly GCA_963743735.1. Lineage (GTDB taxonomy): Bacteria > Acidobacteriota > Terriglobia > Acidiferrales > UBA7541 > Acidiferrum. The sequence continues at coordinate 89,257 of CAVURF010000011.1, forward strand.
GTGGAAAACGGAGCGTTGAAAGCATTATTGATGTCACGGCGGCCGGGACCGGACTCGGGTCAATCGAACGGGCATGGGCGTTCGGCGTTTCTGAATGATGCCAAACCGACACCGAGCAATTTGTTCTTTACGTCGTCGGAAACGGTGCCTGCCGCGGAATTGAAGAAAAAGTTTCTGGATATTTGCCGCGCCAACAAGCAGGAATACTGCCTGGAAATCAAGGAGATGGACAATCCCGCAATCAGCCTGCTGCATCAGGAGGATTTCAGCGAATTGCTGGCCAGCTACGGCGGGGGCGCGGGAAATGGGGACCGGCTGCCGCTGATTGTGACGCGGGTGTACGTGGCCGATGGGCACGAAGAAATGCAGCGCGGGGCGCGGATCACCGGATTGAATACGCGCGTGCTGCGGAACGTGACCGCGATCGGCGACGACCCGTTTGTATACAACTACATGCAGACGCAAATCGCGGGATTTGCAGGCACTGCGCTGGGGGCTTTTGGGGCGGCACAGAACGGGTTGCCATCATCGGCGGTGGCACCATCGTTGTTGTTCGAAGAGCTGGATGTGCGGGGAGCGCGAGGCGAACCGAAACGCTTGCCGCTGGTGCCAGCGCCGGCGATGACAGCAAAATAATTTCCTGTTGCTCCTGCAACTTTCTGGAAAATAAGACGATGAAAGAACTGACTCGGCGCGGATTGATTTTCGGAGGCGCGGCTCTGGCGGCCGCAGGTGTATTCGCCGGAGTGGATCATGTGGCCAGTTCTACGTTCGTGAAGGACGAGCCGCCACTGGGACCGGACACCACAGTTGAAATCGTGGAATTCGACGTCACCGGCAAACGAGTTGGCAAGATGCAAGTTCACAGAGTGCGAAAGACGCTGGCGGAATGGCAAAACGTTTTGACCACACCGCAATTTGTGATTACGCGGAAGGCCGCGACCGAGATTCCGTTTTCAGGCGAGCTATTGAACGAACATCGCTTGGGAATTTACCGTTGCGTGGATTGCGGGACGGCGCTTTTTGACGCAAAAACGAAATTCGAATCGGGAACGGGATGGCCAAGCTTCTGGGAAGCGATTGCGGGTGAGAATATTCGTGAGAGAGACGACTTCACCATAGGTATATTGCAGCGCGAAGTAAAATGCACGCTGTGCGACGCGCATCTGGGGCATGTGTTTACGGATGGTCCGGACCCGACCGGGCTGCGCTATTGCATGAATTCTGCGGCGCTAAAGTTTGTGCCACTGCGAGCCGATTAACTTTTGGCAGGACCTCTCTAGGAATGGTACGAATGGCACGCTGTGACCTCAGGAGTTAAAACCTCTTGTTTTTCTTGAACTTTTGCCACGGTTGAAGCCGTGCCCCCCGAGAGATATGGGGTGAGGTCGTTTCTGATTACGACAAAAAGCCGGATTGTGTCGCCAAGCGCGCCACTTAGGGTAGTCTAAGCGTGGCCATGGAAGCCTTGTTACCCGGCGAATCACGAGAAAAAAAGAGAGCGGCACTGCTGAGCGTAGGCTCGGCGCTGCTGCTGGTGTCGCTGAAGGCGTTTCTGGTGATTCGAACCGGAAGCTTGGGCGTATTGAGCGAAGCACTGCATTCCGGGCTGGATTTAATCGCCGCGACCATTACTTTCCTGTCTATTCGAGTTTCCGATCAGCCTGCGGACGAACGACATCCTTACGGACACGGAAAATTTGAGAATTTTTCGGCGTTTGTGGAGACGGCGCTGCTGCTCATAACAGCACTTTACATTATTTATGAAGCATTCGACCGCCTGTTTTTTCACAGCGTACATATTCAACCCAGCGGGACGGCGATCCTGGTGCTGCTGGTAGCCCTTTCCATCGACATTACCCGGGCAAAAAAACTTTCTCGAGTGGCCGCAAAATATTCGAGCGAAGCACTGGAAGCCGACGCGCTGCACTTTTCGACGGATGTGTGGAGTACTATCGTCGTAATTTCAGGGATTTGCCTGGTATGGGCGGGTGAAAAGTGGAACGTGCCATGGCTGGTATTCGCGGATGCCCTGGCCGCATTGACCGTGGCGGCGGTGATTTTGTGGGTTGGCTCGCGGCTGGGAAAGCGGACGCTGGATGCGTTGCTGGACGCTGCGCCTGAAGGGCTGCAGGAACAAGTCACCAAGGCCATCGGAAAAATGGACGGCGTGCTGAACGTGGAACGAGTGCGATTGCGGCGCGCGGGGAGCCGGTACTTTGTGGATGCCACGGTGAGCGTTGCACGCACGGCGAGCCTGGAGCAGGTGCATGCGTGGAGCGACGCGATCGAGCAGCGGGTCGCACAGATTGTGCCGTCGGACGTGGTAGTGCATGCCGAGCCGCGCGCGCCGAAGGGCGAGCCGTTTTTTGATTCGATCCGCGCCGTGGCGCAGCGAAGCGGTTTGGCAATTCATGACCTGTTCGCACAACAAAGTGATGGCCGATTATTTGTGGAGCTGCATCTGGAGCTCGATCCGCATTTGAGCTTGAAGGAAGCGCATCAGCAGGCGACCAAGCTGGAGGAACAGATTCGCGAGCTGCGGCAGGAACCGACCGAGGTAAACATTCATATTGAGCCGTTGGGCACGGCCATCAGCGTTCCGGATTCCGGCAAGGAAGATTTGCGAGACCTGGCTCGCGCGATCGAAGCGTTCTTGAATGGCTTGCCCGCGGAATATCACGAATTGGTGAACAGCCACAATGTGATTGTGCGGCAGGTGGAGCATCACATTCTAGCTTCGTGCCATTGCGTGATGCGAAGCGAGTTGCCGGTTACCGAGGTGCATGATGTGGCGGGGGCGCTGGAAGATCGCGTGAAGGAGAGGTTTCCGCAGATTGCGCGGATTACGATACATCCGGAGCCGCAGGAGGAATAGGCAGTTTGCGGGTATTTCGTGAAGCCAAGCGGACGAGCGATTGACGCGCGGCGAAGATTTAGACGTCGCCCCCCAGAAGGCGGCCGCTACAAAATCGAAAGCTTGCGGCGGGCGAAGGCGTGGGCGGCTAGCGCGATGACTACCGGGAAGCAGACTAGAACGTAGCGAGGTTCAGGCGTTTCGAGGGTGGTCAGGAATGCGGTTCTAAGCACGACGAAGCAGGCCAAAAGGACTACGGCGGCGCGTGCTTCGGGTGATTTGCTCCATAGGCGTGCTGTTCCCCACAACGCTAGCAATACATAAAAAATATTCAGGAAAAATAAAATAACGGTGACGACCATGTCCTGACGGTCGGTGTCCCACATTTGCGCGAGCGGAAAAACGGAGCCGGAAACCGGCAGCTGTTCGATGCGCGGGGTAAACCATAACGTGAGCACCCGTTGCAGCGGAACCCAAAGATATGTCCGCAAAGGGTGCCGGTCGGTGCGGGCACCAGCAATTCGCGCGAATTGCTGATCTTCTTCGGCCGTGAGATTCACATCGTTATTGTATTGCTCCAGGATTGCAGCGACGTGCTGATGCTCTTCCGGAGTATCGAAAGCGCGCGCGGGAATATCATCTAGCTGAATGGTGTCACCATTAAGCTTCCAGGAAACCAGGAACACCTCACGGAAGCGATAGAGCCAGGTCCGCTCCCAATTCATAAAGCCGGTGGGAACGAGTTCACTGGGCATGGTGGAATATCTGGGAGTAAGCGGCTGAAACTCGTGCAGGGCAACCGCGTTGCGAATGGTCCAGGGCAAGAGCACAAGGAAACATGCGGCAATGGAGAGGATTGAAGCGCGTAAGCCTCTGGCCGGCTGGTTGCGGCGTAACGCGACCCAGAACACCACCGGCAAGCCGGATATGAGGATGAGTGGAGCCTCTGGGCGAAACAGCGTTCCGATACCGGTGCAAACGCCCGCCAGGGCAGCGTTTTTCATATATTCGGCGCGCCGCGGAAATCGGCCCCATTTCAGCCGATCGGCCATTGGGTGCTCAGGGTTGACCATCGGGATTAGAAAAAACAGCGCCAGCGCGGTAGTGAGAATGGCGAAGGTTTCCGTGAGCGGAGTCGCGGAGTAGTTGGCCGTGAAGGGGCAAAGCGCAGCGAGCCAAAGAGCGATCAGAAAGATCCGCGAAGTGCTTTCTGTGCGGCCTGAACAGCGTGCTGCAACTTCCGCGATGATCAGACAAGCAGCCAGATCAAGAAATACCTGCCCAAGCATGACCCAAAAGCGAGAGTCTTCGGGGCTGCGCCTGGTGATTGCCTGGATCAAGGCCAGATACGCTGGATATCCCGGCATTCGAATATCCAGCGGTGTAATCACACCGCCGACCAGAATTCCGTAGACGTGGTGATGGAGCCAGTTCGACGCCAAATTCTCGTACAGCGATGTATCGCCGGCGGCGCTGGGTAAACGGAAAAGGAAAAGGAATCGAAGCAGAAGTCCGATGACCAGCGGCAACAAGGGATGCGAGAAAACTCGCTTCATGGGTAGCGTGCATCTTACAATAGTTGTATCAGGCCGTTGAATAAGATGTGTCCAGCCAGGCTGCGCGGTGCGTTTATTCTGCAAGGTTCTGACAGGTTTGCCGCAATACGATGAAAGAGCGAAGTCCCATATTTTATGACGCGGAACGGGTGCGGTGGCGGCGCACCCGGCGCGTAATGGAAATCAGCGGAGCGCTGCTGACGCTGCTGCTGGTGTATTTCTTTTTTAACATCGCCGGCAGCGTTGATTTGCCGGCGGCGCTGCTGCCGGACGCGAAGTCTTCCTATCGCGCAATCAAAGCAAAAGGTAAGCCTGCAAAAACCGCGACGCTACGGGAGGGACGCCATCGGCGGGTGGCGAACATCGGAAAAATTCCGGCCAGCTATGATCCGTTGCGCGCGGCGTTTTACGTGAGTTACGACGCCAATAGCCTGACAACGCTGAAAAAACATTATAAAGATTTGGATTTAGTGGTCGCGGAGGAACTGCACGCCGTTACGCCGGACGGGGGACTGACGATCGTTGATTACGAGCGCTATCAAACAGTCAAAGCGTCGCCAGAAGAAGCGCTTTCCATCATCCGCGAAGACCGGCTGCACCAATGGCTGCGTTCGGCGAACGTGGAAATCCCCATCATGGGGATGCTGAATAATTATGACGGCCAGAAATGGCGCATCCCGGAGATGGCGCAAATGCTGGCTAATCCCAAGGCACGAGCGAGCCTGGTGCGGGATACGGTGCAATACGCAATCGAAGCGCGCGAAGTCGGGATCGTGGTTGATTTCGAGGAGGTTCCACAAGCAAGCGAGAAGTATCTACAGGAACTCATCGCGGAGCTGGCGCCGGCGTTGCACGCGGTGGGCTTGAAAATCATGATTTCGCTGCCGGCGCAGGACGACACTTTCGACTACGGGTACTACGGCAAACAGTGCGATGCGGTGGTAGTGATGAATTACGACCAGCACTGGCCCACATCAACCCCGGGGCCGATTGCCTCGCAAGACTGGTTCACGGACAATTTGCACCAACTTTTGGAGGTGATACCGGCGCAGAAAATCGTTGTGGGCATTGCCAATTACGGATACGACTGGCCGGTGCCAAATGAGAGTTCGCATCCCAGCGCCAAAGATCTGAGCGTTCAGGAAGCGCTGCTGCATGCGTACGAATCGGAAGCGCAGGTTGAGTTAGACCCAGCTTCATTGAATCCACATTATTCGTATTCCGATGACAGCGACCGCGAGCACCAGGTGTGGTTTCTGGATGCAGTGACAGCGTATAACCAGTTGCGGGCGGCGGAGCGACTTGGCGTGCAGGGAACGGCGCTGTGGAGATTAGGTTCTTCGGACAGTTCGATCTGGAAGATATGGGACGCAACGCGGCCCGATGATGCGATCCGCGAAAAACTGAAAGATGTGCCGCCTGGCCCGGATTTGATTCTCGAAGGTAACGGAGATATCTGGAAAATCGCGGACAAGCCGAAGCGCGGCGTGCGGTCCTATACTTACGACCGGAAGACGGATCTCTTCATCGCGGAAACCTATGAAAGCTATCCGCTTTCCTACGAAATCGATCAGCTGGGTGCAGCGCAGAAGAAGATCGCGATCAGTTTCGACGATGGTCCGGATCCGCAATGGACGCCCAAAATTCTCGATGTCCTAAAGCAGAAACAAGTGCCGGCGGCATTTTTTGTGATTGGCGAAGAAGCCGCGAAATCTCCCGGAATCTTGAGACGAGAATATGCGGAGGGCCACTCGATTGGAAATCACACCTACACGCACCCAGTGCTGGAAGAAACATCGCCTACACAGTTGCGCTGGGAATTGAATATCACGCAGCGCCTGATTGAAAGCACTCTGGGAGTGAAATCGATCCTGTTCCGGCCGCCGTACGGAATCGACCACCAGCCGGAATTCGCGGAAGAAGTAGAGAAACTGCCGGTGGCGCAAGACATGGGGTACCTGATCGTCGGACAGAAAATCGATCCGCACGACTGGCGGCAGCCATACGGCAAGCAAGTTCCAGCGCAAGACATCGTTGATGAGGTACTACGTCAAGCAAACAACGGGAACATCATTTTGTTTCACGATGGAGGTGGCGACCGCAGCCAGACGCTAGCGGCACTACCAAAAGTCATCGACCAACTGCGCGCGAGCGGATATGAATTTGTATCGGTACCGGAGTTAGTGAATAAATCCCGCGGCGAAGTGATGGTGCCGTTATCCGGGCGGGAATGGCTGGAAGCCAAGGCCGATGGCTTTATTTTTGGCCTGTACCACTGGTTTGCCATTGGCATTGGTTACGTCTTTGTTCTGGGAATCGTGTTGGTGAGCGGCCGTGCGATGATCATAGGAATTCTTGCGCTGTTTGAAAAACTGCGGCCAGACCACGACAAAGCTCCCAACCCACTTCCGGGTGTTACGGTCTTGATCCCCGCGCACAATGAAGAGAGCGTGATCGTACAGACCGTCAAGTCAGTACTGGCGTCCGACTGTCCGGCGATGCACGTGATCGTAGTGAACGACGGCTCGATCGACGAGACGGGCGCGCTGCTGGATACTCACTTTGCCGACGACCCGCGCGTACAAATCATTCACCAGGTGAATCGTGGAAAGGCAGCCGCGCTGAATAACGCGATGGGCCACGCGAAAACTGAGATTGTGGTGACGATTGACGCGGACACCGAAATCGAATCGGATGCCATACGGCAACTGCTGCGGCATTTTTCCGATCCTGGTACCGGCGCGGTGGCGGGAAACGTGAAAGTGGGAAATCGCTCGCGTTGGCTGACGCGCTGGCAAGCGCTGGAATACATCACCAGCCAGAACATGGAAAAGCGTGCCTTCGATTTGCTGAATTGCATCACCGTGGTCCCCGGCGCGCTGGGAGCGTGGCGCGTGCAAGCGATCGAGGCTGCGGGCGGAATTACGGCGGACACAGTGGCAGAGGATGCGGATCTAACCATCGCAATTCGGCGGCTGGGGTGGCGCGTGAGCTATGAAGAACGTGCGATTGCATGGACGGAAGCTCCCGAGACGGCAAACGTCTTGATCCGGCAGAGATTTCGTTGGACGTTTGGGACACTGCAGTCGTTCTGGAAGCATCGCGAAACGTTGTTCCGGCCAAAATACGGAACGTTGGGCTGGATTGCGCTGCCGAATATTTTTGTGTTCCAACTGGTGCTGCCTCTGATTTCTCCTATCATTGACCTGATGTTTCTGGGCTCGATTCTGCTGTGGGGCTTGATGCAACTGCACATATCGTGGGTGCCGCAGATGGCCTTCGTAACCGAAAATCTCCAGCGATCGATACTATTCTTCCTGGGATTTTTGTTGATTGACGTGCTGACCTGCGTGGTGGCGTTCGCACTGGAAAGGGACGAGGACTGGACTCTGCTGATTCCGGTGTTGCTGCAACGTTTCTACTATCGCCAATTGATGTACGTGGTCCTGTTCCGGTCGGTGAAAGAAGCGGTACGCGGACGGCCGGTGGGATGGCGCGGCGTCGAGCCTGAGCCTCCGCACGGCCCAACAAAGACTCCTGAAATTGCTCACGCCCGGACTTAGCGTACGTCATATCTCATTTAGGGGACTGCCGCCGACCCAGGTGTGCGACGCTTGTATGGGGTTTTCGTATAAGGCCGGTTAGGTTAGGATTGGAGCGACAGTCTTTGCTTCGCGCGGAGGTTTTTATGGCCATCAGTTTCACACTCAACGGAAAGTCTCAATCGGTGGAAGTTGACCCGCAGATGCCGCTGCTGTGGGTGCTGCGCGATACGTTGAGCATGACCGGAACGAAATTCGGCTGCGGAATGGCGTTATGCGGAGCGTGTACGGTACACATCAATGGCGAAGCGGCGCGCTCATGTATCACGCCGATTTCAGCGGTCGCCGGAAAGAAAATCACAACCATCGAAGGCCTTTCCGCCGATGGCAATCATCCGGTGCAGCAGGCTTGGGTGGAGATCGATGTTCCGCAGTGCGGCTACTGCCAGTGCGGACAAATCATGTCAGCGGCGGCGCTGCTTTCGAAAAAGGCCAGCCCTAATGACGCCGAAATAGATGATTTCATGAGTGGCAACATCTGCCGTTGCGGAACCTACCAGCGCATCCGCAAGGCAATCCATCGCGCGGCGGAAATCCAGTCCGCGCGAAGCAAGTCCGCGTAGGTTTTCGCCAGTCGTATTTCAATATTCGAGGTGTTTCATGTCGACGCTGATTCTGGACCGTCGCGAGTTTCTGAAAGCCGGAACCGTTGCCGGCGCCGGGCTGCTCATCGGATTCCACATGAATGCGGCAGCCGCGAAAGACTCCGCCGAGGAGCAGGAAAAGAAAACTCCCAATCCATTCAATGCGTGGGTGCACATTTCGCCGGACAACCGTGTCACTTTAATTCTGGAAAAATCGGAGATGGGGCAAGGCATCATGACCGCGGTGCCAATGATTCTGGCTGAAGAACTCTGTGTGGATTGGAAGAAGGTTGCGGTCGAACAAGCGCCTACTAATCCTGAAATTTATAACCACGGAACCGGAGGCAGCGGCAGCGTCTCCGGTTGCTGGCTGCCGATGCGGCAGGCGGGAGCGGCGGCGCGAGAAATGCTGGTGGCCGCGGCGGCGGCGCGCTGGAATGTGAATGCCAATACCTGCGTAGCGCAGGATGGGGGAGTGCTGCATGGTTCGCGCAAGAATTTTTTGACGTATGGCGAACTGGCTGGGGACGCCGCGAAGCAGCCGATTCCCAATCTGAAGACGGTGCCGCTGAAAAATTCCGATAACTTCACGATTGTTGGGCACGGGATGCCGCGGTGGGAAGCGCGTTCGAAAACGAACGGAACCGCGAATTTTGGGATCGACTCGCGCGTGGATGGAATGCAATTTGCGGTCGTAGCGCGCTGCCCGGTGTTTGGCGGAAAGCTGAAGTCGTTTGACGCCGCGAAGGCCAAGGCGGTCGCGGGCGTCCGAGAAGTATTTGCGATTGAACCGGTGGGGCAAGGAGCGTTCACGGCTGGCGGCGTCGCGATCGTGGCCGACAATTCGTGGGCGGCAATGCAGGGGCGGAAAGCGCTGCAAGTCGAGTGGGAGCCCGGGCCTCACGCGAGCGAGTCGTCTGAAATGCTGCGGCAACAATTTCGTGACAACGCTGCGGAAGCGGGAAAGATCGTTCGCAATGATGGTGACGCCGACGCGGCACTTGCGGCGTCGACAAAAAAAGTCGAAGCGACATACGAATTTCCGTTTGCCGCGCACGCAACGATGGAGCCGATGAATTGCACGGTGCACATCAGGCCCGACAGCGCTGAAGCTTGGGTGCCGACGCAGGCGCCGCAGTGGGCGATGGATGTGATTGCGGGCGTTTCGAAACTGCCGAAGGAAAAGATCACGGTTCACACCACGCTGATGGGCGGCGGTTTTGGCCGGCGCTACATGGGCGATTTCGTAATGGAAGCGGCGCAAATTTCCAAAGTGACCGGCAAGCCAGTGATGGTGCTGTGGACGCGCGAAGACGATATGCAGCACGATTTCTACCGGCCGGCTTCGTATCACCACTTCCGGGGCGCACTGAACGAAAAGGGTGAGCTCGCAGCCTGGAAACATTTCCAGACTTCGACTTCTATTGACGCGATGTGGAGTCCAAAGGGCGAAGAGCATCCGGAAAACTCAGAGTTTGCGACGGCCGTATTCATTCCTTATCTCACGCCCAATTACCGGGTGGAGTACACGTTGGCAAAGTCCGGCGTACCGCGCGCGTGGTGGCGCTCGGTCGAGCACTCGACGAGCGGATTCGTTGTGGAATGTTTCGTGGATGAGCTGGCGATCGCAGCGGGAGCGGATCCACTTGAATTTCGGTTGCGCCTGATCGGCGGCGACCGCAAGGTGCCGGATTTCACAAATCCGAAAGAAGGCAAGCCTCTGGATACCGCGCGGCTTAAAGGCGTGCTGAAGTTGGCCGCCGAGAAAGCTGGCTGGGGATCGCCTCTTCCGTCCGGGGCATCCGGAGTGGCGCGAGGGATCGCGGGATATTATTCGTTCGAATCGTACACGGCGGCGGTGGCGGAGGTCAGCGTCAAAGATGGCACTGTGAAAATTCACCGGCTTGTCTATGCCGTGGATTGCGGCCGGCCAGTGAATCCGGAGGGCGTTCGCGCGCAAGTAGAGGGCGCCGCGATCTATGGGCTATCCGCTGCGTTGCACGACGCGATAACAATTGAAGGCGGTCGTGTGGTGCAATCGAATTTTAACGACTACCAGATGCCGCGAATCGCGGATACGCCAAAGACGGAAGTTTATATTGTTCCCAGCAAGGAAGCGCCAACCGGAATAGGCGAGCCGGGACTGCCTGTCGTCGCAGCTTCGGTGTGCAACGCAATTTATTCTCTTACGAAAAAAAGAATTCGGCGGTTGCCGATTCGCAGCGAGGACCTGGCGTAGCAGGCCTTCCGCTCAATGCTGGTTTTCGTTTCCTTTCTTACCTTCATCATTTGGATGGTGATGTTTTTTGCGTGGGGAACTTTCTGGCAAGTCTGGGAATTCGATTCCGATCGTATGCGATTCCCCGTTCCTCCACAATGGCCGCGCGTAACTGCGATAATCCCCGCACGGAATGAAGCTGTTTCGATTGAAGCGGTGATCCACGCGCTGGCTGCGCAGGATTACGCCGGCGAATTTTCAGTGGTAGTTGTCGACGATCATAGCGAAGACGGCACTGCGGAGCTTGCCCGTCGCGCGGCCATCGAAGCGGGCGCGGCGCCTCGCTTTCGTGTTATTTCTGCGCCGGACTTGGCGAACGGATGGACCGGCAAGCTATGGGCGCTGAATGCAGGTGCGAATGAATCCGCGGGCGCTATGCCTGAGTTTTTTTGGTTTACGGACGCCGATGTCGTGCACGCTCCGGACGCTTTGCGGCGCCTGGTGTCACGGGCGCAAGTTGGCCAACTGGATCTGGCTTCGCTGATGGTTCTGCTACGAGCGGAGACTTTTGTGGAACGTTTGCTGATTCCAGCATTCCTCTATTTTTTCCTGATGCTTTATCCGCCCAAATGGATCGCGAAGCGCAACGCCAGGACCGCCGGAGCCGCTGGCGGGTGCATTCTGTTGCGGCGAGGGGCTTTGGAGCGCAGCGGTGGATTCGCCGCGATTCGAAGTGAAGTAATCGACGATTGCGCACTGGCGCGTGCAGTGAAAAAGTCTGGCGGAATGGTCTGGATGGGGCTCACACGAGCGAGCAGGAGCTTGCGATCGTATGAGCACCTCTCCGAAATTCGTGACATGATCGCGCGTACCGCCTTCACTCAACTGCGATACTCGGCCATATTGCTAGCCGGAACCTTGGTCGCGATGATCTCAACTTTTGTACTGCCTCTCGTTCTGACATTTTCCGCCAATATTCGTGCGTGGCCGTTTGCGTTGGCGGCCTGGTGCCTGATGACGGCGTCATTTCTGCCGACGGTAACTTTCTATCGGCTACCACCGATTTGGGCTCCGTTGCTGCCTCTGGCCGCGCTTTTCTATACATATCGCGATCTGCCTTTCTGCTTTGCGTTACTGGATAGGGCGTGGAGGCCAATGGAAGGGCCGGTCGCAGGCGAAACGAAAGGCCCTCGGCTAGGCACGTGGGCGCTACAAATGCGAGCAGGGTCACGATGGTGCGGCACGCGTTTTTTTGCTAAACTCAGCTTTGGTACAGGACCGCATCTTGAATTCAGAGAGCGGCACCGGAGGCCAGGATGAGCGTTCCTTCCAAAATTAGCGATGGCAAGATCACCGTGCCTTCGCTGCTTCACAGAAAATCGCTAAGACCTCAAGACTCGACCAAGATTACGTGTCTGACCGCGTACGACTATCCGACTGCGCGCTTGCTGGACGAAGCGGGCGTAGAAGTGCTGCTGGTGGGCGATTCGCTGGGGATGGTGATGCTCGGCCACGAAACGACGCTACCTGTTACGGTCGATGAGATGCTGCACCACACGCGAGCCGTGCGCAAAGGAACGCGGCGGGCGCTGGTGGTGGCGGATATGCCGTTCGGCAGTTATCATTCCGAACTCTCCGAATCGGTGCGCAACGCGGTGCGTTTTGTGAAAGAAGCGGGGGCCGAGGCCGTAAAAGTCGAAGGCGGCGAACGCCGCCTGGAATTGATTGCGCGCCTGACGGAATCAGAAATCCCCGTGATGGGTCACGTGGGACTGACTCCGCAATCGCTGCACGCTATGGGCGGCTTCAAAGTACAAGGCAAAACGCCCGACGCTGCGGAACAATTGGTACGCGACGCGCGCGCAGTGGAGGCGGCTGGAGCATTCGCCATCGTTCTGGAAGGAATTCCGCGCGAACTCGCGGCGTTGATTACCCGCGAACTGCGCATTCCCACAATCGGCATTGGTGCAGGCCCGGAATGTGACGGACAGATTCTTGTCATCAACGATCTGTTGGGCCTCACGTTCGGGCCGGTGCCGAAATTTGCCCGCCAGTACGCCAACCTGAGCGAAATTATTTCCAGCACCGCCCGCGAGTACTGCTCCGACGTGCGCCGTGGCAGCTTTCCGTCCGACGCCGAGTCCTACCACATGCCCGAACCCAAAACGAGCCGTAAAGAAATCAACTTCGACGTTGAACTCAGCGATTAATTCCTGATGTAGCGTGCGGAGAAATGCATGACGCCGGAAGAAATTCGCCAGCTATTCGATTATACCGACTGGGCCAATCAGCGCTGCTTGGAAGGAGCGGCGCAGCTCTCTGACGAGCAATTTATCAAGCCTCTGGGCTCCAGCTTTCCATCGGTGCGTGACACCCTCGTACATATTTGCAGCGCGGAATGGGTCTGGCTTGAGCGCTGCCAGGGACGCGCGCCTGCAACCTTCCCTGATCTTTCAAATATCCAGACGCTCTCTGCATTGCGCGATCATTGGGCTCCGCAGGCGGAACAGTTGCGAGTATTTACGCGAAAATTAGAGCAAAAGAGATCTTGATCGGGTGATGGAATACAAAACGTTTAATTTTGGCGCCTATAAGAATCCCGTCTGGCAATCTCTTCAGCATCTCGCGAATCATGGCACATATCATCGCGGCCAAGTTACGACGCTGCTCCGCCAACTTGGCGTAAAGCCTGTGCTCACCGATCTCATGCATTTCTACCGCGAACGCTCGTCAGCCGCCTCCGCATGAAGCGGACTTCCCGTTCTCGATTTTGTTTCTTAAGCCGCCACTCTCAGCAATTTGTCATCTCAACCCGTCCGGCGTCCTGCATGCGTAATACAGGCGCCATGCGCTAAAATCCCTGCGCTCATGGAAATCATTCGAACCATTTCGTGGATGAAGGAAACCGTGCGGCAAGCGCGCGCTGAAAATCATGTCGTCGGCTTGGTGCCGACGATGGGCGCTCTGCACGAAGGACATCTTTCCCTGATTCGCCGAGCCAAAGCCGACTGCTCTCGCGTGTACGCCTCGATCTTCTTGAACCCTACGCAATTCGGCCCCAACGAAGATCTCTCGAAATATCCACGCACATTTGAAAGAGACGTCGAGCAACTTACCGACGCCGGAGTAGATGTTCTGTTTGCGCCGGATGCAAAAGAGATTTATCCAGCGGAATTCCGAACTTATGTGAATGTTGAAGGGCTGAGCGAAAACTCGAAGGCAAGTCGCGGCCCGGCCATTTTCGCGGGGTCGCCACAGTGGTACTGAAACTGCTTGAAATCGTGCAGCCGCAATTTGCATATTTTGGCCGGAAAGACGCACAACAAGTGCGAATTCTGCAGCAGATGGCGGGCGACCTAAACCTCAACGTGGAAATCATAGTTTGCCCGATTGTGCGTGAGCCGGACGGGCTCGCGCTCTCTTCCCGCAACACTTACCTGAATTCCGAGGAACGCCACGCCGCCACGGCGCTGCGACGCGCGCTTGGTGAAGCGCGCCGCGAGCTGGAAATCGGTACTCGCGATGCGCTCCAGCTGCAAACTGCAATTCGCGGAGATTTTGTCGAGCGAACCGCTTGACGCGTCGACTACGTGGAAATTGTGGACGCCAATCATTCGAACCAGTCGCCAGAATTGGCGGGCGACCGGTCTACGCGCTGCTTGCGGTCTTCGTCGGCAAAACACGACTCATCGACAACCTGCTCATCGAGCCTGCGGCTGGCGAAAACGCTGCCATCTATTCTTTGTAGTTTCCCGGTCGCTTCAAGACGCCATGCTGCTCGACTTTCTTCAGCACTTCCGCCGCATGGCCTTTTACTCGCACTTCGTCCCAGATTTCCTCGATTTTGCCGTCCGCTCCGATCAGAAAAGTGCTCCGCACGATTCCTTTGAAAATTCTGCCCATGAATTTCTTTGGACGCCATACTCCGTACGCTTCGATCATTTTGTGAGTCGGGTCGCCCAATAGCGGGAAGTTAAGTTTTTGTTTTGCCTTGAAACTCGCCAGGGCCCTTTCCGGGTCGGCGCTCGCACCAAGAATGACCACATTCAGCTTGTCGAAGCTTCTTTTTGCGTCTCGAAACTCGGACGCTTCGGTCGTTCAACCGGGAGTGTTGGCCTTGGGAAAGAAAAACAGCACCACTCGCTTTCCCGCAAAATCCTGCAACGAGACACTTCGCTTCCGGTGTCGCTCTTTAACGTGAAGTCCGGCGCTCTGTCTCCAATTTTCAGCATGTTTTGTCGCTCAATTCGCCAGCAATTTCTTCAAGATTTCATTCACCACCTGCGGATTAGCCTGCCCGCGGGTGGCCTTAATGACCTGGCCCACAAAAAACTTAAAAACGCCTTCGTTCCCGGCTTTGAATTTCGCCACGTTCTCCGGATTTTTTTCGATGACATCGCGCGCAATCTGTTCGATGCGAATCGCTGCTGACTCTGCGCTCCCAGACCCTCCGCTTCGACAATCTTCGCGGCGCTGCTGCCGGTCTCAAACATTTTTGCGAACACTTTCTTCCCGACTGCGGCGGTAATCTTGCCGGCTTCCACCAGTTGAATCAATTCCGCCAGACTGGCTGCCGAAACGGGACTAGCGCTGATTTCTTTTCCGCTGTCGTTGAGCCGTCGCAAGAGCTCTGTCTGCATCCAGTTGGCTGCCGCTTTTCCCGGAGCGCCCGCTTTCGCCGATGCTTCGAAATAGTCCGCCAGTTCCTGCGAATCGGTGAGCACGTCCGGCGTCGTACGCCGTGATGCCATAGCTGCCGACGAATCGCGCGCGCTTCGCCTCCGGCAATTCCGGCAACGCGTTCTTGACGGCGTCTCGCCATGCGGCACTGACGTGCACCGGCAGCAAATCCGGTTCCGGGAAAATATCGGTAATCGTGCGCCTTTTCTTTCGAACGCATGGAAACGGTGTAGCTCTCGCCCTGATTCCACAAGCCGAGTTTCTTGAGAAATTTTGCCGCCGCCCTCGATGATCCCTATGTGCCGTTCGATCTCGTATTCGAGGGCTTTTTGCAAAAAACGAAACGAATTCAAATTCTTGACTTCGACCTTCGTCCCGAACTGCGCGGCTCCGCGCAGCCGCACACTGACGTTGGCATCGCAGCGCAGCGAACCTTCTTCCATGTTGCAGTCGCTTACGCCGGTATAAAGCAGAATCTGGCGCAGCGTCGTGAGGTACGCATAGGCCTCTTCCGGAAGTGCGCATATCCGGCTCGCTGACAATTTCGCTGAGCGGCGAGCCACAGCGGTTGTAATCCACGTAGACCTTTGGTTGCCGAATCCTTAAACCCTTCGTGCAAGATTCTTCGCGGCATCTTCTTCGAGGTGCAGCCGCGTGATTCCGATGCGCTTCCTGGCTCCGCCGACTTCAATTTCGATATGGCCGTTGGTGGCCAGCGGCAATTCGTACTGCGAAATCTGGTAGCCCTTCGGCAGGTCGGGATAAAAATAATTCTTGCGCGCAAAACGAGAGTGCTCGTGCACCGTGCAGTTCAGACGCCAGAGCGGCGCGCATTCCCAGTTCCACTGCTCGTTTGTTCAGCACCGGCAATGTTCCGGGAAGCCCAAGGCACACCGGACATGTATTCACGTTCGGAGCATCGCCGAATCGCGTCGAGCATCCGCAGAATATTTTCGTTTTCGTCAGCAGTTGCGCGTGCACTTCCAGCCCGATTACGGCCTCGTACTTGGCCATCACTTCCGGAGTCACTGCAGTCTCGGTGGCTGTTCTGGCACACATGGTTTGGCAATTATATCACCGGCGTGCCACCGCCTTCGCCAGCTGCGACTAGTTCACGGGCACCGGTCTCGGCTGCCGCCCGCAGCCGCAGCGCAGGCAGCATCTTTCTCAGCGAGAGCGAACCCACCAAAGAGGATTCCCGCGTACAACGCATCACCGGCGAGCGTGTTCCAGAAGAACGGCACACCCGCAGCGAAGCAGTTCACCAGGCCCGGCATACGTTTTCGGGTAAAAGCCGCCGATGGCCCACACCGCAAAGTTGGTAATGACGAAAAATTGCGCCGCGCCCAGAAACACTGCTCCACCGATTCGTGCCACGCTGTTGCTTGTCGCCAAGCCACCGGCCGATGGCCACGCTGATCGCAAAACTCGCATAAACGATGAACATCAATTTGTGAAAGCCGACAAATACATCTCCGGCCAAAAGACTCGCCAGTGGCAACAGAAACGCGATCCAGCGGTTGCGGAACATCGCGCCGGAAAATAGCGCCATCGCACCAATCGGCGTCAAGGTTCCAGGGATGCGGCACCATGCGCAATACCGCCGCCAGCAACGATCATCATGGTAATCACGGCGCCACGAAGAATCAGTGACTGCTTGTTGTTCGCCATTCATTTCGATTTCTCCTTCAGATCACAAAAATAAAATCCGTCGCGTTCCACCACTTCGCCCCGTTCTACTGCGATTGCATTCCGAGAAGATCGGCCCATCGTATACGAAAGCTATGGAATTCTCCGTTTTCGCCGCACGGGTCGACTCCAGCTGGCAAGTCGCGGAAGAAGGACTTCGTCCAGTTCCCTTCCGGCAAATTCACGGCTCAGTTTTTTCGAATCAATACACACCGCAACGGCGCGAAATCCCATCGCACAGAATTCTTGCGCCAGTTCCCGCGTGTCGCGCTTCCAGATGGGAAACATCGCGCGCATATCCACTTGGGCCAGGTTGCGTTCGCGATATTCGCGCAGGTCCTGCAGAAAAATGTCGCCAAACGCCACGCGCCGCATACCCAGCCGTTCTTTGCGCAAGCATAGCCTCACGCATTCGCGTTTCGTAGACCGGGTTCACGCATTGCGGCGGAATGCGCACCTCCGCAGCGGCAAATCGATCGCTTCCCGCCTGACGCAGCAGCAGCTCACGCCGCACACCATGCATGCTGATACGCTCGTAGCCCTCGGTGACTGTCGTCAGCAGCGCAACGGACCTGCAGTCCGCCCTGCGCACAAGACCCGCAGTGCCATGGCGCTGTCTTTGCCGCCACTCCAACAAAACAGCACCGGCTCCATTTTGCTGCCATTATTCGCTCGACTTTCGGATATTTCATGGTATAGTTTACTCATAGGTAATTAACGACTAAAAGCCTGCGCGGCGTGGCACATAATTCCTATCCCCCTTTTTTATACTCTTGCGCTATCTTCATTTCTAACTTCTTTGCTCTGATACTTCTTCCCTTTCCATAGTATTCGCCTTCACTGTTTTCAGCCTCTTAGGAACAGCGGGGCGGCAAAGCCGCCCCAACCCGCTGGCGCTCAGTTTCTTCCGCCAAAGCGGTACTTCATTCCGACTCGGACTTCGCGCCCAAGTCCCGGGTAGCCCAGAGCATCTTCGTAGGACTTGTCGAATAGGTTTGCGACCCGCGCGTAAGTGGTAATGCCGCGACCGAATTCATAGCTGGTCGCGAAGTCAAACCGCGCGTAGCCAGCCGTACGGTCTAGGCCCAGTCCCAGAAAATCGCTGTCCGTTCTCGGGCCCGGTAAAATAGCTGGAGAGCGCTGCATTCAGACGCCGCCATCCCGACAATCGCCGACAGCGTTCCGGAATTCACCGGACGCCGCGCCAGCCGGTTGCCCGGTATTTCCGTTGGATCAAACGCATTCGGAGCAGCAAGCACCAGGCTGTCGTCGTAACTGTAGCTACCCGTCACCATCAACCAGCGGATAATTTTCGCTTCGGCGCTGAGATTAGTTCCGCGGGCACGAGCGCGGTCAGTGTTGAAGAAGTATCCGAAACTGGGCGGAGCATCGGGAATAAATACTCCGCACGAGTTGCCTGTCGCCGGTGGAAGTAGTGGAAAGCAAAACGCAAAACTGATCAGGTTGTAGTAACGGTTGGAAAAATATTCGCCGCGAAGTAGAGGCGATTGTCCCATAACTTCTGCTCGATGCCGATGCTCCAGGTCTTGCTCGATTCCGGCTTCAGTGCCGGGTTGCCAAGGTCTCCGAATTGATCGTTCTAACAGTTGATCAAAACGCGGCTCCTTGATGCCTTGCCCATAAAATGCGCGCAACCGCGTCTCGCCCCAGAAGCCTCGCCCCTGCAGCAGCATCAGCGAAGCACCGACACGCGGCACCACACGCGTGCCGAAATTCCCGTTGGCCTCCGCTCGTGCGCCGAAACTCAGCGATGCGCGAGGATGTGGTGCATAGCGAAAATCCAGAAAGCCGCCCTGATTGTTGCGGCGAACATGCCCGACGGCAAGAAACGGAATGTGGGCATTCTCCACTTCGTATTGATAGCCCGCGGTTCCGGAAAAATTCGGCAACAGGTAGCTGGATTGTGCGTTCATGCTGGCGCGATTGTATTGATAACGGCTGCCCGGATCGGTGAAGTCACAAAACTCCTCCGTGGCGACCGCTCCGGATTCGCTCTCGGGCACAACGCGACAGGGATGTCGGTCGCGATAGAAGCTCTGGATTGGATTTGCGCTGAACTGGCGGTTGTACGATTCCGCTCCCATTATCTGGTGGTGCCAATGTTTGCCGGTGGCGAAATCCCAGCGAGCGTTGGAGTTGAAAAAATGGTAGTCAGTGTGTGAGTCCAGATTCGGCGGTTCGAGTAAAACCTGGCCGGGCGTTTGCGCATTACTGGTGTTGTTGCGCAGCGTCAGCCGCAATCGATTATCTTCCCCCAATCGGTAGCCGAAATTTCCCGAAAGCGTGCGGTTGATGAAATTATTCTGATCGTCAGGTCCGGCAGCCGAAAAATAGGAGGCCGATGCCGGAATAATCGAAGCGCTTCAACGATGCCGCTGATTTGCACGCCGCCACGGCCAGTGTCGTAAGTTCCGCCTTCGCGAACACGCTCACTTCTGGAATGCGCGTTGTGCCGCGATGGGTTATGACCTGAATCACTCCGTCGACCGCGTCGGTTCCATAAATGGCGCTTTCCGCGCCGCGTACAACTTCTACTTTGTCCACGTTGTCGAGCGTGAAGTTAGAAAAGTCTACAGCGTTGCCCGGTTCGTTTACCGGCGTACCGTCGACCAGCACCTTCGTGAAGTTGGAGTTTCCTCCGTTCAGAAAAACGGAAGCGGTGCCGCCCTCCGGACCGGTTCTGCCAATTGCAACTCCTGGAATGTACAACAGCGCGTCGGGCAACGTTACCGACTGCCGCATATCAATGTCTCTGCGAGTTATCTCCGTGACCGGCGCGGTTGTCTGCTGGATCGGCACCGGCTCCGCCTCCGCCGTTACCACAACGCTTGCTGACACACGCTCGAGCTCCAACCGCAGATCAAGTACTCGCGCTGGACCGCTGCGCAGATCCAGATCAAACTCGTGCGTCATGAATGGCGCGCGCTCAAATACCAGGTGATACTTGCCCTGAGGAACGCTAAGCGCATATTCTCCGGCTGTGGTACTGGTTGCTTTCCACAAATGGGCCTGCGAATCGCCCGCGAGTTGCGCCGTGACCTGGACACCGCCAACACCACCGCCGTTCACGTCCAGCAGAATTCCTCTTAATTGCGCGTCGGGCGAACTGGACTGAGCTTTCGATTGAGTTGCCAATGGGACAAAAAGCAGAGAAGCGATGACTACACGAAGCAGAATGGTTTTCATTTTTCTCCTCCGCTCCCTCACGCGCGGGAGTTGAAGGCTGTCCCGTTTTTTGTGCCCAGGGCTTGCAGCTACAACCTCTTACCTCAGGGCCGTAAGTCAGGCCCTGAAACCGTGAAGCCCGGTCGAGTCAGGGTTTGTAAGTACAAACCCCGAAACTCTGAAAACGAGATTGCGGACCTCGCCGGTCTCCTGGCTTGGCGGTGTTGCGTGCAAGCCTCCTTCCCGCATGGTCCGGGAGACGTGCCCGAATCAGTGCAGTGGCTGGCTTGCGAGTACCCGCCCTACAGTCGCGCGGCGGCGACGGCTGGCTCTTTTCCGGTGTATGTAGCGGCGGGTTACGCTTTTTTGCGTCCCGACCCGTCGGATCCCGCCGTCCTAGTTTTCTTGCAACCTACAGCGGCATAGAGCCGCTGCTACATTTCCCGAGAAAACTTCTCAAGAGCTCCGTCTTCCCGAGCACGAAGTCCGCGATGATTGTGATGGGGCGACTTGCCCGCTATGGGTTACAGAGAGCCACAAAAATTGCCGCGGCGCAAAACAACTAAGACCAGGTTTCAGGGTCTGCACATTCAGGCGCTGAGGTGAAGAAGTTGTTTTGCAAACCCTGATCAAGACGCTCCAGGCAAAATATTCACGCGCGGACGGCCATTCGATCCCATCTCCACGCTGAGTTGTGTCCGGAAAACCTGTTCAAGGAGATCACGCTGATAAACGCTGGCCGGAGCTCCGACGCGCAGGCATTTGCCCTTTTGCAAGAGCACCACCTGGTCCGCGTATTCACCGACCAGATTCAGTTCGTGCGTGACCACTACGACGGAATAACGATTTTCACGCGCCAGATGCTGCAGCGTCTCCAGCAAATCCACCTGCGCACCGATGTCCAGATGCAGGGTCGGTTCATCGAGTAGCAGCAATAACGGTTGCTGCGCCAGCGCGCGGGCCAGGATCACGCGTTGTTTTTCCCCACCGGAAATTTGATCCATCCAGCGATCGCTCAGATGTTCCGCGCCAACTTGCGCCAGCGCATTCTTGCGCGATTAGCACGTCGTCATCGGTTTCAAATCGCAGCGATCTTCCGTAGGGGTGGCGGCCCTGCATCACAAACTCCCAGGCCTTGGAAGGAAACAACAGCACGCTTTCCTGCTGCACCATTGCGATCCGTTGGCCCCGGATCCGCGGCTCCAGTTCGTGCGTGACAAATCCGTTCAGCAGCACACGCCCAGAAAGCGGCTGTAGCGCTCCGGAAATAATTTGCAGCAGCGTCGATTTTCCGCTGGCGTTCGGCCCCAGGATCGCCACCACTTCGCCTGCCTTGGCCTGAAAACTCGTTGCTTCCAGGGTGAAAATCGGCGCTTGTTGTGGATTGGGCGAGTAGGCGTAGCTCACTTGCTCCACGCTGAGGCGTGGCTCATTCGCGGCGCGACTGGCATCCGCTGCACTACGTGAAGATGCCGAACGGGTTGCCGCGGTCATGCCAGCCTCCGTCGCAGCAGGTAAATAAAAAGCGGAGCGCCCGCGATCGCAGTAATCGCGCCGACGGGCAGCTCCGACGGCGCGGCAATGGTGCGCGCTAGTGTGTCTGCCATCACCAGAACAATCGCGCCTCCAAATGCCGATGCAGGAATCAGAATTCGATGGTCCGAACCGAAAATCATGCGCATCACGTGGGGCACGAGCAGTCCCACGTATCCAATTGAGCCGCTCATCGCAACCGCAAGACCGGTAAGCGCAGACGCCGCGATGTACACGACGATCCGTACGCGACGAACATCCACTCCAAGATGCATGGCTTCTTTTTCACCGGAAAGCAGCAGATTCAAGTCCGACGCCGTCATGTAAATCACCGCAGTCGCCACGAGAAATCCTACGCGAAGCACCCACGCCAGCGGCTTCGACGGAACGGCCGAGAGCTCGCCCATCAACCAATACACCATCCCGCGCACGTTGCTGCTGGGCATGGTATTGAGCAACAAAATGATGACTGCTGAAAGCAACGACCCGGTTATCACGCCGCCCAGCAGCAGCGTACTGCTGTCAATTCGTCCCTCGCGCCTGCCGAGAAAATAAACCGCAGTGATCGCCACTGCAGCGCCAAGAAATCCGCCAAGAGGAGTGAACACTGAAGCGATCTCCGGCGACAGTGCGAGATGCGGCTCTAGTAGCAGACGCGAGTATCGCGCCGACTGCTGCACCGCTGGAAACTCCCAATACGTAGGGATCGGCGAGAGGATTTCTTAGCAGCGCCTGAAAACTGGTGCCCGCGACGGAAAGCGATGCTCCCACGATAACGCTCAATAAAATCCGCGGCAGCCGGAGATTAAGGATCAGGCTGTAATCGCTGGAAATCTCTTTGCTCTTGCCCATGAACACACGCAGCAGATCACGGCCCAGCCCGTACAACGAAACGTGCACTGCGCCGAATTTCAGCGCCAGCACCATCACACAAAAAAGAATGGCTCCCAGAACAAAGCACTGCAATAAAAGCCGGCTGAGCGTGAGCGGCCGCATCAGTTCTTCTCCGCCGGCACTGACGCTGACATTTTCGATGTTTCGTTTTTCTGGTTGAACAATTCCGGATGAAGTTGCTGCGCGAGTTCGTCTATTGCGGAAAACAGCCGCGGAGCCGGCCGGTTGACGGCATCGCTGATTACGGCAAATCTGCGATGTTTCACTGCCTCCAGCGCATCCCAGCCAGGACGCTTCGCCAGCACTTCCACATCCCGCGAAACTGTCTCGGAGTGGCCCGATGCGAACACCAGAAATTCCGGCTGCAATCGCACCATTTCTTCCAGGCTCATTTGCGGCCAGTCCCGCGAAGACTTCAACAACGGATGTCGCTCCCGCGTGCGCCAGCGCATCCGCGATAAACGTGTGCTTGCCGACGGAAATCAGCGGATCGGTCCACACGACAAAAAGTACTCGCTTCGGTGCCGCGTTTTGCAGTTTTTTTTGCAGGAGGTTTTCTTGCTGAAGCAGATTCGCGTCCAGGGCTTCTCCCGCAGCGGGATTCCCCATAACTTCCGCTAACCGATGAACTGAGCTGCGTATCTCGTCAATCGTGTGCGGGTCGGTAGCATACGCGGCAATGCCAAGACGGTCCAACTGCTGCACCGTGTCCAGACGATTCAGACTCTTGGTGACAAGAACCAGATCCGGCTTAAGCGCTGCGATCTCTTCGAGACTCGGATTGGTCGCGCCGCCGACCTTGTGTTTTTTCATCGCCGCCGGAGGATAATCGCAGTAGTCGGTGTCGCCCACCAGCAGATCTTCCATCCCCAGTGCATAGATCGATTCAGTCAAGCTGGGCGCAAGCGAAACCACGCGGTGCACTGGAACCGGAACGCGAACGCTACGGCCGGTTTCATCTTGTACGGTGCGAAACGATTCCTTTGCTGGCGCTGCGTTTTGATTCGCACACAATTGCGCTACGCCAGATACGAAGCACAACATCGCCGCGAAGACGGCACTTCGTTTGAACGCAGATGTGAGGCGGATTTTCAAGTTCCCCCAATTCCCTGACGGCAGTTCTCTGTTTCTTTCGCGACGGCTGCAAAAACAAAAATGCCCCTCGAGTCTCGTGGGGCAACCGGCGCAACTCCCTCTCGCGGGGAGTTTTGCAAACTGCGGCATGGGAGGGTAGCCTGGCTTACGGCTTTCAGCCGATTACAGTGGCGGGACCGCGGCCGAATTTCACGGCCTTCCCCGCTGCCCTTGCCTGCAAATTGTGAATTGAGTGTATGCCCAGCAAGCAAGGCTCGTCAAACGGATCAGACGCTGGCTAGCAAATCGCGGGACAACACTCTGAATTTTTTGAGGTTACCGGTTCTTCCAATTCGGTTTGCGCTTCTCCACCAGCGCCTGCAAACCTTCCTGCGAATCCTCCAGCCGGTACAATTCGTTCAGGAAAATATTCATGGAGTGCTTCAAGCCATCGCGCAGCGAAAGCCCCATGCCGCCCAGAATGGCTTTTTTGGCCATGGTCAGAACCGGACCGGAATGTCCCGTCATGCGCGCAACCAGGTCCTTCACAGTCGTTTCCAGCTTGTCTTCGGGGACCAGGCGGTTGACTAGTCCAAGTTCCAGAGCGCGCTCCGCCGTCACTGGCTCACCCGTCAGCACCAGTTCCAAGGCAATCTTTGGGCCAACCAGGTACGGTAAAATTGTCGACGCCAGCGGTGGAAACATTCCAATCGTGATTTCCGGTTGCGCAAATCGCGCCTTTGGACTGGCGATGACTAAATCCCCAAAAGCCGCCAACTCTGCGCCGCCACCGATCGCCGGGCCATTCACGACGCAAATCACCGGCTTGGCTACATCCACCATGGCAGCAAATGCTGCGTGAAACGCATCCAGCATCTGAAAAACACGCTGCGACGTATATTCGCCAATCTCAATCCCGCCGCAAAAAACCTTGCACGCGGAATCCAGCAGAATGATTTTCACGTCCTCGCGCGAACCGGCGTATTCGATGCCTTCGGCCATTTCGCGAAGCATGGCTTCGTTCAACAGGTTGTGGTCAGGACGATTCAGCGTCATATGCGCGACGCCGCCGTTCAGCCGGACTCTCACGAACTCGTAGTCTTCGACCTTTTTCTTCTGTTGCTGCGTCAGGAACTCTTCCTGATTGACTATTTCGACCATTGCCGCCTCCGCGGACCGTTCTGCAGCCACGCGCCAACAAACCAATGAGCCAATTTCTGCTTGTTTTGAGATGCTAGCACGCTCCTTCGCGGCAGTTGGCGGTTGCGCAAACGATGGTGCGCAAAGAGTCTGCAGGAGGGGGAAGGTTCGATATGCTGAATTCCGCATGAATGAGGAACGTCACATCCCGGAAGCTGCTGTGGCCATGGAGGTCTCGGGTGCACTCGAATCTAGCGGATTTCCTCGTCGGCAAGCCTGGACCCTTGCGCCGCTGGTACGCTTTTCGCGAGACTGGCAGGGAGAAAACGCGGATGCGGGGCGCCAGACCGAGGTACGCGTTCTGTGGAGCAGCGAATTTCTTTACCTCAAATTTCGTTGCCGTTATCGCACACTTACCGTTTTTGCGGACAGCGATTCCAATGGGCGCCGCGATCATTTGTGGGATCGCGACGTTGTAGAGGTTTTCCTACAGGCGGAGGCCAGCCGGCCGCGCCGCTACTGGGAATTCGAAATCAGCCCGAACGGAATGTGGATTGACCTGGAAATTTCTCCAGATGGTAAACGCGATCCACATAGCGGCATGAAGTCGCGGGCTGTGATCAACGAATCCGATCAAGTTTGGACCGCAGAGCTTGCGCTGCCAATGGGCGTGTTGACGGCTGGTTTTGAGCCTTCGCACACATGGCGCGTCAATTTCTTTCGCGTGGAGGGCGCAACTGAGCCGCGCTTCTATTCTTCCTGGCAACCCACCTATACTCCCCAGCCGAATTTTCACATTCCCGAAGCCTTCGGTATTTTGCGGTTTCAGAAAGCATGACTATAGCTATCAATTTCTCGGCGTTTTTCATTATTCTTGTTCTCTGATGAGTTTGAACCTCCTTCGCGTTTCCACGCTTCTCATCGCAGTCCTTCTTTTCGCATCGCCGCCTAGTCGAGGCGTTCCGCAGTCGGCAGGAGCCGCTGCAGCGCCGGTCATCACGAAGGTCGAGCCGCCGAACTGGTGGGCCAAACTTACGCCGGATTTGATGGTTCTGCTTTCCGGTCACGGGCTTCAAGCCACTAAGGTGGGCTGCAACTTGCCCGAGGTTGTCGTCGAACACACCGAAGCAACGCACGGCGGCGACTATCTTTTCGTGTGGCTCGAATTCGGCCCGCACCTGCGTTCGGGAACCGTCGTTTGCCGCCTGACGACTCTGAACGGCGACGTTTCCTTCGAGTTGCCGATTTCGAATCGCGAACCCACCGCGCAACGGTTTCACGGATTGAATTCGGATGATGTTCTTTATCTGATCATGCCGGACCGTTTTGCGAACGGTGATCCCACAAACGACGAACCTGCGGAATTCCCCGGATCACATGATCGCTCCAAGCCGCGCTCGTGGCATGGCGGCGATCTGCGCGGAATCCGTGAACACATTGATTACCTCAAGAAGCTCGGCGTCACAGCGCTGTGGCTTACGCCGGTGGTGAAGAATGGCGCGGAACAGGATTACCACGGTTACGGCGCCGTGGATCTCTACGCCGTTGATCCGCATCTTGGAGCGCTGGACAACTACAAAGAACTTGCGTCCGCTCTCCGCCAGCAACACATGAAACTTTTTTTTGATGCTGTGCCAAATCACGTTGGTCCGCGCCATCCGTGGGTGGTAAAGCCACCGCTGCCGGACTGGTTCCATGGCACGCGGCAAAATCATCTCGACACTCTCGCTCCGGTCAAGAATTCGTTCTACGGCAAGACTACCTCCGCGGGTGTATCGAATGATTTATTCGAAACGCTGGCCGATCCGCACGCTACACCCGCCATGCGCCGCAATATCACCGACGGATGGTTTTTTGGGATTTTGCCGGATCTGAATACGGAGAATCCTGTTGTCGCGAAATATCTTTTGCAGAATTCCATCTGGTGGATCGAATCGGCCGGGCTGGATGGTCTTCGCGTGGACACGTTTCCCTACGTTTCGCGGGCGTTCTGGGAAAAATGGCACGCGGGTCTGCGTCGGATTTATCCGAATCTCACAACGATCGGCGAAGTTTTCCATCCCGAACCGACGGTGACTTCGTTTTTTGTTGGCGGAAGGAAAGAGTGGGACGGCATTGACACTGGGCTTTCCACGGTTTTCGATTTCCCTTTGTATTTCACGATTCGCGATGTCTTGCTGCGCGGCGCTCCAGCAGGCCGCATCGCAAATATCCTTCGGCAAGACCAACTCTATCTTCACCCCAACTGGCTGGTTCCTTTTTTTGCGAATCACGACGTGCCGCGCCTTTCCAGCGAGCCAGGAAGTTCGCCGGAAAAGCTGCTCTGCGCATATGGGCTAATTTTGACGCTGCGGGGAATTCCGCAACTTTATTACGGAGACGAAATCGCCATGCTCGGCGGCGACGATCCCGACAATCGCCGCGATTTCCCAGGCGGCTGGCCGGGCGACCCGCAAAACGCTTTCACGGAAGAGGGGCGAACGCCTGAACAACAGAAAATCTTCGCAGGAGTCCAGAATTTGTTGCAGCTTCGCCGACGACACTCGGCCTTGCGCGTTGGAAAACTCTTCGATGTCTTCTCCGACGACGAACTGTATGCCTTCGTTCGCCAGACAGACGATGAACGGCTATTGGTGATTTTCAACAACGGAGGCCAAGTCGCGCACAATTACCATCCCCGAGGCTGACACGCCACTGGCAGACAGTTTGCGAACAACAATTCTTTATGGGAACGCGATTGCCCAAACCACGGGCAAGGAAATGAAGATTACTGCGCCGCCGCAATCCGTTAACATTTTTTCGCTCGATTGAAGTGGGTTAGAAGACTAATTCTGCCGTCCAATTGTTTTTTGCTTGTGGCACAGTAAATACCACGGCATGTTGCGCCGTGTCATATCTCCATTCGTGCAGGGTAGCGTCGCCCACACGCACTTCTTTGGGCGCCTTGTCCATTCCGAATACCGTAATTTCGGCTAGCACTCCACCAGGGTTTGTAGCCATCTTTTTCGATGGCACTGACAATTTTGATGGCGCTCGCGCCGACCTGGCAGGAATAGTTGACGCGCAGGAACTCGCCCTTCTCGTAGTCCAGTGAATGGCCATCATCTTCATAAAGAGTTCCTTTGCAGTCTGGCCCTGGATAGACACGGAGCTCGAGTGGTCCTTTTGGCGTGTCGCCGGTGTTTTGCACCAACGGTTGCCGCGGCACAATCGCTCCGGCACGCACGTAAACCGGGACCTGGTCGAGTGCAGGCTTCAGTTTCTTCAGTTCCCTGTCGGAAGTTTTCTCGCCAGTCCAATAGTCGTACCAGCTGCCCGGCGGCAACTGGATCACCTTTTCATCCTGCAGTTCATTCGTCACCGGCGAGACAAAGAGATCCGGGACCGAACAGGAATTCGCCGTCATCGTCGAAAAATTCCGGCGATTGCGGATATTCCAGGAGCAGTGGCCGCATCAGAGGAATTCCGGTGCGCGTCATTTCTTCGACGCTGCTATAGATATAAGGAAGCAAGCGATAGCGCTCTTCGATAATGTGTTTGCGAATGGCTTCGTGCTCCGGTCCATGCACCCACGGTTCCTGATCCGCTGTGCCTTTTGCAGTGTGATCGCGATAAATCGGATTGAATGCACCGGCCTCGAGCCATCGGGTAAGCAGTGTTGGCGTGGGCGATCCGGCAAAGCCGCCGATGTCGTCGCCCACCATTCCATAGCCGGAAATTCCCATGCTCAGCAGCATGGGCGTGCTCATTCCCAGATGATTCCACACGGCCACGTTATCGCCGGTCCATGTGGCCGCGTAACGCTGCGCTCCCGCATAAGCGGCTCGCGTAAGGACAAATGGCCTTTCGTTCGGCCGCAATTTCAGCAAACCCTCTTCCGTAGCGCGGACATTCTCCATTCCGTACACATTGTGAATCGCCAAGTGGGGCAAGGTGGTTCCATCGTCCATTCGGTGCCGCACATCGAGCGGCATGGTTTTCGTGGCCGTCAAAAACACCGAAGGCTCGTTCATGTCGTTCCAGAAGCCCGCAACGCCCATATCCACAAAATTCTTGTAAAGGCCGCCCCACCATTCGCGTGCGCGTGTCATGGTGAAATCGCCAAAGACGCTATCACCGGGCCAGACTGCTCCGACAAACGTTGACCCATCGGCGCGTTTCACGAATACATCGTCCTTCACGCCGCTATCGTACGGCGCGTATCCGTGGTCAGGATCTTTCTTGATGTGCAGATCGGTGATCAGGACCGTGTGGAACCCTTGCGCGCTTAAATCGGTGATCATTTTTTCAAACGTCGGAAACTCCTTGCGGTTGATCGTAAACGGAGTATTTTTGTCCTGATAATCGATGTCCAGATAAAGGGCGTCGACGGGAATCTTTTTATCGCGAAACGTTTTGGCGACCTCGTATACGCGCTCTTCCGGCTCGTAGCTATACCGAGACTGTTGAAATCCTAGCGTCCATAGTGGCGGCAACTTGGTGCGGCCTATCAATGCCGTGAAATCCTGCACAATTTTCGCCGGCGTTGGTCCGGCGAAAAAGTAGTAGTTGATCTCGCCGCCTTCCGCGCCAAAGGAATAATAATCGTGGCCTTCCTTGCCGAAATCGAAACTGCTGCGCCAGGTGTTGTCGAAAAAAATTCCGTAAGCAATTCCTTTGCGTAGGCCCATGAAAAATGGAATGGTCTTATAGAGAGGATCGGTCGACTCGCGCCAGGCGTAGGCATCGGTATTCCACATGGTGAATGCGCGATCGCGGCGATTCATCGGTCCGGCTTTGTCGCCCAGTCCGTAATAACCCTCGACCTCCGGCATTTTTTTCCAGACATGCACACGGCCGTTGTCCCACGCCATGGGGAGATCGCTGTCATCCGCCACCAGAACATCGCCGGTGTCGCGCTGGAAGTCGATCAGCAGGGGTGATTTATGAATTCGCGCGATGGTGGTTCCCGAGGAAACGCGAACTTCGTCCTTGGCGTCATCGACCTTAACCGCCGGCGGCTGCGGTGCTTCGATCACCGCCCAAGAAAAATCCTTGGGAAAGGTGCCGGCTTGCGCCACGCGCACACGAAAAATTCCATCGCGAAATACCGTTACCCGCACCTTGGCTTTACCGGCGGTTAACTCCACGCCGTCGGGAAGCTTCTCGACTTTCTGTACGCTGCCAATGTGTTGCCAACCCTGAGCGAGCAACGCGACCGGAGCTAGACAGCATGGAAATAATCGGCAGCAGCAATTGTCGGGATATTCTGAACCGCGGCATTTTCAATCCTCCGGAAACTGGTACATCGAATGGCAATTGGCGGAGTATGATCAGGCGGCGAGCCAATGCTCGAACAAAGCGGAGGCTCGGGCTCCCTCGATTCGCCGCCGTACCGCATCCATCACGCGGCAGCGCAAGTCTTGCGACGTGCCGTAGAATCCCAGCCAATATGGCAGGTGAATCTCTCCCGGCAGTTGTTCGGTTTCGAGCTGGACGTCGCGCACCTTAAAAAATCCCCGCTGGAAAATCAGGCGCAATACCTTGTCGCGCAGCACATTTTCCGAAAGCGCTTCGGTTAGCGACGACGGAGGATGATTCCTGGTTGCGACGGTAAAGGTCTCGGCATCGCCTGGAGGTTTGGCAAATTCAAACAGGTCGAGTGAACCGTCCACGGCATCCAGCGCAAAATGATGAATATGCCGGCCGCCGCCCGCGGAATAGCGCACCCTATAAATGCGAAACGGAATGTAGGCGTCCGCGATACGCTGCAGGGAACCGATTCGCAGTTTCCAATAGAGCGAAGCCGGACCGGTTGCCGTAAACGCCTGAATCGCTTCGTCGCGCGTGACGTTGGGCCGCAAGCTTCGGATGGCACTGACTTCCGTGGTCATCGTTTCACTCTAGCGGAAATAGATCCACAGCCCCACCACCGTGCCTAGGAGCACAAGAGTGAACGCCACGTTCATGAAATGCTCGGTACGCGTTTCCTTCGCAAGAGACGGTCTTGCAACTCCTGCGATGTCCATCTTTTCACCGACAGTCGCGAAGGTCAGCCCAGCCAGTTTTTTCCGGTCTGGCGCCGGATACATGTAACTTACGCCGACCAGCACTGCCGCGCAGACCACAGAACATGAAAATGGCATAGTGCAGGAAATTCATGTCCACCAGCCAGCGAATGGCGCCGGAGTCGTAATGCCGCGACTTGTCCAACACTTCGAAAATAAAGCTTGTCGCTCCCAGCACAAATCCCGCCAGCAACGAACTGATTGCACCTTGTCCGTTCACTCGCGTCCACAAAATTCCAAAAATAAAGCAGACGGCGATTGGTGGGCTGATGTATGCCTGAACGCTCTGCAAATAAATGTAAAGTTCGGCGCTAAGCTTGTGAATGAACGGAACCCAAAGCAGTCCCAACAACACCATTCCGCCGGTAGCGATTCGCCCGAACATGACCAGCTGGCGTTCGCTCGCTTGCGGGCCGGATTTTTTTGTAGAAATCCAGCGTGACCAGCGTTGATGCGGAGTTGAATACCGAGCTCATCGCGCCCATCACCGCTGCGAGCAGCGCGGCCATCACCAGTCCAACGAACCCGACTGGCAACAAGTTGAGCACCAGCGTGGGATATGCGTAGTCCGGCTTCACAACTTGTTCGGGAAACAACGCGAATGCGATGATGCCCGGCAGCACCAGCAGGAACACGGGAAGAATTTTTAGGAATCCGGCAAAAATTGTGCCGGCCTTGGCGTGCCCTTCGTCACGCGCAGAGAGCACGCGCTGCACGATTACCTGGTCGGTACACCAATACCAGATGCCCAATATTGGAGCTCCAAAAAATATGCCCGTCCATGGAAACTGCGGATCCGAGGCGGGCTTCATCATGTGAAAGTAGCTCGGCGGCACCATCGTTCGCAGATGCTCTAGCCCGCCGACCCGGTGCAAACCGATAATCGTTAAGGCCAACGCACCGGCAATCAAAATCAGGGTCTGTACCGTGTCGGTATAAATCACCGCGGCCAGTCCACCTGCTATCGTGTACACACCGGTGGCGATGACCAGCACTACCGCCGTTTTCCACAGCGACCACCCAGCTACGCGCTCCAGAACTACGCTGGCGGCGTAAAGCTGCACGGAAATCTTGGTGAAAATGTAAGCGATGATTGAAATGCCGGCCAGGTACACCGCGCACTGGCGGTTAAATCGCCGCTCCAAAAATTGCGGCATGGTGAATACGTTGCTGCGCAGGTAAAAAGGAACAAAGACCCAGCCGAGGATCAGCAGTATCAGGCAGGCCAGCCATTCGAAATGTCCTACGGCCAGTCCGGAAGAAGCGCCGGTTCCGGAAAGACCGATGAAATGTTCCGTGGAAATGTTCGAGACGAAAAGCGACGCTCCGATGAAAAACCAGCCGATGTCGCGTCCCGCCAGGAAATATTCTTCGGAGGTGCGCTCTTTGCGCGAGAAATAGAAACCGATTCCGAACACCACCAGGAAATAAACGCCGATGATGGTGAGATCAAGCGGAGCTAGCGCACGGTGCGCCGCAACCCCCGCTTGATACATCGCCGCTAGACTGCTGACTCCAGCGAAGACCATTCAGGCCTCCTTTGAAATACGAATCGCGAAGCGAGCCCGTGTCGGCCACACTCCGCCCCTGTCATTGCGGTAACGCTACAGTGAAAACGTCCTGCGGAGTGTATACCACACCTGTTGCTGCGCTCAATCCCGGATTCGCTCGCTGTACTTTATTCCGTGGGCGAACAGTTCAGCGCTAATTGCCCACGATGAAAAGCCGTATCCCCGCGCGTTTGCCGAGCGAACTCGAATCGGCGTAAAACAACAGATGGACGGTAAATCCGCTCGATGGCGCTGGTCGAACTTCGCAATGTCGTCAAGGATTACGCAAGTGATGGCCAGAAGGTGCGCGCGCTCGACGACGTCTCGCTCTCAGTCGCTGCCGGGCGAGCTCGTCGCTCTAGTCGGGCGCAGCGGCTGCGGCAAATCAACATTGCTCAATCTCGCCGGCGCGATGGATTTTCCCACTTCCGGCGACAGTCTTCATTGACGGTTACCATCCTCTGGAGCGTCCGACCAGCAACTGACACAACTCCGCCGCGACAAAGTCGGCTTCGTGTTCCAATCTTTCCAGCTTTTGCAGACTCTGACCGCCGTCGAAAATGTCGAACTACCGCTGCTCCTAGCGGCTCGCGACAACGCCCGCGAATCTGCGCTTGGCCGTCTGCACGCTGTCCAGCTCGATGGTCTCGAACAACGCTTGCCGCACCAACTCTCCAGCGGACAGATGCAGCGCGTGGCCATCGCTCGCGCTCTGGTCAATTCGCCAAAGGTTCTGCTCGCCGACGAGCCCACGGGAAATCTCGATACCAGCACCGGCAACGCGATCCTGGAACTTCTGCTGCGCCTCACGCGCGAACAAAATACCGCCACACTCATCGCCACTCACAGTGCCGATGCCGCGGCGATCGCTGACGTCATCATCACACTTCGCGACGGCAAGGTCGCCGACGTAAAACGCAAATGATCCTCCGCGCGGATAGTAAACGCAGCCGTCCAATCCGCATCTGGCGCGGCCCCGCGTGAACGCGCGCCTGAAACTTTTCTGGAGTTTGATGGTCAAGCCGCTGGCCGATGAGCCAGTACGTACTGCCCTCACAGTTTTCGCGGTCGCTCTCGGGGTCGCCGTGGTTCTGGCCATGGATCTGGCCGGAGACGCGGCCACCGGCTCTTTTCACTCGTCGCTCGAAACGCTTTCCGGCGAACAGAATTTCGAGGTCACAGCCACCGGCGGGCGTTCCGGACGAACTGGTCGGCAGACTTACTTCTCAGCCATACCGATTGGCGCATTACTCCGCGCATGGAAGGTTTTGCCGTCGTCGCCGACGCAAAGACAAATCTTCCGCTCATCGGCCTCGATTTGATCGCGGAATCCAATCAGCTCCCGCACAAAGATTCCGTTTCATCCGACGCCACGGCCGCTGAAAATATTTTTGCAAACGCTGATTCCTCGCTGCGAAATCTCACCCGTGATTCTGTGTGGGTCGGCCAATCGCTTGGCAAACGTCCCAGCGAAACGATTCAGCTCTTAGTCAACGACCGAGTTGCGACCTATACTATTCGCGGCATTTATCCTGACGCGAACGGCAACGAATCCGCCATCGTCATGGACATCGCCGCTGCACAGGCCGCTCTCAGTCGTTTCGGCCGCATCGACCGCATCTACATTCGTATTCCGCAGGTATCTGGCGGCGCCAATATTTCACTGGATGAATGGCAGCGCCGCATCCAGCAAACTCTTCCCGACGGTGTGCAAGTCCGCCCCGCAGGGGCTTCTACAAACGAAAATCGCAAAATGCTGGCCGCATTTCGTTGGAATTTCCGCCTTCTCAGCTACATCGCGCTGGTCGTCGGTGCATTTCTCATCTACAACACCGTTTCTGTTTCTGTGGTTCGCCGCCGCGCTGAAATCGGAATTGTTCGTGCACTCGGCGCCAGCCGCCGGCAAATTCTTGGCGCGTTTCTTGGCGAGGCCGCGTTTTTCGGTCTCAGCGGCGCGCTGCTTGGGATTCCGCTCGGCCGCCTGATGGCCGCGGGGGCCGTCACACTCATGGGCGTCACCGTAAACGCGCTCTATGTCACTAGCCGGCCCGGCACAATCCTGTTTTCGCCGTGGAGCGCTGCGCTCGCGCTGATCTTAGGAGCAGGCGTAACCTTGTTTTCGGCTTGGTCGCCCGCCCGCGAAGCTGCCGGCGTTGCTCCCGTCGAAGCCATGGCTCGTGGCCGCCGCGAATTCGAAATTCGCGTCGCCAGGACTTCTGGCCTGTGGTTCGCTCTGCTCCTTGCTCTCGCCGCCGCTGGCGCGTCGCGCCTTCGGCCGATCGGCGGCAAGCCGGTTTTCGGATACATCGCAACACTTTTAGCTGTCGGCGCAGGCGTCTTCGCCATTCCGGCTTTCGTGGATGCCGCCATGCGTGTCAGCTCGAGATTGCTGCGAAAAATAGTTGGCGTCGAAGCTTTTCTGGCATCGCGTAGTCTCGCCGGCTCGCTGCGCCGCACTTCTGTACTCGTCGCGGCCCTCTGCACTGCCGTCGCGATGATGACCGCGGTCGGGATCATGGTGGGCAGCTTTCGTCAAACCGTCGTGTCCTGGATGGATTCCGAACTGCCTGCCGACCTGTATCTCCGTCCCGCGGGGAATTCCGCGACGGATCAGCATCCCACGATTTCTGTCGCACTCTCCGATGCCATCGGCAAACTTCCCGGAGTGCAAACCGTGCAGCGGATTCGCGCCTACGAAATCAGCTACCAAGGCATGCCGGCCACGCTCGGATCTCTGGATATCGCTAATACGCCAATCAATCGCGACACGGATTTTCTCTCCGGCCGTGGAACAGCTTCCGTTCTCGAGGAACTCCGTGGCAAAAATGTCGTCATCGTCAGCGAACCTTTCACGTATAAACATCACGTCAAAGCCGGCGATTTTCTTGAACTCGCTCTCGGCCAAACCCGCGCCGCCTTTCGCATCGCCGACGTCTATTACGACTACGCCAGCGAACGCGGCATGATTCTGATGGACCGCAACGTCATGCTGAAATATCTTCCGGACCCCGCCCCCTCGAATCTGGCAATTTTCGTGAAGCCCGGTGCGAGCGTTCCGGCCATCCGCAAAGAAATCGAAAATGCCGCGGCAAATTACCGCGTTCTGATTTTTGCGAACGGCGATCTGCGCAGCCAGGCCGTGCAGATCTTCGATCGCACATTCGCTATTACCTACGCCCTCGAAGCGGTCGCTATCCTGGTCGCCGTTATGGGCGTGGCTGGAGCGCTTCTTGCGCTGGTGATCGACCGCCGCCGCGAACTCGGACTGCTGCGGTACCTCGGCGCATCCAGCGAACAGTTGCAGAAACTGATTGTCAGCGAAGCCGGACTGCTCGGCTTGCTTGCGAATCTGTCCGGGGTTGTCCTGGGATTTTTTCTTTCGCTCATTTTGATTTTCGTGATCAACAAGCAATCTTTTGGCTGGACCATTCGTCTTCATTGGCCGGTAGCAGTGCTGCTCGGCGCAATCACGGTAGTCTTCCTTGCGACGCTATTAGCCGGATTCTATCCGGCGTACATCGCGGTTCGCCTCAATCCGATCGAGGTAGTACATGAGGAGTAGCCGAAAATCACTGTGTGCGGTGGTTTCTGCAATGTTTTTCGTTTTGCAGCCGCCGCTCGCTCAATTCAAACCCGCTGTTCCTGGCTACCGTTATGAATTCCCACGCGATTATTTTAACCATCCGGACTTCCAGACCGAGTGGTGGTATTACACGGGAAATTTGCGAAGCACAGATGGCCGCAAGTTCGGATTCGAACTGACTTTCTTCCGTGAAGGCGTAAATCGCAGTGACTCAAACACATCTACCTGGGACATTCGTGATCTGTATCTTGCACACTTCGCGGTCAGCGACCTCGACGGAAAAAGATTCTTTCATACCGAGCGCACCAATCGTTCCGGCCCCGGAATCGCCGGAGCGGAGGCAACGTTGCAAAAAGTCTGGAATGGAAACTGGAGCGTAGTCTGGAAGAACGGAACCGAGAATTTGACGGCGGTCGCGGATCAATTTGCAATTAATTTGTCTCTACGGCCGCAAAAGCCTCCCATAATACACGGGCAAAACAGCATCAGCAAAAAATCGGATCGAGAAGGTCGGGCTTCACATTATTTTTCGGAGACTCGTCTAGAGGCTTCCGGCCGGCTCGAAATCACTTCCAACAAATATGAAGTTACGGGTCAGGCCTGGATGGATCACGAATTTTTCACACAGCAACTCGATTCGAACCAGGAAGGTTGGGATTGGTTCAGCTTGCAACTCGATGACAACACCGAACTGATGTTATTTCACATTCGACGAAAGGATGGATCAATCGATCCATACTCCGCTGGTACCTTCGTTGATGCGAACGGGAATTCACGCCACCTGGGCGTACACGACTTTGAATTGGAGCCAATTTCGAGCGAGGGTTGGATCAGTCCTGAAACGCACGCCGCCTATCCAATTCGATGGAGAATTCGAGTACCGTCACTCGGCATTGCTCTCGAAGCGTCCACTGCGCTGCCCGAGCAGGAGGTTGCCAACAATTCGAGAGTCGTTCCGAGTTATTGGGAAGGAGCAATCATCCTGATCGGAGCGAAGCCGGGACTTCCGCTTCGCGGGTCAGGCTATCTGGAGATGACTGGCTACGGCCACAAATTCAAGATGCCGTAGCCACCACCTCAACTCACCACTCGCGAGGCGCGCTATGCCATTCTGGGCGAAACGTTAGAGCACCGGCCGCCGCCCCTGAATCACACGGATCAGGACCACAGCAATCGCCAGAATCAGCAGAATATGAATGTAGCCTCCCAATGTGTAGGAAGAAACCATTCCAAGGAGCCACAACACGAGCAAAATTACAAAGATAGTCCACAGCAAGGCTTTGTCCTCCTCATCTTTCCGAATTCAAACCACCCGGTTAATTTGATTGATGAGCTCGCCTGAAGAGAGCCCTCATCGAATTTCTCGAGCGGATCGGACCCAAACCGGGCGTCCATCTGCTCGATCATCCGTTCAGCGGCCCGCGCCGCGAGCCCGATCGTCCCGCTTTTCGGTCGCGGTGTCGTCAGACAGGGTGGCAAAATAATCGTCCACCTGGTTCTGCGCTTCTTCTTTTGCGATTCCATAACGCTCCTGAATCTTACCGACGAGCTGATCGCGCTGGCCTTTGATCATTTGAAGGTCGCTGTCCGTCAGCTTTCCCCACTTTTCCTGAACCTTACCTGAATACTGTTTCCATTTGCCTTGGATTTGTTCCCAGTTCATAACAACCTCCGGTTTATATTTGGGCGGCGCACGTTTTGTTAGCGGCCGTGCGCAATCTGTTCGCGAGTTTGAGCAGACCATGTTGTGCAATTTGCAGGAATACGGCGAACCCCCGAGGGCATTGGGAATCAAGTTGTAGGACAGGTATCAGAGAGGCGCGAAGGAGCACGGCCATTTGGGGCGACGGCGCATCCTGTAACGACAGCTAACAACAACAGCTAACTCAGTTTCACAGTTTCGAGATCGTCGGGTGTGAAAAATTCTTTGCAACCTATCGCGACCCGCACGGCCAGAATCAGATGCCTCCCGGACTCGCTCTTAAAAAAGCAACCGCACGCGCCGGCTCGCCGCGCCTCGTCAACAATCGATGGTAACTCACGCAGTGTGGTCAGAGATTACCCCGGGCTCGGCGGTTGGATTTGAGGACCAGGGGGTATCGCAGTTCGTTTATTCCGAACCGGCGCAGATCAACAACCGGCATGATGCTGTAACACTGCCAGCAAATGCGCTAGCAGTCAGGGGCCTGCGACAATTTCGGACAGACTCGGAGTTACGCCTGAATGATATTGTTGCGGATTGCGTAGCGCACCAGCTCACTCACCGAATGACAATCCAGACGCCTCATGATATTGGCCCGGTGAGTTTCCGCCGTTTTCACGCTTAAGTTCAACGCAACCGCCACTTCCTTGCTGCTCTTACCTTCGGCAAGTAATTGGACGATTTCCCGCTGCCTCGGTGTGAGGCGCGTCGCTGGCAGATCGGTTTCCGTGGACGCCCGTGGTTTCTTATCCAGATAGCCGTCGAGTACCATCTGAGCCACGCGCGATGTAAAGTATGTCTTGTTCCGTCGAATTGCCTCTACCGCATTCACCAGGTCACGGGTCGCATCGGACTTCAGCAAATATCCGCGTGCGCCGGCATCCAGCACTTCGCGGATCAGGGGATCCGACTCATGCATGGTTAGAATCAGCACCTTGGTCTCGGCGTTCTGCCGTAGCATCTGACGGGTGGCCTCCAGGCCATTCAACCCCGGCATGCTCACGTCCACCACGGTAACGTCGGGCTTCAGCGTCCGCGCTTTATCCACCGCTTCCCGGCCGTCGCACGCCTCGCCCGCTACTTCCCAACCGGGCTGCTCTTCCAAAATACTCCGCAGGCCTTTGCGTACGATTTCGTGATCGTCCGCCACCAGCACTCTAAGGGTCCCCATGGTTTCTTTACCTCCCATATGTTTCGACGAGCGATTTGTTTCGATGCGGCTAGTTAATAACGTCATACGGGGAACGGCACGGGGCAGGCCAATCTTTTGATGTTGGCTAGATTGCTGTAGGAAAAGGCTTTAGGAATTAGGGGCAGTCCTAGTACCCGGACTCGCATGCGGCGAGTTCCAGGAAGTTTTTACATCGCGACCGTGAATTTAATCCGCTTCTTCGTCTGCCCCCAGCACAAGTTTCCTATCGTGACGCGATACTTTATACGACAATATCGTGCCAGAACGCTTGCGAGCTGCCAGATTTGTGTGTGTTTTCTTGTCTTTACCAACCACACATTTAACTCTCCGAAAAAATAGGTGGTCCGCTGTATAGCCTTGGGTTTTGGGCGTGCCGCAGAATGTATGCAGCTGAATCTTGACCTCACTCATGGGAAGCAACGGTTGCGGCCGCACTTGTTTCCCCGACCTTGACGAAACGGAGGATTCATTATGTTGCGCTGGGCTCTCATTTTCTTTGTGGTCGCACTGATCGCGGCGGTTTTGGGCTTTACCGGAATCGCGCTCGCCGCGGCCGGGGTCGCCAAAATTCTTTTTTATGTCTTTGTCATTCTGTTCGTTCTCTCGTTGTTAGGCCACGTTGCGCGTAGACCCTGACTTAAATGTACCGGTTGAATGGTACGGATTGCTAACTGGAGGATCAGGATGCGAAGTGGAACGCTGATTGGATTGGCGCTAGTAGTGATTGGGATCCTGGCGCTGGTGTATCAGGGCATCGGGTACACCAAGCACAAAGAAGTGGTCAATATCGGCCCTATTCACGCCACTACCGATGAGCACAAAACGATTCCGTTGCCGCCGATTCTTGGCGCCATTGCTTTGGTGGGAGGAATTGTGCTGATCGCGCGAGATCGAAAATAAGAACTAAACAACTTTTGCAGTAAAAATGGAAAACCAAATGGGAGGAAGGTCATGAAACTTACAAAATATCTGGCGGCGGTGTTGCTCTTGATGCCGCCGGCCGCGTTTGCGGCGCCTGCCAGCGGCGACAAAGATAAAGACGAAGTAAATCGCGTTGAGAATGCTGGCACGGTAATGGAAGAGATTCTAAACGTGCCCGACGACATTCCGCAGGATTTGCTCAACAAGGCGCGCTGCGTGGTCGTACTTCCGTCGGTGCTGAAGGCGGCTTTCGTCGTCGGCGGCAGCTACGGCCGGGGCGTGATGGTGTGCCGCACGGGCGAACACTTCCGCGGTCCCTGGGGCGCGCCTGCGATGTACGCGCTCGAAGGCGGCAGCGTTGGATTACAAATCGGCGGACAAGCGACTGATTTCGTCATTCTGGTCATGAATGATCGCGGCGCATCAAGCTTGTTGAAGAGCAAGGTGAAGCTTGGCGCGGACGCAGCGATCGCTGCCGGACCGAAAGGCCGCGATGCACAAGCGGACACGGACGCGTACATGCGCTCCGAAATGTTGAGCTATTCGCGTTCGCGTGGTGTGTTTGCCGGCGTGTCGCTGGAAGGATCGACGCTACGCCCGGACGGCGACGCAAACCGCAAGCTCTACGGCCGAGATGCCTCTGCCGCTGAGATTATCACCGAATCCAAGTTCCAGGCGCCCGAAGCGGCGCACAAGCTGATTTCGCGCTTGCAGAAGGCTTCGCCGACACTACGGCCTTAATCCTACAAGACAAAATAGATAGGGAGAGAGGGAGCAGACAAGGTCTGCTCCCTTTTCATTGTCATTGCTTAGATACTGCAAGCGACGAGCAATGGTTGGGCACAAAAGCGAAGACTCGTAGACTGCCTCCCTTAACGGACGCGTCCGACAACGGAGCGCGAGGGAAAGCTCCAGGAAATGCCGGTTAGCTACAACAAAATTGCGGGACAAAGCGTCGAGCGGCTTGCCGCGCTGAGCGACGGCGTATTCGCGGTGACGATGACACTGTTTTTGCTGGAGCTACACGCTCCGGCACGGGAGGCGATTCACAGCGAACGCGACTTGCTACACGCGATGGCTGCGTTTGGACCGCAGCTTGCCGTGCACCTGATGAGCTTTCTGACGTTGGGAATTTTCTGGATGGGCCGGCAAACACAACTGAATTATTTGCAGCGATCAGACCGGAATCTGAGCTGGCTGCACCTGGCATTTCTGCTTGCAGTGATCACGCCATGAAAGATAAATGGGGTAGGCGCTTGTTCATTGCCGGCGCAGTGATGCTAGTCGTGATGGCAGCGGTACATTCCATCTCGCTCTACCAGAAGCCAATGATCGGAAATGAATCCGAGAGGCAACTAGCGGACCTGATGACCAACTACAAATTTACGGTCATGGGATCCGTGCGCACGATGAATGACTTTTTGCGGGGATTCAGTATCTCGTTCGGTTTAGCGACGCTTGGATTTGCGGTGTTTGACTTTGCGGTTTGCCGCGAGCGAACGCAACTGTTGAAGAAAGTGGCGCTGTGCAACGTGGTCTGGCTGGCGGCGATGACGGGAATCGCGTGGCATTATTTCTTTGCCGCGCCGACGTCGTTTCTCACGGTCACGGTGGTAATTTTCTTGCTGGCGTGGGCGAAATTGCCTGCGACGGAGACGAGTTAATGCAGCGCTCGCACAGCGGAGTGTCAGTACAACTGAAGCAGGCGTATAGTGCGAATTGGTATGCGCTCGACGTGGCACATCGTTAAGGCGGGAACGGCTGTTGGCGTTTCTTTGTGGATCGCGGTGGTGGCGTGCGTCTTGGGCTGCACGCTGCCAGCGATCGCAGGATCGCAGGCCGGCGTTGCGGCGAACGGCGGGCACACTGACTCATGGCGGACATGGAAGGCTGCCACCACACGAGCGGACATTCCTCGGCCCCGGGAAAAGACAAAAAGCCTGTCCCGAATGGCGCAGTGTCCTGCTGTCCTCTTGAGATTACGCTGATACAGAAGTGGAATCCTGAGGCGACGAGAGCCGCGATCTCGCACGATTTTGTTCGGCCCGCGAATTTCGATTTTATAGATAGTGGTCTTTCGGCCTTCGTCGAAACCAACCCCTCCCTTGGGCACACTGGGCGAGATACTCTTCTCGAAACGCACCTACTTCGAATTTAGAAATCACTCTCGCACGCGATGTTTCGCTGATGCGCCGATGGCGAAGCTGTCGGCTGACAATAACTCTTTCCATGTCAAAAGGAGAACAAACATCCATGAAGAGAATGAGAACAATTCTGCTGTTGGCGGTAATCGCACTCGGTTTTGCGGGAGCGGCAAAGGCGGCGAACGCGTGTTGCGATTCGCCTGACTGTTGCGCCTCCTGTTCCGGGTGCAAGAAGAGTAGTTCGAACAGTTGAAGAACGAAGGGCGCGAGCGAGTTGTTGGCTCGCGCCCTTTAATGTATGCGGTTCCTATGTTGAGCCGCGGAGGAGGTTGAGGGGATCGGCGGCGTCGCGGGAACGACCGTTGGCTTCGGCGGACGAGGATTCCTCGATGCGGGAGCCGTCGCCTTCGCCGGGCGCGAGGAATAGATTGGCTTCGAGGCCGTGCTGGCGAGTATAGAGATCGTAATAGCGGCCACCGAGAGCATAGAGTGACTGGTGAGTGCCGCGTTCGATGATGCGGCCGGCTTCGACAACCAAAATTTGTTCGGCGCGGCGAATGGTCGAAAGGCGATGCGCGATTACGAACGTTGTGCGGCCGCGCATCAGGTAACGCAAACCTTCCTGAATGAGCGCTTCCGATTCAGAATCCAGGCTGGAAGTGGCTTCATCCAGGATTAGAATTCGCGGATCGGCGAGGATGGCGCGTGCGATGGAGACGCGCTGTTTCTGGCCCCCGGAAAGTTTTACGCCCCGTTCGCCGACGACGGTATCGTATCTTTTTTCGAAGGATTCAGCGAATTCATCCACGCGGGCGATGCGGCAAGCTTCCATAATTTCTTCTTCGCTGGCGTCGGGCCGGGCGAAGGCTACATTTTCGCGAATGGAACCGTCGAAAAGAAAAGTGTCCTGCAGCACCACACCAAGCTGGGTGCGATAACTCCTTAGCTTGATGGTGGCGAGATCCATTCCATCGACCAGGACGCGGCCACGTTCCGGTTTGTAGAAGGCGGCGATGAGCCCGATGATGGTAGATTTCCCCGCGCCGGATGGGCCGACCAGAGCAGTGACCGTACCGGGCAGCGACACAAAATTAATGTCGAAGAGGATCTGTTTGCTGGGTTCGTAGGCAAAATCCACATCTTCGAAAATGAGTTCGCCGGTGATGCGGTCAATGAATTTGTTGCGGTCGTTGCCTTCGTCTTCGATTTTTTCGTTCAGGATTTCGCGCGAACGTTCGAGACCAGTAATGGCTTCAGTGAGCTGCGTGCCGATAGCGACGATCTGGAAAACCGGAGCGATCAACATGGCCAGGAATGCCATGTAACTGACCAGAGTGCCGGGCGTCATGTGACCGGCAGCGATCTGCTTTGCACCGAGAAACATGATCATCGCGCTGACCATGCCCATCAGCACCACGCCCGATAAACTCATCAGCGAAGTGGCATTCAACGTTTTGAGCACGTTATCCAGCAGCTTCTGCACGCCGGTAGCAAACACTTTTTCTTCGCGCTCTTCCGCGTGGTAGCCCTTCACCACGCGCACGCCACCGAGCGACTCCGTGAGGCGGCCCGTGACTTCCGCGTTGATTTTTGGCCGCGCGCGGAAAATCGGCCGGATCGTGGCAAACGCTTTGTTGATGAGCAGGCCAAACGTCACCAGGATTAGGAACGCCAGAAGAGTCATGATGGCGCTGGTTTTTAGCAAAATTACAAATGCGATGGCCGCAGTCATCAGGCCACCGAGAAATTCGACCAACCCGGTGCCAATAAGATTGCGAATGCCCTCGACGTCGGTCATGATGCGCGAGACGAGCTCGCCGGTTTTGTGCGCATCGTAATAGGTGACGGGAAGACGGCCAATGTGCGCTTGAATCCGTTTGCGCATCTCGGTAATCATGCGTTGCGCGGATTTGGAAAGAAGCTGTGTCAGCGAATAAGAAGTGATGCCTTGAACGATGGTTGCGCCGATCACGACGAGCACTATGGGTAGCAGTAGATTGGTTTGATGTTTACCAATCACGTCATCGAAAAAATATTTCGGGGAGAATGGCAGCGCCAGTCCGGCGATGCGGTTGATGGACATTAATAGAAGTCCGAGAAGCATGACGCCCTTGCGCGGGCGGAGCAACGCCCAAATTTCGGGGAGTGCTTTCCACGTTTCCGTGGCTGATTTCTTAGGCTTGCCAAGTGCGGCGGCTGACGCGGC
This sequence comes from uncultured Acidobacteriota bacterium, assembly GCA_963743735.1. Taxonomy (GTDB): domain Bacteria; phylum Acidobacteriota; class Terriglobia; order Acidiferrales; family UBA7541; genus Acidiferrum. The sequence continues at coordinate 133,615 of CAVURF010000011.1, forward strand.
GACTGCGGAACGAGGAGAGGCTCGCTCTGAGTGACCGCTGCGGTTGGGGCTTCCGGGAAGTTTAGGCACAATGTTCTTTCGATGCAGCAGTTTGAGATAAGACTATAACGCCGACTGCTACAAGAGAAGAACGAGACTTCCGCATCTTCGCGAATGTGCTACTCGTTTGGCGGCTCGGACCATCGTTTGCGGACTTGGTCGAGGAAGTGCTTCTTGTCCTTTCGAATCAGGCGGACCAGGGCTTGGTTGCCGGTCTCTTCGTGCGCAGCAGCCCACAAAACCATCTCGGTGAGAACGGGGGCGAGGCCGAGACCTTTCGGAGTGAGGGAATAAATCTGCTTGCGCCCGTCGGAAGGATCGGAGGCGGAGGCGATGATGCCGTAATTTTCGAGACGTTTGAGGCGATCGGCCAGGATGTTGGTGGCGATGCGTTCGTGGGAGTTGAGAAATTGCTTGAAGGTACAGTAGCCAAGCAGCATCATGTCGCGAATGATTAATAATGACCAGCGATCGCCGAGCATTTCAACCGAGGCGTTCAGGGGACACCCTGAGCGGCGGCTAAAGGCGGGCTTCTTCGCAGTCATCGGAATAAAATAACATTTTCACTTGCAATTCACAAGTGACATTGGCAGACTGGCATTCGCTATGGCGATGTGGCCAGGCTGAGTTTGCGACTTGCAAACAAAAGCCGCGCAGTCCTGCCACGTCTAAGTAACCGATTGGATTGCCGGCCGGATTTAGAAAAAAATTCCGCGGAGACGAAGGGCACTAAGCCCGATAAGGAGTGGGAGATGAGCACGGTTCGACTGCTGGTGGGAACGCGCAAGGGTGCATTTGTACTGACCTCGGATGGCAAGCGCGAGAAGTGGGACGTCAGTGGGCCGCACTTTGCGGGCTGGGAGCTTTATCACCTAAAGGGATCGCCTGCGGATCCGAATCGCCTGTATGCGTCGCAAACCAGCGGATGGTTTGGGCAGGTCATCCAACGCTCAGACGACGGCGGCAAAACCTGGTTTCAACCGGGCACGCCTCCGGGAGAGACCACTGGGCCCGGAGGAACACCGCGCGGCGAGAGCAATAAATTTGTGTATGACACTTCGGCGGAAACCGGCGCGCCGCTGACCACGCATCAGTGGTACGACGGAACGCAACATCCATGGGAATTCAAGCGAGTATGGCATTTGGAGCCGTCGCTGAGCGATCCGGATACCGTGTACGCGGGCGTGGAAGATGCGGCGCTATTTCGCAGCACCAATGGCGGGCGGACTTGGGAAGAGCTTTCGGGCTTGCGCGGGCACGGCACCGGACCTAAGTGGCAACCGGGTGCGGGTGGCATGTGTTTGCATTCCATTGTGCTCGATCCAAAAACGACGGGGCGCATCTTCATCGCGATCTCTGCGGCGGGGGCCTTCCGCAGCGACGACGCCGGAAAAACCTGGAAGCCAATCAACAAGGGGCTGAAGTCTCAGTACATTCCGGATCCGGAAGCGGAAGTGGGACACTGCGTGCATCACATCACGCAGCCCAAGGCGCGTCCGGAATTGTTGTACATGCAGAAACATTGGGATGTGATGCGATCGGACAACGCCGGAGAATCGTGGACCGAAGTGAGTGGCAATTTGCCGACAGACTTCGGATTTGTGATTGATGTGCACGCGCACGAGCCGGAAACAATTTACGTGGTGCCGATCAAGAGCGACGGAGAGCATTTTCCGCTCGATGGGAAGTTGCGCGTGTATCGTAGCAAGACGGGGGGCAACGAGTGGGAAGAGTTGACTCGCGGACTGCCACAAAGTGACTGCTATGTGAACGTGTTGCGCGACGCGATGTCGGTCGATTCGCTGGACAAATGCGGCGTGTACTTCGGCACGACAGGCGGGCAAGTGTACGGTTCAGCAGACGCCGGCGACACCTGGGCTCCGATCGTGCGGGACTTGCCGGCAGTGCTTTCGGTGGAGGCTCAGACACTGCCATGATTCGCGTGTTACTTCCGCCACATTTGCGAGGTCTGGCGCGCGTGAAAGGCGAAGTGACGCTGGACGTACCGGGAACGGTGACCGTGCTGTCGGTGTTGGATGCGTTGGAAGCAAAGTATCCGATGCTGGAAGGGACGATTCGCGATCATGTGACCCGGCAGCGGCGTCCGTTCTTGAGGTTTTTTGCCTGCGAAGAGGATTTGTCGCACGAACCTCTGGACGCGGCTTTGCCTGAGGCGGTGGTGCACGGCAAAGAGCCGCTGCTTATCGTTGGAGCGATTGCGGGTGGCTGAGACCAGAGCTGTTCATCGAGTCTATCGACATCCTCAGCGGCGAGAAAACTGCGGCTCGCATGTGATTTTCTTCGTACCACAAGTAAAGGAGTGCATCATGCAAATCAGTCCCTATCTCCTGTTCAATGGGAATTGTGCGGAGGCGTTCAAATTCTACGAGAAATGTCTTGGTGGCAAAATCGAGGGGATGATGACACACGGCCAGTCACCCATGAGCGACAAAGTGGCACCTGAGTGGCGAGACAAAATTATTCACGTACGGATGACGGTCGGTGCGCAGGTGTTGATGGGTTCCGATGCTCCACCGGCGCACTACTCACGGCCTCAGGGATATTCCGTCTCGATCGGCATCAAGGATCTTGTAGAAGCGGAACGCATTTTCAAGAATCTGTCGGAAGGCGCAAGTGTGACGATGCCATTTCAAAAAACCTTCTGGTCGGCGGGATTTGGCATGCTTACCGATCGGTTCGGCACACCCTGGATGGTGAACTGCGAGCAAGCCGCATAAACAAACTTTGACTACATGACTTGGACTAGCTTCGAACGCTAGGCAAATATCCGGAGGCAAGAATCGTGAACGCAGGTCCTGAAAGTATCTTTGTGCCGAAAAAACGCTTATGGGCTGGACGCGTTATGAGCGGACTTGCTGTGGTGTTTTTGCTCATGGACGGCGTGATGAAGGTTTTTAAGCCGGCGGTCGTTATAGACGCGTGCGCAAAGCTCGGATATCCGGAAAGCGAAATCGTCGGGATCGGCATTTTGCTTCTCGTTTGCACGATTGTCTACGTCATTCCGCGCACTTCGGTTTTCGGCGCAATCATGCTGACCGGGTTTCTAGGCGGCGCGGTCGCAAGCAACGTACGCATCGGCGAACCGTTGTTCTCTCATATACTCTTTCCAACGTATATCGCGGCGCTCCTGTGGGTAGGACTTTACGTGCGAGAACCGCGGCTGCGCGCGCTCGTTCCACTGAAGAATTAGCGTAGGGATTCCAGGCGGGCATCGTGTGTGCCCTGCGAGGAAAACTCGCGTTGCGAACGGTAGCCTCTATGGCTTAAGCAATTCCGCCGAAGCACAGGTATTTGATTTCGAGATATTCGTCCATGCCGTACTTCGAGCCTTCGCGCCCCAGGCCAGATTCCTTTACGCCGCCGAACGGCGCCACTTCCGTTGAGATGATGCCGGTGTTGATGCCAACGATGCCGTATTCGAGCGCCTCCGCAACGCGCCAGACGCGCGCGATGTCCTTCCCATAAAAATATGAGGCCAAGCCGAATTCGGTATCGTTCGCAAGCGCGACGGCCTCGGCTTCTGTCTTGAAGCGGAATAGCGGAGCGACCGGGCCGAAAGTTTCTTCGCGCGCTACCGCCATGGCCGGGGTTACTTCGGTCAGGATTGTGGGCTCGAAAAATCTGCCGCCGAGCGCGTGTCGTTTTCCACCAACCAAAACCTTGGCACCCTTCTTTGTAGCGTCCGCAATGTGGCTTTCTACTTTTGCAACCGCTGCATCGTCAATCAGCGGACCCTGCGTCGCGCCGGGCTCCAGGCCGGAAGCGGGCTTCAGAGCCATGACCGCCTTCGCCAATTTCTCCGCAAACGCATCGTAAACTTTCTCCTGCACGAGAAGTCGGTTGGTGCAAACACAGGTTTGCCCAGTATTGCGGTATTTGGAAGCCACCGCGCCTTCCACTGCCGCGTCCAGATTGGCATCATCAAAAACAATAAACGGCGCGTTGCCGCCAAGTTCGAGCGAAAGTTTCTTGATGGTTCCCGCGCACTGCTGCATCAATACTTTTCCGACTTCCGTTGACCCGGTGAAGGAGAGTTTTCTGACGATCGGATTCGAAGTAAGTTCGCCGCCAATTTCTTTGGCCGAACCGGTGATGACGTTGAATACGCCTTTCGGCACGCCTGCGCGCTCTGCAAGTTCAGCCAGCGCTAATGCCGAAAACGGGGTCTGCCCCGCGGGCTTCAGTACGACCGTGCAGCCGGCTCCAATCGCCGGTCCGGCTTTGCGGGTGATCATAGCAAGCGGAAAATTCCATGGAGTAACGCACGCCACCACACCAATCGGCTGCTTGATCACCACGATTCGTTTGTCGGCTTGATGGCCGGGAATAGTGTCGCCATAAATGCGCTTGGCTTCTTCACCAAACCATTCGAGAAACGATGCAGCGTAGACCACTTCGCCGCGCGACTCGGCAAGCGGCTTGCCTTGCTCCAACGTCATCAAACGCGACAGGTCGTCCTGATTCTCCATCATCAGATCGAACCAGCGGCGAAGAACTGCGGCGCGCTCTTTTCCGGTTTTTTTGCTCCACGCAGGAAACGCTTTGTTAGCGGCTTCAACCGCAACACGTGTTTCCGCAGCGCCAAGTTTCGGGACGGTGCCAAGTATTTCCCCGGTAGCGGGATTGTCTACGTTTGTTGTTGCGCCAGTTGCAGAACTCAGCCACGCCCCGTCGATATAGCAGGCTTCGCGAAACAATCGTGAATCTTTCAGCGCAACTCCACCCGCGGTAGCTCGTACAACACTATTCGCCATGATCGTGCTCCTACAAATTCGATGTAACGAATTGTCTTTGTGGTGCGGCCGAGGAAACGTGCGCCAGGCCAGCTTCCAGAACGTCAAGCCCTTCGTCAAATTGCGCGTCGCTGACGATCAGCGGAACCAGAATCCGCATGACGTTGCCATAGGTGCCAGCGGTAATGGTGATCAGTCCATTCTCGTAACAATATTGCGCGAGCTTTTTTGTTTCATCGGCCGCGGGTTCGCGCGTTGCAGGATTTTTCACCAGTTCAATCGCGCACATTCCACCCAGCCCGCGAACCTCGCCAACCACCTGAAATTGTTTTTCCCATTTTTTGCCGCGCTCTTCAAATTTCCTGCCAAGCGCGGTGGAACGCGCGAGCAATCCGTCTTTCTCGATGATCTCCAACGCTGCCAGCGCCGCTGCGCAGGCAGCGGGATTTCCGCCAAACGTTCCGCCAAGACCACCGACTTCGGCAGCATCCATTATTTCCGCGCGTCCGGTGACTGCTGCCAGCGGCAATCCTCCGCCCAGCGATTTGGCTGAAGTAGTAATGTCCGGCTCCACGCCATAATGCTCGATCGCAAAGAATTTCCCGGTGCGGCCAATTCCTGATTGCACTTCATCGGCGATAAACAGAATGTCGTGCTTGCGGCAGATTTCCTGCAGCACGGAGTAATACTCTTTCGGCGGCGCGATAAAGCCACCTTCGCCAAGAACCGGCTCCGCGATGATCGCCGCGACCGACTCCGCCGCGACAACGCGCTTGAACGCGTCCTCCAGCGCCGTCGCGCACGCCATCTTGCAGCTCGGATAAGTAAGCCCGTAAGAGCAGCGATAGCAGTATGCATACGGGAGCCGGTAAACATCACCTGGAAATGGCTCGAAGCCGGCTTTGTAGGGATGCGTTTTGCTGGTCAGCGACAGCGCCATCATCGTGCGTCCGTGAAACGCGTCATTGAACGCAATAATCGCTGGACGTTTCGTGTATGCACGCGCAATTTTCACGGCGTTCTCAACGGCTTCCGCTCCGCTGTTGACCAGCAGAGTTTTCTTGGCAAATTTGCCCGGCGCCAGGGCATTCAATTTTTCGGCTACCGCAATGTAGCCTTCGTACGGAGTAACGCTGAAACACAAATGCAGATATTTTTCGACTTGCTGCCGAATGGCGGTTTCAATTTGCGCTGGGCGGTGTCCGGTGTTGAGGCAACCGATTCCCCCGGCAAAATCGAGAAACTTGTTGCCGTCAACGTCCTCGATCACTGCGCCATCCGCGCGGGCAGCGAAGATCGGCGTTGCGTGGTATGGTCCGCGCGGAACAGCGGCATCGCGGCGCTTCATCAACGCCTTCGAATTAGGCCCGGGAATTTCCGTGCGAAGCTGAATACTTTTCATGGCCATCTCTCTCTGCGCGGTGTTTTCGTAATTTCGTTTAGTACCAACCGATGGGCGTCTCGTCCAGATTGACGAATACCTGCTTGGTTTCCAGATATTCTTCCATTCCCCACGGACCGAGCTCGCGGCCGAATCCCGATTGCTTGTACCCGCCCCAGGGCGCTTCGACATAAGTTGGCTGCATGTGATTGACCCAGATAATTCCAGCGCGAAGCGACTTCACAACGCGGAACGCTTTGTAGATATCGCGCGTCCACACCGCCCCCGCCAGCCCGTACGGCGTGTCATTGGCGATTCGAATTGCGTCCGGTTCGCCTTCGAATGGAATGACCGAGGCTACCGGTCCAAAAATCTCTTCTCGCGAAATGCGCGCGTTATTGTCCACGTCGTAAAAAATTGTCGGCTCGACATAAAAGCCCTTGCCGAATTGCTTTGGCCGTCCTCCACCAATGGCCGTCTTGGCTTCCTTTTTTCCTACCTCGAGATACGAGCTGACGCGATCGTACTGTTCCTTGCTGACCAGCGGCCCCATCTTCGTATCGCGATCCATGGGCGCACCGAGCTTGATGCGCTTGGCTTTTTCCGTCATCGCTTCCACAAATTTCGCGTAAATCTTTTTTTCCACCAGAATGCGGCTGCCCGCGGAGCAGACTTCACCTTGATTGATGAACACGCCGAACAACGCGCCGTCCACCGCGGCTTCCCAATCAGCGTCGGCAAAGAATACGTTTGGCGATTTTCCGCCAAGTTCCAACGTAACGCGTTTCAGAGTGTCTGCCGCGCTCTTGACAATGGTTTTTCCGACCGCGGCGCTTCCGGTGAACGCAATCTTGTCCACACCGGGATGCGCGACCAGTGCCGAGCCGGCGGTCTCGCCAAACCCGTTCACAATATTGACGACCCCCGGAGGCAGACCTGCGTCTTCAAAATAGTTTGCGAACTCCAGCGCCGTCAGAGGCGTCTGCTCGGCCGGCTTCAATACGCAAGTACAGCCGGCCGCGATCGCCGGCGCCAATTTCCAGGCCGCCATCAACAACGGATAATTCCACGGAATGATCTGCCCCGCGACTCCCATCGGTTCGCGCAACGTAAAGCTCAGCGCATTCGCGGGAACCGGATTCACATGGCCGGTCACCTTGTTCGCCAGTCCGCCGTAGTATTCGAAGCATGTCGCAACGTCTGCGATGTCGTATTCGGCTTCGACAATCGGTTTGCCGGTGTTGCGGCATTCGAGTTCAGCGAGCGCCGCTGTGTTCTGGCGGATTTTTTCCGCAAGCTTAAAGAGAATGCGCCCGCGATCCTGCGCCGTCGTTTGCGGCCACGGACCGGAATCGAAAGCCGCACGCGCGGCTTTCACAGCTCGATCCACATCGGCGGAATCGGCCGCGGCAACATGAGCGATTACTTCTTCAGTGGAAGGATCGTAAACGGGAAAAGTCTTCCCCGAGGTTGCGCCTTCCCATTTGCCATTCACAAAATTCTGATAACTGCGTACTCCCGCTGTTGCACTGCTCGACATGTCAACCTCCTGCCCGCAAAATTCTCAAATTTCACTACGCCGCCGCTTTCAGCGCAGTCTTGCGCCGCCCATACACGAAAAAGAAAAATGCCGCCGCTCCGACAAAGAGCAGCGTGCCGCCCCACATCCAGACTTCGTAGGACAAAAGTGACGTGATCTGTTGCGCCGGGAAAAATGCCAATCCGATTCCGAAGGTGGTAGTCACCAGGCCACTGGCGCCGGCAAGAATCAATTTGGTCTTGCTGTAACGAACCTGTTGAAAGTCCGCCGCCAGAGCAAGCTTCAACAACGCTCCAAACATGTACAGAAAAGGAATCAGCTGCAGCACCACTGCCAGAGAGAGCAGTCGCTGAAAAGATTCCTGCACGCCTGATCCCCAGAAATTCATCAGCACCAGCGCGAACGAAACGCCTGCGTGCACCAACAACGCGGCGTACGGCGTGCGGTACTTCGAATGAATGCTGCCCAGCCAGCGCGGCATGTAAGAATCGAGGCCGGCAACGAACGGAATACGCGCGGAACCACCAAGCCACGCAGAACCAATTCCGGCGATGGACAAACTCAATAGAAACGCAAACGGCGCAACGATCCACATAACGCCGACGCGTTCCGCCATGTGCGTCACCGCTTGCACGATGCCCTGCAGCACGCTGATGTCCTGCTTGCTGACCGCAACCAGCAACGTCAGCGTGGCGCCGATGTAAAGCGCGCCGGAAAGTACGCCGCCCCACGCAACCGCTCCGGGCAATGTTTTTTGCGGGTCTTTGATTTCGTCGCCCATGATGGAAGCGAGTTCGAGTCCGACCAGTCCAAAACAAATCACGCCAAACGAATTCAGAACGAAGCGCGGATTTTCTGGAATCTTGAAATCGGCCCACGTCACATCGTGTTCCAAAACGCAACCACACGATCAGCCCCAGCCCCATCAACAGCCCGGCGGCGAAAAAAGTTCCGATTCCGCCAATGTTGTTGACCCACTTGCCGACTCCAAGACCCACGATATTCAGCACTACCAGAATCGCCAGCAACACCGCGCACGCGGTGAGCGCGAAAATTTTGTTGTCCGCAAGTTGCTCATGTCCGGCGCCCAGCGCAAACACCGATACGCCGACGAAATAAAGCAGCACTGTGGGAACGTACATCATGTTGTTGGTCCAGTAGCACCAGCCGGATAGAAATCCGTGGAAGTCTCCAAAGACTTCCTTGGCCCAAAGATAAACGCCGCCTTCGCCCGGATAACGTTGCGCCAATTCAATCACCGCAATTCCCTGCGGCCAGAAAAAAAGCACCAGCGAAATAATCCACAGCCAGATGGTGACGCCGCCGTTCGCCGCAATCGATGGCAGCACATTCAAATTGAAAACGGCGACAACGAAGAGCAGCACCAAATCGCGCTGGCCGAGAACTCGTTTTAGATGCGGCTGGATTTCCGCGTTACTCACGTCTTGAGGCAACGTTCTTCTCCGAAAGTCTCCGCGGAATTCAACAAGCTGGCAAGGCTTGAATCGTTCTATGTAGCGGCGGGTTTATCCCGCCGCTTGGCTTTTCCTGGCGCAAGATATCGCACCAATTCAAACCGCAGCGGCACAAATCCGCTGCTACACACTTCAAAATCACAAGCCGTCGTTATTCCGAGCGCGCCTGCCGCAAGCGAGCATCGGCGAGCTCCTCGATGTACGACAGAACTCCGTCACGAACCATTAGTGCCCTGCCGCCGCAGTCACCATGCCGCGTTCGGCTTGCGCTTTGGCCAAGTCCCGGTGCGATTTCTTCAAACACCGCGAGGTGCTTTTCAATGTCCGCTTCCGTGTGCTGCACCGAAATCGTCCATTGCTCGTCCCACCAGTAAGGTTGCGCCAGCACGCCGCGATTCACCATCGCGAACCAGTAGTGCCGCCACAGGTCTACATCGATTTTCGTCCAGTCGCGGTAGTTCTTGATTTCCTGCGGATACAGCATCAGCGCGCCGTTCACTCCCGCGCTGACGACATACGCTTTCAATCCCACCTTGCTGACGATCGTGCGATAACCTTCCGTCAGTTTCTTGCTCAGTTTGCCGACGTGCGCGTAATTTTCCCGTGTCAGCACTTCGCGGAAAGTCGCAAGTCCCGCCGCCATCGCCACGCGATTCGTGTTGTAGGTTCCGCCGTGAAAAACTTTGTGGTCGGAGATCAGTCCCATCGTTTTGCTGCTTGCGCCGAATGCACCCAACGGCAATCCGCCGCCAATCGATTTCGCCAGGCAAATCATGTCCGGCTTCACGCCGAAATAATCACTGGCGCCGCCCCAGGCCAGTTTCGCGCCGGTTTTCACTTCGTCGAAAATCAACAACGCGCCATTGGCATCGCAAAGTTTCCGCAAGCCTTCCAGAAAACCCGGCTGCGGAATGCACAATCCGACGTTCATCATGATCGGTTCCAGAATGATCGCCGCGATCTGGCCCGGGATATTGCTTGAAGCGATTTTCGACACTCTTCAAATTGTTGAAGCTAGCCACTACCACGTTGTCGATGGCTGCTTTCGGCACACCACCGCCGCCGGGAACGGAATTCGGCGCGTTCTCGTCACCGTATTCAGTCTCTTTCGGCTTCACGCTAACCAGCGCGGTATCATGCAGCCCATGATACGACCCTTCGAACTTGATGATTTTGTCGCGGCCAGTGGCAGCGCGCGCGATGCGGCAGGCATGCATCGTCACTTCGGTGCCGCTCGATCCAAACCTCACCATCTCCACCGGATACCGCGCGCAGATTTCTTCCGCCAGCTCCCACTCCTGTTCGTGTGGCATGCCGAAAGTAGTGCCTTCGTGCAGTTTTGCTTCGACTGCTTTCACTACCGCCGGATGGCAGTGCCCAGCCATCAACGCTCCAAAACAGAGATTATGGTCAATGTATTCATTGCCGTCGATATCGTGAATCCTGCTACCTTTGCCGTCCTTCACAAAAATTGGATACGGCTCGTAGTGCCGGTAATTGCTCGCGACCCCGAGCGGAATTCGTTTCTCCGCCCGCTTGTGCGCCGCTGCCGATTTCGGCGTGCGCTTCTCGTATGCCGCGATTTCTTTGTTCAGTGCTTCGTACGACATGATCATTCTCCGAATCAAGCCCGTCCCGCCCTCGCGAGACCAACTCTTTGCAGGTCTTTTCCCTGCCGTCAGTGTACTGCCAAAAAAATCCTTTTTCAGACGCACGCAAGCGCGGCTCTCGCGAGCCGCGCAGAAAACCGCAGGTGCGCAAAAGCCGCTAAAAGATCAGTTTGAGGGCGAACTGTACGAGTCGTGGATCGCGAACTTTCTGCGGCTGCCCGAAAGTCGTACCCTGATTTCCGGAATTGCCGTCCACTCCATAAAACTGTGCATGGTTGAAAATGTTGAAAATCTCTGTCCGGAATTCCGCTCGCAGTTTTTCGCCGATCGGAGTCTCCTTGAATACGCCGATGTCCCAGTTATTAATCGGGGGATTGCAGCACAGCGTGCGTGGCACGTTGCCAATTTGCCCAATTGGGATCGCTGTGGGATCCGTCGGACAATCGAAGGTGTTGCAATTATCAAACAGGTTTGGATCGAAAACGAAGCCATCCTTGCGGGGGTTGTGCGTTTGGAAGGTTCCGGCGAAGTTCGGTTTGCCGGGACATTCAAATCCGAGTGTGCTTCCCTGCAACTCGGTATCATTACAATTGTTAATCAAAATAGGAAAACCGCTCTGGTAGGTATAAATCCCGGAGACTTGCCAGCCATTGAGCACCTTGCCGGCAAATCCATCCTTCTTGGGTATGGGCAAATCCCAGACGTAGTTAAAAACGAAGCGGTGCCGTGAATCGAACAGCGACGGTCCATAGGTCGAGTTGAAATTGTTGGGGTTCAGGATCTCCTCAAAGCTTGAGGCATTGTCAAGAGACTTGCTGTAGGTGTAGGACGCCTGGAATTGCAGACCGTGGGAGAAGCGCTTCTCCAAGAGAGCTTGCAGCGAATTGTAGTTGGAATGCGCCACAGTACCTTCAGAGAAGATGCTGTTGAAGACCTCGGTACCGTCAGCGGGGCAACCACTGGTCAGCGGATCGGTGCTAGTCGGATTGCAGTTAGGGGAAGCATAAGGGCGCAATCCAACCAGGTTGATCGGAGTTCCGGTCCCTGGTGCGCCGGTGATCGTACAAGCCGCAGTAACCGTGTTGATCGGACAAGGAACATTCGGGCCACCGGGCGTGGCGCCCCCGATATAAGGCATGTGGAGAACCTGGCCGGGCGGGAGTACGAATTGATATTGGCTGTCTTCACCGAATGGCGCACAACCCTGGTTAAGATTCGCCAAATCAATGCAGGTCTGTGCGTTCGCCGCATTTTGATCGTGAATCGCGAGCAGCCGGTGTCCCTGCGATCCGACATAGCCCACTTGAACCAGAATGTTGCCCTTCAGTTCACGCTTGATCGTTAAATTGTACTGCGCTGAATACTGGGTACGTAGCTCCGTGGGGAACTGGCCAAAGAGAAGGATTGGCCGATAGAGCGCCCAATCCACCGGCTGGTTCCGCGGAGGATTCAGGAAAGCGTCGGAGACGTTGGGAAGAGTCGACCCGCCCTGTGTCACGAAAGGCGTGCCGAAGAGAGGATCAGACACGCTGTTGCTGATGCCAAAGGGCGGCTCCGCGCTGAACTGCTCGAGCACCAGCTGTTCAACGGGATTGTAGAACAGTCCCCAGCCCATGCTGATCGTCGTTTTGTTTGGCCCGCCTGTTAGCGCGGCTAGGATTCCGTCCTTCGATCCAGGGCTCCAGTTCAAGCCAAGCCGGGGCGCGAAAGCGTTATAGTAAGTGGCAATCAAGCCGCCAGGAACTCCTTTGTCCCCTGGCACGACGAGTCCGGTAGGAGTCGTCCCAGTATTTACACAATCCGGCGTCGGTGCGCCCGGACCGGAAAATTGCGGAAGCGACTGAAAGGAAGAGACAGACGATGATGGGAATCCGGTCGAAAGATCGCACGGATACACTGCCGAATTCTGTCCCGGACTGAAGCGTTGAACCTTTTTCCCGACATCGGTTAGCGGAGTATTCATCTCCCAACGCAAGCCATAATTTAAGGTAACCGTAGGTTTCAGCTTCCAACTATCCTGCGCGAAGAGGTAGACCGAGGTGCTGCGAACTAATTCAGTATTGGCGGAGCCTTGCGTATACTGGAATGGCAGACCAAGCAAAATATTCGCGTAAGGATCGGTCGCTCCGGTATCGTTAGTACCGCCCGAGCCGAAGAGGTATTCCCCGTTTACGTTGAAGAACAGCTTCTGATCGAATTTTTGGTAACGGACGTCACCACCAAACTTAAGGCTGTGTTTGTCGACAATCTTGCTGTAGTTCTCGTTGAACTGGAAGGTGTTTCCCGTCTGCGGCAACTGACCTTCGAAATTATTACCGAAGAGACCGAGTGTGCCGTTCAAGGTGACGTACGGGACACCTTCGAATTTCGGGCCAAGACCCGGGTGAATGCCACATCCGAAGTTTCCGGGGCACACAGGCGTGTTCGGGTCAGCGGCGGTGCCAAGCGGATTCCCGCTGGAATCCACCAAAGCAGTGTCCGACGTGCCTCCGAAACACTGCGCGGCGGGAACCGCACTGCCGCATGACGCCGTAACGGCGTTGGTAACCGTGGGCGTGTAAAACTGCGGTTGAGCTTCCCGAAAATAAGTGAACCGAAATTCGTTGACTGCGGTTGAACCGAGTGTCCAGGTATGGCTCGCGTTCACCTGTTGTGCGTGGGTAATGATTCGGCCCGGGAAATTTCCAAGTGAGCCGCCGGCCAACTGAAAGATCGCGAAAGGATCTAAAGTATTGTCATTATCGTAGTAATAATAGAAGGACAGTTTCTGCGTCTTGTTCAAGATGTGGTCCAGCCGGATCTGAAACTGGTCGCCCCGGTCCGTGGATTTAGAGACATCCTGAGTCTCGGAACTGGCGCCGCCCGCACCCGGCAGGAACCTCATCAAACTGCTGGAAACCGGGTCAAAGCACTGGGTCGGTACGTTGGCCACCGGAGCGCCTCCCGGAGTGGTGATGACTGAGGGAAAAATCGAATCCCAGGCCTGAGGGTTACCGGCGGCCGCCTGATCGAGCGCAGCCTGCCCTGCGAGAGTCAGCTTGCTCCCTCCCGTGCTCGCACTGCCGCAGCGGTTTTCGAGGATGTTCGCGACCGTGAGGTCGTTGAGCGTTCCCGTGAACGCGGATGCATCACCAGGCGCCCCGGAAAAGTTTCCCGCAAGATCGCCGGCGTTGGGGACCGGAACCAGCTGCGAAACGACGCCCCGAACGATGCGGCGTCCTTCATAGGAACCGAAAATGAAAGTCTTGTCTTTCTTAATGGGGCCGCCTAGTGTTCCGCCGAACTGGTTTTGTTTGAAGGGTGGTTTCGATGTTGGCTGGAACGTGAAGCCGTGCGCATTCAGTACATCGTTGCGGAAAAATTCGTACACGCTCCCGTGGAAATCGTTGGTGCCGGATTTGGTGACCACGTTCACGACTGCGCCGGAGTTACGTCCATACTCGGCGTCAAACGAATTTGTGATGACCCGGAATTCTTCAATACTGTCCGGTGAAGGCTGCACGGCTGGAAGGTTTACGAACAAATCGTTGCTATCGCCTCCATTTACCGAGTAGTTGTTCGAGCGCCCACGACCGCCGTTCACGGTAACCACGCCCGGCTTGTCCGAGCCATAAAAAAGATTGTTGCCGATCTGCGATTGAACGCCCGGCTGTAGTTGCAAAAGCTGGAAGACGTCGCGCGTATTCAACGGTAGTTGCGTCGAGGAGCGCTCGTTAACCACGGCGCCGAGCTGCGTCGAAGTAGTATCCACAATGGGTGGCATCCCTGTAACCTCGACTACATCCGTCGAGCCGCCAATTTGCAGGGCGATGTCTACGGTAAGGACCTGGTTGAGATCCAGCGCGACTCCCTTGCGGACATACTTCTTGAAACCTTGCACGGTCACTTCGATTTCGTAACTGCCAACGGGGACCTCAATAAAAATATATTCGCCACTCGAGCCCGACTGCACCTCGCGCGTCGAGTGAGTGGCCTCGTTGACTAGCTGCAAGGTTGCGGCTGATACGGCCCCGCCGCTTGGATCTGTTACTGTCCCGCGGATGCGCCCTCCGGTGCTTTGCGCAAAATTCGCCGAGGCGCAAACGGTTGCCGCCAGGACCAGCATGAAACTACCAAGCAGACCTTTCGAAAAGATCGCGCGGAAATGCTTCTTCACATTCATGGACTCACCCCTGAGCCTCGAAGTTTTGATTTTGCACCGCGTCTTCGAGGTTGCTGTGCCCCGCAAACCTTACTATAATCCTGTAAACTTATGGAAACCCCGTGGTGAAGTCAAGCAGAAAGAATTTATCCGAGCCATCAGTTTCGCGCTCGCCGGACGCTTCTTTGCGCATCAGCGAAGTCGCGCTTCGCGTCGGTATTTCTTCCTCCGCTTTGCGCGCCTGGGAAGCGCTCGGCCTTGTCACGCCGCAGCGCACGCGCAGCCGTTACCGTCTTTACAGCGAAGCGGACGTACGCCTGCTGAAACGCGCCATCTTCCTTCGCCGAGCCCGCGGGTTGAATCCCGCTGCGATCGTTCACGTTCTAAAGCGCCAAGGCGTTGTTTCTACGCCGGCCGAAAACACCGCCTCTCCCGGCCTGCGTTTTCGCCATCTACGCCAGCGCCGCAAGCTTTCTCTCGCACAGGTCGCCAGCGCGACCGGTGTCTCCGTCGGTTTTCTCAGCGCTCTCGAACGCGGCCAGATGCGCGCCTCCATCGGTACCCTGCGCCGCATCGCGCGTTACTATCGCACCAATATTCTTTCTTTCTTCGAACCTGCCAAGGACAATTCAAATCTCGTGCGCCCGGCCGAACGCAAAGTTCTTGAAACCACCAAGGGTGTGCGCATGGAACTTCTCGCCTGGGGCAGCACCGCCATGGAGCCGCATCTGTTTCGCATCAAGCCCGGCGGCGGCAGCGGCGAATCCTACTCTCACGAGGGCGAGGAATTTCTGCACATCCTCCGCGGCCAATTCGAAATCTGGCTCAACACCGACGAACACTACCGCATGAAGCCCGGCGATAGTCTCTATTTCCAAAGTTCCACGCCGCATCGCTGGCGAAATCCCGGAAAATCCGAATCCTGGCTCCTGTGGATCAACACGCCACCCACCTTTTAGGTGTAGATTCTTCCTTGCGAAAGCTTGACACTTTTTCTTTGCGGAGGATCGATGAAGCGCACGATTATCTTTTTCGCCGCTTTGTTCATCTCGTTCTTTGTCAGCGCGTGCAAAAAACCCCAGCCCATGCTCAGTCTCCTGGTCTGGGAAGGTTATGCCGATCCTTCGTTCATCCATGAGTTCGAAAATTCCCATCACTGCAAAGTCGCTGCGTCCTACATGGGCTCAAGCGATGAACTGGTCGCCAAACTTCGCGGCGGCAGCGCTTCGAACTACGACGTCATCTCACCGTCCAGCGACGTGGCAGCTTCCATCGTTAAAGCAGGCCTGGCCGCGCCACTCGATCTCTCCAGAATTCCTTCGTACCTTCAGCTCTCCGCGAAATTGCGCGATTCGTTGCTAGTCAAAGCGAATGGCCAGGTCTATGGCGTTCCGTTCATGTGGGGACCGAATCCGCTGCTTTACGACACGACAACTTTCCCGCAGCCGCCCGATTCCTGGACGATTCTGTGGGATCCAAGATATCGCGGCAAAGTTTCGCTCTGGGACGAACTCTCCAGCCTTTACATGACCGCGCAAATTCTTGGCTACGATAAACCTGATCCCTCGCAACTCTATAATCTCTCCGACGCGCAACTGGAAGCCGTCAAGAAAAAACTTGTCGAACTGAAACCCAACGTCCGCAAATTCTGGTCTACCGGCGGTGAACTCACCAACCTTTTTCAGAATCACGAAATCGTTCTTGCCATGGGCTGGCCTCTCAATACCGCGCAGCTTCGCAAGTTGAATTTCCCCATCGGCGAAACTATTCCAAAGGAAAACACCACCGGCTGGATCGACCACCTGATGATCACCGCTGCCAGCAAGAACAGGGATCTCGCTAGCGAATTTGTTGCCTATATGGTTGAGGCCAAAACGCAGAAGCTGGTCAGCGATGTCACCCACTACACCCCTGCCAATCCTGAGGCGGCCGGATATCTTTCCAGCGACGAAAAAAAATCTTTGCACCTCGATGATGCAGAGGATTACATGAGGCACATCCATTTCTGGCAGGATGTTCCGCGCCGGGCCAAGTACACCGAAATCTGGAACGAGGTTAAAGCCGCTCAGTGAACCACGTTTCGTCCACGGCCGCGCCTTCCGCTATCTCCACTTCGGTGGCGCCCGGCGAATCATTGCTTGAAGTGCGTGCGGTCAGCAAACGTTTCGGCGCGCGCGAAGTCTTAAGAACCTTATCGCTGAAAATTGCCGTGGGCGAATTTCTCACTCTGCTCGGTGAAAGCGGCTCCGGCAAGACCACACTGCTTCGTCTGATCGCCGGATTCGAACAGCCCACTGCCGGGGAAATCTGGATGTACGGCACTCGCCTCGACACACTTCCCCCGTACAAGCGCCGCGTCAACACCGTCTTCCAGCAATACGCGCTTTTCCCTCACCTGAACGTCAGTGAAAATGTCGCGTATGGTTTGCAGGCCGCCAACGCTGCAAAAAGAGAAATCGCCACCCGCGTTACCGATGCTCTGGCCATGGTTCGTATGCAGGAATACGCTACTGCCAAACCAACGAAACTTTCCGGCGGCCAACAGCAGCGCGTCGCACTCGCCCGCGCCCTGGTCAATCGCCCGCAACTTCTGCTTCTCGACGAACCGCTCTCCGCGCTCGACGCCAATCTTCGCAAGGAAATGCAATCCGAACTGAAATCGCTGCAGCGCGAAGTCGGCATCACTTTTCTTTTCGTCACGCACGATCAGGAAGAAGCCATGGCTCTTTCCGATCGCATCGCTCTTCTCCGCAACGGCGCACTGGAACAAGTCGCTTCGCCTCGCGACATTTACGCGCACCCCGCTACTGCCTACACTGCACAGTTCATCGGCCAGACCAATTTGCTGCGCGCTATCGTTCGCAACGGTATTGCGGACTGCGGCGCCTTCCAGTTCCCTTGTTCAGAAGCAGACGGCTCAGCGCTCTTCTCGCTTCGGCCCGAAGCCATCGCCCTTGTCAGTGATTCTTCATCGCGCGAAGACGATTCAGTGCATCCCGCCGAATCAGTCCGTTTCACCGCCAACATCCGCCAACAAATCTATTCCGGCGCCACCGAACTCCTCGAAATAGAAACTGCTACCGGCACAATTCTCCGGGCACGCATCCCGTCACAAGCCGAACTCGCCGGTTCTCACGAATTTGTTTTCTCCGCCATCGACGCCATCGCCGTCCACGACTGACCGTGCTCTCTGGCAAACATATTTCGGCTCACGTTCAGGCGACATCGCACTTCGCCCTCGCTCTCGTTTTCACAATTGATCGCCGGTCGCTGATCCCTGGTCACTAAAATGTATTCCCGCGCCTACAAACTCCTCGTCTCCCTCCCGCCTATTCTCTGGGTGACGCTCTTTCTTTTTCTTCCTTACCTGCTCATGTTCCTGCACAGCTTCTGGACTGTCCGAGACGGCGTCATCCTCCATCATTGGAATTTCGACAACTACCTCACGCTGTTCAAGAATCCACTCTACGTCCAAGTCCTCCTTCGCACCGTACGCATCGCCGCCGGAGTTACACTTCTTTCAGTACTTCTCGGATATCCGCTGGCGTATTTCTTGTCGTTCCAGGCAGGCCCGCGCAAAGAACTTCTCTACCAACTGGTCATCGTTCCGCTCTGGGTCAGCTATTTGGTGCGTGGCTACGCCTGGAAAACCATTCTCGGCAGCGACGGCGTCCTCAACGGCTTTTTGCAATATCTCCACATCACGCACGGCCCGGTTTCCGCTCTACTCTATAGCCCATTCGCTGTGGTCCTGATGCTCACGCACATCTACACACCATTTGTTTTTCTTCCCATCTATGCTTCGCTCGAACATATTCCGCGCCCGATCATCGAAGCCTCGCAAGACCTCGGCGCATCACCGCGCAAGACTTTCCTCCGCGTAATCCTCCCGCTCTCTCTGCCCGGCCTGCTCGCCGGAGCAACCTTCGCCTTCGTTCTCTCCCTGGGCGATTTCCTCGCGCCACTCCTGGTCGGTGGGCCTTCTGGCACCATGATTGCCAATCTCGTGCAATCGCTCTTTGGCGCGGCCTACGATTGGCCGCTGGGCGCAGCTATTTCCGTCTTTATCCTTATCATTACGCTCTCGCTGCTCGCTCTCACGCAACGCGTCGAAAAGCGCTGGTCCTTCGAATGAGCGCCACCACGAAAACCGCCACGACTCTGCGCCGATCGCCAGTGCTCGCCGCCTACGCCGCGCTCGTCTTCGCCTTCATTTACCTGCCAATCGTCGTGCTGCTCGTCTATTCCTTCAATCGCGATGGCGTCGGCGGCTTTCCGCCACGGCATTACACACTTGATTGGTATCGCCAACTCTTCGCTGACTCCGCCATATGGGATTCCGTTCTCAACAGCCTCACCGTGGCTGCTGGAGCCGTTGCGGTTTCGCTTACATTGGGTCTCCTGGCGGCACTCGCACTCGATCGCGCGGACTTCCCGGGCAAATCTCTCTTCCGCCGCCTGGTTCTTCTTCCGCTGATTCTTCCTGGTATTATCACCGGACTCTCGCTGCTGCTCTTCGCCGTCCGCCTCAGTCTTGATCTCAGCCTAATCACAATTTTCCTGGGTCACGGCACCGCGCTTATCTCCGTCGCCACCACCGAAATCTTTGCGGGGCTGCAAAAAATGGATCGCCGCCAGGAAGAAGCCTCTCTTGATCTCGGCGCAACTCCCTGGCGCACCTTCTGGCTCGTCACTCTCCCGAATCTGAAACTTTCTCTCATCGCCGCCGCCCTGCTCATCTTCACTCTCTCCATGGACGAAATCGCCGTCACCTTTTTCCTCTACGGCCGCGATTACACTCTCCCTCTAGAAATCTGGGGCCGGCTCCGCCGCGGCATCACCCCAGAAATCAACGCGATCTCCACGCTCATCCTTGTCGTCTCCATCATCCTTATCAGTGTCTGGTACCATCTCCGCACTCGCTCGCAGCGCTCTTAGGTGGCACGGCCTTCAGGCTGTGCGCGGGTGTAAGCCGCAAGTCGCTCACGGCCATCGCCACCGATTTCAGGATCGGAAGGATCTTTGATGCTCTTTCCACACCACCGAACCCTTTCTGTGCTCGCCTTGGTCTTCGCGGCCCCCATTCCCCTCGCGTTCCACGCACTTCCATCACCTGCCGACCAATCGCTCCTCATCATCAACGCGCAACTCGCCGACGGCACCGGCGCTCCTCTCCGCGAAGGCGCCCTCCGCATCCGCGGCAATCGCATCGCCAGCATTGGCAAACTCTCTCCCGCTCCCGGCGAACAAGTCCTCGACGCGCACGGCCTGGTACTCGCTCCCGGTTTCATCGACATTCACAATCACTCTATCGAAGGACTCGACTCCGACCCACTCGCTGAAACGCAAATCGCCCAGGGCATCACCACCGCCGTGCAAGGCCCCGATGGCGACTCTCCCTGGCCAATAAAAAATTGGATCGAGCAACGCCGCAAGCATCCTGCCGCGCTCAACGTTGCCGTCTTCGCCGGACACGCCACCATCCGCGAACAAGTCATGGGCAACGATTTCAAACGCGTGGCCACACCGGCAGAAATCGAAAAAATGGCACAGCTTACCTGGCAAGCGATGAACGAAGGCGCTATCGGCCTTTCCAGCGGTCTCGAATACGAAGTCGGCAGCTACAGCAATACTGCCGAGCTCATTGCCATGGCCCGCAGCGCCGCCGAACACGGCGGCCTTTACAGCACGCACATCCGCGATGAAGCCGACAGATCTTTCGACGCGCTGGTGGAAGAAATCGAAATCGCCGAGCAGGCGCACATTCCTGTGGACCACTCGCACATCAAGCTCGCCACCGTAGCCGTCCAGGGTAAAGCTCCGGAATACATTCGCTTGATCGAAGAAGCCCGCAATCGCGGCGTGGATTTTCTCGCCGATTGCTATCCCTACGACGCGTGGCATGCCAACATCAAAGTCATCGTTCCCGACAAGGAATACGAAAATCCCAAAAGCGTCGCAAAAGCCATCTCCGATCTGGGAGGCCCAGATCATCTCACCATCACCGAGTTCAAGCCCAATGCGTCCTATGCCGGCCACTCTCTCGCCGAACTCGCGAAATCAAACAAGATCTCTTCCGTCGAAATGTTCATTCGAATCATCCGTGAAGGCGACACCGCCGACGCCGAAGCCCAAGTCATCGGCCATTCCATGATCGAAAGTGACATCAAAGCGTTTTATCAACAACCATGGGTCATGGTAGCCAGCGATGGGGGCATCGGCTCAGCGCATCCTCGCGGCGCCGGAACTTTCCCACGCGTGCTCGGCCGCTTCGTCCGCGAAAAACATTGGCTTACGCTGCCCGAAGCCATCCGCAAAATGACTTCGCTCCCCGCGCAACGCCTCAACTGGAACGACCGCGGCATTCTTCGCGAAGGCGCTTACGCCGATCTCGTTCTCTTCGACGCCTCCACCATCATCGACCACTCTACCTTCGCCAAACCGCAAGAACTCCCTACCGGCATCGTAAAAGTTTTCGTCAACGGCATCCTGGTCTGGTCCGCCAGCAAACCCACAGGCGTCACCCCAGGCCAAGTCCTCACCCGCTAAGAACCCGCTAAGACCTAATACTTTCCCGCACGAAAGCCGTGTCGTTTGCTCCCATGTTTTCCGCAGGCTTTGAGTTTATTTAGATACCGGCTGCGTGCCCACAATCGTGTGCAAATACGCAAGCAGGTCTTCAATTTCCGTCCGCGTCAACTTGTCGCCCCATGCTGGCATTACCGATGAGCGTCCCATCGCTTCTCCGCCTCGTCGGATCATATTCCGTCGGTAGTCCTGAGTTTTCTTGCTCTGCCGCAGATTTGCCGGACGCGGATTGCGATCACCGCTGGGACTTCCCGTGTTGCGTTTTGGTCCCCTTTGCTTGCCTACCGTCGCCAATACCAACGGCAGGTCGGATGGAATTTGTTCGCTCGTACGATTCCCTCTGCTTCGGCCTTCTCTCGAAATCGGGACGAGTCGGCTCCTGCATTAGTGTTTTCGAGGCCTGCTCAGCGTTCACCCAGGTTACGGCCTGCACGCTCGCCGAGTCGCCGTGCGATTGCTGCCGGTTGGAGCGAACCAGTTCCCGGGCGGGTTTACTCCCGCTGTGGGCCACCGCCTTTTCACGGCGCACCCGATTTTCTGACTGCCTTTCAAGCCATCAACGGGCCGTCATTCGATGACTGCGGCATCCCGCTCTTCGCTTGCTGTTGCCGCCGACCCGGCGTAGCATGGCTCCGTCATTTCACTTTCACTTCTCGGAGCTCTAATGAAAACTGCTTTTCTCTCTCGCTGCTACTCGCAACGCTTCCTGCACTTGCCGCCGCACAAACGCCCGCGCCGGCCGCGAGCGCTTCCACCAATCCCGTCAGCGACGCGCTCCGTTTTGCCCTTGCCCGCTCCTCCAAGAACATGACCGCGGCCGTAGAAGCCATGCCCGCCGATAAATTTTCTTTTAAGCCTACGCCAGACCAGATGTCCTTCGCTCATTTGGCAATTCATATCGCCGAGTCCAACAATCTCTTCTGCTCAAAGATCTCCGGCGTAGCCGCTGCCCACGTCACGGAGCTTGGGGAAAGCCCCAAGCCCGCCGAAACCGACTCCAAGGAAAAGCTCGCCGCCGCCGTCAAACAATCCTTCGACTTCTGCTCTTCCTCCCTCGCCAAAGTCGACGATTCCCATCTCTCTGATTCCATTCCCCTCTTCAACGGCCGATCCTTCTCTCGTGCCGCCGTCATGTTCATTCTGGCCGGCTCCTGGGCGGACCACTACTCCGCTCAATCCATGTACCTTCGCCTCAACGGCGTTCTACCTCCCACTGCCGAACCCGCAAAACACTGATGCCGGTTGCTTAGGCCCAAAACAACGAAGCGACACGGAACCGAACCCGTGTCGCTTTTATTTTCGTTAGTCTAGCCGCGAGATCGTTGTTAGGCGATTCTCCTCGCAAATTTCTCCGCCCACTGGATTCGGCCGGTCATCTGCATAACCACAAACAGCGTCAGAATCGCGCCAATCGTAATCGCCAGTCCCGTGAACCCTTCAAAGAAAAATGCATACGAGAACAGGACCAGGTAAATCAGTTGTGCCAGCCCTGCTTCCACTACCGCGAAACGCAAATTCACCACCAGCCGCAGATAACTCACCACCAGCAAGATCGAAACTGCCGAGGAAATCGCAAACGCGGCATGGATCGAAACGTGGTCGCACAAATAGGCGAGCAGCAGATGAAACGCAAAAAATGCGCATGCCAGAAAAAAATAGTTCATCGGATGCAAATCAATTCCGCGCAGGGTCGAGAGTATGAATACCAGGAAAAAGAAAAAGAACAGCGGTACCGGCGCAAAATAAGAAATTCGCCCGGCCAACGGCCCGGGCTGCAATTTCTGCGGCATCCTCAGCGTTATATTGAAGCCCGAAACGAGATTCTGATAATCCCATTTCAATTCCCAGCCCTCGGAAGTCTGCCGCTTTTCCGTGGGAGACAGTGAATTTTCCGGGAAATCGAATCCGCCAAAATTCGTCTTCACCAGCAAATGCAGATCCTTCACTCGCGCAACTTCATCTCCGCCGGAAAATTTATAGATCCAGTTATCCTGCCCCTGCGAACGGTAGGTAATCCGCACAGCGCCTATCGCATTCGGTTTCAGTACTCCGTGGGCAGTCACTTCCGCGCCGCCAAAATCCAGCGACAGCACTTGCCCGTCCAGCGAAATCTCCATTCCGTCGTACACCGCTTGTTTCGAAGGCAAAGGCAATTTGATTGTGAAGACCTCTTCTTGCCCGACAGGATTTTGGAAAGTGTAGTTGCCGGCGAAGCCCACTCGATACGTGCTGAACCACAACAGCCCTTTCTGCCGGTAATCAATGTGCAGGTCGGCCACGATTTGGCTAGAGCTCAATGGCACCGCATGTGTCACGTCTTGCGTTTCCGTCCTTTTGATCTTTTTCCCGTTTTCGTCCGTTTCGACCGTCTTCGTCACCTTTGTAACGTAGCTCGCCACAGGTGGATGCTGCTCCTGTGCCGTTCCCCAGGTGGAAGCGACTCGGCTCGACAACTCCGACCCCGAATTCTCTGTGCGCAAATAAATTGACGTCCCCAGAATCATCCACGCGACACACGTACACGCAAAAATGGCGATGATCGCCAATATTCGCTTTAGCATGTGAGTTTTCCCTTAGACCTTCTCCGCCGCGTCTCAAATCATAGCAAAGCCATTCTTATTGTCAAGTACTTTGTACTATAAAGTTACTGCGGCAGCCGCTGGCAAGTACGCCTCAGGCGAAGCGCTGTTATCGATTTGAACGTTACCGCTTCGAACGTTGTCAGTTCGAACCAGCCCCAGACTTGCTCGCGTCCGATCGCACTTTCGGCCAGTTGTAGATTGGATACTTCGGCCGTTTCACCGGCGTAACCGGATGTTCCTTGAGAGTCGCAAGCGTCACCGATACCGCCTTCTCCAACTGCGGGTCTTGCCCCTGACGCCACAGCGCCGGATCGAAATCCACCTCAATATCCGGCGCGACGCCTTTATTCTCCACGTCAAATTCGCCCGTCTTCGGATTGAACAGCCCCCAGCGCGGCGCAGTAATCGCTCCGCCATCCATCAGCGGCGGGTAGCCGCCGATGCCGATCAGTCCGCCCCAGGTGCGCGTCCCGATCAGCGGCCCAATGCCCAGCTGCTTGAACATCCACGGCAGCGCATCTCCGCCCGAGCCCGCATATTGATTGATCAGCATCACTTTCGGCCCGAAGATCACCCACGGAATGTAGTTGTCCTTCCCTTCGCGCGTCATCGCCGCCATCAACAACGGACGATTCAGCCAGTCCACGATATAGTCCGCGATCCATCCTCCACCGTTGAACCGCTCGTCAATCACCGCTCCCTGCCGCGCATTCTGCGGAAAATAGTAACGATTGAAATTCGTGAAACCGCCCACCGCTGTATCCGGCAAATACACGTAAGCCAATTTGCCGTTACTCAGCTCATCCACCTTCCGGCGGTTGCTCTCCATCCAGTCGCGCATCCGCAAAGTTCGTTCGCTGCCAATCGGCACAACCGTCGCCACGCGCGCATCTTTTCCGTCGGGTCCGGGCCCACCTTGAGTTGAATCGCTTTGCCGGCACGGTCGATGAAAAAACTATAAATCTCATCGTTGCCGTGCACTTCGCGTCCGTCCACTGCCAGCAGATATTCTCCCTGGCGGACATTCACGCCCGGCTCGGTCAGTGGCGCTCGCAAATCCGGGTTCCAGTTCTCGCCAAAATACACTTTCGCGAAACGGTAGCGGTCATGTTCGATCACATAATCCGCGCCCAGCAATCCCACATTGACCTGCTTCACTTCCGGCCGGTCGCCGCCAGCTATATAGACATGCTGCGCCGTAATCTCTCCCAGCATGTCGGCCCAAATGTAATTCAGGTCCGCCCGGCTCATCACGTTATCCACATACGGTTGATACGTCGCCATCAGCGCTTTCAGATCCGCGCCGTGCATGTTGGGGTCGTAGAAAAAGTCCCGCTCGATTCGCCCCACTTCGCGGAACATCTGCTTCCACTCCGCGCGCGGATCGGCGTTCACTCGCATCGACTCGAGATGTAGCGTGCCGTCCGGTTTGCCCGGCTCGGCCGGTTTCCCAAGCGCCGCCACCGGCTTGATGATCCATGTGCCGTGTACCGGTCCGCCTGGCGCGCCCAACGGATTTTTCGGTGGCAGCTGTTCGTACAGCGCCTTCTCGCCGTTTGCCGAAATGACAAACCCGCCCACGTTGTCCAGCACCTTGTCCGTCTTGCGCGTGCACACGTCAAACTTTTGCACCGTGCGCCCTCTCGAATTGCCCTCGTCCACCGTCGGACCTTCCAGCAGATACAGCACGTGAGTTTTTGCCGCCAGCAATTGGTCATAGTTCCGCGCCGCAATCGGCAATGCCAGGATGCGTTGGTTGATATTTTCGAAATCGATCTTCACCTCGCGTACTTCTTTTTCTTTGCTGGAGGCTTCGCCCTTCTTCTCGTCCTTCTTGTCGTTCTTTTCTTTTCCAGCGGCCGCGCTTTCCGTCGCGGCAGGCCCCGCGCCCGCCGCGCCTTCGCCCTCCGCCTTGCACTCATCGCTGTCAGCCGGATTCTTCGCCGCACTCACAGCGCCACCTTTCTCCGTCGCAGCAATCTTCTCCTCGTCGCTTTGCGGAGCCAGCGGCGATTTCTGCTCGCTGCTCAGTACAATCACGTAAGCACTGCGCGTCACCGGTATCTTGTAAGCGCCCATGCTTGCGGCGATGGCAGGTCCGTCATCGGTGCTGGCGAAGAAATAGATATATTTTCCGTTCTTATCGAAAGCCACCGAGGTCGCATCGCTCAATCCATCCGTCACTTGATGCGCCGTCTTTCCTTCGAGGCCGTACACAAACACCGCGCGTATCGTGCTATCCAGTTGCCGCGTATACGCAATCCACCGGCTGTCCGGCGACCACGCCGGATCGAATCCCGATCCCGGCCCGCCGTCGTACGGGTTCGTATCCACCAGGACCGGTTTTCCTCCGTCCTTTTCCACATCCACGTACCACAGGTTCAACCTCTTATCGCTGTACACGATTTTCTTGCCGTCGGGCGACCACTTCGGCGAATAGTAGAATGTCGGCGGATTTCCGAGATTGATTTTACGCACATCACCAATGCTATCCTGCGTTCGCAGGTGCAGCGCATACTCGCCCGATTCATCCGAAAAATATGCAATCCATTTCCCGTCCGGTGACCACGCCGGATCGCGCTCCGCTGCTCCTGTCGTGCTGGTCAAGTTGCGGATGTCGCCGTGTTCCACCGGCGCTGTCAGGATTTCCCCATGCGCCTCGAACACCGCTCGCGCGCCCGTCGGTGAAATATCGGCATTCTCAATTTGCTCCGCCGCATTCACCAGGTGTGGCCGCACTGCTGGAAAATCACCGGTCACGTGGATGTTCACCGCGTTTTCTTTTCCGCTCGCCGGATCAATCACGTGGATCGAGCCGAACTGCTCGTACACGATCGCGTCCGGCCCCGCCGATGCCGATTTAATGTCCACGCCGTTGCTGGCCAGGGCCTTTTTTACCTGCTTGCTGCCGGTGTCATAGACATACAGACTCACCGGGCCATCGCGGTCTGACAAAAAATAGACTTTATCTCCTACCCACATCGGCGAAGAATCATTCGAATCCTTTCGCTCCACTTTTTCTACGCTTGAGTCGGAAAGTTTTGCGATCCAGATCGGTGAAGCCGTGCCTCCGCGGTAGTGCTTCAGCCCGCGTTGGAATTGCCACGATTCGCGGAAATTCGTGAATGGCACGTACGCCAGACGCGAACTGTCCGGCGAATACGAACCCTCTACCGCCATCGGCAACGGCAGCACTTCCGGCAGCCCGCCGGAAAGCCCAACCGTGTACAACCGTCCAAATCCCGAATAGCTGTCGCGCGTCGAGCGGAACAGGATTCGCTTCCCGTCTCGCGTCCAGCCCACAGCCTGATCGCTGCTCGGATGCGACGTCAGCCGCTTCGGAATCCCGCCGGCGGTGGGAATCACATAAACATCCTCATTTCCGTCATATTCGCCGGTAAACGCGATCCACGTTCCATCCGGCGAAAAAATCGGATCGATCTCAATCCCAATGTCGCTCGTCAGACGGTGCGCCTCGCCCCCGCTCCGCTCCACGATCCACAAATCTCCGCCATAGCTGAACGCAATCTGCGTTTTACTGATCGTCGGCTTGCGCAAGAGCGCATATTGATCTGCCGACTGCGCGCGCACTCCTACCACCGCAAGCAAGCACAACAGCAACCCTCCTGCAACCTGACCGCAAACAGACATCACAAATTTTCTGCGCATCAAAAACCTCCGGGCCCGTTAGGTACAACACAGCGGAATCGATAGATTTACAAGCTCTTTCAAGCAAACAAACAGCGGGAGTTTACCACGGGTGCGGGGCTCTGCTTGGAGCCCGCCATGAAATAGTCTCGTCTTTTGAGTCGTGGGTTGGTGCCCACGTCAGCTCGACTCGGAGTGCAGCGCCGTTGAGGTCGGATTATGGTCGGGGGAGATCCAGCAGCACCACATCGGACCGCTCCTGCACTCGTTCGAGGACTACGTTCACGGCCGTCTGGCGAGATGTCGAAGTCGCGAATGTGGAAGTCAGGGGCGAGGTGAGTCAACTGCCGCTCGGTGCCGGTCTCCAAGTCGATCAGCCACAGATCCTTATGTTGAATCTCTCCTCGCAGGAACACGAGTGCCCGTCCTCCACGCAGGAAGGTCAAGTGCCGAGCTCCTCGAGTCAGGGTCAGGGCGGGCAGGGGATGAGCTGCGGCCTCGGCCGTGACGGCTTTCACCGAAAACGTTGTGCCGATGTCAGGACCTGAGTAGACAGCGAAGCGCCCGTCGGGCGCCCACGCGGGATCGACCGAGTAGTCCGGCACAAAGGGCGCGGGAGAGCGACCATCGACAGGCACGCGGAAGAGGTGCGGGACGCCGTGATCTTCCACCGCCGAGGTGATCGATTGGCCGTCCGGCGCCCATGCTGGGGCGCCCTGCAGGTCGAGCGAATCGGCCACAATCCGCGCGTTTGTGCCGTCGGTCTGCATCACGTACAAAAGCGTCTGCCCATGTTGCCGAACTGAGAAGGCGATACTCCGTCCATCGGGCGAGATTGCCGGGCCGCCAAAAACTTCCGCGCCCCCACCACTCCACAACTCCGTACCAGTTCCGTTGGCGAGCTTCCAGATGCTCTCGCTCGTGCCGGTCGCGGAAACATACAGAATATAATTTGGCCCCAGTCGCGGAGAGAAACCCGTGCTGGTCGTCAGCGGAATTTGAGTCGCCGCCGGCGTGTCTGAGAGTGAATCAGCGATCTGCAAGCGCCAGAGCGTTCTTTTCGGACTTGCGAGCGTGACAACCAGACGGCGACCGTCTGCGCTTGCCGCCAGCGACGTGTACCGGTCAAGTCCAGACGTCAGCCGGTGGGAAATGCGGCGCTCCAGGTCCATGCTGTAAAGCCATGGCCCTGAGCCGTCGGGATCGCTAGCCAGGTACATCAGTGTCCGCTTATCCAATAGCACCGGATGAGTCACGCGCCCATTGTGCGACGTGATCCGTTCAGCAGCTCCGCCGCCTGGACGAATGCGCCAGATGTCCAATTTGTCTGGGAGGGAGCCCTGCACGAAGTAGATGAATGCCTTGTCCGGCGCCCACAACGGAAAGTGACTGTGGAGCCCGGCAGGCGCCGTAAAAATTGGCTGCCCTTCCGATCGGCGGTCGCCGTTGGACACGAACAGCGGGTCCCCGGGTCCAGGCGTGTGGTATGTGAGTCGGGAGCCGTCGTGCGACCAGTCGAACTCGGCCACTCCGTCAAGGTATGGCTTCGGCTGCCCTCCTAACGTTGGCACCGCCCAGATGCCGATGTCGCCGCTGCTTGAGCCGTCCTTCTTGCGAACCCAAAACGTGACAAGCGACCCATCGGGCGAAAACCCCAACGTGCGCACGGATGGGTTAACGAGTTCCGGCGCGCTGCCTCGGGTCAAGTTGTGGAACTGTCCCGACCCGACCTGCGTCAACCACACATCCATTTGTCCGTCCCGGTCCGACAGAAACGCCACGAGACTGCCGTCGCGTGACACTGCTGCCGCCTGCGCCACTCCATCGAAGTCCGTGACCGTCTGAAATCGCGCGTCTGCAATCGGGTTTCGCCAGAAGTACTCCTTCCTCCGAACCCAGAGACTCGCGCCAATCACCAACGCGGTCCCCGCCAGTGCCAGCGGCAAAACGAATTTCCACTTAGGTCGAGAGGTCGTTACTCCAGGCTGCGGCGGTCCAAAGGTAATGAGCGGAGGCAGCATCGTTCTCATTTTCTTGGGCTGCTCGAAGACTCCGGCCACGCGCCCACGCATCCAACTCGGCGCGAGAAGCGTAAACCGACCCCATTCTGTCGTGCACGTGGCGGTGAACGGGCATTCCCTCCCGCTTCTCCCATCGCTGCACCGTGGTCACGTCGCGGTTGAGGTACGCCGCGATTTCCTTCCACGAATCGAGCCGGTCTTCTGAGGGTCTTGTGGATGGCTGTGTGCCGGGGACGGGTTCGCCCATCGCGCTCTCCTGTCGCGCTTTCCTGATTCGGTCCGCAGTTGTAGCGAATCCGGGAAGCCCGGATTGTAACCTCCGAAGCGTCTCCATACTATCACGGCATTCAACGGTAAATAGCGCAACGGCTGAAAAGTCCGCTCATTGCCCTTTGACGGTGCCCACCCCACGGTGTCTGATCGTGTCCGTGCGTCTCCACTCGGCGATGCCCAATAAAAAATGAAAAGCAAAAACGGAGAGTTCCAACATGCAAAGGAAACTGATGTGGGTAGTCTTGTTCAGTGCCGCCATCATGGTCGCGGCCATCTTCTACGAGGGGAAGGTCTCAGCCACACCGGCGACCGGGTTCAAGGCCACAACGATCGCCACCGGTACCTTCGCCGAAATTGATGCCTTTAACCAGGCTTCGAAGCACGAACTTCCTGCCGGATTCGATGGTAACGTCTGGCTCTCGTTGCAGAAGACCAAGGGACCGTCAGACCTGTACGTCCAGAGCAATGTCTGGCCGGCAGTCAATCCAACGACAGGAGCGGTGGCCAGCACTGGATGGCACACGCACCCAGGCCACAGCCTGATCATTGTCACGTCCGGAAGCATAACGGAGTATATGGACGACTGCACACCCCACGCGTACACATTTGTTCCGGGACAACCGGCCCCCACGCTCGTCGATCCTGGCAGCGGCCATCTGCACATCATCCGCAACGAAGGCTCGGTTCCGGCATCAAGCATCGCTGTCCAGCTGGTTCCGTACGATCCGGCCAAAGCGAATCGCCGGATTGACGCTCCCGCCCCGGAGACCTGCTCCAACATAGAGTAACGAGGACGGGCAGATTGGCGCCGATGGGGATTCTGGACGCGCAGCAGGCCCGCGCGTCCAGCGCTCGCCAGCACGGAGGCCTCTCCTTCCTCCGATCCCCAGGCTCCGTTCCAACACTGCCACACATTTTAAAAAAACTGCACTTCCCAATGCTTTCCCACTTTGGGATTGCTTCGCCCTTAAACCGCTGGAAGCCGCTTCGCGACCCCACACCCTTCCGCCTGTCCTTACATCATTACATCGTTGCTCACCTCGTCCGCAGCGCTGTCGCTCTCGCCGTCGGTCGTTCTATTACCATCCTCACGTCCGCCGCGCCTTTGCCCGCATGCGCGAAATCGACGGCCTCAAGCCCTCGCCGGTTTGTGCCAGAACTGTGCCGGATGCGCATGGAGATGGAAGTCATACCTGAACGCACTCTTGAAAAGGATGAGTAAACTCTATTGTAAATATCCTTCACCAACCTGCTAACATTGTAGGCCCTGATTTGAGAAAGTCCCAGACCACTATGAGCGCCAGCTCCACTCCCCCAATTCTCCCCGGCGAAATGCCACCCGCTGAAGTTGCGTCTTCCTTCGCGCGCTTTCGCGACTCCGTCGCCGATTCCCTTTTCTTCGTCTCGCGCACGTTTCCGAAAGTTCTCACTCTCCGCTCCAGCCCCAGTGCCTGGACTGCATTCCGCATTCTGCTTGGCATCGCTGGCGCCTCCCTCGTCGTTCTTCCACTAAGTTTGTGGAATGCCTGGGCCTTCGCTCCAGTGGGCTTGGCGCTGTTTCTGTTGGCCGTGCTCCTACCGCCGCTCCGTCAGGGTCGCGGCAGCGCGCAAGCCATCGAACAACTCGGCGCCTATATGGTTCTTGACGGCGGAAATTTTTCCCCCGCAAACAATTTCACCGGCAACTCTGGTAGCGACCCTCTCTGCAATCCCGCCGACCACGAATCTTGCGCGGTCAATTTCTATCTCACTCCCACGCGCGTATGGGCGATCGATTCGCAGCTTCGCCCGCTCGCCGTGATTCCCGCCGGAGAAATTTCCATGGCCACCGCGTTTCCGGCGCAGGGCGATTGGATTCTGCGCGTGTGCTGGCAGGAAAATTCCGCGGAATTTATTTTTGACGGCCTTTTTTCCGAACGTCGCGCACGTCTGGCTGAAGCCGGTTTGCGCCATCTGATTCAGCAGAAGCAACTGCCTCCAGCGCCGCGCGCACGCGGCAAAGCGGCGGGTGCGTGATGCTTTTCTGGGCAACAAAAAATTATTCTGATTTTCCGCTTGTGTTGCGAAATGTGGCACAATTTATGTATGGCACGCGGCTGGGAATCCAAAGATGTTGAATCCCAGGTAGCCAGCAAGGAGACCATGGCGGCACCAGGCAAAGCCAGGAAAGCTCAGGACCAATTGGAAAAAGACCGCGAACGCGCGAACGTAGAACTCTCGCGCAAACATATCCTCAATGATCTGGAAACTGCGACGCATCCCAATCACAGAAAACAGCTGGAAGCCGCACTCGCCCACCTCGATAGCAAGCTGGAACAGTTGAAGTAGAAAATCTTCGCATTTTTTTGAAAAGTTTTTGCAAAATGGACTGGAATTTTTATTGAATGTCTTTCAATTTGCGGGAGACTTTTCAACGAGAATTGTTTCCGGAATTGTTTTTTCTTACTCGGTGAACACCACTCCCACCGCGCTGTGCCCTTTTTCTTCGCTGGTTTCGATGCGCACCACGTAGCCGCGCATCTTCATCGCTTTCGGTCCATCCACTCCCGGCGTGTCCATGGTGATCTGCAATTCGGATTGCAGCCGCGGACAATGTTGCATGGAAATCAGCGCGCCCTGCAATGCTAAATCGCGCACCACAGTTTCTTCCTCGAAGGCGTGGCCGCCTTCGGTAAAGCCGCTGACTTTCGCGCGGAACTGCGCTTCGCGGCGCAGGGCAGTGCGGGTTACCGGCATGTGCGTTTCGAGCGTCCCGTCCGCGGAACCAAGTTTGATGACCATGCCTTCGCTGGCCGCGAACACCGAATCGAATTCCTCGCGTGCCTGGCGCAGCAACCCATCCACGATGCGGTCGCTGGCGTCTGGGTCGTGGTGGAACAGCACCAAAGTTTTTGCGCCGGCTTCGCGGGCAACTTTCACGCCTTCACGCCAGGAAGAATGGCCCCAGCCTTTGCGCGTGGTGGCCAACTGCTCCGGAGTGTATTGCGCGTCATTGATATAAATATCCGCGCCGGCCGCGAGCTCGTGCAGCTCTTCGTCGAGTTTCGCATCGCCGGGTTCGTTGTCCGTGGCGTACACCACGGTGCCGCCGGGAGTTTCGATGCGATAGCCGAGGCAGCCTTGCGGATGATTGATGTAGCGGGCGGTGACTTTATTTTCGCCGATAACAAAAGAATCGCCGCCGCTGACTTCCATGAATTTCTTTTTTGCGGTCATGGCGGACATGTTCACGGGGAAATACGGAGTCGCCATCTGTGTTTCGAATACTTGTTTCAGGCTGTCGCGGCCCAGATGCTTGGAACGAAAACTATAAAAGTGAAAGGCATTGTTTTCGGAATACAACGGCGCGAAGAATGGCACGCCTTGAATGTGGTCCCAGTGATAGTGCGTAACCAAAATGTGTGTTTCGGGATTGCGCACACCGGATGCAATTACGCCAGCTGATGGCGCGGTCCAGCGGCTGCCGAGAACGCGCAGGCCCGTACCGCAATCGAGAATGAATTGCGTGCCGTCGGGCGCGGTGAGTTCGAGGCACGGCGTGTTTCCGCCATAGCGCCAAGTGGCAGGATCCACGGTCGGCGTGGAGCCACGCACTCCCCAGAAGCTTAGCTTTGTGACCGGGCCGCTCATCGTTTATCTAAATTACCTGAAGCAGCGCACCTAAATCGGCACGCAGCTTTTGCTTCTGTGTAAAGCGAGTTCGCGTTACGCGCACAGATGGCGCGAGTGTACTTTGATACTGTCAGCGGCGAGAGAGAGCGTCAATTGATTCGCCGAGACGAGGTGTCAAAGTGCGTAATAAGGGTTGCTCAATAGCAACAGGCAAAAACGCAGGCAAACCGGAATGGCGAGTACAATAAACAATTGATAGCGGAAAAGATGCGCGACATGCACAACGAAACGCACATTCACTCGCACGAGCATGGCGGAGGCAATGTTCATTCGCACGAACACAGCCATGGGCGTGAGCATTCACACGAGCACGGCCATTCGCACGACAGCGGACATGCAGGGCACGCGCATGCGCCGATGCAGGCTTCGGTGTTGGCGTGGGCCATGGCGGCGACAATCGGATTGGTGGTGGCGGAAATCTTTGGTGGATGGCTGGGGCACAGCGTGGCTCTGTTGAATGACGCGGTGCACAATCTTTCCGATGTGCCGGCGCTGGGAATTTCCTGGCTGGCGATGCGTTGGGCACAGCGTCCGGCGGACAGGGAAAAAACTTACGGGTATCGCCGCGCAGGAGTGCTGGCGGCATTTACCAATGCAGTGCTGCTGGTGATTTTGGCGCTATGGCTGGGATGGGAATCCATTGCACGGCTGCGCGCTCCAGTGGACGTAATCGAAGCATGGATGATCTGGACATCAGTCGCAGCGCTGGCGGTGAATGGCGGGATCACGCTGGCGCTGGTGCGCGGGCGAAATGACCTGAATTTGCGCAGCATTCTGGTACACAACTTCGGTGATGCGCTCTCGAATGTGGCGATTATTGTCGGCGCGATTGTGATAGGCATGACGGGATGGCGCTGGCTCGATCCGGTACTGGGTATGGCGATCGGACTATTGGTGCTGTGGTCGAGCATAGGGATTCTGCGTGATTCGGCGCACATTCTGCTGGAAGGGCGCCCGAAGGAAATGGGTATCGAGGAAGTCGCGCGAGCGATCCTGAAGGTGGACGGCGTAATGGAAGTGCATGATGTGCACATCTGGTCACTAGGCGGCGGAGAGATTGCGATGTCCTGCCACGCGCGGGTGCCGGACATGCATCTCGATAAATGCGAAAGTCTTTTGTCAAGGATCAAGGCAATGCTGGCCAAGGAATTTTCGATTGGGCATGTGACGGTGCAATTGGAACGTGCGGGGCTACCGGCGCAGAGCGGCTACGTGATGCCGGAGCCGGCGAGAAAATAAGCCGTCATTTTTTTGCAGTGATTGGCGGCGTCAACCGCAAGACCCAGGGCACCGAACCTGGGACACCGGGTAATTCTTAGGTCAGCGTGACCGGGCACCCAGTATGAAGTTGACTCTAAACCCGCGCACGCCAGACGACGCCGCGGGTAGTGGAGGCGTCAGAATTCCGGTTCGCAGCTTGCGTGCAGTTATTCTAAACGCACACACGCGAAACCGGCGTATGCGGCACCCAAATTCGTCTTAGGACTTTACGTATTTGCCAATCGCCGCTTCAGAATTGTTCCAGAAATTTTTCAGTCCGATGATAGATCCGAATCGATTACGGCCCCGGTCCGGAGATCAAACTTCACGACAACGACGTCCGCTGCACCGGGGTTGCCCACGAATTGGAAGCTAACGTGACCCGGACCATGCGCCTTGGATACGGTACACCCCCATTTATTGGCCGAAGCCGCGAAAACTAAAATTGTATGCGCCCTGCTCGTTGCCGTCGGCATTTTTGCAAATATAGTTTTTGGGCATTTTGCGTTTCACCCCGCGCGAACGATTCGCTGACAAAGCGACAGTGGTATTCCTCGCCTACCTACTTGCCGTACCGATAATTCTTTACTTTTAAAAGGCGCTCGCCTTTGGCGCCGGGTGCAGCTTGGCATATGGTTCGTCTACGTAGGTGTGTTTGGCTACGTGATGCTGACAATGGATTAGCGGCTGATTGGTCGCACTTGGGCGCAGCATACGCTGGTTTTGCGTGTGCGGGTTTAGAATCAAATTTGAGCATCGCGTCCCGCAGATTTCAGAACAAGTTCTTGCGGATGAATGCGATAATCGGCATTCAGGCAGGAGGCTTCCCGTGGCGACAAGCGGGTTTGGCTCCAAAAAGAACGGCGAGCCTTTAACCATTGCCGACGGCCGCCGGGACTCTCACTAGCGATCGAAATATCAAGTTTCATCAGAACATGGCTAGAGCAATCCGAGATGGTCGGGATATTTGCCTTGCAACGAGGTCACCAGAACGTCAAACGCCTCTAGAGTTCGCAGATTCTTGAGGTGCGGGTCCTTGAGGAAAAAAGGCCAGCACGCGAATCCGCTGCTAACACTTCTCTCCAGCCATTCGAACGCAGCTTCACGCCGCCCCAGCAAGGCAAGAATGCATGCGAATTGATAGTAACTGTGGTGCGCATGCCCAAAGGATTTTGGACTCGTGCTAGCCTTGGTCAGGCAGTCGAGCGCCTTTTCTTCTCTGCCAGTCAACGCGTAAAAGACGCCCTGCAAACTGACGATCAGTGGTTCTTCTGGTAAAAGCTGGACAGCCCCATCTAGCAGGTTTTTTGCCTCTTTCAAGTCTCCGGTCATCATAGCCGGCTGCGGAGCAAAGTAGACTGGATACTTGTTGCCTGGATTCTCGGCCCGCCACACTTGAATCTCCTCCCGCGCCAAGTCATATTCCTGGTTCCAAACGTATACTTGCACGATACTGTGGCTAATGGCTTTTCTGGGATGAAAGGGCCGCCCTCTCTCATACATTTCACGAGCGTGGTCGAGCAGCCCGATGTGTGCCAGGATTGTGCCCAGACGGTTGTAGGCTTGGGGCTGATTGTTCTGTAGAGCAAGGGCTCGCTTGAGTTCGGCAATCGCTTCCAGATGTTGGAAGTTCTTCGAGGGCCCCCATAAGAGAAAAGCGCTGGCGACATGCGCTTCGGGCAAATTCGGATCGAGTTCTAGTGCGCGCCGGCAATGAAACTCGGCCTTCTCCAACCACTCGCTCGCTGGATGAAGTTCAAAGTGGCGAGTCGCGCACACCAGGGAAAGTGCGGCATGAGCCAGGGAAAAACCGGGATCTCGAGTGACCGCATTGCTCAAGTGCTGAGCGGCTTCGTCGAGCAGCGCTGGATCGCCGGATGAACTGACCCGGTAGCCCCGTATGAATTCCGCATAAGCCATCGGGTCCGTGCTATATCGGGGGCGGCGTAGCACGGTCCATGGGCCCAGCGGTCGGTTCAATGCAACGGCGATTTGCTTCGCAATCTCGTCCTCGATGTCGGACAGGCGGTGCACATCGAGATCACGTTTCCTCGTGAAGCAAGCGCTCTGCATGCGGATGTCAAACATTTCCATCGAAAGGCGCCACAGGCCTTTTGACATTTGAATGGCTCCGTGGACGACAAAACGGACGCCAAGACGGGAAGCGGTCTCCGAAGCTGCAGCTTCGATCGGCACATTCATCACTGCCGAAATTGGGAGAACGTCCACGCCCGGCAGATTGCCCAAGCGCGTGATCAGTGCATCCGCAAATCCCAGGCATACGCCATGGTCATCGGTGGCCTTGCCGAGAAGAATCAGGGGCAAGATGGCCAACGACGAGCGCTCGCTCCACCCGGCCACTTTCTCCGGGCCGACTGTGCTCATGCCGCCCGGCCCAAAATCGGATGGCGGATAGCGCGCGTCAATCACGCGCACCGGTCCGATGAATCGGTACCCTTTGCCCACGACGGTCTCTAGAAAGCGTGGTTTAGCGGAGTCGTCACCCAGAGCCGTACGGATTTTTCTCACGATATTGTTGATGTTCGGCTCGGTATCGATAAACAGATCCGAGCGCCACAATTTCGTGACGATCTCCTTGCGCGAAACCAGTTGTTCCCGTCGGCCCACCAGAAAAATCAGCAGTTCCATGGGCTTCTTTTCTAGCTTCACTCGCCGGCCCTGGCGGCGAAGCTCGTAGCGGCCCAGGTCGAGTTCGATGTCGTTTACCGCCGGTCTTGTACTTCGCATAAGGTTCTCGCAGCACATTATCCCCTCGGAATCAGTAATTTGCGACGATATGGAAAAGATATACAAACTATATTCGCTCTTCATTGTGCTGATCTTCTGCTCAAGACATGATCCCACCGTTCGATACCGAGCAACGGAGGCTCAATCATGAAGGGTTACTTGTTTCTTGCACTTGCAGTGGCTGGATTGTTCGCTGGGGCGGGCCTGCTTTTCGCCAGTGCCGCGCACGATCATTCTCACGAAAAAAACTCGTTCACCCCGGACACCATTCCGTGGGGTCCGGCGCCGCCCGTTGTGCGACCGGGCGCGCAGTTCGCGGTGCTCGAGGGTGACCCAACCGCGTCCAGCGGCGACTTCACCATTCGCTTGAAGATGCCTGATGGATTCCGCATTTCCCCGCATTGGCACCCGAATCGGGAAAACGTCACCGTCATCTCCGGAACGTTCAAGTTGGGGATGGGAGACGAATTTGAGACTGACAAAATGAAGGCGTTCACGGCCGGGAGCTTTGCCTTTCTCGATCCCGACATGCACCACTTCGCCATGGCCTGCGGAGAAACCATCGTGCAGGTCCACGGGCAATCCCCCCTGCAGTTCAACTACGTCAATCCTGACGATGACCCAAGCAGGAAAAGATAGTCCAACTCTCGCGCGTAGGATGGGCGAGCGATTTGGTCTACGACCACTGCCGCTCACGCAAATAGTTTGGCTGGATGAAAGTGCCCAGGAGGCGGCCCCAGCGTCTCCTGGGCCTCAAAGAATTGCAATCTCAATGGAGAATAAGAATGGCTGTTGACATCGACAAACTGAAGGTAATTGCCGCTGCCGTACTCTTGTGCGTATTGTTCGCGCCGAGTCAATCCTATTCGGAGCGAACGCCAAACCGAGACGATTGCGTCGTGCTGGAGTTATCGACCCTGGGTAAACCGGGCGATACGATCACTCGGGCGCGCGAGCGGGTTATCGATATTTTGCAAGATGGAAATGCGTGCTCTGCATGGTTCCAGGAAGCTGATCCTGACCCCGCCGAAGTCTTCCGGTCGTTGCACTTCGAGCTGGAGATAAGAGGAACTTCCTACGTTTACGGCATGAGAGACAGCAAGCGTGGGCAGCTCTTAAAACACCCATGGGCGGCCAGGTCCATTGAGAATGGGGGCCTAAACTCCACCATCCTATTAAATGCCAACGGAGCGTTCTTCAATCGTACTTCGCGCATCATGCAACTGGACCCAAGGGGAATGCTGCTTCGGCCCGACGGCAATCGTCTGCTGGTGGTTTCTTCTTACAGCGGGAACACCCTGGAGGCACAAATTACGATATTGCTGCACGAACTGGGGCACATCATCGGGCGGCTTCCTGAGGACGACGATTCCTGGGACGGCCGATCTTTGCGAAACACTTCCGAAGTGTCGCGGCATTGCAAGACCGAGACTCGCGCGGCCGCACGCAACAGTCCCAGAGCCCACAATTCCGGCGTTTAACCCGGCAATGAAACCGTCAAGCGCACGACAAAAAAATCCAAAGAAATCGCAGTCGCAAAGGAGAATAAGAATGGCAGTCGACATGGACAAACTGAATGTGTTCGTAGGGAAATTCGTTGGAGATCTGGGAGCCGCAGTCCACTCTGGAATGGTGGTGATTGGAGAAAAACTGGGATTGTACAAGGCCCTCGGCGAAGGTCCCGTGGACTCCGCCGAGCTTGCCGCCAAGACCAAAACAGATGAACGTTACGTGCGCGAATGGCTGGGCTCGCAAGCAGCTGGCGGCTACATCACGTATAACGAAAAGACGCGCAAGTTCAGTCTGAGCGAAGAACAGGCGTTTACGCTGGCGAACGAAGACAGTCCCGCTTACATCCCCGGGGCCTTCCAATTGGCGCTCGGCTCTCTTGCCGCTGTTCCCAGGATTGCAGAGTCCTTCCGCTCCGGCGCAGGAATGGGCTGGCATGAGCACGACGACGCCGTGTTTCATGGCTGCGAGAAATTCTTCCGGCCGAGTTATGCAGCTAACCTCGTAACCTCGTGGATTCCTTCTCTCCAGGGTGTGAAGGCCAAGCTCGAGGCGGGCGCACGCGTGGCCGATGTGGGCTGCGGCAAAGGCGCATCCACCGCGCTAATGGCCAAAGCCTTCCCAAAATCTCAATTCTTCGGATTTGACTATCACGACAAATCCATCGAGGGCGCTCGCGCAATCGCCACCAGAGAAGGCCTCGCGGACCGCGTCACCTTTGGAGTCGCGAAGGCCAAAGAGTTTCCGGGTAAGGACTACGACTTGATTACCGTGTTCGATTGTCTGCACGACATGGGCGATCCGGCAGGCGCCGCAACCCATGTGCGCAATTCGCTGAGCAAAGATGGCACGTGGATGATCGTCGAACCGTTCGCCAACGATGAGCTAAAGGACAATCTGAATCCGGTCGGCCGTGTGTACTACTCTTTTTCAACCTTATTGTGCACGCCTTGTTCGCGTTCGCAGGAGGTCTCGCTGTGCTTGGGCGCGCAGTCCGGCGAAAAACGAATTCGCGAGGTCGTTACATCCGCGGGATTCACCCGCTTCCGCCGAGCCGCGGAGACTCCCTTCAATTTGGTGTACGAAGCCAGACCGTAAACGTTCACAAGGAAGTGGTTCTGGACGATTGCCTCAAGAAGTCAACCCCAAGCCCCAGGTTCACACACCGAACCTGGGCAGCTAGGTGTCCGGCGAAGCCGCGATCCCGATGCCCGAGGGGCATTCTGCAAAAGGCTAGCGCCACACTGAGTCGTCCTTGCCGGAAAGGACCCTGTCCAGATATGTTGCGGTGCTGATCAGCGCCAGATGCGTGAATGCCTGTGGGAAGTTGCCGAGATGTTGCCCGCTTGGACCAATTTGCTCCGAGTAGAGCCCAAGATGGTTGGCGTATCCCAAGAGTTTCTCAAACAACAATTGAGCCTTTTCCAGCTCCCCAGCGCGCGCCAGACATTCGATGTACCAAAACGAGCATGCAGTGAAGCTACCCTCTCCGCCTGGAATCCCGTCCACATGCGTGCGTTCCGCCTCGTAGCGACGGACAAGGGTATCTTCGACTAATCGTGCTTCAATCGCTTTCATGGTCGAGCGCCACATCGGATCGACCGGGCTGATGAACCGCATGAGCGGCATTAGCAGGACCGACGCATCCAGATCCTTCGTCCCCTTCGACTGCACAAAGGACTGCAAATCGTCATCCCAGAAGTTCGTAAAGATGTCGTTGCGAATCGCGTCGCGGGTTCGCAGCCAAGCGTCGAAGGGCCCCGAAAGGGAGCGTTTCTGCGCAAGCCGCAAGTGCTCGATCGAAAGCCACCCAGCACATCAAACGCGAGTGCAGGAATTCTCGCGCACCGCCACGAACCTCCCATATACCTTCATCGGGCCGTTGCCAGTTCTTGCCCAGCCACTCCAATATCCGCTGAACTTCCTGCCACCCGGCATAGGAAATTGAGTCTCCGTACTTGTTTGCCAGATAGATGGAATCCATCATTTCGCCATAAATATCGAGCTGCAACTGCTGATAGGCTGCGTTTCCGATACGCACGGGCTTCGAATGTTCATACCCCTGCAGATGATCCAGCGTCAGCTCATCGAGTTTCTGCCGGCCGTCAATCCCGTACATCACCTGTAACGGTCCCCGTTCCGCATCGTCGCCGAGCCGCCCCTTCAGCCAGTCGATGAACGCCTCGGTTTCTTCGACAAAACCCAGTCGGATCAGCGCGTAGAGCGTGAATGTCGCATCTCGCAACCATGTGAAGCGATAATCCCAATTGCGCACTCCGCCAATTTGTTCTGGCAGGGAAAATGTCGGCGCTGCAATCAGCGATCCATGCTCCCGGCTGATCAGCAGCTTCAACATTAGGGCCGAACGGTTGACCATCTCGCGCCAGCGGCCCTTGTACTTTGATTTCGCGATCCATCCCTTCCAGAAACGCGCTGTCTCGCTGGAAGCGCTGCTCTACGAACTCCATCTCGGGTTGCTGTCCTTGGGGGCGAACTCCACCAAAGACAAACGTCACCTTCTCGCCGGCTCGAAGGCGTGAACTCGGAGATTGCATCCTGGGATTGTTGTCGCAGGGCAACGGTGGAGTACAACGCCAGCGGCGGACAAGTATCGCTCGCTGGCGAAAAAATCGCGCAGCGATCTTCGATGTTTACGGTGTGCCCACACATCTGCATAGTTAAATCGTGGCTGGCACCGCATCTTGAAATCGACCTCACCCCTGATAACGGCCAGGGTGCGGATAATCTCATTCGGTTGCTCCCCGTCGGTCGCAATGGGCATGTAGTCAGTCAGCTCGGCCACACCCTCCTCCGCAAGAAATCGCGTGAGCAGAATGTTCGTGTCTGGCAAATACAGCTGTCGTACCCGCCTTTTTTTGAGTTGCGGCTGAATCTGAAAACAGCCACCTCTCTCATCATCGAGCAGCGCTGCAAACACGGTGGGAGAATCGAAATTTGGATAGCAGAGAAAATCGATTGAACCGTTTACGCCCACGAGGGCAATCGAGCGCATATTGCCAATCACCCCGTAGTTCTCAATCGGTTCGAAGCTCATCGGTGTGGGTCAGTTCCGAAGTGAAT
This sequence comes from uncultured Acidobacteriota bacterium, assembly GCA_963743735.1. GTDB lineage: Bacteria > Acidobacteriota > Terriglobia > Acidiferrales > UBA7541 > Acidiferrum. The sequence goes on from CAVURF010000011.1 coordinate 175,937, forward strand.
TCTAGCTGATCCGAGGCAGACCGCTCAAATCGTGAAATTCATCGGCGCGAGTGGCGCCTATGGCGCCGGGTCCCGCGGCACTCGGAACTTAGCGATCCAAGCGTTCCGTAGTTCCTTGGGAGAGCTTCGACATTTTGCCGCCAAGCGTTCTGAGTGTCGATGCACAACCACGGGCGTGGGTGTTGCAACACGGGTGAACTCGCCGGTCCAGCCATACTGTTTCACGCTAAGTGACCGCATCCTCAGCAGTTGTTTCTGCGCTCGCCGTTAAACCTTCCTGGTCTGTCCATTGCACTCCAATGGATGCGGCATTTCGAGTGGAGGGAACGATGGGGCGATTTTTGAAGAATGTGTGGCACGGCGATTTGCGAGTGCGATTGCTGGTGGCGGTTGCGCTGACGACGATGTTCGCGGGATGGGTTTGCGCGGGACAGAACGACGACCGATTGCCGCCAGTGGGGGAAGGATGTCTGCTGTACAAGTCGCCTATCGCGGGACGATTCGAACCTGTGCCGCTGATTCACACCGATGCCAACGTGGATGTGCGCGGGCTGGTGGCCTCGGCGACGGTGACGCAGCAGTATGCGAATTCGAGCGATGCACCGATTGAGGCGGTGTACATCTTTCCGCTGCCACATGACGCCGCGGTATACGACTTGGAGATTCGCGTCGGCAAGCGGGTGATTCGCAGCGTGATTCACGAACGCGAGCAGGCGAAGCGCGTATATGAAGCGGCCAAGGCGGAAGGCAAGCGGGCAGCTTTGCTGGAGCAGGAACGGCCCAACATTTTTACGGCATCAGTGGCAAACATCATGCCGGGGGATCAGATATCGGTGCGGCTGCGCTACGTGCAGCCATTGAAGTGGGAAGACGGACGGATGCGACTGGTTTTCCCGATGGTGGTAGGACCACGCTACATTCCGGGAACACAGGTGATTGAACACACCGGGAGCGGGTGGGCGGCAGATACGAACGCGGTGCCGGACGCCTCGCGGATCACTCCGCAGGTGCGAAGTCCGGAAAGCCGGCCGGGCCACGACATTTCTGTTTCGGTAGATCTGGATATGGGATTTGAAGCTGCGTCGATCAAAAGTGTTTCGCACGAAGTGAATATCGGGCGATTGGGGGATGGGCGGCAGCAGGTGGAACTGATGGGCGGAACGACACTGCCAAACAAGGATTTTATACTGGAAATTCAGCAGGCAGAAAGCACGGAACCGAAAACAGCGCTGTTTCTTTCGAATGGAGGCGATTCGGGCGAAACACATTTCCTGCTGACGGCTTTTCCGCCGACGGTGCAGCCCAGCGAGCGCACGCCGGTGGAGATGCTGTACATGATTGACGTTTCGGGATCGATGCAGGGAACTTCGATCGAGCAGGCGCGGGCGGCTTTGCTGCAAGCGTTGGACCGTTTGCGACCGAGCGATCGATTTGGAATTTTGCAATTCAGCAACGGCTACCAGGAATTTGCAAGGTGGCCGATGGCGGCAAGCGCACAAAACGTGGCAGCCGCACGCGACTACGTGCGCGGCTGCGAGCTGGAGGCGGGACAGAGATGCTGCCGGCACTGGAGCACCTGATGAAAAAGCCGGAAACTCTCAGGTTATCTGCGGCACATTGTTTTGCTGACAGACGGGGATTTGGGCAACGAAGAAGAAATTTTCGCAGCACTGCGGCATGACCTGGGCGGAGCGCGGCTGTACACGGTGGCGATTGGCAGCGCGCCAAATCTGTTTCTGGCGGCGAAGATGGCGCAATTCGGGCGCGGGACATGCACACACGTGGCGGACATCAACGAAATTGAAGAGCAGATGACCGAACTTTTCGAAAGGATCGAGAGCCCAGTGCTGACGGATCTGAAAATCTCTTTTGAAGGAGTGGAAGTGACCGACAGGTTTCCGCAACGTTTGCCGGACCTGTTTGCGGGGCAGCCAGTGGTGATTTACGGGCGCATCGCGAAAGGGCGAGTGGGTACCGCGCACTTGAGCGGACGCGCGGGCGATGAAATTTTTCAGTCCAGCGTGCCGTTCGATACCGGGAAAGCTACATTTCATCCGGGTATTACAATTTGTGGGCGCGGCAAAAGGTCGAGGAGTTGATGGATCGCTGGCGGGAATCGAATGAAGAACAGCAGGCGGAAATTCGGTCGAGTGTAATTGCACATGCGATTCGTTATCGGCTGGTGACGCGCTTCACTTCGCTGGTCGCGGTGGAGGAAAAGATTGTGAATCCGGGTGGGCAATCCAATACGGCTGCAGTTGCCGACGAATTGCCGGCAGGATGGAAATTGGAAGGAGTGTTTGGAGCACCGGCTACCGGAACAACAGACGTTTTCTTTGAAACACTGGGCATGGTGCTATTGTGCGCCGGTGCGGTGATCTTTCTGATCGCACGTCGAGTGGGAGCAGCATCGTGAGAGCGTTGCGTTTTGCTGCTGCGATTTTGCTGATTGCTGGATGCGCGCTGGCTTGCCGAGCCGGGTATATGCACGCGAAAGCTGAACTTGCGGGCGTGCTGATTCGGCGGGCGTGGGAACGGAGTTTGCAGTCAGGCAAAGCGGAAGCGCCGTGGCCGTCCGCAGACTTGCGACCGATTGCGCGGCTGCGAATTCCGCGGCTGAGCTACGACGAAATTATTCTGGAGGGCGCAACTCCGCGCACGCTGGCGTTCGGTCCAGCGCACATGCAGAGTGGCGCGGGATTTGGAGAGCCGGGAAATGTGTTGTTGGCCGGGCATCGTACGAGTTGGTTCCTTCCGCTGGAGCGGATTGCGCAGAGCGACACCATTCAAATTTCGTGGTTCGACGGCAGGCGGCGCGTGGTTCATGAGCGCACCTATCGCGTAAGTTTGACTCGCGTGGTAAATGCGACGGATTTTGCGATGTTGGCGCCGACTTCGGAGGACGCTCTGACGTTGGTGACGTGTTACCCGTTCGGTCGCGGTGCGGGTTCTCCGCAACGATATGTGGTGCGCGCGTTGCCGGTCGGCACCGACGGGTCGAGTAAAAACCGGCCGTTATGAGTTGGTTAGGAGAGTATATCTGGCTTTGCAAACAGCTTTTTAACGGCTGAATGAGGTGGCTTTTTGGATGGTGTGGAGGAGGGGCGGTTCGTGGCCGCGCGCGGACACGTCTTCGATCGATTCGATGGATCCCTGGCGCACGAGTAGTGCGTGATCGAAGTTGTTGACGGTGGGGCAGATGTGGCGGGGGAGGAGATAGAGTGTTTCGGCCACTTTCGGCGCCGTGGCTCCTTCTTGCACAGCTAGAGGCAAATGTTCTTCACTAGGGGCGCGCGGAGTTAGCTCGGGATGCCCAATTACGACGCAGGTGGGGACACCGGCGTCGGCGGAAACCGCTTTGTGTCCGGCGTCGCACGTGACGATGTTTTCGCGAGGCTGGCTCACGACGCGGGCCAGAACCAACACGGCAGGCCGGTGGCCCTGCAGCCCGGGAAGTTGCGCAAGGCTGGAGGCATCGCAGTAGACGATGGTGCCCGGGGAGACGCGGTGGACGAATCCCGCGTTGCGAAAGCCGTTGAAAGAAAGTGAACACGGGAACGTAGGCGTTCCGGCAGTGATTACCTCAGGGACACGCGTTCCGTTGCGCTCGACTTCGTTTACAACATTCAGCAAGTGATGATAGCCAGCATGAGTCTGCTGCGTGCGCTCGGGTTCGGCGACTGCACCGTACTGGCCGTCGTAATAGTGCAGACCTCGGAAGTTCATGCTGTTGGCAGCGATTTCCCGCGCTAAATTGATAATTTCGGCAGCGTTGTCCTGGTCGATGCCGGTGCGGTTCATGCCGGGATTAATATCCAGGAAAATTCCGACCTGGCTGCCACGCCATTGCCGGACTTGTTCAGCATTTTCGGCCAGGATGGAAATTTGCACGTCGGGAAACTGCGCTGCTATTGCTAGCACGCGCTGGGCATTTGCACCTACCGAGGGATAGGCCAGCAGAACATCTGCCGCGCCGCATTGACATGCCAGCAAAAGCTCCAAAGTGGTGGCGCACTTAAAATTGCGGATTCCGCGCGCGACGAGCATGCGCACGGTGTAGCCGACCTTGGCGGTTTTGATGTGCGGCCGCCAGCGATCCGGATCGCCGCCGAGTAGCTCGACTGTTCGATCTATATTTGCAGCGAGGATTTCGGGGTACAACAGTAACGCGGGTGTAAGCACGTCCGCGACGCTGGAGAGTTGATAGCGATGATCCCAGGCGAATTCAGTGAGCATGGATTTTTGCGTGGCCATTATGTGGGCGATGATAGCGCGCAAATGCGAGTGACGGCCAGAGAGTTCGTTGGTCGCCAGTCCGAGCACATTGGCGACTGCCGCTCGGCGCCTGAATCGAAGAGCGATTCCTCGTCGCCGCGCTCCCCGGAATGACGGCGTATCGGCGTTTTGCTTCGTTTTTCGGAAACGTGCTGAGGGTGCGCTCCCGAAAGATGTTTATGAGATAGCAAAAACACGTTCGTTGACCGCGTTCATCGCTGATAGTAGGCTCGGTGAACTTTTATGAGCGAGAGCAATCCCGAAATAATCGGGCGCCACGATACGTCGAAGCGATCGGAATTGATTCGCGGGCTGGGCCTGTGGTCGGCGACGGCGATCGTCATTGGCGACACCATCGGCACGGGGATTTTTCTGGTGAGCAGCGACATGGCGCGCGCCGTGGGCTCGGCCACGCTGGTGTTTGCGGCATGGATTATCGGCGGCGTGATCGTGCTGTTCGGAGCGCTTTGCTACGCAGAATTGGGTGCAGCGTTTCCGAAAGCGGGCGGGCCATACGTTTACTTGAACCGCGGTCTTGGTCCTCTGTGGGGATTTCTCTTCGGGTGGATGAGTTCGTTTCTAGAGCGTCCTGTGGGTATGGCCACGCTGGCCGCCGGCTTCATGCGATTCCTGGGATTCCTGTTCCCGGTGGTGGGCACGCCACTGTTCACATACCACCTCGGTCGAAATGCGTTCACCTTCACCACGGCCCAACCGCTCGCAGCGCTGGTGGTGGTGGCGGTGACCGCGATCAACTGCTTGAGTGTGCGCATGGGCGGAGCGATCCAAGTGTTGCTAACCTCGCTGAAAATTACCACGATTTTGGTGATTGTGGTGGCGGGAGTGTTCTTTGGAAAACACGCTGACCATCGCAGCCGCTACGGTGGCTACGGTTACGCCGATGGGCGCGGGAACGATTGGCGCGTTGCTGACTGCACTGGTTCCGGCGATGTGGGCGTACAACGGGTTTAACGATTTGGGCGATGTAGGTGAAGAGATTGAGCGGCCGCAGAAAAATATTCCGCGAGCGATCATCATGGGATTGCTCACGATATGCGGTTTGTACTTGCTGGCGAACGTAATTTATTTTCGGATTTTGCCGTTCGCGAGCCTGGCGCAATCGCAGCATGTGGCGTCGGATGTGGTGCAGTCGTTCGGGGGCTCGCGCGGGGCAGCATTGTTGACGATCGCGATGGCCATTTCCGCGTTGGGAGCGTTGCATGTGGTGGTGCTGACGGGCGCGAGGATTCCGTACGCAATGGCTCGTGATGGCGTTTTCTTTCAATTCTCAAAGCGCCTGCATCCTTCTTTCCGCACACCCACGGGAGCGCTGATTTTTCTTGGAACGATTGGCGCGGTGCTGGCATTGAGTGGCACGTATGAGGAGCTCTACTCGCTATTCGTGTTTGCGGTGTGGGTATTCTTCGCGTTGACGGCGATTGCTTTGGTTCGACTGCGCATAAAGGAGCCGGAGCTTTCTCGGCCATATCGGGCGTGGGGATACCCGTTGTCGCCGCTGATCTTCCTGGTTGCGGCGGTGGCACTTACCGTGAATTTGTGGATGGTGCGGCCGGTGCGCTCGACACTGGGGATGCTGGTGATCCTGAGCGGGATTCCGTTTTTCTACCAGTGGCGCAAATCTGCGGTGCAAGAGTAGAAGATGCACTAAGCTTGAGTCGCCAGATTTTGCTGGCGGCTCATGGCGTAACGTACTGGAAATCCAGGACGAGCATGGTGATGTCGTCTTCCTGCACACGGGTGGAATTGAGGCCGGAAAACGCGGCGATATGGCTGAGAAGCGCATCGGCAAAATCAGCCGCGGAAATATTGGCCCGCGATTCCAGGAATTCTCTACAACGCAACTTGCCAAATTCTTCCTGTGCGGCGTTTTTAGCTTCGAAGACACCGTCGGTGTAGAGGAGACAACGATCTCCGGGGTGGACGCGGACCTCGACCGAGGAATACGCTGCTTCCGGAAACAAGCCAAGCATCAAGCCGTTCTCTTCGATCTCACGGACTTTTAGCTCCGCGCGCGAGGCCAGCATAACCGGTGGATGGCCGGCCGCAGCATAACGCACCAGGCTATTTTCCAAATCCACAAAGAGATAAGCGGCAGTGACAAAATGCTCTTCGAACTTGCCGCAGAGAGCGGCGTTCAAGCCGGTCAGGACGCGTGCGGGATCATGGGCGTGTGAAGCCTGTCCAGCGAAAGCGACTTTTAACATGGAGGCAATTAAAGCGGCAGGGACGCCATGTCCGGTGACATCGGCGACCAGAACGCCGAGACGTTTTTCATCGATGATGAGAAAATCGTAAAAATCACCGGCCACGGCGCTCATCGGCACGTAGCGGGCGGCAAGATCGAGACCGGAAAGAGCGGGTACCGTTTGTGGAAGAATTGAGGACTGAATTCGGCGGGCTATTTCCAGTTCTTTATGGATGGCGAGAAGGCGTTCTTCGTTCGCGAAGATACGATACGCGGAGATGTAGGCGAGGCATGCGACAAAGGCCAGAAAGCCGATGAACTCCAAATTATTGCCCGACACAATTCTGAGCCCCACCAGATTTGCCTGCACAACGAACAGCAGCCAAACAACGAGACCGGCGATAAAAACGCGCATTTCGTGGGTCATAGGCTGGCGCGGTCCGGCGTGGCGCCGGTCGGCGAGCGAGGATAGAGCAGTGACGATGCAGGTGGCGAGCACGGCAACGCTGTTCGCGATGTCGAGCTTTATCAAGCTGATGCCAAGCGCGGCGGCAAAGATTCCGAAAGCGGCGAAGAGTATTTGTGCCGCAAGCAGCCAGCGAAAGAACTTCCTGAGGTATTCGCCGCCGACCTGGTAAAAGAAAAGTCCGAATGGAATAAGAATGGTACAGGTGATATCCCAATTCAGGTAGGCCCAAAACGTTAGCGGCTGCTCGAATAGAGAGCGAAAGAAACGCGTGCGAGCCAGCAGGCGTACAGCATAGAGAATGCAGAACAGGCTGAAGTAAATCAAGGTAAGGTCGCGGGTCTTACGCCGAAAAAAGAAAAGAGCGATGGCAACCAGGGCTATGGATAGAAGAGCGACGGCAGCGGCGATGTTGAGGAATTCCCAGCGCAGCTCTGAGCGCGACAAAGGAGACACGGCTTGGGCGAGAATCATGGCGATTGTTTGCAAGAAGTCCGGCCTGCGGAGATGAATTGTAGCCAAGTCACGATTGGAATGAAAAGCGGAGCCTGCATCGCGCATGCGCGCAAGGCATCGCGAGGAAGCGGGCCAAGGGGTGCGAGCCGCGGTGGGATCGGCCAGAGAGTAGGTTCGAACGGCTTTCATTTCGGGTGGCGACATTGATCCTGACCCGTTGCGCAGCGCGGGAAATGGAGTGGACTGGTTTTTTGCGGATAAACTTGCGAAGATGGCAGGAAGTTCCCCGCACGATTTGTGGCTAAAAACAGATAGATTCAGGTTTATCCGGAGGGCTCCATGGGAAGATTTTCTCGGAGTTGGGAGCTGGTCGAGCAGAGCTTTGCGATTTTGTGGGCGGATAAACAGCTGATGCTGTTTCCGGTACTGTCCGGAATCAGTTGTGTAATCGTTACGCTGCTGCTGGGATTGAGCGGGATTGCGGTATTTTTGCCTGCGTTGCGGGCGGCGGGAATCAATCAACATAATTTCCAACATTTTTCCAAGTCGCCGGAATTCGCGGCGGCGATGTTTGTGCTGTACCTGGCAAACTATTTTGTGATCGTGTTTTTCAACGTAGCTCTGGTGGGCGTGGCGAACAGCCGGTTGACGGGCGGAGCGTGGACGTTCGATCAGGGATTGCAACTGGCGTGGCAGCGCAAATGGGTGATCTTTCAGTGGGCGTTTGTGGCAGCGACGATAGGCGTGTTGTTGCGAATGCTGTCCGAACGAGCGAGTTTTGTAGGGCGAATCGTGATCGGCATTATCGGCATCGCGTGGAACGTGGCGTGCTATTTTGTGGTGCCGGTGCTGGCGTTTGAGGATGTCTCGCCGGGAGCGGCGCTGTACCGATCGGCGGAACTGTTTACCGAGACCTGGGGAGAAAGAGTGGTTGGCGGATTCAGCCTGGGGTTAGTGTTTTTTGTGTTGATGATCCCGGGAATTGGATTGTGGTTCGGGGCGGTGCGGCTGTACGGACCGGGCGCAATGGTGGTTGGAGGAATACTGTTGGGCGCGTATTTTTTGTTGCTGTCGGTGCTGAGTTCCGCGGTGCAAGGGATTTTCAATGCGGCACTGTATCGCTATGCATCCGATCAGACGGTGCCGCCGGGATTTTCGCGGGATCTGATTCAAGGCGCGTGGAGCCCGAAGGAGTGAGGCGGCGAAGAGAAGATAGCAGCCGAGGCGGACAGGTAGCATAGCGTCAAAGGTTGAGATCGGAAAGATGGCCACCTGAAGGTAGCCGCCACACAGAGGCGCTACAAGAGCGTGTCAGGTGGATGAGGGTTGCACCCGCTACCGGGGTTAGGGCTGGTTGTGCTATAACGATTCCGCCGTGAGACAGGGCGTGAAGCCAACCAGCGATTCGCAAGTGATCGAGGGACAGGTCGAGGAAAAACCCAGCTACGGTTCCTCGGGCCTGGCAGCGGTTTCTGCGGGGAATCCAGCCGACGCGCCGGTTTATGAGGATGCTTCACGATTTTGCCCGGTCTGTTCGCAGAGGCTGGAATCGCGGCGCTGCAAACTGGTCTGCAACGTTTGCGGGTATTACATGTCTTGCGCGGACTACTACTGACTGCGGTCCCAGGATTTCAGGGTAAACATTTGATCCCCGGGATACGCAAGTTGTACTGATAGACGCCGGGCTAAACAATGGTATGCTTTGTGGCTCCGGAACAGGTTGCCGCCGGACCCGCTATCCGATGAGGAGGAAATAACGTGGCATTGAAAATGAGTCAACGCGAAGTGGACGGCGTGACGGTGGTCGCGCTTGACGGGCGAATCGTGCTGGGAGAAGAGAGCAACGCGCTGCGCGAAAAAGTGAAAGGCCTGCTAGCCGAGGGCAAGAAAAAGATCGTCCTGAACATGAATAACATCACGTTCATCGACAGCGCGGGCCTGGGCACGCTGGTGGCCTCGCATCACACAGCGAAGAAAGATGGTGCGTCATTGCGGTTGTGCCACCTGGGAAATAAATTCCAAGAGGTGCTGCAGATCACCAAGCTGCTTACGGTGTTTGACGTTTCGAACACGGAAGCTGAGGCTGTGGCGAGTTTTTCGAAGTAGGCTCGCGGCGCGGGCGGTTGATGGCGGAATATTCTGAGAGGCGTGCGATTGCACGCCTCTTTTTTTGTGGTGACGCAAGTATCGCAGAGACGTGGATTCAGACAGCGTCCGCCGCGATGGCCACCTGAAGATGGCCGCCACGGGTTAGGGTTCGATGTGGTACATGGTGACACCACTTAGCAGCTTGGGATAAAAGTCGGTGGATTTTTGCGGCATGACCTCGTTGGAAGTTGCGATTTCCACCACCTTTTCGACAGCGACGGGATTCAGGAAGAAGGAGACTTGGGCACAACCTGAATCCACCGCAGCGATGGCTGCGGCGGCTTCGCGCTCATAGGTAAGGTTCATTTCTTTGGTGGCGGCTTGCAGAGTGATGCCTAGCGCAGGCTCGAGAACGCCATCATGGAGCAGGACGACGTCAAGATCGCGCTGCAGCGGCGAAACATTGTGAAGCAGTTGCGCCAGATCCGCGCCGGGACGCAAATGGAAAAGATAAAAGGCGCGCTGAGACCCGGCGGCGGGATACGCTCCAATGGAGCGCTGCTTGGCGGTGGCTGCGAGGCTCGTCAGAAATTTTGCGTTGGCCTGCTGTTTTTCTAAATCGTTCGCGAAGGGAAAAACTTCCGAAGAAAACCACGGTTCAAGGTAGCGACGGACCGCTGACCACGAAAAATCGAGAACGTTGGCAACAACGCGATGACCGGCGAGGATGACGAGATCTTGGCCGCGGGTGTTGACGAAAGTCATCATGGAGCGTTCGTAGCCGGCGTTGGGATCGGGCGATGCGACGCTGGCGCGGCGCTCGTTGCGGTAGTTTAGCGCGGTTTCGTAGCGATGATGGCCGTCGGCGATGACCAGTTTTTGATCGGCCATGGCATGTTGAATCGCTTCGACGTGTTTCGGATCCGCAATCATCCAAAGGCGGTGGATCACGCCATATTCGTCGGTGAGTTCGGTGGCCGGAGCTGAAGAAGATTGCGTTTCGTCGAGAATTCTTTCCACGCGCTGCTGTGGGTCGGAATACAACATGAAGAGCTGGCCGGTGTGAAGGCGGGTCTGGCGAAGGAGTTCGAGGCGGTCGGCCTTGGGGCCGGATAGAGTATGCTCGTGGCGAAAAATGACGCCGGCGGAATACTCTTCGAGTCTGCCTGCGCCGATGAAACCGCGACGAGCACTTTTTTCCCTGCTGCCGGGAACGATGAATTCCTGTGCGTAGGCGTAGAAAGCGGGCGTAGGGTCTTGAAGAATGATGTGATCGCGAATCCATTCATCGACCTTGCCTGCGGCGCGGGTGTAAACATTATTTTGCGGTGAATCGTCGGGGAAAACTCGGCCTTTTTCCACCGCGATCAGGTTTTGCGGGTGCATAGCGTAGTATTCGGCCTGGCGCTCGGGAGAAATTTTGTCGTAGGGCTGCGTGAGGACTTGGTCGAAGGGAGCAAGCTGGGGGTTGAAGCGATACGCGCGAAATGGGAATACCTGGGCCATGAGTTCTCCGGGTGCTCTCCTGCACAGCAGTTTGAGACAGATTCAGCTCAGGGTCCGTAAGCGACAACTTCATTACCTCAGGGCTTGTAAAACAAGCCCTGAAACCCCGAGACGTATTCGTTTCAGGGTTTGTAAGTACAAACCCTGAACCCTAGTTTATGGGAAGAAGAGCAGAGAATGCGACGCGGGTATTAAAATAAAAAGATATGAATGATAAATTTCGCAGCAAAGTGAAAGCGCTGGTTTTCGATCTGGATGGCACGCTGATTGATTCGAAGCGCGACCTGGTACAAAGCGTGAACGCCACGCTGCGCGAAATCGGCCGCGCGGAGCTGCCGGAAGACCTGGTGGCCAGCTACGTCGGTTCGGGAGCGCCGGTGCTGATTGGCCGCGCCTTGGGTGGCATGGCGTCAGCTGAAGAGCAGGAGAGTGCGCTGAAATTTTTTCTGGCGCACTACGACCAGCACAAACTGGATTACACAAAAGAATATCCGGGGGTGCGCAAGACTCTGGAACAGTTGCGCGGCGTGCCGATGGCGGTGCTGACCAACAAACCAGCGGCCATCAGCGTGCGCATTTTGGAAGGCCTGGGGCTGGCGGGATTTTTCCGCGCGATTTATGGCGGAAACAGTTTTGCCACGAAAAAGCCCGATCCGCTGGGCGCGAACACCCTACTGATGGAACTGGGAATTTCGGGTTCGGAGAGCGCGATGGTCGGCGATTCGGAAGTGGATGTGCAAACGGCTCGCAACGCGGGAATGATCTCCGCAATCGTTAATTTCGGATTCGGCACGCATGACCGAAAAACCTATCCGGCCGACATCTATCTGGACCGCATGGATGAATTGGTGCCGCTGGTTCGTGATGGAGTCTTGCCATGAGGTTCCTGGTGACAACAAACTCATTTGCGAAAAGCTTGCGAAGAAAAAGAGCAAAAGGCAGACTCTGCGCGTGCTGATTGGACTCTTTCCTGAATTGGATGCGCCCGGCGGGGTGCAGCGTGCCGGGAGACACCTGGCTTCGGTAATGACGGAATTCGCGGCGAGTCGCGGGATGGAATGCCGCATTCTGAGCTTGAATGACGGGCCCGAGCTGAAGCGGCTGACAGTGGCGGGTCGTGAGATTGTATTCACCGGGAGCGAGCGCGCGAAGGGCAGATTTCTTACGACAGCGATTCGCGCGGCGTGGCGGTCATCCGGCAAAGGCAAGAGCAAGACAAAATTGGTGGTGGCTGGGCATCCCAATCTTGCTCCGGTGGTGCGTGCGATGTGTCTTGCGGCGCCACGGTTGAAATCCATTGTTTGCACGCATGGCGTGGAGGTGTGGGAACCGCTGGCTCGGATGCGGCGAATGGCGTTGCGGCAGGCGAATATGGTGCTGGCTCCGAGCAAGTACACCTCAGACCATGTAGCGGCCATACAGAGAGTTGCGACGAAGAAAATTCGCGTGTTGCCGTGGGCGCTGGATCCGCAGTTCGAAGCGCTGGCGCCGGAGGCAGCCAGGGTGGCGGCTCCCACAAATTTCCCTGGAGGGCGAGTGGTCTTGACAGTGGGACGGTGGCGCGCGGATGAGCGCTACAAAGGAATGGACACGCTGATTACGGCGCTGCCCCGTTTGCTGCCGCGCTGGCCGGAATTACAATTGGCTGCGGTCGGCGAAGGCGACGATCGCGAGTGGTTGGAGGATTTGGCGGAAGAAAATGGCGTGCGACGGCACGTACATTTTCTTTCCGGGCTAAGCTACGCGGAACTTGCGGCGTGCTACGCGCATTGCGAAATGTTTGCGCTGCCGAGCCGCGGGGAGGGATTCGGCCTGGTTTATCTGGAAGCGATGGCGTGCGGAAAGCCGGTGATTGGCGGAGCGCACGGCGGAGCGCCGGAAGTGATTGACGACGGCAAAACGGGATACCTGGTGCCGCATGGCGATGCGGTGCAGTTGGCAACAGCGATGGAAACGTTGTTGGCCAATCCGGCGCTGGAACTGGAAATGGGACGGCGCGGAAAACAACGCGTTGAAAACGAATTTCGTTTCAGTGTGTTTGCAAAATCTTTCCGGAAAATTCTGCGCGAGTTATGCGAATCCTGAGCGTCACCCAGTCGTATGCGCCATTTTACGAATTCGGCGGGCCTCCAGTGAAAGTGGAGGCGCTGGCAAACGGACTGGCGCAGCGCGGACACGCAGTGACGGTTCTTAGCGCGGACTGGGGATTCGAATCGCGGATGGCGGGCGGCGAAAACGCAGGCGACGTGAAACGCTCGGCGTTTGGGTGGACACGCAAGCTCAACGGCGTGCAGAGCGTCTATTTGCCGACGTGGTTCCGCTGCCGCGCAGCCACGTGGAATCCGGCAATCGCCAGATATTGCCGCGAACAGCTAGCAGATTTCGACGTGGTGCACATTTTCGGGCTGTATGACTTGCTGGGGCCTGCGGTGGCAAGCCAGTGCCGGAAGCAGAAAATCCCTTACGTCGTCGAGCCGATCGGAATGTTTGTGCCGATCGTGCGAAATATTTTCCTGAAGCGTGTGTATCACGCGCAGTGGGGCAGAGAAATGCTGAGAGGGGCAGCAGCGGTGATCGCGACAGCGGAGCAGGAAGTGGAGGAGCTTGCCGCGGGCGGGATTCCGCGTTCGAAAATCTTGCAGCGGCGCAACGGCGTTGTGGCCCCGCGGGAATTGCCTGACCGCGGAAGCTTCCGCAGCGAGAATGGCATTCCGGCAGATGCGCTGCTGATTTTGTTTCTAGGACGGTTGTCTGCGAAAAAAAGCCCGGATTTATTGCTGGAGAGTTTTGCGCAGCTTCCGGAAAACATTGCCGGGAAGCAAGTGTGGCTGGCGTTTGCCGGACCGGACGAGTCTGGGATGCAGCGGCGCTTGGAAGAGTTGGCGCGAGCAGGCGCGGTTGATTCGCGCATGGTTTTCAGCGGACCAATATTCGGCGACAGGAAATGGGCGGCGTATCGCGATGCCGATGTGTTCGTGCTGCCATCACAGAATGAAAATTTTGGCAACACGGCGGCAGAAGCAGCTGCCTGCGGCACACCAGTGGTCATTACAGAGGATTGCGGAGTGGCTCCGTTGTTGCGTGGGATTGCTGCCCTAGTGGTGGCGCATGAAACCATAAGGGTAGCGGAAGCCGTCAAAGAGATACTGAGCAACTCAGAATTGCGCAGCCGTCTGTCAGAAGGCGGCAAAACGGCCAGCAGCCGGCTAGGCTGGGACGAGCCCGTGTCCGCTATGGAACAAATGTACGCAAAGCTTGCGGCGCGGCGGCCGACCGGTGGACAATCGGCAAGTCAAGACTCGAGGCTGGATTCCTGATGAGACAGGGTCTGTTCCGGATCGTGTGGAGGACAGTGAATGTCGCGCTGGTGGCGTCACTGCTGGCGCTCGTCTATTCGGCCGGTTGGGAGTATTCCGTCCGCCGTTACCTGGACGGGTTCGGCGACGCAATCATTCCATCAAACGCCACGCCCCAGCAGAGTGTGGATGCGATTCTGGAATGGATGCGCAGAGGGCCCTCGCGTTCGGAAGAGCCAATTCCCAGCGGACTGGCAGCGCGCGATCCAGAAACAACTTTGAATTTCCAGCAATTGCTTTCCGTGTGCGGAACGGCGACCAATGCGTTCCTGAATTTGGCGCGAAGTTCGAATTTGCAGGTGCGCAGGCTGCTTTTGCTTTCGCCGGATCGCAACACCAAGCACGTAGTGGCGGAAGTGCTACTGGACGGCCGCTGGATTGTCGTCGACCCAACTTATCGAATGGTAATGCGGAACGCCAAAGGCGAGATGTTGACGCGCAAGGAATTGCAGAATCCGCAGAATTTTGCGGAGGCTATTTCACGAGCTCCCGGTTATCCACCCGCATATAACTACGACAAATTTGCGCACGTGCGCATCGCCCGGCTGCCACTGGACGGGATGCAGCTGCGCCCTGTCTTGGACCGGATATTCCCCGGCTGGGATGAAAAAGTGGATTGGAGCCTGCTGCTGGAGCGCGAGTCTTTTTTCTCGCTGGCGACGGCCATGTTATTGACCTTCGTTCTGCTGTTGTTTCGGCTCTTCCTGGCCTGGTATGCGGATCGGCGTTTGAAAATGCCGCGATTCCGTCTGCGTTCGCACTTGGCGCGCGCCGGCGCAGCATTCTTTACCACGCCGGAGATCAAATAGTCGGTGTGCGGAATTTGCGGCGTCGCGTTCCAGAACCGAAGCGAAGATGCGGCAGAGCGCGTACGTGCCATGGCCACGGCCATGCAACATCGCGGACCCGACGGCGAAGGCTTTCTGGTGAACGATCCACGCGCGCCGGGACTAGCGTTGGCGATGCGGCGGCTGAGCATCATTGACCTACCCGGCGGCCAGCAACCGATCTGGAATGAATCACGCGATGTCGCAGTAATTTTCAACGGTGAGTTGTACAACTACCGGGAGCTGCGCGAGCGACTAACCCGGCTCGGGCATCGTTTCTCGACACGATCGGACACGGAAATTCTGGTGCATGGCTGGGAAGAGTGGGGCGAAGAGTGTCTCAGCGAGCTGCGCGGGATGTTCGCGTTCGCGATTGCCGATTTTCGCAAGCACTACACTGCTGGTCCACTGTTGTTTCTTGCGCGCGATCCTTTGGGGATCAAACCGTTGTACTACACGCAAACTGCGGAGGGCTTTGCGTTTGCTTCGGAGGTTGGGGCGTTGATGGGCAGCGGAATCGTGTCGAAGCGAATTTCGCAGGATGCGCTTAGCTCGTTCCTGCTTTTTGGCAGCGTCAGCGAACCGGTCACGATGTACGAAGGCGTGTTTTCCCTGCCGCCCGGGCATCGCGTGCTGCTTTATATTCCCGACCGGCGGCGATTGCCGCGTCCGCATCCGTGGTGGGACCCGCGAAGGAGTCCTGCAGCAAAGGATTCCCGGCGGCCAAAAACATTCGCGGCGGCGGCAATCGCGCTGCGGCCGCTGCTGGAAGACAGTGTGCGAGCGCACCTGGTCGCGGACGTTCCGGTGGGACTATTTTTGTCGAGCGGACTAGATTCCGGGGCAATTGCGGCACTGGCAGGCCGCGAACATAAACGAATTCAAAGCTTCACGTTGGCGTTTCCGGGAACTGTATACGATGAATCGCCGTTGACGCGCGTGGTCGCCGAGCGTTGCGGGACTTCGCACACCGAGATTCGGTTGACCGGGGACGCCATTCCCGCGCGGCTCGATGAAGCGCTGGCAGCTCTCGATCAGCCTACGATGGACGGCATCAATACCTACTTTGTGTCCTGGGCGGCGCGCGAAGTGGGATTGAAGGTGGCGCTTTCTGGATTGGGCGGCGATGAATTATTCGCTGGGTATTCGACTTTTGCGGACACGCCAAAACTCTCGCAACTGGCAATGGCGGCCAAGTTTGTGCCATCTGCGCTGCGCGGCACAACTTCTGGGATGTTGCGCTCACTACTGGCGTCCGGCCGCTCCGCGGATGCAGCGACGAAGGCGACTGCGGCCTGGCGGAATCCGGAACGATTGCCGCACCCATATTTTTTTGCGCGCGCGTTGTTTCCGCCGGGAGAAATTGAAAAACTGATCGAACCGCGGTTTCGACCGAGCACTTTGGCGGCGGATGGATATACGCTCGAGCCGACCTGGCTGGGGTGGCTGCAACTGGGGGCGGATGAAGCCCGGCACATGGATCCGACCTCAGCGGTCAGTTGGCTGGAGCTTCGAACGTACATGGCCAGCACGCTGCTTCGTGACACCGATTCAGTGAGCATGGCGCGGTCGCTCGAAGTGCGTGTGCCGCTGCTGGATACGCCGTTGGTGGAATTCGTTGCGGCGCTGCCGGATGGCGCACGCAGAAAGTCTGGCGTACAAAAAGCGCTGCTCGTAGAAGCGATGGGAGATTTATTGCCGGCGGAAATCACTTCGCAGAAGAAGCGTACTTTCACATTGCCGTGGGACGAGTGGCTGCGCGGGCCGCTGAAACCTCGCATTGAGGAAAGTTTTGCATCGATGCCCGCGGCGCTCGCTTCGCTGGTCAAGCCAGAAGGCGTCAAATCCGTGTGGAACTCATTCCTGGCCGGGAAGACCTCGTGGTCTCGCCCCTGGTCGCTCTTTGTTCTGAGCGAATGGGCGCGCCGAGAGGGCTTCAGCAACTAAAGTATTCACTGTAGGCGGAAATATTCCTCTCCGCCTTCCTCCCCCGTTAGCCTCTTGTCCTGCTGTACACTGATAATTCAAGCCATGAACATTCTTGGGATCAATGCCTATCACGGCAACGCGTCGGCGGCGGTTCTTTGCGATGGGAAATTAGTCGCAGCGGTTGAGGAAGAACGCTTCAATCGCGTGAAATATGCGGCGGGATTTCCGGTTGCCGCGATTCGCTATTGTTTGCAAACCGCCGGAATCACGCTGAAAGATGTGCATCACGTGGCGGTGCCGCGCGACCCCTACGCGCGGTTAGGGACAAAATTGTTTTATGCGCTGCGCATGCCTTCGTTCGCGCGCGAACGTGCCAAAGTACTGGCGAAATTTACCGGGATTCGCGAAGCGCTTGCCGCTGCGTTCGAAATGGACGCCGCGACGATACCCGCACAATTCCATCGAGTGGAGCATCATGTCGCGCATCTGGCCAGCACATTTTTTTGTTCGCCCTTCGAACAAGCGGCGCTGCTTTCGGCTGACGGGCTGGGCGATTTTGCAAGTTCGATGTGGGGAGCGGGCTTCGAACGCCGCATGAACATTCACGGATCAATCGCGTTTCCTCATTCGTTGGGCCTCTATTACAGCGCGGTCACGCAGTATCTCGGCTTCCTGAAATTCGGCGACGAATATAAAGTGATGGGGCTGGGCGCGTACGGTGAGCCGGAATTTCTGGCGGAATTTCGCGACATCGTGCGTTCGAAGGGAACCAGATTCCGCCTGGGCCTGGAATATTTCACGCATCACCGCACTGGACCGGAAATGACCTGGGCCGACGCCGACAAAACTCCGGTGCTGGGAAAACTGTATTCGGACGCCATGCCACGAAAACTGGGACCGGTGCGCGATCCATCGGCGCCCATCGAGCAGCGCCACAAGAATCTGGCGTGTTCGCTGCAAGCGCGGTTGGAAGAAGTGTATCTGGGCATGCTGCAGCGGCTGCACGAAGAAACCGGAATGAAATCAGTGTGCCTTGCGGGAGGCGTAGCGTTCAATTGTGTGGCCAACGGAAAAATCCCAGCGAACACCGGCTTTGAGAATGTTTACGTACATCCTGCTGCCGGCGATGCGGGTTTGGCGGTTGGCGCGGCGCAATATATCTGGCACCAGGTGCTGGGCAATCCGCGCGAATTTGTGATGGAGCACGCGTACTGGGGACCAGAATTTTCACGCGAGGAAATTCGCTCGGCCGTGAAGTCATCGCGATTTTCTGAAAAAGGCTGGACGGTGAGCGAACTGCCGGAAGAAGAGTTGCCGCGTAGGACCGCGGCGATCATCGCTGATGGAAAAATTCTCGGCTGGTTTCAAGGACGCGCCGAGTGGGGGCCGCGCGCGCTGGGTAACCGCAGCATCGTGGCCGATCCGCGCCGCCCGGAGATGAAAGAAATCCTGAACCGCCGTATCAAGCACCGGGAAATTTTCCGGCCGTTTGCTCCGTCCATTCTCGCGGAAAAAACCGGTGAATGGTTTGAACAATCGCATCCTTCGCCGTTCATGACCATGGCTTATTCCGTGAAGCGCGAAATGCGTGACAAAATACCCGCGCCAACGCATGTGGACGGTAGCGGCCGCCTGCAGACAGTCACGCAAACCGCGAATCCGCGCTATTGGAAATTGATTCGCGCGTTCGAAGAGCAGACCGGCGTGCCGGTGGTGCTCAACACATCGTTCAACGACAACGAACCGATCGTCTGCCAGCCGCAGGAAGCCATTGACTGTTTTGCGCGCACACAGATGGACGCGCTGGTGCTGGGCGATTTTCTGATTACGCGCGAAGAAGCGATCGGCGAGCAGCGAACGGCGGTCAAAGCAGCGGTTGAACAAGATTGATCAGGTTGCCGCAGGTATCTTCAAAAAGCGCGGAAAGAATCGGCCCCATGCTTTTCGGTTCGCCGCGAAATTTCACTCCGCGCTCCGTCAACTGAGTAAATTCCGCCTGGATATCGCCGGTGAGAAAAGCGGTGGCGGGGAAGCCGGCGTCAAATAGAGCTTTTTGGTAAGTCTGCGCTGGCGGAAAACTGATCGGTTCAAGGACCAGTTCTACACCTTGCGCGCCTTCCGGCGAATTCACCGTCAACCAACGGAACGGGCCCATGGGAATATCTTTGTCTTTCACAAATCCGAGAACGGTCGTGTAAAAACGCAGGGCTTTTTCCTGATCATCTACAAATACGCTGGCGAGCCTGATTTGCATGAATCGAGCCTCCTGACAGATTTTTGACGCGCAGAAAATATCCTATCTTATTGATGCTTGAAAAATGGAGTGCGTGCAAGGCGCGCACAAGACGAGTAGCAGGGGCACGGCATAATTACGTATCAGATGATTTTCAGCGGAACACTTTTGCGTTGCGCGCGCTTGGAAATTTGCCACTCGATCAGCCAGCCAACAAACCAATACCAGGCCAACAGGAGAATGGGCATGCAAACCATGAAGATGAGTACTTCGTCGAGGCCGAGTTTGCTAAGGATTACCACGATCGCCGCGCCGGCGAGGAACGCAGGCAAGGCGGAAATGATCAGCAAACGATCCAGCCATGACGGCGTAATTTTCGTGTTTGGATATTCACCGTTCGAGCAGTTCTGCCCTGCGTTTGCGCACGGTGCCGCCAGCTGCGGGTTTTCGTTTAAAGGGTCCGAGTCCAAACGCAGCGAAGACCACCAGTAATATTTCCGCGGCGCTTCTTGCTCATGGAAATTCGCCGGCATAGACCTATAGCTCACAGCCGCAAAGAGTAGCAGCCCGATGATCGGCAGAATCACGCTCCAGCGCAGTTGCATACTCTCTAATGAAACACCAAAATCGCGGCTCGTGTTCCGAATATTTGTTGGCAGTCGCCAAGTTTTGCACGCGCCATTCTCCCAGTCGTCGATGCGACCAGGACACGGTTGTCCGCATGTACAATCGTTTGATGCGCATTTTGCTGCTAAATCTTTATTATCCGCCGGACACTTCCGCTACCGCGAAAATGGCGGAAACGGTGGTGAATGCGCTGGCGCGCGAAAATGAAGTGACCGTCCTTTGCGGACGGCCCTCCTATGATCCGACGGAGCGACAGGTGTGGCGGCTTTTCCAAACGGAAGCGACGAAGAATTTGCGCATTGTGCGCGTCGGATCCACAGATTTTCCGCGCTTCGACATGAAAAAGCGCGTGCTGAATTACCTGACCTATACCGCGCTGGTGATTCCGCGCGCGCTGTTTACGCCATGCGATGCAGTGCTGGCCATGACCGATCCTCCGTTCGAAGGGATTATCGGAGCGATCGTCGCGTTGCTGAAACGCAAACCATACTTCTACAACATTCGCGATATGTATCCGGACATGGCGGTGGGCGGCTCGATAGTCGCTCCAGGATTGCTGGCGCGAGTATGGGAAAAACTGCATCGCTGGGCGCTGCGCCGCGCAGAAAAGGTGATCGTGCTCGGCGAAGACATGCGCAACCGCATCGCCGGCAAGGGAGTGCACGCGGATCGAATTGAAATTGTGCGCGACGGCACGGAGATACTTCCTGACAACGCGCAACAAATTCGGGTGGCGCAACTGGACCAGGAAATTATCCGAACCATTCGGGGCGATTTTCGATTCGTGCTGCTGCATGCCGGGAATATCGGCTTTTACGGCGCGTGGGAAACGCTGATTGCCGCGGCGAAACAGCTCGACGGCGACGGCATCGGCCTGGTGTTCGTCGGCGAAGGAGCGCAGCGCGCGCAATTGGAATCCGCCGCGCAGGGCGTGCGCAACATCCGTTTCCTGCCATTTTTTTCCGACAGCAAAATTCCGTCGGTGCTGGCCGCAGCGGATGCGCACTTGATCACCATCAAGCGCGGCTTAGAGGGCGTAGTGGTTCCGAGCAAAATGTACGGAATTCTAGCGGCCGGCAAACCGATCGTTGCAGTTGCGCCGCGCGAAACCGATGCCGCGGCTCTGGGCGAAAAAACGGGATTCGGCGTGGGTGCCAACCCGGATTACCCTGACGAAGTGGCCAAGGTGATTCGCGAGCTGGCCGCCGATCCAACGCGAATCATTGCAATGGGCCGGGCGGCTCGGTCTGCCGCTCCCGGCTATGATAGAGTCAAAGAGCTTGAAAAATTTGTGCGAATTTTCAGCGCCCCCGCCCTCGGTAATAAATAAAATTGTGGAGGATGGAAACGCGTGAAGCCAGCAGAAACGTTCTGGACAGGGAAAAGAATTTTGGTTACGGGCGGAGCATCATTCATTGGTTCGACGTTGACCGATCAATTGCTGGCACGCGGCGCGAAAGTGCGCGTCGTGGACGATCTCACCAGCGGACACCTGGATAACTTGCGGCAGCCGCTGGCCAAAGGCGAAGTCGATTTCATCCAGGCAGATTTGCGCGAGCCCGGCGTTACGCGGGCGGCGATGAACGGCGTGGACACGGTATTCCATCTGGCTGCGGACCATGGCGGCCGCGGCTACGTGGATTTGCATCAAGCCGGCCCGGCATCCAATTTTTTCCTGGATGGACTGGTTTTTTCTGAAGCTCTGCGCGCTAAAGCGAAAAAAGTGGTGTTCGCATCCTCCGGCTGCGTGTATCCGAATTTTCTGCAATCCGACGTAAACAAGATCTTGTACCTCACCGAAGATTTGACCAACGGACCGAACGACGCCGACAACACTTACGGCTGGGCCAAGCTGATGGCCGAATTTACGTTGAAGGCCTATCACAAGGAACACGGACTGGGCGCGGCGTCCTGCCGTTACTTCACGGTGTACGGCCCGCGCGGCGTGGAAAATCACGCGGTGATCGCCATGATTGCGCGAGCATTTATTCGCCAGACGCCATTCGAAGTGTGGGGCGACGGCACACAGATCCGCAACTGGACCTACATTGACGACATTGTGGAAGGCACCATCCTTGCCGGAGAAAAAATCGAAGATGGAACACCGGTCAACCTGGGCACCATGGAGCGCATCCGTGTAATCGACGCGGTGCACATGGTCTGCGAACACACCGGCCACAAAGCGGAAATCAAGCTGCGAAAGGACATGCCCACGGGCCCGCTGAATCGCGTGGCCGACAATGCGCTGGCCAAGAAGCTGCTCAACTGGGAGCCTAAAGTCCCCTTTAAAGACGGTCTGAAACGCACCATCGACTGGTATTTCGCCAGCAAGGACCGTGACGAAGTGCAACGCATTTTCGCGCGAATGCTTACCGAGCGATAAACTTTATCCTTGCTAATAGTACAGGAAACGCTGTACGATAGGCAGTCGCGTTCCGGTGTTAGTAGGTAGCGCCGGACGGGCTTTTTCATCACATTTTCACTGGATGGCGAAGGCCCTTCCGGGCTATTTTATTTGCGTTGCGTAGGGAACGATCGCGGCTAGTACCTGCCGCGCAAGAAGTTGATCGCCCGCGATCAACTGCGTGTCCTTACTTGGGGGCCGGGCCCCTCGAACCCGGCAGCGAGTCGCGTGCGTGACCGGCAGTGCCGCCTTGCCGGATCCGTAGCTCTGAAAACTGAGGACGAATGGCCGCGGGCCTTTTAGCGTTTATCATCGCTCTACTAGCATCTCTATTTCTCACTGCTCCGGTGCGCGCATTGGCATTGCGCGTAGGCATGGTCGATCTTCCCGGACCTCGCAAAGTGCATTTGCAACCGATTCCTCTGCTGGGCGGACTAGCTATGTACGCGGGCGTTGTGCTGGGCGTGCTTTTGCTTTTCAACGGTCCGGCGCGCGCGCAAATCGAAGGCATTCTAGCCGGTGCCACGCTGATTGCCGCGGTTGGAATACTCGATGACCGCGGATTGCTTCATCATCAAGTGAAGCTGTTTATCGGCATGCCGTTGGCCGCAGGAATTTTGTTGCTCAGCGGAATTCGCGCTCAGATCTTCAGCACAGTTATCGGTGGCCGCAGCGGCGACTTGCTCGACATCGCCTTGACGGTTGTCTGGGTGGTTGGCATCACCGCTTCCTTCAGCATTCTGGACCACATGGACGGCCTGTGCGCCGGAATCGCTGCCATGGCCTCCGCGTTTTTCGCGCTGCTGGCTTATTTGAACGGCCGCACACTGGTGACAGTGCTGGCCGCTGCCGTGCTCGGCGCGGCGACCGGATTTCTTCGCTGGAATTTCAAACCCGCTAAAATTTTCATGGGCGACGGCGGAGCGATGTTCCTGGGTTTTTTGATGGCCACTCTGGGTTTGAAATTGCCGCTCGAAAATTCCAACATGCTCTCCGCGTGGGTGGTTCCAGTGCTAGTGCTTGGTGCGACCATTTTTGACACCACGCTGGTCACCATCTCTCGCAGCCGGCGCGGGCTGCTTCCCTTCACCACGCCGGGAAAAGATCATGCGGCGCATCGTCTGGCAAATCTTGGGTTGGGACAGCGCGGCGCGGTCCTGGCAATGTACATTCTCGGCGCGCTTTGCGGCACGCTCGCGCTCCTGGTCAGTTTTCTGCCCATTTCGATTTCGCTCGGCGTGCTGGTCTTCGCGGTACTCCTTGCCCTTGCCGGAATCGCGTTTCTCGAACGTGCGCCCTATGAGCGCCAGACCGAAAAAGCTGCCGCCACGGATTGATTTGCCGACTCCCGCGGTTTTCCGCTAACCTTGGATTCGCTATACTTTGGGGGTCAGCTTCACGCTGCTTACGTGTAACTGCATGTCCTGTCCGGTGAAAGCTGATAGTTGAAAATAATTTTCGTGGAACACTCCCAGCAATTAGTTCCGTCCGGCTGGGCATGATCGGAAGAACCGAACGAGTGCCTGAAAAACAGCAGAGTCTTCAAACAGAAAGCAAGGATGGCAGCGTAATCGTTGTGGGCGGCTCGGCTGCAGGACTGCTCACCGCTGCAAAAGTGGCGGCGGGAGGCCGCGACGTCCGTGTGCTCGATGCAAAATCGGGACTTGATCCGGCGCCGCGATCGCTCATCGTAACCCATCACTTTCGTGAACAGCTGCGCGAAGTGGCGGCGTCCAGCATCGTCAACGAGATTCGCCGCTTCGAACTATTTACCGATGGGCGCTCGGCGGAAGTCGCGCTTTCCCGGCCCGATCTGATTATCGAGCGGGCGAAGCTGATTCCTGCGCTCGCCAACGAAGCCGCAAAAGCCGGCGCAACAATTTCCTTCGACTCGCACTTTCTCGGACTGGGCCCGAACTCGCGCGGCTTGCGCCTGCAAGTGGAAACCGCCGGTAAGCCTGAAGAGTTGCACGCGGATCATGTTGTGGGCGCTGACGGAGCTACCACTCGCGTGGGCCGTGCTGCCGGGTGGCCGCCGGTCGAGACCGTTCCGCTGGTGCAAGCAATCGTGCAGCTTCCAAAAGATTGCCGCCCGGACACCACGCGCGTTTGGTTTGTCCCCGACGACACGCCTTATTTCTACTGGCTGATTCCCGAAAACGAATCGCGCGGCGCGCTGGGAATTATCGGCGAAGGCAGCGGTCAGGAAACCAAAAAGCGCATCGAACGTTTTCTGGAAAAGAAAAATATGGAGCCGCTGGAGTGGCAGGGCGCGCGCATTCCGGTGTACCGCAAGTGGGTTCCGGTCGAGCGCCGTGTTGGCAACGGCAGGGTTTTTCTGGTGGGCGACGCCGCGGCACAAGTGAAAGTGACCACAGTCGGGGGGATCGTCACCGGTTTTCGTGGCGCACAGGGCGTGGCCGATGCCTTGCTGGGCTCGGGACAGGGCGGCGAGCTTCGGGCCCTGCGCCGTGAACTCGATACGCATTGGCTGATCCGGAAAACGCTGCACCACTTTCGCCAGAAGGATTATTCCTATCTGGTGGACTTGTTGAACGTTGCCACGCGCGAGTCGTTGGGTCAAATTCATCGCGATCATTCGACTCGGCTGCTATGGAGCGTTCTGCGCCGCCAGCCCCGCCTGGTGCTGCTGGGCTTGCGCGGCCTTTTGATGGGTAAGAGGCTGCGCTGACTTTTTTCGAAGTTGCATTCGTTTGGAGTTCGCCTGCGGCGACTGCATCCCGCCGCGAGATTTTAGGATTTAGAGGAGATTCCCGTTGCGCTTATCGGTGATAGGTTGCGGCTACGTTGGCTTAGTGACTGGCGCGTGCCTCGCGGAGGCCGGCCATGATGTAATGTGCACGGATATTGACGCCGGCCGCATCGCGCAGCTGAAGGCGGGCCAGGTACCCATCTACGAGCAGCATCTCGACAAAATTCTTGTTTCCGCGGGCAAGTCCGGGAAGATTTCCTATACCGCCGATCCCGGCGAAGCCATTCGCTTTGGCGAGGCGATTTTTATTTGCGTTGGCACGCCGCCGCGGCCCGATGGCAGCGCCGATCTCTCCGCCATCGATCACGTGGCGCAGCAGATTGCCGCGGAAGCGCGTTCCCCGAAACTAGTCGTGGAAAAAAGCACCGTGCCCGCGCGCACCGGAATCGAACTGCAACACGCGCTTTCTGCTTACAGCCGCGGCAATGGCGGCTTTCGTGTGGCTTCCAACCCGGAATTCTTGCGAGAAGGCACCGCAGTTGAGGATTTCTTCCATCCCGATCGTATTGTCGTCGGCGTGGAGGATCCTGCAGCCGCCGAGCAGCTTCGCGAAATCTACCGCCCCATCCTGGAGCGCAAATTCACTTGCCCGGTTCACGACGGCAAATGCCCCGACAACTACAAAGCGGAATTCCTGGTCACCACGATCAGCAGCGCGGAGCTGATCAAACACGCTTCGAATTCCTTTCTGGCTCTGAAAATCAGCTACGCCAACGCCGTCTCCGATCTTTGCGAGAAGCTTGGCGCCAACGTGGAGGAAGTTACCCACGCGATGGGACTCGATCCCCGCATCGGCACGCAATTTCTGAAAGCTGGGCTGGGATTCGGCGGCTTCTGTTTTCCCAAGGATATTCAGGCGTTCATCAGTCTCGCCGCAACCGTGGGAGTCGATTTCGAAATTCTGAAAGCAGCGGAGCGCGTCAACAAACATCGCATCGATCGCTTCCTGAACAAAATCAGCAAAGCGCTGTGGGTAGTCAAAGGCAAGCGCGTCGCCATCCTGGGCCTGGCTTTTAAGGCCAACACCGACGACATCCGTTTTGCGCCCGCTCTGGAAGTGATGAAGCGTTTACTCGAGGAAGGCGCTGAAGTCCACGCATGCGATCCGGAAGCGTTGGAGAAAGCCAAGAAACAATTTCCGCAAGCCCACTTCCACGAGGACCCTTACAAAGCGCTGGAAGGAGCGCACGCCGCGTTGATCTGCACCGAATGGGATGCTTACAAGAAGATCGATTGGGAGCGCGCCGGAAAAGTGATGGCCCGCAAGCTGGTTGTGGACGGCCGCAATCTTTATTCGCCCGCAAAAATGAAAGCGCTGGGTTTCGAATACGCGTCTTTCGGCCGGGAATAAGCGGCACCATCAGCGATCGGATGCTTCCAGCACGCGGGCTGGTTCGCACCGGCCGCCAATTATTAGTGACGAATCACCAGTTACCAATCACTGCCCTGCCCCACGTACTGCGTCCGAAAATAATCAATCGTCAAACGTAGCCCCTCGGCGAGCTGCACTTTCGGCTCCCAACCAAGCAGCCGCCGGGCCTTGCGAATATCCGGGCAGCGCCGCTTGGGATCGTCCTGCGGCAACGGCTCAAAAACAATCGGCGCCGCTTCAGGAAAATAGCCGCGCACGCGTTCCGCAAATTCCAGAATTGTGATTTCCATGGGATTGCCGACATTCACCGGGAAATGTTCCTCGCTCAACATCAGCCGGTAAATTCCATCGATCAAATCCGAAACGTAGCAAAAACTTCTGGTTTGTTTCCCTTCGCCGTAAACCGTAATCGGTTTTCCGCTCAGTGCCTGATACACAAAATTGGGCAGCGCGCGCCCGTCGTTCAGTCGCATGCGCGGCCCGTAGGTATTGAAAATGCGTATGATATGCGTGTCCAGCCCATAGTGCCGGTGATAGCCCATGGTCAGCGCTTCGGAAAAACGCTTGGCTTCGTCGTACACGCTGCGCGGCCCCACCGAATTCACATGTCCCCAATATTCTTCATGCTGCGGAGAAACTTCCGGATCTCCATAGCACTCGCTTGTTGAGGCGATAAAAAACTTCGCGCCTTTTACCCGTGCCAGTTCCAGGGCGTTCTGCGTTCCCACCGAGCCCACGCGCATGGTTTCGATCGGATGGCGCAAATAATCCGGAGGACTGGCCGGCGAAGCGAAGTGCAGCACGTACGCAACGTCTCCGGTAACGTGCAGCGCATCGCAGACGTCCGCTTCTTCGAACGCAAATTTGCTGTTATCTTTCAGGTGCGCCAGATTTTCTTTTCGCCCGGTTATGAAATTGTCCAACCCGAGAACCGACCAACCCTCTGCCAGCAAACGATCGCACAAATGAGATCCCAGAAATCCCGCCGCTCCCGTCACCACAGCCCGCATGAACCCTCCCCAAAATTTCCCGTTGCCAGTGTATCGTCGCTTTCCCCGATTGACCACCGCTGTTGCCGGAGATTAACATTCGCGTTCTGAATGAATGGCCGGAATGACTGAAAATCCCCGTAGAGCTTTCTTCGCGCGCCGGTCCCTGCTGGTGATTGGAATCGGCGTTTTGCTATTGGCGCTGGCTGGAATCTATGCGTTTTTGCACGCCGGCCAATGGCTCGTTCGCGAAGACCCATTACGAGAGTCGCAAGCCATCGTCGTTCTCAGCGGCCGGCTCCCGGAACGCGCACTGGGCGCGGCGCAGTTCTACCGCGAGCGTTTCGCGAAAGAAATCTGGTTAACGCAACCGCTGCAGCCTGGTGCAGCCATGGAAATTCTCCGTCTGCCGTACGCCGGCGAGGAACAGTACAACCGCATGGTGCTGATCGCGCAAGGCGTTCCTCCGGAAAACATCCGCCTCTTGACGCCGCACATTCTTAATACAGCGGATGAACTTCGCGTCGTTGCAGAAGCACTCGACCTTCAGCCCGAAGCCACCGCGATCGTGGTTACTTCGAAGGTTCACACGCGGCGCGTTCGCACGCTTTGGCAATCAGTTTCGCAAGGTCATCATGACCGCTTGATTGTCCGCGCCGCACCGGAAGATTCCTTTGACGCCGCGCACTGGTGGCGGACAACCAACGACGCTCTCGATGTCGTGCGCGAATATCTCGGACTGCTCAATGCCTGGGCGGGCCTGCCGCTCGGTCACACAAAGTAGTTCTACGTTAGCAGGATGTTGTCATCCGGAGACTGCGTCCGACCAGGATGCGCCAAGGATCTCAGCGCTAAAACTTTGCAAGGATTTTTCAGTGGAGATCCTGCTCACGCAAACAACGCGTTGCTCAGGAGGACATCTCAGCATTCTTTCTGTACTGACCCAAAACCAGGGAATCGCATCCTGTGAAAAGGGCGTTGTAATTTAGAAAAACAAAAAGCGCTTCTTTTTGGCATCTTCTTCGACGATTTCCGGCACATGCGGTAAGTTCCGCGCTTCGAACGCCGCCAGCGGATTCTGCACAAGCAACGCCTCCGCTTTTTCGCGCCCGAACTCAGTGGACAAGACGTCATAGGCCGCGCGCAGCTTGTGCGGCCGCCCCGTCAAGTTGTGTGCGTCGCTGGCCACAAAGTGCACCAGTCCGCGTGCAATCCATGCCAGTGCGGTTTGCCGGGCAGCGGGCCCAAAAGTTCCGGTTAACGATCCACCGGTGACCTGTCCATAACACCCGCTTCGAACCCACTTCTCGAGCCGTTCCGGCTGCGTCCGGATGATTCCGTTGCGCTCCGGGTGGGTGATGATCAAGCGCAGACCCACCAATTGCAGTTCGTAAATCGTATTGTCAATCGCAGGCGAAATGGAAAACTCATTAAATTCCACCAGCAAATAGTTTTTTTGATGAATGCAGTACGGCGCGGCGTTTCTCTTCAGCGATGCGATATTCTCCGGACTCAAATGAAAATCGCATCCAGTCGCAAATTTTATCCGGTCGCCAATCGCGCTTTGCAATTCCGCCGCTGCCTGCTGCACTGCGGCAAAATTGAAACTAAATTCGCTACTGCAGTGGGGCGTGGCTACGATGTGCGTAATTCCATCGGCAATCGCCATTTCCGCCATGGCCAACGATTCCTCGATGGACTTCGCTCCGTCGTCCATACCACTCAAAATGTGACAATGCAGATCAACCATGATTTCGCGGACCCGTTATCCGCGTAACGCGCTCACGATTTGCGATATTCCCAGCAGTAACATCAGCACCGCAAAAGTCCGCCGCATATTTGCCGAAGGAATTCTTTTCGCCAGGCTGCCGCCCGCGATTCCCCCCAGGAAAACCCCTGGAATCAGCAGCAATCCCGTTTGCCACGACACATATCCCGCGTGCGCGTACGCGATCACCGCCAGCAATCCCGTCGGCGGAATCAGCGCCACCAGACTTGTTCCTTGTGCCCGGTGCTGGTTGAATCCCAGCAACAATCCCAGAATCGGCACCAAAATCACGCCGCCGCCAATTCCAAACATTCCGGATGCGATTCCGGCGGTCACTCCAGCCAGCAATACGCCTGCATCCATCAGCAACTTCCGGTTCATGCCCCACGCTCATTCGCGAAGTTGGCAGCCGACGTTGCAGGTTGTGCGGGTCGCGCCTTCATCCATAGCAAAACCGCCGAAAAAATCAAAAAGCCTCCGAACAATCCTTTCAACTTTTGCGCGGACATCGGCACGGCAAACTTGCTGCCGAAGTAGGCGCCCAGAATCATGCCCAGCGCGCATAAAATCCCCGCGCGTAAATCCACGTTCCCGGCTTTCCAGTATTGCCGCAGCGCGCCCAGCCCGATTGGCGGCAGCAATATGAATAACGAAGTTCCCTGCGCCAGATGCTGGTCCATGTGCAGCACATATATCATCGCCGGCACCAGCACAATGCCGCCGCCGATTCCGAGCAGACCCACCAGAATGCCGGCGACAATTCCCAGCAGCAACACCAGAACGATTGTCACGCTACCCGCCCTGCGCATCCATTTTCAGATTCTCGATCGCCACTCAATTGTGTCTGCACCGCGACGGTGAAGCAACGCCGCCCATCGTGAACATCGCGTAACATACACGCCGTCACCCGGGCTAAGACCTCTTGCGGACCTGTTATATTAAGAGTGCAGCCCTTCGCGCCGCGTGCGCGTTTCTTTTTACTTTTTCATTGGAAGCGAGGAGCGATTCGATCCAGATGCCTACCGACCGGAGACCAGAATTCTTTAAGGGTGCGCAATTAAGAGTTGGAATTATCGGATGCGGTTATGTAGGACTTCCTCTGGCCTTGCGCTTTGCTGAAGCCGGCCATAAGGTGGCCGGTTTCGATACCGATCCCGTCAAGGTTTCCATGCTCAATGCCGGCAAGTCGTACATCGAACACATCCCGCAAAACAAGATTCAGCAATTCGTCAACAGTCGGCACTTCAGCGCTACCACCGATTTTTCCAAGCTAAAAGAAACCGACGCCATCCTCATTTGTGTCCCTACTCCTCTCGACGAACGTCGCGAGCCTGATCTCAGCTACGTCGAACAAACCGCCATCTCGATTCAACCACATCTGCAAAGAGGCCAGTTGGTCGTTTTGGAATCCACAACATACCCCGGCACCACGGAAGAACTGGTATTGCCGATCCTGGAAAGAAGCGGACTGCGCTGCCCTATCGCCTCCGGCATCGAAAGCGAAAATATTCCCAGCGATTTTTTTCTGGCTTTTTCTCCGGAACGCGAAGATCCCGGC
This sequence comes from uncultured Acidobacteriota bacterium, assembly GCA_963743735.1. Classification (GTDB taxonomy): domain Bacteria; phylum Acidobacteriota; class Terriglobia; order Acidiferrales; family UBA7541; genus Acidiferrum. The sequence continues at coordinate 206,770 of CAVURF010000011.1, forward strand.
AACAAGCAGTACGGCCTGGCGCAAATTCCAAAAGTGGTTGGAGGGGCGAATCCCCCCAGTAGCCGCGCGGCTCTGGCCCTCTATGCGCAGGTCGTCGCCAGAGTTGTCCCGGTAAGCTCGACCCGGGCCGCGGAAATGGCCAAGCTCCTGGAAAACATTTTTCGCTGCGTAAACATAGCCCTGGTCAACGAATTAAAGCTGTTGGCCGCCCGCATGAACATCGATATCTGGGAAGTCATCGACGCCGCCGCTACCAAGCCCTTCGGTTTCATGCCGTTTTATCCCGGCCCGGGCCTCGGCGGTCACTGCATTCCGGTTGACCCTTACTATCTCTCCTGGAAAGCACGCGAATTTGATTTCGCGGCTCGCTTCATCGAGCTAGCCGGAGAAATTAACACGGCTATGCCGTACCACGTCGTCGATGCCATCGCCAGTTCTCTCAACAACCACAAGAAAAGTCTCAACGGCTCGAAACTGCTGATTCTCGGCGTGGCTTACAAAAAAGACGTTGACGACCTGCGTGAGTCCCCTTCGCTGAAAATCATGCAACTGTTGCAGCAGCGCGGCGCGCAAATCGACTACAACGACCCTTACTTCCCGCAAATGCACAAAATGCGCCACTTCAATTTTGAAAACATGAAATCGGTTTCAATTTCCAAGGAGTCGCTGGCCCAGTACGATGCGGCCATCATCGCCACAGACCATTCCAGTTACGATTACCACGCCATCGTGGACGGCTCAAAACTAGTGGTGGACACCCGCAACGCCACCCGCCGCGTCACCCGTAACCGCGACCGCATCGTACCTTGCTGAGCTAAAGAACAGAACCCAGTCAGATTTTCGCGGCGCAATATCCGCTATTTGGACTTCTTGAAGTGTTTGCCAAAGTAGTATCGTGCTCAGGTGGGCGCCGTGGAGCCTCAATCTGGCAGCCGGATCAGTTACATTATGTGTGGATCTTCGGCGGAGAAGGCTATGACGCCAGCAACGGCTCTGCCCCAGGTTACCTCGACGACCTCTGGACCTATCTGCCGTTCCCATAAACTCAACCGCACTACTCATTTTCTCCGAACGAATCGCCGGAGGCATTGATATTCACTCAATGCCTCCGCTCTTTTCTATCTCAGGTAACGGTGAACCATCAAACATGCGGCGATCGTCAAACCTGCGCGACTGGCGCCGTTGCTGGCACTGCATTCGCTAGCCACCGCCGCAAAACCAATCGCGCCGGCACATACAAAATCGCCATCCACAAAAGTGCTATCGGCCCACGCCCAATCAAGAGCAGCAGAATCGCGGACAAACTCGCCGAAGCTTCTCCAAATCCGGCCGCTGCAGCCGCATGTAGCTGCGCGCCAAGCGATTCCTGCGGCGCGATTACCACTTCCCGCAATGAAAACTGCACGCTGGCAAAAATCACGCGATGTTCCGAAGCGTTCCGCTCTGCTTCCAAACGGTTGACTTCGGCGCTCGCGTTGGCGATCTGCCGCTGCAGTTCCCGCACATTTCCGTCGGGGTAAGTCTGCTTCTTTAGCAGCTCCTGCAAGCGCCGCAGCGTGCCTTGCGCGTTAGCCAGCCGCGCTTCCAAGTCCGCCCGCTGTTGCGTAATTTCGTCCGCCGCTTGCTCTTCCTGCTCCACATCACCCAGCGCTTTCAGCTCACTCACCGTCGCACCCAATTCCGCCGAAGGAACTCGCAAAGTAGCCGAAAGCACGCTGCCGTTTCGCCGCCCCGCCATGCGCAACTTCGCCGCATAGCCGCTGTGCCGCTCCAGGATTTCCTCGAGCGATGCTCGTGACTTTGCGAACTCGTGGGTGGCTACGGCAAGTTCCGCCGTATGGGCCATCAATGGAGTTGCATATGGCATTCCTGCCGCGGCTAATTTGTTACCCAAATCCACTCGAGATAGGGAAGGTTCCTTCTGCGCCTCCCGCAGATCCTTTTGCTTCTCGTCGTCCACCAGCGAATCCGGGCTCATTGAAGGTGCGCCGGGCCAATCCACTTCTGGCTGGAATTTAGTTTCGGAATGCCCTTCACGTGTCACCATTGGCCGATTCAACCGGCCCACCGACACCATGCAAAGCAGCAACGCAGCCAACGCCAGCAACAATCCGCGCCGCGTTCTGGACATCGCGTTATACTTCGTAACCAGCAAAATCAAAATGTTTCTCATCGGGATACCCTCCATCGGCATCCCCATTAGAACGGCCTAGCCAAAATCTCTTGCAGTCACGTTCGGCCGGCCCACGCGTATCGCCGAGAATGACGTTCTATGGCGTTTTTCCTGAGCCTGCTAAGATAGCGCCAACATGACAGACACGCCTTCCCTCGTGGGACAATCCTTCTCCCACTATCGCGTCCTCGAAAGACTCGGCGGCGGCGGTATGGGCGTTGTCTACAAAGCCGAAGACACCCGCCTCCATCGTTTTGTCGCACTCAAATTCCTTCCCGACGACGTGGCCCGCGATCCTCAGGTTCTCGCTCGTTTCCAGCGCGAGGCTCAAGCGGCCTCGGCCTTAAACCATCCCAACATTTGCACCATCTATGACATCGGAGACGAAGCCGGCAAAGCCTTCATCGCCATGGAATTCCTCGACGGCAGGACCCTCAAGCACGCCATCATGGGCCGGCCGCTGGACATGGAAGTATTTGTCGAAATCGCCATTGAGGTCGCCGATGCCCTCGACGCCGCTCACTCCCAGGGCATCGTCCACCGCGACATCAAGCCCGCCAATATTTTTGTCACCAAACGCGGCCATGCCAAAATTCTTGATTTCGGTCTGGCCAAACTTCGTTTCGCCGAGAGCAGCTCCGCCTCCTCCATTGAAACCATAGCGACGCAGGTCGTCGATCCCGAGCACCTCACTAGTCCTGGCAGCACCATCGGGACCGTCGCCTACATGTCGCCTGAACAGGTGCGCGCGAAAGAGCTCGATCCCCGCAGCGACCTTTTCTCTTTCGGTGTCGTGCTCTATGAAATGGCCACGGGACAGCTGCCCTTTCGTGGCGAGAGTTCCGCAGTCATTTTCGAATCCATCATGAACCGCCTTCCGGTCCCGCCAGTTCGCCTCAATCCCGATCTTCCTCCCGAACTCGAGCGCATCATCCGCAAAGCACTTGAGAAAGACCGCGAGCTCCGTTACCAGTCCGCTGCCGACTTACGTAGCGATCTAAAACGCCTCAAGCGTGAACTTGACTCCGCACGCAGCTCAGGTGCAGCCGCAGTTGCTTCCGGAGTAAGCGCAAGTTCGGGCACTGGTCTGGGTGCTTCTGCCAGCCAGTCTGTCAGTTCCCCGGTCAGCGCTTCCTCGTCCACTTCGGCAAACGAGAATCAGACCGCGTCGAGGGCAGCCTCTTCGGGCGCCGCCGGAGTCAGTGCGGCATCATCTACCGGAGCCTCTTCTCCTGCTCGTTCGAAGAACTGGCTTTGGATGGGAATCGCTGGTCTTGTGGTCATTGCGCTAGCGATTGGATTCGTGTTTACCCGGCGCACGAGCGCTCTCACGGAAAAGGATTCGATTCTTCTCACCGAGTTTGTGAACACCACTGGCGATTCGGTCTTTGATGGCACTCTCAAGCAAGCGCTGGCCGTGCAGCTCGAGCAGTCTCCGTACTTGAACGTCTTCCCACAATCGCGAATCCAGAATGCCCTGAAGTATATGGGCAAGCCATCTGAAGAGCGCGTCACCAGCGAAGTGGGCCGCGAAATCTGCCAGCGCGAAGGCGTTAAAGCCATGCTCACAGGCTCCATCACAAGCTTGGGCACTCATTACGTGATCACTCTGGGCGCTGTGAACGCACAAACCGGCGACACGCTGGCAAGCGAACAAATCGAAGCCGAAAGCAAGGAACAAGTACTCAAATCGCTCGATCAGGGCGCGTCCCGCCTGCGTGAGAAACTCGGTGAATCCCTCGCTTCTGTCCAGCAATATGCCAAGCCGCTTGAACAGGCGACCACGTCATCTCTCGAAGCACTCAAGGAATTCAGCACGGGCGAAGCGGCTCATCTGTTGCAAAACGACGGAGCGGCCATTCCACATCTCAAGCGCGCCACCGAACTGGACCCAAATTTCGCGTTGGCCTACGCGACAATGGGCGTGGCCTACGGCAACAATGTGGAGATAAAAGCGTCCGAAGAGAACCTGAAAAAAGCTTTTGCCCTGAAAGATCGCGCCACGGAACCGGAGCGCTTTTACATTCAGGCGCACTACTACGACGGTGTGACCGGCGAAGTCGATAAGACCATCGACACCTATGAAGCCTGGCGGCGAATGTATCCCCGCGATTCAATCCCGATAGACAACCTCGGGCTAGCCTATTTCACCACCGGAGAGTTTGAAAAGTCGCTGGCCCTTGGCAGGGAATCGTTACAGATCGATCCGAAGGATACCTACGCATATGACCGCATGATGTTTTCCTATTTGAGCTTGAACCGCTTCGAAGAAGCGCGGGCCGTTGCGGACGAGGCCATTGCAAAGAAGGCAGACAGCGTCCCCGTGCACATATCCTTGTTTGCTCTCGGCGCTCTTAAGCGGGACCAGGCGGCGATGGACAGCCAATTGGCCTGGGCCAAAGGTACCGAACACGAGCCGTTTATGCTTGGCCTCAAGGCCGGCACGGAGATGTCTTTAGGAAAGGTTCAGCTCGCGCAAGCTTCGTTTCGTGATGCCGAAGCTTCCGCACGGCGTAACGGCATGAAGGAGTTCACCGCAGTGCTGAAAGCGACGGCGGGAAGACGCCAGGCTGCATACGGCGACTGCGGCGGCGCCAGAGCGGCGACCGCAGCCTCTCTCGCCGACGTTCCGGACGGAGAAAATCGCAAAATCGCCGCGCTCGCCCTGGCGGAGTGCGGCGACACAGCGGCTGCCAAGAAATTGATGGAAGAAGAACGCAAGGAGCATCCCCAGGATTCCGTGGTTCATGCCATTTATATGCCGCTCGTCGAAGCTCTAAGCGGCCTGCAACGCAATGATGGTTCAAGCGCCGTTGCTACGCTCGAGTCTGCGCGGCGATTTGAACTCGCGGGACAGCCTCCTAACGCTCCCTACTGGATTCTCTACGTAAGAGGCAGGGGTTACCTGCAATCGAAGCAGCCGGACAAAGCTGCGGCCGAGTTTCAAAAAATTCTAGATTTTCGTGGGCGGCAAGCGGACAGCGAGTTGATTCCGCTAGCGCAGTTGCAACTCGCACGCGCCTTCGTATCCAAAGGCGATACCGGAAAAGCTCGAACTGCCTATCAGGACTTCCTGGTAAAGTGGAAAGAAGCCGATACCGACATCCCTGTCCTCAAGCAAGCCAAGTCCGAATACGCCAAACTGGAATAGTTTCTCGGCAAAAGCTGTTCGCCTCAAACGCCGTGCGCCGGCGCGCTACGCTTCGGCCGCTGTCCACGAGTCACGAATCAACCAGTCACTGCTTCTTCGTCAACTCCACTCGCGCAGTGGCAAATGGCAGCACTGCCTCCAGCAACACCGGCGTCCGTGCCGCGTTCTTCGCCAGGTACACAGTAAAGTGCGCGTCCTTCATTTCCTCGCCATTGTCAAAGACTTTGATGTCCACGGTCGAGGTCGAAAACTTTCCGGCCGGAACTTCAACTTCCGCCGAGCCAGTCTTTTGCGCGCGCACCTCATACAACTTATGCCCATCAAACACCGAGCTATGCACCGCCGGCGTCTTGGCCCAATCCACCGATCTCAGATACTGCATCATTCCCAGCGGATCGCGTGTTCCCGGCAGTACCCGCGCCTCGGACGCTCCGGCAGGTGCAGACTCACGGCCGGTCGGCGTCATTCGTTGCACCGATTGCACTTTCTGTCCGCGTTCGCTCAGGCGCATTTCATATTGCACGCTGGCAAAATCGCCCGGCGCGCTGTACGAATCAAACTGGTCGTCCAGTTCAAACACCATGCGCAGCGGATTCTGCGTGTGCGCAAACGCCTGCAGGTGCCAAGCATCTTTGCCCGCTACTTCCTTGCGTCCGGCCACCACCAGTCGCAAGCTCGCTACGTTGTTAACCTTCGCGACGCTGCTGGTAAACTCCAAAATTTCTCCCGACACCGGCGTGAACCCTGTGGCCGGCGTGGAATTCAATATCGGCTTGGGCGCGTTGGCGGCGGTTGATTCGTTCCCGGTTGTCGGAGCAGGGGGCGCTTCGCGCGCGGGGCCAGAACTCGTCGCCGGCGGCTCGGGCGTGAACTGCACTACCGTCTTGCTCTGACCTCCGGCATGCAGCCACACAAAGGCAGCCGTGCCGCATGCCACGGCAAGAATCACGGCAAGCACGGAAACTAATCGGCGGCTCATAACTTTCCTGCGACGTGGCCCTTTATTGAAAATCCTGCGAAGCCGGCTTTCGTCGTAAACTACAGTGTGACGCGAACCATCTTTTCCGGGCCGCGCTGCTTCAGGTTACCAGAAGCATTTTCGCGCGTCTTGGGTAAGCTCGCTGCATGTTCACCGGGGCAACTGCATCGGACCGCAGATCGCGAACGACGCACGCGGGGTTCAGGGTTCAGGGTTTGTTTTAAAAACCTGAGTTAACAGAGGATAGCTCGAATGCGATACGTCGTTACCGGTGGTGCGGGATTTATCGGTTCAAACACAGTTGATGAACTCGTCCGCCGCGGAGAAAGCGTCGTGGTCCTGGACGATCTCTCCGCCGGCAAGGAAGACAATCTCGCGGAAGTCCGCAGCAAAATTTCTTTCATCAAGGGCAGCATCAACGATCTGGAAGCGGTTCGCCGCGCCATGCACGAGGCCGATTACGTGCTGCATCTGGCCGCACGCACTTCGGTTCCCCGCTCGATAAAAGATCCTCTCGAAACCAACAAGGTGAACATCGAGGGCACGCTGAACGTTCTCGTCGCTGCGCGCGACGCCAAGGTTAAACGCGTCGTACTTGCCGTCTCTTCTTCCGCCTACGGGGAAACACCTACACTCCCAAAAATTGAAACCATGCAACCGGAACCGATTTCTCCCTACGGCGTCACAAAATACGTTTGCGAACTTTATGCGCAAATGTTCGGAAAAGTGTACGGCCTGCAAAACGTCAGCCTCCGCTACTTTAACGTTTTTGGTCCTCGGCAGGACCCCAGTTCGCCCTATTCGGGCGTGCTCGCAAAATTCTGTACTGCCTTCCTGGAGAAAACCGTGCCGGTTGTTTTTGGTGACGGCGAACAGACCCGCGACTTCACTTATATCGACAACGTCGTGCAGGCAAATTTGCTTGCATGCGAAGCTCCCGCCGCCAGCGGAAAAACCGTCAATATCGGCACCGGCTCGCGAATTTCGCTGAACCAGACGCTGCAACTTCTCCGCGAAATCAGCGGCAATCAGGCGCAGGTGAAATACGAACCGTCGCGCGATGGCGATATTCGCGACTCGCAAGCCGACATCACCTTAAGCCGCGAACTTCTGAAGTATGAGCCCACGGTAGATTTCGCCGCGGGCCTGCGCCGTACCTTTGACTGGTACAAAGAATCAGAAGCTAAAACCCTTGCCAAACAGAAAGTCCTGAGTACGGAGGAGTGAGTCGGAAGCACTAAACTGCCACCGAAAACTTACTACGTGCTATTCACTGCCCAGTAGGTAGCAGTCGCTGATCTCTGGTCGTTGATCTCATCCTCAGGGCGTCACGGTCTTACCGTAACTCAACGGCTCACCACTCTTCGGCACATCGTAGTTATTCCAAAACCACAGCGGCTCCAGTTTTTTCTGCTCCGGCCACACCTGATTGAGGGTATCGCCTTCGAAGACTTCGCCGTTTTTCACGACCCAATGGATGGTGTTGGTGTTGTGAATGTCCTCGAGCGGATTCTTGTCGAAGATCACCAGGTCGGCCAGTTTTCCCGGTTCGATGCTGCCGAGATCGTCCGGCCGCCCGACAATTTTTGCACCGTTGACCGTCGCGCACTTCAGTACTTCCATCGGTGTCATGCCGCCGCTGGCCAGCATCCACATTTCCCAGTGATAGCCAAGACCCTGCAACTGGCCGTGACTGCCAACTCCCACTAGGCCCCCGGCACGTTCCAGTTTTGTAACTTGCGCAGCCAGCTTCGGAAATTCGTATTCGTCCTTGCGGAACCACGCCGGGCGGCGCTTGGTTTTTTCGTCCAGAACCTTGTGCGGCGTGAAGTGGTTGAGCTTTGCGTTGTCATGCACCTCGCTGTATTCGTACCAGTAGTCTTCGCCGAACGGCCCGCCATAATTAACGATCAATGTAGGAGTTTCTGAAATTCCCGATTGCGCGAACATCTGCAGCACATCCTTGTACAGCGGCGTGATCGGCAACGTGTGCTCGTTGCCGTGAAAGCCATCAATCACATGCGTCAGATTGAGTTTTAGATCCAGCGCACCTTCGGTGGTCGGCATCATTTCCAGTTCTTTGGCCGCCTGCACCATGTACTGGCGCTGCTTGCGGTTACCGACCAGATAGCTCTTGATGTTGTGTGTGCCGTAATATTTGCGGTACTTGGTGAGCACGCCTTTCACTTCTGCCTCGGATTGAAAATTATTGTCGGAGAAAACTCCGGGGCCAGTGGAAAATGCGCGTTGCCCCAAAATATCTCCCGTGTCCACCAAATCCTGGTACGCGAACATGTCGTTGGTGCTGGTTTGCACATCCAGGCCGGCCGTTACGCCATAAGCAAGATTCGCCAGAAACGCCCAGTTCTGGGTATCAAGAATGCCGCGACGGATTTCGAACCAGTGTGCATGTGTATCGATAAAACCGGGTGTGATGGTTTTGCCTTTCACGTCAAAAATTTTCGCGCCTGAAGGCACAATGCCCTTTGCTCCGACGCGCGTGATGCGATTGTTCTCGATGACCACGTCGGCGTCTTTCAATACTTCGTCGCCCTTCATAGTGACCACGGTCGCCCCGCGCAACACGATTGTACCCTTGGGAGTTTTGCGCGGAAGTTCGATGTCGATGGCGATTTCCTGCACGTCTTTTTCCTGCTCCTTGAATTTCTGCGGTTTTTTCTCTTCCTTCTTCTCGTCTTTCTTGGCGTCTTTCTTGGCGTTCCGCGGAGTCTTTCTTTTCTCTGTCTTTGTCCGCGTCCTTAGTGTCGCCGTCTTTTTTCTCGCCCTCCTTTTTTTCATCCTTGGGCGGCTCAAAGGAAATGGAGCTGAATGGCTGGCGGAAATAGCTCGAGCCGATAGCCCACGCCACTGTCTTGCCGTCGTCGGCCCAGCCATAATAATCCGCGCCGATGTCGGTCACTTTTTTCATAGGAACAGACGGACCATTGACCATGACCGTCGGCGCTTCGCCGCCGACGGGAGGCATCGCCAACACATAGAGTTGATTCATGATGTGCGCAAGAACCCACTGCCCGTCAGGACTCGGCACCAGGTCATCAGCGGGAATCGGTTCTTCAAAAAAGTACAGACCTTGCCCCTTCACCTGCAGATGCGTGCGGCGATCAGTCCCGTCGTAGCGCAACGAAACCAATCCTCCAGGCGTGTAAACGTAGATGCGGTCTTTTTCGTTGGTGAAGTGCGGGCCGTTCGCCCCACGCGCAGGAAGAATCAAATTGGCGTCGCCGCCGTCGGCGGGAATCCAAACCAGGTCGGCATTGCCGGTTTGACCGCCATCGAGAGTGCTGTTCTCGCGGTCGTACGCGTTGCCGCGCAGCAAAACTATTTTTGTGCCGTCGGGCGAGAACGCCGGATTGCTGTAAACCGCGAGCGACTTGGAAAGTTGCACCGGAGATCCGCCAGCAGCGGAAATCTTCCACAGTTCTCCGCCTTCACTGGACCAGGAAACATAGGTAATCCACTTCCCGTCGGGCGAAAATGCGGGCTGAAATTCCGTCGTCTTACCGGAGGTCAGGCGCTGCGCTTTCCCGCCCGGCAAATCAAGAGTATAAAGATGGGTCATCGCGGAAAATGCCAGCTTTTTTCCGTCGGGAGATTCCGCCGGGTCGTGGATCAAGCGAACCTTGACCGGACCTTGTTCGACTTTTTGCGGGAAGTCCAGCTTCGGACCGAGGTCCTGGGAAACTTCCGCGGAAAATGGAATGATTGTCTCGGCGCCAGAGTCTAGATTGAGCCTGCGGATTTTTCCGTCCTGGTTATAAACAATTTCTTTACCGCCTGGCAGAAACGCATATCCGGGAAAAAGATCGCGCGTGAACAACGATTCCTGGTCGTCGCGAGTGACCGGATAGCGCACCCAGTGGTCTTCGCCGGTTTCCAGATTTCTCAAACGCAGACCGGATTCTGTTTCATACCGCGTCACATACAGCAGCGATTTTCCGTCCGGGGTTAGTCCCGGACGAAATGCGCTCTTTCGGTTGTTGGATGATGGAATCTTCCTCTCCGGTTTTGCGATCCTTGCGCTTGATTTCCCACAGCGGAAGGATCGCGTTGTACGAAAATGGACCATGCCGTTCCGCAAAATAAAGATATTTGCCGTCAGCCGATGCAACTACGCCCATGTCGTTCGGACGATCCTGCCGGCGAATGGTCGGAGTCGGTTTTGATTTCGTAATCTGAATTCCAGTGCCGCCATCCACGTGATACATCCAGATTTCCCGTGCGCCAATCCCAAAATTGGTTTTCGAAACATAAATGTACTTGCCGTTGGGATCCCAACTCGGCGAAGCAAATTCTGTGTTGGGGTCTTTGGAAACCTGTTTCGCGCCGGTTCCGTCAGGATGCATGATCCAGATGTTGTCGCTGCCCTCGCGATCGGAGAGGAAAGCGATCCATTGCCCGTCGGGCGAAAATTTCGGCTGGCTATCAAAAGCCATGCCGCCATCAATCAACTTCGCCTTGCCGCCTTCGATGGGCAGGGTGTAGATGTCGCCGACCAATTCGAACACGATGGTCTTGCCGTCGAGACGACACGTCCAGCGAAAGCCAGGTGCCTTCGTCGGTAGTGAAGTAATCTTGCGGTCGGACTTCAGCGTTAGGCCTTTTTTCTCGTCTTTCTTGTCGTCCTTCTTTTCGTCTTTCTTTTCTTCTTTTTTATCCTTTTCCTGGCGCAATGTCCTGTGCACAGCTTCGCGGATTCCATCAGGCCACCAAGATCAGGGCCAACATCACCACGTAGAACACCAGCGACCGCTCGGTTGCCGTACACCCATTCATGCGTTTCTCCTTCAGAAGTGTTCATCGCTCGCGAAAATCGAAATCCAGTAACACCAGCGCTCTTGTTTACCTTGAGCCGCGAAGAGCCAGCACTCATGCCTCTGGCCAGGCCGGTACCGCGCACAAGCAAGGTCGCCGGTGCTACCGCAGTCGTCTGGATCATTGGCAAAAGTCGTGGTGGTACAAACGTGCTTATCCACACCCGCTCTGACGGCGATTAGACGCGCCGGCGGCAAATCGTTTCGGAGTTCGCCATTCTCAGCGTCCGGCGTCGTCGTTGTCATCATCCTGAGCATTCCCGCCACCGGCCCGAGGCGCGGGCGGCGTAGGCACGATATGAGGGATTCCCGCTTCATTCATCTTCTTATTGAGCGCCGCCAGATCCTCGTCGAGGATTTTCTTCACTTGCGCGGAGGCGTCAGCAACCAGCGGTGTCAGTTCAGCTAGCTTTTCTTTCTGCTGTGCGCCGGGCGCTGCGGCAAAGTCGTCTAGATCCTCCATCAGATCCTGCACCTGATTGGACAGAGGCTCAGGCTTCCATTCGAACGGCGGGCCCGGCATTGCCCAGGCCTTGCTGCTCGCGTTGGTACTTCGTAGCAACCGGTCGACTTTTTTCTGCAATTCGTCAGCGCTCTTTACAATCGCCTCCGGCATTTTCGTGCCTTTCGGCTTCGCTGCTTCCGTTTTCCAATTTTCGCGAGCCGTTTTCAAGGCGCTCTGGATGCCGAGAATCGTTTTGCGGTCCTGGTCGTGGATTTTGCCATCGCGTAGAGCTGCTCGATGACGGCACGCCGCGCGGCGCGATCTTCGGCGCTTATTTGCAGCCGCGGATCATCTTCAACGGTAAGTCTTCTAGTAGCTTCCTTGCTTCCAGCTGTGATCTTGATGTGTATTCGCCGGCTCCACGTACGGTCCGCGCGGACCAAATCCGTATCCTGCGGCGATTGCTTCCAGTTGCTCTGGAGTCGGTTCGCGCCGGCGCGTTGTAGCGCAAATCCCAATTGGTGCGGTTCACTCCCGCGGCGCCCGGTCCTTCGAGCTCACGAACAATTTTTCCGTCTTTGTCGGTAACCACGATTTTGACTTTGCCTTCTTTCTTTTCTTCCTGCCTTTTCTTCTTTCGCCTCCCTCGTTTTTTCCGTGGTCTTCGCGGCCGGAGCAGTTTCGATCGGTTTTTCCGTCAGCTTGACGCCGGTTTGGCCTCCGCTCGTCGGTCTTGGGCTTTTGCGATTTCGGCGGTCGCTTCTTTCTTTTCCGTGGACTCCGGCTTAGATTCCGCGGGCGGCAAGAGCCGATTTCAGATAGTAGTTTATGATCGCTCCCTCCGGAGGATTCTTGGCAGCAAATGCCTTTTGCCAGCACTCCAGCGCCGCGTGTAGAGTGCCAGACATTCGCAGTCCGCGGCGGGAATAAATGTCAGGTCGCTGACGCGTAACCGTGCCGTCCATTTTTTCCAAAGGCGTCAGGTCGTCAAAAATCCAGATGGAGCGCCCATGCGTTGCGAGAACCAGATCGTTTTCGCGCGCCTGCAACTCGATATCGTCCACTGGAACGGTCGGGAAATTATTCTTGAACGCGGTCCAGTTCGCGCCGCGATCCCAGGAAATCCACAGACCAAATTCCGTCCCGGCAAAAAGCAGATTGGCGTTGCGTGGGTGTTCGCGCACCACGTGCACCGTTCCAGCGGTATCGGGAATACCGTGGCGAATGGCCTTCCACGTTTCGCCGTAATCTGACGTGGCGAAAATGTACACCGCATAATCATCGCTGCGATGGCCATCAAACGTGACGTAGGCTGAACCAGCCGCGTACTTCGAAGCCACGCACGCGGCTGACATAAGTTCCTGCGCGGACGCGCCAGGCACTTTCCGCGCAACATTTTTCCAGGTTTTTACCGCCGTCGCGTGTCACCTGCACATTGCCGTCGTCTGTTCCCGCCCACAGCACATCAGCGGTCACCGGCGACTCGCTGATGGTAGTAATGGTCGGATATTCCTCGACGCCATCGTGCCGCGAAAGCGTGTCTGCTTGTCGGGAGTCTTGCCGAAAATCTGCAGTTTGTTGCGATCGATGCCGCTGGTCAGATCATTTCCCAGCCGCATCCACGAATCACCACGGTCGGTGGACTTGAAGAAATAATTCCCACCGTAATAAATCGTGTTGTGGTCATGAACCGAAACGGCTACCGGCGAATTCCATTGAAAACGATAATGCGGTTCGCCAAATTTTGCTTCCGGCTTGATGGAACGTTCCTGCGCGGCGTGTAAATTGCGCCGCACCAGATAGCCATCCTGCGATTCGCTGTAGACGATCCAGGGTTCGACATTGTCAATCTGGGCGTAGAATCCGTCGCCGCCGTGAATCAAGGTCCAATCTTGATTGCTGATGCCGTCGCGACCCGGCGTTGCACTCGGACCGCACCAACTGCCGTTGTCCTGTAAGCCACCGCAAATGTGATACGGCTTTTCGTTGTCCAGACCGATTTCATAAAACTGGCCGATGGCGATGTTATTCAGAAAAGTCCCAGGTCTTCCCGTTGTCATAGCTCCAATGGATGCCGCCATCGCTTCCCGCGATGATGTGACTCGAATTGCCAGGATCGATCCACAACGCGTGGAAATCGCCGTGAATTTTTTGTACCCGCCGCGTGGTGAAAGTTTTTCCGCCATCTTCGGAAAAAAACATGGCTGCGCCCAGAACCCATATGCGCAAATCATTGTTGGGATCAATGCGCACCTGGCTGTAGTACGACGGACGAGGATCGGTGTCGCTCATCTTCTTCCACGTTTCGCCTTTGTCTTCGCTGCGATAAATGCCGCCTTTTTCGTGCTGCACCAATGCGTAGACAATGTTGGGATCTTTCCGGTAGATATCGATTCCGATGCGGCCGGTTTCACCCCCATTTTCGTAAGGCAAGCCTTTAACTAATTTTTTCCAAGTCGCGCCCCCGTCGGTAGTTTTGTAAATTCCAGCTTCTGTGCCGCCACCGTTAAAGCCAAACGGCGTTCGGCGCCGCGTATACGCCGCTGCGTAAAGCGTGTCCGGGCTTTCCGGATCCATCGCGATGTCGCCGACTCCGGTGTCGTTGCTGATTTTCAGTACCTGGTTCCACGTCTTGCCGCCATCGGATGTCTTGTACACGCCACGCTCCGGATTTGGTCCCCACAGGTGACCGAGCGCGGCGGCGTAAACCACATCTGGATTCTTTGGATGAATCAACCACTCGTCCAATGTGCCGCGTTTCCGCCAGTCCCATGTTCGTTCCAGGTCTTGCCTGCATCGGTCGACTTGTAAATTCCGTCGCCCCACGAAGAACTCTGCCGATTATTGGGTTCGCCGGTGCCGACCCAGATCACCGACGGATCCGAAGGCGCAATCGCAATGTCACCGATGGTTGACACACCTTCCTTGTCAAAAACGGATTCCCAAGTGGTTCCGTTGTTGGTCGTTTTCCATACTCCGCCAGAGGCCACTCCGACGTACACGACATTGGGATTGCTTTCTACGGCAGCGAAATCGTCGATCCGGCCGCCCATGACCGCAGGACCAATCTCGCGAAACTCCAGAGCCTTGAATTTGTCGGTGAGTGCGGGCTGGTTGGCGGCATCTGCATTCGCTGCCGCCACAGCTTTTTCTTTTCCTTGTTGTTCTTCCTTTGTTCTTTCTGGCCCAGGGTTGGGACCGCCACCAGAAATACCATCGAGCAACACGCTAGAATCAAACGCATGCACTTCGTCTCCATGAATCCTCCAAATAACTTCTCCGCGGCCCAGAGCGGAGCCGCGAATGATACCGCGCCGAACGCTGGTATGCAGCAAATGAATTTCAGCTGATACAGTTGGATTCGAGTTCAGCGTTGGGTGACATAAGAGGCTCCAAAGCGATCGCCGCCACTCAGATTTTCCGCGCGGCACACGCAACCCGGAGCGCGTGATAAGCTATCGAACTGTTTTTATTCGATTGCATGCTGCACACTCATCCGACTCTGAAGAGCGCGCGAGTAGCCCTGGGCGGGGGCATTCTGTTTATTCAGTGTGCGATATTCTTGTTGCTTGCCATGCCCGGCCAGGCCCAGCAGGTGCGGCTGCCCTCGGGAAAGGGGCAATACGCGGAATTGTCTTCCGGCGGGCCGCAGACTCGCAAGGGCGATGTCTTCATCGCCGATAAAAACGTGGATTTACAGTACGCAGGAATGCGCCTGCGCGCCGACCACCTGGAATACAACGACACCACACACGATTCCCTGGCGCAGGGCCACGTGCAATTCGACTACGAAAACGAACATCTGGAAGCCGATGAGGCGCACTACAACTTTACGAGCGGCGCAGGCACCTTCACCAACGTGCGCGGCAGCATTAGAATTCTGCGCAGGCCCAACCCCGTGGTGCTGGTATCGGACAATCCCCTGTATTTCGAAGCGCACCAGGTCGAACGCTATGCCAACAATGTGTTCGTGGTGCACCAGGCATGGATCACGATTTGCGATCAGAACCGGCCGACCTGGCAAATGTTTGCGCCGCGGGCCAAGATTCGTTTGAACAAATCGGTCGCGCTGGTAAATGCCAATTTCCGGCTATTCAAAGTTCCGCTGATCTGGCTTCCCTACGCGACCGCGCCGGCGGGACAGAAAATTCGTCAATCGGGATTCCTGATTCCCGATGTTGGCAACAGTTCGACGAAAGGTTATGTATTTGGCGACGCATATTATTGGGCGCCGACAACCTGGGCCGACGCAACCATCGGCGCACAGGACCTTACCAAACGCGGCTCGTCGCAGCACGCCGAAATTCGCTTGCGGCCAGCCGAAGATACTTCGTTCAGCTATACCTATTACGGCGTGATCGACCGCGGCGTGCCTGACGCAAACGGCGTACTGGAGTCGCAAGGCGGCCATCAACAGCGGTTGGAAATACAGTCGCTGCTGCCGCAGGGCTGGCGATTCGTGGCGGACGTCAACCAACTGTCTTCGCTGACCTTCCGGCTGGCCTTCGCCGATACCTACGGCGACGCGATTAATTCCGAAGTGAACAGCGCGGTTTTTCTAAGTAACAATTTTCGCGGCTTCAGCCTGAATTTTGCAGGTGTAAACGACAAGAGCTTTCTCACCATCAGTCCGGAAACCAGCGTTTCGCTTCGCAATGTGCCGGAAGCGCGATTCGGCTCCGTGGAACAGGCGCCGTGGCGCAACTTGCCGGTTTATTTCAGCTTTGCTTCATCGATCGGCGCTCTCCATCGCGAGGATGAGGATTTGAACACGCCTCCCGTCGTGCAGCGCATGGAGATCGCGCCTAAAGTTACCGTACCGCTTCATTTCGGGCCCTGGCTTGCTGTCACCGGCACTGCCGCAGTGCGCACCACACGCTATGGCGCATCGCTCGACGCAGCCGGCAACTTGAGCACGCAATCCATTACGCGCAACGACGGCGAATTTTCACTCGAGATCCGTCCGCCGACGCTGGAAAGATATTTCAATCGCCCGAAGTCCAAACGCAAATACAAACACACCATCGAGCCGGAAGTCACCTATCGCTATGTCACGGGGATCAACGATTTCGAGCGCTTCATCCGCTTCGATTCCGATGCGACTCTCTCGAATACCAATGAGGTCGAGTACGGATTCACTCAGCGGCTTTACCTGAAAAACGGCGATGATCAGCCCTTGGAATTTTTATCCTTGAATGTAGTGCAGAAACACTATTTCGATCCGACGTTTGGCGGAGCAATTGTGGATGGCGAGCGCAACGTTTTGCAGCCATTGAATTCCATCACCCCGTTCGCGTTTGCCGTAGGCCCGCGTAACTCTTCGCCGATTGTCGGCGACTTCAAAATCACCCCCGGCGGAAAATACGATGCCGAACAGCTGATTGAATATGATCCGCAATTGAGCAAGATCGTGGCCGAAGGAACTCTGGTAAAAGTAAAACCTTACAGCGAATTCTTCCTGACCGTGGCGCATTTTCACATTCAGGACAATCCGATTCTGCAGCCGCTCTCCAATCAGGTTCGTGCGCTCATCGGTTACGGAAGTTTTAATCGCAAAGGCTTTAATTTTACTGGCGGCGTGAGCTACGACATCCAGAATAGCGCGTTGCAAAACCAGATCGCGCAAGTCACCTACAACGGCAACTGTTGTGGGCTATCTTTCGAATACCGCCGCATCGCGCTGGGCCAGGTACGCACAGAAAATCAGTTCCGCATCGCCTTAAACATCGCCAACATCGGCACCTTCGGCAACCTCCGCCGCCAGGAAAAAATCTTTTAAGATGCGCGCCGCCGTCCTCACGTCCATATTCATTTGCTTGGGCGTGGTCGCGCGCCGGACAGCGCCGCATGGCGATCCAGTGCCGCACCCAATTCAGAATGTGAATGGTTTGCGGATGATGGTTGCGGCGGAAAACACCCAACCCAGTCTGCGCATCGTGTTGCCGGGCCATCCCGACAACGATTCCGCTATCGACGTCATTTCCCCAGAGCATGTTACAGCAAAATGACAAGGCACCAGCGAACCGGAGCACCTGTATCATCCACGTGCTGGCCCGAGCAACGATCGAAGACGATGGAGTTCTCTTTCACTACGAACTCCTGAATCGATCGAACGCGGGATACGACAGGATTTATGCGGTCACCGATCCACGGCTCGTCTCGATCTTCCACGACGCTCGGCTGGAACGTACAGAGATGTACATCATCCGGAGGGGTTTGATCTCCTCGCTTCAGAAACGCCAGACAGACTTACAATGCCGCTGAGCCAATGGCTGCCGTTGCGCTGTCTTGCGTCGTTCACATGGCCCGTTCCGCAGCAACGAGTTGAGCTCCGCACGGACGGCATCACGTATTACACCAAGTCGCGAGCAGTCGACGAGCCATTTATCGCCACCGTCTCGACAGATGGCAAGTAGGTAGCCGCAAGTTTCACTCGAACTACCGGCAACGTGTGGAGCAATCCAGAACTCACCTGCCAGCAGGTCGATCCGCAGACTTCGCTGGCACCAAATCAGCGAGCGGCATTAGAAGTAAAGATTCTCATTTTCCAAGGCTCTCTCGATCAAGCCCTGCAAAAAGCACTTTCGCAACTCAGTACATTGAAATAGACCACGGTGGCACACCCGTTCCGGCATCGTTTACGATATCGAGCGTCATGTCCACCAGCCGCGGAGTTGGTTTCTTAATTCTGCACTTCCGGAGAAGCTGGCAGAAATTGCTATACTCTCGCGTAGCTCGTTCTCGACAAATTTCACGCTTCACTTGACTCAGCGGAGAAAATTGATGCGTACAGCTTATCTCGCTCTTGTCGTTTTCTTCCTCACACTGTCCTGCTCCGCGCATCAAACCGCCCTCGCAGCGGCTTCCGCACCCATCTTCAACATTCAGGAAGTTATGATTCCAGTACGCGACGGCGTCCACCTGCAAACCGTGATCCTCACTCCCGTCGGCGCCACAAAACCTCTTCCCATTCTCTTTCGCCGTACTCCTTACGGTGTTCCGGAAAAAGCACCCGAGCAGATGCCCGCCTCTCTCAAAGAACTCGCGCAGGACGGTTACATTTTCGTGATTCAAAATCTTCGTGGCCGCTTCAGATCCGAAGGCATTTTTCTGCTCTCCTCCTGGGTGGACCTGAAGGATCCAAAAGCTACTAATGAAACCACCGACGCCTACGACTCGATCGAATGGCTCATCAAAAATGTTCGCAACAACAACGGCAAAGTTGGCATGTATGGCGTTTCCTACGACGGCCTCACCACCGCACAAACGCTGCTGCATCCTCACCCCGCCCTAAAAGCCATCAGCGAACAAGCTTCTCCCGTCGATCAATGGATGAACGATGACGATCACCGCTACGGCGCCCTGCGCGAAAGCTACGACTTCGAATATGCCGTGCTCGAACAAGCCGACAAAAACAAAAACACCAATTTTGCCTTTGAGATTTACGATACCTACGAGTGGTATTTAAACCTCGGCCCGCTCTCCAACATCAATGCAAAATATCTCCACGGCTCCATTCCCTACTGGAACGACTCGGTCGCGCATCCCGACTACGATGAATTCTGGAAAAAAGAAGCCTGGGTCAGCCAACTTCACGCCTCGACCGTTCCCAATCTCAACGTCGCCGGCTTTTGGGATCAGGAAGACCCCTGGGGCCCGTGGCAAATTTTCCGCCATGCCGCCGAGCACGATCCCGATCACACCAACTTCATCGTGGCCGGCCCATGGTTCCACGGCCAGTGGCAAACCCCCAAGGGCGATTCGATCGGCATTATTCCGTTTGCGGGGCACGAAACCGCGCGTGAGTTTCGCGAAACCCTCGAAGCTCCGTTCTTTCGCTTTTACCTTCACGGCATCGGCGCAAAGCCTTCTTGGCAGGCCAGTGCTTTCCAAAGCGGCTCCAATACCTGGCACACCTACGCCGTCTGGCCACCTAAAGAAGCCAAGCTCACAAATCTTTATCTCCACACCGACGGCACCCTTTCATTCGATCCACCTTCCGACGCCGCCGCCAACAATTTATCCACCGCAAAACAATTCCGCGAATACGTTTCCGATCCCGCCAATCCCGTTCCCTATCGCCTGCGGCCCATTTCTCCCACCTACCCTGCTGGCGATTGGCGCACCTGGGAAGTTGCCGACCAGCGCTTCGTCGATCATCGTCCCGATGTTTTGGGCTACGTCAGCGCCCCGCTCGATCAAGACCTCACCATCACCGGCCCGCTCTCCGCAAGACTTTTCGCCTCAACCTCCGGCACCGATAGCGACTTCGTCGTCAAACTCATCGACGTCTATCCCGAAACCGCCCAGAAAAACGCTTGGGATCCTGACGCTGGCCCCAAGCCCGGCCAATTCGCGCAATCTCTTAACGGCTACGAACTGCCCGTTGCCATGGAAGTCCGCCGTGGCCGCTACCTCGAAAGTTTCGAACATGCGCACGCCCTCACGGCAAATCAGCCCACTGAGTGGAACGTTCCTCTCCGCGACCACGACCACGTTTTTCTAAAAGGTCATCGCGTCATGGTACAGATTCAATCCACCTGGTTCCCGCTCATTGACCGCAACCCACAAAAATTCGTTCCAAGCATTTACGACGCAAAACCTGCAGACTTCTCTCCCGCCACCCAGCGCGTCTACTCATCGCCCAAATTGCCGTCCCACATAATCCTTCCCGTTATGCCGTAGCTGATCCCATGCGCAATCTCAAAGTCTTATTCCGCTGCATCCTCTTCGCTGCTGTAGCAAGTTCCAGCAACGCGCAAGTGGCGCAGAGAAAGACTCTTGCTGAGCAACTCGGCTACCTGCCTGACGCAAAACTCCTGATTGTCCATGCTGACGATCTTGGCTTCACTCACTCCGTAGACGCCGCGTCAATCAAAGCGCTTGAATCCGGTACAGTCAATTCCGCCAGTATCATGGTTCCCTGTCCGTGGTTCCCGGAAATCGCCGACTACGCTACGTCTCATCCCGATTTCGATTTCGGCCTTCATCTCACGCTCACCAGCGAACGCGTCTACTACCGCTGGGGTCCGGTGGCTCCCGCTGATAATGTCCGCACTCTGCTCGACGAAAATGGTTATTTCCATCATGACTGGACCGCGACCACGAAAATCGATCCCCGCGAAGCCGGACTCGAACTGCGCGCACAAATCGCTCGCGCCTACGCCATGGGTGTTCGTCCTACGCATCTCGATTCGCATCAATATCGTCTGCACAGCACCGGCAAGGAACTCTTCGAAGTCGCTCTACACCTGGCGCACGAATACAAACTGCCATTCTTCATCACCCGCGACTGGTTCGCCGACTATCCTTATCTTGAGAAAAGCCTGGGCCCCGACGACGTCGTCATCGATCACACCATCACGATCGAACCCAGCGTCCCACCCGAAAAATGGGCCGCGTTTTACAAGAATGCCCTTCGAAATATGCAGCCCGGCGTGACCGAGCTAGTCATCCATCTGGGATACGACGACGCAGAACTGCGAGCCGCCACCCGCGAACGCGACACCTGGGGCGCCGCCTGGCGGCAACGCGACTTCGACTTCTTCACCAGTCCCGAATTCCACAATCTGCTCCACGAGCAAAACATCAAGCTCATCACCTGGCGCCAAATCGCGAACCGTTTACAGTACTAATAAACTAAATTTGCGTGCTCACTGCAACTTCCGGTACTCTGCTTCGGCTTGCTTGAAGATGGGAACATCGCGGTCGGCGTCCTTCCAAAGCGCTAGAAATCCTGGTCGCTGGCCCGAGCCTTCACAACATCGCGTTGCAACACTCCGGCTCGCGCCAGGCCAAGATGTGCCAACGCGCCGATGGGCGAATTTAGAACTACCCCGCGATGGTCGAGAATTCTTTGAAACTCTGCGGCCGCTTCTCTTCCTTGATCCGCGGCCACATATGCTGCCCCCGCACAAAGACAGGATACAAAGCGGTCCAGCCGGAAGTACTTCCAGTCGTCTGTCCCAGTTCGAATGGCGTGACAGATGCGCTCTGGATCAACGACAAGGGACAGGCCGTCGGCCAGTCTGGCTCCTGCGCGAACTCCTTGGGTCCTCCGCTGGTCGTGGGCCCGCAGGCAGTGCTCTGGGAAAGCGGTTCACCCATCGACATCGGCAATCTCGGCAGAAAGTGTCTGAACCCCTGCTTTAGTCCGCTGCTCGGGCCAATGGGAAACACTCTCTGTTCATCAGCGGTCAGGGTCAAATCGTCGGGTTGTCCGCTCTCGCTGGCGAACGACCATCCATGCCTTTCCATGGACCAAAGAGACCGGCAAAATGCAGGATCTCCGGACCATTCCCGGAGACATCGGCAGCGTAGCCCTGGGCATCAACGAAAAAAGCGAAGTAGTCGGCCTCTCATTCGACCCAACCGGCTCGCCCCGCGCCTTCCTCCGCTACAACGGCCAGATGACCGACCTCAACACGCTGATCGTAGGCGATTCTCCATTCCTTAGTCTTACTGGGCGCGGCGAAATCGTAGGCTTTGGCTCTGCCAGCTCCTTCGAAGTTCATGCGTTCCTCGCTACGCCGGTAGGTATCAAAGACGCAAGTGAGGCAGCCGACCGCGTGGCGCCGGTCGCAGCCAAACACGCAAACATCGTCGTATCCGAAAGCATCCGCAACCAACTTCGTATGCGGATGTGCGGCCGCTGCTATCTCGGCGCAGCCCAGTAGAATCGCCACGAAAAAACTAACCAGAAACAAAAACGAAGGCGGTCGGCACGAATCCAGCCGACTGCCTTCGTTTTCTCCATTACCGCCCGCGTTTTAGCTCCGGAGTAGTGCCGGATGGCAACCGACCAAGCCTCGGCGCGCCACAAGCCGCAAATTATTTGAGCCTTGCCAGCAGCTTCTTGAACCGTGGATCGTCACGCAAACTGTCGTAGTCCGGGTCGTGCTCGACCCAGTCGCGCTTCCCCCAGCCACGTGCGAACACGCGCTCCAGAAATTCCAGCGCTTCTTCTTTCAGACCTAACTTGGAGCGCAGGCAGGCGGCGTTAATCAGAGTGCCTACGTCCTCTGGATAGAGTTCGAGCGCTCGTCGCGACCATTCCATCGCGCGCGCTGTCTGACCATCGTGAAAGAGCGCGCCCGAGCCAAGAGAGAGCGCTCGCCCATCCAGTGGATTCAGAACCAGCGCGCTTTCGGCGCGATGGATGCCCTCTCGCGCCGCTTCGCTCGCTTCTTCTATTCGCCCGAGCATGCGCAGCGATTGCGAAAGAAGCATCGGACTTTGAAAATCTTCGTGACGAATTTTCGCCGCCATGCGAAACAGGTCCGCAGATCGTTCTATGTCACCGCGTGCGAAACTAGTTCGCGCGAAATAGTAATAGGCATCGAAAAAATTGGGATTGATGCGGATCGCGTTTTCGAACTCACCTGCGGCTTCATCGTAACAGTGAGAGAGCGAAAGCGTGAACCCGCGCGAAACGTGGGCCTCGGCAAGGCCGGGTATAAGTTCCATTGCTCTTTGACTGGCCCGTTCCGCGCGGCGCAAATCCTCTTCTCTTGCACCAAACCACTCGTACAAGGTGGCGTGGACGGTCGCCAATCCGGCAAACGCTGGGCCGTAGTCCGCGTCTAGCTCGATTGCATGCTCGAACATTTCACCACTTCTTTGCAAGTCCGGCTGCGTCAAGCGCGGAAGGTACTGCCTTCCTCGCAGGTAATATTCGTAAGCCGCCGCCCCTGTTTGCGGCCGCAGCAGGGCCTGCTTTTCGTGCCGGCTCAGCACATTGCCACGCAGCGAAGTGGCCACGCTTTCGGCGATCTCGTCCTGGATTGCAAAAACGTCGTCCAACTCGCGATCGAAGCGCCGCGACCAGCGGTGAAAGCCAGTTGCGACTTCAATAAGCTGGACCGTGACGCGCAGACGATCGCCGGCCTTGCGCACACTGCCTTCGAGTAATGTTCCGACCCCAAGATGCAGGCCAACCGCACGAATGTCCGCACCGCTGGCGCGAAATTGAAATGAAGCAGTGCGCGAAGCTACGCGCAGCCCATCGATGCGCGTAAGCACATTGATCAGCTCTTCTGCCAGACCTTCGCACAAATAATCCTGGTCGCGAGCTGGACTCATATCCGCGAACGGCAGCACCGCGATGGCGGAAATCTCATGCGTTGCCACCGCTTCAGCGGAAACGTTTTCCTCAGCAGCCTCCGAGACCTGTGCCACAAAGCGATATCCCACACGCGGCACGGTTTCGATGTATTGCACGCCTTTGGCTTTTTCTCCCAGCGCCTTACGCACTGCGGAAATGTTGCGGTCCAGGTTGTTCTCTTCGACGGTGGTCTCCGGCCACACCGCGTTCATCAAATCGCTTTTACAGACCAGCGTCCCGTGCCGCTGGACCAGTGCCCGCAACGTCTCGAATGCCTTTCCGGTCAGCGGGATGGATCGGCCCTCACGCACTAAGCGGCGCTCCCCCAGTTCCAGCCGGAAGGGACCAAACTCATAAATTGCATTTGTACGCTCTGAGATCACGATGTCAGAAAATCCTCAGAAAAAAATCAGCTCCGGCAAAGTACGTGCGCACCCGTTCCAAGATTAAATGGGATCCGCCGGGAGGCCACTCCTGGCATGGAGAGATTGTAACCCACAGGCACCCGAAGGAGGGCTTCATGCTCGGCCGAATCACGGCTTTTTTTTATGGCGTCGCTTGCTACCTGCTTTCTTTGGTAACTTTTTTGTACATGTTTTGTTTTCTCGGGAATTTTTGGCTTTCGAAGTCCATCGATTCCGGCTCGCAATCGCCATTTTTGCAGGCGCTGGTCATCAATACTCTATTTATCGGGCTGTTCGCACTTCAGCATACCGTTATGGCGCGGCCGTGGTTCAAAGCTTTTTGGATCCGCATCGTACCCACTTCCGTCGAACGTAGTACCTATTTGCTTTTTAGCTGTGCCGCTGTACTGCTGATGTTCTGGAAATGGCAACCCATGGGTGGTGTGATCTGGAACGTCGAAATCAGCGCCGGGCGACTGGCTCTGAATGCGCTGTATGTATGCGGCTGGCTGGTCGTGCTTATCACTACTTTCCTTATCAACCATTTCGATCTCTTTGGACTCCGCCAGGTCTGGCTCCGCTTGTTGGGCCGCTCTTACACCGGGATCGGCTTCCGTACTCCCGGCCCGTACCGCTTGGTCCGCCATCCCTTATACGTAGGATGGCTGCTGGTGTTCTGGTCGGCCCCGAAGATGACCTCTGCACACCTGGTCTTCGCCGCCGGCGCCACGTTGTACATTCTGATCGCGATTCAATTCGAAGAACGCGACCTGGTTCGATTTCACGGAGAATACGCCGAATACCGCCGCCGCGTTCCTATGCTCTTGCCGACAGGTTCTTCTAATCGACGGGCAACTGCCGAAGTGCGGCAGGCTGTCGCGAAGCGAGCGGGTTGACATGTCTGCGCTGGCGACAACCCGACTCGACCTCTGCCCATTATCCACGCGGCCGCTTCGCAGGGTGCTTGTTGTTCCGGCCCATTCCGGAATAACTCCAACGTTCGCTAACCAATTTCCGAAGCACTGCAAGGAAGTGCCCCGCATTCCCTGCAATTCTGCCGGCACTGAGCAGTACCAGGCGACTGCGCAGCCGTGCAGTCCGCAAATTTTTGTAACGCTGGGCGATGCACCCCGCATCGAACAGCAAGAGGCCAGCGTGTTTTCTAAAGTGGAGGATCCGAAACAAAAATTTCGTATCCGATTTGCCCGCTACCGCGGCCTGCTGCGTTTCGTAGCATCTCGTTTGCTTGACGATGGCGAAGAAGCCGAGCAAGCGGTCAGAAACAGCCATCGCGCCGCCACTAACAATCCCAAAGAATTTGCCTACGAAGGTGACTTCAGAAGCTGGCTATTCAGAATTCTCATTGCCGAAGCTTTACAAATTCTTCATCAAAGAAAAAGTCTGTCGGAAAGTGCTAGCGAACTCGTTTTTTCCCAGGAGCGCTAACTCGAGGTGATTTTCATTCCCTGAGCAATCAGGAGTTCGGCCTTCCGGAACGTCGTTAGATCTCGCTTCTGTGGAAACGCTCAATCAGGCTAGCGCACGCACGGACGGTAACCGCCATCATGGTGAGCGTCGGATTCTGACACCCAGACGACACAAAGCTCGCCCCGTCCATCACGAACACGTTTTTCACGTCGTGCGTCTGGTTGAACGCATTCAGCACCGACCTCTTCGGATCGTTCCCCATCCGCGCCGTCCCCAATTCGTGGATCGCCATGCCCGGCATTTCAACGCGTGTCCGAATTCGGATGTCTTTCGCCCCAGCGGCTTCCAGCATCTCCGCCGCAGTGGCTCCGGCATCTTCCATCAAAGCCGCTTCATTGTCTCCGTGGGTCATCGAAATGCGCAGCGCAGGAATACCCCACGCATCTTTCAAATTACTGTCAATCTCGATGTAGTTGTCCCATCGCGCCAGCGATTCCCCGAACGCTCCCAACGAAACTCCGTACACGCCCTCTTTCACGCTCTTCTTCAACGAGGCCCCGTAGCCTTCCGCGATGAAATTGAATTCCGGTCCTGCCCCGCCCTGATAACCGTAGCCACGCAAGAACCGCGACTTCGTGCTCGAAGGCGTATTCCGGAACCGCGGCACATAAATGCCGTTCGGCCGTCGTGGCTCGTTTGCATTGGGAGCCACCTTGAAATCTGGCAGATGCCCCGTAGCTCCGCCGCCAACAACATGATCCATCAAGTAACGCCCCAGCGCGCCGCTCGAATTCGCCAGCCCATTCGGATATTCATGCGTAGAAGAATTCAGCAGAATTCGCGTAGACTCCAACGCCTGCGCGCAAAGGATCACCGCCTTCGCACGCACCTCTTTCACCTGCCGCGTCAGCCGATCCACATACGTCACTCCTCGCGCTTTGTTGGTCCCGTTGTCCATGTCCACATGGCTCACCACCGCATTCGTGATTAGCGTGCAATTGCCGGACTTCACTGCATCTTTCACGGTCGTAAACGGGCTGCTGAAATAGGAAAACGTGCTGCAGCCGCGTTCGCATGGACCGCAGTAGTGGCAAGCGGCACGCCCGTTGTGAACTTGCGTCAACACCGCCGAGCGCCCGATCGTCACCGTATGCCGGAACTTCGCTTTCACTCGGTCACGCAACAGAATCTCGCCGCAGCTCATTTTCATCGGCGGTAGAAACTGCCCGTCCGGCAGCATTTCATTTCCTTCCACCTGTCCAGTGATGCCCACATACTTCTCGACGATGTCGTAGTAAGGCGCCAGCTCCGCATAGCTGATCGGCCAATCGTCTCCATACCCGTCGCGGCTCGCGGCCTTAAAATCGTTATCGCTCATGCGATAACTCTGGCGGCCCCACACCAGCGATCGTCCGCCCAATATCCGCAGCCGTTGCCAGGTAAACGGCTTGCCCACCGGCGTGCTGTAGGGATTTTCCAGATCGTTCACGAACCACTCGTAGTTGTACTCCATGCACGCGTAGCACTGTTTTTGTACCGGCCTCGTGCGCACAATCTCCGGCGAATGATCGCGGTACTTCAGCTTGTACGCGGGCATGTGCTCGGTAAACTCGTTCGGACTCACGGCGCGTCCGGCTTCCAGCAACGCCACTTTCAGTCCCGCCTCGGCTAGTTGTTTCGCTGCCCAGCCGCCCGTCGCGCCCGAACCCACCACCACCGCGTCGTAGGTCTGTTGCACTACATCCTGCCCCCAGGTGTCGTAGTTCACGCTCACTTGTGACTTCCTTCCGGATGCTCGCAACCCGCAAAGATTCCGTGCGAAAACGCGCCGTCCCAACCGAGTTCCTGCGCTCCAATCTGTGAACTGTAGTAAGCAGTCATGATGCTCTTCTTCAACGCTTCGAAATGTTCGTGACCAACATCCGGCTTGCTCTCCGCTTCTCCTGTCCACTTGCTTCCGCTTCGCGGATACGCCATCCCGTGCAGCAAATCGTCCTGGTCCTCCCGCGACAGGTACCGGAACGCCGCCTTGAAACGCCGCATGCTTTCGCCATCCAGAAATCCCAGAGAATTCAAGAACGCCCGTTGTACCTCGCTCGTCTCAGCCGCCAGCACCACATCAATGTAGCGATTCGCCTGCGCTTCCTTCGCCCCAGGAGTGTCCGTCGCGGGAATCATTAGGTCGCTCAGCACAATCAGCGTCTCATTCTGGTGTTCATCCAGAAAGCGCGGCTTCCATCCGGATCCCTCAAGCTCTCTCGAAGAGTCCACGCCACTCTGCGCCGGCGTCAACTCGGCCGCGGCTGCCTGAGAGCTCTGCGCATCTCCGTTCGCCATGCCCAGCCCAGGCCGCAGCGCCGCCACAGCTCCCGCAAATACCCCGCGTCGAATCAGTTCCCGCCTTTTCATCCCAACTCTCCTAGGACAATCCCAGTTCCTTCCGCATAACAATACACGCAGGCAGCTGCGTCATTGCTCACAAGTGTTGTGCACCGGGAAGTCTACACCAACGCAAGCGAAGGTGGACCGCTAGCTCAAATCCGCCGCGGTCCTTGAGCGGTTTAACATTTCGGACAAAAACCATCGGCGAGCGCGCGATTCGGTGGGGAAAATACCAAACCTAAGGACAAAGATTTGCCGCGACAAACGGGCCATTTTGCTCCGACGTTCTGCAATTTCTTAGTTTTTCATCGGCGATACAGGCCTCGCCACGCATTATGCCCATTCGCTCTGCCGGTTCGCTGCACGGACATTACGCTCTAACCAGCGCTGGGTCAATCTTATTACGTCACGGATTTGACGCGAACGCTTCGATTCTTCTTCCCTGCACTGGACTTGGCATCTTCCGCTATCTGATCGTCAAGCACCTTGATTTCCAGCGCCAGGTGAGTATCCATGGGAAGCTTCAGATACCGTTCGAAAAGAAGATCCCTCTTGGCCTTCAGGCCTTCGCGTTTCTTTTTCTCTTCGATGATGGTTTCTAGCACGCAGGTTAACCCTCTCTGATCATTGTACGCCCCCAGGCGTTGCAATGTTTTTGGCATTGTGGTTCCGGCCGCAATCGATACCTGGCGACGATCGTCGTTAGACAACCTAAAAATCAATTCGACAGATACCACTCTCAGGCTTTGGTCCTTGGAGAACTGCACCGTCGCTAACGACTGGCGGGAGGCACAACGCCGTTCATCCGCAGGTATTCCACCATCTGTCCGTAGTGGTCGAAGCAATGCCCCACGATCAGGGTGGCCAGTCCCAGTCGCGTAACCATTCCCTCGCCAAAGGGACTCTTGATGGGTTTCAGCAGATTGCCATCACCGATGGAACCCACAGCTTTGTGTGCGTATGTGAACGACTCCTTAAGAAATTTCACAATTTCCGCTTTGCTTTTCATGGAATCCGGACCGTTCTCGCCGCCCAGTTCCATGGGCGGTTTTTCTTCAAGAATGGCCGCTCCTACCAAGTAGTTGACTGCCGCAACGTGCTTGGCCTGCTGGGCGAACGTGCGGACGCCTTTGAATTCGCCGCTCGTGGGTACAAAAGAAAATTTGTCCTCGGGCATGGCCTCGGCTGCGGGAACAAACTCGCTCTCGACACCGGCGACAGTACCCTCCAGCACTTGACTGATGGAGCGATGTTCCGCTGGCTTCGCCTCCTGCGCCGGCGCACCACCACAACAAGAAAGCAAGAATAGAAATGCAAGCAGTCCCGTCTTCTTCATGTCAAAATCTCCCTCAATCACGGATTGCAATCGTAAACCGAAGTGATCCTAATCGATTTTAAGAACTGCCTCAGATTACAGCTCCAACTCGCCGCGACGGCAATCTCACCGGCGAAATTGATTATTTCTCTAATAACTTCAGCCATTGTACGATCACAGCCCGCAGAGCCTTCTGCTTCGACTTCACATCCTTCAAGCTGTAGAACATCGCCAGTCTTCTTCCATCCGCGTAGTCGCCTTCCAATAACCCGGTTGCATCCTTGACCTTCGCCCCACTCGGAAATACCAAACGGATGCAATCCTGCCTGAACAAATTGAATATCACGATATACCGCTGATATTCCTTGGGATCCGTCGCCTTCATTTTTCCGGCATAAAAGAAAGTCGGCGCGTTCCATTTGATCTCTTCTCCGATCTCCTTCTCCGTACTCAAAATAATCTGCCGCAAATCCTCAACCACCTTGGCCAGTGGATGCTTGAGCCTGCGCATGTACGCATCCACCTTCTCGGGCTCCGATGCTTTGCCGGTCATCTCTCTGGTTTTTGCCATATTGGTCAACCTGGTCACATTACGAAGGATTGCGGAAGATTAGCTGAAAGGTTCCTCGTTGGCCACTTCCGTCGGCCACTTCGCTCAGAAAACAAATCTTATGGAACAAGAGGGGGAGGGCGGGATACCCCAAATGGCGCACTCTGATCTGCTCGCAGCACGCGCATCGATGCAAGCCATCGTTTAAACCTAAGTCTCATTACTTCGGACTTGCCACTGCTCCATGATCCGCGAACCAATCACATAGCCCAAGGTAGCGGTGACAATGCCGCCAAAAATATCGGCGACATAGTGATAGCGGCCCCAAACCGTGGAAAGGCACATCACGGCGAACAGCGGCAAAATTACCCAGAAGAGCCAGCGCCGAAAGCGCCACGCTCCCCACAGTGCGGCAGCCGATCCTGCGACATGCTCCGACGGAAATGCCGCGCCGCGCACTCGGCCATAGTGCTCGATAAAATTAATTGTCGCGGTGAACGGGCCGCCGTGCAATTGTTCGTGCCACATGCCCGCCATCGCGAACCACGGGCTCTCGATGGGAAACAGCATCGCGATCACGTAGCCGACCGAATACGCCACTGCGGAATAAGTCATCACCGACCAGTAAGCGTGCCACTCTTTTCTGAAGTAAAGAATTCCGCCAAGCACCAGTAGGTAAACGAAATAGGTCAGGTAAGCCAGTTGAATAAAATCATTGCGCACCGGCGTCGCGAACTGCTCCAGCCACAGGGCAGGATGTACGCCAAACATCGCGTGATCGAACGCAATTAATTTCGCATCCTGCCAATTCGGATTGACTAGGTGAACTAAATACGCGAGTTCTTCAAAACAGAAAAGAAAAAACAGATGCGGATACCAGCAGCGCCAGAAACGCCAGAATCGTGTCGAGAGTTTCACACCTTCGTGTTGCGCGCGTCCTGCGGCCCGCGCCGCCACGCTGCACAACAGAAAAATAAACGTGGCCACAATCGCCTGCGCCCCGATCAATTTCCACGGATGCGTAAGATTTTTCGCGAACACCAAAATCATCAAACTGGACAAACTCAAATACGAAAACGCGACCCACTCAAACGCGCCGCACGCGGCCCACACGCGCGCCACCTCGCTGCGCACCAATTTGCTGAGCCCCGATTCGCTGAGCCTTGATTCGCTGAGCATCTGGTCGCTGCTAGCCAAGTTTTCGCACCCTTTGCTATCAAGGGCAGCCAAATGCGCGGAGCCTCCGGCGGACACCACTGGCTCCGTACCGCGGCGTTCGAGTTGCCGCATACTCATCGCGCCGCCCCGCGTTTCAACTTCAGTGATTTTTTCAAGCCGTCTTGCTCGCTGGAGGTTCGTTGCTCGCTGGCAGTGCGCAGCGCGCAATGCGTCCAGTACAAAATCTGCCAGCCCCGCAAACGCGCGATGCGCCGCAATCGCCGCGTGGGATTGATCGCAAATGCATGGCCCACGGCCGCGAGCATCCAGCAATCCTGCGAAGAGTCGCCGTACGCGCTGCAGTGCGCCAGCGAAATATTTTGTGCGCGCACAAATTCTTTCACCGCAACGGCTTTTTCTTCGCCGAACATGGCCGCGCCAGCAACCTTGCCTGTACAGCAGCCTGCGTTGATTTCCAGTTGCGTGGCGATCAGCAATGTTTTGCAGTCCACGCCGCGCCACAGCAGTTCGCGCTCCAGCGCGAACTGCACAATCTCCGCCAGTGGAGCGATCGTTCCACTCACCAGCACAATCGCGTCTCCGCGCGACGCATGCCACCACACACGCCGGATCGCTGCCGGAAAAAATTCCGGCAGCCAACTTCCCCGAAGTGCGCTGCCTCGATCCGCGCTGGACGCAAACAGAATCTCGGCGCGCACACCACGCAAATAACTTTTGTTGGCCTGCACTGCGACGCGCAGATTACGAAGATCACGCAGGCCAAGTCGAACCGTTTCCGCGAGCCAAGCGAAATAATTGCGCATGGGAATTTTCCCTTGCCGCTGCAAATTCCAGAAGAATCGCCCCTCCAGCGAAGGCTTGGCGAGCAGCGTTCCGTCTATGTCGAAAAACGCCACGCTCGTCGCGCTGCGCGCCGCCGCGTGGGTTACTTCCTCCAGTTCGTTGCTATGATCTTGCAACTAGCCTCCGCTGATGATTTTCGCGCGCGTCGCCATCGCTTCGCCCGTAAAAAATTTCCAGCCTTCTATCAGCACTGGGAGTCCGCGCAACATGCAAAACGCCGTGGTGGACCAGGTAAGAATCTGCGCGATGGCTCTAATGGTTAGATGCGTTTCACTGGCGATGGCGCCGAGAAACGCCACCGGGCCGCGCGTCAACGCCAACTCCAATCCCAGATAGCAGAAGCACGCGCACTTCAGCGCGGCGTAAAGGCCGCGGCTCCAGCGCGACGCCACTAGCGCGCTTCCCCACCAGGTTTGCTGCATGGCGTTTGCTCCCCACCCCGAGTGCCCCGCCTTCAGGGCCAGGCCACGCAGAAAATCCGTCGCTGCCCCTCGCGCAAAAAACAAAACGGGGAGCCACAGTGATACCATTCCGATAGCTGCAAAATACGTAAAGAACATATTTTCGATCATGCGATCGCCGAGAATATCAAGTTGCGCGCCGAGCGGAGTGGCCATCTGTTTCGCACGCGCCAGGTGGCCGTCCAACGCATCGAGAGCGATCGCCGCGACGGTCAGAACTACGGCCGCCAGGTTTGCCCAGGTGCCGTGCCCGAAAAGCGCTACAGCCGCGAACCCAACCAGAACGCGGAGTGCGGTGACTTTGTTGGGCGTCCAATGCATGAACGGCGAGTCCTCAGTTTTAGAGGAAGCAATCGGGCGGCCAGAGGTCGATGCTCTAGGTGCCTGATTCGATGGCAGTTATATGGCCCCGAAATCGCTGGAATGACGTTTACCCGCCAATTTCAGCTGGCAGGTGTCGCCAGCACCGCGCGGTTTAGGGAATGTGCAAGAATATTGACAAGCCGTTTACGCGGACCCGCTGAATTCTATGACACTTCTTGAGATACCGGACATCGAAGTCTTTTCGGAGCAAAACCTCTCGGAGCCAGAGTTCGAATGACAACAGATGTTTCGCTTGCCGCGGCGTTCCTTGCCGGCCTCGTGTCGTTTCTTTCGCCGTGCGTGCTGCCACTGGTGCCGGGCTATATCTCCATGCTCAGCGGAATCGGCATGGAGCAACTGCGGCAGGGCCAGCAACCGAAGGGAAGCCTCTTTTCGTCGGCGCTTTCTTTTGTGTTCGGTTTTTCGGTGGTTTTCATTTCGTTCGGAGCTTCAGCGAGCGCTGTCGGATCTTTCCTGCGCGAAAATCGCAACACGCTTGCGCCGATTGCGGGCGCGCTGATCATTTTGTTCGGGCTGCATCTGGTTGGCGCGCTGGCCAAGCTGAATCTGCGATCGGGCATTGTTCTCGGCGCGGTTCTCGTGGCGTTGGGGACGGCGGCGCTAATCCACCATGGACCGCTCTTCGCAGGACTGGGCGCAGCACACTTTTTTTCGCTTTCGATCATTGGATTTTTCGGACCGGCACTGGCGCGCTGGCTGAATCGCGACGTGCATTTGCGCAGTTCGGCAACTCAGCCGGGAATCTGGAGCGGATTCCTGCTGGGGTTCGCGTTTGCGTTTGGCTGGACGCCGTGCATCGGGCCAATCCTGGCGACAGTGCTGGCGCTGGCAGCGGCGAGCGATACGATTGCGCGCGGTGTATTGCTGCTGGCGGTTTACTCGGCTGGACTGGCGGTTCCCTTTCTGTTGACGGCGCTGGGCATCGGACAGTTCTTGAAGTTTTATCAGCGCTTCCGAAAGTATCTGCACGCCGTCGAACTATTCAGCGGCGCACTGTTGTTGTTTGTCGGCGGACTGGTATTTTTGAACAAGCTGACGTGGCTAGCGGGCAAACTGAGTTTTCTGAACAGTATTGCGCTCTGGCTGGAGCGAGCGCTGACCGGCGGAAAATAGCGAGCTGGGCGAACGTAGAATGCGCATAGCGCTATACTGAAGCTAGACTTTGCAAGGGTCTGTTGAGGATTCGAGAAAAGCGATGAAGAAAACGATTCTGATTTTGGCAATTGTTGTCGCGGCGACGATTGCGGTGTACCTCGCGGATAAGGCGACACGCGTTCATACCAGCGCGTCGATGCGGCCCGCGATGATGAAAGCGGGGGAACCGGCTCCTGATATTTCTGTAAAAGATTTGAACGACAAGAGCGAAACCCTCGCGGACTACAAAGGCAAAGTAGTGCTAGTAAATTTCTGGGCGACGTGGTGCGATCCGTGCCGCGAAGAAATTCCGTGGCTGATTGAAATGCAGGATAAGTACGGACCGAAGGGATTCACAGTGCTGGGAATTGCGATGGATCAAGAAGGTAAACCGGTAGTTGCGCCGTTTGTTGCGAAGGAACGGTACGACGTCAATGGACAGAAGTTGCCGATGAACTATCCCATCGTGATAGGAAATGAAGATGTGGCGGAAAAATTCGGCGGCTTACTTGGTTATCCGACCAGCGTGCTGATTTCGAAGGACGGAAAACAAATCAAGCGAGTTACAGGAATCCTGAACGAGGAAGAGATTTCCAAGCTGATCGAAGGAGCTCTGTAGGCTCATGGCCGCGCTGGATGAACACGAGTTTCAGAAAAAGAGTGGGGCAGCATTTGAAGAATTGAAACGGCGGATGCTGGATGCGGGCGACGAACATGGATTCGACGTGGAAGGCGAGAGCGGGAAGCTGGAAGTGATTTTCGAAGAGCCGGCGCCAGCCAAGTTCGTGATATCGCCGAACACGCCCGTACGCGAGATCTGGATTTCGGCTCTGTCCACAAGTTTTAAGCTGGGATGGTCTGAAGCGAAGAATTCGTTTGTGCTGGAAAAAACCGGCGAGAACATTTTTGAAGTGATGAGCCGGGTGATCTCGCAACAACTCGGTAACGAAGTGAAGATATGAGAGCGGACAAAACCAAGAAAGTTCGGCGCAGTGGAATCGCTGCCGCATCGCTTGCCGGGCTGGCATTCGCGGCCTCGCTTTTTAGCGCAGGTTCCCGCGGCGCGGGATGTGGTGAAGCCGACGGCCTTTGCCTCCTTCGAACCAGTAGCGCGCGGCAAAGAAATGCAAATTGCGGTGGTGATGAAAATTCGCGACGGCTACCACGTGAATGCACGAGAAACTACTTTCGATTATCTAATTCCCACGGATTTGAAAATCGCACAACTTCCTGCCGGGTTCAAAGCCGGTGACGTCAACTATCCCAAGGGACGCTGCACAAATTCAACTTCACGAAAGACAAACCGCTGAATGTTTATACAGACACGGTGGAGTTACGTTTGCCGATTACGGTGGAAGCGAATGCGCCGCTGGGCGAACAACACATCGCACTGAAGCTGCACTATCAAGCGTGCAGCACGGATGTGTGCCTGCCGCCGGTGACGTTGCCCGTGGATGCAGTGATTCATGTATCGGCGCAAGAATCTCACCCTAGCCACGCCGAATTGTTCCAGAAACAGTAGCGAAATTCGAAGCAGGTCTGCGAAACTTCCCGCATGCATCCTGGGAAAGTCGGGAAAACCATCGGCATCACGCTGGCGGCAGCGCTGTTGTTTATGCTGTTCCTGCTGGCCGCGGCATATTCGCGCAAACGGGACGCCGAATTGCGGACGCGGGACTGGATCGTGCAAGAGCTCGAGGCGAGATTCCAGAGCAATGTGGATCTGGAAGATTTTCACGTGGATGTTTTGCCGCGAATGCGGGTAAGAGGCGAGGGACTTTCGATTCACTATCGCAATCGGCCGGAAACCACACCGATGATCCGCATCGAAAAGTTTTCCTTCGAAATGGGATTCTGGGGAATTTTCAGAGCGCCGCATCGAATTAATCGCATCCACGTACAGCGGATGGTAATCACGGTTCCTCCACGAAATACGCAAGCGGATAATCCCGCTCCGCCGGCCTACAGACAGATTCCGCCGGTCACGGCAGCAGAGATCGAGTGCGACCGTACGGTGTTGCTTGTTTTCTCAAACAAACCGGGCAAGGATCCGCTGGAATGGGACATTCATCGCCTGGTGCTGACACAAGTGGGCTTGAACAAGTCGTTTTTCTTTCGCGGAACACTGACTAACGCCAAGCCAAAGGGCGAAATTGAAACGAGAGGACAGTTTGGTCCATGGAACATCAATGCCCCTGGCGATACTCCAGTGCTCGGCAGCTATGGATTCCAGAACGCCGATCTCGGCCCGTTTCCCGGTATTGCCGGAATTTTGTCCTCGACCGGCGAATTCACAGGACAGCTGAATCAGCTGGAGGTGAGCGGAGAAACCACCACACCGGATTTTTCGCTGGACAACGTGGGAAAGCCAGTGCCGCTGCGCACGGATTTTTCGGCGACGGTGGACGGCACGAACGGTGACACGCTACTGCATCCGGTGCACGCGATCCTGGGCGAATCGGTGATTGTCGCTTCCGGAGGTGTAGAAAGAGTGCCGAAACAGGGGCATGACATTAATCTGGATGTAACCACGCCGAAAGCGCGCATCGAAGACATTCTGCAACTGGCGATCAACTCCGACAAACCGTTTCTGCGCGGGCCGGTGAATATAAGAGCGAGACTGCATTTGCCTCCGGGCAAGGAAAAAGTAATCGACAAGATGACGCTGGATGGCAGTTTTGCGGTAAGCAATGCCAGATGGAGCAATTCCGACGTGCGCGAGAAATTGCAGAGCTTCAGCAGACACGCGCAAGGTCAGCCGAGCGATGACGATGCGGGAAGCGCGGTGACGGATATGAAGGGCGTTTTCGCGTTGAAAAATGACGTGATCCACTTTTCAAAATTGACGTTTTCCGTTCCGGGAGCGGACGTGGAGCTTGCGGGCACTTACGACATTCGCGCTCGCAACATTGACATGCGGGGAAAATTGAAAATGCAGGCCAAGCTTTCACAGACGGTGACTGGAGCGAAATCGTTTTTTCTGAAGGCCATCGATCCATTTTTTTCCAAGAATGGCGCGGGGACGGAATTGCCGATCACCATCACCGGGCCGGAAGGAAATCCGGTGTTAGGAGTAACGGTGTTTCACAAGAAATTCGAGAAGCAGATGGGCGTGGGAACGCAAGAGCGTCGTTGAGTTGGTATTGCAAGAATTAAAGGTTGAGATCCTTTCCGACCGAGTCGGAATCTTCGATCGGCCACGCTATCGGATCGCCTTAGGATGACGACGCAGCGGTAGATTCACGCTGTCAGCAAGACTTTAGTTTTTTAGAATGCTGTTAACTCGTCAGACGGTCCTGGGAGATAGGATGCAACTGCCAAGCTTCGAAACCGCGCAGCACAGAAAGATCGGGATCGATCAAGTGCACGCTAAGCGGTCCGCCAGGTCTGCGGTAAACGCGTGATGTCAGTACGTGACGGTCATTACAGAAGAACTCCGCGACGGAGGCATCCAACACTAAATGACAAGTCATTTCGCCCGCCGCTGGCGTGGGGAGAGCAAGTGAACTGCCATTTACCTGCAGCGAGACTCGCGAGCTGAACGGCACAACCTTCATCGACCACCAGGGCCCTGCTGCGTCCGCAAGCATCAAAGAAAATAATTCGAGAGCGATTCTCCAGCTCAGTTCGCCGGCGAGATTGTAGATTTGGACCGCGCTAATCGCGGCTATAGTCTGTTCCCGCGAGGCAAATGGAGCGAGGTCAATAAGTTTCTTTCCGCGCAACGATTGCGTTTGAGGGTCGACGCGCATCTCGAGTTCATTCTGCGCACCCAGGCAGAGGCGGCGCGGCAAAGCCATGCAGCCCGCCCAACCCGCCGTGCTGAATTCAGCTTCCGGCCGCGTTTCCGGAATCCAGCCCCACAGAATGCGATTGCCGTCCGCATTGAGCTGGGTTTTTTGCGCGTAGTACGCGCCGTGGTCCAGCACGCCGCTGTGCTGCGGGTGAAACAGCAATTCCTTCGGATCCAGTTCTCCGGTCTCCCACAAAACTTTACCCGCGGTGGAATAGAGCAGCACATGCTTCGAACCGAGCGAAAAGAAATCCGGACATTCCCACATTTCGCCGGAGTCCACGGGATTGATATTTTCTTTTTCGGTCCATTTACCGGATGCGAGAGGATGCAGATATTCCCATTGCCGCAAATCTTTCGAACGGTAGAGTAACACCTGGCCGCCTTGCTTGCGCGTACCGGAAGCGACACCGAGATACCAGAGGTCGCGATCACGCCACAAAAAAGGATCGCGGAATCCGGTCAGCAAGGGATCAGCCGGCGGCTCGATGACCGGCGTTTTCCATTTGGTCCAAGAACGGAGCTCCGGGTCATCAGAGGTCGCGAGGCACTGCACTTCGCGAAAGTTGTGCTTCCCGTCGCGTAATGTGGCGAATTGTGGCGCGACAGTTTTCACGCCGGTGTAAAGGATTGTAGCGGTGCCATGGTCATCCACGGCGCTGCCCGTGAAGCAGCCGTCCGCATCGGCCCATCCAGACGTGGGAGCAAGCGCGACCGGCAAATGTTTCCAATGGATCGTGTCCGGACTGACCGCGTGTGCCCAGTGCATGTCGCCCCAGACCGCGGCGTTAGGGTTGTATTGGAAAAACATGTGGTACATGCCTTTCCAGAAGATCGGGCCGTTGGGATCGTTCATCCAATTTTTTGCGGGAAGCAGATGGAATTGCGGGCGAAGAGGGTCGGCGGCAAGCCGCGACTGCACGTCGTCTTTTTCGAGAAAGGACAATCGGCTGAAAAGTTTCGAGCCGGTGATCGATGCCAGAGGTGCTGCGAACAGCTTTTGCAGAAAAATGCGACGCGGAGTTGGCATAGGCACGCTGTTCCTCGACTCAGACACCGGAGAGACTCCTCGCTGCGCCCGGAATGACGATCGCTGGCATTTTTGCGCGGCGATGTACAGCGATGGCCTCGCAAAAGGCACTCGACATTTAGCCAGGTAGCATTAGCCGATTTCGGAAACCGCGTCGCGGAGACGGCGCACGACTCGCTGCTGGCCGAGGACAACCATGGTATCGAACAATGGCGGCGCAACGGCCTGGCCAACGATGGCTACGCGGATGGCGTTGATCAGCAGTCCGGCCTTGACGCCGGCGGCTTCGGCGACCGCGCGGGTGGCGTGGTCGCAGGCATCGTGATTCCATTCCGGGACTGTGGCAAGGGCGTCCGCGGTTTTCGCAAGCAGGTCTTTAATTTTGGCCGGCTCTTTCCAGAATTTTTCCTTGGCGGCAGGATCTCGCTCGAAATCGTCGGCGAAGAATGCGCGCGACCAAGAAGCGAAGTCCGGCAGCAGGCGCACGCGCGGACGGAGCAAGTCCACGGTTTTCGAAAACCATTCGTGGCCGGCGCCTGTAGCCCACTCGTCTTTCCAGAGTTTGCTGCTCTTCAATTGTGCTTGCACGTGCGGCAGGAGCTCTTCAATTGGCAGCTTCTGCAGATACTGTGTGTTGAACCATTCGAGCTTCGGACGATCGAAAACACCGTTGGTACGGCTCACGCCTTCCAGCGAAAACTTTTCGAGCAATTGACTAGTACGAAGGAATTCTTCATCGCCGCCGGGAGCCCAGCCGAGCAACGCGAGAAAATTGCGGAAAGCTTCGGGAAGAAAGCCTTCGGTGCGATACATGTTGACGTCAGTGGCGCCATGGCGCTTGGACAGGCGGGATTTGTCCGGGCCGAGAATTAACGGAAGATGCGCGAAAATAGGAATCTCGGCCCCGAGCGCGCGGTACAGCAGCACCTGTTTGGGCGTATTGGAAATGTGATCGGCGCCGCGAATTACGTGGGTGATGCGCATGTCCACGTCGTCCACAACGGCACTCATCTGGTACATGGACTGGCCGAATTCTTCGTCTTGAGCGGTGACCGCAGAGCGGTCAACGCTCTTGCCGGAACGTACCAGAACGAAGTCTTCGATCTCGTCGTTGGAAAACTCGCGCTCGCCAAAAACGGCATCGAGAAATTTAGTGGTGCCGCCGACCGGCACTTTGAAACGCACCGCCGGCTTCACGCCGGGAGTGGAGGGCTTGCCATCGCGACAAGAGCAGCGAGAGATGCGACGAACCTTGGCCGCTTCCGCGCCGTCTTCCGCGTGGTCGCCGCCGACATATTTTTCCGCCGCGCAGTAGCAAAGAAACGCGGCGCCACTGGCCAGCAGTTTTCTGGCAGCGTCGAGATACAGTGCCGTCCGTTGCGACTGATAAAACGGGCCTTCATCCCAGTCCACGCCGAGCCATTGCAAGCCTTCGAGAATGCCGCTGACCAGTTCCGGCTTGTTGCGTTCGGCGTCGGTGTCCTCAACACGCAGAATCATGGT
Source organism: uncultured Acidobacteriota bacterium (assembly GCA_963743735.1). Taxonomy (GTDB): domain Bacteria; phylum Acidobacteriota; class Terriglobia; order Acidiferrales; family UBA7541; genus Acidiferrum. Next base: position 246,859 of record CAVURF010000011.1, read on the forward strand.
GCCACGCTTGCTGCGGGCGAAAAGCCAGTTAAAAAGTGCTGTGCGAGCCCCGCCTACGTGGAGGTAGCCGGTGGGCGAGGGGGCAAAACGTACGCGAATTCCAGAGTTGGGATGACCTGCGTTGTCGGACATTGCGTTTTGTTGACCTTTTAAGCTTTTCTGCGGAAATGGAACAGAACAGTGTAATGGATGCCCGGAAAAGCGTCCAACCGCTGTTATTCGTGGCGGACTCTACAACCCCAGGCCAGCGAGTAACGCCTGCTATCACTTACGCAACCAGTACCGAGGTACGCTTGCACACCTAAATTTCCATGACTCATAATCGCAAGTACTTTGTTTTGTGCAGGAATCGGTCGGGCAAGAGCTCACGTCAGTCCCCGGGAAAGTGGCCAGATGCCGCCGTGCTGCACACGCCGGTTCGCGTGCGAATGCGAATCAGGCGCGGCCGTCTGCAATTTGCGAGACGGAGAAGCGATAGATCGTTGATCGATTCCGGATTAATTTCGTTAGCATTGCTGGTGGCCACGGCATTCGTGGCCGGGTACTTCGCGTATATCTACAACCTGAAACGGCAAGCTTATCTGCTGTACTGGACCGCAGGCTGGAGCATGCTGGCGCTGCATTATCTTGGCGGCGGGCTGAGTGGCGGCGCGAGTGCGAACGCGGTGCAGACCGCGATTGGCGAAGGGCTTTTCGCGGGCGCGGGGATTTTCTTTTTTCTTGGTGCGCGGCAATACGCGCACCGCTCGCTACTGCGCAGCGCAGCATTTGGCGCGGGCGCAGCGGTTCTGGTGTGGACCGTTGCCAATGCATTGGGAGTGTTTCCCTTCCCGGTTGCTTTTTCCGCCTTCGTCATCTACTCGGCCGTCGGGGTTGAGTTCTGGGTGGAAAGCAGACTGCAGGAAACGCTGGCGGACTGGCTGCTCTCGGTGGTCTTTTTTGCATGGGGTTCGCTTGGTTTGATGTTCTATTTCTTGCAGGAGCGCCTGAACTCCATGCACGTAGCGCTGGATCCGATTTCCGCGTTGCCCGCTACGTTTGCGGCGATGCTGATGGTCATGGCGCTATACGAAGAAGAAAAGCGCCGCATCGAACGCAATATGTTGGCGCTCTCCAATTTGAATCTTGCGGCGTCGAGCTTCGCGGGCGGAGAAATTCATCGCATGCTGTCGCAAGCGCTGGATCGAGTTCTGGGCGTGGTGCGTTTGCCGGCTGGCGCGTTATTTCTGAATCATGGCGATCCGCAGGGACCCACCTCCGTGGTTGCGGTGGGGTTGAAGGAGGAGTTCTGCCGCATCGCGCAGGAAGAGGGTCTGGACGACTATTTGGTTACGTTGGTGTCGCGCCTGGGCGGTCTGATGGGCTTCCGCGATTTGCGGGACGACTCGTTGATGGCGCTGGAAAAAGAAGATCAGATCCGGCGGTTTCGAAAGCTGGCTCTCGATCAGCAACTGCGCAGCGTCGTCGCCATCAGTCTACAGGCAAAAGAACAGGCCTTTGGTGTTTTGCTGCTGGGTTCGCCGGACGCGCGGCGATTCACTCCCGCAGAATTACGGCTGTTGCTGGCGCTGGGGCACCAGATCGGAATGGCTGTCGAAAACAGTCTGCTGATTCAACAGACTTCACGGCGTTCGGAAGAACTGCACGTGCTGAATGAGATTGGCCGGGCGCTTAGCTCGACACTGCACAAGGAAGATCTGCTGCGGAAGATTTGGGAAGAGTTGCGGCGGTTGATCGATGTGGAAAATTTCTATATCGCATCGCTCGACTCGGTTCGCAATGAATTGCATTTCGATCTGGAAATCATTGATGGCGATCGGCAGTCGCGGCGAGCGCGGCCTGCAGGAAATTTCCTTACCGAATATGTGATCCGCACGCGACAGCCGATTTTGATTCGCGAAAAGTTCCTGGAGGAAGCGGAAAAGCTGGGCGTAGAACCTATTCGTAAGCAGGGTTGCTTTTGCTGTGTGCCGCTGGTGGCGTATGACCGTGCAATCGGGGCCATGGCGGTTTTTTCCGATGAGGACAAAGCGTTTGATGAAGGCCATCTGGAATTGTTGCGCGTGCTTGCAAGCGAAGCCAGTATCGCCATCGAAAACGCGCGGCTGTTCCAGGAAGAGCGGACCAAGGCGCGGCACTTGACCCTGCTCAATACGATTTCAAGACATGCCATCGGAACGCTGAACCCCGATGAGATGCTGGCGAAAATGACGGAAGAGTTGGAAAGCGGGCTCACCTACGATCACATCGGAATTGCGGTGCTGGAGTATTCCACGCGTGAGTTGGTGATTCAGGCGGAGGCAGGAAACAGGCGCGGCGCGCTGGGGCAACGCATTTTGCTGGGCACCGGGCTAGTGGGCAATGTGGCGCGCAACGGAAACATGGCCTCTTTCCATTCGGCACAGGCGGCTGATGCGGCCTTGAAGCCGATGATGGCCGACACCGCTTCTGCGGTGGCCTTGCCGATTTTCTTCGCGGAACAATTGCATGGAGTGTTGTACGTCGAATCCTCGAAAGACATTGACTTCAGCGACGAAGAAGTTCTGCTTCTGGGCACGCTGGCCGATTTGATTGCCGGCGCCCTGCACAACGCCTTGTCCTTTCAGAAAGCGCAAGAGCAGGCCATCACCGACGGCTTGACCGGCGTGAAGACGCACCGCTTCTTCATGGAAGCGCTGTCCGCGGAATGGAAGCGTTCGACGCGTGCCGGTCGCAACTTTGCGCTGGTGCTGATGGATTTGGACCGCTTCAAATTCGTGAATGATTTTTACGGCCACCTGGAAGGCGACCTGGTGCTGCAGCGCGTTGGACACATTCTGGAAGCGAATTGCAGACGTTCGGACGTAGTGGCGCGCTATGGCGGCGATGAATTTGTGATCCTAATGCCGGAAACTTCCATGGAGCAGGCGCGGCAACTGGCTTCAAAGCTGCGCAGTTGGGTATGCGCGGATAATTTACTGCGCGAAAAAAATGTTTCTGCGAGTTTCGGCATCGCCTGCTACCCGCTGCACGGATCTTCACCGCAGGAATTGATTCAGGTCGCGGACGCTTCGATGTACTTGTCGAAGCATCAGGGCGGCAACGCGGTATCCACTGCGGATCATTTCGATCCCGGCGAAGCAAAAAAATGGAAAAAAGATGTGTTGGAAGCGTATCTCGGCGTGACGCTGAAGCGGTTGTTCGCTACCGGGCCAGAAGCATTCGAAGAAATCTACCAGCGGCTGAAGCAGTTCACCGAATCCCTGGCTGCGACCGAAGCGGGCAATGGAATGACAGTCGCTCCTGAGGCACCGGTGGAGGCTGGGCCGCAAGCGCTGCCGCAAGCCGTACTGGACACCGTCACTTCGCTGGCGTTTGCGATCGATGCCAAAGATCACTACACGCAAGGACATTCGCAGAAAGTATCGGCCTACGCCGCGTTGATTGCTGAGGCTATGGAGATGAGCGACGCGGAAATCGACGAAATCCGCCTTGGCGCGGTGCTGCATGACATCGGGAAGGTTGGAATTCCGGAGCAGATTCTGAATAAATCCGGGCCCCTCAATCCCGACGAGTGGGAAACCATGAAGTCGCACGTGATCTTTGGCGCAAAAATCCTGGAGCCGCTGACGCCTTTGGCCCGGATTCGCGAGATGGTTCTTCACCATCACGAATATTATGACGGATCGGGCTATCCTCACGCTTTGCGGGGAGAACAGATTCCTCTTGGCGCGCGGATGGTTGCCGTCGCCGATGCTTACGACACCATCACCAGCGACCGCACCTACAAGAAAGGCCGTCCCGCGGAGGAAGCGTTGGCAGAATTGGAACGCTGCGCAAACGCGCAGTTTGACGCCCGCATCGTGGAAATTTTCGTGCGCGTGATGCGGCAACAGGCTAATCCCATCATTGAAGTGGCGTCCCTGACGCAATCCCGGACTGGTTGACCATGGCTTTTCTCACAATCGTTCCCACAAATTAGGACTGCGCTTCGATCGTTCGGTCGTAAGAGCAGAGAGATTCCTCGCTTCGCTCGGAATGACGGACATTGGAGGGGGCGAAAATTGTGGGAGAGGTTGCTTGGGCGTTTTTACATAGACTGTTTTTTGTTCCTCTTGTATCTCGCATGTCACATCGGTGAGTCCATCTTACGGCTTTGCGCGAAACTGCTATCCTATTCGCTTCGAACAGGAGTTAGAGCAATGCAAACCGCAAACGTGCAATGGATTGGCGAACAAAAATTCGTGGCAACAAGCCCTTCTGGGCACGCGCTGGTGATGGATTCCGATCGCAAGTCCAATACTGGACCTGGAGCGATGGAACTGCTGCTCATGGCGCTGGGCGCCTGCACCGGAACGGATATCGTAATTATTCTGGAAAAGAAACGCCAAAGACTGGAGTCGCTGGAAGTGATTTGCTCGGGTGAACGCGCCGCCGAACCGCCGCAGGTATGGACCAAGCTTGAAATTCTATTCCGGCTACGCGGCAAGCTGGAAGAGGGCGGTGTGCAGCAGGCGATTCAGCTGAGTGAAGAAAAGTATTGTTCGGTGTCGGCAACATTAAAAAAGTCCGTCGAATTGACGTGGCGTTACGAAATCTTGCCGGCACGAGATTAATCATAAAGCAACAGTACGACTATACTGTTGCCAGATTTTGGGCTGCGAGATATAAGCAATACACCGCATGGGGCCCTGGATTCGAAGTGTACTGCTTGGGTGGGTGGTCTTGTGTTTCGCCGTGGCTGGAATGGCTCAGAAGCCTTCTCCTCCGCAGCTCGGCGAAGCCACGATTCCACTTGGGCGGATTCCGAGAGTGAACGGGCCGCCAAAGCTGGAGGATTTCCTCGAAGGCAAGCCGCGTGAAGCGGAACTGGCCGTGGATGATTTCCGGCAAAACGTTCCGGGCGACGGCACGCCGGCCACCGAGAAAACCACCGCTTATCTCTCTTACGACGAAAAGAATCTTTACGTTGTCTTTGTGTGTCACGACGATGGCCAGGTACGCGCCCATCTTTCCAAACGTGAGGACGTGGACCAGGACGATGGCGTAGGAGTATTGCTGGACACTTTTCGTGATCACCACCGCGCTTATGTCTTCTACTCAAATCCGCTTGGGATTCAGCAGGACTCTGTCTACACCGAAGGACAGACCTACGATTACAGTTTTGATACGCTCTGGAACACGGAAGGCCGCTTGACGCGGGACGGCTACATCGTCTGGTTCGCGATCCCATTCAAGAGCCTGCGGTTTTCCCACGCGCTACAGCAGACCTGGGGTGTTGCACTCTCCCGCGTCATCTTGCGCAAAAGCGAATATGACTATTGGCCGTATATCACACAGCGCGTGGAGGGAATCACGCAGCAATTCGAACCTGTCGGCGGTCTGGATCACATTTCACCCGGCCGCAACATGCAATTCATTCCTTACGGGCTGCTTGCCGGCGATCACTTCTTGAATCAGCCCGCGCTGACTTCTGTGGGACCGGCACCCGCTTATCAGGACACATTCGAACACCGCGCGGGATTGGACGCAAAATTCGTTGCCAAAGACGCGCTGACGTTCGACGTGACGCTCAATCCCGACTTCAGTCAAGTGGAATCCGACGATCCTCAGGTCACCATCAATCAACGGTTCGCCGTGCTTTTCCCGGAAAAGCGTCCGTTCTTTATCGAAAACGCCGGCTTTTTTCAGACGCCCGTGAATTTGTTTTTCTCGCGCCAGGTTGCGGACCCGCAATTCGGAGCGCGGATGACCGGAAAAGCCGGGGACTGGACGCTGGGTGCGCTGATAATCGATGATCGGCAGCCCGGCCAGGGACAACCGCCGGGCAGCGAGTACGACACGCGCGCGTTGGACGGTGTGGTGCGCGTCGCGCGCGAATTTGGCAAGCAGTCCTACATCGGGGCTTTCGCCTCGACGCGTGACTTTGCCGATACCAGCAATCGGGTGATCTCGCTCAACGCACGCCTTAAACTTTCGCCGCACTGGGTCGCCGATTTTCAGGCCGCTCATAGTTGGGCGCGCCAGGACATCGATCTCCCGCAGTTGTGCCAGCAGTTTGACCGGCCAGTTCAAACGGGCACCCCGCCGGCAAACGCCTCCTCGCAGCAAGGCAACAGTCTCTACGCCGACGTTTCCTATACCGGGCGCAAATTTTATTTCCTCAGTGAGTACAGCGATTTTTCACCTGGATTTTGCGCGGAGCTTGGATTCATTCCCCGTGTGGATATTCGCCAGAGCTATTCGCTGGCCAGCTATCTGTGGCGTCCCAGGATTCACCCGATCGTAGACTATGGACCCATCGCCAGCGAGATCATTGATTGGGATCACAACAACGTGCTGCAAGACTGGACCGCGGCGTTGGGCTTACAGGTGGATCTGACGCGCAATTCCACATTCACGGTGAGCCGCGGCGAAGGCTACGAACTATTCGCCAATATTCCATTTCGCAAGCACAGCACGTCGATTTACGGCACATCCGCCTTATATAAATGGCTTACGCTCACCACGCGATTCACTACCGGTACTGGAGAAAACTATTATCCTGGCGGCACCTTGGACCCGTTCCTCGGAAACGTCAAACGCGTGAATGTCGGATTCACGGTGCGGCCATCGGCGCGCTTCCGCATCGACGAAACCGGGATCTACTATCGTCTCGGCACTCGCGACAACTCGACACCAGCGGGCTTTGCGCCGGGTCAATCCATTTTCAATAATTATCTGCTGCGCACGAAGGTGAATTATCAATTCAGCAAGGAATTATCGCTGCGCGTGATTGTTGATTATGACGCGACCCTCGCCAACAATCAGCTTCTGAATCTGCAGACCAATCTCGGGAGCTATCCCGGCGGGCCGATTCCTCCTACCAAACAATTTCCGACCGACATCCTGCTCACCTATCTGCTACACCCCGGCACCGCAATCTATGTTGGTTACAACAGCGGACTGAATAATTTGGCGCTCGATCAAACCATTGCGACCCCATCGGTTTTGTACCAAGGCAACCCTACCAACCGGAACAATCAGCTGTTCTTCGTCAAGGTCAGCTATCTTTTCCGTTTCTGAATTTCTTTGCGATGAGACGCTGCGCGTCTCTTGTGCCCGATGCGCAGCATCGCATAAACTTCCTTTTCCTTCGTTCCACTCACGAATCCTGCAAGGGGTGATATGTCGCATCGTATCGCAGCGAAGATTACAGGCGTGGCCGGTTTTCTGCCGCCGACGGTGATGACCAACGCGGACCTGGAAAAAATTGTGGATACCAATGACGAATGGATCCGCACCCGCACCGGCATCCGCCAGCGTCACGTAGTGGACAAGGGCATGGCCTCGTCGCACATGGCCACGGAAGCCGCCAAGCAGTTGCTGGCAAAGACCAACACCGATCCGGCGGACATTGACATGATCATCGTCGCCAGCGTTACACCCGACATGCTATTCCCGGCGACCGCCTGCCTGGTGCAGGACCGGATTGGCGCAAAACGGGCCTGGGGCTTCGATCTTTCCGCCGCCTGTTCCGGTTTTGCCTATGCACTCACGGTGGGCGCGCAATTCGTCGGCTCCGGCGCGCACAAAAAAGTTATCGCCATCGGCAGCGATACCATGACCTCGATTCTGAATTATCAGGACCGCGCGACGTGCGTGCTCTTCGGCGACGGTGCTGGAGCGGTGCTACTTGAACCAGCCGATGATGGCGAAGGCATTCTAGATTTCGAACACGATGTGGACGGTTCAGGCGGACAATACCTGTACATGCCAGGCGGGGGATCGCTAAATCCGCCCACGCACGAAACCGTTGACAAGAAAATGCACTACGTTCACCAGGAAGGTTCGGCGGTTTTCAAATACGCCGTGCGGCGCATGGCGGAACTTGCCGCGCACATGGTGGAACGCAATGGACTGAAGAGCGAGGACATCGCGTTGGTAGTGCCGCACCAGGCGAATCTGCGCATCATTCGCGCCATGCAGGAACGGCTCGGCTTGCCTGATGAAAAAGTGATGGTCAATATTGATCGCTACGGAAACACGACCGGCGGCACGATTCCGCTGGGTTTGCGCGACGCGGTAGACCAGCAAAAATTGCAAAGGGGCGACTTGGTACTGCTGATGGCCGTTGGCGCTGGATATACTACAGGCAGCGTGTTGATGCGCTGGGCTTACTAACGTTCGCTAACGCGGTTGCCTGGAGGGCATTCCACGGACAGTTGTCGGTTCCGGAATGGCGGCTCAGGCGCCAACTACATCCAGCCGCGGAGTCCACAGCAACATCAAGACGAGTCCCAGCAAAAAGAAAATCCCGGCGACCGACCAGTTTGCGCCAAGAAATTTCAGCGCAACTCCAAATAGAGTTACGGTTTCGGCTTGGGCAAACGAAAAGATATTTCCGGCGCGCCATTGAGCTAGCGCTCCGCCATTTTCTGGCTCACGGCGTAGGACTTCCATAGGGGCGTCAACGCGCTTCTTGCGCAGAGCAACTCCCACCGCTATATCCGTAATCACCACGATCGCCAATGCGTAGAAAATCAACGGCTGCACGGTTCGCGCCTGAGGCTTCACCATTTGAATGCACAAAATGAAGAGAGACCATGTAAGAAGAAACGCGAAATGGAGAAGCCGAAGCTCTTTGTAGGTCTTGGCGAGAGAGGCCAATCCGTACTCCTAGGCCTTATTGTCAGGATTCTGTCGCGGGAGCCGCCAAAGAGCAAGGTCTTTGGTCTTTGGTATTTAGCAGGAGCGCATGGAGGCTGCGACCTCCAGGTTGGCCTGTAGGCGACGATCGATCTGCACCGCGGCGTAGCGGGCGCACAGCACGCGCTCGCTTTCAGCCCAAGCGGCTAGCGTAGCCAGTCGACCTAAGGCCAGCTTCCCAATCGCGTGAATCAATTGGAAGTACAGCGGCACCAGACCAAGCCCGGAAGATTTACGGCAAAGGTCGGGCGTCAATTTATGCAGCTGTGCCAACGAGCGGTAATCATCCCCGCGGAGGGTCCCCGTCTCGACATTTGCGGCAGCCAACACTTGACCGGAGACTGAATGTGCGGCGATTCCGGCAACGACAGCACGCCAGTAAAACGCCCCAAATTGGGCGAGTGCCACGATCGAGATCGCTAGCAGCAGTGCCGAAAACATCGCCTTGCCTCTGGAGACATTTTGCCGATCATGCCTGCAACACGCTATAGCTCACAGGTACTATGTAGCTGGTCCTTTCGGACTTAGTTGATTGAGACAGTCAGACAAGGCAACTTGGCGAATTCGCGCTTTCTGGAGGGCGAGATGCAAGTAAGGTTGGGGTTCGTGGTGGCTTTTGCAATGATTTGTGCTGCGGCCCAGGGCATGACCGGGTCGGCTTCAGGAAGATTCACTCCGAGAAGAAACTAAACGTAATAAAATCAACGACTTCCAGCGACGACCTGTCTCAGGCTATCCGTGCGGTTCTTGACGCCCAGCAAGCCGCCTGGAATCGGGGCGATATTCCCGGTTTCCTCGAAGGCTATTGGAATTCACCGGAATTGACCTTCGCGGGCAGCGAGGGAATGGTTCGCGGCTACGAGGGGCTTCTCGCCCGGTACCAGAAGAGTTATCCGGATGTGCAATCCATGGGCAAACTGGAATTTTCCGGGCTGAAAATCCGGCCGTTGGGCCCGGACGACGCGCTGGTCCTCGGCTACTGGCATCTCAAGCGGCGTGTGGGCGACTTGGGAGGAGTTTTTAGTCTGGTGTTTCAACGTTTTCCGGCGGGATGGCGCATCATTCATGATCATACCAGCGAACAAAAGAAGACACCCTGATCGGCACACCAACATCGCTGTCAGCGGCTAAGACCATGCGGTTTAAATCTGGCTTGAAATCGTCTTCAACGTGGTGTGTTCACTCTGACGGTTGTTGATCTTCCTGGTGCCCGCGGTGACACTGCGGGCACTCCGGAGCCAGCTTGGTTGATCCGGTTGGGCTTCGGCGGGCTCGCACTTGGAGCGTTGCGCCGTCGCAAAGCTAATTAAGTAAAGCTTGAAATACGGAGAATCCTAAAGGCGTCCTGGCAGCGAGGGCGCCTTTTCCTTTTACATTTGGTGTTTTGGGCGAATAGATCTCAACAACCGCCAAGGGCGACCGGTCTAGCGCTTTTCCCATCAATGCAAAACCGATGGGCACCTAGACTCCACGCGGGTTTGTGCGGTGTGTTAGCGTGAAGTGGCAGGCAGAGACTGCATGAGATCGATTTTGTGGACGTCACTTTACTGGGCTTGGTTCGCGTCGGAAGTGGTGATTGCAGTGGCAACGCGGACCGGGAAAAGCGGCGGAAAGGTACGCGACCGCGGCTCGCAGCTGATTTTGTGGATCGTGATCCTGATTGCTTTGACAGCTTGCGAGTGGAGCCGACGCGCACTGCCGGCAAATAGGTTTGGCGGTGCGGCTTGGCTGAAGACGGTCAGCGCGGTGGTGCTGATCGCGGCGCTTGCGATTCGCTGGACCGCGGTGTTTACATTGGGAAAATCGTTCAGCGCAAATGTGGCGATCCGGGAATCGCAAAAGGTGATGCGTACCGGTTTGTACAGGTTCGTGCGGCATCCCTCCTACTTGGGGTTGCTGATGGTGTTTCTGGCGATTGCAATTCATTCGCGGAACTGGGTCGGCTTTGTGGTGGCGATTGTGCCGACGACGGCGGCGCTGATTTATCGCATCCACGTGGAGGAAAGGGCGTTGCAGGAAGCGTTTGGCGAAGAGTACGTCGAGTACAGCAAGGTGACGAAGAGGCTGGTGCCGGGAGTGTACTGATCGCGGCCATTGTAAATGCGCGAAAAGCCATCGGCGCGCTAGAGAATGTCGAGGATTTCTTCGTAACGCTTGAACGGAGGAATTAGATACGCTCCGGCGAGTTCGGTGCGCGACCAGGCGAGCATGTCGCGCGCTACTTCGAATCCGCGTTCGCGCGCTGCAGTTCCCGCAGCTTCCAGAGATTTGAGGAGGGATTCCGGGATAACTATTCCTGGGACCTCGTTGTTCAGGCGCAACGCCTGCTTGAAACTGTTCAGGGGCCAGATTCCGATAAGAACGGGAATGGGAGATTTGCCGCCGAGTTTTTTAACGAAATCCAGCCAGTGTTGGGGATCGAAGAGCGGTTGGGTCATGGCGAAGTGCGCGCCGGCTTCGATTTTGGCTTGGAAGCGCTCGATTTCATCGTCGAGGTTGTCGGCGACGGGATTGACAGCAACACCGACGGTGAAATTGGTTGCGCCACCGAGCGTTTTGCCGGACCAGTCCGTGCCTTGATTGAGGCGGTGAAGAACCTTTACCAGACCGACGGAATCCACTTCGTAAACACCGCTGGTTTCAGGATAATCGCCAACCGAAGGCGGATCGCCGGTAATGGCGAGAACGTTGCGGACTCCGCCGACGGTCCAAGCGCCAAGCAGTGCGGCTTGCAAACCAATAATGTTTTGATCGCGCGTGGTGAGATGCGGAATGGTTTCCACGCCGCGGGCTTCGAGGGAGCCGGCGACGATGAGCGCGTCCATGCCGACGCGAGCCATGGCGCCGGAATTGATGTCGATGGCGTCCACTTTACCTGACGCCATGATTTTGTCCACCTGCTCGTACACGCGATCGAGGGCGATTCCCTTGGGAGGATCGATTTCGACGCTGACCTGAAATTTTCCGGCCTGAATATTCTTCCAGAGCTTGCTTTCTGGAGCGCGCTCGATGAGCGGCGCGGGTTTGGCCGCGGCTTCAACGGTCGCTCCGGCGTGCGCTTTGACCGGGCGCAGCGATTTGACGGCTTCGGCCATGGCGCGAATGTGCGCGGGCGTCGTGCCGCAGCAGCCGCCGAGAATGCGTACGCCAGCGGCGGCGGCTTCGCGCGCGAAAAGAGCGAAATATTCCGGCGAAGATTTGGGATAGACGATGCGGTCGCCTTCGCGCTTGGGAAAACCGGCGTTGGGCATGCCGCTGACGCGTAGATCGTCAATTGAGGCGAGCTGCTGAAGGATCGGAAGAAGCGCTTGCGGACCGATGGTGCAGTTTGCGCCAACTACCTGGACGTTTTTGTTTTTGAGTTGCGCTGCGGCGTCAGTGGGCCGGAGATCGCCGTAAGCGACTCCCTCTTCGGAGTAGGTGAGCTGCGCAATGATAGGCAGCAGAGAGAAGGAACGAATGGCATCAATGGCGAGAAGGATTTCTTCGATGTATGTGAATGTTTCGAGAATGAAAAGATCGACACCACGTTCTTCGAGAGCCTGCGCCTGTTCAAGAAAGTAGGAAACGATCTCCTGCGGCTCCGGATGGCGAGCTTGCACGCCTAGACCGAGGGGCCCGATGGAACCGGCGATCAAGACTTCGCGGGCAGCGGCTTCGCGGGCTTCGCGGGCGATTTTGACGCCGCGGGAATTGAGGCGCTGGACTTCATCTCCGAGGCCGAGGTGTGCGAGCTTGAAGCGATTCGCCCCGAACGTGTTGGTTTCGATGATTTGTGCGCCGGCCTCGATATAAGCCTGATGGACGCGGAAGACGGCTTCCGGCTCGGTCGAGTTGAGTTCGTCGAAACAGCGCTGCGCGCCGACCGCTTCATGCAGCAGAGAGCCCATCCCGCCGTCGGCGATGAGAATAGAGTTCTTCAACCGTTCGTTGAAATCGAGAATCTTCAAGTTATGTCCGCCCGGAAAATAAATTTAGCGTGAAACCGAAATGTGGCTCAGCGTTTTTGTTCCATGAGGCTTGCAACAGTGCTCATCAAATCGTACTTGGTGAGAATTTCGAAACGCGTCTCGTCCATTTCGACGAACACGGCGGGATTTTCGTGGCTGAGAATGTAGGTGACGCGTTCGACGGGAGCAGATCTGGAAATTTTCGGGAGCGGCTTGCTCATGACTTCGCGAATGACCAGTTTGCGCAAATCTTTTCCTTGCAAAGCAAGGGTCAGAATTTGGTCTTCGTAAACAGTGCCGATTAGCGCCGTTTCCTCGAATACGGGAATCTGCGAAATGTCCTGTTCCTGCATAGTTTTTAGCGCGTGAAAAACAGTTTGATAAGGCCGGACGATAACCAGATCGCGGACCTTGCCGGATTTGTTTTTAGCGTTGACGACTTCGCCGGCAGTAATAGCCACCGCGGAATCTGCATAACCGCGCTCACGCATCCATTCCTCGTTGTACACCTTGCTGAGATACCGCATACCAGTATCGGGCATGAACGCCACGATGTAGGCATTTTCGTTGAGATCCTTTGCTACCCGAAGCGCCGCGGACAGGCAACCGCCGCCGCTGCCTCCGGTGAAAATGCCTTCTTGCTTGACCAGACGCCGCGCCACGACGAAGCATTCTTCGTCGTTCACCTGGATCACGTCGTCGAGAATCTTCATGTCCATGGTGCTGGGAAAAAAATCTTCGCCGATGCCTTCGACCACATAGGTGCGGCCTTTTACAGTCTGGCCGGTTTTGTGAAAGTCGTAGTAAAGCGAACCTTCCGGATCAACGCCGATAATCCGGATCGCGGGATTTTTCTCTTTAAGAAATTTTCCGGCGCCGCTGATGGTGCCACCCGTGCCCATGCCGCATACGAAGTGAGTGATTTTTCCTTCGCTGTCTTGCCAAATTTCCGGTCCGGTGGTTGCGTAGTGCGCGGCGGGATTCATGGCATTGTCGTACTGGTTGGGATAAAAGGAATTGGGGATGTCGCGGGCAAGTTTCTTGGCGACGGAATAGTAGCTGCGCGGATCTGCAGGCTCGACTGCGGTAGGACACACGATGACTTCGGCGCCGAGAGCTTTGAGTAGATCGACCTTTTCTTTTGATTGCTTGTCGGTGATGGTGAAAACCATTTTATAGCCGCGAACTGCCGCGACCAGAGCGAGTCCCATGCCGGTATTACCGGAAGTGCCTTCGATAATGGTTCCGCCGGGCTTGAGCAGGCCGCGTTTCTCCGCGTCGTCGATCATGGTGACGCCAATGCGGTCTTTCACCGAGCCGCCGGGATTGGTGTAGTCGGCCTTGACGTACATTTGCGGCTTCAGCCCGTGATTGATGCGGTTGAGCCGCACCAGCGGCGTGTTGCCGATAGCTTCCAAAATATTGTTGCAGCGCATGTATCGTGTATTCCCGGCCTTGGTCCGTGCGCCGCTGCGTCAAGAAAAGCGGCAGCGCCATGTCATACTTCAGTTTAGCATGCAGGCAAGAACGGCCGCAGCGGGCAGCGCAAAACGAGAACCCTGGAGAGCAACCCGATGGAACGGAAAAATATTTCGAGCGGGACGCCGTGGGAGCCGATTGTGGGCTATTCACGAGCGGTGCGCGTTGGCAACGTGGTGTATGTGTCTGGAACTACGGCCACCGGTGCGGACGGAAGTCTGGTGGGACTCGGCGATGCACACGCGCAGACCGTGCAGACGATACGAAACATCGAAGCGGCACTTGCGAAGGCTGGCGCTACGCTGGCCGACGTGGTGCGAACGCGAATTTTTGTGACCAACATTGCGGAGTGGGAAAAAGTCGGAAGAGCGCATGGAGAATTTTTTGCGACGATTCGTCCCGCGACCAGCATGGTGCAGGTGAGCCAGTTGATTTCGCCGGAGATGCTGGTGGAGATCGAGGCGGATGCGATTTTAGAAGACAGGGATTGAAATGAAAAGGCGCTGCGAACGCGGCGCCTTTTCTTCTACTTTACTTTTGGAGTGCAGCTAATCCTGCCTGTGCGGTTCGTGGATTAGGCCGGGCTGCAATCCCGTACAAGCAAGAGTGCCTATGCTACGAGGTTCTACCAGTGGGCGCGAATGCGGTACTTAAGCACGGACGTGCCGTTGCTCGCGACCGGCACGTTGAATTGCGCCGCCCAAGCAGCGGCTTTTGTGTACTTGTAAGTGGAATTGACCATTTCCCAGTCGCCGCCGATGGGTTCATTCACTTCCACCGCGATTGGCGTGTCCTTGTGATTGCGCAAGGTGATCTCAAATTCCATTTCCCAAGTGTGGGTGTCAATGCGCTTGTAGTCGGTTTGTTTGCGCTCGCTGATGACGTCGAACGCGGTTCCAATGTGAACGTTGAGCATTTCGTCTTTGGGCGTGTGATCGATGCGGTCCTCGCCGACAAAAAGAATGTTGCCCTTGGAGTCTTTCTGATAGACCCGGACGTTTCCGGCGGGCATAGGCATGCCGAGCCCGGACTTCTCGTCGTTCTTGAATTTGTAGAACACCATTACGTTGTCTTTGAGTGGCGAGCCGGGGCTGTACTGATTGTGGTAGTAGAAATTCTGGCCATTCACGACGAAACGTTTTTCGACGGGAATACCGCTACCCTGCAGCAAACTGATCTGTTTGGTTTCTTTATCTTCGACGGAAGTCTTGCGGCCCAACGTGTACAAGTGATATTCGCTGAAATTTTCTTGTGCAAATTGTTCGGCGCGCACGGCTTTGGCCATGACCATGTCGCGTGCCATGGGCGCGGCCGGTGGTGGCGCAATGCGATTCAAGTCGCCGGCGACGAGTTGCAGCCGCGCGTTGTGAAATGCAGTACCACTGTTGTTGATGAGCGTGACCCAGCCATCGAGATCGGCGGCTTTGTCGTCGCGACCTACGGTTAAAACGTAGTCTGAGTTCCAAGAAAGATTCCCGGCGAGATACGACGCTTCGATCTGCTGCTTGCGTGAACCGGAATTTTCCAGCGACATCAAGAGCGTGGGACGGTCGAACAAATTGGCAGGCACTTCCGGGAACCGGTAGGACTCGGCGTAACCGCCAGTAACGATGTCGCTGCCAATTTTCCACACCGGGCCATTGTTGTCCGCAAGCAGCGTGGCTTTGATGTCTTCGCGCTTGGTGGTTCCGTTATCCATGTATGAGCGCGTAAGAGTGACTTCTTTTCCGACGTACTTGTGGAGAAGTTTTGCCGGTTCGAGCAAATCGTATTCGTAATTCTGTTCGATGACGTTGAGCTTGTCCGGTTCGTTCAGCGAACGGAAATGTACCGTCGCAGGATTGACGGTGGCCGCGATATCCATCAGCTTCAGGCGAAACAGGCCGCTGGGCACAGTGAGATTGCGAACATCGCGAATCAGCGCGATGTTCGAGTTATAAACTGTCAACGAAAGATCGGTTTGGTCGTTAAGCGTCGTGGCTGTGCCCCCGCCGCTCTCGCGCGGCGCTTCTTTTTCCTGCCCGCTCGCGCCCTGCTTGCCACGCGGGGCTGCGTATAGTGCCGCGGCTCCCGACAGCAAAGCTCCGGCAACAGCGAAACTCCAGATCGATCGTTTCATTCCGTATTTCCCTCTGCGCACCATTTTCCAGCTCCTTTGCCACAAGTTGCCATGCGCGGTTAGAACGGCGGCTCACGGTTTTCTTGCACGGAAAATACGAGTCACTCTGCTGTCTTCTTTTCCCAGGTTTTTCCGCCGTTGGAGGTTTGGAAGATTTCTCGGCGCGGTGTATCCCAGATGGTGGCGTGCTTTCCGTCGCTGGCGAGCACGCCGCCTAGATCCGCCGCGATCGGCGTGACGACCAGCTGCCAGTGATTCCCGCCGTCTGTCGTGCGCAGCAGCGTGCCGGCCGCACCGGCAATCCAGCAAATGTTTTTTGCCGGCGCCGAACCGCTGGTAAGCGTCACAGAGACCGCCGCCACTTGTGATTTCCACGTCTTGCCGCCATCGTCCGAGCGCGCAATCGCGCCATGCTCGCCAAACTTCCAGATACTATTTCCGCTTTGGACTGTCATAGCCGAGGGTTCCAGCGCCAGATTCGAGATCGCATTTCGGGACATCACCGGCAAATCAGCCTCTTTTTTCTTAGGCGCCGGCGCAGTTCCGACCGATCCCGTGGTTTTTTCCGGAGCTGGCACTGGTGGCGAAAATGCTGGAGTCCCCGGGACGGCGGTTGCTGCGCCGCTCGATTGCGCTTGTACCGACCGAGTTTGTTGTGCGTCGGCGCGCTGCAGAGAATCCACCGCGGCAGACTTGGCGGCTGAGTCCAGGCTTTCGTTTTTGGCCAAATCCTTTCCTTGTCCACCGCTGGAAAGTTGTTTGCCTGCTTGCGGTGGCTGGATCTTTGGGCTGGCCAGAGTCCCTGCTTGAGCCGGTTTTTTGTCGGATTTCAGATCGTCAGGGGACTCCGCTTTGTGGCGCGTCTCTTCCATCTCATCGTGCAAAGCACCGGGCGCAGCCGAACCTACCTGCTGCCTGGATACTTTTGCAGTAAGCTCGTCATCTTTCTGTTTCGGCATAGCTTGCGGCGCCGCGGGAACCATAGAGGAATCGCGAGCAGTCCCGTTGTCTTCGCGATTCTCGGCGACCTGTGTTGCCGGCTCAGAGCGTTTCGTTTGCAAACGAAAATCGCGAGCACTCACATAAAGCAAAATTCCCGCGGCAACGGCGGCGGCCGGAGCAGCCCAACCGAGCAGCCACTTTTTTTTCGCCGGAAAATGTGCGACCTTGCCTTCATCGTTTCTCGGTTGCGAAACTGCTCCGCCAACGATGAGTTGAGCTTCGTGTTTCTGTAATTCGTTGACCGCCTGCGTGGCCGCAAGTTGTGTCACAATTTCCTGGCATCGCGGGCAGGAAGCAAGATGACTCTTTGCCGCTGACAGCTCTTCTTCAGCGAGCGAACCTTCGTAATAAGCTGCCAGAACTTCGGAATCGAGACACGTGGAATCACCCACACCAGCATCGGCGCGCAAATGCCGCGCCAGCGCCCTTTCAAATAAACGATCGCGATCTTCAGCAGACATACGCCACTCTCACCATAGAACGCTGCGACACGGGCTTCTTGCGAAAAAAATTGCTGGCCATTATGGCTCCAAAATCCGATCCGGGCCGGAAGCCTTCGTCTTTCGTGATTCGAACAGCTTGTCCAAATCAATCCCTGGATCTTCGGCGGCGTATTGAATGCACAATGCGAGCTGCGCGTCGTTCATCCCTGGCATTCCGGCGCCATCTTGCGTAGCGGGCCCACCGTTGGTCGCAGCTTTTCCGGCGCGTAGCAGGCCTTCGACAGTCCCTCGCAGCTCGCGGCGAACACGTTCCAGGTTTCGCGATACGCTGGATTCGTGTTCGCCGAGTTCACGGCCAATTTCCGCAAGCGTACGATCCTCCGCATAGTAGAGACGCAAGCGTTCGCGGTCTCGCACCTCGAGCGACGCTAGAGCCGAGGTTAGGGATTCGCGAAATTTCTGCAAATACAGTTCGCGGTAAGGATCGGCCGGAATTTCCACGGTACTGAGTTGCGGCACACGGCGCGTTTCTCCGTCTTCGGTGCCCTCCTCCAGCGAATCGAATTTCTTGCCGGCGCGGATGGCATCGATGTTTCGTTGCGCGAGTACCGCACGCAGCCAGGTCTTCAGCGAACTCCGTCCATGAAAATAGCGGAAAAGCGAGCGGCCACCTGCTTTGCCGCCCGACAATCCGTAAAGATCGGCGAAAAGCGAGTCGGCAAGGTCGATTGCCGCGGGATCTGAAGCGGGACGCCGCAATATCGCTGCAGCGGAGGCACGAAGATAGTTGCGATATTCGGCGACGAACGCATTCCAGGCATTTTCCGAGCCGTCCGCACAGGCGCTTGCCAGCACCAGGTCCTTTATGTGCAGTATTGCAAAATATTCCTGAAGTTTTTCAGCGGTTGGCGAAGAATCGCCAAATCGTTTCGTAGCGCTGCGGGTCAGCGCTTCCTGAAACGATTGGAACGAAAGATGCCAGCGGTCCGCGGAAGATTCCGCAAAAAGCTGCCGGAGCGTGATACCGCAAGCATTCGGAAGGCGCCAAGCCCGCCGTTCGCCAGCAATCGGATGATTAGCCGCCGAATCCATGGTTCATTACGAAAGAAAACGTCCCCAAGCCGACCGAGCCGTGTAAATAGAACCGATTTCGCGGGCAACTTTGGCCAACCCCAGAGGCACCGCCTCTGTAGAAGCCTGCATCCTAGAGCATAGCCCCGCAGGTGCGCGTTTCATACGGTACAGTAAATCACGGGTTCCCAGACGCCCGACTTTGCGGTATCCTTAAATCAAGCCCCTAGCCCGCAACTGCCAGCACCTCGCCGGGTTATCGAAATCGAAAGGGGTGGTTTCCGAACGCTCGCAAGCAACATTAGCGACTTCGCGTCTTTGGTACGAAAGTCCTATTCGAGCAAATCCAGCCTCGTCAGTACGCTTGTACTGTGAAAGCGAACGTCCGGTGCCTTCGACAAGGGAAACGCCCAGTTTTCTTGGCGAACTCTTATTTGTAGCGGACTAAAACTATCACTGAGGCGGCAACCGGATGATAACAATGATTTCAGATCCACCAATGAACAAGACCCGGCTGGGCGTAGGACTTGATTCCTCACGCCGTTCCGCTTCCGAGCCGCAGGCTTGGAAGAAAAATATCGGGACGAAACCGATTCCGGCGCGCCTGGCGCTACTGCCTGACGGCGAGTCACGCGCGCAGCGTGTGGGAATCAGCGCTGTTCTCCAGATTGCGTTTGTCGGCTTTATTTTGATCGTCCCGGTGGTGTTCCCGCAGCAGATTTCAACAGCTCTGAAGTATTCGTACACCGAGATTGCGCAGCCGATCACAGAGATTCCGGTTGCGCCTGCTCCCAAGCCTCCGAAAATTGTAAAGACCACGCCGCCACCCGAGCCAAAGCCAGTGGAAGCGGTGTTGTCTCCAAAACAGCCGCACATTTTTGTGACGCCCAAGGCCATTCAACCCAAAGTGAGATCTGTGGACACGAAAGCTCCCGAACTGAATCCAGTCTTTGAAGCGGCCAAGATTGATACTGCCCAATCGAATCAGCCCAAGCGCCCCAAGGAAGAAGTGAAAATCGGCACCATGAGCAGCGGCAATGCCACCCCGGCGACGGTCAAAGCTCCGGTGGAAAAGGTACAGACTGGTGGGTTCGGCGACCCCGCCGGACTTCCGGGAAAAGGCAATCCCAACGCACATCTGATTGTGAATGCATCGGGATTAAACACCCTTCCCAATGGACCGGGCTATGGAAATGGAACGGGAGGCGATAAAGGAATACGCGGCACGGTAGCCAGCACCGGATTTGGAAATGGCACGGCAAATCCTCCGCCCAGCGGCGGGAAACGCGGAACCGTTCAGTCCGGAGGTTTTGGCGATGAGTCGATCGCTGCTGCGGAAGCTCCCAAGAAAAAAGCTGCCAACAACGGTCCAGTGGACTACCTCTGTTACCATCTTGGATAAACCCCGTCCCGACTATACCGCCGAAGGGCGTAGCTCTAAGATTGGAAGGCGACGTTGTGCTGGATGTGGTGTTTCTGGCCAGCGGTCACGTGCAAGTGAACCGCGTCGCCAGCGGCTCTGGGCCATGGACTCGATGAGTCCGCATCCAAGGCTGCGCAGCAAATCAAATTTAAGCCGGCCTTGCGCGAGGGCCAGCCTGTGGACTACCCGGCTCGCGTTCGTATTGAGTTCCGTCTGGCATACTGAGGGGAGAAGCAAGATGCGCAAGTTTGTTTTAGGTTTGCTATTTCTGGCCGTTGGCAGCGCCGCAGCGCTGGCTCAAACGGCTTCGGCGGGCGAACCGCCGAAGAAGATGATTCTCGTCCCGGCGGATCAACCTCGCACCGTGGACGAGGTTGTGAAGCGCGTCGTCGACAACGAAAATCACATGTACGGCCGTATGAAGGAATATTCTCCGCTCGTCGAGACCTACATTCAGAACCTGAAACCCGACGCGGAACTGGGCGAAATCCCGGCCGGCGACAAGTATTTTCTCGGCAAAGCGGATTTTTCCAAGACCGTCAGCCTGGTTTCCCTTACCGACACTAACAGCAAGGGCAAAAAGATCTTCGGTGGCATCGGCAACTTTTTTTCGTTCGCTATGCAATTCCTGCCGGACGGATTCTTGCAGATGATCTTCATTGACACCAGCGGGTTCGATACGCAGCACTATAAATTCGATTATGTACGCCGCGAATTCCTGGGTGATGTGCGGTGTCTGGTATTTGATGTGACCCCGTTGCCTAAATCCGGGAAGGGCCGTTTTCTCGGCCGCATCTGGGTAGAAGATCAGGACTTCAACATCGTCCGCTTCAACGGCGGATACGGCGGTGCCGGCCATTCCAGCTGGTATTTCCATTTCGATAGCTGGCGAACCAATTTGCAGCCCGGCATGTGGCTGCCGACCTTCGTATACAGCGAAGAAAAAAATCTGCACTACGCCTTGAGCAAGAAATTGGAATTCAAAGCGCAGACCCGGCTGTGGGGATATAACCTCGGCCACGCCGCGCAGGAACAGGAACTGAGCAAGGTATTGGTGGAAAGCCCGGTAACCGACGAAACCACCACCGCCAACGACCTTTCACCGATTCAGGCACAGCGCACCTGGGACCATCAGGCCGAAGACAACGTCGCCGACCGCCTGCAGCGCCTGGGACTGATCGCGCCAAAGGGCGAAGTGGACAAAATCCTGGAAACCGTGGTGAACAATCTGGAAGTCACCAACAACCTGGATATTCAGCCGGATGTTCGCTGCCGGGTGATGACCACTACGACTCTGGAGTCATTTACGCTCGGCCATACCATTGTCTTGAGCCGCGGCATTATTGACGTACTGCCGGATGAAGCCAGCCTGGCCACCGTGCTGGCGCACGAACTCGCTCACGTGGTGCTGGCCCACCGTATGGACTCACAATATGCGTTCTTCGACCAACTTTTGGTGGATGATAAAGATTCCTTCCGGCATTTTGGATTTGCCCGGACTCCTGAGGAGGAGGCTGCGGCAAACGCAAGAGCCGTGCAGCTCATAGAGAACTCCCCCTACAAGAATCAGCTAGCGAATGCGAGCCTGTTCCTGCAAGCATTGCAGTCTCGCCAGAAAGAAATCCCCAACCTGATCAGCGCGCACCTTGGCAACCGTGTTCCGCAGCTTCCGAATCTCCAGGCCGCGGCCGTCGCTTCGACGGATCCGAAACAAAATGCGCAGAAGATCGCGGCCCTGCCGATTGGTGGTCGCGTGAAGATGGATCCGTGGAATGACAAGCTCGAAATGATCAAGAGCAAACCCATCGGCACAGTGGCGGAACGCGAAAAGATGCCGTTCGAAGTCACGCCTTTTATGCCCTACCTGACGAGGTACGGCACGGACGCGGCAAAACCCATCGCCGCCAGCGCTACTCGACCGCCAGATGCGAACAAACCCGGCGACTCTCAAGCCGTAAAGCCCTAGACTGCCGGCGGCAAATCATCTTTCGGCCCGGAAGGCAATCGCCTTTCGGGCCGATTCGTTTGTGTGCCTTGACGCAAAAGTGATTTTCGTACCGTTTTTGAAGCGGCTCCCTTCAGGTGGCTATCTTGCCCCTTTTCCACAAGCGCGGATTTAGGCTTCGTTCGCCGGCCCGCTAATTCTTCGACGATAAATTTCTGATCAGCCGATAACTTATTTCGACGCCGTCGTAGAAATCCTTCACTCCGATCCGTTCGTCTTTCCCGTGCGCCCGGTTATCGTCCAGTTCAAAAAACATGCAGGCAATTCCATAGGTGGGAATTCCTGCGATGCGCAGGTAACGGCCGTCGCTAGCTCCAGTGGACATGGTGGGAACGACGGGCAGGCCGGGCCACAAGCTGTGCACGGTTTTTTCCTCCGCCTGAACGACTTCGGGCAGTAGCGGCGATGGCGGGACACCGACCTGCGGAACAAATGAACCGTCGGCCGCTTTGACCGGCACGATCGTGACGCTCACTTTCGGGTCGGCGGCTACCGTTTCCAGCGTCTTGCGCACCTGTTCCGGATCTTCACCCGGAATAATGCGGCAGTTCACGTTGGCGCGCGCCATTTGCGGTAGCGCATTGGCCGCATGGCCTCCCGTCAGCAAGGTGGCAACACAAGTGGTGTGCAGCAGCGAGTTGAAATAGGGCACTTGCGACAATTGCATTGCGGCCGCGGCATCAGGTGGCTCTTCGGCCACTGCGCGCATGTTCGCCGCAGTCTGCCCACTGGACAAAGTCGCGGTCTTTAGAAAATACTTGCGCGTGATTTCGCCCATGTTTACCGGAAAAGAAAAATTCTGCAGGCGGCTGAGCGCTCCCGCCACATGGTAGATGGCGTTATCCGGAGAAGGGACCGAGCTGTGCCCGCCGGCATTCAGCGATTCGAATTGATAATCGACATAGACTTTTTCGCTGGCTTGCAAACCCGCCAGCAGATACTTGTCCTTGTCCTTTTCGAACTCGCCGCCGTCCAGGTTGATGCAATATTCCGCTTCAATCCAGTCGCGATGCTTGGTGAGCAGCCAGTCCACACCGTTCGCCGTACCGCCTTCTTCATCGGCGGTCAGCGCCAGAATCAAATCGCGGTCGGGAACATAGCCTTCCTTTTTGAGGCGAATAAAACTCGCCACCAGCAAAGCGTCCCCGGACTTCATGTCTTCGGTGCCGCGGCCGTAGAAATATCCATCCTTCTCAAGAAAAATAAATGGATCGACCGTCCAGTCTTCGCGGCGCGCTTCCACCACATCCAGGTGTCCGATGAACAGGACCGGCTTGCGCGCGCCGCTGCCATGGTAGCGAACCACGAGATTCTTTTTGCTTTCGCGCGGGCCCGCGATTTGTATGTCTTTTTCGTCAAATCCGGCTTCACGTAAACGCTCGGCCATGCCATTGGCGGCGCTGGATACATTGCCGACGGAATCCGTGGTATTGATTTCGATCAACTGTTTGAAGATATCGTGTGCCAGGCGCTGGTATTCCAGCGAAGCCCGCGCGGCGTCCTCATTGGCTGCTCGTGACGGCGCGGCAATCCATGTCAGCGAAACTGCAGCGACCAAAGCCCCCATCCACACTTGTCTCACCGGCGTTCTCCTCTGGCAGCGAAATTATTTGGCAACGATTCAAATCTGACCCGCAGTTGGTGTGGCCAATGCGCGCTGCAGAAAACCCGAAATGTAAGTGCACGCAAAAAACAACATGGCTACGCTCAACGCAGAATCGACAAAAAGGCGACACAGCAGCGAGGCAAAGAACATCGTGCCCACCGTCCATTTGTTCATGACTGGTGCCTGAAGGCGCTGATTGACAAAATCCGCGATCGCCGCTGGCCACCGGAAGACCCAATAAATCACAAAAACAGGAATGAAATGGAACCAAACCGCGCGCGCGGGTGAGATCGGATGCTTCCATCCCGGCACGTTCGCCAGAACGACGTGGTAGCGGTGAACGCAGACCAGCCAGTACACAACTGCCACAAACGTCGGCAGATAAATCTCGAGGGGAAGGGCGCCGATATCCACGCCCTTGGCCAGTTCCGGATTGCGGGCCACGGCAATTAATTCGCCTATGAGCGTGGCGAAAGCCAGCAGGTAGCCGATCCAGATTTTTGGGAGCCGCGCGATCAGGCTGGCGCCGGAAACGGTACTCACCGCGAACGGATCTCCTACCGGCGTGTCCACGTGAGTCCTGAAAACGTTGCGAGCGTCATCTACAAAAAGAGTATCCGCCCGAATCGCGCGCGTCAAACAAACTCGTCCTCACGCAACGAGGCGTTGCGGTTTCACATCGAGCAGCTTCAAACGAAAATAGGCATTAAGGAGAAGGGCAGCAGAAGCACTTACACCAATACCCCGCCGTTCAACAGAATGAAGAGCGCGATGAATCCGCGGTTATTTCCGTCCGACGGTGACGATTAAAAAGAAACACCCCAGAAAGAAGCATCGGGCTTGGCCAGCTCGAACCCGGTGTCCCACGCTTCGTGGTCACGCCAAACAACCAGCGCTTCAGCCTTGCGGCCAGTTTCTGGATGAATCAATCGAACCTGCTTATGCATCGGTAACGGGGCTCCGACGATTGCCATGCAGCCGGAGTGACTGACGTCAACCGTAACGGCGTTGGCTCTTTGCTTGTGGGAGTCTTCATCCCATTCGACAAGAAACTTCACACGCGAGATCACCCGCTTGTGAGTCCTCATCTGAGCCCAACGATCTTCCAAAATCGGCTTCTTCAGTATGTTCATTGCCACGGAGAACCTCACTGCGGAAAGATTTCGTCCGGGGGCTTGGGGCACTAGTAAAAATAGTCCCGTAAAAGGGCTTGGTCAATGGTACTTTTGCAAAAAATTTAGGGGGTGGTGCCAGGCTGGAAACCGTCCAATCGCAAGCGGCAGAGGGGGACGGTTGCCCGTCCTCCCCTGCCACACCGGTGAAGCCGAAACGGAAACTTGCAGAGCGGCGAAGCCCTTGCGGCGACGACGACTCGAACCTCACCCCCACGTCAGGGCTCAACTCACTGAACCGCCGTATGCGGACCCGCATGTACGGTGGTTCGACGCTTCCTTCAGACCCCTCCATCAGGCTGGGACGGGACTCTCACCGCCAGCTGGCGAACCTGCTCGGCATAGAACAAAAGGCCGGTCTGGTTTCTCCAGACCGGCCTTTTTAACTGCGATCGCGAAGCGATCGACTGAATTTAATCCCGGCGGTGACCTACGTTCCCACACAGTTGCCCGTGCAGTATCATCGGCTCAGCGAGGCTTAACTACCGTGTTCGGGATGGGAACGGGTGTGACCCTCGCGATATGACCACCGGAAACTGGTAACGCGCGTGAATCGTGGCCCGCGCGCTGACAACAGAAAGTTGTTGCTGACCGCAGCGTGCGGTCACAACATTTTGGCTGGCATTACAAGTTCGGCCCTTGCCGAACGTACTGCGATATTTACAAGTGATCCCTTACCGGGACCATCTTTGCGAACTCACCCAGTCGTTATAGCTATATAACGATTGACGGTTTGGGTAAGTTTTATGATTAAGCCGAACGGGCGATTAGTACTGGTCAGCTCCACACGTTGCCGTGCTTCCACCTCCAGCCTATCAAAGTCGTAGTCTTCGACTGCCCTTCTTAGGAATTGATTCCTTGGGAAACCTTATCTTGAGGCGAGCTTCTTGCTTAGATGCATTCAGCAATTATCTCTTCCAGACTTCGCTACCGAGCGGTGCCCCTGGCGGGACAGCTCGTACACAAGGGGTCTGTTCATCCCGGTCCTCTCGTACTAGGGACAACTCCTCGCAAGTTTCCTGCGCCCACACCAGATAGGGACCGAACTGTCTCGCGACGTTCTGAACCCAGCTCACGTACCGCTTTAATAGGCGAACAGCCTAACCCTTGGGACCTTCTACAGCCCCAGGATGCGATGAGCCGACATCGAGGTGCCAAACCTAAGCGTCGATGTGAACTCTTGGCTTAGATCAGCCTGTTATCCCCGGCGTACCTTTTATCCGTTGAGCGATGGCCCTTCCACGCGGGACCACCGGATCACTAGATCCAACTTTCGTTCCTGCTCGACTTGTAGGTCTCACAGTCAAACCGGCTTATGCTCTTGCACTCCACAGCGGGTTTCCAATCCGCTTGAGCCGATCTTTGAGCGCCTCCGTTACAATTTAGGAGGCGACCGCCCCAGTCAAACTACCCGTCTGGCCGTGTCTCCCCACCCGTCACGGGTGGTAGGTTAGAGCGACAGTTCAATCAGGGTAGTATTTCACTGATGCCTCCCCCCAAGCCAAAACCCGGGGTTCACAGGCTCCTACCTATGCTACGCAGATCGGACCGTTACTCATGACCAGAGTGCAGTTAAGGTGCACGGGGTCTTTCCGTCTAGATGCGGGCATCCGGCGTCTTCACCGGAACCACAAATTCGCCGAGCCGCTTGCCAAGACAGTCGCTCTATCATTCCACCATTCGTGCAGGTCGGAACTTACCCGACAAGGAATTTCGCTCGTTTTCTCCTACTCTGTTTCCAGAGAAGACGGACTTTATCTTTCGCTGCCTGTGTTCATTACTGA
Source organism: uncultured Acidobacteriota bacterium (assembly GCA_963743735.1). Lineage (GTDB taxonomy): Bacteria > Acidobacteriota > Terriglobia > Acidiferrales > UBA7541 > Acidiferrum. The sequence goes on from CAVURF010000011.1 coordinate 273,580, forward strand.
AGCTATCTCCCGTATTTCTTGAATGCCTTCCGCTTTCAAATGTTTTCCCTGTTTTATTAGGTGCAGAATCTTTCGGAACCTTGCGAAGTCGACTCGCTTCTTCGATTTAAGCGGATGCTTTTCGAAGAAAGGAACGATCCTTTCGTTGAGGTGATCCAGCCCCCGGACCCGGTACGCCATGCGGTCGCCATGATTGGTTCTTACTACTCCGCACCCGAAAAATCTTTTCAGTGCGTGTAGCAATTGAATGTCACGACGGTCTTGCACGACGGTGAATTCGGGGAGTACTTGAAATTGGCAGGACATCTCTGAGTGCGGGTTGATGCCGACGTAGAAACAACCTTCGCCGTCAACGAATCCCACTACCCATTGGGCTTGTAGCTTCTCAGGCTGCGACTGAACGTTAAGTCTCTGAGGGTTCTCCATATTTACCTCCTGGAGTCTTCCCTGCGGATTGTCCCCGTGTCCGCCGGATTTTGACTGCTCCGACTTTCATCGGAACGAGTACCGGACGGCTGTGTGAGGAGTTTCCCGCATATGGTTCAGTTTAACTAAGGCTGCGCGATCGTTAACCTTAGGACCGTTATAGTTACGGCCGCCGTTCACCGGGGCTTCAGTTCGAGCCTTCGCCCTTGCGGGCTGAGCCCTTGCTTTAACCTTCCGGCACCGGGCAGGTGTCACCCCCTATACGTCGTATTCGACTTTGCAGAGAGCTGTGTTTTTGTTAAACAGTTGCAGAGCGCGATTCACTGCGACCGCTTCGGGCTATAAACCCTAGTGCGGCGCCCCTTCTCCCGAAGTTACGGGGCTAATGTGCCTAGTTCCTGAGCAAGCGTTCTCTCGAGCGCCTGTGGATATTCACCTTGTCTACCTGTGTCGGTTTGTGGTACGGGCACCTGGATAACTCCTTAGAGGTTTTTCCTGGCAGCGTGAAATCGGAGACTTGTCGGCCGTAAGGCCACGAGTCGAGTCTGACCGTTGAATGCCCCCGCGGATTTGCCTACGGGAACCGGCTTGCACTCGCCTACCGCCACTTCCATCCGGCGGATCTCTTATCCTTCTGCGTCACCCCATCGTCAAACGTTACCAGGCGGGACAGGAATATTAACCTGTTGTCCATCAGCTACGCCTTTCGGCCTCGCCTTAGGACCCGCCTAACCCTGAGCGGATTAACCTTCCTCAGGAAACCTTAGACTTTCGGCGACACGAGTTCTCATCGTGTTTATCGCTACTTATGCCGGCAGGGTCTCTTGTGTAGTGTTCAGTAGTCCTCTCGGTCTACCTTCAGACTCCACGCAATGCTCCCCTACCAAAAAACATTTCAAAGAAATGTTCATTTCGCAGCTTCGGTCATGTGCTTGAGCCCCGTTGGATTGTTGGTGCATATCCGCTTGACCAGTGAGCTGTTACGCTTTCTTTAAAGGATGGCTGCTTCTAAGCCAACCTCCTGGCTGTCCGAGCGAATACACTTCCTTTACCACTTAGCACATAGTTAGGGACCTTAGCTGGCGATCTGGGCTGTTTCCCTTTTGACCACGAAGCTTATCCCTCGTAGTCTCACTCCCGCATATTTGTCCACGGCATTCGTAGTTTGATTGGATTTGATAGCCTGAGTTGGCCTCTAGTCCATTCAGAGCTCTACCACCGTGGCAATTCATGCAAGGCTGTCCCTAAAGACATTTCGGGGAGAACGAGCTATCACGGAATTTGATTAGCCTTTCACCCCTACCCTCAGCTCATCAGAGCGATTTTCAACTCACACCTGTTCGGTCCTCCAGTCGCGGTTAAGCGACCTTCAACCTGGCCAAGGGTAGATCATCCCGCTTCGCGTCTATTCCAACGTACTTGTCGCCCTATTCGGACTCGCTTTCGCTACGGCTCGCTTGCGCTTAACCTTGCACGTTAGAATAACTAGCCGGCTCATTAAGCAAGAGGCACGCCGTCAGGCTTTCACGGACCGAAGTCCGCGCATGGCCCTCCGACTGCTTGTAAGCATACGGTTTCAGGTTCTATTTCACTCCCCTAGCAGGGGTGCTTTTCGCCTTTCCCTCACGGTACTGGTTCACTATCGGTCGCCAGAGAGTATTTAGCCTTGGAGAGTGGTCTCCCCAGTTTCCCACGAGATTACACGTGTCTCGTAGTACTCAGGATGCCGCTTCGAGTCCGGTTTGCTTTCTGCTACGTGACTCTCACACTCTATGGTCTCGCTTTCCAGCAAGTTCGCATAGCAACCGGTTTGGTAACTCTACTTGTGCGGTCCTACAACCCCCAAATGCAAGCACTTGGGTTTGGGCTGTTCCGATTTCGCTCGCCGCTACTATCGGAATCTCTGTGATTTATTTTCCTCCAGGTACTGAGATGGTTCACTTCCCTGGGTTAGCTCATACCCGCCTATATATTCAGCGGGCTGTAACGAGAGTTCATCTCGTTGGATTTCTCCATTCGGAAATCCCCGGATCAAAGCCTGCTTGCGGCTCCCCGAGGCTTATCGCAGCTTGCCACGTCCTTCATCGCCTTCTGGCGCCAAGGCATCCACCGTACGCTCTTAGTAGCTTAATCATAAAACTCACCCAACTCGTCAATTTAGCTCAGGGCTTGCAGCCCAGAAACTTGTTTGACGCACTGTGTTCCGCAGCTCCATATATCCCGCACCTGCGATTGGGTAAACCGCAAATTCAGGCTTTCGATTCCGCGTCTTCCAGATAACGAATAGACAACAACTCCATTCTCATACACTTACAAAGTATACGAACTATAGTTCCTATTTTGTGGCGAAGAAAAAGGAGGGTTGACGACTCGTCGTTAGGCAGTTCGCCTTGTAAATCTATCCACAGTACTGCTCAACTCGAGCAGAACTTGTAATAATCCACGCCATGGCACCCCTCCCGACCGTAATCAGGATCAGGGTTATCGGCGTGAACTTGCCAGCCTTTCTGTTGTCAAAGAACGTTTGGTTCCGAGTCCATCGGAATGTCCCAGGATCTCTGGGACTTGTCTGGCGGGACTTACTGGGTCTTTGTTAGCTCAGGGTTTGTAAGTACAAACCCTGAAACCCGCGACCTAGCCTTCCAGCGAAAATTCTCGGGACTTTAATTATTGCCAGGGTTTGTAAGTACAAACTCTGGAACCCGAAAATAAAAAACCCGGCGTCGAGCGCCGGGCACAGCCACTTTTCCACTTCAGTGGCTCCGCGCGAAGCTCGACAAATATCTAGCCCGTATTCGTAAGGTACCTCACTCTAGGATCTGTGATTGCCCTGCAGACCCGACCGTGAATCCCCTGATCGGCCCGGCGGATTTGGCAATCCTCCGAACCATTTGTAATTATACAGAAACTTCCTGAGGCGTCAAGCCCCTGGAAAAAGATTTCTTAGAGGATTTCCTCAGCGTGTGGAAACCGATAAAATCCCCATCTAATAAGGGTTTCCCGCAACCGCGTCCAGCTCAGTCCTGCGGAGCTTTGGGATTTTTCTTTGCTGCTTCAGCGGTCCACGCTGGAACTATGCCAACCGAGCGCGAATAGGCGATGGCTTGTCCAAGATGCTCGTGAGCATGGACGACCATGAGATAGACGACGTCGCCTGCGTTTGCTTGAGGGCCAAGCTTTGGCAGTGGGGCAGCAAACTCCGCGTTGGACATGCTTTGAATAGAGGCGATGGCGTAGGTGAAGGATTTGTTCAGCCATTCGATGACTTTTGCCTTGTCGGTAGTCGATTTTTCAAAATCCTTGGGAGCGAAACCGGGCGCGGCAGGTGTACCCTTCAGCGTCGGAAAATAGAACCCAGCCCCGGCCACATGCAAGAACAGCTCATTGATTGAACGTACGCCCTCAGCGGGGCGCCAAGCGTATTTTTCCTGCGGAATCGCTTCGGCCAATTTGGTGAACTTTTCCTGAAGTTGCTGCAAATCGAGTGCGGCTTGCGCCTTCAAATCATAACTGGGCGCGGTCTTGTCCGCAGACTGCGCCGTAGGAGGCGCGGATTGCTGGGCGAACGAAGCCTGTGTCAAACCGCTTAGGAGGCACGCGCAAACCGCAAGGCGTACAAGTCGTTTCATGGGAGCTCCTTAATTTTTCGATACTTTCGATGGCCTGGAAAACGCCAAGCCTATCCGGCAGCGATTTAGACGTACGGAAGACGATTATGCCGGGAAAGTAATACCCGAATTATCTCTACGTTACAATTACGGCTGGGGTCCGCCAGCAGGCGCATCGGAACAAAATGGCGCCACTGCGGCATCTGGTGGCTTTAGCAAGGGATTCTAGTTGCTTCCAGGATGGATTTGGGCCCGGACAACCGAGTCCACGCTTCGTTTGCAGTGCCGAAGAATGACAGCGGTGTTTTCCTGGGACCTGCCGGGACCAAACCTGGAAGAACCATCCTCAGGTATGGCGCCTACCACGTGCCCCAATTCATGGAGAAGGGTAATTGTCTGGGCTCGGAGCGTGCCGCCCAGGTATGGGCCCACGTGAATGAACCGTTGGTTCCCATTCTTAATGGCCATGCCGGGCGACCACTCGAGTCCGTAAATGTCCCCGCTGTGGCGGAAGAAAGCGCCGTTGCCGTTAATTGTGATTGTTGCGCCGGGCCCAGAACCCTGCATCACTCTGGCGATGTAAGGTCCATATTCGATCCAATCGCCGCCGTTAGTCTTTGCTCTAATGACCTGTTGCGGACCATTCTTCTCGATCTGATAGTTCAGCGACAAGAACGTCGAAACGATTTGCGGGTCGAAGACACTGAACCAGGTGGAACATATATTCTCCTGCTGAAGAATGGCTAATACGACTTTACGCGGAGAAGCTAACGGGGCAATGTCGCTCACGGTTTCGTCAAAATTTGGCGAACTTCCGGAGCGTGAAGGCTTTTCAGGCGTTTTCGTTAGCGCCGGCGAGTCGTGCCTAGAGATCGGAAGTCCCGTTCTAGAAGCCGTCCCCGGAGAGGAGGCTGCGGCGATGGACGCTTCGCACGATGAAACATCTGCCCCGGATTCTAAGGAGGTAAATGTCCAGTTCAATCGCCCGCGCATCCGAAATGCCACCGAGTTCGTGGCGGGTTCGCAGAGATCACCGTCGTCTATTCTGACCGGCGGGTCGTTAGCAGGCGGTGATTGGGAAACAAGCATGTTCGGCGTAAGCAGCAGTCCTAGCAATGCCAAATTGCGTGAAAAACTTTTGCGAGTGGAATTCATACGGCTTCCTTGTCGGACTTGTCTTCCACCACAGTCGGCCTGCTGGAAGTCCTTGGAACTCCGCCCACTCATTGCGGCCAGCAAGAGGCCGATCAGTACCGTTGCAACGAGTTACGAATAGAAAATGCGCTAGTTCGAGTTCGCCGAAGGAATTACCGGGGATTGATTTCCTGGTGATTGCGGATGGCTAAGTCTTTTTAACGCGGTGATGCTCAGGTGTTAAGAACGACGGAAAGAGTGTGCGAAGGTGTCCTTAATAGCGGGAGATAAAGATCATTGAGGTGGGCTGAGCGCCGGAACTTCTGGCCGGAAGGTCGCGGAGATCTAGCGTCTAACAGGTCTTCGTTTGGGGCGCATAGCCACACCCAAGGGTTCTTCGCGATTGAGTTTCTTGGCCTGCAGAATGAGCTGCTTCAGATTGGCGTCATGAACATCCGATACCTCGCGCAGTTTCACGTGACGCAGACTCTTTCCAGTACCTTTGAGCAGTTTGGTGGGATCACGGAGAGAGGTGCCGCGGGGAAAACCGAAGGTCACGTGATTTTTCCCTGCCATCAGGTAGCATAGCGTGCCGTTCCATTCAAAAATGGGAAGACCCCAGGGATTGATTGCTTCACGGGATTTAGGAACGGCTTTGCGCACCAACGCACGAACGGCGTCCATAACTGGCTTGAGTTTAGGATTCTTCTCTTCGACATAAGCATCAATCGCAGCTGACGTCTTGGCATCTCCCTGCATGTGACCGGTCCTCCACAATAGCGATGCAATTCAACTCTTGCGAAAATATCCAGCCATTAGTTCACCGGCCCAGGCCGGTTCGCGCACTTCGCCGCGCGGAGCAAAACCTTTGAAATAGGGTTTTACATCGAGTACCGGAGTGCCGTCCACGGCGTCGAGTTCCCTTACGCGAATTTTAAGACCGTGAACGGATTCGATCTTGCAGATAGTAACGCCGATGCGGTTGGGGCGGTCTTTCGAACGCTGCGCGAAGATTCCCATTTTCGGCCAATCGGCACGTCCACGCGGGTTCCGCGCACCTTTTTCGACATTCTCCACCGGAATCTTGTCGAGGAGGAAGACCACTTCAGCGTGGGAATATTGTTCCAGTCCCAAAGTGCTTTCCGGTCCGAACAAATTTTCGTCCAATTCGATGGTGGCAATTATGCCACCCCAACAATCGTCCGCGAGTTCTTTCACGGTTGAGTGCACGCGGCCAATCGGTTTCACAACGAAGTTTCCCTGGTGGTCCATCCCACGCAGCTTATAACAATGGCCGGGCGATGGAAATGAGTGCGCCGCTGTAAGCGACAAGTTCGAACGAACGAGTTCCGCGCTCGCATCACGGCATCGCTGGCTACGGCGTTTCTTAGATCTTGGATGCCAGCGCTTTATGCGGGATGCGCAGCACCAGCAGGCCTGCGGCCAGTGAACTTAGGGCCAAGACTGTGAGGCCAGAAGAGAAAGATCCGAACTTGGTATTCATGTATCCGAAAAGATAGGGACCAGCGAATCCCGCGACGCTTCCGACGGCATTGATCATTCCTACTGACGCGGCGGCAGCAGATTTGCAGAGAAGTTCGGTCGGCATGGCCCAGAGAGCCGGCAAGTAAGCGTTGCCAATGGTTGCCATCGTAAAAAGAGTCAGCAAAACTGGAATCGATTGAGGGTGAGCAGCCAGGCCCAGCAGTGCCACGGCAGCGATGATGGATGGAACCGCGCAGTGCCAGCGCCTTTCGCACTGCCGATCAGAATGCCAGCCATTCACCAGCATTGCGACGAAGAGTGCAGCATAGGGCAGCGCGCCAAGAAGGCCGACGTTCAAATCAGAAAATCCGGATTGGCGTTTGAACATGGTGGGTAGCCAGAAAAGGAAACTGTAATACGCGAAGTAATTCAGGAAGCAGACGGCGGCGAGCAGCAGAATCGTAGAGGAGGTGAGGGCCTGCTTGATAGGCATTGCCTCGACGCCAGCGGACCGCTCCTCCTGCAATGTATTTTCGATCCATTGGCGCTGCTCGAGAGCGAGCCACTCGGCCTGGCCCGGCAAGTCCGTCAAATAAAAGAACGCGATGATGCCGAGCAGAACGGCTGGCAGTCCTTCGAGGATGAAAAGCCAGCGCCAGCCGGCGATGCCGAACCAACTGCGGCCGAGGATCAAACCTGCAATGGGAGATGCAATCACGAAAGACAGAGGAATCGCGGACATGAAGTTGCTGGTAACTTTCGCGCGATCTTCGCAGATGAACCAGTGGCTCAGATACACGATGACGCCAGGAAAGAAGCCGGCCTCGGCGGCTCCGAGGAGAAAACGCGCGATGTAGAGTTCGGCCGGAGTATGTACCAAAGCGGTCAGCGCCGTCATCGAACCCCAGGCAATCATGGTCAAAGAGATCATGCGGCGGGCGCTCCAACGTTCTACGAGGAGTGCGCCGGGAATTTGCAACGCGACATAGCTGATGAAAAAGACTCCAGCTCCGAGCCCGAAGACGCGATCGCTGAATCCGAGTTCGCGAGTCATGCCGATCGCGGCGTAGGCTATGCTGGTGCGGTCAAGGTAATTGGCAAGGTACAAGGCAAAAAGAAATGGCAGCAATCGCAAGGCGGTGTGGTGCCGCGTGCGATCGGCGAAACGAGCGGCGGCAGGCATTAGAGCGCGCGGAATTGCTACAGCCATTTTTTAACCTTTGCTCAATCGGCCCGATCGATGACGCCGCGGAGTATATAGGAATTTTCGGATAGGCCCTAACGGGAGCGACTAGATTGCAAAATGTATCGTGCAACGGCTGGCCGTTGGCGTCCAGAACGCTCTACCCGAATTGGCTTACTTGACACTCCGAGCAATCAAGCCTAGACTACGGAGTTTTTAGATGCCCCAAATTTACCACAGAGGGGCGGGACTCACATGGACAAGAAAAGGCTCGACTACTATAAGAAGAAGTTGCTGGCGCGCCGGGATGAGTTGCTGAAAACCATCGCGCGCACGGCCGAAGAAGGACGACTGGCGGACGAAGATCCGACGGTGGATCTGGCTGACAAAGCGGCGAATTCCTATACCAAGGAATTCCTGTTTGGAATGACCAACACCGACCGCACCATCCTGAACATGATCGAAGCGGCGCTCAAACGTATTCAGAAAGAAGAGTACGGCGTTTGCGCGAATTGCCAGGACGAGATGCAGCAGAAACGCCTGGAAGCCGTGCCGTGGGCCAGGCATTGCATCACTTGCCAGGAAAAAGCCGAAAAGGGCCAGTTGTAGTTTAAACGTCTGTCATGTACTGCAATTAAATATCCACTATTGGTTATTGTGCGCCGGAGCGTAGGCTTTTGCCGTGGGGAAACCCGAGGCTGCCGCCACTTGGTTCGGACGCTGGCGTGTGCCCGCGTGGTTGGCCGAGGCTGCCGGCGCGCTAGCTGCTAGCGGTGTGCCCCGAGTGCCTGGCTTCGTTTTCGCGGATTCAAGGAAGTATGGAATGTGGAGTTCCAGTTGACGCGGTTTCGGGTGACGTGGCCGGGGACGGATCAGGAGAACTATTCGACGACGTTTGCGCCGGATGCCAAGGCGAGAGATTTCACTTCCATCGGGCGCGGGAGTTTTGCTCGTTACCAGGATTCTCTGGAGGGCGCGATTGTACTGCTGAAATTCGAAGAGATGGAGCCGCTGGCCGATTGGTTCTCGGATCGCCTGGCCGAGGTGGTTCTCGAAAATCACAAGGAACTGGACTGAGACCCGGTCGTGCCGGTGCCGTTGCACAAAATCCGGCGGCGCGAGCGAGGCCGCAACCAGGCAGAAATATCGTCAAAGCGGCTTGCAAAGAGGCTTGGACTGCCGCATCGGGGGATACTCTTGGTCAGAAAACGGCCACGTTCGGATAAGCACCCTAACATCCAACGAGCGGTGGGAGGCGGTTCGTGGTGTTTTTGCCACACGTCCAGGCAGCCAAGTTGACAAGCGGCGCGTCTTACTGATAGATATTGATAGATGATGTATTGACGACTGGCGCGACGCAGGATGCGTGTGCAAAGGCGTTGCGCAATGCGGGGGCTGCTGAAGTACTTGGGGTGACGGTTGCCCGAGCCATACTGAACCCGCGGAAGGTCAACCGGTAAGGTCGGGTTGTACCGAGGTACGCGCGATGAGCGCAACGCGAAAAGAGGGTGTGTACTCCCGCCGATTCGCTGCTTCCGATGCGGCCAGTTCTGGCGTGCCTTCCAACGATTCTCCAGCCGATAGTAGGTTCCACAATCCGGGGGCTCTCAGGCGTGCATCGTTGATGCAGGAGCCGGTTCTGGTATTGAACGCCACGTATGAACCGATCAATGTGACGGCGGTGCGGCGGGCGATGGTGTTGCTGCTGAAGGGCGTGGCCCAGGCCGAAGAGATGCACAACGCGGAAGTGCACTCCGCGGCACACGCGCACAGAGTTCCGTCAGTAATTCGCCTACTGGCCTACCGGCACATTCCGCAGCAAAGCCGGGCGCTTTCTCGTAAGAATATTTTGTTGCGGGATCGCAATACTTGCCAGTTCTGCGGGCGCATTTTCCCGAGCTCGGAATTGACGCTGGATCATGTGGTGCCACGTTCGCGCGGTGGACGCTCATCCTGGGAAAATCTGGTGGCGTGCTGCTACCGCTGCAATAACAGCAAGGGCGACCGGACTCCGGAAGAGGCGGGATTTAAATTGGCGCGCCGGCCGCGTCCATTTACGCTGCATACCTCGCGGCAGTTGATGCGCATGATCGGCCATCGTGACGAGCGGTGGCGTAAGTATCTGTTTTATTAATGTTTTGCCGCGTTTTTATAATTCGAAAAAAAATTCAATATCAGGGAAACCTTTTTCGCTCGGATACATCTAACTCAATAACACCACTTCGAGGACACACCCCGGGAGGCAGTTAGGGTTAACCCCCTAACTGCTTCTCTCCTTTTATGGGGGCCTTTTTCGCGAGCAAAGCGTTTCTGTTCGAATTGTCGAATTATTGTTTCGTACCGCATATCGCGATATCGGAAGTTTCACGAGAAAAATCTAATTGGCTGTAGCCCTGCGAGCGGAACCATTCCGTAACTTCACCGCGAGAATGGGAATGCATGAATTCCGGCGAGAGGACATCGTAGAACGAGTAGGCAGTGGATGCGAGACGATGACGAATTTTCGTGGTGCGCAGAGCTTCGCGGATTTTATTCACGGCGTGCAAGGGCAAAGCAAGCGTCCAGGCCAAAGCATAGAGCGCGGGCTGCGGAAGCAGATAAGATTTGCGCAGGATTTTTCTGGCCACGCGATATGGCGAACGGACCTCTTTAGAATAAATCCAGATATACAATTTGCCGCCGGACTTAGCGAGCGGAGCCAGACTGGAAAAACTTCGTTGGGTATCCGGTGTGTGATGGATCACGCCTTCGCTCCAAATGAGATCGAATGTACGGGGCGCAAGCGGCGGCCGCGATAGATCAGCCTGAATCACATGAACGTTCGGAAGCTCGCGGCATCGTTCAAATGCCAGCCGCGCCGATTCACTGAAGTCGACGCCGATAACGGTTGCGCCTGGTGCGGCTTTTCCGACATCCGCGGTCAAGGCCCCCGAACCGCATCCGGCGTCAAGAATCACGCAATTCTGCAACGACGCTGGGTCGGCAATCCCGAATGCCTTCAGAAAATCGTGCAGCCCTTCCTGGCGGCTTTTTCCGTAGATTGTTTCCTGCTCAAATCGCCTCTGTTCATGCAGCTTCCACTGCCTTCCGAAAGACTGCCTGGTACGTTCGGAACAAATGTCCGAGCGGAGAATCACAGGCAATCCATCCTCGATTGGAAAGCTTGCGTCGCACCTGTCACAATGCAGAATTCCCGAAACGATCTCGGCATTTTTTCCGTGGGCGTTCACCAGGGAAAGAGCTACGCCGCAATCCGGACAATAAAGCAACCGAAGCAAACTGGCTTTCAATGCAGGCCCTCCATGCGAGTCTCCGCAAACCGGCGGCGTGTCATGCGCTTGAGCGCGACGTCTGAGGCTGGGGGATTAGGGGAACAACAGGCTGGAGTTCACCGAGGCTGAAGCCATAGTCTGAAGCAACGGGCTAGCGGGGTCAAGCTCTGCGGCAATGCGCGGTGCGATTGCAAAATTCAGGCGAGCTAGGAGACTGCCGGGAAACTTCGCAGAGCGGACTGTTCGTCCGGAAACTCCTGAAATATCTGAGAAAGGTGGGTGATCTTCAGCACTTCTTCAACTTTAGGAGTAAGGCCAATGACCTTCATCGCACCACCCTGCTTGACGACAGCGACATAAATGCGCGCGAGTTCGCCAATCCCTGAACTGTCCAGGTATATCAATCCACTGAGATTCAGAACGATATTTTTCCGCTTGGCCTGCAAAAGCGATTGAATCGATTCGCGCAAGGCTCCGACTTCGAAAAAAGTCAGATGTCCAGACACGTCGATCAGGGCCACCTGATCGCGGTGGCGAATCTTCACCGAAAAGCTCACAAGGAACAGCCTTTCTAGTTGCATGGCTAGTATAACCCGACCATGTGGAAAAAGGTTGCAGCGGAATTTGCAGCTTGCAGATGTATTCGGGAGCATCAAGAGTAGATGTTTATTGCCGCAGGACCACGGACAGGCCGCGTCGCCAGGGTTTGGCCGGTCCGACACGGACAATTTCCATTTTAGGGTTCAAGTCGCGTAGAAGAATTCCCGTTGCGGGATGAAAGCGGAGTGCGGGTGCGACGAGATACACAACAGGCGGAGCCGGCTGCAGCGGCGCGCCGGAAAAAGAACCGTAACGCGAAAAGTCTTCCTGTTCAAGATGCCGGCTGATGCGCAGCCAAGATTTTGCCGCCTGCAACGGAAAGACCGGATGCTCAACCGTTTTCAGTTCGAGGGTTGCCAGGCGACCAGCGCGCGTAACGGACAGAACGTCCAAAATTCCGTACTCCAGCAGTGCTGGCCGGGACTTGCGCGTTAGGCGAATTGCGGATCGAGTGTCGAATCCACGCGGGTGACATCCTGGCGCACAAGAAACTCCAGCCGGCGTTCGGTTTGCGCTCGAAACAGAGAATGGCGGGTACCGGACCCGAGGGGATGACGATACAATTCCAATTCCCAAAAAAGTTGGCTCACCTGTTTCGTTTTGCCGGTATCTCATTTGATTCTTAGGTCTCGTCCGCCGAAATAAATTCCTGATTCGTGCCAGCGCAAGCAGGCAAGGCCTCGAAATCTGACGGTGACCTCTTTTGCAGAAAGATTTGGATGAAGGGAAATTGCGCTTGGCGGAGACGGCAGCAGGGTATTCACGCCCTGCCGGATGAGATCCAGCAAAAGCTGGGTCTCGCGAGCGGGAACAATCGACGAACTAAAATTGGCGTTCAATTCACAGCAATCGCTCCATCACGAGATGGCGTTCGAAGAGTTGCACCCGGAGCTGCGGATGTAACTCGGACAACAAGCGCGCGACCGGCTCCGGGGTATTCTCGGGAAGCAAAATGCGATCGCCGAGAACCCTGTTACGGGCGGAACTTTGCCGTAAACGGTCGAGCCACGTTCGATCGAGAGCTGCACCGCGTTATTACAGTTCAGTTAAATATCTAATAACTACCGATCCGTTCGCGCGAATTGCAGACCCGCTACGCGTACGCTAGGCAGCTGCATATTCCACGAAGGCGGGACATGATCGAATGATATTTCGAAGTGTGCCGTTTTGCCGGGCGGCAACAGCGCGGCATACCCGAAGAGCACTGGGCGAGTTTCGCGCAGAGCGATCTGCTGCATATCATCCTGGAACTCGATGGTCGCTTCGATTCCCGACAGGGCGCGCTCGCCGGAATTGAGCACGTCGCCGGCGAGATAGGTGACCTCCTGATTCAAATAGCTTTCCGCGCGGCTCATTTCGAGATTCTCGAATTGCAATTTAGAAGCGTAGGCCCGTTCCGGGGGACCAAACGGAAATCGCGTTTGTTGTACCGAGGGATTTGGCGCCGGTCCCCTGAATAGGACCAGATATATTGCAACCAATCCGAGAAGAGTGGCCGCAGCGATGGCCAGAGGATGCCGGAGAAACACGCCGTCTCGATGACTCGGCTCCGGAAGCGAGGGTTCGAATCCATCCTGCATTTTCTATTCCGATCTCAGCGGCCCAGGCTTAGCCGGTGGATGAGCGGCTCCGGCAAATTGGCTTCATACATGCGCGACTGCACTGAAGGAATATCATACGGGACGCGCCAAAATTCCACGATATTGTGGTCGAAATCGGCAATCGCAAAAGCGGCGCGCGGGTCGCCGTCGCGCGGCTGCCCGATCGAACCGGGATTCAGCAAATATTTGTGGCCCGGTTCCAGATGCAGCGCAAAAAATGACTCCATTGGTCGCGGCCGAAGCGGCAGAACTTCAATGTCGCTTTGATGATAAGAAAAACCGCCTTGATGGTGAGTATGACCAAAAAAGCTCAGCACCGTGCTGGAATCAAGCAACCCTTCGAGTGCTTGCCCGGGAGTGAAAACGTATTCGTCTTCGTCCTGAAACGCGCCGTGAATTAACACTACCCCTTGCGCAGTTTTTGGGCCGGCGGGGAGCGCGGCGAGCCAGGTCATGAGCTCGGGGGACAATTGCGACTGTGTCCAGTCCACGGCCATTTTGGCAACGGGGTTGAAATCATCAGAGGTCATGATTCCCGCAACCGCCTTGTCATGGTTCCCGCGAATCACTTCCTGAGTAATCTTTTGCAGCTTTTCCGATACGGCGGCAGGGTCGGGCCCATAGCCCACAACATCGCCGAGACAGACAGCAACATCCCACTTTCCAGAAGCAGCCGCCAGGGCAGCTTCGAAGGCCGTGAGATTAGCATGGAGATCGCTAAGAATCAGAAGTCGCATTCACCCGGTCCGAAAGAGCGCAGATGAGTATAGTGGAACGTCTGCTGGGATGCACCCGAGGATAGCAGTGCACTCATAAATCAACCCACTCACGACGCAAGAGGGCATTTTGCCGTCTGGATTCATCTAAATTTAGCAACAATTCACCGGCAGTTGCGATGTTACAAGCAGCGATGCAACTTGCGTGCCGAACCGGCACGATATTCTCCTGCCCAGAAAAACTTTTCACGAAGAAGTTCTCGAAGCGAAGAAACATTCTCATGGGGTGCATCGTCTATACGTGTGCGGCCGAATTTGGGGCTGTTCAAGTTTGAGACAGAAAAAACCCCGCGGTAGCTGCCGCGGGGCATATTGACACGCATCTTTTTCCGGCGCTTTAGTCCAGAAAACCTTGGTGTCGAGGCGAGACTACTCGCAGCGATACCGCGTGTCAACTGTCTTTGAACGCCATCCGCTACGGCTCATTTTTCTGTTGAGCGAAAGGGAAAGGTGACACGCATGAAAATCAATTCGACGTATCGCATAGCGGCGCTCTTCGTTGCTTTGGCAATGACAGTGCCCGCTTTTGCAAAACCGTTTACTCAAACGATCAATCTCACACGAGCTGCCAAAGTTGGGAAGGCCGCGTTGCAGGCAGGCGAATACCGGCTCTCCATCGACGGAAATAAAGCCACCGTGCAAAAGGGCAAGAATACAGTGGCCGAGAGCGAAGGCCGCTGGGAAGACCGCGACCGCAAATCAGAATATACCTCCATCCTCCTTGGCGCTGATGGACAGGTCCACGAAGTCCGCTTTGCCGGCCAAAAGAGAGTTTTCATATTCAGCGAATAGCGAGCCGTATTGCTATCGGCCCTCCGGCCGCAATAACGGAATAGGTGGGAAACCGCACCAAGTGCGGTTTCCCGATTCATTGAGGATGCTCCTGGCGCCAGGCAGGTGGCCCATAGTTGAATTACGGCTCAAGCTTTGGGAGTTCTTCAACGAATCAACATACAGTCGCCGTAACTGTAAAAACGGTAGCCCGCTTCCACCGCGTGGCGGTAGGCTTCCAGAGCACGCTCTCGTCCCGCGAAAGCGCAGACCAGCGCCAGCAGCGTCGACCGTGGCAGATGAAAGTTCGTGAGCAGCGCATCCACGAGGGCAAATTGGTATCCCGGCGTAATAAAAATTTTCGCTTCCGCTCGACCAGTTACCAATAGACCGCCTATACCGCTTTGTTGGGCGCGTTGTGCCGAATCTTCCAGCGCGCGAACAACAGTTGTCCCGATGGCCACGACTGTTCTCCCTGCGGATCGCGCCGTGGTGATCGCTTTGACCGACTCTGGGGATATTTCGTAACTCTCCCCATGCATCACGTGTTGCTCGAGAATCTCGGAATGGACCGGCTGGAAGGTCCCCAATCCAACATCCAGGGTCAGTTCGCAAGTTTCGATTCCCTTTTCGTTCAGACGCGCCATTGTTTCTTGCGAGAAATGCAAACCGGCGGTGGGAGCAGCTACTGCGCCGAAAATCTTTGCAAAAACAGTTTGATAACGCTCACGATCGGAGGCTTCGTCCTCCCGCTCGATGTACGGCGGAAGTGGAACGTGGCCAAGTCGTTGCATGTGTTTTTGTGGCGGTTCGCCATCCTGACTCCGAAATCGTAAAGAGCGGCTGCCGAGCTCGCCGCGCGACAGGATTTCGGCTTCGAGTTCTCCGGTTCCAAAAATAACCCGCTCTCCGACCGGCAATTTGCGCCCCGGACGGACCAGTGCTTCCCAGACGTCGCTGGAGAGTTGCCGCGTTAGAAACACTTCCACGGTTCCAGTCAGATACTCGCGCATCGTCGCACGCGAAGGTGCCTGACTGTGGGTGCCTGCTCGCTTGCCAAAAAGTCGCGCGGGGATGACACGCGCATTATTAAAAACCAGAAGCTCGTCTCCGTGCAGAGAATCGGGAAAATGCGCAAACGAAGAGTCAACCCAAGCACCGGTTGCACGATCAAGCAGGAGCAATCGTGAAGCGTCACGCCGCGCCAACGGGCGCTGCGCAATCTGTTCGTTTGGTAGCTGATAATCGAGTTCGGAAGTACGCACCAAAGGAAGTGTAGCGTAGTTCGTCAAAATCGCAGAAAAACGGCGTTCATCACAAGAAACATCGGCACATATACATGTTTTTTCACCCTCGCCAGGAAACAAATGAATCAATGTAAGTATAACATAATACACTACTTACTTTCCACAACCGGAACAGTTTTTCAATAATTGACAATATGACACGCATATTTTATGATGTGATCGTTGTAATTCTCTTGGAGGCTACGCTTTATGGCTAATTTGGATCATTGGGAATCCTTTCGCGGGACTTCCCCTGACTCTCAGTTGAACCGTTTGTTCAGTGACTTCTTTGGACGTGCAACGCAGGAGCAAAACTTGACCACATGGGCCCCCGCAGTCGACATCTACGAAGGCGAGAATGAACTCGTGGTGAAGGCCGATCTGCCTGACGTCAAGCAGGAAGATCTGGACATCCGCGTAGAGAACAATCTTTTGACGATTCGCGGCGAACGCAAGTTCGAGAAGAAGGTAGACGAGAAAAACTACCTGCGGGTGGAACGTGTGTACGGTTCGTTCGCGCGCAGCTTCTCTCTTGCCAACACCGTGAATATCGAAGCTATCAAGGCGGACTACAAGGATGGCGTCTTGACGTTGAACATCCCGAAGCGTGAGGAAGCCAAGCCCAAGCAGATCAAGGTGAATGTTGGTGGAGCACAAGCCGGCGGGCAAACGGCCGCCGCTGTTGCGTCCGGCCGATAAAACGCCGCTTGGCGGCGATTCAACTCTGCCGTGCGAGTGGAGTAGCATGGGGCTGGCAGCGCGCCGGCCCCTTTTCTTAAGCAGGGAGCGATTATGTTGCGATTCGAAAAATTAACCGTAAAGGCGCAGGAGGCGTTGCAGGAAGCGCACGAAGTTGCGGCCCGTCACGAAAATCAGGAAATCACGCCGCTGCATTTGTTGGCGGCGTTGACCAATCAGGCCGATGGTGTTGTGCCGCCATTGCTGGCACGTCTGGGTGTTCGTAAGGAAACACTGAGCAATGACGTCGGACGGGAAATCGGCCGGCTGCCGAAGGTGCAGGGATTTTCCGATCAGCGGCTGGGTCGAGCACTGAACGACACGTTGGAACGTGCGTTCAAGGAAGCTGACAATTTTAAAGACGACTACGTTTCGACCGAGCACCTCTTTCTCGCGATTGCCGGCTCCGACCGCGATCCCGCGGGCCAACTGCTGAAGAAATTGGGCGCTTCGCATGAGGCGATTCTGCAGGCCCTCACGGGGGTGCGCGGAACACAACGAGTCACATCGCAGAATCCGGAAGCGACTTACGAAGCACTCGATAAGTACGCTCGTGATCTCACGGAGTTGGCGCGCAAGTCAAAACTCGATCCGGTGATTGGCCGCGACGAAGAAATTCGCCGCGTGATGCAGATTCTGGCGCGGCGCACGAAAAACAATCCTGTTCTGATCGGCGAGCCGGGAGTGGGCAAGACCGCGATTGCCGAAGGCCTTGCGCAGCGCATCGTCTCCGGCGATGTGCCCGACGTATTGAAAACAAAAAGGCTGGTGGCGTTGGACCTGGCGGCACTGGTGGCCGGCGCCAAATTCCGCGGCGAATTTGAAGATCGCCTCAAAGCCGTTCTGAAAGAGATTTCGCAATCCGAAGGACAGATTATTCTGTTCATCGACGAACTGCATACACTGGTTGGGGCAGGCGCGGCTGAAGGCTCCATGGACGCATCCAACATGCTGAAGCCTGCGTTGGCTCGTGGCGAACTACGGGCCATCGGCGCAACCACGCTGAACGAATACAAAAAATATATCGAGAAAGACCCGGCGTTGGAACGCAGATTCCAACCGGTGCTGGTCAGCGAACCGACGGTTGAGGATACGATCTCCATTCTTCGCGGATTAAAAGAACGTTACGAAGTGCACCATGGCGTGCGCATAAAGGATGCAGCGATTCTTGCCGCGGCAACATTGTCACATCGCTACATTTCCGACCGTTTCCTGCCGGATAAAGCCATCGATCTGATTGACGAGGCGGCGGCAAGCCTGCGCATGCAGATTGATTCCCTGCCCACGGAAATCGATGAAATCCAGCGGCGGATCATGCAACTGGAAATCGAGCGGCAGGCACTCTTGAAGGAAACGGATGCGCATTCGAAAGAGCGCCGAGCGCAAATTGAAAAAGAACTGGGCGGGCTGAGGGAACAATCCAGCGGCATGAAAGCGCGCTGGCAGTCTGAAAAAGACGCCATCGGAAAAATCCGCAAACTCAAAGAACGTATTGAACAATTAAAAGCGGAGGAACAACGCTACGAACGCGCGGGAGAACTGGCGAAAGTGGCGGAGATTCGCTACGGCCAGATTTCCGCAGCGGAAGCCGAATTGAAAAAAGCGCAGGACGCTTTCTCCGCAATGCAGAAAGACGCCCCCATGCTCAAGGAAGAAGTGGATGAAGAGGACATCGCGAAGCTGGTCAGCAAATGGACGGGAATTCCCGCTGGCCGATTGCTGGAAGGCGAAGCGCAGAAACTGGTGCACATGGAAGAACGCCTGCGGCAGCGCGTCGTTGGCCAGGATGAAGCGCTGGGTCGCGTGTCGAATGCTGTGCGCAGAAGCCGTGCGGGGTTGTCGGACACCAAGCGGCCGATCGGTTCGTTTATTTTCCTCGGGCCCACGGGCGTCGGCAAGACCGAACTGGCGCGGGCGCTCGCGGAGTTTCTATTCGACGACGAAAAACTCATGATTCGAATCGACATGAGCGAGTACATGGAAAAGCACAGCGTCTCGCGATTGATTGGTGCGCCTCCCGGCTATGTTGGCTACGAAGAAGGCGGCCAACTGACCGAGCAGGTGCGGCGCCATCCCTATTCGGTGGTGCTATTCGACGAAATTGAAAAGGCGCACCCGGACGTGTTCAATGTGCTGCTGCAAATACTTGAGGACGGCCGTTTGACGGACGGCAAAGGCCGCACCGTGGATTTCCGCAACACGGTGCTGGTGATGACCAGCAATGTCGGCTCGACCGCGATTTTCGAACTGGCCACGAAAGATCCGGAACGTGCCAGGAAAGAAGCGATGGAAGCGCTGCGCGCTTCTTTCCGGCCAGAATTCATCAACCGCATCGACGAAATCGTGATTTTCAATCCACTCGGAAAGGCGCAACTCGAAGGCATTGTGAAGTTGCTGCTGAAGAACGTCGAAAAACTCCTTGCCGAGCGGAAGATTACACTAGAACTTTCTCCCGTCGCGAACACGCTGCTGCTGGAAGAAGGTTACGATCCGGCGTACGGCGCGCGCCCGCTTCGGCGTACCATTCAGCGCCTTATTCAGGATCCGCTGGCGATGCAAATACTCGAAGGCAAAGTGCTGCCGGGGGACCACATCCGCGTAGACCGCGATCGAAACAAGGACGCCATGCGATTTGACCGCACGGCTTCCAGTAAAGCTGAAAAACAACCGGCCGCGGCAACCGGAATCTAACTTACTATGGGTGAGTGTCGAGCGAAGGAACTGCTTCGAGACTCACCTCGGGTGAAACAGCCATGAAGGTTTTGCGCACGGCATTTCTTTTAACCGCGTTGACATTGATGCTGATCGTGGTGGGCGACGCCTTCGGCGGCCCGAACGGCATGAAAATCGCGCTGGGCATCGCCGTTGCGTTTAACGCCATCGCGTACTTTTTTTCGGACAAGATTGCACTGATGTCCAGCCACGCAAAACCCGTATCGCGCGAGGAATTGCCGCGCCTCTATGCAGTAATGGAGCGTCTCGCGGCAAAAGCGAACTTGCCGGTTCCAAAACTTTATCTGGTGCCGGAAGCTGCGCCGAACGCGTTTGCCACAGGCCGAAACCCGCATCACGCGTCTGTGGCGGTTACGCAAGGTTTGCTGGAACTGATGAATGATGACGAACTCGAAGGAGTGATCGCTCACGAACTTTCCCACGTGCGTAACTACGACATTCTGATCAGTTCGATCGCCGCGACACTCGCTGGAGCCATTACCTATGCAGCACGAATGGGGTATTGGGCCAGCATTTTCGGATATGGCGGAGGCCGCGACAACGAACGGCAAGGCGGAGGACTCTCCGCCATCCTAATGATTATTCTTGCTCCCATCGCTGCGATGATGCTGCAGCTCGGGATATCTAGGCAACGCGAATACGCAGCAGACGAGTCCGGTGCGCAAATGGTGGGCCACCAATTCGGGCTGATTAGCGCGCTGCAAAAGCTCGGCGCCTACAACCAGCGTATCCCAAGCAACATACCGCAAACGACTTCCGCCTTGTGCATCGTAAAGCCGATGTTTGGGGGCGGTTCGGTCTGGAGTTCGTTGTTCAGCACACACCCTCCGCTAGAAGAGCGAATTACCGCCTTGCGCGAAATGACCATCAGCCGACCGGGATAGGATTGTGGGCCCAAGTCGCCCTATCAGCGGTAAAGTTGCCAGCGAGAGTCCCAAGCAATTCAGCGGGCGAGCGATTTCTCCTTCATTTTCAAAGGGTTAGAAAAGGCACTTTTCAATCTGTTTTGGCCAACCAAATGCACAATTTCCAGGAAGAATTTGAACTCGACGGCGTCTTTCTGAGGGACAGGCGAAATGAGTTGCAAGGACACTATCCACTTGATTTGTTGGTACTTAGAGGGAAAACTTTCGCCGACGGTATCGCATGACATTGAGGAGCATCTGCGCGATTGTGCGAATTGCAAGCTGGTTCTAAAGGCAGCTACAAGCACGCTGGATCAGTATTTTGGCCACGACCGCGTCGAAACCGCGAGCCAAGCCGCCTAGAAATTGCTTCTAACCCGCTCAAACTGCTGATTTGAGACGACCGAACTATTCTCGGCTTATTTGCGCGCCTCTCCATGCCCTACCACATTCCTGCGAGACCGAAACCTGTTAAAATTTGCAAAAATTACCGAGAACCTTGTAAGAAAGTAAAGTTTACTAGTACTGGTACGAAATTGCCCTGAATTCGGCCTGGGTCTACCGGTGCCAAACTAAACATCCGGTTGCAGTTAGTTGGTACTCCGGCGGCGGTCCGCTTTTGGTTCGGTGGGTGCACAATTTTTCAAGGCAGGTCGAGTCCTGCAAGGAGAATGGAATTCATGAGCGAGTATCAGGAAGCAAGCCGACGACAGTCGTGGCGGGTACGCCACGGTGGGTGGGTCTGGCGGTGGCAGTCTTGGGTGCCCTCTCGCTGGTTGGAGTGGGCATCGGATGGAGTGCCATTAATCACTCCAATAGCGTGGAGAAGTCAACACAAACGGCTTTGAAGCAGCAGGATGACAGTTGGCGCAGCGTCTTTCGAAGACAGAAGACGAAAATCAGCAGCTACAAAGCGATTTGAAAGTCGTGACCGACAAGCTGAACGTGACGCAGTCGGAGCTAATCGCCGCGCGCAAACAGAACAAAATGGCTGCAGTGACTTACAGTAAGAAACTCAACGAACTGGGATCGAACGTAAACGCGCAGCTAGCCACCAAGGCCAATTCTGATGATGTAAACAAACTCGGCGGTGATGTAACTGGAGTGAAGACTGACCTCGACGCCACAAAAAATAGCATCCAAATGGCGCGCAGCGAAATGGGAACTCTGATCGCGCGAAATCACGACGAGATCGACCACTTACGGCGCATGGGCCAGCGTGACTATTACGAATTCACTGTGACTCGCAAGGCTGGTGCCCAGAAGGTCGGGAACGATTCAGGTGCAACTGAGAGACTACCAACATCAAAAAGAATCAGTTCACTCTCGACGTTCTGGCGGATGACAAGAACTTTGAGAAGAAGAATCGTTCGGTGAATGAACCTATTTTCTTCTATGTCGGCGGAACGCGTCAGGCGGTTGAATTGGTAATCAACAAGGTGAAGCAAAATCGCGCGACCGGTTATTTGAGCGTGCCCAAATCGGCGCCCACTACCACGGCTACTTCCGGCACCGGTTCTGGCCAATGACGGGAAGCGCAAAACGCGACCCAGCGAGTATTAGATCTTGCATCGAAATTCTAAACGGAGGATTCGAAAGGATCCTCCGCTTTTTGTTTAGCGTTTCCACGTCTGGCGTTCGACCCTGGCATGACCGGTTCTAGACACGCCGTTTGGGCTGTGCCAAGCTAACGCTTGGCCTTGGGCAGAGTCTAAAGGCATAGCAGTTTGGGAGGGGGCACCCATGAAACTTCGAATCGCAACCATCGCCGCAGCAACGCTCTTCGCGGCAGCCATGACCATGGCGGCAGACGGAAGTCTGGACCGGCTGGATTTCGGACAGCCAGTGCGGAGCTAAGGGAGCAAACGCCAAGGCTGGCGAATGCACAACCAAGTGCGTCAAGGAACATGGCGCCAAATATGTGTTCGTAAACGACGGGGATAAGAAGGTTTACGCGATCGATGCGCAGGACCAAGTCGCAGCGCATGCCGGACATCACGTGAGGGTAAAGGGCAATGTAGAAGGCGACAGCATCAAACTGAGCGGAATCGAAATGGCGCCCGAAAAAGATATGTAATATCCGACTACAAGATGAACCACGCGGGCGGGGCCACGGCTCCGCCCGTTTTGTTTTTGCGGACGTTTGGGATTCGGCTACGATAACAGGTATCTATGGCGACCACTCTTTTGCATGTAGGTAAGGCAATCACCCCCAAGGGCGAAATTGCAAACGCAGGAATTCTGCTCCGTGACGGGGAAATCGAAATGGTCGGGCCGCGTTCCGGCATGGAACTGCCCGGCGAAGCAATCGAGGTGCAGTCCACCGATAGCACTGCGATTCCAGGCTTCGTTGACGTGCACATACACGGTGCGGGCGGCCACGACGTGATGGAGGCGGATGAGGCTGCGCTCAGCACTATTACCGGAAAGCTTGCTGCGTTCGGCACTACATCGTTGCTGGCGACGACGGTCACGGCCAGCGCGGACGAAACGTGCCGCGCCGTCCAAGGAATTTCAAAATACATTACCGGGCAGTATCAGACGAACGACGCGCGTGCGGAAATTCTGGGAATCCATTTTGAAGGGCCGTTCCTGAGCAAAGAACGGCGCGGCGTACATCCGGCGGAATGGCTGCAACCGCCGTCCGCGGAATTACTGCAGAGATTTTTGCAGGCTCAGCATCCGGTAATGCGCGCATTCTTACCATCGCGCCGGAGTTACTGGGTGCGATGCCGTGCATCGATGCGGCGCGCAGCCTGGGGATGGTGGTCTCGATCGGGCACACCGATGCGACGTACGAACAGGCGCGTGCCGCGATCGCGCATGGCGCGCATCACGCTACTCATGTGTATAACGCCATGCGGCCGTTTACGCACCGCGATCCCGGTGTGATCGGCGCAGTGCTGACTACGCCGGAAGTTACCGCAGAGTTGATCGCGGATGGCATTCACGTCGATGAAATCGCCATGAAGGTTTTGCTGCAGGCCAAAGGCGCCGCACGGCGTGGTATTGATCAGCGATGGAATTTCCGCGACGGGCATGCCGGACGGCAAATACATGCTGGGCGGACTCGAAGTGACCGTAAGCGGGGGTGTCTGCCGCAACGCGGAAGGCAGGCTTGCCGGAAGCACGCTTACTCTGGATCGTGCCTTGCGAAATATCGTGGGGCTGGGAATTCCGTTGGCCGACGCGGTGCGAATGCTGACGTTGAATCCGGCAACGCTCCTGGGCATCGAATTCAAGAAGGGTGCTTTGCGCACCGGAGCCGATGCAGACATCGTGCTGCTGAGTGAAGGACTGGAAATTGAGCGGGTTTGGGCGCGAGGGACCTTGGTGCAGTGATTGGCGAGAAGACGGCAGCTGGGCTGCCGCACTCCAATTTAGCGGTTTAGTGGGACGTTCAATTCGGTGGCGAGTTGATGGGCGTTGAAAGGGCTGCAGGCGAAAAAACGATCGCCGACCTGAATAGTGGGAACTTTGCGCCGACCGTTGTTAACCCGCAGCACCAGCCGTTCGGCTTCGGCATTATTCTCTATGTACACTTCCACAAAGTCCACGCCGCGATCCTTCAAGAAAGTCTTCGCGCGACGGCAATCAGGACACCACAAAGTGCTGTACATGACGATGGGTTGCATGGGGTTTGCGGTCATTGATTGGATGCGTCGAGCAAGATTACAAGCACACGAATGGTCCTAGCGGACCGTGGCAATGTTGATGCCCTGGTGCTTCGAGACAACCTGAATACGCACGAGCGCGCGCTGCAAAGACGCGGACGCGCGATCCCAATCGATGTCGCCGCCTTCGGCGATCAGTTCCTGGGCGCGCTTTAAGGCTTCCTGCGCGCGATTTACGTCGATGTCTTCGGGACGTTCGGCGATTTCCGCCAACACCGAGACGCGCTCCGGCAAGACTTCCGCGAAGCCGCGAATGATCGCGAGCAGCCCGGCTTGTCCGTTTGCAGTCTTGTAGGTCAATTCACCGATCCCCAGCTCGGTGATCAGCGGCGCATGGCCTGGTAAAACACCGAGATAACCGTCTGCACCAGGAAGCTGCACCTCAGTGACCGCTTCGCTGAGAAGCTGGTTCACCGGAGTAACCACCACGAGCTGAATGGAATTGCCAGCCATAAATGTTTCTTAAACGCCCGCCTTCATCTTTTCGGCTTTTTCATGCACTTCGTCGATGGTGCCAACCATGTAGAAGGCCTGCTCCGGAATGTCGTCATACTTTCCTTCGATGATTTCGCGGAAGCTGCGCACGGTGTCTTCGATCTTGACGTACTTGCCTTCGAGGCCGGTGAATTGCGCCGCGACGAACATCGGCTGGGAAAGGAATTTTTCGATTTTGCGAGCGCGAGCTACTGTGCGCTTGTCGTCGTCGGAAAGCTCTTCGATACCGAGAATGGCGATGATGTCCTGTAGATCCTTGTAGCGCTGCAAAATGGATTTGACCGAGCGCGCAACGGCGTAGTGATCGGCTCCAACGATGCGCGGATCGAGAATGCGCGAATAGCTGGCGAGCGGATCGACGGCGGGATAGATACCGCGTTCGACAATCTGGCGCGAGAGGTTCGTGGTGGCGTCCAAGTGAGTGAACGTCGCAGCGGGAGCCGGGTCGGTGTAGTCGTCGGCAGGCACGTAAATCGCCTGCACCGAAGTAATCGAGCCCGATTTCGTGGAGGTAATGCGTTCCTGCAGCTCGCCGATTTCGGTGTTGAGGTTCGGCTGATAACCGACCGCGGAAGGCATGCGGCCGAGAAGCGCCGAAACTTCCGAACCTGCTTGAACGAAACGAAAAATATTGTCAATGAAAAGGAGCACGTCGAGATGCTCCTGATCGCGGAAATATTCGGCGACGGTGAGACCGGTAAGTCCGACACGAAGTCGCGAACCGGGCGGCTCGGTCATCTGCCCATAAACCAGGGCGCAGCGGGATTTTTCTGAGTTGCCCGGAGTGATGACGCCGCCTTCGGACATTTCCAGCCACAGGTCGTTGCCTTCGCGAGTACGCTCTCCGACGCCGGCAAAAACCGAAAGGCCGCCGTGCTTCATGGCGACGTTGTGAATCAATTCAAGAATCAAAACGGTTTTGCCGACACCTGCGCCGCCGAACAATCCAATTTTGCCGCCCTTGACGTACGGCTCCATCAAGTCGACGACCTTGATGCCGGTTTCGAACATTTCCAGCGTAGTGGACTGTTCGTCCAATTTCGGCGCGGGACGGTGAATTGGGAAATAGGTCTTCGCGTTGATTGGACCGAGCTGGTCCACCGGCTTGCCGAGAACGTTCATCACGCGGCCGAGGGTTTCGCGGCCGACCGGCACTTTGATCGAGTCACCGGAATCGATGGCCTTCATGCCGCGGACCATGCCTTCGGTGGGCTCCATGGCGACTGCGCGGACGCGGCCTTCGCCGAGGTGCTGCTGAATCTCGACCGTCACGTCAAGCGGCTCAGGCACGTCGAAGCCTTCGCTGATGATGCGCACAGCATTAAAGATCGCCGGCAAGTGGCCCTGCTCGAATTGAATGTCCAGCACCGGTCCGATGACCTGGACGACGCGCCCGATGCCTGGTTTGTTGTCTGCCATAGTTCTCCTACGCGCCGTGAGAGGCGCCGCTTACAATTTCTATAATTTCCTTGGTGATTGCGGCCTGGCGTACTTTGTTCATGTGCAGCGTCAGCGCCTGAATCACTTCTCCGGCATTGCGCGTCGCGGATTCCATCGCCGCCATGCGCGCTGCATATTCCGCCGCTGAAGATTCCAGCATGGCGCGGAGGACTTGCGCTTCGATGTATTTTGGAAGCAGCGCAGCGAGCAACTTTTCGACTGGCTGCTCGTAAATGTAATCAACCTGCGATTCCGGTTGGCCGGAAGTTTTCTCGCCCGATTTTCCGTCTTGCTGCGAGATTTCCGGTTCAACAGGAAGCAGCTTTTCGATTTTCAGATTGGCAGTCATTACAGTCTTGAATTCGCTAAAAATCAAATAAACCGCGTCGATGTCGTCTTTCATGTACAGATCGGAAACCAAACCGGCGATTTCGCGCGCGGTCGAGAATTCCACCTTGGCCAGAACGTTGACGTATTCGGCTGCGAATTGAAAGCCCGCGCGCTTCAGTGCATCGCGGCCCTTTTTACCGACGGGCACGACGGAAAGCTTCTTGCCGCGGCGCTCGCGTAGAAACTCGTTGGCCTTGCGTAAAATATTGGCGTTGAACGCTCCTGCCAAGCCGCGTTCGCCGGTGAGAACGACAGCCAGAATACGTTCTTCGGAGCGCTTGGCTAACAGTGGATGCTCCGGTTCGTCGACGCGCGCCATGATGGAGCGCAGCAGCCGGGAAAGTTCGTTGGCGTAGGGGCGGGCAGCGATTGCGGCTTCCTGAGCCCGACGCAACCGCGCCGCGGCGACGAACTTCATTGCGCGGGTGATCTGCTGAGTGTTCTTCACCGAGCGGATGCGCCGCCGGAAATCGAGAAGCGTTGCCATTGCGCGCTGCTATAACCCTTTCTTCTGCTGACTACCTTGAGACAGCCGTTACAAAACCGAGTTCTTCAGAGCCCACCGCGAACAACTACCAGGCGAAAATGCCGCTACAAAATCAACTGCAAACGACTTCGCCGCTAACAAATCACGCAGGTTTATTTTCTGTTGGCGCGAAACGTTCCTTGAAATTCTCGACAGCCTTTTTGACTTCACCCTTGATCGAATCATCGAGCGCTTTCTTCTCGCTGATACTTTTCAAAATGCCGGGCTGGCCGGTTTCGACGAATTGCAGAAATTCTTTCTCGAAGCGGCGAACATCGCCGACCGGAATGTTATCGATTAGTCCGCTGGTCGCGATAAACAGGCTAAGCACCTGCTTTTCGACCGAAAACGGAGCGTACTGGTCCTGCTTCAGTATTTCTGTTAGGCGCTGGCCACGTGCAAGCTGCGCCTGGGTAACTTTATCGAGTTGATCGGCGCCGAACTGCGCGAAAGCCGCAAGTTCGCGGTACTGCGCCATATCGAGACGCAACGATCCAGCAACCTGCCGCATGGCTTTAATTTGTGCATTGCCGCCGACGCGGCTCACGGAAATGCCGACGTTGATGGCTGGCCGAATGCCCGCGTTGAAAAGGTCGGCTTCCAGATAAATCTGTCCGTCGGTGATGGAAATAACGTTGGTCGGAATGTACGCGGAAACGTCGCCCGCCTGCGTTTCAATCACCGGCAGCGAAGTGAGCGATCCGGCGCCGAGTTTGTCATTCAACTTCGCGGCGCGTTCCAGCAAGCGCGAGTGAAGATAGAAAACGTCGCCAGGGAAAGCTTCGCGGCCTGGTGGACGACGCAACAAAAGTGAAATTTCGCGATAAGCCTGGGCGTGTTTGGAAAGATCATCGTAAAACGTAACGGCATGCTTTTTGTTGTCACGGAAATATTCGCCCATCGCGCACGCGGCATAGGGCGCGATGTACTGCACCGAGGCCGGCTCCGCAGCGGAAGACGCCACAATGATCGTGTACTCCATCGCGCCCGCATCGGTGAGAGCTTTGACAACCTGCGCGATGGTCGAGCGCTTCTGCCCGATCGCGCAGTAGATGCAGATCATTCCCTGACCCTTCTGGTTGATGATGGTGTCGAGAATAACGGCGGTCTTCCCGGTCTGGCGATCGCCAATGATGAGTTCGCGCTGGCCGCGGCCGATAGGAATCATCGCGTCGATGGCCTTAATGCCCGTCTGCAGCGGTTCACGCACCGGCTGACGATCGAGCACGCCGGGAGCGATCCGCTCCAGCGGATTGCGCTGCGTCGCGGCGATAGGACCTTTGTCGTCCAGCGGCTCGCCCAGCGGATTTACCACGCGGCCGATCAGCGCTTCGCCCGCGGGTACGGACATAATCGTGTTGGTGCGCTTGACGGTGTCGCCTTCTTTAATTTCGTTGTACTCGCCAAGAAGCACCGCGCCGACCTGGTCCTCTTCGAGGTTGAGCGCGATACCGAAAACATTGTGTGGAAACGCGATCATCTCGCCGAACATCACTTTTTCCAGGCCGTGAACGCGCGCGATGCCGTCGCCGACGCTGATGACCGAGCCTACTTCCTCGACAGCAACGGTCTGCTCGTAGTTTGCGATCTGCTCGCGCAGAATCTTGTTGATTTCGTCTGCCTTGATATTCGCCATTCCTGCTCCAACTCTCCGCTAAAGCGTAATGTACAACCCCGCAAGACGGGGCGTGGATGCTACGACTATTCGGCCGTGAGGCGCTCGCGCAAACCGTTCAGTCGATTGCGCAGCGATCCGTCGTAAATCGTGTCGCCAACGCGAACCAGCACGCCGCCTAGCAGGTTCGCATCCAGCGAAAATTTTGCTTCAATCTTTTTCCCGGTGGCCCATTCCAGCGTTTGTGTCATATCTTTTCTCTGCGCATCGTTCAACGCCACCGCGGAAAAAACCTCCGCCTCGGCGATACCCTGGCGTTCACGCAAAACTTCCTGAAAGGTTGCAAGAATTTCCTGGAGCTCCGGCGTACGCTGGTGGTCAATCACCACGAACAAAAAATTGCGCACGATTTTGCCGGCGCCGAGACGGGCGGAAATCTTTTCTGCAACCGCGCGTTTCTCTTCTTTGCTCGCCGCGGGACTATCGAAAAAGTTACGCAGCTCCGCAGAACTGGAATAAGCGGCGGCGAAATCGCCCAGCTGTTGCATTACGGGCGCAGCAGCACCCTGCTCAAGCGCGATATCGGCAAGCGCGTTGGCGTATTGCAGGCTCGCGGACTTCAATTCGGGCTCCCCTGCAACGATTTGACGAAGCCTGCGATGAGCGCGTCCTGCGTTCGTGCTGTTAATTGTTTCGCGAGCAGAGATTCGGCGCCATCGACGGCCAGCTTGGCCGCAAGAGACTTGAGTTCAATGCGTGCCGCGCGTTCCGCAGCTTCGATTTCGGCTTTTGCGGAAATTGCGATTTTTTCCGCATCGGATTTCGCCAGTGCGCGAATGCGTTCGGCTTCGGCGGCGGCATCCCTTTGCGCCTGCTCGCGCAAACCGCGTACTTCTTCTTCCAGGCGGGCGAGGCGCTCCCCGGCGTCGCGCAGTTTGCGGTCGGCCTCGGCTTTCACAGCGGTGGCTGTGGTTATCGCCGAGCTGATTTTTTCCGCGCGGGCACGAAACGTCGGCGGAAGTACTTTTCCGAAAAGCCAAACCAAGGCAACAGCGACGATCGCGAAGTTGATCCACTTGAAAAGTTCCGTAGGCACCGGGGACGCGCTGGCGCCACCTTCGTCCGCTGCACGCGCGGCGACAGCAAAAAATAACAGCGCGCTACACACGAAGAGCGACGAAATTATGGGCCTGCGAAGTTTCATCGAACCTCTCGCGAAGGACTAGCGGGCGATTGCAGAATCCTGGAAGCAATTTCGGACGCTAGTTGCGGGATGCCGGTCTCAACCTCACGGCGGGCGGCAAGCAACTCGGCAGCGATACGTTGTTTCCCGACGGCGACTTCTTCGGCGGACTTTGTGCGAGCAGCCTTCAACAAGCCAGCGCGCTCGTCCAGCAACTTTTTCCGCGCAGCTTCCTGTTCGGCGTAAAGCTTTGCACGCTCCCGTTTCAGCGCATCCTGATATTGCTTGAGCTTTTCTGCTGCCGCGGCCTGGGCCGCTTCGGCCGCCTTTTGCGCGCCGATCGAACGGGCATCACGCTCGGCCATGACGGCGAGCAGCGGCTCAAAAAACAACGACTTCATCAGAAAATAGAAAATGAGAATTAGCAGGACTGTGGGCACAGCCCCGAGGAAGAGTTCGCCTAATTGGTGAACAATCGCCATAGAAAAATTGGTTAGCCTGGACCTTGACTGGCAGCCTCGCCGTACACACCCCAAACAGCGCACGGTGGGCTTTGAGCTGCCGACTCGGAACAAAAAGATTAGCATCCGAGGCAGATTCCGTCAACGCAACGCGGCTGTGCAAAAACACCCCAGGGAGCGAAATTTCCGAGATTTTTTTGGGACGAAGCAGAAGCTTACGTCTTCGGGGGAGGTGAAATGAGGTCGTACACGTAGCGAACGGAGACTTCTGTATTATTGCGACCAACCTTCAGCAGGAAGGTTTCGCGCAGCTGGCGATTTCCTTCCAGAACTTCATAAGAACGCTCGTATTTATTGCCCCGCGGGTCTTTGCCCTCGGCCACCAGCCGGTATTCTTCCCACTTGGCGTCGAAGTCCTGGTGCGCCGGGTCTTTTGACTTTTCAACCTTGCGGCTGTCCGTGTAGAAAGCGAACTTGCGATCATCGTCATCGGTGACATCGATCTCAGGTTCTTTCTGCACAACGGTCAATTGATTCGCAGGCTGCAAAAATAAGTTCATCTTCTGCCGATCAGAATCGCTCTCGCCCCCACCCATTCCTCGTCCGCCGCCACCCATTCCGCCGCGTCCGCCCATACCACCGCCGGGCCAGCCGCCTCCCATGCCACCTCCGCTGCGTCGCCCGCCGCTTTGTCCGCCATTGCCGGATCCCTGGGCCTGTTGCAGTTTTTTCATTGGATCGTCACTCTCGTCCAAATTCAGCCGCCACGTTCCTGCAAGCACCTTCGTTCGCGGCACATCCGGCGGTGGCGCTTTTGGCGGCGCAGCAGTAGATCCATCTTGCGAAGAGGTCTGCGGCAACGGTCCAGGAGGCGCTTGCGCCCGCCCCTGCGGCGTTCCCAAGATCGAGACGAGAAAGAAGCCGGTGATAGCGACAGGACGCAACTTTTCAGTTAGCCAAAATTTCATTTTGCCCCTCTTACCAGTTCCCCGGGCACAAAGGAAAAGTTCCCGTTCATAAAGTCCCGTGACGGCTGCAATTCGCGTTACGAAATGAACTTGTATCCTTTGCCGCGAACCGTCTGAATGTGCCGGGGACTTTGTGGATGATCGAGCTTCTGACAAAACGCGATCGCGTTGAAGCACGAAATATTCCAGCAACTGCCGTTCCTTAGCGGCCAGCGAAATTCTGCGGCCTGAACGGCTGACTTCCGCGCTCAAAATCGATTTCACGTCGTCAAAGTGAAGGATTTCACCGCAACGCGTCCGCGTCTTTGCACGCGACGAATCAGGGCTTCGATGCGCGCCAGCAATTCGGACGGATCGAACCGCTTGGCCAGACAATCATCGGCTCCCAGGCGAAGTCCTGTGACGCGATCGCCAACCAGGGTTTTCGCGCTAAGCATTAAGATTGCGCTGTCCGCACCGGCTTGCCTTAATTCTCGGCACACCTCGGAGCCATTTTTCTTTGGCAGCACGACGTTCGTCCGGCTCGGTGCTCACCGAATTCACCACGCAACTTTTTTTCGATGAGACGCTGATCAATGCGCTGACGACTTCGATTTCGCCGCCTCACGCGGACTGCCAGACACCACCAACGCGGAGGACAGCATCTATTCCAGCTCGACACAATATGACGCTCACCAACGCCGCCACTGGCGGTTACGCTGAGTCCATAACTCTCGGAGTGCAAATAACTTAGCCGTGCTTTCCGGGCCCGCTCAGGCATTAGAAATCTAGGTACGATGTGCTGGTTTTTTAAATTCCTGATGCTATACTCCGGCCACCAGCCGTACTTACCTCTTTGGCGGGAGCTTGGGCCAACTCAAGACCGCCATCGCGGTTCGGTTCCCACGGGAGGTCACCATGGAAACGATCACGGGGCCCATCTTCTACATGCTGGTCGCTTGGGGCATCGTTACCGCCATATTCGTTGTTTTGTTGATTTGGCGGAGCCTGCTCGAAAGTCATGAGGACGACCAGATTTTTATTGAGGCGTCTGGAGATCGTATGGCTAAGGAACAGCGCGATCTGGTTCAGAGAATCAACACTTTATCGCGTCCGATTATGGCCAGCGGCGTTGCTGCAGGCGGCTTGTTGCTTTTCATCGCGGGGTTCTGGCTGTATCAGGGACTAAAAAATTTCTAAGGCCGCTGCGCTTCTAGTTGGCCGGTTTTGTCGGTGCAGGCGCGCCACCTGGCACCGTGTTGGCGGGCGCTTGTGCCGGAGCGGTTTGTACAACTGAAGTGTGATCGTGCGCGATCAACCAGCGGTTATCTTTCTTGATAAAAACGTAGGTGGTCTGGCCGCGTGCCGCTGACGGGCTGCCCTCAATCACTGCTGCGAACTCCCACTGGTAACATGCCCACGCTGTATTTCCGTTCACTTTGATGTAGGTGTTACCGCGATCCATGCGCACCTGCTGCATCTTGGCGCGCTGCAGTTTGTAAAGAGCTTCGTAGTTTGCCCAGCCCATAATCGGCGGTGCCCACCCGCCGTTGACCACCGATACATCGTCCGAATAATTCTTGTGCATGCGCGCCGAGTCGCCGATCTGCCAGGCCCCCAGCACTTCCGAAATCATGTAGTCAATCTGCTGTTCGTCCGTCAGCGGAATCACTGGATTCGCGCTGTTGTTGTCCACCACTGATGGAGCGTCCTTTTTCTTTTTCTTGTCTTTCTGCTGCGCATTCGAAGAGCTGGCGCATAGCACCAGGGTGGCAGCAATCCACAACAAAGCGCAGATCCGCAACATGTTGCGGCGGGCACGAACGGAATTCATGAAACGCACCTCAATGGAATCGTTCTGCGAAGACGCTACTTACTCCGCCCAAGAATCGTACTTCTATTCCGCATCATTGCGAGCGCGAAGCGCTGAGCAGGTTCACAAAGAGGCGATAGGCGCCCGGCACTCCTTCCGGCAACTGGCGGAAGAACGCCAAGCCGGTGTATATGTAAGTGCCTTTGCCATACTTGGTGTAGACCAGTCCGCCGTTCAAATCTTTTTCACCGGGATCGTGCATGGAAAGCAGCGCCGTGTACTTGGGATCGAAGTCCGTCCAGTAGTACAGCCCGCGCTCCTGCACCCAGCCATCAAAATCCTCCGTGGAGATTTTGTTGGGCTTCTTGAGCAGCGGCTCATCCGGCTTCAAGAATGTAACCGCGGCGGTTTCATCGGTAATGCGCGGCAACGGCTCGCCGGGTTTATTGCTGGTAATCTGCGCTGGGTACGGCGCGTAATTCCTGCCTTCCCAGGCAAAGTCCCGCTCGTATTGCACCAGCATCGTTCCGCCGTTCGAAACGTAATCGAGTAATCTCTGGTTCGCGCCGGGCAGATCGCTGCGCAATTCGTAGGCGCGAACGCCGACAACGATTGCGTCGTACCTGGACAAATCGCCGAACGCCAGCGTTGCCGGATCAAGCAGGTCCACCTGGATGGCCAGCATTTTCAAGGCATCAGGAACCGGTTCACTCTCCGCCGTGATGTAACCAACGCGCAGATTCTTGGGCACCTTGATTTCGAATCCGTGCACGATGCATTGCGCCGGTTCTTCCCACAGAAGAGTCGGCATAGACGGCAGCGGCTCAATCGAGGTCGTAAACTTTTCCTCACCCCGCTTGGCGTAGGCGCCGATGTTCACGTTTCCTTGCGGCAATTGCGCCGGCGGCGTTAGCTGCACCTTCGCGTAGCGGTCACCGATGCCGTCGAACTTTACTTCCGTCGCTGCGCTAGTCTTCCATCCGTCGGGCGCGTCCAGGCCGACCATTGCCGTTGCAGGTTTGCTTGAATAGGAATGTACTCGCAGCAGCACGTCGAAATCATGCTGACCGCCGGGCAAAATTTCGATTGATTGTTTCGGTTCCACCGCTAACGTGTAGGAGGGCACAATTCGTAGTGGAACGAAGTCCGCGTGGGTTGAGTTCGCGTCGAAAAACCGCACCGGTTCTCGATCCCAATATTCGCGTCCGGCAAGTTGGAATCGCACCCACAGTTCCGAAAGTGGCGAGGGCGCAGCTTCGTTTTGATATTGCGAGTCTGCGGATGCAAAGCTTCCAAGCAGCCCCTCCGGGGACTTGACCTTCTCCTGCACTTGAATCGTAAAGGTTTCTCCCTTTTCCAGGTCACCTTCCCTCTTGGTTTGATTCAGCGATGAAATGGATACCACTTTCGATTCACCGAGCCTGCATCCCGCATCCGCGCGGCACCGCGCATGGGCCGCGATGCGAAATTCGTCACCTGCGGTTACGTCGTTCCGGTCCGCAAGCACATTTACGTCCAGTCCGGCAACGAACCTGGCGGCTTTGTCGACTCGCAAGGTCGCCGCGGCGCGATCGAGCAATTGTTCCCAGGCCTCTTCCTTCTGTGAATACGGCGTCGGCCCGCATTTCTTGGGAGCGTCACCCAACAAGGCTGCCGCATGACTGATTTTCTCTCCCGCACGCTTCCAGTCCAGCTGCAAGACAGCGCCACGCGAGCTTTCAAGATCTCGGTCCGCGAGCTCAATGGGCGTGCAGCCCTTGAATCGCTCCGCGATACCGACAGCCAATGACTTCGGATCGAAAGGTTTCCCGTCTTCTCTTCGCAAGGCAATGGGGCGCTGCAGGAAACTCGAACCCAGGAACCCGGTGATTCCCTGTGTACGATGATTCGCAAACGCAGCGAGTCCCAGTTGCCGCCATGTGCGTCCGTATAGCGACGAGATCTCATCCAGCGGAAGAATATAGCCGTGCGGCTGCTCGCTCCCGCGCTCGATATCCAGCACTTGCGACGTGGTCCACGCTCCGCAGTCGTCGCAACTGGCCTTCGTTTTGTACGATTCGTCGGCCGCAAGCTGCACTGCCTTAGGCGTCAGGATTCCCGCGGCCTGATGGTGACCGTGACCGCTGTGCACGCCTCCCCAGCCATTGATAATAATGTTTGGCCTGAAATCCCGGATCCGATATACCATGTCGTCGAGCACCTGTGGTCCCCAGATCTTTTCCGTTTCTTCCGGTGTTTTCGAAAAGCCAAAATCTCGCGCGCTCGTAAAATAAAGTTTTACGCCATACCCGCGCGTCGCGGCCAGCAACTCCTGCGTTCGAATCAAACCGAGTTCCGGTGCTTGCTCCGGACCGAGCGTGTTTTGTCCGCCCTCACCTCGTGTCAGCGAAAGCAGGGCCACATCCGCATGTAATCCGCGCGCCAGGTAAGTCAGCACCGCGCCACTTTCGTCGTCTGGATGTGCCGTTACATAGAGGATGCGCGTTGTCACACGCGCGCTATCAATGGCATCGATCGTTTCCGGCAAGCCGCGCCCGGTTCCCGGCGATACCGCAACCTGCGCCCGGAGCGCGCTGCTCCCGACCGCCATTATCATTACGACGAACCACATCGCGCGGCGAATTTTCAATGCTTCCTCCCAGACCCGGGTTAAAAATTGATTCTAAAGATTGCTACGGCGTGGCTCCGATCGACTCTGCAGCCGCACTCTCAGTTTGATTCTTCTCGAACGGCCATTGTTTCATCGTTGCGGTCCAAACCAGAAACGCTAGCACTCCCAGCGCAATCTCCAGCAATCCCCATTTTCGTGCGGCGCCAGTATGCCAGAACAGCCATGCCCAGCCGATCATCGTCAATACCGCCGGCAAAGGGTACAACCACATTTTGAACGGCAGGCGCTCCGTCCCCAATCGCTTTCGCAATAACATCACACCAACTGCCTGGCCGATAAACTGCACGATCAACCGCACCGCCAGAATTCCGGCAATCGAGGTTTCCAGGTCCAAGTTGATGCTGAAGACAAATGCCAGCGTGCCCAGCGCCAGCAGCGAAATATGCGGGAATTTTTTTGTGGGATGCAGGCGGCCAAAAATCGGAAAGAAATTCCCATCAAGCGCCGCGGAATATGGCACGCGCGAATATCCCAACAACACCGAAAACACCGATGCCAGCGCTATCCACAACACCATTCCAGTGGCCACCGAGGCAGCCGTGTGGCCGTAGAGCCGCTCCACGAACGTGCTTACGATGAATGTCGAATTTTGCGCTTCACGCCACGGAATCACCCCCAGAATACTGGTCTGCATCGCCATGTACAGCGCGGTGATACCGAGCACCGACAGAAAAATCCCCCGCGGAATGTTTTTCTCCGGCTCGCGAATCTCGCCGCCCAGATTACAGATGTTGTAGTAACCCCAGTAGCTGTAAATGGTGCTGACCATCGCCGAGCCAAGTCCCGCGAACCATAAAGGCGAAAATGAAAACGCGTTGGGCGGAAAATCGAATGCCATCTTCGCGCTGAAGTGCGTCATCCCTCCCCAGATCAGCCACAATAGCGTTGCGATCACCCCGGCCCACAAAAATAGAGAAATTTTTCCGATCGTCGTGATGCGCCGATATAACAGGATTACCAGCAAAATCACCAGCGCACCCGAAACCGCCTTGGCCTCCCATTTCGAGAGCGGATGCAAGTAGCCCACGTAACGCGTGAAGCCAATCGAAGCCGATGCAATGGACAGCGGCGCCTGTACGAACGTCTGCCACACAAACAGGAACGCCATCAAGCGTCCCCAGCGCAGCGGTCCGTATGCTTCGCGCAAAAACACGTACGAGCCGCCGGCCTTCGGCATCGCCGCGCCAAGTTCCGACCACACAAACGCATCCAGCGTAGCCAACACCGCTCCCGCCAGCCAGGCCAGCAGCGCCTGCGGCCCGCCCATTTCACGGATCACGATCCCGCTCACCACAAACGGGCCGATCCCCACAATCTCGATCATGTTTAGTGCGACCGCTTCTTTCAGCCCCAGTCCGCGCTCTAACCCATCTGCCGCTTCGTGGTTATGCGGCAACTTGGGCTGTTTGCGGTCGCGCATGATGAACTTGTCTTGGTCCGCTCCCATCGCGTCGCTGAGAATAGCAGTTGCCCGTTTTGCGGGCACCATTCAATTGCCTGCCTCGCAGGACGCCCTCGACTTGGCCAAGGTATATCCTGGACGAATCGACGTCCTAGTCAGCGACGCCGTGATGCCTGGACTTCGCGGCCCCGATCTCCATCGCCAGATTGTCGAGTTTCAACTGGAAATCCGCGTGCTCTTCATGTCCGGCTACGCGGAAGGGCCTACCGGATATGAAATTGCCTCCCAGTGCGCTCTTTCTGCAAAAACCTCTTCGTTTTTCCGCGCTGCTCGAAAGCCTGCGCCAGCTCCAGCCGGCAAGTGTTCTCAGTCTGCTCGCGACGTAGCTGCACGCGTCGCCGCCTCATTGACCTTTGCCCTCCCTCAATGAAATGATAGTGCTGCAAGGTTCAGGGATGTGCGCATCACGGGGATAGCTGGCGCTGGCTCTGTCTAGCGGGCGCTAGCGGTAGTACGTTTCTATAACGCGAATCGCTTGTATTTGAGGGTCACCGCAACGCGGCCGCCTTCTGTGTGACTGCGAAGCAGTCAACGCGCCAGGCGGTTCACGCATCTGACCTCAACAGTTGACCGCTTCGCGGTCACAGCAGACACAGTCTGGCTCAGCGGATTCCCGCTGCACGCCCGTAGACATTAAAGGGAGTTCTCATGAAGCGGTTTGGGGCAGTGTGCGTCCTTGCGTTCCTGGCGATTTTTTTAGCCGCCGGATGCAATGACTATGGCAACACTTTTCAGGGAAACACCGGCGCGAGCCTCACTGCCATTTCGCCTGCAATCGTCAGCGCTGTTGGTCCGAATGGTAAGGACCTCACCATCACTTTATTCGGCGGACCGTTTGTCACGCAAACAGTTGCCCAGTGGAACGGCAAGAACCTCGCAACCACTCCCACGCTCGACGCGAATTCCAACGTCATCAATCTCAAGGCAGTTGTCCCGGCCGCGCTGATCGCCAATCCCGGCACGGCCGATGTGAACACTTTAAGCCCGCATTCCGGCAGCCAGAACAACGGCCTTTCAAACACTCTGGCTTTCATCATCAATCCCCCGCCCAATCCGCTCCCCGTTCTCTCTTCCATTTCTCCCGCTGCTGCGAATCCCGGCAGCGCGCCCGTAACGCTCACCATCACCGGTACCAGCTTTATTCCTTCTTCTGATCCCACCGGCGGCTCAACCGTAAATTGGAGCGCCAATGGCACGCAGACTCCCTTGACCACTTCCAGCGTCACCGCCACACAAATTCAAGCCGCCGTACCGGCCTCGCTGCTCACAACGCAGACTTGCGCGCTGGTTTCTGTTTTCAATCCGCCGGCCATTCCTACGGTTCCGCCCAGCGGAATTGGCAACCCTTTCAGCGGTGGTGGCGGTACCAGCGGCAGCACGCCGGGCTTCGCCGTATCCACCGACTCGACGTTTATCAGCGATTGTAATAAGCAGGGAGTGAATCCCAACACTGCAAGGACTTCTGCTCTCGCCCTAGCGGAAGAAACGCCCGCTCTAGGACTGGATGGCCGCTACGTCGCCTATACCGCCACGCAAAATGGCCACGCACAAATTTTCGTGCGCGATACTTGCACCGGCGCCCCGTCCGGTTGCCAACCGCAAACCACTCTGCTTTCCGCTTCGAGCGACGGCACACCGGGCAACGCCGACAGCAATACTCCATCCGCAAGCACGGACGGCCGCTTCGTCGCCTTCAGCTCCGCCGCCACTAATCTCGTCGCCAACGCACCGTCAGGCCGCCAGATTTATTTGCGGGACACCTGCTCTGGCGCCGCCACGCAATGTACTCCGCAAACGACTCTTATCTCCACCGACGAATCCGGCTTGCTCTCCGGCAACGATAATCTTCTCCCCTCGATCAGCTCTTCCGGCCGCTTCGTCGCGTTTCTTTCCGTCACTTCCTCGAAATACGCCGCGAAGTCCTCAGGCAATGCCAACAGCGGTTACCGCCAGGTCTTTGTCCGCGACACCTGTTTCGGCGCCACCACCGCCTGCACGCCCGCCATCACACGTATTTCACTCGCCCCTGGCGACACTAGTTCCCTGCAAAGCAAACCCGCAGGCCCGGCCATCTCCAGTTCCGCGCTAGCCGTAGCCGTCTCCACCGCCGCCACTCCTACTCTTTTCACCCGCACCATCCCTATCGACGACCGCGTCTTCCTGGCCCTCACCAGTCCCGCCCAAAAATAAATTCCCCGTTGACCGGCTTCTTTCCTGATCTTGTAAGCCGCCAGTCTTTAGACCGGTTCTGTTTCCTAAGCTCTACTTTCTCCGAACGGCAAAACAAAAAGAGGCCAACGCCTTCGGCGCCAGCCCGTCCTTTACTTTTACGCTCTTGTACTTTGTACCTTAAACTTTTCTCGTCCCCACTACTTCCCCAAATACTTCTCTGGTATCGGGTTCCCCGGCCTTTCCGCATCCCAATAAATTTCCACGCACCACCACCGCTCGCCATCATAAAAAAATTCCATGCTGTTGATCCCGCGATCGATCGGCTTCCCGTCTTTTGTTTCGCGCGATTCATACGTGGTGTAGATGTGCGTCATCGCCCCAAAAGATTCCGTCTTCCGGCTCAGCTCGTGCTCGAAAAATCCATGTTCCAGAAAATAACTCCCCGCCCGGTCCGCATAATCCTTCGGCGTCATCACGGCCAGGCTTGGCTTGCCATCTTTCGGCACACGCACCGCAATCAGCCGCGCATCCTTTGTGAACAGCGAATTAAACCGGTTCCAATCCCGCGCTCCCGGCGGCCCGGAAATCACGTCATAGATCGCCGCCACCATGCTATCCAGGCTCTGCACGTCCTTGGGATTCACCACCGGCGCCGCGGCAGGCGTTTGCGGGATCGCTGCGGGAGTGTCTTTCTTCTCCTGTGCCACTGCCACCAGAGACAGCCCGGCGAACACGACACCGGCGCACAGCAAACCGGCGACTCCATTCCTCACCACTATCATCGCCATTTTCACGATATCCTTCGCTCTCTTCCTTTTGTCTCTTTGAACTCTTATACGCTTTTACTTCCTCAGTTGAACCGCACTTTCACATCCGGCCGTTTCTCCAACTGCACCGAATCAATAAATCGCACCTGCCGGTCATCCAAAGTCAAAATCATCGACTGCGTACGAATCCCTTCGCCAAAGAATCTCACGCCGCGCAGCAAATTCCCGTCCGTCACTCCGGTACACGCAAAAATCATTTTCTTTCCCGGAGCCAGATCCGTAGTGTCGTAAATTCGTTTGGTATCCTTCACGCCCATTTTTTCCAGCCTCTCCGCATCCAGCGGCTTGGCGATCACCAGCCTTCCGAGTATCTGTCCGTTTAGACATCGCAACGCCGCAGCCGTTAGCACACCTTCCGGCGCTCCACCCGTTCCCATTACCGCGTGTACGCCGGTGCCAATCACCGCCGCGGAAATCCCCGCCGACAAATCGCCATCTCCAATCAATCGAATTCGCGCACCCGCGCGGCGAATCTCCTCCACCAGCTTCTCGTGCCGTGGCCGGTCCAGCACAATAATCACCAAATCTTCTACGTCGCGGTCCAGTCGTTTCGCAATTGCCTTCAGGTTATCCGCCACCGGCGCATCCAGATCCACCGCGCCCTTGCACGAGGGCCCCACCACAATTTTTTCCATGTATAAATCCGGCGCGTGCAGCAATCCGCCCCGTTCGCTAGCCGCCAGCACGGCGATCGAATTCGCCGCGCCCGTAGCGCACAAATTCGTTCCCTCCAACGGATCCACCGCAATATCCACCGCGGGAAAATTCAGCTTCGGCGCATGCGTAGCCAGCCCCACTTTTTCTCCGATGTACAACATCGGCGCTTCATCCCGTTCGCCTTCTCCAATCACAATGGTCCCGTCCATCTGCAGCGAGTCCATCGTCTTGCGCATCGCTTCCACCGCAACTTCATCCGCTTTGTGGCGGTCGCCAAATCCCATCGTGCGCGCCGCCGCAATCGCCGCATTCTCCACCACTCGCAAGAATTCCAGACTCAGCTCAGCTTCCATCGTTCTCTCCGTAACTTCGCCGCTCTGCCGCTTCGCATTTTCTTTTTGATTTGGGTACCCCACCCTAGATTTTCGGGTTTCTGGGTTTAAGGGTTTGTATTACAAACCCCCTTTAGATAACCCATTTGTATTTACAAACCCTGAATCAAAACCATGGGTCTTCGATCCATCCAACTCTGCCAATCCATAAGGCGGGCTAAGCTCGCAACATCCTAGTCCAATTCCCTTCATTCCGTCGACACCACACCTCAACACATTGTCTTCAATAAGAATCCCGTCGGTCTGTTTCTGATCTCCGCGAAACTCTGCGCACTCGGCGTCTCTGCGTTACCATTTTCCTTCTCGTGCTTTACCTCTCCTCAGGAGCGCACCATGCCATCCACACCCTCCGACTTCCGCCGCATCGCCCTAAGCCTCCCGCAAACCGAAGAACGCAAACACATGAACCATCCCGACTTCCGCGTCGCCGGAAAAATCTTCGCCACCCTCTCCTATCCCAATAAACAATTCGCCATGGTTAAACTCACTCCCATCCAGCAGGAAGAATTCGCCGCATCCCATCCCACTTCTTTCCGACCCGTCAACGGAGCCTGGGGCCGCAAAGGCGCCACCAGCGTCCTGCTCGCCAAAGCGACCAAGCGTGCCATCAAAGAAGCACTCCTCACCGCCTGGCGCAATCACGCCCCCTCCGATGTCG
Source organism: uncultured Acidobacteriota bacterium (assembly GCA_963743735.1). Lineage (GTDB taxonomy): Bacteria > Acidobacteriota > Terriglobia > Acidiferrales > UBA7541 > Acidiferrum. The sequence continues at coordinate 315,481 of CAVURF010000011.1, forward strand.
TTCTCAAATCTCTCCCCAAGCACAGCAAATAATTCGCGAATTCTTCGTGCCTAGCGATGCTGGCTCACCGACAAAACATTTCCGTCCGGATCTTGGAACCACGCCACCTTGTCACCGCCCGGCGTCGTCCATATCCCGCGTTCTTTGTCCGCGACCCACGGATATTTTTCAGTCTCCACGCCGCGTCCCGCCAGCCAGGTTACAACCCCCTCCACATCGCTAACTTCCCATCCCAACACCGTACTCCGCAACGGCACAAAGTCCGGCATTTTTACAATACGAATCATGTTTTCGCCAGCTCGCATTACCAACGCGAATTGATTCAGGATCACAAATGTAAATCCTAGCTTGCCTTCATAAAACGCCCGCGCCCCTTCATAATCCTTCGTCAACACAAACCCAACCATCTTCCCTGCAGTCAGCATCGCCGTCTCTCCCTGTCTTCCGTTTTTAGATTCCTTACAAAAGATCTGTGACTTCCGCGTGTTCTTCTCTGTGCACTCTGTGCCAGCTTTTTCTTTGTCTCTTGGGCCTCGCTCCTTTATCCCATGACGTGCTTACTTCTCTCCCTATGAACTTTCCCTTCGCAACGTTCGCATCTTCTCACGGCGCAACTTCGCGCAATCGCCTGGCATCGTCACTGAATCAGAGCCAATGCTGCAGATTATTCGACGTATCGCATTCACTGCCCTCCTCGCAGGCACCACGGCAACTCTCGCCACCGCTGAGGCGAGACAAGCCCGTCGCATTACCGTCTGACGCTGACATTCGAAAGATCCTCGCCGATCGTGTCGACACTCTCGCCGGGCAGCAAGACGGCATCGGCATCGTCGTCGGCCTAATCGGCCCCCAGGGCCGCAGGGTCATCTCCTACGGTCACCTGAACCAAGGCGACCCGCGCCCTCTAAATGGCAACACTGTCTTTGAAATTGGCTCTGTCGGCAAGGCATTCACCGCCCTCTTGCTCGCTGACATGGTCCAGAAGGCTGAAGTCGCGCTCACGGACCCCGTCTCGAAATATCTGCCCGCCAACGTAAAAACTCCTCGGCGGAATGGCCGTCAGATCACGCTCGTGGATCACACTTCCGCACTGCCGTTCATGCGGATGACGTTCCCGTAGTCGACGAATCAGCTGCAAGAGAAAGAAGAAGGTGTGTTCCTAATTGTTCGAGAGCCTGACTTCCTGACCATCCAGATGCCAACCGGGTGGGGTCTTCCGAAATTCCGACTCCACCCGGAAAGTTCACGCGACTTTTTTGTCGCGGAGCTTCCCATTCGAGTCACGTTTCAGACCGAGAGCAACGGACAAGTGAACGGAATTCTGATCTATCCACCGCGCGGGCAACACGCGCACTTCCCGCGGGTCGAACAACTTAGCAAAAATAATTGGAGCGTAGGAGAATGCCGGCCCCCTTCCCCGCGAATCTGCCAGCAATCGCACTCGCTTCGATGCTTTTCCTCACTTTTTCTACTCGCAGTTGCTACTAACTACTTGCTACGCACTACTCATCGACGACTTTCGGATCGCCTTGCACTTTGCACCCTTATACTTTTGTACCTTATACTTCGTTTTCCATGTTCGACGCTCACCGTTTCCTGCTCTTCCTCGCCGCTGCGCTTCTCCTCGCCGTTACTCCCGGCCCCGGCATCTTCTACGTCCTTGTGCGCACCTTAGCCGGAGGCCGCCGCGAAGGTTTTCAATCTTCGATCGGTACCTTCTTCGGGGGACTCTTCCACGTCTTCGCCGCCGCCCTCGGAGTTTCTGCCATCCTCGCCGCCTCCGCCGTCGCCTTCCACACCGTCAAATACGCCGGCGCAGTCTACCTAATCTTCCTCGGCATAAAAATGATCCGCTCGCGCAACGTTCCGCTGCCAGATCAAGCCGCCACAAAAAGCGCCTCGCCAACCGCCAGCGCCTTCCGCCAAGGCATTTTCACCGAAGCCCTCAACCCAAAAACCGCGCTCTTCTTCCTCTCCTTCATCCCCCAATTCATCGCCCCCGACCGCGGCCACATCTTCCTCCAATTCGCCACGCTAGGCATCCTCTCCGTCACCCTCAACACCGCGGCCGACCTTCTGGTCGTCTCGTTAGCCTCCCGCGCTCTCCGCGGTACGGCTTCCCTCACTCGCAAACTCAACTTCCGCTTCACTTTCCGCCGCAGACAATGCGCCGTCAGCATCCCGCTTGCTTCTGCGGGACGCACTGCCTCCGGCCTCGGCATGATCGGCTTAGGCGCCTACGTCGCTCTCTCCGACGCCAAGTGAGGTGATTTCTTTGATACTTATGTAAAGTGCGGTGCGTCGGTAGCGCTTCGCTTCTGGTCCTTGTCTCGGACGATTATTGTGACATGGGTCGCAAAGTATTAGCCTCTAGTCTATCTGCTATGCTAACCCGCTTCCTTTCGCTGAGTCCTCTGCGCCTCGCTTTCTTGTTCATGCTTGTCTTCGTTTCGGGCCCGTCCCTGCTAAGAGCCCAAACCAAGAAGAAGCCGTGTGCCGAGCCCGTCAAGATACTGGTGCAGCCTAAGTTCACGGAAAACGACAACGCAACATGGAAGGGTAAGTCCGTGACTGCAACGGTCAGCCTTTTGGTGAGCGAAGACGGACACGTAGTCCGAGCAGCCATGCTAAAAGCCAAACCCAAGGAAGCATCAGCGGCGGTGCTCGCAGCAGTGAAACAGGCGGAATTCCAACCTAGGCGAGGCTGCGGTGATTGGCAATTAGAAATTACCTTCAACCTTCATCCAGACTAAGATATCTTTGACCAACTTTTCAGCACACTCTCGGGAAACCGTGGTTTTGAGGACTAAGCGCGTTCTGATACTCTTCCACTTTCCGCCCGCGTAACACCTTTCCTTTCACGCTCTTTACTTTTCCATGGTTCCAGTGCTCTTTGTTTTCAATGCTTTAGGGACACACAGGGAGGGGGAGGCGTGGTCAAACGATCAAAGCTCCGCCGATCCGTTAGAGCTCTGAAAAGAATTGCAGATGCCGCCGGAAGCCATCTTGGTCCTCGACTCACACTTCACTTCCATTGTGCCCATCCGAGGCGAATGTCGGTGAAACTGTTTGCCTCTCGACTCGATCGATTTCCTTCCTCACCACCCCGTACGATACTCCCGCTTCAAAAGGTCATTTGCCGTGGCCGCGTTGGTCACCCGCATATTTTCGCCGTCGTACTGGATCTTCTTTCCCGCGCGCAGCGCCACCACTCCCAGCAACATCGTTTCCGTCAATCGTGCCGCATACTCAAAGGGACACGACGCCTGAGCTTTCCCCTGCGCCGCGGCAACCCAATTCAACTCATGCTGTTGATTCGGAATGCGCGGCAATTTCTTTGCCGGCTCGCCAAACGAATCGTGCAACGATTTCGGCAGCAGCCGTGGATTCGCACCATACGTTTCGTGCAGCAGCTTGCCCTTGCTGCCAATCAACAGCGCACCGCCGCCTTTGTTCAATTCCTCCTCGCCAAGCTCTTCCGGCTTCGGCGGCATCAATCCACCGTCGTACCAGGTCAATCGCACTGGCGGCAGTTTGCCTGGCATTGCGCTTTTCCCGTCACTTGCGCGTGCAGGAAATTCATACACCGTCATCGTCGCGCTTGGATACGAAGCCTTATTAAACGGAGTCGAAATTGTCTCGATGCTCGAAGGATATCCAAGGTTCAGCGCCCACATCGAATGATCAATCAAATGCGCGCCCATATCGCCAATCGGACCGACTCCCCAATCCACCCACCCGCGCCAATTAAATGGATGATAGATCGGGTGATACTCCACCTTGGGCCCGACGCCGAGAAACAAATTCCAGTCCAGCCTTTCCGGCATCGGATAATTTCCCGCGATCGCTGCCGCCACCCGCGCGTCCACTCCCGGACCATTCCATTTCATTTCATCCACGGGCTGGCTCGGCTTCACGGGACGGGGTACCCCCTGCGGCCAGAATCCCAGCGGCCGGTTCGTCCAAATTTGGATTTCGCGAACTTCTCCAATCGCACCGGCCCAGACGTACTCCACCGCTTTGCGCGCATCGTCCAGCGAATGTCCTTGATTCCCCATTTGCGTCGCAACGCGTGCTTCACGCGCTCGCTTCGCCAGTTGCCGCGCTTCCGCCACGCACCACGTCAGCGGCTTCTGCACGTACACATGTTTTCCAAGCTCCATCGCCGCCAGCGCAATCGGCGCGTGCATGTGATCCGGAGTTGCGATCAGCACGCCTTCGATATCTTTCTGCTTCTCCAGCATTTCGCGATAGTCGGTGTAGCGCTTGGCCTGCGGCAAATGCACATCCTTCAATCGCTGCATTCCAGCCAGCCGCGCCTTGGCCTGCTCGCGGTCGAAGGGTATCGCCGGATTTCCCGGCTGCGCCGCCGGATCGGGCCCAGCGATGCGCGCGCTCAAACCCGCAATCGCGTTATCCAGTTGCGCAAACCCTTTTTCCGCATAACCCCAGTCCACATCGCAAAGCGCCACAATGTTCTGGCTCGCCAAATTAATCAAATTGGTGCGGCCCATCCCGCCAATTCCGACTCCGGCGATGTTCAACAAATCGCTGGGCGGAGTCATCCCGTTGCCAAGCACATGCCGCGGCACAATCGTAAACGCTGCGCTCGTCCCGGCCGCTACGAGCGAGGCCTCCCTCACGAATTCCCGCCGCGTCATTTCCTTCTTGTCGCCCATGGTCTCCCTCATGTCCCGCCAGCCTGTACCGTTCATTCTTATTGACACGGCCAAGCGCCGTCACCAAGAATCTTTAAATCCCTTTTGTAAAAGAGAGAAACGCAGCCAATGTTTATCCACATGTTTGCATTTCGATTGAAGCCCGGAGTTACGGAAGCGCTGCAGGAACGCATGATCCGCGAAATCGGCGATTTGAAAAAACAAATTCCGTTGGTGCTGGAATCTTACATTGGAAAAAATGTTTCGCCGCGCGGGCAAGGCTTCGACATCGGCGGCGTTATGAAGTTCGCCGATCAAGCTTCGCTCGATACATACAACGCGCATCCGGTTCATCAGGCTTTGCTGAAGTGGCTGTTGCCGCTGATCGACGCGATCGAAGTGGATTTTCCCGCGTAGACAATTTGCAACACGCTGTGGAGCGAGGCGCTCGCTTTATTTTGTAAGCGGCTGAATCGTGGCGTTCACCAAAAACGGACCGTCGAATTCCGTCATGTCGCCGGGGCCTTTGCCTTTCACCGGCAACAACCGAGCGGAAAGCGGTTTGTGCCATTTGAATGCCAGCGAAGCCATGTCACCGATAATCATATCGAGTTGCTCGATGCTCACGTCGCCGGGCAACGGCACGGTGTCCACTCCCGTTCCGCACACCGCCGAATACGAAAGCAATCCTTCGAGCGAAACACGTCCTTCGCTCCAGCGTTGCGCCAGCCGCGAATCTTCCAGAATCGGCAGCATCAACCCGTTGTATCCGGTCTGTTTCACGCTTACATCTTTTATCGCGGAAGTAATCGTCGCTGCGGCGGTCAACGTTCCGCTTGATCCAAACGGCTGCGCGATTAATTCTTCCATCGCGGCGCCAATCGAAACTTCTTTCAGCGGGGCCGGAGAGAGGTCGATGCCCATATAAGCCCAGCCGGTTTCTTGGTCTATCCTGCCCGCGTGCCGTTCGATCTCGGAGGCCTGCTCGGAAAGCATGTCGGTCAACCGGTGTTTTGCGCTTTCCAGATCAGGCGCATCCTTGAACGCGGCGGCCACAAGATTTGCGGATTCCAGGCCGATTGCGAATTGATGTCCGAAGCCGGTGTGATAGGCAGCGGTGAAAAACGGCGAGAGCGGTGGCACCATGGCAATTGCGCCAAGATTGAAATTTCCCTGGCTGTGTTCGGTTTCGTCTTCCAATTTTTTGATGGCGCGCGCCGCGGCGCCAACCGCTTTCCAGCGCACTCCGTCTTCGCCTGCCACCACGATGCTGCCGCAGATGTGTTTCGTCGCGCTCAAAATATTTGCCAGCAAGTCGGCTTCGGCTTCGCTGTCCCCGGCGTTCAGCATCGCCGGACCTATCCCTGCCGCGAATTTTTCCTTTTCTGCCAGCGCATCGTATGCCTTGAAAAACGCGATCGCCTGCTGCGTGCTCATACCTTTGGTGTATTCAGGGAAAGGTTGCGTCGCGATTCGTAGCGTTTGCACTTCGTATCCGCGCGACTCAAAAATTGTTTTTGCGCGCCGCAACATCTGCATTGTTTCCGCAACCTGCTGTTGATATTGCGAAGGATCCAGATTGATGAACGCGGTGATGGTGCGGATTTTTGGCTTTACCTCGCCTCTGACTACGGTTCGTTCCGGCCGCGGTGTTCCGGCAGTTTGCTTGGATGGCGCAGTACTCTGCTGCGCGTTCATACTGGCAGCGCAGCTCAAAATCACAGCGGCGAGCAGCGAGAAATTTCTGAGGCTGACAAACGAAGAGCGCATGACGAATCTCCCGTGAAAAGGCGCAGCTATCGCGCAAACACAGCTTACAAGATTCGCAGGGAACGAGGACGGTTGCTTTTCGGGTTCGGTCGACGCAGAGAAAGCCGCGGCGGGGCTGCGGCACTCCAAAAAGCGCCCCCGATCCGGTCGAGGCCGCTACAAAGCAATTCGCAATTTAGATGTTCATTGCGGCGCTCCGCCCATAGCCACACCGTCATTCCGAGCAAAGCGAGGAATCTCTCTTGTCTAGGCCTTGCCTCGGCGGCAAACCGAAGAGAGATTCCTCACTCCGCGGACTCCGTTCGGAATGACGGAGTTGCGTCCAAAACGTAGGTTTGGAATTTGCGCCCCAAATTTGAGAATTCGTCTAAGACGCGAGAATTAGACGTAGGCGGCGATGCCGGTGATTTTTTCGCCGATCACCAGTTTGTGAATGTCGTTGGTGCCTTCGTAAGTGAAAACGCTTTCGAGATTGTTCATGTGGCGCATGACGCAGTAATCGTCCACGATGCCGTTGGCGCCGAGGATGTCGCGCGACTTGCGCGCAATCTCCAGCGCAATGCCGACATTGTTCATTTTCAGCATGGAAATGTGCGAAGGATCGACTTTTCCATCGTCCTTGATTCTGCCAACGTGCAGCGCCAGCAACTGACCCTTCACGATTTCCGTAATCATCCACGCCAATTTTTCTTGCACCAACTGGTGCGAGGCGATCGGCTTATTGGCAAACTGCTTGCGCGTTTTCGCATATTGCAGCGCGGTGTCGTAACACGCCATGGCCGCGCCCAACGCTCCCCAGCCAATGCCGTAACGTGCCTGATTCAAACAGCTCAGCGGACCTTTGAGTCCGACCACACCGGGCAGTAAATTTTCTTCTGGAATTTCGCAATCGCCAAAAGCCAGTCCGCTGGTCACCGAAGCGCGCAACGACCATTTTCCGTGGACGTCCCACGCCTTAAACCCAGGCGTGCCTTTCTCCACCAGGAATCCGCGAATTTTTTCGTCTTCGCATTTTGCCCAAACCACCGCGATATCCGCGATCGAGCCACTGGTGATCCACATTTTTTCGCCGTTCAAAACGTACTTGTTGCCTTTTTTCACCGCGCGGGTCAGCATGCCGCCGGGATTCGAACCGAACTGCGGCTCGGTCAATCCAAAGCAGCCAATCTTTTTTCCCTGCTGCAGCAGCGGCAGCCATTTATTTTTCTGCTCGTCGCTGCCAAACGCATAAATCGGATACATCACCAGCGCGCTTTGCACGGAAACAAAGCTGCGAATGCCTGAATCGCCACGTTCCAGTTCCTGCGTCATCAAGCCGTAGGCCACGCTGGACATCCCAGCGCATCCGTACCCTTGCAAGCTAGCGCCAAAAAATCCCAGTTCGCCCAGTTGCGGGACCAGATGCATCGGGAACGTGGCTTCGCGGCTGTGTTTTTCGATAATGGGAATAATTTCGTTTTCGACGAATTCACGCGCCGTTTGCCGGACAAGTTTTTCCTCGTCGTTGAGTTGCGAATCAAAATCGATAAAATCCACTCCGGCGTACTTGGCCATTTTTTCTCCTTATCGAGTCGGCTAAAAGAAAGAACAGCGGCGTAAAGCTTGCCTGTGGCAGGCAGGCCGCTGCCACAAAATCGCAGTCGCAATCCGGCTCGCCACGCGAAAACAATTTCGCGGAATTTGATTGCGACATTCGCAGGGAAAGTTCTTCCGAAATATCGTACCAAGAATCAGCGGTCGAACCACATCCGTGGTGGCAGGTCGCAGGGAATGGCCGCTGCCCGGGCATCTTGAACCGTAACAATTTGTAACACCGTCCTTTGCCTATAGCCGGAATCGCAAGCCAGGCACCTCCTAACGCACTGAAAATAATGATCTTATCGTCGGGCGCCGATTGGGCAGAGTCTTGCCACTCCCTATGCAGAACAGCGTTTCACATCGACGGGCATAGGAAGTGAAATGACTCGTAAATTCAGCAACAGCCGCAAAAGGCGATCGGAGCGCGGGTTAAGCCTGACCGAACTGGTAGTGGTTGTGGCGGTTGCGCTAGTGATCGCGGCAATCGCCGTTCCCAACGCAGTAACCGCCTGGTATAACGCGCAGCTTCGAGCTTCCGCTGCTGAGCTTTCAGATTACATGCAGCAGGCACGCGTTCTTGCGGCGCGAAGGAACGGAACGTACCGGTTGCAATATCAGACCGTCAGCGGCCTGCAGCAAGTTTACATCAACGATGCCAGCGGAACGGTCGTCGGCACACCCATAAATCTGCCAAGACAGTTTTCGATGGCTTCTGCCGCACCGACTGGCGGATCGCAACCCTCTGCATACACGTTATCAACCGATACCAGCAACGGTACGCCTTGCGACAACACCTGCACAATGGCCTTCTCTTCAAGGGGCCTGCCGTGCAAGTACGATTCCTCCACGACTCCCGCGACGTGCACGACACCGGCGGCGACGTATTTCGTTTATTACCTGACGAACGGCAGACCGAATGGATGGGCGGCGGTGCTTGTGACCAAGGCTGGAAGGACAAAGGCTATGGTCTGGAACGGTACATCATGGAATTGATACTTCACACAAAGAAGAGAGTGTACAGAAACCAGCGCGGCATGTCTCTCATCGAGCTGATGATCGCCATGGTTGTTCTCCTGGTGGGAATCATCGGAAGCATGTCTCTGATCGCTTACGCGATCAGCGGAAATGGACGCAGCCGCCAGCAGAGCAATTCGACGGTCATCTCGCAGATGGTGACGGAAAAGATTTCCAGCCAGAAGGCGAGCCTTTCGAACAATCTTACGATTACCGACTGCGCGGGGAACAGCACCACCGTTGTCACGGCCGCGGGCGGAGCGACGCTGACCAGCGCCGGGAACGCGGACTACTCGCAGGCGGCGGTCACCGGTTATCAGATGAATTATACGGATTGCGGCACCAACGGCAGGCTCATGATCTACGATGTGCGCTGGAATATTACGCAGCCGAGTCCGTATGTGAAGCTGATCACCGTCTCGACGAAAATGAAAAATGCGGGAACGGATGCGCGAGTATTTGCGCTGCCAGTGACCATCCGCACTCTCGTGGACAGGGGACATAAAATCATGAAACTCCTTAGGAATTCCAGGGCGACCAGGCAGGGCGGGTTTTCGTTGATTGAGCTGCTTATTGTTATCGCGATTCTCGGCCTTGTGGTCGGAGCGGTCTTTTCGCAGGTGGGCGTAGCGCAACAGCGCCTGAATGCCGAGGAAATCAAGCTTGATGATTTTCAACAGGCTCGCGACTTCGTGGATCAATTTTTTCGCGATATCAACCAGGCTGGAAGTCCCAATATCAGAATGTATGACCCGACATTGATCGGATTCACACCGTTCGCTACGCCGAGTATCAACGACAGCCGCTTGGCCGTTGGCCTGGTGGCGATTGGCACGAACTCAATCACCTTTGAAGGTGCGGTGAACGGCACTGGTACCGTTCAAAGCGTCACGTACCAGATAAACGGCGGGGGAACCTGTACGAAGTGCCTGTTTCGCAGTCAAGTGGACAAGGCTAACAACATAAGCCCCACCGCGCAGAGCACGGACTGGGGCACCGAGGTGAATGACGTCGACCTCACCAAAGCGATTTTCCGATATTTCAAGTACGACGGCACCGAGATCACCCCACCCATGGATATCAACACGGATGCAGCGACGATCGCCAACGTGAAAACCATCCAGATTAATTTGACCATTCGCAATCCAAATATCATCGACCAACAAACCGGCCTGGCGATCGAGACCACTTTCGAGGGAGAAATTTCGCTTAACAATTGTTCCATGGCTTCCGTGGGGCAGCCCATGAGTTGCCAATAAGAGGTGAACAAAACTATGTCAAAAACAAAGCGTAAAAACACCGATCGCAAGGCCAGGCCGCATGAGAACGGCATCGCGCTGATTGCAGCCATCCTCACACTGCTGCTGATTACCGCAATCGCCGCCGGCATCATGATTCTGACCAACACGGAAGTCGGCACCAGTTCCAATTTTAAGGATGAGCAGCGCGCATTTTTCTCCGCGAAGGCAGGTATTGAAGAGGCGCGTGACCGGCTGCGCATTGCGGCCGCTGGAACGCTCCGATCAACAACTACTCCCCTGGTGCCAACCACTCTGCCTGGCACTGGCACCACGGGCGTGACTTACATCCTAAATCCGTTGAATGGCGAGACCGTGGCTCCGTGGGTAGCACCTACTACCAGTAGTCCCAATCCATATGCGGACGATGAAATCTGCAATGAGACCAGCGCCATGGGTTGCGGGACCGGCAGCCCCAAATATCCATCGTCCAGCAGCGGCTGGTACCGCACGACATCCCCGACGGCCGATACCACGTATGCCACTTCACCTGTCCTGGATTGGAAGTGGGTGCGCATCACACTGAAGCAGAACAACGCCTTTGGCGCAAACTATGCGGTTGACGGAAACAATACCCATGCCTATTACGTCTGCCAAAAGGATGGCTCCCCGGTCGAGACTGTTTCGTCCCCTACGCCTACCGCGCCTTGCGTTACGCCGGCATACCTCCCCGTGTATGTGCTGACGGCACTTGCAGTAACCCCGACCGGATCACGCCGCATGGTTCAGGTGGAGGTTGCCGAGGATACATTCCAGTTTACGGCGCCTGCGGCGCTGACCCTCGACGGCACGGGCGACATATTTACTACAGGTACGAGCTCGCAATTTGGCGTCAATGGAAATGATAGCAACTCTGTCTGCGGGGGTTCTGTCGGTGCCAATGTGCCCGCAGTGGGCGTGCCGGACGACACCGATAAAACCAACACAATTACGCAAATTTCTAACGCGGTGAATGGTAATACGAGTAAAATGAACAATTATCAGAGTGGGAGCAACACAACACCGGACGTGCAGAATGTTTACACTGGTCTGCCCACCAGCATGCTTACAAAAACTTCCTTGCAAGACCTTATGTCAACGATTAAGAGCGATGTCACGCAGCCAGTTATCAATGGCCCGGCGAACGACAGCAGCTTCACCAGTCCTGGGACTTTGGCGGCGCCGCAAATCATCTATGTAAACGGCGATCTCACGCTTAGCGGCAACTTCACTGGCTACGGAATCCTGGTTGTTACCGGCACTTTTACGGCGAAAGGCAGCAACACCTGGAACGGTCTGATCTTCGTCGTGGGTGCGGGCAACGTTGTGGATAAGGGTACAAGCACCTTCAACGGAGCGATGGTTGTCGCTAACACGACAGGATCAACATTGGGCACGCCCAACGTCGACGTGAGCGGCGGCGGCCATGGTGGAGTTAACTACAGCAGCGGTTGCATCGCACAAGCCACCCAGCTCAGCACGTTTCACGTGATTTCCATGCGTGAGTTGATGAACTAAACTTCCGCCGGCGAAACTGACGGCGCGGTACAGTATCGAGTTTCTCCTGAAAAAGTCCGCGTCCGGCACGACGGGAACCGAGCAATCCGTTGCGCTGGACGCGGACTTTGTTTTTCTGTGCTCGCTTCGTGGCTGATGAACGTTTTTGAGTGAGCACAATTGCAATTCGAGCGGAAGGCTCTCGGTTCCGAATAGTTCATCTCAAAAAGTGATCAGCAAGACTCGCAGGAGTTTGGGTAGACTGACTTGGAGGGCGGCCGGCGGAACGAGCGCGATGCCCAGTGCAACGATTGAGATTCTGAAGAGAGAGGCCTCGAGAAGATTTCGACTGAGAGGCGACTCGATCTGGCCTTCGCGAGTGTGAAGCGCCATCACTCTAGAGAATTTCGCCGCACTGGTCCGCGTCGAATTCCATGGTGAGTGCACCTTGCAGACCAACCCTATAGCTGCTTAAGCTGCTGATATAGAATGGTTTATATCGCTCTATGATGTTCGCGGTTTTGAGGCTAAAGCGGCACGGGTAGAAATGTAACATAAGCGTTCTGGTTCCGATTCGGTACCGCACAAAGTTGGACCTCGCAGCGCCGGAAACTCGATTTCGCGTCGGCCACCAAGGAAAGGAATTACTAGCCATCGTGTCGCAATCCTCGCGGAAAATCCGGCCTGACATTTTGATCTTTGACGTGGATGGCGTGTTAGTGGACGTGCGCGAGACTTACTGGCGCTCGGCTGTCGAGACGATTCGGCGGCTTACGGGAAAGCGGGTGACTCACGCCGAACTGCACCGCTGGAAAGGCCAGCCGGGAAACAACGACGACTGGCAAATGGTGGCCAATTGGGCGAGCGCGCTGGGGCGGCCTACAACTTACTCGGAGGCGCGCGATGCGTTCGGCGAATTCTATTGGGGCACGAAAACACGACCGGGAAATGTACAACAGGAGAAAATCATCGTTACGCCGGCACAGATTGCGCGCTGGTCGGCGCGGTTCGAATTGAATCTTTTTACGGGACGTAATCGGCGGGAATTTGAGTACACCTTTGCGAAATGGCCGGGCACCACGCATTTCAAGACGATCGTCACCATGGACGACGTGGCAAAAATGAAGCCGCACCCGGAAGGTCTCTACAATATCCTGGGCAAGCGCGATCCGGCGAGCGCGCTATATCTTGGCGATAACATTGACGACGCGCTGGCAGCGCGCGATGCAGGAGTTCCGTTCGCCGCGATTATTTCGAAGAGGGAGCACCATTACTATAAACGGGCCGCGATGTTTCGCGAGCTGGGCGCGATTGCCCTACTGCCCCGCGCCACTGATGTGAATAAATTACTGGCAAAAGTGTCCGTCCGGCCGTCCACGAAAGCCGCCACGAATAAGGCGCGCGGCCGTTGAGACTCTGCACATGCAGAATTCGCGGGCGGATTTATTGACAAGCGCAGAGGCCGCGGGAGAAAATTAGGGACTGCTGCAATTGCCTCACTTGTGCCCAAGTGGCGGAACTGGCAGACGCGCTAGCTTCAGGAGCTAGTGGCCGCAAGGTCGTGGAGGTTCGAGTCCTCTCTTGGGCACCATTTTTCTTATGAAATTTTGTTCGAGAGCTGTCGCTGCCGCGGTTTTCCTTGTGCTGCTTGCGATCCCGTTCAGTGCCCAACAGTCTTTTCCTGTGACTTCAACCGTCGATGAACCATCGATTGCGGGTCGCCCGGTGGCAATCGATAAACGACAGAAGCTGCTGCCCTGGCCAATGCCAGAGAATACCGGTTACTCGTATTCTTCCTATTTTCTATCGCAATGGACCATTATCTGGGATCAGTACAATCGCCAGCGGCTGCCCTATTTTTATTGCTGCTTCGACTTCGATCGCAAAACTTATGAACTGATTCCCGATGTGCATTATGTGAACTCGACCGGCTACCTGCGCGCCATGATGCAGGGATTTGTCGAACGTTTGTACGCGTATACAGGCGATCCACACACGCTGGAATTCCTGGAAAATTTCGTCGACTACGAATTGCAGCACGGCACAACGCCGGCGGATTATGCGTGGAGCGGCGTGCCATATCCGTCCGCGAACCCGGGCGCAGCTGATTATTCGGGCTGGAGCGAGCACGGCGAAGATTTCATCGAGCCCCATGTGGTTGGCGAAGACGGCTACGCGTACTTGCGGCTGTACGAAATGACCGGAAAGACAAAATATCTGCAAGCGGCGATTCGCTGTGCCGCGGCGCTGGTGAATAATTACAAAATCGGCGACCAGGACAATTCTCCGTGGCCGTTCCGCTGCCATGCGCGGGACGGGAGCCTGACCAACGGCAAAGGCATGAGCCCCTACTCAGCGAATGTGGTTGAGCCGATCATGCTGTTCGACGAGTTGATTCGGCTGCGACAAGGTGACGTCAATTCTTATCACAGGGTGCGTAACGGTGCGTGGAGCTGGCTGATGAAATATCCCATGGTTAACAACATCTGGGTTGGCTATTTCGAAGACGTTGGCCCGAACATGGAGAATATGAATCAGGTCATACCGCTGGAGTTTGCGCGGTACGTTTTGCTGCACCCGGAGAAAGATCCGCAGTGGCGCGAGCATGCGCGGCAGCTGATGGAGTGGGTGAAGTCCACACCGAGGTGGCCGAAATATATTGTCCACGGAGCTACCGTCACCACGGAGCAAGGCGATGGCAAATCGTTCTGCTGCAACCTGCCGAATCAGTGTTGCGACAGCCACACGGCACGGCTCGCCGCAGTCGAAGCGTTTTACTACGCAAAGACCGGCGACGCGACTTATAAAGAAGCCGCGTATCGCTCGTACAACTGGGTGACCTATTTTCAAGGATTGCCCGGCGGAGCGCACGCGCCATTCAGCACGCAGTGGTGGTTCACCGATCAATTTTCCGATGGGCCGCGCCGCATGATGGACGCCTTTTGGGCCGTGCCAGAGTGGGCGCCAGACGATGAACCGCATCTGTTGGGGTCGCTTTCTGCGGTCACAAAGATTTCTTACGGCGCTGGCTCGGTGACCTATTCCACTTTTGACGACGCGTCCACGGATGTTCTTCGGCTTGATTTTGTGCCTGACGCCGTGACAGCCGACGGCAGACCACTGCGCAAACTTCACGAATTGAACGCGGCCGGCTACACGTTTGATTTAACGACGCGTGTACTGCGAATTCGCCACGACGGTGCGCGCAACATCGACATCCGCGGAAAATCGGGAAACCTAGTCGCCACGCTGGTGACCTTTGACGATCCGCACCTTGCCGCAGGCGCTCTATTGAGCGGAGGCTATCCGTCGGCCCGGATTGATTGGGGCGACGGCGTCTGGAGAATTGCGCCACCTGGAGGAAAATTCGCGACCTTTCACGCCGTTCTGGCGGATGCTTCGGCGCGCACTGCTGAATTGAAGTTTTCTTCGCCGCGTGTGTTTGTGGGCATCGATGTTTGCAATGACGGTCCGGAAGAATCGGCGATTACGATTCGTTCGCGAGAACAGCGGGAGCAGACTGTGACGTTACGCGCGGGGGAACTGCGGCGACTTCGCACCGGGTGGACAAAGACGTCGTTGGAAGTGGCGTTCGAGTTTCGGAATTCTCGCGGGCTTCGTTTTGACAATCTGGCCTACGCGCAGCCGTAACGTCTAGGCACGCGCCGCGAGCGGACTTTTTTCTGATCTCCGCTGCGTGGACTGCCGGATTACCAGCTTCGGTTCCAGAAGGATGCGCTGCGGGGCGAGGGGCTCGCCCGCTTCGATGAGCTGCAGCGCCAGTTTGCCTGCTCTTTGTCCAATCGCTGCAGTCTGCTGGTCAATACTGCTGAGTGGAATTTTCAGAAATTTATTGTAAAGAAGATTCCCGCAGCCCACGATGGCGACATCCTCTGGAACGCGCAGCCCCGCATCCAGAACCGATGCAATCGCTCCGTAAGCGATGGCATCGTTGTAGCAGAAAATTCCGTCCGGTTTCGCGGCCAGCTGCAAAAGTTTAGTGGTCGCTTTGTACCCGGTCGTATCGCCGCGCTCTTCAACGTGTTCGACGTTGTAAATCAGGTCCTCATCGGCGGCCAATCCCAGTTTTGACAGCGTGCGTTTGTAACCTTCCATGCGCCCCACCATGGGGCTCAGGCCACTGCCGCCGATGTGCGCAATGCGCTCGCAGCCCACTTCCGCCAAATGGCGAGTGGCCAGCGCGCCAACTTCTTCGTCATTCACTCCGACGAAATGTGCGGCCAGGTCAGTGAAACTACGATCGATCAAAATGTACGGGATGCCGGCTTCTTCCACGCGGCGGAACATTTCCACGGTCCATTGCGCTGACGCCACCAGCAACACGTCCACGCCGCGGGCGATCAGTTGCTCGACCGCTTGCTTTTCCAGCTTGGGGTCTTCTTCGGAGGAAGTTGTGACCAGCGTGTAGCCGGTGCCCTGCAGAGTGGCGGAAACACTACGCACAATCTCGGAGAAAAAAGAGTGAAGAAGATCCGGTATCACGAAACCGAGCATACTCGTATGCCCGGTTACCAGAGCGCGCGCCGCAAGGTTCGGGCGGTAATTCATTTCTTTGCAGCGCTTCAGCACGCGCGCTTTGGTTTCTTGACTGATGTCGGAGTGGTCGCGAAGAGCTTTTGAGACGGTGATCACGGAGACGCCCAGGTCTCGCGCGATATCTTTTAACCTGACGGCCATAGATGAGTTTACCACGTAAGGTAGTGGGTAGAAAGCCGCGCGCCGGCGGACAAGAAGACCACAGCGAAAAGAAACACCGCTTCGTAGGCCGCGGAAAACTGTTTCCGTCCGTCATTCCGGGCAGCGCAGCATGCCGCGCCCCTAGACGAAATACGCGAACGGTAAATTCGTTATTCGGCGGCGATTTCCGTCCAGGGATATGCTTTCATGTCACGGAGCTCTGGTTTTTGCCAGGCAAGATCGGGGTGGGCAGCGAGATGCTGCGCGGCCACGAAGTCCCTGCCGCATGCATGGCCTGCCGCGGCGGTGAAGGAAAGTTTCGCAGCCATCGTCGCGTCGGTCGCTTTGTTTTGTACGGCGCCCGCTGTGCCATAGGCAGGTTGCCACGCGCCC
The DNA here is from genome assembly GCA_963743735.1 of uncultured Acidobacteriota bacterium. Lineage (GTDB taxonomy): Bacteria > Acidobacteriota > Terriglobia > Acidiferrales > UBA7541 > Acidiferrum. Next base: position 332,366 of record CAVURF010000011.1, read on the forward strand.
ATGCCGCGAGGAGAGAGGTCCACGTGACCACACAAGGTGCGTTCGCTGGGTTCGGTTTTTCCAGTGACCGAATCGACATGATCGGCAAGAAATTTTTGCGCCGCCGCGACATCAATTTTCCCTCTATTCTCCCGCATCAACTGCTCCCACCGCTTGTGGCGCGCATTTGCACTGATCGCAGGGTCCTTCAGATTGAAGGTCGTTTCTTGCGCGGCCAACTTCGGGCTGATAGGGAAATTTGATCCCACAAAATAGCCGTCGGTTTTGCGTTCCAGCGTAACGTTCTTCAGGCCGAGTTCCAGACTGGCGATTTCGTTTTTCCTGGTATCCGCGATCAACCAGTCGTTGGCGTAACCGCCGTTGTTGCCGTCTTTGAATATTTTCGCCACGTCATCAATCGAAGCGGAGTACTGCATGGCCTTGCGGGCACGAACAAATTCGGGAATGCCGTTGAAATCGTAACCGGAAAAGCCGGTGATGGTGGTTTCCGTGATGACTATGCCGGCCGCGTTCAAGCCGAAATCGTCGCCGCTATGAATGAGGCCGGGCAACCCATCCATGACGAAGCGATAGCCGTTGGCGGGCTTGATGTCGAAGGCAATCGTCCATCGCGAACCGTCCATGTAGCCGGTCCAATCGTTGTGCGCGATGACGATTTTGCCGTCCTTGGTATAGCTTCCTGTGGCCACAAAGGCGCTGCAGTGGTCCGGCGCGGTGACTGTGGAGGGCGATTTGATGTTGTGATCCTGGTCGTACTGCCCGACGTAGTAACTCCATTCTTCCGCCGCGTTCATCGCTACAACATCCCAAACGTCGAGCTTCACACCGCGGGCCTTGAGGCCATTCGCAATTCCCTGCATCTCGTCGCGGTATTCCTGTTCGATGTGCGGCCACATCACATTCTTCGCGGCGTCGCGAAAGAAATTCCAGTTCTTGCCAGTGTCATGAGTAAATTCCAGCAGGAAAACTTTTTGCAGATCGGCAATTTCCGCAGACAGCAGATAGCCATGCTGGTAGCCGATTTGCGCAGGCGAGCCGGAAAGATGGACGACAGTCCATCCGCTGATCGGAGGTTTGCGCCAAGAGCCAGCGAGGATCGCTTCGGATGGCGCCGCGGGCGAAAGAACCGGCTGCGCGCGCCGGGAAAGAGCAAATGCCGTAGAACAAATTGCGATGAGCAAAAGAGCAAGAGAAAAAGCGCGACGCATGTGAATCCCCTCCGGGGAAGAGGAAGAAAAAGTAACTCCCTGAGCCAGATATTACAAGCGTATGAGTGGCGTTCGAAGGCTCGGGATCAAGGAGATTTGCCGCGGAGCGCCGCCAGATTTTCTTTTACCAACTTGTTTCTGGCATCGAGTTGCAACGCTCGATTCAAATGCACAAAGGCTTTTTCTGTGTCGCCGAGTCCGGCGAATGCCACGCCGAGATTTGCTTCCGCATCGGAATCGTCGGGCGTAAGCATCATGAAAATTGTGTTTGAGCTCATTGTAATCGCTGAATTTTCTCGGGCCCAGTAGCCGGTGGGCGAAAGTCGCCGGACAATTTTTATCAGAACCCGTAAATTCCTATTCCAGTGCCGCGGCAACTCCGGCTGCGTAACTTGCATCTCCTTTGACAAGTAAGTAAGAGATTCGGCAGCCCGGCGGCGGTCTATGAAAAAAGTTTTCGCTGTAGTGTGTGTGTTCGTCCTCGTTTCACAATCGCTCTTCGCGGATGAAAATCCGGGCAAGCCGGCAAAAGAAAAATTAAGCGCTGCGGCGGTCCTCGAGGCCTCATCCACCGATGCAACGAAACTTCCCATTCGCCGAGTGGTTCTTTACAAAAATGGGGTCGGCTATTTTCAGCACTTGGGCCGGGTCCGTGGAAGCCAGGATGTGCATATCGATTTCACCAGCGCGCAGTTGAATGACGTTTTAAAGTCGCTCACGGTGCTTGATCTCTCAGGCGGCCGCATCACCGGCGTGGACTACAACAGCGAAGCACCGTTGGCGCGTCGCCTGGCGACGCTGCGGCTGGCGCTCGGCGAGCGCCCGACGGTAATGGATTTTCTGGGGGCGCTGCGCGGAGCGCGGGTTGAAGTGCGCAAGGGAACCGGCGTTGCAATCACCGGCAAGATTTTGAGTGTCGAAAGAAAAACGCGCATGGGCACGGCCGGCTCCGTGGAGATGGAACAAATCTCGCTAATTACGGACGCTGGTGAAGTGCATAACCTCGACTTGAATACTTCTACCAGCGTGCGAATCGCGGACCGCGACCTGAACGCGGAAATCGGAAAATATCTTGGCTTAGTGGCTTCCGCGCGCGATCAGGACGTTCGCCGCATGACCATTTCCACAGCGGGCAGCGGTGATCGCAATTTGTACGTCAGCTATATCAGCGAAGTCCCCATCTGGAAAACAACCTATCGAATTGTCCTGCCCTCGAAAGACGGCAAAAAACCGCTGCTGCAAGGCTGGGCCATCGTGGACAACACTGTCGGCGAAGACTGGAACGACGTCGAACTGTCGCTGGTCGCGGGCGCGCCGCATTCCTTTATCCAGCAACTCTCGGAACCGTATTACGGCCGCCGTCCCGTGGTGGAGCTTCCGGAGAGCGTGCAACTTTCACCACAGACTCACGCGGCCACTCTGGCGGGAGGAAACGGGCGCTTGAGCGGCCAGGTGACAGACGCAAGCGGCGCGTCCGTGCCTGGCGCCAGCGTCATTCTAAGAAATGAAAACGGTGGGGTCATCGCGCAAACCAACACCGACAGTAATGGCCAATATTCATTCGACGGAATCGCAGCCGGAAACTACCGCGCGGAAATACAGCAGACTGGCTTCAAGAGAAATGAGCTGGTGGCTTTGAATGTGGCTCCAGGCGACAACATTGTCAATTCTCAGCTTCAGTTTGGAGCGGCTACCGAGACCGTTGAAGTTACTGGCGAGACCGTGTCCGTTAACACGAATGCCTCTATGCAAAGCGGCAGCTTCGGCAAACTTGGCGTCGCGAACCGGCCGCGTTCGTCAACTGGCTTTGGAATGGGCACCGGTTCAGGTGGCCGAATAGGCGGCGCTCCAATCGGCGGCCGAAATGTCGCAAACGTCGCGATGCTCGCGCCCGGGACGGTTGAAGATTCCATCGCGCAAATGAACTCCGCCGCAAGCGGCGCAGGTCTCGGCGATCTTTTTGAATACAAGCTGAAAGATCACGTTACGCTGAAAAAGAATCAGTCCGCTCTGGTACCGATTGCGCAAACCGAAATCGAAGCTGAAAAAGTCTCGCTGTGGAGCGGAACCTCCGGCGCCGGACGGCCGCTACGCGCGATCTGGGTGAAAAACACCAGCCCGCTTACTTTCGACGGGGGAAGTTTCAGCGTCCTGGACAACGAAGTGTTTGCGGGTGAAGGCTTGATGGATCCGGTGAAATCTGGCGAACGGCGTTTGCTTTCCTACGCCACCGACCTGGGCATTCTTGTTGAAGCCGCGCAGAACAGCCGTCCGCAGCACGTCGCGCTTGCCAAAATTTCCAAAGGCGTCCTCACGCAAATCAGCGAAGAAGAGCAACGCACGCTGTATACGGTCCGCAGCCAGGAAGAAGGAGTTCGAACGCTGGTCATTGAACATCCCGCACGCCCGGGCTGGAAACTCAAAAAGGGCGCCCAAGAGCCGGAAGAAAAGGCTCCCGGCGCGTATAGATTTCGCGTCAGACTCGACGCGAATGCCACGGCGACGTTGCCGGTCGAAGAAGTCCGGCCGGTTTCCGCGATTTATCAAGTTGCTGATCTGGGACCGGACCAGGTTGCGTTATTCCTGAAGAATGGTTCGCTCACGCCGGAAATGGCCGCAGCCTTACAGAAAATTACCGCCCAAAAAGCCGTAGTCCAAAGACTCGAACAAGAAATGGAAGATCGCCAGAAGGACATTGACCGCATCGTGGACGACCAGGGCCGCCTGCGCGAAAACATGAAAGCGCTGCGTGGCAGCGCCGAGGAAAAGGCGCTGCTGCAGCGGTACACCAAGCAACTCGACGATCAGGAAACGCAGCTTGCCGCACTGCGCAAGAGAATCCAGGACACCGAAACCCAGCGCGACGCCGCACAGACTCAACTCGAAACTATGATCGACGAATTGCACCTTGAAGCGTCGTTCTGATTTATTGCGTCCGCGGTTGCAGTTAATACCTGTACCGAGTGACAGGTTTTGGTGAAGCACAATCTCGGCCTACGAGCCTCCTGGGACGGCACCCTGAAAATAGAATAAAGGATGAACGCGGAGGCGACATCGCGATGAAACGTTTTCTCTACTTCCTAATTATGTTGGCCACGTTAGTCACGGGCGCACTGCTTGCTACCCGGCCGGCGCTCGCTTCCCACGAGGCCAGAGGCACCAGCGTGCTCACCGGCTTGGTGATTGGACCTAACGACAGGCCGGTTGCCCATGCTGCCGTCAGTTATCAATCCTCGGGCGGGAATGCTGCACACGCAGTGCATACCGATGCGCATGGGCGGTTCACCATTACCAAATTGCCGGCGGACAATTACGACTTGCGCGCTTCCGCGAACGGAATTTTTTCCGAATGGGAGAAAAATGTCACCATCCGTACCGGACAAACGCGCAGCGTCACGCTGCACCTGATCTACGCCAAACAAATGCCCAAGGCCGGCATCTCCGCGAGCAAGAACAACTAAGCTCGAGCCGCGGACTATTCCTGCAACAGCTCCGCTAGGTCGTGCAAATCCGCCGCGGTGACGTCCGAAATCGCGCAGAAATCCATACCCTTCGCGTGCGAGTAATTCCATTGGTAGCCGTTGCGCGTTCCGGTGGCGGGAATTGAGGCGTCGTTCGATGATCCAGGCCATACGAAGACGTTGATGAAATGTTTCCGTCTGCCATACACCAGCACCGCGACGCTGCGGCCGTTCAAAACGTCGAGCCGCCCGCCAATCAGCGGAAATCCGCTCTCGGCAAAATCGCGTACCGGCGGCACATAATTCAGTTTGCCGTCGAACCACGGTTTCACGGTGTGCTGATCCGTCGAAGCAACATCCGTCAAATGGCCCGGTTGCAGCGAGCGGATGTGTGCGTCAACCGCTTCGTTTAGCGCAACCTGTTCAACGCCGCCTGTTCCAAACAGTATCTTTTGGCCGCCCAGGTACACCACCGCGATCAGCAGCACGATTGCCGCGCTGGCCGCAATCCAGCGAAAAATGGGCACCCATGTCCACTGATAATCCGATTCCGATTCGGCATTGGAAACTTGGCGTTTAATTTTCTTCGCAAGCCTCTCCGGCGCCCGCTCGTACAACTTTGCCGCTCTGAATGAAGCACGCACTGATTCGTGCTCTTCCAATTGCGCAATGCAGTGCGCACACGATTCCAGGTGCCGCTCGAACTCCTGCGCGCGGACAGGATCCAGCTCGCCGTCCAGATATCCGTGCAGCAATGACTGCGAGATTTCACACGTCACGGTGAACCTCTTTCCCGCCTGCATCGCTTCCACTCGCAGGACGAAGCATCCGCTTCAGCACGTCGCGCGCTCTTGCCAACGTGGACATCACGGTGCCAATGGGAATCGACGTGATCGTGGCAATCTCCTTATACGAACAGCCTTCCAACTCCCGCAATACCAGCACTTCACGCGAACGAGCCGGTAAACTTTCCAGAGCCCGCATCAATCGTTCCCGCTCGTTGGAAGCCACCGCCGCGGCCTCCGGCGTTTGCGTCGCCTGACCTTGCGCCTGCACATGAATGGTTTCATCAAACTCGGTGGTCACGTCCGCCCGCCGGTTTTTCTCCAGCCAGGTGTAGCAAGCGTTGCGCACAATCTGCAGCAGCCACGCTCGCGCGTCCGTCCCATGAAATCCGGCGATGAACCGGAATGCCCGTACCATCGCGTCCTGCGTTATGTCCTCGGCGTCCGCACGGCTCCGCAGCAGCCAGCGCGCAAGATTGAACGCGGCATCCTGGTGCGGCATTATCAGCCGCTCAAACCGCTGTCGATCCGCGGGCTCGAGCACGCACGCTCCTCGTCTCCCTAACTATAGACTCCCCGACGCCTCATTTTATTCTCTAATCTCCGCCACTGAACGCAATTTTTCTTCTCGCCACACTCACCCCGCGTCATGCCCTCCGCTGGCTTGTGATAATCGCGCTTCCTCCGCCAATGCCTGCATCGCGCCGCCCGTGCGCTTGCCCCTCTCCTCAACCAGCCTCTAACTTCCGCCGTTTCATATTCTTATCCAATTCGCGCCTGCAAACCCTTTCCTTTCACACTCTTTACCAATTCATATTTTCGCCCCTCTTTGTTTTCAGTCGCTTACGGACAGCAGGGTAGGGGGTGGGGGGGGCCGTCTGTAGAAAATCCTTCTTCTTCGTCGCTGGAATAAAGATCGCCGGAATAAAGCTGATGCCTGTTCGGTCTCCCAATACGTAGCCGAAGCGCACGGGGCCAGACGTTATCCGGCTGACGCGAGGAGAACCATGAGCAACGAGAAGCACGATGAACTTCTGATTGATCACAATCACGATGGAGTTGACCGGCGCGGCTTTTTGAAGTGCATGGCATGGGCGGGTACCGGCACCCTGTGTGTGATAAGTGGAGGCGTCCTGAAGTCTTTTAGCCTCAGTCGACCCTTTAATTCCGGGGGCCTGAGCGACCTCGATGCGGCGGCGGCCAAAGGTGAACTGCAATTTGTCCAGATCAGCGATAGCCACATGGGATTCAACAAACCCGCCAACCAGGACGTGGCTGGAACGCTGAAGGCGGCGGTGGAAAAAATCAAGGCCTTGCCCAACGCGCCGGAATTTCTATTGCATACGGGCGATATCAGCCATCTCTCGAAGCCGGAAGAGTTCGACGCGGTGGATCAGATCCTGAAAGATACTGGCAAAGAAGTCTTTTTCGTTCCTGGCGAGCACGATGTTTTGAACGACGAGGGCCAGCAATTCCGCGATCGCTACGGAAAAGGATCGTCGGGCGCCGGCTGGCGCAGCTTCGATAAAAACGGCGTGCATTTTGTCGGCCTGGTGAATGTGATGAATCTGAAGGCCGGCGGACTGGGCACGTTGGGCGCGGAACAACTGGAATGGCTGGAAAAGGATTTGCAAAGTCGCTCGAAGAGCACGCCAATCGTGATTTTTGCGCATATTCCGCTGTGGAGCGTTTACCCGCAGTGGGGCTGGGGCACCGATGACGCCACACGGGCGCTCAGTTACGTGAAAGGTTTTGGCTCGGTGACCGTTCTGAATGGGCACATCCACCAAATCATGCAAAAGGTTGAAGGCAGTGTGACCTTTCACACTGCGGCGTCAACGGCGTTTCCGCAGCCGGCGCCGGGCACCGCCGATTCGCCCGGGCCGATGAAGGTTCCCGCCGAGCAACTGCGCAAAGTTCTTGGCATCACCGACGTGCAATTTGTGCGCGGGCAAAACGCGCTGGCGGTTGTGGACTCCAACCTCGCGTAAGCGAGCGACCAAGCTAACTAAAAATAAATCTAAGGAGAAGTTTTGTGAAAAACATCGTCAGGATATTTGTGTTCGCTTTACTCTTGGTCGCGGCATTTTCGTTCGCCGTGGTGAAGGGAGAATCCAATTACGCAATAGCGCAGGCTGCGCCAAACGCGATGGAAGTGAAAATTGATAACTTCAGCTTCGGCCCGCAATCCATTACCGTGTCGCCCGGCACAAAAGTCACCTGGAAAAATCGCGATGACATTCCGCACACGGTAGTCAGCACCGATGGAGTTTTCAAGTCTCGTGTCCTGGATACGGACGAAACGTTTTCTTTCACCTTCGACAAGCCCGGAACCTATCCCTATTTCTGCTCGGTGCATCCGAAGATGACCGGCCAAGTGGTCGTCAAGTAAGTGACCGCTAGGCGAGGGCGCGCTGATGCTGAATCCATTTGATCCGAAGGCCGCGCTGCTGGCGAAACACGCTCAGCATGTGTTGCTGATTCATTTTCCGATTGCGTTGTATCTGAGCGGCACGCTGTTCGATCTAATCGCGCGCATTTTTCGCAAGCCCAATTTCAGAGAAGTCGCGCGCTGGAATTTCCTTTTTGCCGCCGTGATGAGTATTCCCGCGGCCGCAACCGGAATCATCGCGTGGCAGTGGGCATTGGAGGGGCAAACCCTGAAAGGCGTCCTTCGCCTGCATCTCTTGATGGGCTGCGCGGTCGTTTTTGGGTTGTGGCTAACGGTTTGGCTTCGTTCGCGATCTGGGCCGCACGCAAAAGAGCTTCATTCCGTGACATTGGTAGCTACGGAATTGATCGTTTGCCTGGTGGTTGGATTAGCCGCTCACCTTGGAGGGTTCTCGAGCGGTGTGAACGGTGGTCGGTAAAATTTCGCATTTCCAGGCGACCTTGCATGTCGCTAGTACTAGCTCCAACATGCTGATTTAAATAGGGTTACATACAGTTTCCGCCTACTAGTAACTGGCTGCGCCGTACTAAGACCTGCGTACCCTGTCCTCTGGCTCCGACGGCCCATTCACAGAAATGCGCGTTGCCAGTAACTTGTTACAACGGGTTGGGGGCCGCGCGGGGACAGCGGCTCCGCAAGGGGTCGTGTGCGAGCTACCCAACCCGCTTTTGTTCCTTCCTGGCCGTCAGATCCAAGGAAAATCTAGCTAGCACTTCAGACGAGCAGCCAGTCAAAACCGGCGGCGCTGTGGTTGCATCGGATAGAGCGGCGGGCCAATCAAGAATGCCTGGAATCAGTAACTTACAAGTTTTTACGGGGCAACAGCGGGTCAAAATTGGAGTGTTTTTCCGACACCTCCTCGGAGCTACTACTAGTGTGACGGCAGGGGACTCCTTACGAAGAAGCGGCCTCACTATCGCGGTCGTGGCCATTCTGATCCAGCCAATGGAGCTTCGAGCGGCGCCCAAACCAGTTGCTGACCGTGGCAGAATTTCCGAGGCGTTTGAGACATATGTCCGAGCGACCGACAGCCGGAACAATTCCGAACTGCAGCGCGGAACCGATTTGCTGTGGATCGACTCGCTACCTGAGGCAGCGCGAAAAAAGGCTTATGCCGATCTGATGCGCGGCGAAGTGCAGGTCAAACAACGCACCACGCTGGAAGCGGGCCGCGAGATTTCGTGCCCCGGCTGCATGATTCATCATTGGGAAGGGCTGGTGTTCATACGCGGAGCGCGACTCGATGACGTCTTGCGGGTGCTGCAGGATTACGATCACCATGCGGAGTATTACGCTCCCGATGTTGTGAGATCGCGAATCGATGCACGGGACGGCGATCATTTTCGAGTCTTCCTGCGGTTCCGTCGGCAGAAGGTGATCACCGTGGTGCTCAACACTGAACACGAAATTGCGTACTATCGAGATACGGCGTTTCGCGCGCACAGCCGCAGCAGCGCCACGCACGTAGCTGAGGTGGAAAATCCGGGCAAGGCAAACGAACGAGAGAAGCCACGCGAAGACGACAACGGTTTTCTGTGGGGCATGGGAACGTGGTGGCGGATGGAGGAAAGAGATGACGGCGTGTACGTACAAAGCGAAGTGGTATCGCTTTCGAGAGATGTCCCTGCCGGGCTGGGTTGGATGATTGGGCCGTTCGTCACAGCGGTGCCCAGGGAATCTTTGACGTTTACGCTGGAGGCAACGAGAAAAGCGGTGTTGTCGCCGCTTGGCGTAAAGAAACTAAACTGATTTCTTTTTGATTACTGGCGCGGCGATTTTCTTGCCGCCGCATTGACCAATAACTTTCGCAATTCGTTTACGTGCTGCTCCCAGGAAAATTGTTTCGCGGTCTGTAAACCATTCGAAGCGATGGTGTTGCGTTGTGACGGATTGGCGGCGAGAAAGCGGATTGCAGTTTCCAGTTCCTCGGCGTTTTCTGGATCCTTTAGAACAATGGAATCCTTATTGCTCGTTAGCCAATCACTTACTCCTGCGGCTGGGCTGACAATGACAGGCAATCCGCAGGACATGGCTTCGAGAACCGGAAGATTGAAAGAATCCTCGAGAGAAGGTGCGACAAAAACGTCGGCTGCTGAATAAAAGATTCTGACATCGGGAACCGCGGCAAAAAACTGAACGCGGTCTGCGATGGCCAGTCTTTCTGCTTCAGAACGGAAAATTGTTTGCTCGTCCTGCCCCACCACCAGCAAGCGGAGCGGCAGATCTTTACACCGGGAGCAGGCAAGCAGCAGAGTTTTCAAACCTTTGTTTCGCCAATCATTGCCTATCAACAGCAGAACGAAATCTCGTGGCGATAGATTCCATTCCCGCCGGTATCGCTGATGCATCGGTGAGAGCACTGCCGGCGAGAAATACTGGGTATCCACTCCGTTCGGAATCACGGGTACGTCGTGGCGGGCAAAATAGCGGGCGAGTTGCGCCGCGGTGTGTCGAGAAACGGCCGCGAGAATCACGCGGGGGTTTCGATAAACCCGACGCTCCAAATTGCAGATTAGCGCATAGTACAATTTTCGGTGCCATCCACGAAGGCCAGCCCGATTGCGCGCCTGCTGCAACTCGGCGATACGGTGAAACACTGCGTGCACCAAGATTACGTCGGCATCGGTGGCGTTGATCCCTGGCGAGAATATGACATCCGGCTCGATGCGTCCGGCACGTTGGTGTCGCCAGCGGGTCAAGCGATTCGATACAAGCCAAGCGAGAAACTGAATAAGGTGTGGTCCGGGGAGAGAGCGGACCTGGTGCCAAATAACTTTCCCGTGCTCGGTTGTTCCAAGTGACGAATCCGGCTTGCAGTTTAGATCGTCAACTTTTTGCGCGTAGAGATCGATCGTGTCTCCGTGTTGCGAAGTCAGGTGGTCGAGCAGCTCAGCCAGGGCGCGTTCGGTACCGTGCTGCCGATCCACGAAGGGAGAAATTACGGCGATGCGCACGTCACTCGCCTCGCACGCGTTGGCAATGGGTGTTTTTCCGCCGAGGTTGTTCGAATGGGTGCACGTTCGAATATACCGCAGAAATCCCTAAGCGATGATTGGCTGCCTGAAGGCAGCCTCTGCAAGGCGAAAAGTGCAAGCAAGAAGCTTCGCGCTAGTTCGGCGTTTTTTTCTTAGGGCTGCACGCAATACAGTGTGATCGGCTCGCGAACGCAGGTGCCCCCCGGTTTCCGGAAAAGCTTTCCACCTCGCCAGAGACGCATGGTCGCAGCACGCCGTCGTTCTCAAGGCGCGCAAGAGCAGCGGCTAGCGCCGGAGGATGGCCCGGCGATTTCAGCACCCAGCGAATCTGGTGTCGCGCAAAAAGGCGCAGCCACGGTGCGGAATAATTCAGCAGCGGCGGGTTCGCATAAATTCCTACATTTCGAATGCAGCCAGCAATGCGAAAATAAAGAGTGCGATCCCCGAATAGAATTTCGAACGGGCTCCTGCGTTAGTGGGGGAAATAAGAAATCGAGACACGGCCTATCTCTTCTCTGAAATCGTCCGCGGCGGCGCGAGTAACGGCATCGCTCCAGACTAGCAGGCCACAGCGCTCTGGAGCATCAATCGGCGCAATCCGACTCAGGGAACTTTTGCCAGTCTTCACCGCGAAGCGCCGCTCCGAGTTGAAGGACTTGAGCCGGGCCCATGAGTTCGCCTCTGGCGCGCTCGAAGTTTTCAAGTGGGACCGTTTGCTGGAGGAGGACACGAAGGCGGCTAGCGATATCATGTTCGAAGTCGCTCTCGCAAATGCTGCCGATTTCATATTTGGCAACGACACAGGCGAGCGTACTGTCGGCGGGAGTGTGGGCAAAGATCGGACGTTGAGCCTGCACGTAAGTGGAAACTTTTACGGGTAAACTGGTGCAGCGAAATAATCGGAATTTTTTCCCGGCTGGATACATGGCGTAGAGCAGATCGCAGGCCGCGAGAAGCGGAATTGCTTTTTGTTCGGTCAAGTCAGCATGGGATTCGAAGGCTTCGCGGTTTTGTGCCGCGATGGCGTCCATTTCCGGCGAAGCACCAATGCGAATAATCCGGAGGGTGCGCTTTTGTTCTTGCGCCAGTTTCTTGCAGGCTGCCACGAAGCGCAAGAACGGCTGAGGGTGATAGAGAGTGCCGATGTGGCCGATCGTCAGCTGGCGGGGATCGGGGGATGCGCTTCGTCGAGGCAGGGCCGCTACGTGAAGGTATAGAGAGAAACATTTCACTGCATATTGCCGGCGATAGAGATTTCGCATGCCCCAACTAGTGACATCGATGCTCTGTGCGGCACGCAGGAGCGCAGGAAAAGTGCGGCGCAAGAGCGGGCGAAACATGGTGTAACGTTGCGAACGGATCCAAGTTGCGAAGGGATCGTCGTGGATCGTGAGATGGACCTTTTTGCCTTGCGCGATAAGTTCAGCCGCGACGGAAATTCCTTCGTAGTGGCCAACCACCCAGTACTGGTCGGCGTCCATCTTCTGCACGAGATTTTTTACGCGCAATTTTGATCCGGGCAAAAATCCGGTGCGCGCGCTTAAGTCGCTCAGAAACTCAGCGGTTGTGAGACGCGGCCCGAGCCAGTTATAACGCGGGTTTGCGGCTGCATGGCGTGAAAGGTAATACCAGTGAACGTCGAGTTCTCGAAGATATTGGAGGTGGCTGCGCAATTGCGCGGAGCCCCCGCCCAGCTCAGGGGAAAAAGGCGTAAAGAGCGCTATGCGCACCGCAGGTAGCTCCACATTGCGATATTCGATAGCCGCCATCCCGCTGATGGGAAACCGTTGCTACTTCTCATGCCGCACGGCCTGTACAGCTTTGCGAACTGCTTCCACGGTTGCGGCGACAATTCTTTGCGGCGAGTGGGTTTCGACGTGAGCGAATCCTCGGCGGCCCGCTTCGCGCAATTGCTGGCGATCCGCGAAGGCGGTGCGCAAGACGTTTGCCAGTGCTTGAACATCACCTGCGGGGAAGACAAATTCCGGGCTCACGGGAGCGACCAGATCGCGGGCAGCTCCGACTTGATCGCTGACAATCACCGGACAACCGCAGCACATGGCTTCGTTTACGACTACCGCGAAAGGTTCGTAAACTGACGGAAGGACGAGCAGGTCTGCGGCCGAGTACAATGTCGGCAATTGAGATTGGTTCACGAAGCCGAGAAATTTTACGCGGTTCTGGATCCCAAGTTGTACCGCTTGCGTTTCCAGATTGGCGCGCTGCGGGCCAGCACCGGCGAACACCAGAATAGACCCTTCCAGGGCAACTTCGGCGAATGCTTGCAACAAGTCCGTCGGACGTTTCCAGGGTTGCAGCTTTGCGCAGAATAGAATGACTGGCTGCTGAGCTGCCGCACCCAACTTCTCGCGCGCGGCCTGACGATTCACCATTGCCGCTTGAGCCTTCCACCAATCATTATCAACGGTATACGGAGTCAGGGTAATGCGACTGGCGGGAACGCCAAGACTTTTTACCATTTCAAGGGTGGCGGTTGAAGGAACGATTACCTGGTCGGCCTGGCGAAAAAGAAATGGCCAAAACGCTCTTTTGACCGCAACCTTCCATGCTTTTCCATCCCGTGGGGCCAGGCTGTGCGCGTCGGTACCGAAAATAAATGCCGCGCCGGATGCTTTTGCCGCTCGGCGAGCGATCCAGAACGATGCACGAACATAACCCACAAAGCACAACACAGCGTCAAATTCTCCACCGTCAATCAGCTTCGACAATCCTGGGTTATTCAGTCCCCGAAAGGATTCCTTGCCGGAGCCCTTATTAGGAATCTCCGTCCATGAGTAACCCTGCAAAAGCGGAACGTCCCACTTAATGCTGGTGGCAAAATCCGGATCGATCGCTGCTTCGGCTCCGCGCATAGAACAATAGGCCACGTGCAGATCGAGTTGTGGCTCCGCGGCCATGCGACGAAAAATGGGCGCCATGTATTGAACCGGGTGCGCGGCAACCGCTAGTACTTTGAAACGGCGCTCAGACATAGGCCGTTTCGGTGTGACTTAGATCCGTTCCGAAGGCACAATTCATCGCCAATCCCGCACTGGGCGACCTCTCCCACCGAGTATAACTGGGTTTCGAACCGCCAAACCGCTGTGCTAGACTGGCAAAGGTTTAGGCCGTAACTCTCAGGGCTACGGTTCACTGTAAGTCTCCGCAGACACCTCCCCGGCAACGCGGGGCCGAACGAAATTCTGGTTTACGAAGGATCTGTCATGTCTGGGCATTCAAAGTGGGCCACAATCAAGCATAAAAAGGCGGCTACGGACGCGAAACGCGGTCGGGCGTTTACGCGGCTGATACGCGAGTTGACCATCGCGGCACGCATCGGGGGCGGTGATCCGAACTCCAATCCGCGGTTGCGCACCGCGATTCTTTCCGCAAAGAACGAGAACATGCCGAACGACAACATCGAGCGGGCGATTTTGCGGGGCACCGGGCAGTTGGAAGGCGAAGTTTATGACGAAGTTACATTCGAAGGATACGGCCCGGGGGGAGTGGGAATCTTGATTCAGGTTGTGACCACGAATCGCAATCGCGCTGTGGGCGAGATGCGCCACGTGATGGGAAAAAATAATGGGAATATGGCGGAAGCGGGCGCGGTGGGCTGGATGTTCCATCGCAAGGGCGAAATTACGGTTGCCAAGGAAGCTGCGAGCGAAGACAAGCTGATGGACCTGGTTTTGGAAGCTGGCGCCGAGGATATCAGGGACGATGGATCGGGATGGTATATCGTGACGCCGCCGGAAGCGATCGAGACCGTGAAGGAAGCGCTGGCGAAGGCGGGGATTACGCCGGAGAGCGCGGAAGTGGCGATGGTTCCGCAGAATTATGTGAAGCTGACGGGCGAGCAAGCCAAGCAAATGCTGCGCTTGATTGAGGCGCTGGAAGAACACGACGACGTGCAACACGTGTACGCGAATTTCGATATTGACGAGAGCGAAATCCAGGCGGCTGTCGGCGCAAACTGAACTTTTTTATTAAAGTCGCGCACATTAGAGCACAAACAACTGGCACCAAAACGTTCCTCGCCTTACACTTTTTGCGATGAACGATTCCCGAATACGACGGAAGATGTTTCGCGTCCTGGGCGTTGATCCGGCTGCGGCCGGGCCGACGGGCTACGGCGTTGTGGAGTCGGATGGCCGAAAGTGCCGCATGGTGCATTACGGCGCACTGAAGGTGGCGGAAAAAATTCGCAAAGAATCCCCCGGGGCTGCGCTGGAAGCGGTGCACGGTCTTATCTGTGGGTTGCTGCGAGATTTTTCTCCCGATGCGCTGGCGGTCGAAGCGATTTTTTCGGCTCTAAACGTCAAGACCGCGCTACGCCTGGCGGAGGTACGCGGAGTGGTACTGCTGGCTGCCGCGCAGCATGGGATAAAGGTACATAGTTACGCGCCTCGCCTGATCAAAGCATCGGTCGCTGGATACGGCAATGCCGATAAACAGCATGTGCAAGTGATGGTGCGTTCCTTGCTTGGAATGGAGGAGATTCCGGAACCTCCCGACGCAGCCGATGCACTGGCGGTGGCCGTTTGCCATGTGCAGCACGAACAATTTCGTGCACGTTTTGACCTCCCGCCGTCGGCTGTGCGTTCGTCAAACTTGGCGCGGGGAAGAATCGCTTTGCGCGCGTCGGGCGCTGTTGCCGCTCGAGTTCTGCCGCCGCGATGAAGAGAGCGCGGCCATCGAAGGCGTGCAGGCTCGCAGCTGGCGCGTTGGTATTTTTGTTTTTCAGCTCGTTGCCCTCGCTAGCGACAGCCGCGTCAGCGCCGGGTGCAGGCGCGAAAATCAGCTTCAAGCGCGTCTTTCAGGGCAGCTCGCCGGAGTTCATTGAAATTACGGTGCGAGATGACGCGGATGCCGCTACGTATGAAATCCGGCAGATGGATGAAGATCCGGGTGCCATGCCGTTTGAGGTGAGCGCTGGTTTGCGGACGAAAATTTTTGCGTTAGCCGCGGAGCTGCACAATTTTCAGGGGCAGGATTTGGACGTGCACCGCAAGATCGCCAATCTGGGCGAAAAGACTTTTCGCTGGCAACAAGGTTCGATCTCGCACGAGACAAAATTTAACTACACACTGAATTCGTCGGCGACGCATCTGCTGCAAATTTTTGAGGGACTGGCGCGCCAGCAGGAACATTTCGCGCTGCTGTCGCGCCGGATACGCTATGACCGGCTTGGGGATCAATGACGCGTTGCTACAGTTCGAGTCGGACTTGAATCGCGGTCTTATGCCCGAGCCTCAGCGGTTAGTACCATTACTGGATCAGATTGCTTCGGATACGAAGTTCGTGGAGATTGCGCGTCAGCGGGCCAGAACGTTGGCAGACCGATTGCGACGGCAGAGTTGAAGCGCGAGCAACTCCTGCGGCGTTGCGCTAATCTAGTATCAGGGAAAGATTAATCCTATCGAACAGTGCGCGATTAAGGGGCCCGAGACGTGGAAGTACGTAAAGACAGCCTAAAATTGAAAACTGGAATATCTGCAAAAACGCTACTGCTATTTTTGACGCTCTTCCTTTTGCCGGGGGCGTGCCTGGCGCAAAAAAAAACCAAGCTTGAAAAATCGTACCGGCAGTGGCTTGAACAAGATGTGGTGTACATCATCACCAAGGAAGAGCGCGACGACTTCCTGAAGCTCCCGTCAGACGCGGCGCGCGATAAATTCATCGCGGATTTTTGGGAAGTCCGGAATCCGAATCCCGGTTCACCCAACAACGAGTACAAGGACGAAATTTATCGTCGGATCACCTTCGCGAATGCACGGTTTGGCGCAGGGTTCAGGTGTCGAAGGCTGGCGGACAGATCGCGGCCGAACTTACATTACGTTGGGAGAACCGCAACAAAAGGAAGTGTTTCGCAATGCCGCAAATCTTTATCCCCTGGAGATCTGGTTTTACGGGGGATCGACGCCGTCGCTACCTAGGGCGTTCTACGTGCTCTTCTATCAGCGCGACGGAGGTGGGGACTATCGTTATTACAGCCCGTACCTGGACGGTCCCGACAAACTGGTCACCGGGGTCGAAGCGATTAATTCCCCGACCACCGCGTTACATTTGATCCTGGGATCGGTTGGCTCCGAGGTAGCGAAGATTTCGTTGAGCCTGCTTCCGGATGAGCCGGTGGACCTGAGCGATCCGCGGCCCAGTTTACAATCGGATATTCTGCTGCAAAAAATCCAAGGGCTGGCAAATCTTCCCGAGAATCGCGCGGAGATCCTGCGGCGCAGAATGTCGCGGGAGTCGGTTTCCGCGCACATGATTGTGCAGGGGCGAAATTTGGAAATCGTCACGCTGCCGGTGCGCGATTCCAGAGGGTTAACGCGGTTGGACTACGCGATCCGCCTGCACAATCCCAGCGATCTATCGCTGGCGGTGGAGGATGGCGGGCGCTATAAGTACGCGGTGGAGGTGCGCATTCGCGTCTTCAGCGCGGAAAATCGTTTGCTCTTCACGCAGCAGAAATCGGTTTCAGATTCCATCGATAAGCAAAGATTCGACTGCCATCAAGGACCGTGCATTTGGATATCAGGGGACTTTGCCGCTTCCACCTGGCAAGTTCCGCCTGGACATCCAAGTGACCGACTGGAACAAGAAAATCAGCTTTCAAACCGAGCGGGAAGTGACGGTGCCAGCTGCGGCACAGAACGGCTTTTTGATTCCAGGCATTCTACTGTTTTCTAGAGCGGAGGAAGTTCAGGACACTTTTCTTCGCGGAGTCCTGCCTTTCACGATGGGAGGCGTACGGTTCACGCCGCTCGCTGGATCGCCAGCGTCGGTCAACCCTGATGATCCGTTGCAACTTGTCTATCAAATTTGGGGAGCCGCCAAAGATCCCAAGACATACGCGGGAGAAAAACTCGAGGTGCAATATTCCGTGGGAAGACCGGCGGCTACCGGCTCTGCCCAGACTGTGAAAGACGAAGTTGACCTGGAGCAGTTCGACGCAACGGGAACGCTGGTGAGCGGGAAAAAACTCACGCTGAACGATAAGTCGGTGGGCAGTTATATGCTGACCGCGACGACGGTGGAATCCAGCACAAAGGACAAGGCCTACGCCACGACTACCTACCGCGCTCTGGGCGAAGGCGCGCCTCCGCCTCCCTGGGAAGTAGATCAGCCAGAACTCGCCAAGGACTCGAAAACGGCGTCGTCGACCAACAGCGCGGACTGTGTCTACTGGCCGAGGGACATGCAGATGAAGGTCGCCGGTGGCTCCGGAACGCGCTGCGGCTGAATAAAGACAATGACCCGGCGCGCGAGGCATTGGTGGCAGAGTATTACTCCAAGCAGGCCTACACGGCGGTAGTCGCTTTGTATAACGATGCTGGCGTGACAGAATCGACCGATTCGCAGACGATCGTCCGCGTTGCGAATAGCCTGCAGCGAACGGGAGAAGGCCAAAAGGCGATCAGTTTGCTTCAGAGCGCTTTGGATACCAGGGCGCAGGATGGTTCTCTTTATCTTGGATTATCGGACGTTTATAAGCAGCAAGGGAACGCCAGCAAGGCGGCGGAATTAGAAAAACAGGGACAAAGTTTCATCAACGGCAAGTCTAACTAACGCGTATGACGCGGCAAAATTGTTAGCTATTCTGACTGTTATTTTCTTCTGTTTTCAGTATGGATAAACGCAGTAAGTCCGTAATCTTGTAGAGTTTAGATAAATTTAGTTGTCGAATCCTACCGTCTTTCTGTAATTCGCATAAAACAAAAGCTTTATTGAGATTAGACGATTCATCTTCTTTGGCACAGCTACTGCTAAAGATTTTACCGACGGCAGTATCACTTGGACTGTGGTCGGGGGCAGTGTTCTCTCTTCATTCTTAGATTCCATCAGTATGGCAGACCGGAAGAATTTGGCTGAAATGGAGGAATTCGCAGTGTTAATTCCAAAAACGAAGTGGGCGTCCGTGTTGTTAGTTTTGCTGGCAATGGCGTTGGCTTGGGGAAATGTGGCCTCCGCGCAAGATCAAAGCTCCTCAAGAGGCAATCTCAGCGGTGTGGTTTATGACTCTTCAAAGGGGGTAGTCCCTGGAGCCAAGGTGACGATCACAGGGCCCGATCGGAACTCTTGACGCAAGAAACCAACGAGCAAGGGTCGTTCCTGTTCTCGACACTTCGTGCCCGGGCAATTATTCGGTCCGCGTCGAGAAGGCGGGTTTAAGATAGCGAGTTTCAAGACTGCGGAAGTCTTGATCAACAAGACCACCAGCATCGAGGCGGTCCTGGAAACGGGCCAAGTTCAGTGAAACGGTTGAAGTTGTCGCCGCAGCGGTCACCGTCGATACCTCCGCCACTTCAGTTAACTCCGACTTCTCGGACGACTTTTACAATAAAATTCCGCTTGGGCGCGGCGTGAGCAGCCTTTTCTACTTGGCACCGGGCGTGACTCGGGCGTCGGCACCGGAACGCAGAATCCTTCGATTTCAGGATCTTCGGGGCTTGAGAACCTCTATGTCGCGGACGGCGTTTCCATCAATGATCCGGCCTTCGGCGGCATTGGCGTGTGGTCTCGCGTGTATGGTCCGCTCGGTTCTGGCATCAACCTGTCGTTTGTGAAGGAAGTCCAGATCAAGACGGGCGGTTTCGAACCGCAATATGGCAAAGTCGCGGGCGGCATCATTCAGTTGGTCACCAAGTCCGGCGGAACCAAGTTCTTCGGGACAGTAGGCGCGTATCTTAACGCGCGCGGAATGCAGACGACGTATCAGAATGCGGACGATCCCAAATTCCAGGAGCTGAACAAGGTGGGGCGTCGCCTGGATAATGCCAATTATGAAGGTGACTTCGAACTGGGCGGCTACGTTCCAGTGCATGGACTGAAGGACCGGCTGTTCTTCTTCGGTACCTTCAATCCTTCGTGGAACCACGCTTACTTTTCTCCGGCGGTGGATATCAACGGCAATCCTTCTGGATTGTTTACTGCAACGAATGGCTTGGTGGATCGGGACACCACCCGGTACGACTACGCCGCGCAAGCTGACCTTCAAGATCAACGATACGCACACTCTGGAATCGACGATCTACCGGCGACCCGTCGCACACTAACGCCGCGCCCTTCAGCACGCTGAACATCGACAACACGTCGGCAAATTCGAAGTGGGACTACGGGACGCGAAACTGGTCGGTGCGTTATGACGGCGCGTTCGGCAGTTCGCTACTTGTAGACGCGGCATTTACGTGGAGCTGGAACCACTTCACGGAAACGCCAGCGACAAACGTTTACAACATTTTGGATAACACGCAGATCGCAGGTCTGACCTGGTCAGCGGGGTGCCTTCGTCGCACAGGGTATTTCCGTCCTGGAGCCCTACGATGCCCAGTCCAAGGGAGTTAGTGGTGACGTCACCAAGACTGTCCACTTCTTTGGCGGCACACACAGCCATCAACGTTGGCTATACATGGCAGTTTCCGACACTATGATGACCACACATTTTTGGTCCGGGCCGAAATACGAAATCCCGGCGTTGAATGCTACAGGCGGAAGCCCCGGCTATGGTTCAAACGTTGCGGGGCAGATGACGGATTCTGCCTTTTCGCTTGCGCTGGCGGGACAGTTCGCGCCTGGACCTGATGGGCTTTTCGATCCGGCAACCAATCCAAACGATACAACCTGCACACTGTGCCCGTACATGAGCGTTCCCGGCTATAACGTTCCGGTGCAGGTCGTGCTGCAGCAGGTTCGCGGCCGTTTCGACGGCGGCATCACCAAGAGCAGCGGAAAGTATCACGCTGCCTATATCAACGACGCGTGGCAGATGAGCAAATACGTTACGCTCAACGTCGGCGTGCGCTGGGAACAGCAGCGGTTGATCGGCAACCAAGTAAATCGACCATTTGTCGAACATGTGGTCGCCGCGCGTTGGCATTATCGTTGACCCCAAGGGCGATCGTAAGTCCAAGTTCTACGCGAACTTTGGACGATATGCGTTCGTGCTGCCTCTGGACGCCGCCCTGCGCGCGCTCAGCAACGAGGAAGACTTCCAGAACTCGTACTGGGCTCCAGCAAATACGACCAGCGGCTGCCCGGCAGGAACGCCAGCCGGAGCTCCTTGCGTGACGCTGAATTCTCTGAACAGCACGGACTTCGTCGGGGACCAGGCGCACCTTCTTAACCAAGCGAATGGTGGAATCCCAATCAACGCCGGGGCGCTGATCACCGGTGGTGAGCCGTTTGCCCCGGGAACCCGTATGGAATATACCGACGAGTTCGTGGTCGGATATGACCGCGAATTCAAGGGCGGAATCGTGGCGAGTGTCCGCTACATCGATCGGCGTCTAAAGCGGGTTATTGAAGACCAGGGCGGTATTTCGGTGGAACAGTTCAACGCCTTGGCCGCGAATGGCGGCGGCTTGAATTATTTCATCGGCAACCCCAACGCTAAACAAGATATCTTTGTGAATCCCAACGAAATCGTGTTTGGACAAGGCGCAGTATTTACCGCCCCTACAGACGCCCTGAGCAAGATGCCTCAAACTCTGCCAGGCGGCCTGCAGTGGCGGAATGCCGCAACGGCTTCGATATCCTCGGCGAACCCCATTTGTTGCCTGGAACCAGCTCAACGGCTTTGCAGCCGCTAACAATAGTCAGATCGCCGGCGGGAAGCGCATGCTTCCCGGCAGTGAACACCAGCCACCTGGACGGATTCCTTGGGCAACCTGTTGCCGGATTGCACCAGCCAAGCGCAACAAAGGCAGGGCGGCTGCGCGGCTTTCGGCGGTGAGTTTTATCCCGACGGCAAGCCAGATACCTACAAGGACCCGAAGCGTGAATACGAAGCGGTGGAATTTGAAGTGACGCAAGTCCTTCAGCCACAACTGGGCGCTCAGCGTGAACTATCGACTCGCGCAACTGCGAGGTAATTACGAAGGTGCTTTCCGCAACGACAACGGTCAGGCCGATCCGGGCATCAGCTCGCTCTTCGACTTCACCGAAGGCTCGCTGGGCTTGCTGGCCAACCAACAGAGCATCGGGTTCCTGAGCACCGACCGCAAGCATGTGTTGAACGCCCATTCGTCCTATGTGCTGCCGAACGGCAAGCTCAAAGGCATGGTGCTTGGCGCTGGCTTGACGGTGCAGTCGGGCATTCCGCTAACCACGCTGGTTGCTCAACAGGCCTACCAGAACCCGGGCGAAGTGCCTATCTTCGGCCGTGGCGACCTGGGACGTACACCGGTGACAGGAATCGTGGACGCGCACGTCGAATATCCGTGGAGGATAAGCGAACGCATGTCTTTGCATTTTGCCATCGACATGTTCAATATCGCGAACTCCACGCGCCAGACCAACGCGCAGCAGTTCTACGACCTGGGCTTCGGGCTCAAGAACGTGGATTTCGGGAAGCCGGTTACCAGCCCTACGTTCCAAAACCAGGGCTTCGTGGATCCGTTCAGTCACGCGCCTCAATCAAGCTGGTGTTCTAAATCAAAGCGAAACCGAGGAGGGCGCCTCAAGCGCCCTCCTTTTTTGTTTTACGGTGGTGTTATGCAACGCTCGTCACTTAGTTTCAGTTTAGTGTTTCTCTCCTGTCTTATTCTTCCCGCAGTGCTTAACGCGCAAAAAGGAGTGCAGGGAAACCGCTCGAATCCGGGCGGAATCATCGAAGTACATGTTCGCTATGACAACGGGCAGCCAGGACCGCGCGGAATTCATGTCCGGCTGGAATCGGCGGAAGGCGGCGCGGCTGGAGATTGTGAGACGCGGGAGGGCGGGAAATGCGAGTTCCGGCCGGCACAAAAAGGCGTTTACATCGTTCGAATGAACGAACGAGCGTACAAAGAGGTGAACATCCGGATTGAACTCACCGGCAACACCATGGGCTATGCAACGATCGAACTGAAGCCCGTGGGCGGGGAGCCGATCGCGGAACGCGCAGCAAAACCAGTAGGAGATTCCGTGTCGGTTGTGGACGCCTCAGTGCCGGCTAATGCCCGCGAGGAATACGACAAGGCACAGTCGGCGTTAGTCGATAACAAGACAGAAGCCGCAATTGGTCATCTGCAGAAGGCGGTAAAGCTGTACAAACCGTTTCCCTCGGCATATACGCTGCTGGGCCGGGCTTACCTGACTCAGAAAAATTGGAAGGAAGCCGAGGCGGCCTTGCAGAAGGCGATAAGCCTTGATGCAGATTCGGCAGAGGCTTATCTGGCGTTGGGAGCGGTTTACAATCAAACCAAGAATTACGCTGGTGCGGAAACCGCTCTGGTGCAAGGACTCAAACTGAAGTCCGACGCGCCGGGCGGCGAATACGAGCTCGCCAAGACCTATTGGTCGTTGGGGCGCTGGCAAGAGTCCGCTCCCTATGCCCGTAAAGCCGTCGCCGACATGCCCGAGCTGGCCGCGCCTCACGTGCTGATGGGCAACATTCTGTTGAGAGAGGGTAACGCGCTGCAAGCTCGCCAGGAGTATGAGACCTATTTGAAACTGGAACCGAGCGGCCAGATGGCGGCGGGCGCGCGTCAGATGATTGAGAAAATTGAGAAGGCTACACATCCCTGAGCGAACGGCCGCCGTGAATTTGCGAACCTCGAGCTTGATCAAGCGCAATTGTTGCGATGGATGTAATTCAACTGCGCGGCAATGCGTATGTTAGGATGAGGGCATTCCCGCACAGCCTTGTCCATGGACCAACCTCATCTAGCATCCAGTTCCCTGCCGGCTAAGAACATTGAGTCCAGTCCGTCCGCGAAGCGGTCTTCGTCAAGTACGACCGCGAAGCGGTCGATGAACTTTTCCGAGGCCGTAGCGATTGCGACCTCGAGTCTGTGGGCGCACAAGTTGCGGAGCGTGCTGACTTTGCTTGGGGTAGTGATTGGCGTTGCCGCGGTCATTGCCGTCGTCAGCTTGATCAATGGGGCGAATCAGTACGTGGCCACGCGTGTTTTTCGCCTCGGCGCGGATGTTTTTGGGGTGTCCAAGCAGCCTTCGATTATTACCAATGTGGATGACTGGCTGGAATTTCAGAAGCGCAAGCGTCTTGATTCAGAGGACTACGACGCCATCAAGGAACTGTGCAAGTCGTGCCGAGGGATTGGCGCTTCGCTGGGCGGCCGCGTGGAGGTGCGCAGCGGAACAAATTCGCTGAAGGATACCAACTTGCGCGCTTGGACTCCGGAGATGGCGGAACTCTACGATGTGGACCTGATCGAAGGGCGCCACATCACCGATGCTGATCTTAAGAGCGCTTCGCCGTCCTGCGTGATCGGCATGGACATCGTCGACAACCTGCTGGCCGGTGGCGATCCTGTGGGCAAGGAAGTGCGTTGGAATAATTTTCCGTGCATGGTGATCGGTGTAGGCAAAAAAGAAGGCTCGTCGTTGGGCACTTCGCTGGACAATTGGATCATTCTGCCGCTCACCGCGTATCAAAAGGATTTTGGTTCGCAGACGGACAGTTTGCGAATCACGGTTCGTGCCGGGTCCGCCGCAAAAATTCAGGATTCGGTTGATGAAGTTCGCCAGATCATGCGCGGGCGGCGGCATCTCGGCTACAACGCAAAAGACGACTTCGCCATCGAGACCAGCGATTCTTTTCTTTCGTTGTGGAAAGACATCAGCTCGTCATTCTTCGTGGTGACCATAGCCATCGCTTCGATTTCGCTGGTGGTTGGCGGCATCGTGATCATGAACATTATGCTGGTCAGTGTTACCGAGCGCACCAGAGAGATCGGTGTGCGCAAGGCGCTGGGCGCGCGGCGCGGCGACATCCTGCTGCAATTTTTAATTGAGGCTGGGACAATTGCCGTGATTGGCGGAGCGATTGGCGTTCTGTGCGGTATCGTTGTCGCGAAACTTGTTTACCTGACGACTTCGCTGCCTGCAGCGGTGCAACTCTGGTCGGTGCTGGGAGGGTTGCTGGTAGCGCTGAGCGTCGGACTCTTTTTTGGAACGTATCCGGCGTCGAAAGCTTCGCGGTTGGATCCGGTGGAAGCTTTGCGCGCGGAATAGGAGATTTTTCAGAGAGCCATAGCATGTCAACGATCGCCCACACTCTGGCTGATTCCCGCGCTTCGCGTTTGCGCGCATTGGTGCGAATTGAACATTCGCTGAAGCTGAGCGAGCTGGTAGCCCTGGCGCTGGACACGCTGCGAAAAAACCTGCTGCGTTCGTCGCTCACGATTCTCGGCATCGTCATTGGAATCACGACGGTGATCGCAGTGAGTTCGGTGATCAACGGGCTGAACGATTCTGTGCTTGGCGGAATCCGCGATCTTGGATCAGATACGATTATCGCGTACCGATTCCCCTGGGCCTCGCTGTCGCATCCGCCGAGCGAGTGGTTCACGCGCAAAGAACTGCTGGCAGAATTTGCCGACGATATGGCAAAACTGCCGCACGTAAAAGCGGCTTCCCCGTCTATGCGAATCTTTCAGCCGCAGTTTGGCGTGGGCACGTCGGATGTGCGGCACGGTTCCAGTCGGGCAAAAAACGTGATCCTGCAAGGCAACGCGCCTTCGATCACGCAGATTTTTGATCTTAAGATTGCGACCGGACGCGAGTTCAATGAAACGGATACCGAGCATCACGCACCGGTGGTGCTGCTTGGTTTTGACACCACAAACCTTTTGTTCCCCGACGGGCCGGGGCGCCGTCGGACAGGAAGTGACCATCGACGGGCAACTGTTCACGGTGATCGGCACGCTGCAGAAACGCCGCCTGACCCGTGCAGCGTGTAGCGCGCGAACTTGCCGGCCTGGCCGCCGCCGAGCGAGAGCTTCAGCGTGCTCGGCGGCTTGCCGAGGAACTTCACGACCTGCTCCTCGGTCATGCCGAGCGCGACGCCCGCGATCGAGCGGTTCGGCACGACGCCGACGACCGGCGACAGCTCGCCCGTGCTGCTCTGCGCACGCGGAGTAGAAGCGGTACTGCCCGACGAGCACGCTGTCGACGTGGTCGCCGGCGGGCGTGAAGACGGTGACGACGTCGGCCGGCTTCGTCGGCGCCGAGCCGTTCCAGTAGCCGAGCTCGCAGAAGTCGGGCCGGAAGCCCGCGCGCGCCTTTCGCGTCCGTGATCGGCGAGCCCGGGCCGACGCCGCCGGCCGTGCGGAAGAACGTCGAGTACGTCTCGATCGCGACCACGTGTCCCGACGCGTCGTAGGTGACGAGGAACGGCTTGCCGTGCGAGGTGTAGCGGGCGAAGCGGCCCTGCTTCCCGTTGCCGAGCGAGAGCTTGATCGTGCTCGCCGGCTTGCCGAGGAGCTCCTCGGCCGCGCTCTCGGTCATGCCGATCGCGACGCCACCGATCGACTGGTTCGCGACGACGCCAGGCCTGGACCCCGGGCCGAGCGGCATCGGCGGAGGTGGCGGCGTGACGGAACGACGGCCGGCGGAGGTGGCGGCGGAGGCGGAGGCGGCGGCGGAGGCGGAGGCGGAGGCGGTGGCGGCGGCGGAGGCGGCGGCGGAGGCGGCGGAGGCGGAGGCGGAGGCGGAGGCGGAGGCGGAGGCGGAGGCGGCGTCAGGGTCGTGAAGGTGACGTCGGCTGCCGAGGTTGCCGGCGCCCGACTCGCCGCGCACCCGGAAGTGGTAGGTCGTGCCCGGCGTGAGGCCGGTGAGCGAGGTCGTGACCGGCACGTTCGTCCCGCTGGTGGCGATGCCGTCGCCGTCGCGCGAGCCGTAGGCGGCCGTCGTCCCGTACTCGAATCGCCACGCACCGCCGCACCCGGACGCGTCGCTGCCCGCCGTCCCGCCGAGCACGCCGTTCAGCGTCGCCGTCGTCTCGGTGACCGCCGACGCGACACCGGTGACTGCACCGCACGAGCGGCGGGCGCCGTGAAGGTGACGTCGCTCGCCGAGCTCGCGATGCCCGTGTCCGCGTGGACGCGGAAGTGGTAGGTCGTTCCCGGGCATGCAGCCGCCAGTGCAGCGAGACCGGGACGTTCGTCCCGGAGCCGGGCGCGGTGATCCCGATGGTCGAGCCGTAGGCCGCGGTCGTCCCGTAGTCGAATCGCCACGCGCCGCAGTACGCCGCGTCGCTGCCCGGCCTCGCGCGCCGAGCGTCGCGTTCAGCGTCGCCGAGGTCGTCGTCAGCTCGGTCGCCGCGCCGGTGACGGCGCTGCAGGCGCCGGGCGGCGTCGTGAAGGTGCCGTCGTCGCCGAGGTTCCCGAGGCCGGACTCGGCATGCAGGCGGAAGTGGTAGGTCGTGCCCGGCGTGAGACCGGTGAGCGCGCGCCGACACCGGGACGTTCGGCCCATCCTGGGTCGAGCCCGGTCGGCGTCGTCGAGCCGTACGCCGGCCGTCGGCCCGTAGTCGAACCGCCACCGCCGCAGTTGATCGCGTCGCTGCCCGAGTCGCCGCCGAGGACACCCTGCAGCGTCGCGGTCGTCGCCGTCACGTTCGTCGCCGCGCCGGTGACGGCGCCGCACGGCGGCGGCGGCAGCGTCATGAACGTGACGTCCGTGCCGAGGTTCGCGTCGCCCGCGCTCGCGCGCAGGCGGAAGTGGTACGTCGTCCCCGGCGTCAGCCCGGACACCGACATCGAGACCGGCACCGATGTGCA
>CAVURF010000012.1:0-122757 GCA_963743735.1 uncultured Acidobacteriota bacterium
AGCGCGGCCTAAGTCTGCCATCGCGGCGATTCACGTGCGCCGACATCTGTGTTTGTGCGCCTATTCTTTCCGTGCTACTCCCCGCAACGACAACGATCAACTGCTCGCCAAATTTCGCAGCAACAGCCAGAGATTTGCAGGCCGTTCCGCTAGCCTGCGCACAAACCATGGATACCAATAATTTCCATAAGCGATTAGCACGCCAGAACGCCATCCCCCTGCCGCCAGACGCTCTTGTTCTCCGTGGTGAATGCCATAAAGCATTTGCACTTCAACTGCACTTCGCGAAATGCCTTCCGCACCGGCGAAGTCGGTGATGCGGCTGATTAGCTTTGGGTCATGGGTCGCAAACGCAGCGCGGCGTACTCTCGCCTCGTGCTTGAGCTCTAAGCAAGTTCTCTGCCAAGGCCAGATAACTTACGTCGATTGCCTCCTTGTTCCGTATGGCGACGGCCGGCGACTCGGCATACGCGCCTTTTACCAAACGGACTGTTGGCTTCATCGGGCGCAACGCTTCAATGTCCGCTACCGTGCGATGCAGGTAAGCCTGCAAACAGATTCCAGTGTTCGGGTATTGCGCGAGAAGTCTGCGATAGATTTCGAGAGTAGCATCTACATAACCGCTCGCTTCCATATCAATCCAAAGGGTCCTTGCAGGTTGTTCCGCGGCAAGCAAACGGCGTAAATTCTGTTCGCAGAGCTCCGGCGAAAGATCGAGTCCCAGCTGCGTGAGCTTTCACTGATATTTCCGAGTCCAGATTTTGCGCTTGGATTCTTTCCAGCACATGCTGGTAATGCGCCGCAACGTTTTCCGCTTCGTGCTCGTCAAAAATATTTTCGCCAAGATGGGTGAACACCGAAGCGATATTCTTTCTTCTCAAGTCACGCGCTGCGGCGATCGCGTCGTCCAGGGTTTCGCCCGGCATAAACCGCGAAACACTTCTTTTCACGAACGCGTACCGGCTGGCGTGATTTCTCAACCAGCGATTCTGCGAAGCTGCCAGGAGCAATGCGCGTGTCGCGCCCATCGGCGTCCTTTACGAACCAGATTCCCAAGCTTTCTTTAGTAACCCTAACACGATGGATTGGCGACACTTGACGGAACTTAGGTATGGAATTGAATCTGTAATGCTGCAGGCTCCTGCTCAGATGGGCGGATGCTTGACTGCAGCAGCGCTCAGGACTATATCTAGTTCTACGAGCCGACTCGGCGGAAATCCGGGAACTGGGGCCATGAAGCTATGAAACATCCACTGATTGTGCTGTCGCTTGGACTGCTGGGCTCGGGCTTGCCAGTGTCTCCGGCGATGGGCCAGAGTCATGGCAGGACTGCGTTCGCTCCCGCGGGCAGGGGAATGGCGGCCACCTCGCGGCGCGGTGCCGTGGGACGCCATTTTGTCCGCATGCACCACGGTCGTCGAGTTTTTGCCGGCTCGGACCTTGCACCGAATTACTACCCCGGCTACTACAGTGATTACGACTACCAAGACGGAATCGAGGAAGCGCCTCCACCAGTGGTTTCCGAGGCTGCAGCGACGCCCCCGCCAGCGACTCCATCGAAACCACCCGAAGCTCTGGTGATGGAACTACGTGGAGATCGTTGGGTAAGACTTACAAGTTTTGGTCCGATGGAGATCGGTGGAGAATCTAACGAGGCACAGTCTGGGCAAAGTAGCGCTCCAACGCAGACCAAAAGACCTGTTGCTTCCGTTCGAACGCAAGCGCCCAGCGAACTTCCAGCCGCAGTGCTCGTATTTCGCGACGGACATCGGGAAGAAATAGCGAAATACACGATTGTTGGCACGACGATCTATCTCAAGGAAGATTACTGGAGCACAGGTGCCTGGACGCGAAAGATTCCGATTGCTGAGTTGAACCTTGCCGCGACTTTGCAAGTGAACCAGGATCGGGGCGCGAATTTTAGTCTGCCGTCCAGACCAAGCGAAGTGATCGTCCGGTGGTGATAAAAAACCTCCTTTAGGATTGGCCCTGCCTGCGGACGCCCTTAATGTTGATGAGGTCGTTTTAAACTTCTGAAAGAAACTCGTTTTGGGGATGATCCGGATCGGCCTAGCGCCGTTCTTGCAGGTTGCGGACGGTCCCGCGGATCACGAACTCCGTGGGAAGGATGCGCTGGCTGAAGGTCATTCGTGGATGATGCAGGCGCTCAAGCAGCATCTTCATGCAGGTTTCGCCGATCTCCTCTTTGTGGACCCGGACTGTTGAAAGCGGAGGGTCCATCAAAACAGCCTCTTCGCGGTCATCGAAACCCACCAGACTGATGTCGTCTGGTACTTTCATGCCGTGCCTTTGCAGGGACCGCCAAAGCCCGTAGGCAATTTCGTCGTTGCCGGCTACGACGGCAGTCGGCCGCGGCCGCCCGGCCAAGATCCGCGCAACGCTCTTTTGACCGAAATCGACGAAGCTTTGAGAGTTTCGAGCCATGATTAAGACTGATTTTAGTTTCTTTTCGCGCATTCCCTGTCGGTAACCTTCAAATCGGTGATGAAGCCACGGGTAGGAGGTATCACCGGCGAACACAATCTTGCGGTGACCCATGCCGATCAGGTAACGCGTGGCTTGGAGCGTCCCATTGAAGTCATCGAAGCCCACTTGGTCGTATTGCTGCTCTTCACCTGTTCCAACCACATTGTTGCTGAAGGCCACGAAGGGCATATGGATGGATTCGATCCTGCGGAGCAGATTCGGATAAATTGTTCCGGCGAGAATGAGTCCGTCAATTAAGCCATGCTCCTGAAGAACCGGAGGCAGGTCGATTCGATCCGCAGGCGTCCTCGGGGAATAGTGCAGCGCGGCAAATAACACGTGCTGTTTCAAGCTGGTGGCATAGGACTCGACGCCCTGCAGAATACGGGCGTGAAAGGGATGGAGAAAATCGCGGTTGCTGAGGAGAAAGCAGACCATTTCAGTGCGTCGTTTGAGAATCCTGCGGGCTTGCGCATTCGGGCGGAATCCGAGACGCCGAATGGCCTCGAGTACTCGTGCGCGCGTTTCCCCGCTTACCTGAGTGCTAGAATTCAGCACGCGAGAGATGGTTCCGACGCCTACGGCGGCAGCCCTTGCAACGTCGCGAATGGTAGTCTTCCTTGGAACTGCTTCCATGCTGATGCCCCGTCATTGCCTTGATTTCTAACTCCCGTTGGGTTGGGACCCACGGACGCTCTTTCCTCGGCAAGTTTAACATTGAAACGATGGAACTTACTCCTCTTCGCTATTTCTGCAAGGATTCGGGACTTCCGTAAGAAGTTGGAAAACCCGATGCGACGCACCAATTTCAAGAGATTCTGGCTTGACAGAGAGTTTTAGCTCAGATAGGGTATGGAACTAGTTCCACAAACCTCGTTGGCTTTCTCTGTTGCTGGGTCGGAAATTTTTATTGAATGGGGTGTGACGTCATGAAAAAACTCTTTGCTTCGCTATTGCCTCGTTTCCATTGTCAGGATAAGTCTTTTGCGACGAATACCGAAAAATTCACGGTGCTTGGCACGTCCGGTCCGATCAAACTGTGGCATCTGAGCCTGGCTAATACTGTTGGCTGCAAGCATCCTGGGATTTTCATCGCAAGTACAGGGTCAAGCGGTAAACGCGACGTTGCTTGGCACGGTGACGGATTCTTCCGGAGCCGCGGCTGCCAACGTGAAGATGACCATCACCGAAACGAACACCGGGATCAGCCGCACTTCTCAGACGAACGAGAGCGGCAACTATGTGTTCCCGGATCTACCGCCGGGCACTTATGCCGTCACCGCGGAATTGTCGGGATTCAAACGCGCGTCGAGAGTTGCGATTGATGTCATCGTGAACACGTCTCAGCGCGTCGACTTGGTGCTTCAGCCTGGAAATGTTTCGGAAACCATCGTCGTGGAGGTGGAAACACCCATTCTCCAGACCGAGCGCGCGGACACCGGCCGCAAGATCGAAGCGGTGCTAACGGAGAACATACCGCTGGGCACCAATCGCAATTTCCAGAACCTTTTGAACATTGTGCCTGGAACTACCCGCGCCACGTTTCAGCATTCACAGTTTTTCAACGCCAGCAGCTCCCTGCAGACCGAGGTCAACGGCCAACTGCGCCAAGGCAACAACACTCAGATCGAGGGCATCGACGACAACGAACGCACTGGCCTTTTGCAGATCCTGATTCCGCCGCTCGAAGCCATTCAGACGGTGGACGTTTCGACGAGCAACTACGACGCGGAGCTGGGCCGGGCCAGCGGCGCCGTTACCAATGTGATCTTGAAGTCAGGCACCAACAACTACCACGGAGCTGCCTATGAATTCATCAAGAACAGCTATTTCAATGCCCGGAACTTTTTCGATCCCTCTGTGGGACATTTGGCTTACAACTACTTTGGCGGGAATATTGGCGGTCCCATCAAGAAGAACAAGCTCTTTTTCTTTGCCGACTATCTTAGAGTCACCGATCACGAGGCAAACACAAACCTGGTCACCATCCCCACCATGGCCGTGCGCACCGGAGATTTAAGTGCTTCGACGACGGCCATTTACAATCCGTTCAGCGGAAATCTGGACGGAACCGGCCGCCAACAGATCGTCGCTTCGTCCGCCCCTGGCGTCGCTACCGTCCCGGGTCGAAATGGAGCGGTGGACGCATACAATCCCGCGTGCACTAACGTAGCCGGCTGCCCCAACATCATTCCCACGGCCTTGATTGATCCGATTTCCACGCAATTGCTGGCGTTCTTGCCTGCTCCCACTGCCGCAGGGAACACCAACAACTACTTTGGGTTGTTGGCTTTCCACAAGGACACGGATTTCGTTGACGCCAAAATCGACGCCAATTTAACCGATAAAGACCGGCTTAGCGCGCGGTTCAGTTTTCAACGTCCGTCGATCTTCCAGGCGCCGCTATTCGGGATAGCGGGCGGACCGGCGCAGGGCAATTTCGAAGGATCGGGCGTTCAGACCACCTACAGCACCGGCATAAACTACAATCGCTTTTTCTCGAATACGTTGGTGGCCGAGTTCCGCGTTGGTGTGGCGTGGTATCACAACGAGGCGCATAACACTGATTTCGGCACCAACACTTCCGAAGCGCTCGGCATTCCAGGGGTGAATCTGGACCCAATCACGAGCGGAATCGTGGGCATCACGATCAACGGCGGTTTTTCCAATCCGCTGATTGGCTATTCGGCCAGTCTGCCGTGGATCCGGTCAGAAACCAACATTGACTTCGCGAATACCTGGACCAAGATTCTGGGCAATCACACGGTCAAGTTTGGCGTCGACCTGCGTCGAATTCGAGACGCTCTGCTTCAGGAGCAGACCTTCAGCCCGCGCGGACTTTATACTTTCAATGACGGCCAGACAGCGCTCAATACAGGTACCGGCGCCTCCAAGACCAGTTTTAACAACAATTTCGCGAGCTTTCTGTTCGATGTTCCAGGCCAGGCAGGACGCGATCTTGCCACCTTTTTTCCTAATTATCGGGCATGGCAATTCTTTAGCTTCGTGCAAGACAAGTGGGTAGTGACGCCGAAGCTTTCGGCCGACATCGGCTTGCGTTGGGAATTTTACCCGCCTGCGACGCCTGTCCAGAAGGGCGGTTTCTCCAATTACGATCCAACGAACAACACCTTGGTCGTCAGCGGGTACGGAGATATTCCAGACGATCTCGGAATCACTACTCATTACAAATATTTTGCGCCGCGCTTGGGCCTGGCCTATCGCCTGAAAGATTCGACAGTGATCCGCGCAGGATTTGGTATCAGCTACACGCCATTTCCCGATAACAGCTATGCTTACAATTTCCCGGTTCGCGCAAATAATGCCTTCAATCCCGCGGTCGCAAGCTTTGGTCCGGCCGTTCTGCCCAACGGACAAACTGCGACCTTCGAAAACGGATTTCCCGATCTCATTTTGCCGGTAGTTCCCTCGAACGGGATCATTACGAACCCGGCAGTCGCCGTGAACTATTTTGTCGTCAATCAGAATTTTAAGAATCCCTACGTCGAATCCTGGAACCTGGCGGTGCAGCAGTCGCTGCCTGGGAAATTTGTCCTCGACGTGGCGTACGTTGGCAATCACAGCGTGGGCACAGTCGTGAACTACAACCTTAACGCGGCTACTGTGGCCGGTCTTGGAAATCACGGCCTTCCGGAGTTTGATTCCTTCGGCAGGACCGCCAGCACCAACCTGCTCTTCGCGGGATACTCCTCGAGTTATCACGCTTTGCAGTTAAAATTTGACCGGAAATTCTCCAACGGTTTTGCGACCACCACCGCGTATACATTCGGAAAAGGCATGGGTTTTCAAATCGGCGATGACGGCGGCCTTACCTTCTACATAGATCCAAGAAGAAATTACGCTCGGAACGACTTTGACCGGACGCATACGTTCGTGCAGAGCTTCGTTTACGAACTACCTTTCGGCCAAGGCAAGCGGATGATGTCTTCCGGAGTGGGTGCGGCCATCCTGGGTGGCTGGCGCATTTCGAGCTTTATGACCATCATGTCCGGGCTTCCGATGTACTTTACGGCGAACCCTACTTCGCTCAAGGCGCCCGGGAATACGCAAACGCCCGACCTGGTTGCTCCCGTTAAAATACTTCATGGTGTTGGCGTGAGCAATCCCTGGTTCACCGCATCGAGCTTCGCCGCTCCCACTGCCCCGGGTGCGTTTGGCAACGTGGGGCGGAACTACCTTAGCGGGCCTAACTATTTTGACCTGGATGCGGCGCTATCAAAATCCATCCGATTTACGGAGCGCTTCAATCTGGATCTGCGCCTGGAGGCATTCGGCGCCACAAATACGCCCCAGTTCTTCTTTAACAACACGAACGGTACACCGTCGGGCGGTACGGCGGCGGGCACCACACTGGGCAGCCCTAGTTTCGGCGATATCACCAGTGCCACTGGTGGCCGCGTGCTGCAGCTCGGCCTAAAGTTCAACTTTTGAACTGGCAGACAACGATCACTGATGCCGGTTGGCGACGTAAGTCAGAGTTGTGCTCGCTAACCGGCCAATCGTTTGTGGCATTTGAAGTTGTTTGCGAATCATATTAAGTGGATAGGAGTGGAGGCGGAATCGACATGACGATTTGCGTTTCGCGTCGTGAGTTTCTCAATGGCCTGGGGTCGCTGGCAGCGGCCACGGCCATTTCACCGATGCCGGCCCACACATCCTTCGATCCAACTATGAAATCACCGTTCCGGATCGCGGTGATCAACGATGAAATCACTCAGGACTTCGGCCGTGCATGCGAAGTGGCTTCGAAAGAATTTGGAATGGATTGGATCGAACTGCGGGGAATGTGGAACAAGAACGTACTGAAACTGGATGCAAAGGAAATTGAAGAGGCTCGACGCATTCTGGGGAAATACCAATTACGAGTGACGGATATTGCCAGCCCGCTTTTCAAAGTCGACTGGCCGGGCGCACCCCAGTCGAAGTTCAGTCCGAAGCGCGATCAATTCAACGCGGAGTTCACCTTTGAGCAGCAGGACGAAGTATTCGAACGCAGCATTGAGCTGGCTAAAGCTTTCCATACCGACCGCGTCCGTTTCTTCGATTTCTGGCGGCTCGACGATCAGGTACCGTATCGCGTGGCCATGAATGAAAAATTGCGTGACGCTGCGGAAAAAGCGGCTAAGAAAAATGTGATCCTGGTTCTCGAAAATGAGCCTTCTTGTAACACCGCAACGGCGGCCGAAGCAGCCAAAGTTCTTGCAGCGATCCCGTCTCCCAATCTGATGCTCAACTGGGATCCGGGTAACGCAGCGGAGCGAGACGAAAAGCCCTTTCCAGATGGATACAATCTGCTACCAAAAGAGCGCATTGGGCACTGCCATTGCAAGGATGCGGTGAAAAAGTCAGACGGCAGCGGCTACGAATGGGCAGCCATGAACCGCGGCATCGTCGACTGGGTTGGGCAATTTAAGGCGCTCGAACGCGACGGCTATCATTTCGCCGTGAGCCTAGAAACCCACTGGCGCGGAGCCGGCACACCGGAAGAATCGACGAGGCAAAGTTGGGCAGGAATGAAAAAGGAGCTGCAAGAGGCCGGAGCGATTTAGGCAGAGCGGAATATGGGAATCGTATCAGGCTGATTTCATAAAGAACTGGGAGCCGGAGATACCTATCTGCCCGTCCTCGTATTGTTCCGACGCCAATAATCGAGTGTGTGTACGGGGGCGTACGTTATTATCGTGAAGAGAGCAACGGACACGATGGGTAGAGTCGCACGAGGAACTTCGAGTCGGACTTACCTGGCTAAGATGGCCAAGTCCGCTGCAGCAAAATTCTATTTCACAGTGGAGTTCAACCATTCGCGAATCTTCTGATTCTAAATGCTTGTCGGCGGAGCCGGAGTCCACGACGCTCCTCCACGAAGACAGACTTTTCCCGTCCGATCCAGGCACCCGTGCCGTCGCCAGACGGCTTTACGGCAGCGTACGCGACTTGCCGATCGTCAGCCCGCACGGCCACGCTGACCCGCGATGGTTTGCGGAAGATGAACCCTTTCCGAATCCAGCTCAATTGTTCGTTGTCCCCGACCACTACATTTCCCGCATGCTTTACAGTCAGGGTGTCTCGCTTGAGGAACTAGACGTTGACGATCCCAGACGCGTTTGGCGAATTTTTGCGCAGCATTACTATCTTTTCCGCGCGACACCGACAAGATTGTGGCTGGATTTCGCTTTCCATGAACTCTTTGGCTTGGATACGCGTCTGACGCCTGAAAATGCCGACGAATACTACGACGCAATAATGGAAAAATTGAAAGAGCCGGAGTTTCGCCCTCGGGCGCTCTTCGAACGATTTCGACTTGAGGTATTGGCTACGACCGATTCGCCACTCGACTCGCTTTCGCATCATGTGGCCATCCGCGAATCAACCTTTAAGGGACGGATCATCCCGACTTTCCGGCCTGACCCGGTGGTCGACCCTGATTCTGCAAACTTCATGGAGAATCTTGCATGTTTGGGGCAGATGACGGGCGCAGACATAGGCAGCTGGCAAGGCTATCTTTCCGCATTGCGGCAGCGGAGGTTGGAGTTCAGGGCCTTGGGTTGCACGGCGACGGACCACGGGCACCCGACGGCGGCGACCGCAGATCTAAGCTCGGATTCGGCGGCTCGGCTCTATCAGAAAATTGCTTCGGGCACCGGCGATCTGGAGGAACGCGAACTGTTTCGCGCTCAAATGCTCACGGAAATGGCGGCAATGAGCCTGGATGACAAACTGGTCATGCAAATTCATCCGGGCAGTTTCCGGAATCACAATGCGCGCGTATTCCGGCGCTTTGGACCTGATGCCGGAGCCGACATTCCCATGCCCACGAACTATGTGCAAGCATTGAGGCCATTGCTAAATCGCTTCGGTAACGAGCCCGGCCTCACGGTCATTCTGTTCACTCTCGACGAATCGACGTATAGCCGTGAACTGGCTCCGCTTGCCGGGCACTACCCGTGTCTCCGGCTGGGTCCAGCATGGTGGTTCCACGATAGCCCCGAAGGCATCATGCGCTTTCGTGAACATACCACTGAGACCGCTGGCTTCTACAATACAGTCGGATTCAATGATGACACTCGAGCTTTTCTTTCGATTCCCGCGAGGCACGACGTGGCTCGTCGCGTCGACTGCGCCTTTCTTGCGCGACTCGTCGTCGAGCATCGACTCGATGAAGATGAAGCGTTCGAGGTCGCCTCGGAACTTGCTGGCGGCCTTGCACGAAAGGCTTACAGATTATAGTTAACGATCGCGAGTGCGACGGGCCGCAACGGTGGTTAGAGGGATACATACTTCTGAGAATTCTGTCTCGTGAGCCTGGCCACGAAATGACATGAGAGTTCCCGGAATCAACAATATTTTGCTTCAGCATCCTAATTTGGGGAGCAGAGAGCCGATTGCGTTATGAGTCTTTTCTACGAGATTGGAGGTGAGCAAACCGATCTATCAGCGGTTGATATGAAGAACGGTCTGTTTGACGCTTTGCGATCGATTGGCCAGCGCGATCGCGTGTTGGCGATCCCTCCCGATCTGACTCGTTTCCACTCGAGAGCTGGCGACTTGACGAGGAACGCCTACGAATTTTACAAAGAACGGCTGACTGCCGTATTGCCGGCAGTCGGAACGCATGCTTCCATGACGTCATCGCAGGTCGGCAAGATGTTCGGTGATATACCGTTCGAATTGTTCCACGCACACAACTGGCGAAACGACACGGTCACGTTGGGGGAAGTGCCCTCTGAATATGTGCACTTGCAATCGGAAGGTAAGCTCGACTACACCTGGCCGGTGCAAATCAACCGCATGTTGGTCGAAGGCGATTTCGACCTGATCCTGTCGATCGGGCAGGTTGTTCCCCATGAAGTGATCGGGATGGCCAACTACAACAAGAACATCCTTGTTGGCACCGGCGGACCGGACAGTATCAACCGCAGCCATTTTCTCGGGCGCTGTCTACGGCATGGAACGCATCATGGGACGGGCCGACAATCCGGTGCGGCGGGTCCTGAACTATGCCGCGAGCCATTTCATCCAACACTTGCCTATCGTGTACGTCCTGACAGTGGTGGGAAGAAACGAAGACGGGCGACTGGCAGTAAGGGGACTCTTCGTAGGTGATGATGACGAGTGCTTCCAGAAAGCCTCGCAACTCAGTCTCAAAGTCAACGTTTTCTCTCTTGACACGTCAAATTAGGAAGGCGGTTGTGTACCTGGATCCGGATGAAGCGAAGAGTACGTGGCTGGGGAATAAGGCCATCTATCGGACTCGAATGGCGCTTGCCGACGGCGCCGAACTGATTGTTCTCGCTCCGGGAGTAAAAGATTTTGGAGAGGATGCGACGATCGATCGGCTGATCCGCAAGTACGGATATTTCGGCACGCCTGCCACGCTCAAAGCGGTCGAAAATGACCCGGAACTTGCCGCCAATCTCAGGCGCGGCCGCCCACCTCATCCATGGATCATCCGAAGGACGCTTCACTATTACCTACTGCCCGGGGGGCCTGAGCCAGAAGGAAATCTGTGGCGCAGGTTTGTGCTACGGCGATCTCAACGAGATGGCGAAAAAGTACGACATCCAGAAGCTGCAGTACGGCTTCAACCAGGTAGGAGGTGAGGACATTTACTTTGTGCCGAAACCCGGCTTGGGGCTATGGGCACACCGCGGACGCTTCGAGAATTAGATCGTGCGAGTACCCTGTTCTGAAGGTGCAACACTGAGCAAAATACTGGTCGCGGACGTCAGGATTTTGGCAAGCGGTCGAAATCAATAAGAGTGCTGCGGCGGGGGCAGACCTTCAAAGCCCCGCTGCTAAGAGGAAAAATCATGTTTACACGACGTGAGTTTTTAGAGGCAATGGCGGTGGGAACGGCTGGGCTGGCTGTTGGAACCACTGCCAGGAGTTATGAACGGATCGTCGGCGCCAACGATCGGCTTAACTTTGCGGTGATCGGGCTGAATGGGCGCGGATACGCTCATCTCTCGTCTCTCAAAGCGAACAAGAGCGCCGCCCGCATCTCGCATGTCTGCGATGTGGACAGCAACATTCTCAAAAAGTTCGCCGACGCTGTCGAGCGCGAGATGGGCGAGTCGCCTGCGACGGAGAAGGACTTCCGCAGGATTCTTGAACATAAGGATGTGGACGCCGATCACGATTGCCAGTCCTGACCATTGGCATACGCCTATGGCCATTGCCGGGTTGCAGGCGGGCAAGCACGTCTATGTGGAAAAACCCTGCAGCCACAATCCGGCAGAGGGAGCGATGCTGGTCGAGGCGCAGCAGAAATATGGAAAGCTGGTGCAGATGGGCACGCAGCAGCGCTCTTCACCGCACACGATTGAGATTGTCGAAAAAATTCACGGAGGAGCGATCGGCAGACCATATCTGGCGAAGGCCTGGTACAGCAATGTGCGAAAGTCCATCGGCACGGGCAAAGAAGTCCCGGTGCCGGCGCAACTGGATTGGGACCTGTGGCAGGGTCCGGCGCCTCGCCGTCCTTATAGGGACAACGTGCATCCTTACAACTGGCACTGGTTCAGAAACTATGGCACTGGCGAAACGCTCAACAATGGAACGCACGAGGTGGATGTGTGCCGGTGGGCACTGGGCGTGGATTATCCGAAGCGAGTTACTGCGTCCGGCGGCAGATACCAATTCAAAGACGATTGGCAATTTTACGACACGCTGGTGACCAGCTTCGAATACGACGACAGGATGCTCAGCTGGGAGGGCAAGAGCTGCCAGGGAATGAAGTATTACGGCCGTGACCGCGGCTCGGCAATTATGGGAACCACTGGAACAGTCGTCGTGGATCGCGATGGATACGAAATCTACGACCTCAAAGGGAAGAAGACGAGCGAATTCAAGGTGGGAACTGAGACCTCATCTTCCGACCTTCTCGGCGCCGATTCCATGACCGATGCTCACTTTGCGAACTTCATCGCGGGAATCCGGAAGGGCGAGAAGCTGAATGCTCCGGTTTCTGTGGGCAACGTCGCCGTTACGATGCTGCAGCTTTCCAATATCGCTTGGGAAGTCAACCGGGAGCTGCATCTGGACACGAAAAACGGGCAAATCCAGAGCGATCCGGACGCGATGAAGATGTGGGGGCGCGAGTATGAGAAGGGCTGGGCGCCGCATGTCTAAAGGACGAATGTTCCAGCCGAGCGATGAGTCTCAAATGAAAGACACTTCCCGGCGTGATTTCGTTCGCTCCAGTGCGCTGGTGGTGGCGGCCTTCGCTTCGAAGGACATATTTGCAGCGGCCGGGAGACGGCCTTCCCCTGACGAAGAATCGCCGGTACGACTGGGCGTGGCCAGTTACACGTTCCGTAATTTCAATCGTGCGCAGATGATCGGCTTCCTGAAGCAGATCAACGTGCTGGCGTTGAATGCAAAGGATGTCAAAGATCATCTCCCGATGGAACCGCAGCAAGAGTCGGCTGCGCTGGCGGACTATGCGGCGGCGGGCATCAAGCTTCACGCTGCTGGAACGATTTATTTCCCGAAAGATGAAGATGCGGACATCCGGAGCAAGTTTGAATACTGTAAGCGAGCGGGAATTGGGGTGATTGTCGCGGGCGACCCTGCGCCGGAAACGCTGCCGCGAATTGAGAAGTTTGTAAAGGAATACGATATCCGTATCGCGATCCACAATCACGGGCCGGAAGATAAATTGTGGCATTCGCCACTGGACGTCTTGCAGGCAGTGAAGGGGATGGATCCGCGTATCGGATGCTGCATCGATGTAGGGCATACGGCTCGTGCGGGCACGGACGTGGTTCGGTCGATCCGCGAAGCGGGCCCGCGACTGTATAACGTGCACATGAAGGACCTTACGAACTTCCAGAACAAGGAGAGCCAGGTGGGAGTGGGAGACGGCATCATGCCGGTGCGCAAGATTTTTGAAGCCCTTAGCGCGATAAAGTACAAAGGCTTCGTTGATCTCGAATATGAGATTCATCCCGACGATCCGATGCCGGGAATTATCAGCAGTTTCGCCTATATGAGAGGGGTGCTGGCTGGACTGGGATATGCAAGCCAGAAGGAAGCACTTAGTGGCTCGCTGGCCGAGTAGTTTGGAGCGTAATCGGTGGACGTCTTCTGTCCGCTTCCTGAGCGGCGAAGTGAAAAGGCGATCTGCAGCTTTGACGTGTGCGGACCAGCGCTGGTGATAGTTATCTCCATCTACTCTTATCATTCTGGATTGGACCCTGTTTAGAAGCGTGTACGTCGTGCACGTTGTGCACATAGTAGCCTTTGACGATCGCTCTTGCGGATGCGGAGAGATCAGAAATTGAGGGAAGCCTGACGCAGTTTGAAGCGTTGAATCTTGCCCGTGGCTGTCTTGGGTAATTCAGAAACAAATTTCACCGAGCGGGGCCGTTTGTAATTAGGAAGACGAGAAACGACAAATTCCTGGAGAGTCGAAGCGAGTTTGGCATCGCCCTTGAATCCCGCTCTCAGGACGACCCACGCGACCGGCTTGGTCAGGCCATCCTTGTCCGTATTCGCCACCACAGCGACTTCCGCCACAGCCGTATGCTCAGCCAGGACGCTCTCGATCTCGGAAGGGCTCACCCACGCGCCGCTGACCTTGAGCATGTCGTCGCTCCGGCCATCGAACCAGTAGTAACCGTCGTGGTCTTGATGGAACTTATCACCGGTAGAAATCCAATTCCCCTGGATCGTCTGCTTGGTTCTCTCGTGACGATTCCAGTAAGCCGCGCAAGCTGCCTCGCTCTTGACCCAAAGATTGCCAATTTCGCCCGCTGGCAGCGGCCGGCCCTGGTCGTCGATGATTTTCACTTCACAGCCGGGAACGGCGCGTCCGCTGGAACCGGGTCGTACATCTCCATGCGAATTGGAAACAAAAATATGCAGAGCCTCGGTTGATCCGATGCCATCCAAAATCTCCAAGCCAAAGCGTTTGGTGAAGCGCTCGCAGAGCGACGCAGGCAGGGCCTCACCTGCCGAGACGCCGAGGCGGATACTCGAGAGATCGAAGTCGTTGTTCTGGGCGTCGAAATCCATCAGAGCCGCATAGTTCGAGGGCACGGAAAAGAAGAGAGTGGGACGATGGCGCTTAATTACATCACTAATATTTTGGGGTGAGGGAGATCCCGGCCAAAGAATGGCCGTTGCCCCAACGGCCAAAGGAAAATAGAGGGCATTCCCCAAGCCATAGGCAAAAAAGAGCTTTGCAACGCTGAAGAAGCGGTCCGATTCTCGAATATTCAAAATGTTGCGGGCATACTGTTCGGTTGCTATCACCATGTTGCGATGCAGATGAATGCAGGCTTTCGGAGGGCCGGTGCTACCTGAGGAGTACAACCAGAACGCGACATCGTCTGCACAGGTAGGAGCAGGAGCAAGATCCGCAGAATGAGATGCCAGGAGCTCAGAGAATGAAAGTGTACCCTCGGCCGCCGTGCCCACGACAATGATGGACTTAAGAAAGGCAAGCCGTTCGCGGGGAATTTGCCGGATCAAAAGCAGCAGTGATTCATTGGTGATCGCAACGCGCGCGCGCGTGTCGTTCAGCAAGAATTCATAGTCATTCGGCCGGAGAAGCGTATTGACGGGAACAGGAACGGCGCCGATTTTTATGGCTCCGAAAAAACAATAAGCAAATTCGGGAATGTCCGGGAGCAAGAGGAGTACCCGTTCTTCCATGCGAACTTCCAGCGTGTCACGCAGAGCGTTTCCAAGACGATTGACGTGGTCGGAGAGCTGTGAATAGCTGACCCGCTGGTCTTCACATTCGATGGCGATACGGCCGCCGCGACCTTCCCGCAGATGGCGGTCGACAAAATATTCCGCGGCATTGAAGGCCTGCGGAAGTGGCTCGTAAGGGACGGACACGAGGGAAGAGTCTACCTCAGCGATTGCCGACAAGGTATCGGCGTCTGTGCGGACCGTGGTTCAGTGCTGTTCGACCGCAGGGTGTTTCCATCCCGGTCCGCGCAAAACCTGTCCCGCGTTGCGACCCGTTAATTTGCCATCGTCGAATTCGAGTTGACCGTTTACGAATACATATCTTACGCCGTTGGCGAGGCGCGCGGGTTCAGTGTACGTAGCCACATCTTTCAGGAAAACTGGGTCAAAAACAGTTATATCCGCAAAATATCCTTCTTTGAGCAAACCGCGATCGAGCAATCGTTCACGCTGCGCGGGAAGGGAAGTCATTTTTCGGATGCCCTGTTCAAGCGGAAGAAGATGTAGATCCCGGACATAGTGTCCGAGAAATCGGGGCATGGCGCCGAAAGCGCGCGGGTGGGTGTGCGGCTCATAGAGCGGCCCGTCGAGAGACATCTCGCCGGCGTCGAGGCAGAGACTGGTCCAAGGCTGCTTCAGGCCATAGATGAGATCATTTTCGCTGGCCATGAAATAAAGTGCGCCGGTTTGTCCCTTGTCCGCAATAATGAAATCAAAAAGTGTATCGAGTTGCGATTTCTTCTGTGCCACCGCGATTTGGGCAATCGTCTTTCCATCAAATTTCTTTAGATCTGGATTTTCGACTCCCGAGACCATTACCCCGATGCCGTTGCCGCTGTCGAAAAAGATGTTTTCCCATTCAGGATGATCAGAAGCCATCTCCACCTTAATCTTGGCGCGGACCGCGGGGTCATGGAGCCGCTGCAAAAGTTTTTCAAGGCCTCCGTCAGCGACCCACGGCGGAAGACTGGAGGCAAGGGCGGTACCACCGGCGATGTAGGGATACATGTTGGCGGTTACGTCCTGCCCGGAATCGCGCGCTGCCTGGATCTGTTTGACAATCTTGGGCATATTTCCCCAGCGCGTCTTGCCAGAAACTTTCAGGTGGAAAATTTCGACGGGAAGATTCGCTTCACGGCCGATGCGGAGAGCTTCTTCGACCGCTTGTGGCTCGGTCTGGCCCTCGCTGCGCATGTGCGTTCCGTAAATGCCGCCGTATCGCGCAGCAACCTTTGCCAGTTCAATCAATTCCTCGGTTGTTGCGTAATGTCCTGGCGGATAGATGAGCGCCGTGGAGATGCCTAGAGCACCGTCGCGCATGGCTTGATCCACCAGAGCTTTCATTCTGTCCATCTCTGCCGTCGTTGGAGCACGATCGACATCTCCTAGCACGGCTTCGCGGACCTGGCCGGCACCAACATAGGTGCCAATATTCAGCGGAGTGCCACTTTTCCCCAGGCGTTTGAAATAGCCGTCGAAGGTGGTCCAATCCACTTTCAATTTGTAGTGAT
Source organism: uncultured Acidobacteriota bacterium (assembly GCA_963743735.1). Taxonomy (GTDB): domain Bacteria; phylum Acidobacteriota; class Terriglobia; order Acidiferrales; family UBA7541; genus Acidiferrum. Next base: position 16,722 of record CAVURF010000012.1, read on the forward strand.
CAAGCACCGGCTGTAGCGGGGCAAGAGTGAGGTCGGTTTGCGGCGCGATCGATCCACCTTCGCCGGTAATCTCCGTCGTGATTCCTTGCGCCAGCTTGCTCAACGAGCGATTGTCGATCAGCAAGTTGGCTTCGGACTGTCCGAGCATATCTATAAACCCCGGCGAAACGACCAGACCTTTAGCGTCGATTACGCGCTTGGCGTGAGCGTCCTCGAGCTTGCCGATTGCAGCGATGCGATCGCCACGAATGGCGATGTCGCCGGACACCCACGGATTTCCGGAACCGTCAACAATCGAGCCATTTTTGATGAGCACATCATATTCGTTGCTTGTGGACTGGCTCGATTGCGAAGTCAGCGGCGCATCATAAGCTGCAGCCGCAATTTCTCCGAGGGCTTGTCCCGCGATCGTCTGCGCGGCGTCCGGGTCATCCATGGATACCGAAACCATGTTGACGTAAAGCGCAAGAATCAAGTGCTGGCCGCTTGCCGTGTCCATGTAACCCGCGAGGCCCTTGCCAGTGACCATCAATTTTTTGTTCAACGCATCGTACAGGCCATAAGTCCCGGTCTTTGCGTGCACATGACCTGCGGCGGGCGAATTCACCTGAATCTTCACGAGCGTGCCGTCCTTTCCAAGGATCGGCAGGGAGCGATAGAAGTCCTGGTAGTCTTTTTGCTTCGACATATAGAAAAGGTAGCGGCTCATGAAGTCGGGTGAGAAGTAAGCGTTGCCACCAGCTCCGTCGCTTTGTGCAGCGCCACCTAGGTCAAGGCCGGCCTTGGTGAGGAATTCGTTTTCAAGATCGAAGCCCGCCTGGTCGATTTGTTTGTCCTTATGGGCGAGCAGGGCGCCAAGGAGAAACGGCATCGAGCTGGCGTGCAGATTTTGACTGACCTTCAGTGTGACCTTAACTTCCTCCGTGAGCGGAGGCGAGACGTGTTCAGCGACGATATTCTGGGTCGTATAGTCGGAAGCGAGTACTTTGAAATCGATTTGCTCCGCCGGCGTGGGAAGTGTCGACGTGATGCCTTGTTCTTTGAGAGCCTCCATGAGGACGGTCGCGGCAAACCGGCTCGGCTCGGGCACGGGATAGGAAGTCATAGTCGGTTTGCCACCGATTGCCAAGCTTCCGGTGAGTATTGCGCTTCGGGTTCCGTCCGGGTTGAGTTTTTCGTTTTCGTATTCGAGCGATGTTTTGGAGCCAGCCTTTCCTGTCGTGGCCTGATTGGTGATCGTGATATAGGCGGTCTGCGGGGCAATTTTCAATTGAACTGGGGAACCTTCCGTCGGACCAGGGCTAACGACGACATCCACTACATTGTCATTCACCACGATCGGCGAGATCACTACACCCGTACCCAGTTCCCGGGTGCCTTCCGGAAACAGTGCGGCGTCCACAAGTACCCTGCCCTTTATCCGCTTAATTCCTTTTGCGGCGACTTGTTGCGCGAACTCGCGCATTACCTGAAGCGGATCGCCGGGCAAGCCCTTGCTGTCGGGCCCGCCATAGGAATGATCCTCGTCTTCAAACGCCAGCGTGCCATCCGGCTGAATACGATTCGAGAGATTCAAGTCTCCGCTCGCAACGAGAACCAGGTCGCCCTGAAGCGTGCCGTCCTTCTGAATGGGCCCAGTGCGGTAAATCTTGGTATGAAAGCGATAGTTTGGGCCCAATAGTTCGAGCGCGGTGCCGGCGGAGAGCAACTTTGTGGTCGAGCCGGGCACGAAGAGTTGTGGCGAATTCAATTCGTAAACCACGTCCCCGGACTCCGCTGAAATGAATTTGATACCAAAGCGGGAGTGAGCGAACTCCGGGCGATCCATGATTTTCTTAAGGCGCTGCTCCAGGGTGATGCCGGACTGTGCAAACCCCGTGTTGCTGCAACAAGCGACGATAGTGGCAAGAAAGCTGAAGCCTACCCTTCGAACGGTGTGCCTAGTGCTCATGCGATACCCCGCCTTGTCTGAGTCTGTATTCGGAAGAATGTATTTGTTCGCTGGCTCTTTAACATGATTCCCTCCTAACCGCAGACATTTCTTCACGCGCGGCTTGCCGCGCATCCCAGTTGCGGCTGCGTACCGTGAGCTTCTCAATGCGATCCCGCCTCACGGTGAAACCAAGACCTGGAGCGTTAGGAACTCGAATCGTGCCTTTCGCTGTGACTGCAACGCCGGGTTCAATGATGTCTTCATTCCAATAGCGCTGGCTGGCCGAGACATCTCCGGGTAGCGAGAAACCAGGCAGCGTGGACATGGCGATGTTGTGCGCTCGTCCGATACCCGATTCCAGCATACCGCCACACCAAACGGGCACGCCCTGTTTGCGGCACATTTCCTGCATGAGCCGCGCCTCGGTATGGCCGCTCACCCGGCCCAGCTTGATGTTGATGATGCGGCAAGATTTCAGTTCGATCGCAGTCAGAGCGTGCCGTGTATTGTGGATGCATTCGTCGAGACAAATTGCCGTCTGGATCTGCGCCTGGAGTTTCGAATGGATGTGGATGTCATCCCAGTCCAAAGGCTGCTCCATCATGAGCAGGCTGAATTCGTCGAGCTTCTTCAAGTGCGCGGTATCATCCAGGTTGTAGGCCGAATTAGCGTCCACCGAGAGCCGAATGTCGGGAAACTCCTTTCGTACAGCCGCCACGAATTCATAGTCCTTCCCGGGCTTGATTTTCAATTTAATCCGCTGATAACCGCTGCGAAGCTCTTCTTCCACTCTCTTGACGAGTGACTGCGGGTTTTCGCGAATACCGAGCGAGACGCCACATGCAATCTCCTCCATCGTGCCGCCTAGTAGCCTATAAAGAGGAACGCCTTTGAGCTGCGCCGCGGCATCCCACAACGCATTCTCAACCCCGCTCTTGGCCATTTCATGCCCGCGAATCTGGGCCATCCATGGCGGAAGTTCCGAAGCTTCTGACACGCTCTTTCCGACCAGGGACGGAGCGATGAAATCGGAAATCACATGCCACGCCGTGTCGGTGGTCTCTGCGTTGTAGGCGGGCGTTTCGCCCGCCGTGACCTCGCCCCATCCGCTGGCGCCATCGGCCACAATTTCAACCAGAAGAATTCGTCGGTTCTGTACAGAGCCAAAACTTGTTTCAAACGGCGCCTTCAACTTCATCTGTATTTCGCGAAGTGCGATGGACTCAATCTTCATAAAGCTCCAAAAGGTAATCCAGCATCCGATGACTCACTCAATTTAAGTCTGACTACGCCGCGGAAGTTCCGGATCTGCCACGTAAGCTTCGAGCCGACGTCTTTCCTGTGACGGACGAAGGATATGTCCGCTCCTTCCGCGAGCTTTGCGTTGCGCCGCCTGAAGGTATATGCGGGGGCCGCATTTTGTAAGCAAGGCGCCGTTGTTTTTCGGAGATGAGACGGCGTCCATCCAGAAGGCAGCGGCATGCTCGATTGGTTTTTGTACGCCCGATGACCTCAGTCGTAAATTCCTCACCCCGGTATCGGCGGGATCGCTGCGTCAGAGCCGCGATAGGCCGCGGAAGGGAATTACAACACATGTTGCATCCTGTCAACAATATTCAATATGCGTTGCACCAGGCCCCGCAGTCATTCTAATTTTTGGCCGATATAGGCCCGCTTTGGCCACGGGTGGGGCAATTCGTGCAACAAACATTGAAATATCTTGACAATATGCAACATTCGTTGTATTCGCTTAGCCCATATTGGTTCTAGTTGCCCTGAAGCCCGATTTCTCTTTAGAGGATTTGTTCTTGATTGGATCAAATCGAAGTCGCGCCGCGAGTACGGCTCAACCTTCCAGCGAGAGCCGGCAAAGCCAGACTACGCTTGAGAGGCGCTTGGCAGCCGCCGGAAGAAATCTGAATCCGAGCCGGCGAAAACTCCTTCGATTGATCCTTGAAAATACCGAAGACACCTTTTTCCTGTCTTCGCGAGAATTGGCCAAACGCTACGAAGTGGATGCTGCAACCATCGTCAGAACCATCCAAGCTCTCGGGTACAAAAAATATGCGGAATTCACTGCAGATTTACGCGCGCATTTCGTTACGCAGATTACTCCCTACGCAGTCTTGAAAGCGGCATCGAAGGAAAAACGCACTGTGGCAGATCGGATTCGCCACGGCATGGATATGGACTTGCGAAATCTGCAAGCGCTACAGGCGTCGCCCAGCGCCGAAAAAATTATCGCCCTGTCGAAGCATGTGAAACGTGCCCGCAGGATTCTGATTGTAGGAATCGATCTGGCTGCGGGATTGAGCTGGCATTTGGCTTACGGCCTGATGACCCTGGGATTTGCCGCCGAGGCGCCCGTAGGCAGCACGGGAAATGTCCAGAGAAGAGTAAGAACACTGACGCGGCAAGACCTGCTGATCGCAATCAGTTTTGGCCAATGTTTGCGCGACACGGTGGAAGCCGCGCTTCGAGCCAAGAAGCTCGGAGTGCCAACGTTTGGCATCACCGACAGTGAGACGACTCCCATCGCCCTGGTTTGCGATGACAGCTGTATGGCGTCGGTCGCCAGCCCCTCCTTTGGAGGTTCTTACGTTGCTCCATTGAGTTTGCTGGGCGCAATCCTCATCGCTTGTGCACACACGCAAACCGCGCGTTCTCTCGAATTGCTACGCCGAAGCGAAGAGGAAGATCGTGCCGATCACCGTTGGTACCAATCCAACAGTGACGGGAGCGAAGCGCACGAGTGAGGCGGTCACGTCCGGAATCGACGGCCCTGGATTTCTCTTGGTGGGAGGAAGTTATGAGAACAAAAATTCGGACCAGCGCTTTGTCCATCGCCATCCGATCGGTTGCGATTCTCATGTTGATCAGCGCTCTGCCCCAGTTGAAATGTTGCTTTGCCCAGACTGCCGCCACCGGGGGGCTTTCTGGAACGGTAGCTGATCCCAGCGGCGGATCCGTGGTGGGAGCACAGATTGCCGTTACGAGCCAGGCGACCGGCGAAGCCCGCACCGTCCTATCGAATTCGCGCGGCGTCTATGTGGTACCCGCACTCCTACCCGGGCTGTACACCCTCGAAGCCTTGAAGGACGGCTTTAAAACCTTGCACGTCCGTGATGTCAAGATTACGGTCACAGAAACGGCGGCTCTCGATCTGCGCCTTGAAATCGGTCAAGTCTCCGAGAGCGTCACCGTGGAGGGTTATGCCGAACAATTACAAACAGAATCAAGCACCTTGGGCCGTGTCACGAGTGGCGAGCAGGTACGAGACCTTCCACTCGTCACTCGCAACTACACCCAGATTGTGTCCTTGAACCCCGGTGTCGCCGCCGATGTGAACGACGCCGGTGCCATCGGCCGCGGAAACCTCGGTCAGGGCGGGGTGCCAATCGTTTCCAACGGTGGCACCGAGAGCGACAACAACGTACAGATGAATGGAGTCGGCATAAACGACCTGCAAAGCAGTGGTTATTTCAGCGGAGGTGTCGCCATCCCCAATCCCGACACCATCCAGGAATTCAAAGTGCAAACCGGACAATATGACGCTTCTTATGGGCGAAATGCCGGCGCCAATGTCGATGTTATTACCAAGGGCGGCTCAAATGATTTCCATGGTGCCCTTTGGGAATTCTTCCGCAATGAAGACCTCAACGCGAATACGTTCTTCCGCAACGCCGCGGGGCAACCTCGGCCTGTACTAAAGCAGAACCAATTCGGGTTTGACCTTGGAGGTCCGGTCAAGCACGACAAGCTCTTTTTCTTTACGTCTTATCAGGGAACGCGCCAGCGCAATGGTCTGGATATCAATTGTTCGAGTTCCGTTACTTCTCCGCCGATTACGGATGACCGGTCACCGGCTGCCTTGGGCCAGCTCTTTGCCGGCCAACAAGGGGCCATCCAAACTGCCCTTGGCGGTGTCGGGCCGGCGATTGCCAGCGATGGCTCAAATATTAATCCTGTGGCTCTCGCGTTGCTCCAAATGAAGCTACCCAATGGCCAGTTTGTCATCCCAACGCCGCAAACCGTCGACCCTAGCAAACCCTTCGAGTCACAGGGTTTCTCGGCCTTCAGTTTCGCTTGCCCCTATTCGGAAGACCAGTTCATGACCAACGCGGATTGGCAGCTATCGGCAAAAAGTAAATTGGAGGGCCGCTTCTTCTTTGGCAATAGCGACACTGCATTTACGCTACCCCAAGCCAATCTTGGCGGAGGGACTGGTCCCGGTTTCCCAGTTGCCCTCACCAACAATTTCCGTAATTTCACTCTGGCCCATACCTACATTTTCAGCCCAACCCTGATCAACCGAGCCGAGATCGGCTTTCACCGCACACTCGGTCTATTCGCGCAAAGCAAGGTCTTCAGTTATTCACAGATCGGCGCGACCGTTCCCTCCTTTGATGACACCATTCCGGCTATCGCGTTGGACTACGGTTCGGCTAACGGCTTATCACTCGGCGGTAATGGGCAGACCGTCCATCTCGCCCAGAATACCTACAGCTTTCAAGATTCACTGTCCTGGACCCGCGGCCGTCACGACTTGCGTTTTGGTGCCGGCGTATCCCGCGAGCAGCTGAACCAGGTGGGGTTTCACTACTTGGCGGGTGAACTCTTTCTGAGCTGGCCGGACTTTCTGCTGGGGTTGGATGCTAACGATAACGGGACCGCGCCCTTTGCGCTATTTGGACTCGACACCAGCAACATCATCGCCTCCTTGGATTTGCCTGGCCTTTTTGACCGGGCTTGGCGCGTGTGGGAAACGAACGCCTACGCGCAGGACAACATCAAAGTAACGCCGAGACTCACCGTTAACCTGGGTCTCCGCTACGATCGCATCGGCGACATTGCCGACGCTCTGGGGAGAAACGCCTCTTTCGACGTCAGGCTAGCTGACCCTAATCCCCCTGCGGCCGGCTCGCTCGCAGGATATTTAGTCTCTTCGAACTATTCCGGAGGAGCTATTCCTGCCGGTGTGAAGAAGGTGGACAACGAATTCGGTGGCTACGGCAATAACCAAAATACTTGGAACCCGCGTGTCGGCTTTGCTTGGCGCCTTCCAAGGACAGAGCGCTTGGTCATGCGCGGCGGCTACGGCATCTATCATTCTCGCTACACAGGCCAACCCTTCCTGCAGTTATTGGTGGGCGCTCCTTTCGGTCAAATCCGTCAGCTGCAGCTCGGACAGAATGCTGCCGCCAATGAACAAGTGCCTTTTCCGCTCAATGTTCCTTCGCTGCCGGCTTTTCCCGCCTATGGCCCGAGTCCAAACCCGGTCCTACAGACTACGATCTTTGACCCGCGCTTCCAGCCGCCCATGTCGCAGGAATATAGCCTCGGGCTGCAAACTCTGTTGCCCGGAGACTTAACTCTTGAAGTCGGCTATTCCGGCGCGCGCGGCACGCACCAAATTCGCGAACGCGCGCTTAACCAAGCCCAACTTGCCAGCGCCACGAACCCGATCCGCGGCGAAACCACCAATACCGTCGACAACGTTTCGCTTCGTGTCCCGCTCGAAGGCTGGGATCCGTCACTCATGCAACAGATCGAATCATCTGGCGCCTACTGGTACAACGCCCTGCTCGTGTCACTCAACAAGCGTTTCCGCCACGGCCTGCAGTTTCAAGCTTCCTATACGTTCACACGCGATCTCTCCACTGACCCTTTTACTACCAGCGGCGCCAACGGCGGCCAATCCTACGGCAATCAGGACGATCCCAAGCAGCGCTATGGACCGGACTATTTCATTCGCCCGCACCGTTTCATCACCAACTTTACGTATCAGCTTCCCGGACCAAAGAATTCGCACTCGTTCAAAGGGCAGACTCTGGGTGGCTGGATGCTTGCCGGAGTCGTTACCTTCCAGTCTGGGCATCCGCTCACTCTCTCGTATAACCATTTTGCTGGTAAACCCAGCGTCTTTGGCAGCTCGGTCTTTGACCGCCCGTCGCTCTCTGGCGCTTGCACCAGCGGCCACAATCTTAATTCGGGCTCGGCGCAATCTAACATTGGAGGCACCAAGACCTATATCAATACCAGTTGCTTTACCGATCCCGCCGTTTTCAGCTCCGACGACCCGAACGGCGTCGGCTTCGGTAATGCTGGGGTAGGCATTCTCGACTCACCCGGGCAGCGCAATTTCGATCTTTCCTTGATCAAGAGATTTCCCGTGCGTTGGCCGCGGGAATCCGCGGTCACTGGAGTTCCGCTCTGAGTTTTTCAATGCCTTCAATCATCCGCAATTCGGAGACCCCGATACGGAATTCACTTCAATAACATTCGGCCAGATCACCACAACCGTGGTGAATCCGCGAGTCGTGCAGTTTGCGTTGAAGCTCTCTTTCTGAACGATGGTCTTTTGGCTGCGTTCGCGTAGATGACACGCCAGCGATCGAACAGTGAGATTGAACTTATTTCAGGAGGATTCATGAAAAGGTCAATTCGAGTGGTCAGCCTCTTCGCATGCGTGGTCGGCGGGCTCGCTCTAATCCAAGCATCGCCTGCGCAGACCGTAAAAGAGACTACACCGCCCAAATCGGCCAAAGCTCCCGCGCCGCCTGAGACCAAACTCGCTCCCTCTGATTCGACGGCTAAGCACGAATTGACCAGCACTGACATCGAAGCATTTCTCGAGGGTATGATGCCGTCGCAATTGCAGCGCGAGGACATCGCCGGGGCGACAATTGCCGTGGTAAAAGACGGCAAGCTTATTTTTGCCAAAGGTTATGGCTTTTCCGACGTGGAAAAGCGCACACCGGTAACCGCGGACAGCACTTTGTTCCGACCGGGATCCATTTCCAAACTTTTTACATGGACCTCGGTGATGCAAATGGCTGAACAAGGAAAGCTGGATCTCGACAAAGACGTTAACGAATATCTGGACTTCAAGATTCCGCCAGCCTACGGAAAACCGATCACGCTGAAAAATATTATGACGCACTCGGCCGGTTTTGAAGAGCTTGGCCGCGATCTCTTCGTCGCCGACGCGGAACATATGTACAGCCTCGAGCGATTTCTGAAACAGCACGTTCCGGACCGCATCTTTCCGCCGGGAGTAGTACCCGCGTATTCGAACTACGCCACCGCGCTCGCCGGGTATATCGTTCAGCGTGTTTCTGGCAAATCCTTCGATCAGTATGTACAAGACAACATCTTTACCCCACTCGAGATGCAAAGGACCACGTTCGTTCAGCCGCTTCCCGAAAATATAAAGCCTCTCATGTCCAATGGTTATAAAAAGGCTTCCGACAAAGCACAGCCGTTCGAATTTGTCGAAGCCTATCCCGCTGGCAGCGTCTCAACCACCGCGAAGGACATGAGCAATTTCATGATCGCGCATCTACAAAACGGCAAATTCGGCGATAAACAGATTCTTAAGCCGGAGACCGCCAAGCAGATGCACTCGCGGTTGTACGGCGCAGACGACCGGCTAAACGCGATGTGTTACGGTTTTTACGAAGAGTCGCGAAACGGGAAACGAATTATCGGTCACGGCGGCGACACGGTTTTCTTTCACAGCGACCTGCATCTCATCCTTGACGAAAACGTGGGATTTTTTGTCTCCTACAATAGTGCTGGAGCGGGTGAAACCAGCGCACGCACGAATTTGTTTGAAGCGTTCCTCGATCGCTATTTCCCTTTACTCCTCCTGCCGGGGAAAAGGTAGAACATGCCGCGGAGGACGGCAAAAGAGATCGCCGGATTTTATAAAAGCAGTCGCCGATTTGATTCTTCTTTCCTGTCGCTCACCACGCCGCTTGGAGAACCGCGAGTAATCGTCAATTCTGATTCGACGATTAGCGTCGATCCAGCTGAAAGGCGAAAACGGCCAGTTAAAAAAGTTTGAGGAAATTGCTCCATTTCTTTACCGCGAAGTGCATGGACAAGACCATGTCGGGCTTCAAGAAAGATTCCGCCGGCAACTGGCAATTTCAATTGGACTATCCGTTCTTCGTTTTCCAAAAGAGTCGGTCTTTTCGAAAACAAGTTCTTCAATATGGGCCTGTTTATTTTCGGACTTGTGGTTACCTAGGTCTCACGGTCGTGTTGTGGCCCGTGTCCGCCCTGGTCAGAAAGCACTACGACAGGAAGCTCGACTACAGCCCATCCGAAAGCAAATTGCGGCTGCTGGTGCGCGCGGTTTGCATTCTCTTGCTGCTGTTTTTTGTCGGCTGGTCGCAGTCCTTTCACTGACCGACGATCCCAAGGGCATTAACGGTCTGCCTCCGTGGATTATTATGTTTGGAATTTTAGGTGTGGCCTGCGACCATCGCCACGATTCTCGTGTGGTTGAACGCGATTCGAAGCCTGCGCAATCCAAACCGCTGGATTTGGACCAGACTGCATGATCTAGCTCTCGCGCTCGCTTGCCTGGCGCTGGTTTGGCTCGCATTTACATGGAACTTAATGAATTTCGATGTCCACTACTAAGCAGTGGGCCGATTGATCTTCGGCGTGCGCTCAGTGTGGAAGGTCAAGGGAGGAACATCGCGCCTGGCCGGGCTTCTTCCTCTTGAGAGCCGGAACGCCGACCGTTTAACAGTTCGAAACGATCAAATTCCCAGGCTGCGCAGCGCGAAACCTGCAAGTGCGCCACCCATGAGAGGGCCCAAAATCGGAATCGGGGCGTAGCGCCAGTCCGATCCGCCCTTTCCAGCGATCGGCAAAATCGCGTGCGTGAGACGCGGGCCAAAATCGCGCGCCGGATTGATCGCATATCCGGTTGTGCCGCCCAAGGAAAGTCCGACGCCCCACACCAGGCTACCTACCAGGTACGGTCCCACGCCGTTCGCCAGCCCGCCCGCAGCCACGGCCTTGGAAAAAATCGCGCCCACCACAAACACCAGCACAAACGTCGCAATGGTTTCGCTTAAAAGGTTTGGTATCGCGCTTCGAATCGCCGGACCCGTACAGAAACAGCTAAGCTTAACTTCCTTCTCCGCCGTTTCTTTCCAGTGCGGCAGAAAATGTAGCCAAACCAGCGTCGCACCAACCATCGCTCCCAGCACTTGTGCAACGAAGTAAGGCAGAATTTTCTGGAAACTCCCGGCACGCACAGCCATCCCAATCGTCACTGCGGGATTCAAATGCGCATCGCTGCTGCCACAGGCGATCGCTACAAAAACTCCGGCCATCACGGCGAATGCCCAGCCTGCTGTAATCACCATCCATCCGCTGCCTTCTGCCTTCGATTTCTTCAAGAGCACGCCCGCAACGACGCCATCGCCAAGCAGGATCAGGATCATCGTTCCGAGAAATTCTCCCAGCCAGGCTGAGTTCATCCAGTTCTCCGTGCTTCAGTTCTCCATCCAGTCGAAAGATCTTGTGACTGCTTTCTTCCATCCGCGATATAGCCGGTCTCTGTCAGCCTGCGCCATCGCCGGCTTCCAAACGCGATCAGACTTCCACTTCGTGCGCAATTCGTCCACGCCACTGTAAAAACCAACTGCAAGCCCGGCTGCGTACGCAGCGCCGAGCGCGGTCGTCTCTTGCACCACCGGTCGCACTACTTCGCGATTCAATATATCCGCTTGAAATTGCATCAACAACTCGTTGCCGACCATGCCGCCATCCACGCGAACCGTCTTCAATTCGATCCGAGCGTCTTTCTCCATCGCCTCCACCACATCGCGCGTCTGGTAAGACGTGGCCTCCAGCACCGCGCGCGCCAGATGTCCCTTATTCGCATAGCGCGTCAAACCCGCAATCACGCCTCGCGCCGAATCTTTCCAGTACGGCGCATACAGTCCGCTGAATGCCGGCACAAAATAGACATCGCCATTATCATTCACGGTGCGCGCCAAACTCTCGACGTCGCTGCTCTTTCGAATGATTCCGAGGTTGTCCCGCAGCCATTGCACCAGTGCTCCGCTGATCGCCACGCTTCCCTCAAGCGCGTAATGCGCCGGAGCGTTGCCAAATTTATACGCAACCGTTGTCAGCAGGCCGCGCTCCGAGGGCACCATTCGTTCACCCGTGTTCATCAGCAGAAAGCAACCTGTGCCATATGTATTTTTCACTTCGCCAGGCTGAAAACATGCTTGCCCCGCGAGCGCGGCCTGCTGGTCGCCAAGAATTCCCGCGATTCGAACGCCTTTTAGCGCTGGAGTCGTCGCTTCACCGTACACTTCGCTGCTGGACTTCACCGACGGCAGCAACATTTCCGGAACTTCAAACGCTTTCAACAGATCTGCATCCCACTCGAGCGTTTTCAGATTCAAGAACTGCGTACGGCTTGCGTTCGTTACGTCGGTAACATGAACTCCTCCCTCCGGGCCGCCGGTCAGACGCCAAACAAGGAAAGCATCCATGGTTCCGAAAAGCAGTTCGCCAGCTTCTGCTCTTGCTCGCGCATGCGCAACATGGTTCAGGAGCCAGCGCGCTTTCAAGCTGCTGAAATAGGTGCTCAACGGAAGACCGGTCGCTTCGCGAAAGCGATTTTGTCCTCCCTCCGACGCGTATCGCGAAACTTCATCCGCAACTCGCGTGTCTTGCCAGACGATCGCATTTGCAATCGCCCTTCCCGTTTTCTTGTCCCAAATTACGGTGGTCTCCCGCTGGTTAGTGATTCCCACGGCCGCCAGTTCGCCGGTTGAAATTCCACCTGTTTTCAACGCTTCCGCCGCAACTTCATTTGTATTCTGAATAATCTCTTCCGGATCATGCTCCACCCAGCCCGGCTTTGGATAAATCTGCGCGTGTTCTTTTTGCGCAACGCTCACGATGCGGCCATCGGCGTCGAACACGATAAATCGCGTGCTGGTCGTCCCTTGATCGATTGCTCCGACATACTGTTTCACTTGGTAGCCTCGTCGAGACCTAGTTCGTTCAGAAAGGCGAATATTTTTCTCGTATACTCGGACGCCGCAGCTGCAGTTCGGCGGGGCTCCCAATGTTTGTTCCTGCGCTAGCAGTTCCGCGACGCGCGGTGCCGCTTCGATGGCTTCGTTCCATCCATGAAATTGCACGCCCGTGCGACGGGCCAAAATATCTTCGACGGTTTCCGCCATTTCATGCCGGATGCAGAATACGATTTCCGCCTCGATTGCAGGCAATCCGGCGGCAATGCGCCGGTTCCAGGATGGATTCTCTTTGAGCAGTTCCAGGATCTTCAGTGCCGTCGTCCCGAATTTTCCGGTCAGATGCTCCGCGACATCGGCGGGGAGAGAATACTCTTTCTCGATGTCATTTGAAAAACTTTTGTCGTAGCCGCCCGCGCCCGCCAGCAGGTGCTGCTTGGTCTTAGTCGCTGTGACCGGTACGCCCATTTCGCGCTGCACAGCGTCAATGGCGTCTTCCGCCATCAGCCGGTGCGTGGTCCACTTGCCGCCCAGAATGCTGACCAGCCCGCTCGAACTGTCGAGTTCCACTTCGTGATCGCGGATCAGCCTACTGGTCGAAGTTTTTCCGTGAGCTGCCGCTACCAGCGGCCGCAATCCCGCCATTCCGCTCAGCGCCTGTTGACGGCGGAGTGGACTCTCCAGATACGGGTTCAGCTGCCGCAACAAATATTCCGCTTCGTCTTTCGTCACCACCATTCTGGTCCCGGGCGTCACTTCGTCGTCGGTCGTTCCCACCAGCAATCGTCCTTGCCAGGGCACCGCGAAAATAACCCGGCCGTCCTCGGTGTGGGGAACCAGAAGAGCGTCCTTTCCAGAAAATGTCTCGGCGGAAAAAAGAAGGTGCACGCCCTTGCTTGGGCGCATTCTCGCGGCAAGCATAGGATTTGCCAGCGAGCGAATCTTGTCGGCACCGGTTCCTGTCGCGTTCACGAACTTTTTTACGGCAACGGAAAACATTTCTCCCGAAATCTCGTCGCGAACCGTTGCTGCAGAGAGCATGCCGTCATGGTTACGCTCAAATCCGGTGACTCGCGCGTAGTTGAGCGCCGATCCACCTGCGGTTACAAAAGTGTCGATCAGCGCCAAATCATATCGGGCATCGTCAAACTGGCCGTCAGAATAGCAGACAGCTCCGCGAAGTCCTCGCGACTTCAGTCCGGGCATACGATTGAGCGTTTCCCGCCGTGAAAGAAAGCGGCTCGGGAACAGATTGCTCTCGGCTGCAACCGCATCGTACAACTTCATTCCCGCCAGGTAGTAAGCAGCGCGGGCCCAGGAATACACCGGCACAAGAAAATGCGCGGGATGCGCGAGATGGGGCGCGTTCGCCAGCATATACAGCCTCTCGCGAAGCGCGTTTTTTACCATCCGATATTCTTCCAGATTAAAGTTTCTGACGGCCTGCTCCAGGTAGCGCACGCCGCCGTGAACCAGCTTGGTCGAAGCGCTCGAGGCTGCCGAAGCGAAATCGCCGGCGTCCAATAAAATCGTCTTCAAGCCGCGCAGTTGCGCGTCCAGCGCGCATCCCGCGCCCGTGGCTCCGCCTCCGATTACGCACACCTCGAACGCGCTCTGTGTCGCAGAAACTTTTTCCTCCAATCTGGGTTTCATAACCGATTGACCAATTATTTTTTCTGGCAGCAGCGGCAAGGGCTATTACAATATGGCGATTACCCGGAAAGCCCGCGCCGCATCTAACCATAAAGAACCAACGAAAGGGAGTGAAAGAATCATGAACGCCATAACTCGCACTGCAGCAACGCTAGCCGTGTTTGTATCGCTGGCTTGCGCCGCCATGCTAGGGGCGGAGACGCCGAGCGCCGCTGCGGCCGCTAAAGCCATCTATCACTGTTACCGCTATCGGCAAGAAGAATGCCCCTCCTCCACCCGTCGCCAAGGGTGACGTGCAACTCACCACAAATAAGGAAAGAAAGCAGGTTGCAGGATGGGAGAAAGCAGACTCGCTGGGTCTCGCTATCCTCATTGACGATTCGCTGGACAGCGAGCGTCGCCAGCCAGTGGAACGACTTACGGGAATTCATCATGGCGCAATCGCCAAACACCGCTGTGGCAGTCGCTTACGCCTCGAATTCTGAAGCGAAAATCGCGCAGGACTTTACCACCGACCATGCACTTGCCGCGAAAGCACTGCGGATCCCGTTAGGCAGATTCGGCGCTGGCTCCAGTCCATATTTCGCGGTCATTGATTGGTTAAAGCGTTGGCCCGAATACGGGCACCCGTCGTTCTCTTTTGATTATTTCCTCGGGCATAGATTATTTTCGTGGACCGTGGGGTCCGTTTTATCCCGACTTGGACACTGTGATTTCCCGTGCGCAGCGCGAGAATGTCAATCTTTGGAGCATTTATTCGCCGAGCGCAGGGCATCGCAGCCATTCTTTCGGGCTGGTCAACCTTGGCCAGAATAATCTCACCAAGATGACTGATGAGACCGGAGGAGAAACTTTCTCTCTAGGGTTCAGTGCTCCGGTTTCGTTCAAACCGTATCTGGAGGAACTTCAAACCCATCTGAGCAATCAATATCTACTCACGTTCGCGGGCGATGGAGGAGCGAAAGGCAAGTTGGTTCGTGTCCAGCTCAAGACTGAACTTCCTGAAGTCGAGTTCTCGCACGCCGAAAACGCTTTTATCAATCCGTCTAAGTAGCCGACCTCTTTCGGCTGAACGCCGGGCCTAATCGTGAAAGCCCTCCGCCAAGTGCGGAGGGCTTTTCTTGCCGGTTCTCTCAAATGCCCTCGTGGTGGATGATTCCGCCATCGCGCGGTTGTCTTTACAAAGCGTGCCGGACTACACTACCAGCGGCAACCAGGTATCATCAGGCGGTTTGTCAATTGAAACGATTTAATGCTGGAGTATTGGTGATGAAGAATAGTTCTCGCCGCAAACGCTTCTTCGCGATTGTTCGGCTGCATCGGTTTTACGAGCCATTTATTTCTCGTGCGCTCGCATCCGTTTTTGCTGTCAGTGCTTTATTCTTCTTCGCCAATGGCTCCCGTTAGCGAGCCCAAGCCGTCCTCAAAGATGGCTGGAAGGTGCAGAGTTCCGCGCAGGTTCCCGCTTCCGGCAGCCAGGTTTCTGAGCCTGGATTTTCCACTCGCGGTTGGTACGCGACCTCCACGCCCAAAACGGTTTTTGCCGTGCTCGTCGAAAACGGCGTTTACAAACATCCCTACTACGGCATGAATCTGCGCTCTTTTCCCGGTGTCGAATATAAGATCGGCGGACAATTCGCGAACGAAGAAATGCCCGCCAACAGTCCCTACGCCGTACCATGGTGGTATCGCAATGAATTTGACAGTTCCGGCCTCTGATCAGGGCAAACAGATTTGGATGCAATTTCGCGGTATCAACTATCGCGCCGAGATCTGGATCAACGGAAAGAAAGTGGCTGGCACGGACCAGGTCGTTGGCGCATTTCGCCGCTACGATTTCAATGTCACCGAATTCGTTCATCCCGGCGGAAAAAATGCCGTCGCTGTGTCCGTCTCCGCTCCTAAAGCGGGCGAGCTCGGTATCACCTGGGTGGATTGGAATCCCGACGCCGCCGGATAAGGATATGGGACTGTGGCAGGAAGTTGTCCTGTCTACCAGTGGCCCTGTTGCGATACGCCATGCTTTCGTCGAAACGAAACTCGAATTGCCGAAAGCGGAAATCGCGCATCTGACCGTGCGCGCTTTCGCAAAGAATTCCAACCCTCGAACCAGTGAAGGGAACTCTCCGCGGAAAAATCACAGGCGGCGGTCTGTCTATTGATTTTGCACAGCAAGTCGAACTCGCTGCCGACGAATCGAAAGAAATTACCGATCTCCCCGCAACACAGTTCCGTCACTGAATCTCCTTCGCCCGAAACTCTGGTGGCCCTACCAGATGGGACAGCCGTTTTTGCACCAGCTCACCCTGCGAATTCGTCACCTCGGCGAATGCGATTTCGGACACGCAGTCCATCGATTTCGGAATTGTTCAGACCGACTCAGAACTGACCCCAGAAGGCAATCGCCTGCTTAAAGGTGAATGGCAAGCCGATTTCGATTCGTGGCGGCGGCTGGGCTCCGGACATGTTGCTGCGCGTCGATGAATCACGTCGTGAGGCGCAGTTTCGTTATGTCAAAGAGCTTGGCCTCAACACGATTCGGCTGGAGGGGAAACTGGAAGATGAAGTTTTTTGCAGCGCGCCGATCGCGATGGAATCCTGGTAATGGCCGGCTGGTGCTGCTGCGATGCCTGGGAAAAATGGGGCAAGTGGAACGAAGAAAACAAGCAGGTTTCCGTCAATTCGCTGCGCGATCAAATGTTGCGACTTCGCCAGCACCCCAGCCTCTTGATTTGGCTCAATGGCAGCGATAATCCGCCTCCCGCTGATCGCGAGCAGGCCTATCTCGATATCGAAAGAGAAACGCACTGGCCCAAGCCGAGTTATTTCATCAGCCACCGCAAAAAAATCCGAAATGCCCGGCGACACCGGCGTAAAGATGAGCGGCCCTTACGACTACGTGCCGCCCGATTACTGGCTGCTGGACACCAAGGCTGGCGGCGCCTATGGCTTCAACACCGAAACCAGTCCCGGTCCCGCGGTGCCGCCTCTGGAAGAGTTGCAGACATTCATTCCAGAAGACAAGCTTTGGCCCATCAGCGACGCCTGGAATTTCCATGCTGGTGGCAGCGAATTCAAGAACATTGATTTATTCACTCACGCGCTCGAAATGCGCTACGGAAAAGCCAGAGACGTTGCCGACTACGCCTGGAAATCGCAGGCCATGACTTACGAAGGCCAGCGCGCGATGTTCGAAGCGTACGGCCGCAACAAGTACAAATCGACCGGCATCATCCAGTGGATGTTAAACAACGCCTGGCCCAGTCTCATCTGGCATTTGTATAGTTACGACCTGCGCCCGCGGCTGGCTATTACGGTTCAAAAACTGCACTCGAGCCGATTCACGTGCAATTTTCCTACGACGATCGCACCGTGGCAGTCGTCAACGGCACGCAGGATCCGCAGAGTGGATTGAAGATTGTCGCCAAGGTTTACGACGTAAGGGGAACTGAGAAATTTTCTCGCGAAGCCAGCGTGGATGTCGCCGCTGACGGCGTTGTCCGATCCATCGCCATTCCAGAACCGGCCGGTGATTTCCAGCTACCTACTTTCTGAAGTCTGCAGCTTTTCTCTTCGACCGGCCAATTGCTGAGCCGCAATTTTTATTGGCTGTCCACCAAGCCCGATGAACTCGACTACGCCAAGACCGAGTGGTATTACACGCCGCAAACCAGCTTTGCGGATTTCTCCGCATTACAGGATTTGCCGAAAACCGGCGTTCACGCGACCTTCGGCCCCGTCACCGGCACCGAACACGATGCGGCGTTTCAGGTCACTCTGGAAAACGCTGCCACGGGGTGGCTTTCCTCACTCGCCTCCGCCTGATGAAAGGCAAAGACCAAAACGAAATCCTGCCCGTCTTCTGGGACGATAACTACATTTCCCTGCTCCCAGGAGAAAAACGAGAAGTCGCCGTGCACGTTCGAAAATCCGATATTGCCGGTGCCGAACCAACCCTGCTGGTGGACGGATTCAACGTCGCAGCGGCAACAGCTCACATCTCCGAAAAGTAAAGAAAGTGGTTCCAACCGCGCCCTAGCGTAGCAATCGCTCCGGTCGAGCTGACATGGTTACATTGCTAGCAGCCCAGCCCTCTTATCTTCGCAAAAGGG
Source organism: uncultured Acidobacteriota bacterium (assembly GCA_963743735.1). Classification (GTDB taxonomy): domain Bacteria; phylum Acidobacteriota; class Terriglobia; order Acidiferrales; family UBA7541; genus Acidiferrum. The sequence goes on from CAVURF010000012.1 coordinate 35,222, forward strand.
TTGTCGTACTCGGTTCCGTTCGTACCAGCGTGGAGGGTGACGGAGAGCGCGGCTCACATCCCGCAGAAATAATCTCGGCTTTCGACCAAAGGAATTTACAAACGGCAAGGGACAATTAAGCCAACCGCCCGCGCGCGTATTCCGCATACTGGCCGGACGGCTCCAGCTTCAGATATACACTCCAGTGATCGCGAGCTTCACTCTCCGCGTTCATCTTTTCGCACACCACCGCCAAATTGTAGTGCGCGTCGGCGTAATCTGGATCGATCCTGGTTGCCAGACGAAGCTGCTGGCGGGCCTCGTTCAGTTGACCCAAATCATCCAGCGTGCTTCCCAGGTTGAATAGTCCGACAGCATTGCTCGGTTCAATTTCCACAGCGCGCTTGAAATACTCTGCGGCGGTTTCCAAATCCCCTTGCTCGTACGCGATCATTCCCCGGTTCAGCAGCGCATCTACATTTTCGGGTTGCAGCGCGATTACGCGTTCATACGTCTCAGCAGCCGTTTTGCGCATGCTGGGATCGTTATCGTATTCGAGCGCCATGGCAAATATGGCCCGCGGGTTTTCCGGCATTGCCAGGACATTATCAGCCAGCTCTTGCGTCTTAAATGTAAGCAGCAGCTGACCTGACAGCGGCTCCAGCCGCGACCCGGCTTCCTGCACCAAAATGTCTTTACCATCCGAAACGATGCGCAGTTCGTTCAGCGGTGTCTTGATCTCGGTTAATTTTTGATTTAAGGCCTCGAGCGAACGCCGCAACCGTACGGGGGATACGCCTTTTTCCACCAACTGCTTGGCCGTCTTAACGTTGATTAAATCGCGAAAGTCGTACTGCGTTTTGTTTGGCGCTAACGACGCCACCAGTTCCAGTTTTTCCCATTGCGTAAGCTGCTTTTCAGAAACGCTCAGGATCCTCAGTACGTCGGCGCGGCTAAATCGATCGGTCGCCATGGAGAGACATTTTACGCTTTCTTGATTTTCCTCGCATCCTTCGCTGCTGCCGCTGGAACCGCGCGCACCGGCGGCTTCTTGGGCACTGGCCGTTTTTGTTCCAGGCTCTTCTTCAACGCATCCATCAGGTCAATCACAGGAGCACGAGTAGGGTGCATCACCGGCGCGACTTCCTTACCCTGCTGCTTGGCTGAAATCAGGGTCAGCAAACTTTCCTGATAATCGTCGTGATACTTTTCCGGCTGGAAAGTCGCGGCAAGGTTTTCGATCAACTGCGTGGCCAGTTTCTTCTCTGCGCTGTTTACTTCGACTTTGTCGTTTGCGCCGTATTCCGCCACTTCGCGGATTTCGCTTTGGTAGAACATGGTGTGCAAAGTCAGGCCGTTTTTGCCATCGCCTTGGTGCGGCCGGATGATCACCGTGTGCTCGCGCTGGTGCATGGTAAGTTTTGCGATCGCCGAATAGTTTGAATCCTCGAGCGCGGTCTGCAAAAGAAAGTACGCCTTCTTGCCTTCCGGCTCGGGTGTCATGTAATAAGACGCATCAAAATATAGCGGATCGATTTCGTCCAGCTTTACGAATTCCAGAATTTCCATGGTTCTGCTGGAGTCGGGTTCGATCTCGTCCAACTCGTTTTCTTCGAAGAGCACATACTGATCTTTGTCGTATTCGTAGCCTTTTACGATTTCCTGCCGCTCCACTTTGCGATCGCATACCGGGCAAAACAACGGCATCTTGATTCTAGATTTGCAGACGGAATGAAGTTGGTTCAGCGAAATCCGTTCGCTCCTCGCCGCCGAATACAAACGCACCGGGATGGATAACAATCCAAACGACAGAAAGCCTTTCCAGACAGTGGTCGCCATTGATCTCTCCGGACGCCGCAGAATATGGCCAGTATACCTTGCATTTCGCGGAACCGGAATAAAATGGCCGACTTATGTAGCGCCTTGACAAGCAGCTGAACCCCCGCCGTTAATCGGTTTTCGCCATTGTTTCGCCCGATTATGCCGTCCTTTCTAGAACCAATCCGACCGGTAGGCAATCCACCAGGAAAGCGCGAGGATCGGAAACGTCGCACCCACCGCCCACCAAAACGGTAACGTGAAGTCCGCGATCAGGCCCAGCATGGCAAAGATGATCCAGAACATTTTGCGCTGCATTACTCCAGCATACTTTGAAGAGGCGCAGCAGACTGCGGAATCTGAACCAGTATTACCCAAAATGTTATTTTACGAATTGAGGAGTTTTTCCCTGGGACCACGGATCGTATGTCACAAAAACATGGATGCGCTCGGCCACGCTGGGGTGATCGAAGAATAAAAACACGTACAGAGGATTAGGATCGGGGTCAACGAAAACCGCTTCGCCAAATTTCTGAAAGGAAATTGCAGAGGCCTGCCCAGGTTCGGCCACGATTCCATGCGTCACTTCCAGGCTGTAAATATCAGCCTGATTCTCGTCGAATCGGCTGAAGTTATTTCCGGCGATCTCGGCTGCGAATCCGTAAAGTGCGATGAGCAGTAGCAGCGCCGGCAGCGCGGCCCAATCATCGACGCCGCGAACGCCCCATCTTTGTCCATAACGCGCAATCAACCATCCGATGCTTCGCCATCCCAAGTACAGAAGCAGGAAAGCCATCACCGAAAAAAATACCAGGCCTTTCCAGATATGGCCCAGCGCGTAGTGCCCCAGTTCGTGGCCAAAAATCGTGAGCATCCCCTCTGCGGTTTCGGAGGTGAAACAGGTGTCCCAGATGACGATTCGCTTCGACGCGCCAAACCCAGTCACATACGCATTGCAGTAAATTGTTTTGTCGCTGGCCCTCATCCAGAACATCCGCTCCGGCGGAATTTCCATTCCCGCGCGGTGTGCGATGCGTTGCAGTTCGGGCACGATTTCCGGCGCCTTGGTGGTTAACGGTTGAAATTCATTGAAGAGCGGATCGATTACATATGGCTGCAGGAAAAATACGAAAACGAAAATGGGAATGGCGAGAAACCAGAAGTAAAGCCACCACCGCCGTGGACTTCGCCGGATCACTGCATAGAGCAGCAACACCAGCAGTGTGCCCCCTAAAATCCAAAGCCCCAAAACTTTGAGCCAGTCTCCGGTCCACGAGCCCCAGGATTGAATCAAAATCCCATAGTGTTTGTACAAAGCTTGGTCGAAGAGATCGAGTGGCAACTGAAACAGGAAAAGGGTGCCAATCAGCAGGGGGGCATAGATGAGCACTTGCAAAAAGCGGTGGCGACTGGCCGCTTCGGCCCAATCGCGGAATTTTGTCGAATAGTGCCGCTGCAGGATGAACCACAAGACAAACAATCCGTAAAAAAACGAGAACAGCCGAAATGAAAAGCGAATGCGTCCTAAAGTCTTGGCCTTCTGATAAAGCTCGGGCGTTAACGTGTACGCCGTGATCTTCTTCGAACCTTGATCCGTTGCCGAGCCGTTGTTTCCGGTGGCCGAAGTTGTGCTTGTAGTGGACGAAGTTTGAGTATTCGTTGTCGCCGTTGAGGCATCGGGGGGCTTCCGACCGAGCACAGTCGCCGGCGCGGCAGCAACAAGAATACCTAAGCAGAAAAAAGCCGCGACCCTGGATGGCATAAGGCAAGCTCTCCGCGGCGACAATCAAAGTGACGTTCTAGCTCTTGAAGGTCGCGGAGAGAATATCACGCTTCTAGCAGTGCGCCGGCTAGGCAATTTCCCGGCGCCGCAACCGGTCGAAAAAAAAAGCGAGGCGCGGTGGGAATCACCGGCCTCGCATTCCAGGGTTTCTCGGTTAGATCGAACGTGTTTCAGTGTACGGGTCGAGGAGCGTCCGCTGTGCCCGCCGATTTGGACTTCGATCCGGCTGTGGGAACGATCGGCGGAGCGATCGGTTCTTTCTCCAGCGCATTCTGCAGCACCTCGTCCAACGTATGTACGTAGGTGATCTTCAAGTCGCCGAGTAGCTCTGGCGGAAGATCCGCCTTCGCGTTGGGCTCGTTGTCGGCCGGAAGGAGTACTTCCTTTACGCCCGCGCGCTTTGCGCCCAGCACTTTTTCTTTGATTCCACCCACCGGCAGCACTACTCCCGATAGCGTCATCTCTCCAGTCATCGCCAACCGATTGCGAATCGGCCGCCCGGTCAGCAAACTCACCAGCGAAGTCACCATCGCGGCTCCCGCCGACGGTCCGTCTTTCGGCACTGCGCCCGACGGCACGTGAATATGGATGTCCTGCTTGCGGAAGAAATCCGGATCGATTCCGTATTTCTCCGCGTTGGAACGAACCCAGGTCAGCGCCGCCGTCATGGATTCCTGCATCACTTCGCCCAGGTGCCCTGTGGTCGTGAACTGTTTTCCACCGCGCATCCGGCTCGCTTCGATGAATACGATGTCTCCGCCCACTGGCGTCCACACCAGACCCACCGCCACTCCCGGTTGCTTCACGCGCTCGTCGATTTCGCGTTCCGTGCGGAACTTTGGCACTCCCAAAAATCCCCGCACGATTTCAGGCGTCACGATCATCTTCTCCGTGTTGCCTTCGGCGAGGCGCCGCGCCTGTTTCCGCGTGATCGTTCCAATCTCGCGTTCCAGATTGCGTACGCCCGCTTCCCGCGTAAAGCTGTGGATGATTTCCTTCAAGCCTTCTTCGGTGAACTCAATCTGTTCGCCAAGTTTGATTCCGTGTTCCGCGGCTTGCTTGGGAATCAGGTATTTGTTCGCAATGTGGATCTTCTCCTCACCCGTATAGCCGGGCAGTTCGATGATCTCCATGCGGTCGCGTAGCGGCTCCGGAATTGGATCCATCCAGTTGGCCGTAGCGATAAAAATCACCTTCGACAAATCGAACGGCACGTCCAGGTAGTGATCGCGGAACGTTGAATTCTGCTCCGGATCGAGCACTTCCATTAACGCCGCCGAAGGATCGCCGCGGAAGTCGCGTCCGAGCTTATCAACCTCGTCCAGCATGCAGACTGGATCGTTTGACTCCGCGCGCTTCAGTCCTTGGATGATTTGTCCCGGCAGCGCTCCGATATATGTCCGGCGATGCCCGCGAATTTCTGCTTCATCGTGCATGCCGCCCAGCGAAATGCGCACGAATTTGCGGCCCATCGCTCGTGCGATCGATTTTCCAAGCGAAGTCTTGCCCACGCCCGGAGGGCCAACGAAGCAAAGAATCGGCCCCTTCATTCCTGGCTGCAGCTTTTTCACCGCCAGATAATCCAGAATCCGTTCCTTTACTTTCTCCAGGTCGTAGTGATCCTCGTTCAGGATGTCATGCGCTTTCTTGATGTCGATCTCTTCGGCTTGCGTGCCGGTAGATTTCGACCATGGCAGCGACGTCATCCATTCCAGATAGGTCCGCGAGACCATGTACTCCGCTGAAGCCGGCGTCATTTTCGCCAAACGCTTCAGCTCACGGTCGCATTCTTTCTTGGCTTCCGCCGTCATCCCGGCTTCTTCCACCTTCTTGCGCAGCTCGTCAATTTCCGCCGCGCTGTCGTCGTGTTCGCCCAGCTCTTTCTGAATCGCCTTCATTTGCTCACGCAGCAAGTATTCGCGCTGGTTCTGGCTCACTTGCTCCTGCACCTGTTCGTGAATCTTGGAGCGCAGTTCCAGCACTTCCAATTCCTTGGACAGTTCCCGTATCAACGATTCCAGACGCTTGCGTACGCTCGCCGTCTCCAGCAGTTCCTGGCGCACGAGCGTCGAAAGTGATGGCAACGTGCCGGCTATAAAATCCGCCAGCCGTCCCGGATCGTCGATATTTGCCGCAACCTGTTGCAAATCATCCGACAACTGCGGCGAATGCCCCACCACGTCGCGGAACAAATCCGCCGCATTGCGATGCAACGCTTCCAGTTCATTGTCCTGTTCCCCTAGAATGTCCGGCATCGGCTCCACTTGTGCCGTCAAAAAGGGCTTCAGACCCAACAGATCATTGATTTGAAACCGTTGCAGACCTTCCAGGAAAATCACCACGTTGCCGTTCGGCATCTTCACGGTCTTGTGCACTTTGGCGAAAGTGCCGACCTTGTGCAGGTCCGCCGCCGCCGGATCTTCCACACGTGGATCGTGCTGGGCGACTACCCCCAAGACTTTGTCCTCGCCCTGCAATGAGTTGATCAGCGCCAATGAGCTTTCGCGGCCAACCGTCAGCGGAAGCACCGCGCCCGGAAACAGCACAGTGTCCCGAACCGGCAAGATTGCCAACTGATTCGGTATTGAAATTTTCTCAGCCATTAAGTTCCTCAGTTCCGAGGCGGAATCAACATGGAAAGCCGCCTGTGAAATCTTTAGATGCAGTCGGTACGAAAAGGGTACCGCAGAATGCAGTGATCTAAATCATAAAACCTTAGTGCATCACGCTAAGACCTTATCATAATTCCTTAATCTGCCGAAGCACCTCTATAAACATTTTATTTTCTGTTACTTAGAAGGCTATTCCTTCGCGAGCGCTGTCTCAGTGCCTTTCTGTTGATTTTTTCCGTGCCTCCAGTCCTTCCCGAAACTTGCTGTTTATAAAGGAGATAGCTACATCCCTCGATCCCAGCTCTCCATTCAATTGCGCCTCCTCAACGGCAGCGAGGATCTTTCCGACAATCGGCCCAGGTTTGAATCCCAGTTCCAAGACGTCTTCGCCTGTGACCAACTTAGATGGCCGGACCACCTCCGGCGGTGTCGTCCGTATAAACTCTGTCACGAAGTCGTACGCTTCCAGGTTCCGGTGACTCGACAAGCAGTCCAGGCGGTGCAGCGCCAGATGCTCGTCAAAACGAGGCAGCCTTACAAACCGCTTGAGCGTTGCCGGACGCATCCGTCCAACATCTTTGAACTTCATATGGTGTTCCACAAGCGAAAGTATCTGCTCTGTGTCGTCGTTCGAGAATCGCAACCTCCCCAATATCTCCTTGGCGATGGCCATCCCAACCTCGACATGCCCGTCGAAGCGAATCCGTTCGCCGGTTTCTTTCGCGGAACGAAATGTCGCCGGCTTGCCTACATCGTGCAGGAGCACGCCCCACGCCAATGTCGCTCGACAACCCGCCGGAAGCCCTTCGAGCATCATCAATGTGTGAATCCATACATCCCCTTCAGGATGGTATTGCGGGGGCTGCTCCACTCCTTTCGTTGCCGCAATTTCAGGCAGGACAATCGAAAGCAGCCAGCTTGAATCGAGCAGCTCAAATCCCGTTCTGGCTGCGCCTTCCGTCAACAATTTGGTCAGCTCTTCGCGGATCCTTTCCGCCGAGACCTGCCGGATCTCTCGCGCGTGCTTGCGAATCGCTGAGAACGTCTTAGGTTCGATGTCATAACCAAATCGCGCGGCAAATCGCACTGCGCGAAGCATGCGCAGCTTATCCTCGGCAAACCTTCGATCCGGCTCGCCGATTGCCCGGATAATGCCAGCTCGTAAGTCGGCCTGCCCATCGACGAAATCCAGTATTTCCCCAGTGTTATGCCGCATGACCAGGCCATTCATCGTGAAGTCGCGCCGCTTTACATCCTCTTCTGGAGAACTGGTATACTCCACGCGATCCGGATGCCGCCCGTCGGAGTAGCCAACGTCAGATCGAAACGTTGCGACTTCCACCTTCGCCCCTTCGCGCAGAACTAGAATCACTCCGAATTGCGCGCCAACCGTTACGCCGTCAGGAAAAAGTTCCAACACCTGTAGAGGAGTCGCGCCGGTGGCCACATCGTAATCTGCGGGCTCGCGTCCCAGCAGCAGATCGCGCACACATCCGCCCACCAGGAACGCCTGAAATCCTGCGTCCTGCTAACGCGTCGCAGATGAAATTGGCCAGCTCTCGCGGCTGCATCAGGAAATTATGCGCTTGTCGAATGAATCGAAGAAGCTGCTATTCGCAACGCAGAACCAGGCAGGTAATATCGTCAAATTGCTTTGTGGCGCCGACGAATTCGTCCACCCGTTGCAGTAAAAACTGCAATGAGCGCGTCGCGTCCCAGTCGGGCAAATTGCCGATCGCGGCGATCCATCGCGCGTCGGTGAACTCTTGCCCTTTGTCGTTGAACGCTTCCACCACGCCGTCGGTAAACAGAATCAACGCGTCTTGCGGGCCCAATTCGATCGTGCCCATTTGATATTGCGCGTCCAGGGAAATCCCAAACGGCATGCCGCCCACTTCCAGCCGCTCGATTCCTGAATTCCCGCTGGCCCCAACGGTAGACCCATTGACGCTGTGACGCCGCACCACGGGAGCGTTGTGCCCGGCATTGATGTAGTCAAGTCGCCTGGTTTTCGGATCGTACTCCGCCAGAAGTGCCGTCGTAAAACGCATGCCATCAAAGCTGTGCGCGCAAGCGTAGCGGTTCAAACGAAACACCAGTTCGCTTAATGGCACGCCATTGCGTGCCACCGTGTGCAGGCTGGCCTGGAACGTGGCCATCAACAACGCTGCTGGCACGCTCTTTCCCGCCACGTCGGCAATCACCAAAAACAATTTTCCGCCCTCCGCAGCGTCGTTCAACGGATAGAATGCGTCGTAGTAATCGCCGGCCACCGAATTCTGTGGCCGGGTGTGAAACGCGATGTTTGCACCAGTGACCAGTGGCGGTTTCGATGGCACCAGCCAACTCTGAATTTCCCGCGCAATCTCCAGATCGCGCTTCATGGTCACTTTGTCCGCGAGTTCGAGCGACAACAGCAGCAGAAACAACAGCGCCGCCACGCCGTCCAGGTTCAGATCGAACGTAAAACTGTGGCCAACGTAAAATTTCGGGCTGGAAACGACCAGCAGGATCAACGCCAGAAACAGGATCACCCGCCGCGCCGGGGTCATCTTCATCAACAGCGCCCAGAAAAATCCTTTGGCAATTCGAAGTGGACGCCGCCAGCGCGGCAGCCGTTTAATCTCTTCCCAATCGACGTCTTTGCCGTAAAAACCGTAGCTGGCTCGCGCGTCCAAAGTGAACTGCTTCAGCAAATCATCCCATTCGCGGCCCTCGCTGATCTGGTTCCACGTGCTGGGGCCCTTGGTTGTCGTTTTTGAATTGACTGGAGGAGGCGGCGCAGTACTCATTCCAAGAGTATAAGGCAGGCCCGTTCCTAAGGGAGGGTGCGACTTGGTGCTATTCCTTGTTTCGAGGGAAACGCGGAATTTCTCCTTTCTCGTTCTCGCGTTGCGGTTTCTCCGCGAGCAGCGATCCTCCGAACTGCACCTTGGCAAATCCGAAGCGGTCGCGCAGAGAATCCGCCGTGCGCGTCAGTTTATCCAGCTTCGCTCGCCGCCCGGGATCGAGCAAGTCCAGCTGCTCATTTCCGTGAGTCAGTCTACTCAAGGCAACTCCAATTAATCGAACCATGCGTTTCGGGTTGCGATGCTCACGAAACAACGAAACAAAAACGGCGAAGGCATCCGAATCAAACTGCACCGGATCACCGAGCGTCTTCGATCGCGTGTACGTGTCGAAACCCGTGTAGCGAATCGTAATCGTCAACGTGCGCGAAGAGAGTCCAGCTTCGCGCAATCGTTTGCACGCTTTTTGTGAAAGATGACTCAGCATCGATTCCATCGCCGCGACGTCACTGGTGTCTTCACCAAACGTATGATTCTGCGAAATCGATTTCGGCTCCGCATCCAGAACAAATTCATACCAATCTCCCCCGCGCGCTTTGCGGTAAAGCGCCGTGCCCCATTGTCCGAATATTCTTTCCAGTTTTTCTTGCGGATAGTCTGCAAGCTGATGCACGTACTCAATTCCCAGCGCTCGCAGCGCCCGTTCCGTCACTTCGCCGATGCCAGGAATCTTGCGTACCGGCAGTTGCGCCAGAAATCGTGGCTCTTGTCCCGCTGCAACCCAAAGCAGGCCGCGCGGCTTCGCCTGCTCGCTGGCTACTTTTGCCACCAATCGGGTTGACGCCAGTCCCGCGGAACACGGAAGTCCCGTAGTCTTGGTAATCGTTCGAAGTAGTGTATGCGCGGCAGCGAAAGGCGGTCCGTGCAAGCGTTCGGTTCCCGCGAGATCGAGATAGGCTTCGTCAATAGAAACCATTTCCACGATCGGCGAAAATTTCGCCAGGATGGACGCAACGCGGTCGCTCCACTCGCCGTACTTCGCGTGATGCCCGTCCAGGAAAATGGCGTGCGGACAAAGTTTGCCGGCGGTTCGAAGCGGCATCGCGGACTGAATTCCAAATTTCCGCGCTTCGTAACTCGCAGCCGAAACCACCCCGCGCTGGTCCGGCCTTCCGCCAACTACGACAGGTTTACCGCGCAATTCCGGACGCTCTAGCAATTCCACCGAAACAAAAAACGCGTCCATGTCCACATGCAAAATAGTAGTTTCCGCCGGCAGTGCCGCCGAATCGCCATGCTTCGCTCGAAATCGCGCTAGGTCCGGCATTACACAAGCGTACGCCCAGCCCACCTATCGAACAATAGGCGAAAGTTCAATTTTGATTGGCAGGTTTCTCCGGAATGGAGGCGATGCTCGGCGATCAGTTTGGTTCCGAGGCAAGGATTGTCAGGAATTGCCGGGGAAGAACTGTGCGGATGCCTTGGAACTGTTTGGGGAAGTGCCGGATATTGCCGGTAACAATGTAGTCCGCTCGCGCTTGCAGAGCGCATTCCACAACTTTGTTGTCGTCGGGATCGCTCGTGCCGCAAAATTTGATCCCTGGGCTCTACCAGGATGCGGCCGCGCGAAAAACGCCAAGCGACAGGCCGACCTCGACGGTTGAGCCAAATTTGCTCCGTAGAGTACTTCGCCAACTCTGCCAACAGCTCTTCGGAGACAAAACACCGAAAAAATCGGGAAAAGACCAAATCGAAGATAGAGCGATGCGGGCCTTCGAAATTCAAGTGGGCGGAAATGACAACCTTCGTGTCCAGTACCGCTCTAACCATTCTTGCCGCGGCGCTCGCGACGATGCCGCTTTATCTTCAAGATTGATTGTCCGCAACGGGATACGGTCAAGACCGTTGGTTTTGGCCGCGCTGCCGAATCTTCTGCAGAGCCGGGGGAGCCTTCCGGCAAAGTTCCGCAGATACTCCTCAACGCTCATGATGATTGCTTGAGGCTCCCCGCCGGCTATCGACTACAAAGCGTTCTTTGTTCTGTCGTACGCGTCTCAGGATCTGCCCAAGCTGAGTCCGCGCAGTCAGTGCAGGAACACACTTGCAAGACCGGTTTCGTCTTCATACGGGGCTCTTCCTGGTGCGCCGAACTGATTAATTAGTTCGCTCTCAGGTTGCGTGTTCGGATCCCGATGCGCAAGTTTTTTCGGCGGAGAGGACGCGGGGGATACCGCTGAGGTCGTTGGTGACGCCGACGTTGCTCCAGGCCGGAGTATCGAGTAGCGGCTGGACGGCGGGCAGGGAATCGTGGCCCAGTTCGAGGACGAGAATGCCGCCGGGCTTGAGATGCGCAGCGGATTGGGTGATGAGGTCGGCGTAAAATTCGTAACCTTCGTCGCCGCCGAAGAGTGCGATGGCGGGTTCGTGGTCGCGAACTTCAGGCGCAAGAGTTGCCGCTTCGCGCCGCGCGATGTATGGCGGGTTGCTGACGATGAGATCGAACAGAAGTGACTGGTGACTAGTGACTAGTGACTCGTGATTCGCGAGTCGTGACTCGTAAGTTTCGGCCGAGCTTGGGTTGCCAAGTAGGGGCACGATATATCGTGCCCCTACAGCTGCCGCGCCACCAACAAGTTAGATTGCAAGGAACGTGATGCGATCGGAGAATCCGAGGCGGGTGGCGTTGCGCTCGCGCGACTACGAGCGCGGCCGAGAAATGTCGAGCGCGTAGAATTCTTGCGACGGGAAGTTCTTTGGCGAGGGCAATGGCGATGCAGCCGGAGCCGGTACCGATGTCGGCGACGAGCAATCCTTCGCCGGACATGTTCTGCGTTTGCTTGGCACGGAGATCGCGCAAGGCGAGACGGTCAAGCGCGACTTCGATGACGTGCTCGGTTTCCGGGCGCGGTATGAGTACATCGGGCGTGACTTCAAATTCGAGCCCCCAGAATTCTTGCTTGCCGGTAAGGTGCTGAGTTGGCACGCCTGCGGCGCGACGCTCGATCAACGAGAAATAATTTTGCGATTCAGATTCGGTGAGCTGATCTTCGGGATGAGAGTACAGAGCTGTGCGGGTGCGGCCGGTCGACGTGGAGCAGGAGCAATTCCGCGGCAAAGGTGTGCGAGGAAATATTTGCTGCGCGCAATTGCGCGATTCCTAGTTTGAGTGCGGTGCGGATGTCCATGCGTCGGATAAGACTAAGGATAACGCAGAGACGCGGAGTGCGCAGAGATTCGCGAAGAATGCGAAGAGAGATTCCTCACTCCGCAGACTCGGTTCGGAAACGGCGTTCAAAAAGCGTTCGCGCATCTTCGTTTTATCGCAAAGAAAAAAGACGTCATTCCGAGAGCAGCCAGGAATCTCTCGTCGATGGTGGCGCGCGCCTCAGTGTGCCCACAAATGGCGAAACTCATCGATCAGACTGCGGCGAGTTCTTGTTTCAGGCGTTCGGCTTCGTAGTGGCCGGAGAGGCCGTCGACTAGAGGGGCTAGTTTGCCTTCCATCACGTCGGTAAGCTGGTGCAGGGTGAGGCCGATGCGGTGATCGGTGACGCGGTTTTGCGGGAAATTATAGGTGCGGATTTTTTCCGAACGGTCGCCGGTTTTGATCTGACCACGGCGCTCGGCGCCGAGAGCGGCTTGCTGTTTTTCCAGTTCCATTTCGTATAAGTCGTGAACGCAGAACGCGCATTGCTTTTGCGCGATTCTTGATTTGCGATTTTTCGTCCTGCTGCGAAACGACCAGGCCACTAGGCAGATGCGTAATGCGCACGGCGGAATAGGTGGTGTTGACAGACTGGCCGCCGGGTCCAGACGAACAGAAGGTGTCGATGCGTAAATCCTTGGCTTCGATTTTGATATCAATGTCGTCGGCTTCGGGCAGGACGGCTACGGTAGCTGCGGAAGTGTGAATGCGGCCCTGTGTTTCGGTTGCAGGAACTCGCTGCACGCGGTGCACGCCGCTTTCGTATTTCAACTTGGAATACACTTTGTTGCCGGCGATGGCGACGACAACTTCTTTCAGTCCACCCAGTGACGACGGCGAACTTTCCAGAATTTCTACTTTCCAATTTTGTGTTTCCGCGTAGCGCGAGTACATGCGGAAATAGTTCGGCAGCGAACAGAGCGGCTTCGTCGCCTCCAGTGCCCGCGCGAATTTCGACGATTACGTTCTTGTCGTCGTTGGGATCCTTCGGCAGCAGCAGCAGTTTCAGTTCGCGTTCGACAATTTCCTTGCGCTCGAGTAATTGCTTTTCCTCGTCGTGCGCCATTTGCTTCATTTCCGGGTCTTCGATTTTCGAGCACCATCTGATGCGCGCCGGCGAGATCTTTTTCGATTTGCTTGAATTCGCGATGCTTGTTGACGATTTCGGCGAGCTCGGAGTGTTGCTTGGCAAGTTTCTGAAAACGCGCGGAATCGGAGACAGCTTCGGGGGTGGATAGCTGCTGCGTCATCTCTTCATAGCGATTGCCAAGCTGGTCGAGTTTTTCGGAGAGCGTGAGTACGGCCATATGAACCTCAAAGAAGTCAGCGGTGAACAGGATGTCGCTACAGGCACAAACAGCGAGAGACTTCGCAGAGAAGTGACGAGGCGACCGCTAATGGAAGGAGCAAATCATCTGTCAGACAGTATACTACGATTCGCCATAATATCGCATCCGCAGGATGCGCCAGGTACGCAGCGCGGATAGAGTGCTTAGTTGGACGTCGCCGCAATTCGGTGCGCTTTTGTTTCTCCTGTCCGCCATCTCGTACACTGCTTTCCTATGGACCAGATTTCGGTTGTAGTCATCGGAGGAGGAGTCGTCGGCTGCGCGGTCGCGCATGCACTCTCTGGCCGTTGGCCGGACGTTTTTCTTTTGGAGCAGATGCCGAAAGTCGGGAATGATGACGAGTTCGCGCAACAGTGGGGTAATTCACTCCGGCCTTTATTATCGCGAAGGATTCGTTGAAGGCGCGTCATTGTCTCGAAGGAAACCGCCTGACGTACGAGTTCTGCGAGTCACAATCAGGTGCCACACAGGCGCACCGGCAAGTTGATTGTGGGAGCGCAGCGCGGACGAGGAAAAAGAGCTCTTGGCATTGAAGGCACGTGGCGAAGCGAATGGCGTAGAAGGAATCCGCGTCATCGATCGACGCGGAGATCCGAAAAGCGGGAGCCGCATGTTAGCGGGTGTTGCCGCGCTGGAAATTCCTTCGACGGGAATTTGTTCGGCTGAGGAAATGGTACGAGCTTACGCACGGATCGCTTGGAACGCGGCGCGCACATTCTGACTCGCGCGCGAGTGAAAGCGTTGCAGCGCGTCGGAGCGACGCTGTCCGCGTTACAGTGGAGATCGGCGATCCGGAAAACGCGGTGGCGGAAGAAATCGAAGCACGTTGCGTTGTGAATGCGGCGGGATTGTTTGCAGACGAGGTGGCAGGACTGCTGGGAAACTAACTCGTGGAAAATTTATCCGGTGCGCGGCGAATACTGCGAGATTCGAGGAGGCCAAATCGTCAATGATCAACGGTCTGGTGTATCCGTTGCCGCATCCTGACATTCTAAGCCTGGGTGTACATTTCACGAAGACATTGTGGGGAACAGTGCTAGTGGGGCCGAGCGCGACTTACGTGTCGGAGAAGAATAACTACGAACGCGACCGGCTTTCGATTGCGGAATTCGCGCAAAGCGCACAAGAACTTTTGCCAGAACTCAAAGAAGCCGACCTGCAGTTGGGCTATTCCGGACTGCGGCCGAAACTGGTGGCACCGGAGCAAAAGGCCCAGGCCGATTTTGTGATTACACGTGACCGACGGGTGCCGCGAGCAATTCACCTGGTGGGCATCGAATCGCCGGGATTGACGGCAGCTCCTTCGATCGCGCGACAGGTGACGCAATTGGTGGCTGAAACGCTCGAGTAGGGATGTTTGGCAGAGATGCTGGAGACCGGCAAGTACCGTCTCGCGTAAGCAGGCGCATTGCTCGCGAAGCAGAGGTGTACTACGATGCGGCTAGAATGACACGAGCACAAATTCAAGAGCACGCTGCGGAAAACGAAAGCGCACAGAAAGCGGAGCGCGACGCTGCGGATTCCTGTGGGATTTTTGGTATCCGGCGGCGCGCAGTTCGGAAATACGGGGCCGGAACCTGGCAAAGGCGATGCTGCTGGAAGTTCCGCTGGTGTTGGGGCGGACCGATGACGGCAAATCGTTCGCCGTGCGCGACGCTTGTCCGCATCGCGGAATACCTCTCTCGTATGGACGGTTTGACGGCAAGAACGTGGAGTGCAGTTATCACGGATGGAAGTTCGATGGGTCGCAGCGGGCAGTGCGTGGAAATTCCTTCGCTGACCAGCCAGGACAAGTTGAAAGTAGAGCGGATTTTTGCTGGGCATTATCCGTGCGTGGAGAATGACGGATATGTCTGGGTGTTTATGGCGGGGCGGTCGCAGACTCAGTGACGGGGGCGGTTGGCGATCAAACGGATCGTCCGCTAGAAGCCTGCTACAAAAGATACTGAACCGACACTGGTGACGAATACCTGGAAAACCCGCGAAGACTGGCGACATTCAGCGAGCGATATAAGAACACGCATCTGGCCTGTGATTTGCCGTCACATGTGGACCAGGGAATTATCGGGTTGATGGATCCGGCGCACGGACCGTTTGTGCATCAATCGTGGTTTTGGCGGAGCAAGAAAAGTATTCACGAAAAGGCGAAACAGTTTGAGCCGATTCCGTTTGGGTTTCGCATGAGCACGCACTCGCCGAGCACAACAGTGCGCCCTATCAATTGTTGAAGAAGATGACTGGCGCTCCGGTGACTACGACCATTGATTTTGTTCTGCCGAATATGCGGACGGAAGAGATTCGCAGCGGGAAGCTATGGTTTTCGAGCCTGACTACCGTCACTCCGGTGCGGCAGGGATTTGAGCCGGATTGATTTTGTGGCGGCGTGGAATGTGCCGCTGCCGGTGACGCATTTTCCGCGCGTTCGCGAAAACATTTTTGAAGCAGGATCAGGAGACGATGATCCGGCAGGCGGAAGGGTTGAAGCACAATCCGCGGCTGATGTTGATTGATGATGCGGACCGTCCCGGCGAAGTGGTATTTCGCGTTGAAGGCGAACTTGATTGAGGCGCGACGGACAGGGGCTCAGATGGTGCGTCCGATGGACGGACCGATGACGTTGCGGTGGAGATCGTAGGGGCGAAGGTCGTAAGCAACGCAGTCTGCCGCAGAATGACTCTCCCGCGGCGCCTCGCCACAGCTCGCTCTGCGGCTCGGGTATCCGATCTGGCCAGCATGGTCATTCTTTTCAGATGCCTGCGGCTCGGGGACGGTTCAATAGTTCGCGCGCGAACCGTTCGCGTGTGTCTCGGCGGGAGATCTTGCCAGCCGTGCTTTTGACAATCCACCGCTCTGGCACGACAGCCTCATAGCGTGGGGCAACGCCGATTGTAGAAAGAACGACTCGATGGATTTCCTGCCTCAGCACGTCGGCCTTAGCCGCATCGTATTCTCCACGCAGCTCTGCCACCACGGCGAGGCTTTCGGTTCCATACTGCTCATTATCGATTCCAAAGGCTACGACTCGACCTGGGTAAACGCCGTCAAGTGGATTTACCACGACTTCTACGTCTTCCGGAAAAATGTTCTGTCCGCCCACAATAATGATGTCTTTCAATCGTCCGATAACATACAAGTCGTCTCCGGCCATAAAGCCGTAATCGCCAGTGGTATGCCAGCCTTCGTCCGAAATCGATGAGGTCACGAGACCGTCGCTGGTCCAGTAGCCGCCAAACAAGCATCTGCTGCGGAGTTGAATATTGCCAGGTTCAGCCTCTGCGCAAACAGACCCTTCAGGGTTGATAGCCCGAACTTCCATGCCTGGTAGAATCCGGCCACTGGAGACGTACATCTCGTCGACGAGATCGAAGGAAGTCTGGCCCAACGAGACTGTCCTGTGGCGCACGCCACTGCGCGGGAAGGTATTCGGAAAGTTTCCCAACGGTGTCTGGGTAACGGCAAATACATTTTCAGCCATGGCGTATGATCCCAGCAGTGCTTCGTGCTTGACACCCCATGGCACAAAGGCCTTCGCGAACTCCCGGAAAGAGCGGAGCCGTATGGGTTCGGAACAGTTGATCCAGCCGCGCACATGTCCCAGGGAGTACGGCCCTTTCATGTGGTGTCGCTGAGCCTCCAGATAGGAGAAAGCAAAATTAGGAAGCCAGCAGAACGTGGCCTGATATCGATCCATAAACTGGAATAGAAGCTCGGGCTTGATCAGCCAATCGGTCGCACTGAATTGCAACGAAGGTGCTGCGTGCCAAAGGGGGAACCACAGGCACGCAATCAGCCCCATGTCATGATACATCGGTAACCACGATGCCACACCGTCCCTTTCCGTGAAGTCCAGGAATGCGCGGAGACGCTCCAGTTGCTCGGTGAGCATGGATGCGGTTACCACAACTGCTTTCTGCGTGCCCGTGGTGCCTCCTGAAAACTGAAGGAAAAGGTCACCTGCGGACGCGCAGCCCGGAGTTGGCTTCAGGGTGTCACTATTGGGGAGATCGAGCCGTAGCGGAATTGCGAAAGAGTTTTCCAGTTCCGAAGCATTCTCAACCGGACACGCCGTGGTGGGAAAGGGGAGTCCGGATGCCAGATTGGCGGCCAGGAGGGGTAGCGTAATCAGTTGTTGCGCGGGAAGACGCCGCAACTGGTGGACCAGGTTGCGTTGATATTTCTCCGGGTCGATGCGGCTGGTCGGCCATGCCAGAATGGCAGGCAACCGACCTTGGAGAATTAATCCCAGGTGAAGCAGAAAGAGCTCCACTGAATGGGGAAGCAGCAACAGGACCACGCCACCTTCCGGTGATTGCAGGCATCTTGCGGCCAACTCGGGAGCTTGGGCCAGGATGTCGGCCCCCGTGATTTCCGACGTCGCTGCCGTGGAGGAAGGTACGACGCGTATCAGCACACGTTCGCTGTTTTGCTTCAGTCGAGAACACAATTCTTCCCGGAAAGCTCTGGAGTTCATCAGAAACTCCTCACAAACGCTCGACGTGGCGCCTTCGCCTGTCGATAGCGGTTCCCAGGGTCGGAAGTTATGTTTACCATTGCTATGTAGGCCCTACCATACTATCGAGCCCCTACATGGCTGATTGGCCCGGGCGGCCCTGCGAAGTGCTATTTCGCGTTGAAGGCGAATTTTGCTCCGAGGCGCGGCGGACGGGTGCGGAGATGGTGCATCTCATGGACGGGCCGGTGACGTTCTGGTGGCGACCGTAGTTCTGCGTAGAAGATAGGAACTGTAGTTCCTAATTTGTGGCGAAGGTCATACCCACCCCGATATTTTTCCTTTCAGTGTTCGCGAGCGATTGAAAACACGAGGCTTAATCTTACGGCAGCGCCCAAATGTCCCTAAGTAATTCAAAACCAAATAAGTACAGCTATACCTGACTAGTATTGCGTCACAGATGTCAATAGGCTCGGAGCGGGAACTTCGTTGTGGCTGGGCAGAGGCGGCAGGGCGATGTTTTTAACACAGAGTTCGCGGACGATTTTGGCCGAGATCTGCGGATTTACGGTTCGGCCCGATTGAGGGGCTAAGGCGCGACGAATACTCCGAGGATTCAGCGGACCAGGGAGAGATCGAAGTCGGCGTTGACTTCGTCGCCTTCCGGGGGAATTACGTTGACGGTGACGGTGTCTGAAGGAAAATTCTTGGCTGCGAAGACCAGGCTGATGGTGGCACCGTTGAGTGTGCACCCGGCGTCGGAACAGTTGAAGATCGGCTGGCCGGAAATATCTTGCGGTGAGAGAGGGTGGGAATCGGAAATCACGGTTACTTCGAAGTCGCGCCAAAAATCCGAGGAGCGAAGAGTACCGCCGATGGGTGGACCGGAGCGCGAGTCGGCGGGCGGATTCAGATAGGGGCCGTAGGATTCGGTGAAATAGACGTCCACGGAAACGATGACGGTTTCCGAGTCAGCGTGATGTTCTTTTTCTGCTTGCTGCGCGCTGTAGTTTCCGACGTGGTTGCCGGAGAGAGAAACGACCTGCGCGTAGGGGGTCAAGAAACGAATTGCCGCGATGTCCGGTCCGAAAGCAGGCTCTGGGAGAGACTTGGCGTACTTGGCAAAAAATGCGGAGACGGATTCGTCGTGGCGCTGGCCGAGGAAATAGGCTTCGCGGACCGCAGTGTCCGACAATGGCGTTTGGAAAGCGAAGAGAGGCTGGCAGAAAAGCAGAGCAGAAAGATAAGAGGAAATGATGAAGCGGCTTAGGACTGAATTTGCCACAGGCAGGTTCCTTTGCAGTAGGACGTTTCGGTCACACCCCAGGTTTCAGATACGGCGAGTGACGTTGGGGAAATCGAGCCAGACTTTTACGCCGCAGAAGTGGGAGCCTTCGGTGCAGATGGGTGTGGTGACGCCGGCGCGGAGGTAGCAGGGAGGGCCGATGTACTTGGCGAATTGCGGATGGACTTGACGGAGTTGAGCGATTTCGTCAAGCGAGGATTGGTAGATTTCTTCCTGGGCATTGAAGCAGGTTCGCATGGTCCATTTGTGGAGAAGATGGAGGAGGGAGCCGGATTCGACAAGGCGAATGGATTTTGCATTGGGCAAAAGATAGAGCGCGATTTCTTGCGGCACGCCGCGATCGATGAGTTGGTTTTTGGCCTGCCAGGCGTCTCGCATGGCACGATCGTAGATTTCTTTGGCGTGGGGATTTTCTTTGAGTAAAGCGGGCGTGATGTAGTCGGGTTCGCGAGTGTCGGCGAGAGTGAGTAAAGGACGAGAGCCGGGGATCATGCGGTGGCGCTGGTCCTGGCTATCGGCGGTGTGGCTGATTTTTTTGGCGAAGGTGTAGTTGGCGTGCTGCAGGGCGCGCATCATGGGCGCGTGGACGCCGACGTTTAGAGTTTCGAGACGGTAGAGATTGCGCGTGGGATTTAGCAGGCGGTCGAGGGCTTCAACGTCGGTGCAATCGGCGGTAGAGAGGCCGAGAACGGCTCGATAGGCCGAAGCTACGACTGCGGGCGCGTTTTGGGAGTAGTCGAGCAATGCTGCGGTGCGCCCGTCAAGTTGTGCGTCGAATTCTTTTGCGAATTGATCGCCTTGCGCGAGGTGAGCGGGATAGGTTTTCCACTCGGGAAGTTCGTCGAGCGGTTCGGTTCCGAAACGATCAAAAAATTGCGGATCGATATTTTTTACCAGAGCGACCATTTCGCCGATGATGGCGCGGGCTTCGCTGGGTGTGTCGGATGCTGCGCACATTCGCCAGAGGCGATGAAGGACGATACCGGAGACGGTGTGCACCATGGTGGTGAAAGCGGCTACAGGAAGAACGTAGCGGGCGATTTCGATGGCGCGTTTTTCGGCGGACCGTTCGATTTTCTGCAGGCGCTTGGGATGGGACATGGGGCCGACGTGCCAGATGTCGAGGAGAATTTCGCGGGATTGCGGAAGAAGGAGAGACGAGAGTTCGCGATAGTAAGACCAGGCGCGGGCGATGGCGCGTTCGAAGATGGCGCGTGATTCGGCGTCGAAGAAAAGCGAGAGTTGCGGGACGTAGGCCTGGGTGCGGTCCATGCGGACGTAGCGCTGGGATTGTTGTTCGGAATTGTAAAACGGATGCGCGTGGAGGAAAGACCAGACGAACTGGCGGCTGATGTTTTCCAAACCGAATTCGAAGTGCGCATGCTGGTAGACGGTGTGATGGCCGCTGAAAAAAGTGGCCGCGCCGATGTTGAGGCGCTGCTTGTCGTTGACTTCCTCGGGGCCGATGAGGCGGGAAGAGTAGCAGGTGCGGGCGGCGGCGATGGCAGAGTCGAAAGGATGCGCGAAAGCGTTGCGGAGAGTGACGCGGGGGGGAGCGGACTCGACGAGTTCGTTAGGGTCTTGCGATTGAAACATGCGGGATTGGGTGGCCACGGTCGAGGATCATTTTACACGTGAGGAGGGACGGGGGAAGAAGAAGTTAACGGCTGACAGTCGAGAGTTGTGGAGCCGGAAAAGATTTGGCGCAGCGGCGGAGAAGGGGAGACGGGAGAGGACGTGGAGAACGGAGGGAAAGAAAGGATGAACGAAAGAAAGGCGGCGGGATAAACCCGCCGCCAAAAGAAAGACAGCCACGTTCTTCACCTCAGGGTTTGTAACTACAAACCCTGAAACCCGGTGGTGGCTGTCTTGCGGTTTGTGCGGAATCGAATGGCGATGAACGTCGCGCTGCGATTACTACTTCTTCGCGGTGTTTGCAGCGGCGGTTTTCGCGGCGGCGTCGGCGTATTTCTTAGTGAAGCGTTCGACGCGGCCTGCGGTGTCCAGCAGCTTTTGTTTGCCGGTGAAGAAAGGGTGGCAATTGGAGCAGATTTCGACACGCAGCATTGCGCCTTTGATCGTAGAGCGCGTGGAGAAATTGTTTCCACAGGCACAGTGAACCGTAACGGCGTGATAGTCAGGGTGAATACCGGGTTTCATGAATCTCCATTCTGGTCGCGGCCGGTCTGCGCCGCTTGCTGCATAGGCAGCGACTACAGCGGCGTCGCTAGGTCGCGAGGCAACTTTATATTATAGCTTGGGCGAAACAATCCGCCAAGAGACGCCGTCTGGGGGTGTCTTAGCTCCATAATTCTGTCACCCCTTAACGGCAACGTGACACTGTCACTCTATGAGACAGGAGACAGTTCCGTTGAGTCAGAAGGAATTGCAAAGAGTGAGCGTAGTCGGAGCATGCATCAAGGGAGAGTTGGCGTGTGCCAGAGCCGCCGTACTCCTATGTGTGAGCGTGCGCCAATTGAAACGCTTGAAGAAACGTATGCGCGAAGAGGGGGAGGCGGCTCTGGCACACGCCAACCGCGGCCGGCCCAGTCCCCGTCGCCTGGCGGATGACGCTGCCGCGCAGATCGTGCAGTTAGCACGCGGAACTTACGCCGGCTTTAACGACCACCATCTCTGCGAGAAGTTGGTCGAACGCGAGGGCTTTTCACTCAGCCGCGAATGCTTGCGCCGGTTGCTGCGCAAGCATGGCGTCGGTTCGCCCCGAAAGCGCCGAGCCCCTGCTCATCGCCAGCGCCGCCTCCGTTCTGCACGGATCGGCGAACTCGTGCAACTCGACGGCAGTCCCCACGACTGGCTTGAAGGACGCGGCCCCCGGTTCACCGCTCTCGGCATGCAGGACGATGCTACCGGGAAAATCCTGGCCGCGCAGTTCTTCCCCTCGGAAACCACTTTCGGCTATCTCTACCTGCTTCGCCAGATGCTGCGTCGCTTCGGCGTGCCGCTCGCTCTTTACGGTGATCACAGCGGCATCTTCGTCCGCAATGACGACGGCTGGACGGTCGACGAACAACTCGCTGGAAAACGCCAGCCCACCCAGTTCGGCCGTGCTCTCGAGCAACTCGGCGTCACCTTCATCGCCGCCAACAGTCCGCAGGCCAAGGGCCGCGTCGAACGTCTCTGGGGTGTGCTCCAAGATCGCCTCACCAGTGAACTGCGGCTTGCCAAAGCAGTGGACATCGACTCCGCCAACGCCGTGCTGCGCAAGTTCATCACCGACTACAACCATCGCTTTGCCCGCAAGCCTCGCGAAATGGAAACTGCTTGGCGTGCGGCTCCAGACAGCCTCGACCGCATCTGCTGCTTCCTACACGAGCGTACGGTCAGCAACGACAATGTCGTGCAGTGGGAGGGTCGTCGCTTCCAAATCCCTCAGCAGGCTCGCCGCTTCAGCTTCGCCGGAGCCAAAGTGCAGATCTATCAGACACTCGATGGGCGTGTCGCGCTCTACTATGGCGACTCCCGTTTGGAGCACGCATCTTTACCAGGGGGGTGAC
Organism: uncultured Acidobacteriota bacterium; assembly: GCA_963743735.1. Lineage (GTDB taxonomy): Bacteria > Acidobacteriota > Terriglobia > Acidiferrales > UBA7541 > Acidiferrum. Next base: position 58,028 of record CAVURF010000012.1, read on the forward strand.
ACTTTCATGTTGCCGTTAGGGTGACAGAATCACGTTGCTACAACAGAGACGCCGTCTGGGTGGGGTGTCTGGGACGTCTGGGACGGGTCTGGGACGCCGTCTGGGCTGTCTGGGAGAGACGCCGTCTGGGGCGTCTGGGGCCGGCCCCGTTGGAATCAAGCCCTATTGTCTGCGTCGAATCCTGCGTAGAAAAAGCGTAGATTGGGCTGGACAATGCGTCGATTGATGCGTAGAATAAGCGTAGATTATGACCTACATCTATCAGAAGAAAGACTGGCCACACTTCACCTGGAACGCGCAGCGCCTCGTTTCACATTTGTCGGCGGCTCGTTATGAAGAAGGTTTGCTCCTCGGAAAGATGCAGGACCTCGGCTACCGGTTGAAGGAAGAAGCGACGCTTGCGGCGCTGACGGAAGAAACCGTCAAGTCCTCGGCGATTGAAGGAGAGGAGCTCAATCCGGAGAGCGTCCGGTCTTCGCTGGCTCGCCGCATGGGACTCGAGGCTGGAGGAACGCGGGCAGCAGATCGAAATGTAGAAGGCATCGTCGAGATGATGCTGGACGCGACGCAGAAGTATGCGCAGCCGCTAAAGGAAGAGCGGTTGTTCGGCTGGCATGCAGCGCTGTTTCCCACCGGCCGCAGCGGGATGCGCAAAGTCAAGACGGACGCTTGGCGAACCGGTGGAATGGAAGTCGTTTCCGGTCCTGAGGGTAAAGAGAAAATTCACTTCGAGGGTCCCGGACCCGAAGCGGTCGGGCCGGAAATGGAAAGATTTCTGACCTGGTACGAAGACAACGCAACAAGCACGGAGCCACTGACCAAGGCTGGCTTGGCGCACCTGTACTTTGTGACCATACATCCGTTTGAGGATGGCAACGGAAGAATCGCCCGTGCGATCACGGAAATGTCCCTCGCGCGGCTCGAGAACAGCGCGCAGCGTTTCTACAGCATGTCGTCGCAAATCCGGGAAGACCGCAAGGGCTACTACGAAATCCTGGAATCCACACAAAAGGGGGGAATGGACGTCACGGAATGGCTCGTGTGGTTTCTCGATTGTCTCGGCCGCGCCATTGGAAAGGCGAATGAATTAACCGCGGGAGTTCTGGCCAAGGAGGCCTTCTGGCGTCATGCCCGACAGAGATCAATCGACGTCAGCGAGCGGCAGAAAAAAATCATCAACCAGTTGCTCGATGGCTTTGAGGGCAAACTGACGACGGAAAAGTGGGGGAAGCTCGCCAAAATTTCGCACGACACTGCATTGCGCGACATTCAGGACCTGATCACCAAGCGAATTCTCAAACAGGAAGAAAGCGGCGGCAGGAGCACCGCGTACGCACTGATTCGCGAACAAGCCGGATGAGTTGAAGCGCAGGGATGCGGGCCTGGAAACCCTTGCCAAGAAAGAGGAGCGGCAGGATCCGCAGACTACCCTTCGCTGTAACAACAATGTCACACAGATAAGAGCAGGTCGCACTGAGATCTAATCCGTGAGAGCCAATAGGGTCGACGCGGGTTTGGATAACCATTAGCAACACGTTCTTGCCTCAGCACATCGACTTCTTCTTTAGCAATGATCGGAGCCATGGTCAGACCAATTGGTTCCGCCCACCACCATCCAAGGCTCGCATTGAGTAGAAGGCCGCCGAGAAAAATAGCTGAGAGATAAACACAGAAGTCGGTCTGGCGCGCATAGGCTTTCATGGCGGCGCTGGTCAAAGGTGTGCCCACTTTCGTTTTGGCCCGGGACAGCAGCGGCATTACTACGAGGGACACGCAGGCCAGCGCAATTCCCGGAATGCTGTGTTCAGGGACTGTCTTCCTTAACAGATCCGACACGGATTCATACGTGATGTAGATGGCAAGAGCGAGAAAGCAGATTCCCAGGGTCCTGAGACTCAGTTTTTCGTTTCGGTCGCGCTTCTGAACGTCCACGTCAACGGACATTCTCCACAGCAGTGTGGCGCCGGAGGCAACCTCAATGAAACTATCGATTCCGAAACCGACAAAAGAAACGCTGCCCGCAAGCAGTCCGGCACTGACGGCAATCAGGCCTTCGAGGCTATTCTACGCAATCGTAAAATACTCCATCTGCTTTCCGCGCTGGGCGATCACCGCGCGTGCAATCGGCAACTTGCTCATTCAGGAAGGATACCAACTCTTCTTCCTGGAGGGTTGAGGCCGAGCTCAAATTTCACGCGGCGAGAGCAAAGGTACATAGGTATCTGGTGCACTCTTGGTGGACTATAGGCTGCAAATGAGGTTGCTCCGTGCAAGTGAGAGCAGCCTAAATCATTGAAAACAAATGGATGAGTGTGAGTACAAACAGGACAGGGTGAATTAGCAAACCGGGTAACGCGGAGTGGGGTCAGTTGTTAGGTATTTCGACGGCGACTTCGTTCGAATAGGCGCTCTCGGAGTCGCTGTCGCCCACGGCAGTGACCACGTAGTAGTAATGTCCGCCACTCACGACGTTGGCGTCCTTGTAGGATGTCGTTTCGAGCTTGGCTTGGTCGAGACGCTCGAATGGACCGCCGGCGGCCTCGCCACGGTAAACGTAAAAACCACTGGCCGAGCCGGAGTTATCGCTCCAATTGAGAGTTACAGAGTGAGGCGACGCGGCACTTGGATTTGAAGGGGCGGAGCTAGAAGCGGAACCGGCGACGGGCAGTTGAACCGGCGCCAGATCGGCGGATGAAGTGACCGAGACGGTTGTAGAAGTCTGGCCAGCGGCGGTTGGGCGGAACCAAACTTGAAACTCAAGCTTTTGGTCCGGTGAGAGCGATACGCCTTTACTGATGCCAGAAACGGAAAAGGCAGGATGCGAAACGATAATCGAGCCAATTGAAAGTGAAATATTGCCGGTATTCGTGAGGACTACCGATTGAGGAGTGGAGGTCTTTACGCCGCGCGTGCCGAAATTTACGGACGCCGGAGAAAGCGTGAGTGCGGGAGTGGCTTTTTCCCCGGCACCAGAAAGCGGAACGCTGACTGGTGCCTTTGAATCGGCAGTGGAGATAACGAGTGAGCCAGTCTGTTTGGCGGCGGTAGATGGAGCAAACATGACGCTGAGGTCGACGTGACTGCCGGGTGCAAGCAGAACCGGACCTTTTGCGGAGGAGATTGAAAATCCAGTTCCAGAAACATTCAAGCTTTTAAGGTTGATGGAAGTCGAACTGGAGTTGGTGACTTTGACGGTTTGGGAATTTTTCTGACCCACGACCACGGCTTTGAAATCAACGACCGAGGGGACCACGGAAAGTTTCGCGGCGGCACGATCGGCAGGGTTTTCTGCCGAGACCGAAGCGCAACCGGAAGAGATAACAGAGGAAATGATGGCGCAAGCCAAAAGAATCCATCGAGAGTTTGTTAGTTGTTGAGCCACATCCACAGGGGATTGCGGCTTAAGAAATATTCCACGCATGGCGCTAAAGGTATCGGGGATCGCGACGACCTGGCAATTTGGTCGTAGGACAGCTTTGGAGCAGGGTGCGGAACCTGTACGTGTGTGCAGGCAGAATCGCAAGCGATTCTGAGGGCGAAGAAAGGAACTAGGAAATGAAGCAGCAGCCCACGCGGATGGTCTCGTCGCTGAGCGGTTTGGTCCAGACACGTCTGAGACTTACGCGCACCGGAGGGAGAATCGGCACGTGAAGGACGGCCAGGAGCATATCGGGAATGGCTTCAGAGCTCGGGAAGTCCAGCGCAACGCCGCCGAAACCGAGGTCCACGACGCGAGCGCGATGAGAGGACTGGTCTCCCAGGACGGCATAGGCGTTTGTACCGACCATGGAAACGCGTTCAGCCTTGCGGGGCACGGCAAAGATGCGGGGCTCTTCGGAAGTGACGGGAAACGTCGGATGGGAGGTCTGAAGAGGAGAAACGGAGGGAGGCGGAGGGGCAACGGATTGGGAACCAGGCGACGGGAATGCTGCAGGACGTTCCATCGGTGTGCTGACCGACTCTTCGAGTGTGGGAGTCTCAGCTGAAAGCGACGAAGCCTGAACCTCCTGAGAAATACTGGAAGCCTCAGCGGGAGCTGACCTAGAGGGCGGTACTGGCTCGGGTACGGCGGTGCGAGGAATGTCCGGCGTAACTTCTTGAGGGGCCTCGGGCACAACGCGTGGTTGGGCTTCTTGAGCTACGTCAGGGGCGGGTTCGGAGACCGTTTTCTGCTGATTGGCTTGTTTAGCGGTATAGAGGCGCTCGTCGGCGATGCGAATCAATTGATCACGCTGGTCGCCGTCCTGCGGGTAGGTGGAGACTCCGTGGTCCATGCTGACAGAAATGGTGAGGTCGAGCGGACGAAGAATTTCCGTGAACACCACGCCGATACGGCGACTCAGACCGGAAGCCTGAGAGGAATCCGTTTGCGGAAGGAGCAACGCGAATTCGTCGCCACCAATGCGGAAGGCGGAGTCTGAAGTACGCAGTGCTTTTCTGAGAGTCGCGGCGGCAGCGCGCAGAACATCGTCACCACGCGGATGACCGTGTTTGTCGTTGACTTCCTTAAAGCGGTGAAGATCGAGAGTAACGAGGCTGAGAGGGTGCGCATAGCGGCGAGCACGATTGAGTTCTTTGTCGAAGTTTTCGTTAAAAAGCCGGCGATTGTAAAGCCCGGTCAGCGGATCGGTGACAGCGTTGCGATGCAAATGCTTCAGTTCCTCGAATTCGATGACCACCGGAACGTTGAACATTCCAGCGGACGAAAGAACATCAACGAGGGCCGTCTGCAAGGCCACTGGAGAATCGGAGCGCTCGGAGAGTTGCACTCGGCGCGCAAGGATTTCCTCCCAGATAGCGATCGCTTTGCTTTCTGGAATCTCGACGTGGGCGAGTGAAAGTAAAAAACGCTGAAGGAATTGAGCGCGAGCGCTCGATTCCAATCCATCGAGAGTGTCTGCGATGAGTTCAAAATAGGCGTCATTCGGACGCATGCGCGCGGATACCGGAACGCCGGAGCTGGGAATCACCGGTGTGGACCTTGACCTTCTTTTGTCCCCGCGGGGAATGGGGTGGTGCGAATGCAGTGCGAGGGGAGTGGAGCATGCGGAGTGCCAAGGAAAAGGGATGGCCGCCCGGATGCGAAAAAAAACACTTCCTGGGACTGCAAGTGGGCGTAACGATAGCACAAACGATTTCGGACGAGAAAAAAATGATGTCCAGAAAGGAATCCGGGTTCTAGAAAACTGCCACCCGGTAGTACTACCAGTAGTTGAATCCGCTAGGGGAGCGGGTGGAGGAACTCCAAGCCGAAAAGGCGGAGATCGCCTACGGACTCCTGACGAAGCACGCGAGCGGTTATGGGCGGGGTCTCGTAAGGAACCAAGCCGGAGGTTGAAGGAGAGGGAGTAGGAACGGTCAATTGGATAAGCTGTTCGGTTTGAAGGATATGCGAAGAGGCTATGCAGGCGCCGGTCGAGCTAATATTGAGGGTTTTAGTGAGCTCGATGAAGTCGACGCCTAAGGCATCCGTCCCGCGAAGAAATACGGGAATTTGAATTCGGATCCGTGGGTTTTGTCGTTGATGGGGGGCGGCCATCGTCTCTTGCGTCTTTAAAATTTGACTTGGCACTTGGCTCTCGTTAGTACGGTCGAACTAGTACGCTACGAGCATACGAAATGCCATAGCAGTTTGGGATTCAAGCCAATCTAACATAAAGAAAAAGAGCGAGTTAACTGTAGCAGATCCGCCGGCAGCCCACGCCCAGAGAAATGCGCACTCGCAAATGTCTACGGAGTTTCCCCAATTGTGCAAATGGAACGGATTTACCATTGACAGTGCTATTGCCGGATGGGAGGATGGCCGGAAGATACGGGAAAAGTTTTGCCACTCGACAGGGACAGGGGTGAACCAAAGAATGGGCGGTCGGATGGTAGCCTCGGTGGCTGCGGACGGCCTGTTTCCAACGGTGCTGAAGGTCGATTCCTTCAGGGAAATATTGGAAGGGATCGAAGCGCCTATCATCGTGACGGATCGTAAAGGGCTGCTGTTGGCAGCGAACGGGGCGGCGAAGGCGGTCCTCGGTAGTCAGGAATTGTTGTTAAGTACTCACAGGGTAAACATCTTTGAGCAGTTATTGCAAACCAGCGGGGTTGAAATTCTGGAGGAGTTGGCGACGGGACGGGCCTGGGCAGAACGAGGAATTCCAGGCACCGAGAACCGAAAGATAGCGCGATTCCGGCTAACGCCAGAAGCAGAATGGCTGATTGTACAAATTAAAGATAAGGCCGCGGACGGGGCGGCAGTGGATAGTGCCACGCAACTCACCGTACAAGAGTTGCTGCAAGAGCGAGAAATCACCTACCGAAACCTGCTGGCAGCGTACTTGAAATTGCAGGAAGTAAACCGGCAAAAAACCGTGTTCCTGGCCTCGGCGGCGCACGAGCTAAAGACGCCGCTGGCGGTGATCAAGGGATATTACGATCTGCTGCTGGCTGGATCGTTGGGTCGGCTGACGGAAAAACAGAAAGATATTTTAGAAGAATCCAAGGAAAGCTGCGAGCGGTTGGTGCGGCTGGTTTCGATGTTCCTGAATTATTCCGCTCTGGAAAGCGGAAAACTGGTGCTGCAGCTTCGCGAGAACGATTTGCAAGATTGTTTGGATGAAATGGCGAAACGCTGGGCCGAGGCCTTCCAAAGAAAAGGCGTAAAATTGGAAGTGCAACTGGATCCTTCGATTCCAACCTTTCGATTCGACTATCAGAAAGTACAGCAGGCGGCGGCAAATCTGCTGGACAACTCGCTGAAACATACGCCGCCTGGCGGGAATGTGACGTTAATAGCCAGGCCGCATTTCTGGGAAAGGCGGGTTGCGGATGCAGCGCCAAACCAGGAACGGCGCAGATTCCGTCTGCCGCGGCCGAATAGCGTGGAAGTAAGCGTTACCGATTCCGGAGCAGGCATTCCTCCGGAGCATCACCAGGAGATTTTTGAAGATTTCGTGAGAGTGGATCGTAATACGTCTGGGATGGGACTTGGGCTGGCCATCGCCAAACGGCTGGTGCAGGCGCACCGCGGGAAAATCTGGGTGGAAAGCGAAGCGAAGAAGGGGAGCACATTCAGCTTCTTATTGCCGATCGAACAGAGCTGAAGCGATTTCGCGAATTCCGGAAAGGACCATTGCAATGGCCGTAAAAGAGAAGGTTCTGGTAGTGGATGACGAACCGAGCATTCGAAAGTATCTGCAAACGCTGCTGGAGGTGGATGGATTCGACGTCGAGACACTGAGCAGCGGGCGCGAAGCAATCAAGCAGATCAGTGAGGGTCAGCGACCAGACCTGGTGATTCTGGACGTGCTGATGCCCGAGTTGAGCGGGATAGACACGCTGAAAGAGCTGATGCAACTGGACCGGACGCTGAATGTGATCATGCTGTCGTGTTCAAACGAAGTGGGAACGGTGGTTGATGCGATCCGAATCGGCGCGCACGATTATCTGACGAAACCGTTCGAGAAATCCGAGTTGGATGCCGCGATGCTGAAATCACGGCAGAAGAAGGAACTGGTAACCGAGAACCAGGTGCTGCGCGATTATTGCGATCAAGTGACGGAAGATTTGAGTTTCCTTGCTGCCAGTCCGCAGATGGTGCGAATTCGTCAGCAAATTTTGCAGATTGCGCCGGTGGACGTGCCGGTATTCGTATGCGGGGAAAGCGGAGTTGGCAAAGAAGTAGTGGCGCGCATGATTCATCTGCGTTCGAAGCGCAGGAATCAGCCGTTCATCAAGGTGAACTGCGCGGCGTTGCCGGGCGAGCTGCTGGAGTCGGAGCTTTTCGGGTTTGAGCAGGGGGCATTTACGGGCGCGGTGCGATCGAAGCCCGGGAAGTTTGAGATGGCGAATAAAGGAACGATTTTTCTGGACGAAATTGCGGAGATGAGCACGCACTTGCAGGCAAAATTGCTGCACGTACTGCAGGATCATCAATATTCGCGACTGGGCGGACGGCACCTGATTGAGACCGACGTCCGGGTGCTGGCTGCCACTAACGTGGACGTGCATGAGGCGATGAAGACAGGACGGTTCCGCGAGGATCTATATTACAGGTTGAACGTGCTCTCGATACTGGTGCCGCCACTGCGCGAACGGACAGCGGAGATTCCCCTGTTGTTCCGGCATTTCCTGGACAAGTACAGCGAAAAATTTGGAAAAGAGCCGATGCAGCCATCCAAGTATCTGCTGGATGCAGCGTTAAATTATCCGTGGCCTGGCAACCTGCGCGAATTGGAAAACTTCGTGAAACGCTATGTGATCCTGGAAGACGACGAAGGAAGCTTGCGGGAGCTGGTGGAGATGTCGGCGACGCGGCAACGAACTTCTCCGCGCCAGGAAGTGAAAGTGCCGAAGGAACAGGGGCTAAAGGCCCTGGTTCGCGGGTTGAAGGATGAGGCGGAGATGGAGGCGATTGCCGACGCCCTGGAAAAGACCCGGTGGTGCCGCAAAGACGCGGCGAAAATGCTAGGAATCAGCTACAAGGCGCTGTTATATAAGATGCGTCAATTCAATCTGGATACGCCGCGGAGCAGACGAACGGCGAACGCTGTGCCAGATAAGGAAACAGTAGCAGTTCCTACGACTTCAGCCGAGTAGTTCGGGGGAGGGACGCCGAAAGGGAGGCGGCTTTCGATTGGCTCCTACGGAACCAATCATGGCGAGTGAGCCATTACGCGTTCAATGTTTGTGGCGTACGGGGACAGTCTGAAGCACCAAGCTTTCGTTCAGGTGACTTCTATTTGGGATGATCGCGGGTATTGCTTTTCAGAGCACCGAACGAAGATTAGAGAAGATTCAGAAATAGTAACCAGGGTAATTAACTGGCAAACTCAGTTGCGAAAGGGTCGCGAGCTAGGGGCAGTGGTCCGCGAACTCAGGTGGTGAATGGGAGTAATGTCTGAACGTCGCGTCGCGCGACGCTACGATCTATCGCTGCCGGTCATGGTACGGATTCCGGCGCAAGGATTTGCGGAAACGCAAAGTGGAAGAACCAGGGACATTTCGACCAAGGGTTTATATTTTGTGATTGATCAAGATGTACGACCGGGGTCCAGTTTGGACATTATGCTGACGCTGCCGCGCGAGATGACGAGCGGTGAGGAAGTGCTGGTAAAGGCATCAGGCAAGATCGTGCGAGTGGAATCGCGCATGGAAGACGGAAATGAACGGCAAGGAGTGGCAGCAGTCATAGAGCGTTACGACATCATGCGCGGAACAGCGAGTTAGAAGAGCGGAAAAAAACAGCGATTGTGAGGCCGCGCTAACCCTTGAACGTAGAAGCGCCTGACAAGACTGAATCGCGTACAGGAAGTGGACTTCTCGCCTGCGGAAGAATCTTTCTCTAACAATGAACCGAATGGGCTAGTGGACTGGGCTACCGGTACCATTACCAACATCCACGGAAACCATGTATCGCCAAAAAAACAAAGTAGTTAGCTGATCCAATAATCGGCCGGGGCTGGTATTGAACTGCCGGCGGCGTGGCTCGCAGAGTGCAAACTGTTGAACGAGAGATCGCCACAGTATGTCACCAAGAGCCGCGACAAGAATGGCAAAGGTTGAAGGTCTGGCAGGACTGCCTCCCGACGATCTGGTATTCGGCGTTTCGCCCGCGATGGAAGAAGTCAAGCAGAAGGCGCTAAAGATCTGCCGGACAGACCTGGCGGTGCTGCTGCTAGGAGAGGGCGGCACGGGAAAAGAAGTTCTGGCGCGCTGGCTGCACGCAAATTCCCACTATGCCAGCGGGGAATTCGTAAAGGTAAATTGCGCAGCGATCCCTGGGAGTCTGCTCGAGAGCGAGCTGTTCGGACATGAAAAGGGCGCATTTACCGGAGCAAACGCGTCGAAACCTGGCCGCGTCGAGAGGGCTCATCAAGGCACACTCTTTTTGGATGAGATTGCGGATCTCGATTTGGGCTTACAGAGTAAGCTTCTGCACTTTCTGCAGGACGGATTTTTTTCCAGGCTTGGCGACGAAACGGATCGAGTGGTAGAAACGAGGGTGATCTGTGCGACCGGGAGACGCCTGGAAGATGAGATCGAGGCCGGACGCTTTCGAGCAGACCTGTTTTACCGGATTAACGTCCTGAAGATAGCGCTGCCGCGACTTGCCGCCCGGAGGGAAGACATTCCGCAGTTGGTCGAGTATTTCCGCCGGCTTCATTCGCAACAATTCGAAAGAGAATGCGAACCATTCGGGCCGGAACTGATGAATTATATGCAGAATTTGCCGTGGCAAGGTAATTTGCGGGAACTTTCAAACTGCGTTGCCCGATATATCGTCGTGGGCGCAGAGGCGCTCATTCAGCGAGAAACGGTGCACAGCAGGCCGCCGGTGCTTAAAGGGCAAAATGGATCGCAGAGCCCGATGCCGTTGAAGAAAATTGCGAAAGAAGCGATACGTGAGATGGAACGGAACGCGATCATCGAGGCATTGCGTGCGAATCAATGGAGCCGTCGCAGGGCTGCGCAAGACCTGAAGATCAGCTACCGCGCTTTGATTTATAAGATTCGCGACGCGGGGCTGATTGTGAAGCGGTCCACGGGCCAAGCGCGGAGCCGAAGTACGCCGGCATCGGCGTAAGTGCCGGCACACCCGCATTCTCAGCATGTTTATCCTACAATACCGTACCACTTAAATACAAAATAGTCCCTGTCCCTTCGTTCAACTAGCCGTCCGTCCGACCAGGCGCGCCGGCTAAAAATCTCCGCAGCTCGTCAGAAAAAAAATCGCGAAAAAAGGTACTGGAAGCAAGCGATGTTCGCTGGGACAGGAGCACGCCTGTCCCTAATGTGAACGTCTAACCAGTATTTTTTACGCGACTCGAAGCCGTAGTCTGCCTCACGGACGAGAGTTCGGAGGGGACGAAATGGCGAGTGTGAACGGGGCGAAGACAGGCAGAGCAGAAGAGTTCGGGGCGAGCAAACGGGGCTGGGGGATCACGGCAATATTTGCGATGGTGGCGTGCGGCGGAGCAGTGTTGAGCGGTTGCGCAGGACTGGCGAATACTTCGAATGCAAATCCCGCGCCGCAAGAGGCGGTGCAGATTTCACCGTCAAACATCACTTTTGAAAGCGTTCCGGTAGGGCAAAAAGCGACGCAGATTGCGACGCTTACAAACACTAGAAACGAAACGGTAACGATTACGCAACTGGCATCAACTGCGGTTGAATTCGCGGCTTCAGGACTTCCGACGCCGTTGACGATCAGATCGGGGCAGTCGGCAAGATTTCAGGTCACATACTCCGGGACGAAATCGGGATCGGCTTCGGGCACGCTGACGGCGATGACTTCGCACGGCGGATCGTCGCACGTGAAACTGAAGGGAGCTGCCGCAGCGGCGGCATCGCAACTTTCATTGAGTTCCAGCGCACTGAATTTTGGAAACGTTCTGGTGAATGGAAGCGCAACGCAAGCCGTGACCGTGAAGAATTCCGGACAAAGCGATGTGCAAATCACGCAAATCGGCGTAACTGGCGGAGCATTCAGCGCGAGCGGCATGGTCGCCCCGGTGACGATATCCGCGGGACAGTCGGTGGCGCTGCAGGCGACATTTGCACCAAAGACGGCTGGAGCGGCGACGGGCGCAATCACGATCACAAGCAATGCGGTGAATCCAACGTCAACAGTGACATTGAACGGAAGCGCAGTGGCGGCAAGTTACACGATGTCGCTTTCGCCGGCGAGTTTGAACTTCGGCAACGTAACCGCGGGAAGCAGCAGCACGCAGAACGTAGTGCTTTCGAATACGGGAAACTCCAGCGTGACGGTGATGAAGGCCGCCGCGAGTGGCGCGGGGATTTCCGTCAGCGGACTGGCAGCACCGGTAACGCTGGCGCCTACACAGACTGTAGCATTGAGTGTGACGTTCGCCCCGACCACGGCCGGCGCGACGGCTGGCAGCGTGACGGTGACGAATAACGATGGGGTGAACGCGGTAGCAGCTGTCACTGGTACGCAAGTGCAAGCAGGATTGAGCCTGACACCGTCATCGGCGAGCTTCGGTTCGGTGGTAACGGGAAACACGAACTCGCAGACCGTGCAGATCAAGAACAGTGGCACGGCGAACTTGACGGTTTCACAAGCGACGGTAACCGGGGCCGGGTTTACTCTGACCGGGTTGGCTTTACCGATGACGCTAACGCCAGGCCAGAGCGGAAACTTCAACGTACAATATGCGCCACAATCGGCGGGAAGTGTGACTGGCGCGGTTTCGATCGTCAGCAACGCGCCTAATTCTCCGGCCACAGTTGCACTCAGCGCGACGGGAGTGGCAGCCTCGTACACGATCAGTGTTAATCCAGGCAGTCTGAGCTTCGGCAACGTAAGCGACGGAAGTTCGGCGGCACAAGGGTTTACGGTGACGAACACGGGCAACTCGAACGTTGCGATTTCGGGGATCACAGCTACAGGGGCGGGCTATTCGCTGTTAAGCGGCGCAGGGGCAGTTACACTCTCGCCGAATCAAAGTACCTCGGTGAGCGTGCAGTTTGCGCCATCGACCGCAGGCGCAGTGAGTGGCAGCGTGAACATACTGAGCAATGCAAAGGGGTCCGTTTCAAGCGTTGCGTTGAGCGGTACCGGAATTGCGCCGGTGGTGTCGCATTCGGTTGCGTTGAACTGGGGCGCCAGTAGTTCTTCAGTGGCCGGCTACAATGTATATCGCAGTACGGTGAGCGGAAGCTCGTACGCAAAGGTGAACGGTTCGGTGCTAGGAGGAGTCAGCTACGCCGATTCGAGCGTGCAGAGTGGACAGACTTACTACTACGTGGCGACGGCAGTGGACGCGGGCGGAAATGAGAGCGCCTATTCAAACGAAGTGAGCGCCATCGTCCCTTAAGGGATAACCGTGCTGCCGCGCTCCTGCAGGAAGGCTTGCAAAGCCTGCTGCCAGGGGCGCAGCCGCACGCCATGGGCGTGAAGGCTGGCAGGAGAAAGTACCGAATAGTTTGGGCGGCGGGCCGGACGCGCGGATTGATCGGTAGTGATGGGTAGAACCGGAATCGATTGCCGGCCAGACTGCAGCAGGATTTCGCGAGCGAAATCATACCAAGAGCAAATACCTTCGTTCGTTATGTGCGTGATTCCACGCGCATCTTTGCGTACTAAATCACGGATGGCACAGGCAAGATCGCGCGTGTAAGTTGGCGATCCTACCTGATCGTTGACCACCGAAAGCTGCGGACGAGTTTCCGCGGCCCTTAGGATTTTTTCCGGGAACGATGGGCCGTGAATTCCGAATAGCCACGAGGTGCGCCCAATACACCAGGAGTCGTACTTGCGCAGCGCTGCCTCGCCCGCGGCTTTTGAAGCGCCGTACACATTTATGGGAGCAATCGGATCGTCAATTTCATAGGGGCGCTTGCCCAGGCCATCGAATACGTAGTCGGTGCTCACCAAGAAAATGCGCGCAGCGATCGATTGGGCGGCCCGAGCGACGTTTTCAACCCCTGTAGCGTTCACTGCAAAGGCCAATTCAGGATTGCGCTCGCAGCCGTCGACATCGGTCATTGCGGAAGAGAGGATGATCCATTCGGGCCGGACTTTCAAAACAAGCTTTTCTACTTGGTTGAAATTGCGGAGGTCAGCCTCGGCCGAGCCTGCCGGAATCAACTCATCCGACTGCCAGTAATTTAGAAGGTCGGTGCCCAGCATTCCGCGGGCACCCAGGACAAGGATGCGCATAGTTACTTGTGCTGGATTTCCCAGTCATAGGCGATGTCCGGGTGATCGTAGGAAAGGCGCAATTCATCGGCAGGGTTGTAATGGCGATCCGTGAAATAAACCAGTTGAATGGGCTCGACTCCAAGAGCCTTGTAACCGTGGGCCACACCCGGAGGGATCAGGATTTCCCACGGCTGGAACCGGCCGGCAAAAATTGTATTGATGGCGCCGAAGGTCGAGGAGCTGCGGCGCAGATCGTAGAGGAAGACTTGCACCATGCCGGAAACAGGCGCCCAAAGATCAGTTTGCTCTGAGTGGTAATGAATGGCCTTGATTGTCCCGGGATAAGTCAGCGTGAACGAGACTTGTACGCTGCGTTGGTCATCTGGAACCATTTTCGAGGCGAGGCCTTTGCCGAGGCGGGCCAGTTCACAAAAATAACCGCGGTCGTCTGGATAAATCTGTAGTGGCTCAATCAGCACGCCTTCGATCAAGTCAGGGGAATTGGGCTTGGCAATGATTTTGCCGAGCGTTTTCGTGGTGCGGCGGAGAATGGCCATTTCGATGCCATTGCGGGTCCCCAGAGGAACGATATCCGATCGAAGAGCGGGTGGTATAGACACGTCGGTAGCCATTGGATTGCCTCGCCTAACCCTATTGAAAGCCGGAATGGTTCAGGTGTAAAGGGCTGATGGCGGCTCAGGTGCCGGCAAGTTCACTGATCGCTTTGCGCGCCGCTTCTGCCGCGGGACTATCGGGTTTGGCTTTGATCGCACCTTCAAAGGCAGTCCGCGCGTGCGCCGGGTCATTTAATTTCTGATAGACCATGCCCAAGTGGTAGCGATAGGTGGGATTCGACGGAACTTTCTTAATGGCATCTTCCAGCAATGGGGCGGCCACGGAGAATGCACCGGTGTGAAAGTATGCCCAGGCGAGAGTATCGGCCGAATTGGGAGAGTCGCCCAGTCCGCGCCGCGCGATCTGAGCGAGGCTCAAAGCGACGTTTACGTCGCCGCCATGATCGAGGAGCAGGTAAGCGAGATTGTTCGCGGCGTAGGCATTATCCGATTGAATGGAAAGCGCCTGCCGATAAGTGTTTTCAGCCTGTTGCCAATCGCCCTTCGCTTCGTAAAGAGTGCCGAGCGAGACGACCAACTGAGCGTTGGTTGGAGCCAGCGAAATTGCACGCTTGTAGCTGGTGATCGCGGCGTCGGTTTCGCCACGGCCAACCTGTACTCCAGCCAGAGCAATAACGGGCGCAGGGTTCGAAGGAGCAAGTTCAGAGGCGCGAGCGAATGATTGCTCAGCATCGGCCTGCTGGGAATTGCGGAGTTGAGCTTGACCGAGAAGAAACGCGAGGCCTGCATTGTTGGGGGATGTCTGAAACTGGTCTTTAATGCGCTGGACCGCGGCGGCGGGTTGGCCTCGCTGGAAATCCAGATTAGCGAGAGCCTCTTGCGCAGGGAAGGAGCTGGGATCGTGGACGAGCGCCTGGCGGAAAAACGAGTCAGCATCGGCCCAACGTTTTTGCTGGGTACGCAAAAGCCCCATTTGAATATAGCCAATAGGATTTTGCGGCGCGGATCGAATCAGCCGATTGAGCTCCGCTTCCGCCGATGCGGCGTCGCCTTGATTTCCACGAGCCGTCGCACGATAAACGTATCCTTCCGGAGCATTCGGAGCGATTTTGATGAGTTGCGTTCCTATGGATTCCAGTTCGTGCCAATCGTGACGCTGGCCTGCAAGGACAGCGAGTGCGCGCCATGCTTCGGCAGACTGCGGTTGTAATTCAGCTGCTTTACGCCACTGCGTCTCAGCCTCATTGGAATTGCCTTTGAGTTGATAGGCATACCCGAGTTGTAAGATGCCCGGCGGCATTATCCGGCGCATTTTTTACCGCATCCTGCAAGGTAACAATGGCTTCATCGGCTTTCTTTTGTTGAACCTGGATTTCTCCGCGGAGAACCAGAGCGTCAGTGTCATGAGGAGAATTTTTCAGAATCGAATCATTGAGGGGAATCGCTTCGTCCAGTTTATGTCCTAGGACGAGGAGTTGAATGTAGGTTTTCTTGACGCCAAGATCGTTTGGATGACTGGCAACCAGAGAAGAAAATTCCGCCAGGGCCTTTGCGGAATCGTTGCGCGCGATGTAATAGTCACCAAGCATGCGGTAGCCGGCGGGGACGTCGGGCATCTGGGCCTTGGCATCGATCAGGACTTTTTCAGCTTGATCAATCTGACCCTGTGAAAAGTAAAGCGTGGCGAGAGCGGTTCGTGGCCGAGGATTTTTTGGTTCGGCCTGAATTGCCGCTTCAAATTGTTTGCGCGCATCATCGGCGCGCTTTTGATTCTCGTATATAGCACCAAGAATCATTCTCGGAGCCGCGGATGAAGGGTCAAGCGATTGAGCTTTCAGCAAATTAGCTTCCGCTTCGCTGAACGCGCCCCATTTTTGCTGGAGAAGCGCGAGATTCAGATAGACGGATGCGCGGCCCGGGTCAAGATTTACGGCTTCGCGCGCTTCGGATAGGGCAGCCTGTTGATTGCCGAGAGCAGCATCGGAACCGGAAAGCAGAATCTGCGCCTCAACGTCTTTTGGATTACTGCGTAGAACGAGCAGTGCGCGGTCCTTGGCTTCTTGCGGTCTTCCCCCGCCGAGGAAAATTCTTCCAAGATCGAGTTGTGCCGGCCAATTGTCGGGTGCAAGTTCAACCGTCCGCAAGAGCTCGTTGTAGGCGGCGTTCCAATTTCCGATTCGTTCACTGCACTGGGCGCTCTTGTAGAGTGCAATCACATAACGAGGATCGATCTGCAGCGCACGCGAGTAGGAGATTTGCGCCTCGGGATATTTCCCGGCATTGAAGTAGACGTCCCCTGGGCGACGAATTTCTGCTTGCGGACGTTGGGGTCCCTGGAGCAAGCCGAAAAGAGCAGGACTGCAACAGACGCAAAGGCGACCGCAGTTCGCAATATTCTGTACAACGTAAAGTTCGATAGAACTCTTCTAGCTAGTTGGAGTATCGGCATGGCCTTTTCTAACGAGGTTGGATGATCAGGGTACTCGATGCAATTCTACGCCCTTAGACGGTGTAGGGCTAGCACTGGTGAAGGACGTTTAACGGCCGCGTTCTTAGTAGGTTAGGATGCCTGAAATGTTGAGTAGGCTTGCCGGACAACACGAGCGGCTTAAGTTTTTGAGATTATCGCCGCCAAAAAGGCTAAAATTAGGGATAAGGTGGACAGAAAACTTCCACTTTTCCAAGGCGGCAATCCGGCCCCAGAGGCGTATGGGGTAAAAATGACATCTATCGGAATCGCTAACTGACTGAAAATTAAGATGTTAATGGAAGACGATGCCGGAACGCCAAACTGCGAACGTGGAACCAAGGTTGCACCTCTCCAACGGTGGCGGAAGCCCGTCGAACACCCACTCGGAGAGACGGACGACCCTCTTGGCGCCGGAAATGGCAATATAGTAGAAGCGAGGCGGATTTATGATTCAGAACGGCGAATTGCGAATTTCGGAAGTCAAGCGAGTCGGCCGAAAATACTGGTGGGTATTACCGCTTACCGTCACTCTGGGTGTGGGGATCGCTCTAGTAGCGACGACAGTACTCGCCGAAAAAATATACGTCAAAAACGCTTGTTTTGATCGACCAACCCACGGTATCGGCAGAGATCGTAAAGCCGGTGGTTAATGAAGCGTCGAACCAGCGACTGGCTTCTATGCAGCAAGAAATTTTGAGCAGTACGCGTCTGCAGCCAATTATTGAGAAGTTCAACCTATATCCTGAGGATCAGGGTAAGACGCACATAGAGGACTTGGTGCTTCGTTTGCGCAATGCGATAACGGTTTCCCCGCTTGAGGCTATGCCCGGAACTGCAGAACATCAATTGCCAGGATTTCAAGTGGCCGTAACTTTCGACAATCCCCGGACTGCGCAACGGATCTGCTCGGAAATTACGACCATGTTTATGGAACAGAATGCGTCGTACATGGACAAAAGGTCGAATTCCACGACGCAATTTGTCTCCCAACACCTTGAGGAAGCTCAACAAAGATTGAACGAGCAGGACGCGAAGCTGGCCGACTTCAAAAGGCGCCATATTGGATCGCTATCGGATCAAGACCAGACTAACCTGGCCCTTTTGAGCGGAATGAATTCGCAACTGGAAGCGAACACGCAAGCTCTTAACCGGACGCAGCAGGATAAGTCACTAAACGAGTCGCTGCTGACCACGCAATTGGCGAATTGGAAGCTGGCCACGAGTGGGAACGGCAATCCGGAAACCCTGGAACAACAGCTCTCAACCTTGCAAGATCAACTTTCGACCCTGGAGTCGCGCTATACCGAAGAGCATCCCGACGTCATTAAGACTAAAGGCCAAATCGAGCAGCTCAAAAAGCAGATCGCAACAGGCCCACGCCCGAGCATAAGCACGACACCCTCGCGGGCAGCTGCCATCGAGCCGCCGCAGGTCCAGCAATTCAGGCTAAAAATCCGGCAAGAGGATCTTGATATCGCAGATCTTACCAAGCGGCAGTCGCAGATTCAGAACCAAATCAACATCCTTCAGGGACGGCTGCAGTCGAGCCCAGCGGTGGAACAAGAATTCAAGGAACTGACGCGAAATTACCAGACGGCGCTGGATTTCTACAACGATTTACTGAAAAAGCGCGACCAATCGCAGATAGCCGGCGACTTGAATCGTCAGCAGGAAGGCGAGCACTTCAATGTGCTGGATCCAGCGAGCCTGCCGCTGGAGCCGTCGTTTCCGAAGAAGTTGAATTTTGCCGGAGGCGGCTTTGGAGCCGGATTGGCGCTCGGTTTTGGCGATTCTTTACTTGCTGGCTGCATTAGATAAGTCCATGCACACCGAATACGACGTGGAAGTCTGTCTGAAGCTGCCTGTGCTGGTGGCAGTTCCGACGCTCGATCGAATGGGCAAAGGGCACGGTCGAGGCGCGAGTTTGGATAAGACCTTAGAATTGGCAGGCACGCGTACGTGAACGCCGAACCAGGGCGAATGAAGTCAATGAGGAGCCTATGAGCCGGATTCACGAAGCATTGAAGAAGGCAGCGCAGGAGCGGTCGGAGCATCTCCCGGCGAGTATCGATTCCAGCGTTACGTTTGATCCGATCGACCTAGCGCGCCCGCTGGGTTCCGTCGAGTCTTTTCCGACCATTGGCTCGAACCTCCCACCCTTGCAAGACACTAATGTCCTTCGTTACGAGGACTTGGTCAAGAAGTGTGTGCGGACCAGACTTAAGATTGATCCGAGAATGAGCGTGTTTGAGGGTCAGGACGAGCAGAGCCTTGGAGCGGAGAGATTTCGGACGCTGAGATCGCGGCTTTATCAGATTGCCAGCGCGCAAACGTTGCGAAGGCTGGTGATCACGAGCACCTTGCCGGCGGAAGGTAAAACGTTTGTCGCCGCCAACCTGGCGCAGTCGATCGTACGACAGCCGGAGCGGCGGGTGCTGCTGATTGATGGAGACCTCCGGGCATCCCGGCTCCACCTGTCACTCGGAATACAGAAGTCGCCCGGACTTGCGGACTATTTGCGGGGCGAGGCGGAGTTGTGCAGTGTCATTCAAAAGGAAGAGGATTCGAACCTGTGCCTGATCGCGGGCGGGAGCGATGTTTCCAACCCAAGCGAGCTATTATCGAATCCACGCCTGAAGGACTTGCTCGACCTGGTTTCGCCACTGTTTGATTGGATCATCCTGGATGCGCCACCGGCGCTGCCCGTGCACGATGCGAGTATCATCGCCGATCTGTGCGACGGTGTGCTGTTTGTGGTTCGCGCAGGGGTAACAGACTTCGAGATGGCCGCCAAGGCTGCCGAAGATTTTAAGGAAAAGCATTTGGGCGTGGTATTGAATCGCATGGAACACGGTGTCGGTTACGGCGGATATTACTACAGCTTATCCAGCCGGAGAGAACACCGAAGCAACTAAGCCCGAACCTGACCGGCCGCCCTTGCGGGAGCTGCCGACTCGCCTCGTTGCAAGAGCCACACTAGCGGCGCCAGCAAGAGCAATCCGAGCAGAAAGAAAACGACGCCGCCTTCGCGGTGCAGTCTGCCATATAGGAAGCCGGGATCCACGTAGCTGGCGAGCAACGTCAGAGTGACGATGCGCACCCCGTTTTTCAAAATCATCATAAATAAGCCGGCGATCACCAGAACCACTTGCTTCCAGAATGTGTGCAGGTAGAAGTACGCAACCAGAATGGCCAGGATCAAAAGAGCCAGACTGGAGCGGATGCCGCTGCATTCGCGCGCAACCTCGATGTTGACGCGAGCGAGGTGAAAAACGAAGCCATCACGGAGGACCGGCACGCCGCTCCAATCGAAGAGAACTGCGGCAACTTCCGTGGATCCTTTTTGCAGGAAGTAGATCACCTTATCGAGAATAAAATCGGGAATAGGAATGGTGAGAAGAAGAAAGAAAAACGGAAATCGCGCGCGCTGGAGCGTCTGCCGGCCGAAGAAAAAAGCAAAACCAGCGGCCCAAAGCAGGATCAGGGCGAATATATAGACGGAGAGCTGGTTGAGTGCGCTCCAGCGAGATCCAATCGAGAAGGCGACGAGAGCAACAGCAACACCTGCGGCCAACAACATGGATGCCCATGCAATGTCCGAGCCCAGGCAGCCTTAAAGATGCGGTCGCGCTCCAGAAATACGACCCATGCGGCGATAAAGGGAATCACCACGAGATGAGAAGCGTTTTCGTCCGAAAGTGAGTAAGAAACGAAGGCCATGAGCGGGTGCAGGAAGAGCAGGCAAGATGCGAAAATCCATCCCATATATAGAAGCGTGCGCCGGGAAAGAGATCCGAGCGAAGAAGATCCGCTTGAATCGATCGAAGACAGTGGCGTGTTGGAAGGGGTAATGTCAGGCACGCTGGATGCATTCCGCCAAATGATTCTAACCGCTAAAGGTTTCCGAGCGATTGGTATAGTGACGGTCGTAGTAGCTTCAGATATTCGCCGGAGCGCGCGTGTTCGAGCCAGGAGGAGTTGGAGCGATACCAGTCGATCGTCTTACGGATGCCGTCCTCGAAGGAAACCTGCGGAAGCCAGCCGAGTTCGCGGCGAATTTTTGAGCTGTCAAGGGCGTAACGCCGATCGTGGCCGGGGCGATCCTTTACGTATTGCATAAGAGTTTCAGGTTTGCCGAGATGTTTGAGAATGGTCTTAACGATTTTCAGATTCGGCTGAGGCGTGCCTGCAGAAACGTTGTAAATCTCACCGGTTTTTCCTTTTTCGAAGCGCCAGCGTGATCGCCCGGCAATAGTCTTCGACGAAAAGCCAATCGCGCTCCTGCATGCCATCGCCGTAGATGGGAAGCGTTTTGTCTTCTTGCGCGTTGGCAATGATCAAAGGAATCAATTTCTCGGGAAATTGGAACGGGCCGTAGTTGTTGGTGCATCGAAGAATGATTGCGGAGACGCCATAGGTGTTGGCGTACGCTGTCACAAAATGGTCCGCGGAAGCTTTGCTGGCGGCGTACGGACTGCGCGGATCGAGAATCGTTTCTTCCGTGAAGCTGCCTCCGGCCGGCGCGCTGCCATAAACTTCGTCCGTGCTGATGTGGACGAATCGCGGGAGCTTGGTTGCGCGGGCCGCTTCGAGAAGGCATTGTGCTCCCAAGACGTTGGTGCGAAGAAACGGCGACGCGTCTTCAATGCTGCGGTCAACGTGAGTTTCGGCGGCGAAATTCACCAGCGCATCGAATCCGTCCTTGAAGAGTTCGGAAACTGCGGCCGGATCGCTGATATCGCCGCGAACAAAAGCGTAACGAGGGTCCGTCGGCCAGGTCGCTGAGGCTCTCCGGATTTCCGGCGTAGGTCAACTTATCGAAATTGACGATGCGGATATCGCGCGCGAGTGCCGAGAAGCTGTCGAATGAAATTCGAACCGATGAATCCTGCGCCGCCAGTCACCAGGATTTTCACTAAAATTCTCCTTTAGGACGAATGGTTACGCCAAGTTCCGGCAAAGCTAGTCGGAACCCTTCGAATTGCGAGGCGGAGCACCACGTCCGGGGATCTTATTGGCCCCGGTTTCAGCAACCAGATTCGTAGCCTTCAGCAAGGATTCAAAGGTTCCCGCGTCGGTCCACCAACCGTCGAGGATGCTGTGGGTGAGAGAGCCTTCCTCAAGGTACATGTTATTCACGTCGGTGATTTCCAGTTCATTTCGCGAACTG
Organism: uncultured Acidobacteriota bacterium; assembly: GCA_963743735.1. Lineage (GTDB taxonomy): Bacteria > Acidobacteriota > Terriglobia > Acidiferrales > UBA7541 > Acidiferrum. Next base: position 79,900 of record CAVURF010000012.1, read on the forward strand.
GGTTTCGTCCGTCCGATCTTTTCGAATACCGTCGCATCGTAGAAATAGATGCCAGTCACGGCATAATCGGATTTCGGATTTTTGGGTTTTTCTTCAATGCGGAGAATTCGGCCATCGGAAAGGTCGGGACAGCCGAAACGCTGGGGATCAGGAACCTGCTTAAGAAGGATATGAGCGCCGGCAGCTTGCTTTTCGAAAGCCTCGAGCCGATGCGATGATATTGTTTTCAATGATGTTGTCACCGAGAATGACGCAGATTTTTTCGCCCTTCCACAAACGGTTCGGCAAGACGCAAAGCGTCTGCGATTCCGCCTTCGCCTTCCTGGTAGGTGTAATGAATTCTGTGCAAATCGAAATCTTTGCCGTTGGAAAGAAGCCGTAGAAAATCTCCGGAATTGTGCCCGCCGGTGACCACGATAACGTCGCGGATTCCCGCATCCACCAGGGTTTGGATGGGGTAATAAATCATTGGCCGCTCGAACACCGGCAGCAGATGCTTATTGGTGACACGCGTCAGAGGATAAAGGCGCGTTCCTTTGCCCCCAGCAAGAACCACACCTTTCATGCGTGAATGTCTCCCTTGCAGAAAAATCGATGGAAAAGCAGATCCAAGTTGCAGCCGAACGAAGCCTGAATCAAAGCTCACCTAACCACTCTATGTTATATCCATTCGTCCTACCAGATAGGGAGGTTTAAATCCGTCATGGCGAATACTCTAAAGTTCAAGGAGCACGATTCGATTCTCGCGTGAGTACGTGCTGACAGCTTCGCGCGGGCTGCTGCCGCAGGTTTAGCGCGCTTTAAAGATGCCGTTGTCTGAATCACGTAAAGCATAGAGTGCAGCGCCGATTGCGGCGCCAAGCGTATTGGTGATCAGATCGGTGGTTCCGGAGTTTCTCATTGGAATGTAGGCTTGCAGCACTTCGATGGTCAGGCTCAGCGACAGACCGACACAGAGCGGTCAGCGCAACCGACCGTTTTCCGTTGCGCAGTGAAATCAGCGTACGCGCAAACAAAGAAACCCGCGCGGGACGAAGCCCACGACGTTAATTGCCAGATCCGTGACGTACCAACGGTTAGGTGTGTATTCCTTCCATGGCGGAGTGAGAAAAGGCGGATATAGAATGGAATAATACTCAGGAATCGTCAGGTCCGGTTCGGAGCGCGTTTGGTCGTGGATGACGCGACCGCCGCGTTCGGAGAAGTCGTAGACGGCAAGCGCACTCTGCAAATCTGCGCGATCAAGCGTTGTGCCGGAAGAAAAGGCACGATAGTGGCGCAGACTGGTGCCTGCATCCAGACTTCCGTGATAAATGGCTAGCGCAAAAATATTTCCCTGCCAGGGATCGTATCGTTCCGGGGAGTTTGCCAATACCAAGGTCCCGGCCAACGATTCACAAGTTAACCGGACATCGCTCGAACGCCGACGCAACGATTCCGTCGATGAAAATGGACGTGCCACCAGAATCCCCGGAAATGCTGACGAATGACGCTGCGGTCCTTTTGGAAATAGGAAGGCAATCGCCATATGTTTCGTCTCCAGCCGGCCCTGACGATTCAGTCGCCTCTGAATCACGAATAAATCACTCAAGGCTTTGCGTAAGTTGAAATTGCACGGGATTCGATGGCGTTGAAACTGCAAGAATTGAAGTTGCAGGCTGAAGAGAATGCGGGCGCAAGCCAAAGCTCCAGGCTGCACGGCCTGGCGGCTTCCAGTGGCCGGTACGCGAAATTGATCGGAGCTCACCACCGAACCATTCGCGCCAAAGCGAATTCCGTTCCGCGCCACAATCCAATTCACGTTATTCGCGGGATGGAAGCGAAGCGGCCATAATCCGATAACCAGGATGCCGACGAGCATGGCGGCCGTGGTTCCATACAAGATCCACGCATTCGCTGCCGGTGCGAGGTACATTCTTCATTCCGGAATATTTGCGGCGGACATCATAAAAAGGAGACCTTTCCGGAGCCGCCGGTCGCTATGCGCGGAATATTCGGACTCCGCTGACTCCGGTCAACAATGGCCGATACTATTTTCGGTTTCGAGAAGTCGCCAACGGACTGGCTGGTACGAAAACGCGACAGCGCTTCGCCCAAGCCTTGAATGAACACTTCGGAGTTGTAGACGTCCGCGTCTGGCTGGCTCACGGCGTTGGCCGGTGCCACAGGTTCGACTTCGTCCAACTGAAATTCGCGTGCGACATCTTCGACGATGCTGGGCTGGATGGGACGCTGCTGTTCGACGAAAGCGTTGATCAGCGAATGTTCGCAAAGGAGATTGATCACGCGCGGGATGCCCATCGAAAACAGATGCACCGCGTCGATAGCGTTTTCCGCAAAGAACGACTGCGGGTCCGCCGCGCCGGCAATGCGAAGGCGCTCCGCGATGTACTGGCCGGTTTCCTCTCTGGAGAGCGGATTGGTCTTGCAGCGCAGCATGACGCGCTGGCGGAGCTGACGCAGTTGTGGCAGTTTGAGTTTTTCCTCGAGCTCGGGCTGGCCTGAGAGAACGATTTGCAGCAGCTTGTCGGTGGAAGTCTCGAGATTGGTCAGCAGACGAATTTCTTCCAGCACCGGAAACGTCAGGTTTTGTGCTTCGTCCACGATCAGCACCGCGGTTTCGCCGGAGCGGTAACGGTCCAGCAGCCAGTGATTGAGCTTCATGAGCTGCTGGCTTTTTGAGTGTATGTCGCATTGAATCTCAAATTCCGCCAGGACAAAATCGAACAATTGGTTGGTGTTCATCCGGGAGTTGAACAGGAAGGCGGTCTTGGTCCTGCGCAGGTGCAGCCAGTCGAGCAGGCGGTTTACCAGGGTCGTCTTTCCGGTTCCGACTTCGCCGGTTAGCGTGATGAATCCCTTTCGCTTCTGGATGCCGTACATCAATCCGGAAAGCGCTTCCTCAATCGGTTTGGTCAGAAAGAGGTAACGCGGATCGGGGTTTACGTTGAACGGATTTTCTTTCAGCCCGAAGAAAGCCTTGTACATAGTGTGTCCGCCGATGACTCCTGGTTACAAGTCCTAAAGCGAAGGGATTCCAACATCAGCTTCGAGTCCCTCCGCAAATCCCTTCTACTCAGCGCAATACGAACGGTCGGGTGTGCCAACTGAGACCAAGCGTGATTTGATGGCTGACGTAATCCGAGCCGCAGGTACCGATAATACAGTTGCGCTGCTGCGCTGGATTGCTGAATGTACGCGGTGTAAGCTCCGGAAAAGCTCAAGTTTCGTCCCAAAGTGGCGGTCCGCACCGCCGCCGACGTAAAACGTATCATAGGTGGCCGTGCCTGACCCGGCGGCATCTCGTTGATATCACGCTGCTGTTGTGCGCGAATCCGAACTGGACGTTGCCGTGCCACTGCCGCGTCAGTTGCCGGTTTCCCTGCAGTTGCAGCTGATCGGTAGACGCTCCTAGAAATACGCCGCTGCCACCGGTCACGCCGTGGTTATAAGTGAGGCCGACGCCGCCGCGCTTGAACGTATAATTTAAGATTCGCGGACGCCGCTTCTCCTACGTGTTGCGTTTCCGTGCCGATGGGAACGCGGAAAGTCGGTGATCTCCACGCCACCTGCGAGCTGCAACGCCAGTCTTGCCGGTAATTTTTCTTCCATACGAAAGCTGCGGTGAATGATCTGCCGATGGCTTGCGGCTGTCCCAGAAAGTGATAGGCGCTAAACCGGTAGACTACGCCCACTGTATCCTTCTGGGTGAGAGCGTAATTGTAACCGGCGTTGCAGAATCACATCATTGCTTTCGATGTTCCCGGGATCAACAAAACGCAGGATGCCGTACACGGCGCCGAAGGTTACCGAGCTGCGGTGGGACAGCAAGATAATGTCACCTGCGATCCGAACGAGTTGCTGTACGAGGCCCAAACCCGCTGTAGATGGATTGATTGGGAACGAATCCGTTCCCAAGTCCAGGGCGTGATGGAACCCGGCGCGCCGCCAACACCCGGGAATGACAGATTCGGTTCCGGCGCCAAAACCGAATGCAGTGCCGGGAAGATAGGAAAACTGGTCCGACAAGCGTTAACTGCCAACCGCTCCCAATCAAACTCTTGAACGACGCCAAATTGATGGTTCTGGCCGTTGCCGATCGATGAGTCCGTCGAAAAATAACCGCCACCTGTGTAGTTAATCCCAAGCTGGCCGCGGTTCCAGGCTTCGAGCAACGTCAAATTGCCTTGAATGTAGTTGGTTGAACTCCAGCTGGTGCCCCCGCCCTGTGCCAAGCCGTTTGACTGAATCGCATTGTAATAGGAAAGCCCAGGTTTGCCAAAAGCTGTGGCGCAGTTCCGGCGCTCCAGTGGTTGGATTCTGGAATCCGGTCAGAGGACGATTGTCGGGTCGAATGTTTGTCCCGTTTTCGTCGGTGACTTGGTCGTCCGTATGAGTGGCGGCACCGATCGCGCCGCCGGTTTCGGCGGAGTTCGTCCTCGGCTCCTGGCTGCACGCCGGCAACGGGGAACAAAGAAGTGCAGTCGTCAGCAAGTATCCCAAAAAGATGTCCTGGTTTCACGGTGCCTTCCTACGGAACAACGACTGTGTCTCCGGGTTGCAGTTGGATGTTTTGCTCTGGATGATTTCCCTTGATTACTTCTTTGTAGTTAAAGGGATATTTCACTTGTTTGCCGGCTTCGTTTCGCAAGACGTAGATTCCCTTTTCACGCGCAAATTGCGTGAAACCACCGGAACTGGTCAGCGCCTGCAAAACGGTCATATTCGGCAGCATCGGAAATACGCCGGGTCGTCGACTTCACCGGTCACATAGATGCGCCGGCTGTTGATTTCCGCCACGCTTACGGTGACTTGAGGGTTATTCATGAACTTTTTCAAACCCTCGGTGATGCGTTGGAAAGTTCCATTGGCGATAGTCCGGCTGCCTGCACGTCGTTTAGCAAGCGGCAGCGATATTTTGCCGTCCGGCCGCACCGGAATACCGCCGCGGGAAATCTCCGGCTCCTTCCACACATCGATGCGCAGGATGTCCTGCGCCCCGATCTTGTATGAAGTATCGTTCGCAGCGATGGCATCGCTTGGATGAGCCGTCGGTTCGGGCCGTCTGGCTTGCGGTACTTTCGTGTGGCTCCGTCTTTTTTTGATCCTGGGCCGGGGTCGCAACGGCCAGAAACGAGAGACCCAGCAAAATATACCCTGCCGGTTTCATGACCTCTCCATTCGCAGACTTTCTTCTGGTTCCGCGCCAATTTGTTTAATTTTGTACAACAATGACTTATAACTGATTTGCAGCTCCTGCGCCGCCTTTTTTCGATTCCAATGTGTACGGGTAAGTGCGTCCAGTATCAATTCGCGTTCGGTGCGTCGCAAAGCTTTGCGCGCCGCAACCTTCAACGGCGAAAGACGGCACATTCTCCAGGGCTACTACTCTCGGAAGCCGTACCGCCTCGGAAAATCGATCGGATCTATTCGGGTGCTACCGACAGCGATCATTTTCTTTGCCAGATTCTCGAGCTCGCGAACATTTCCCGGCCAATCGTATGCCGCGAGCGCTTCGAGTTCCGCTTGGCCCACAACCAGTCCGTGGCGGTTCAGCTCTCGCTGGTGCTTGGCAAGAAAATATTCTAACAATACCGGAATATCCTCTTTGCGCTCGCGCAGCGGGGGCAGGCGCAGGCATGCGCCTTTCAGACGGAAATACAACTCGCTGCGAAAGCGGCCGGTTTCGACCGCCAGCTCAATTCCCGGCGGGGCGGAAGAAACGATTCGCGAATTCCACGCCGAATCGGCCGAGTCGAGCAGGGCTAGCAGGTACAGCTGAAGGCTAGGCTCCAAGCTCATGGATGCCATCCAGAAAGAGTGTGCCGGGAGGGTCTGCGCCGATCGGTGAGTGCGCGATGGCTTTAAGTCTCTCTCGAATCAGGCTTTCCTCCATCGCCGCGCAGCCGATTTTTTCAAAGTAATCCGGACGGCCGCAAAGACAAATGGTGAAGCCTCTGTGCGTAGACGTCCTTACCCGAACCGCTTTCTCCGACGATGAGCACGGGAATATTGGTCTGGGCCAGGCCCGGTAGCATGGTGTTCAGGGCTTCGATAGCCGCTGAGCGCCCCGCAACGAAGCTGGGCGGTGGGTCAGCAGGCTGAACGGCGACGGGTATGGTTTCCGTGGTCATAGGGCACTATCAATCGAGCACGTTCCTTTCCATGATGGCAGTCCAGACCGAGGGTATGGATCGCCGTAAACTATTGATTCTAATTGACTAATGTAGATAAACGCGAGGATTTCGGCGCCGGTCTCGCAGAAAAGTCCCGAATTTCTTCCACGATGTGGCAAAACCTTGCCCTTACCGATGCCCCCGCAAGTCGCCCGTAACGGTTGCTCCCTTCATGGGGCAATCGTTCGCTCCCTGCATTTATTTCCTAGCCCCGGAAGCATTCAATACAGAGGCTCGATTCTCCGAAGCCAACTCTTCGACACGGTCTCGTTTGTCCAGTCGAAGACACTCTTCTACGGCCGCCCAAACTCGCGGGCGCACCGCATCCCAGGTCCATTTCTGCAAGAAATCATGCCAGGCTCTTTCCGCCATTTGTGACGACTGTTCCGGCTCGCGAATAGTCTTGATGCAAGCCTTTGCGAACGCCTCGGGAGAATCAGCTAGATAGAGTTCACGTCCGTCTTTCGCCCCATATCCGAGCGCGCCGAGCGAGGTCGAGACAATCGGGCACTTCTGGCTGAAACCGTGTGCGATTTTGACGCGGGTTCCGCCACCGACGTTTATCGGAACCGCCATCGCAGACCAACTCTGGATCTCATCCGATGGATCCGCGAGCCAACCGAGACCATCAATATCCTGGCCAGACGGCTTGAGCGGGCCATCGGTACCGCTGCCAACCAATCTCAGCCGCGCTTCGGGAATTTCTCGTTTAATATGTGGCCAGCACTTCGTCACGAACCACTGTAGCCCTTGGGAATTCGGAAGGTAATCGAGAAAACCAATGAATCCGATTCTTGGTGGAGTTGCGGGGCGTCGGACCGGCTCGCCGGAAGGCCTATCAAAGCCATTCGGAATCACGTGAATGGGGGCATCAACGCCTAGGGCCTTCAAGTATTCCTTGTCTTCCTGGCTACAAGTCGAGAGTACGCTGAATCTGGTCCCCAGCAGTCTCTCTCTGCGCCGCCAACTGACCATTCTCCGTACAGTCAATAAGCGCTCAAGCGGCCCGCCTCCCGAGTCCAGCACAGCTCGTTCGTACCTGCTCGACAGATCGTTTACATCCAACACCGAGCGTGGCCAAACTAGGTTAGGGAACGATGCCTCGCAACGATGGCTGTAGAACCACACCAGATCAAACTCCTTGACGTTGTGAGAAATGCGGCGCAGTGCTTCGTCTGTCACGCCGTGACCACGCGGATAGTCAGTTTTCGGATCAAATGTCCACTTGAGCTTTGCGAACAATCCTTGGTTCGGCCGCGCTTGGGTCTCAAGAGCGTATGCGAAGTTGATTCCGGGTTCAGCTTCCAGGCTGCCTTGGGCAGGATCCCCAAGATGGTTCAGTGTCACAACTTCCACTTTGCCAATCTGCTGCAAGGCACGCACGACATTCAGACAGCGCACCTGCGAACCATTCGCCACGCTGAATGCGCATCCCGCCGCAATATAAAGAATACGCGGTGAATCGACCAGTTCTTCCATATGCCAAGCTCCAGCTCAAACCTGCAATTGCTAAAGGCACTTCAGAATGGACAGTCGAAAACGTAACTCGGGCGCCCGGCGGTTCACTTGAGTTCCATGCAAGGGAGTGAATGTCTGACGGGATGGCTGGGAGTCCGCACCTTCCTTCACTATCCATAAGGAACAGTGAATTTCCGAAGACGGAGCCACGCCCGACCACATCGGTTTTAGTTCGTGATAATCAGGTATCCTTTGAGCCAAAAACTCGTCATGGTGATAGCGGATAAGAGGCGTAGATAACAGGATCTTGTAAGACGTATTGAACGCAAGGAATGCCTGAAGCAGCATAGCCTCTGTCCAGTAGACCGGCCATGGAGCTTGAAACATGTTCCCGTCAGCAGGATAAGGCACATTATGAGGGAACGGAATATCGTGGATATGCACCATTACACCATTGGCGAGGCGGGGCAGAACTTCAAGCACGAGGTAGGAAACATCGCCATCGATCCGCACGACATGAGTCGAATCTATGAAGAGAACATCGCCGGACTTGAGCGCCTCAAACTCGTGTAAGGGGAAGTCCTGAATTTCCTGCGAAACGATCCGTAAGCCTTGGACTGAATGCAACTTCGGAAAAGCGTAGGGGTCGACGCTGACCATATCCATCATCGATCCGGATTGGGCATTACGCAGGCCGGCCGCACGTGCGATACAAGTCGATACGCCGGAGCCAACTTCGAGGAATCGCTGGGGTCGGTATTCTCGCAACATGCAGTACAGGACGAGAGCATCGACGGGAGTAAGTCCATAGCCATAGCCTTCCCGAACCAGTTCGTCATGCGACAGCGTGCTGAAATATTCGTCTGAGTACTCTCGAATTAGCCTGTCAGCGAGTTCTTCCATCTTCGCGACGTCGTAGTCCACGCCCACAAGGGCACTGGGCTTGTACCAACGCGCGCGGTTCCTGTCCAACTGAAGGATGGATGGAAGCGGTGAGTAGAAATCCTTCCTGCGAGCCATCTTCAGGCCCATTCGTTCCATATTGCGCGCGTTGAAACAGACACTCCCGAGCTTGCGTGGGTGCAGGATGCACTGCTTAATACTGCTGAGGACCGTCCACATCGGACGGGGGAGCGTACGCTTCAGGAATGACTTTACTGGTGTCATAGTCGAGTAACTCGTTCTGCTATCAGACTTATTGAGACGCTGCGACATGTTAGAGAGGATTGCATCCCGACCGCAGCATCATCGTGCCTATAGCGCAGATGGATGCACCCTATGCTTGCCGCGCCCATCACCTGGACACGGGTCCACCGGTTTGAAAAGGAAGGCTAATCAACCCGTGCTGCTATGCGACCTGAGGGTGTGACCGTGGCGGTTGTGGCCGCCTGTCGACTTTCTCGGTCCGGTCGACGGTTTTCCACCAGCCAGCTCGGAACTGAATGACTCTGGGCCACGTTTCTCGAACACAAGGAACCGGGCAGGTGGATAATCATTTACATCAGCGCGGGTTCCCGTTGGGGGATAGTCGAATTCCCGCAGCAGTTCCCAGCTGTCTTTGGGTGATAAAGAGGCGATGGGCAGCCCCTCAAGTTCGGAATAGTGGCTGTCCCATACGGCGATTGTGCCCGGTTTCGTATCTAAAAGGTCCGGGTTCTGCCATAAGTCCTGCCGCGGTGGCACGCGCAACGGCAGATAGTAATACAAATAGACGTGGGTTGAGAGCAGAGGGTGATCCGCCAATTTTTGCTGCCGGAGCCAGTCCGCGGTTATTTTTGCGTCGATGGCCTCGGGGTCTAATGGACGAACCGTATACCGAGCGCCAACTGCGACAATTGAAGCTAGTACCATCGCGAATACGATCGAAATGCGTCTTTGATCAAAGCTGAAACGCGTACCCGCTGACTGGCACACCTCAGCTATATACTCAAGGCCAAAAACAGCCGCCACACCTATCGCGGGTGCCAGCGGGAAAACGTAACGCACGTCACCACCCGCTGCGTACAACCCGAAATGATAAACAACTATGTGAATGGCCATGTAAACGCCGTAGAAGGCGAACACCAACACGCGTGCAGACTGCTTCAGAATTGCGGTAAGCGAATATAGCGCCAATACCGTCACAGCTAGGCCGACGTGATTCATCAGCACCTTCGGGTAGTAGGACCAACCGCCGACTCCGAAGAGCTTCATCTGTAATTCGCCGATGGGATGCGGATTGGTGTACATCCCCAGGTGACCAGCCCCGAACAGTCGAGCTAGAACATTGACTAGCACGATCGGAATAAGGGTAATGATTACGCCACGCCAGTTCTTCTTCCATAGACAGTAGGCGACCCAGACCCCCGCGAGCGCGATGCCTTCGGTTCGCACATAAGGCAGTAACCCAACCACCATCGATGTGGCCAGGAACTCGCCGGAAACGAAGAAGTACGCGCCGAGGACCATTAACAATGAGAAGGGTACCTCGGTTATGGCCGCATGCGAGAAATCGCAATACCAGAGTTGGAACCACACGACGATCGGCACTGCGAAGTAGTATTCCGCTCCCAGTTTCTTGGCTAGCTTCGCGGTAAACAACACTGTCACTGCCGCCATCACGGTCGCGGCTACCCTTACGGCAGTCAAGCCAAACAATGCAGGGACCATGTAAATCAAGGTGTTAACAGCTCGTCCCCAGTCGTTGAAGATCAAGGAAGGGGATTGCCAGGCATCCCGCGCAATGATGAAATGGCCGATTTCATCGTGCGTAAAAGTTCCGGGTGAATGCCAGAGAAGAAATAGCGTCCAGAGCCAGCCCGCGGTCAAGGACGTCCAGAGGACCAACCGAACAGCTTGCGCTGACTGCAGGAGCGCTGCGGGCACTTCACATGATTCGCGAACGACTAAGCTTCTAGATCCCATTGTTCTTGCTCACCCTGACTCGCCGCTAGGCGCAAATACCACACGGCCTGCATCATCTAAAATCAGCGCTAACGTCTTGGTGCTTTGCGGCCAACTGGCCTGAACACCCGACTCATAGCGATTCGCGATGGAGACTCGGGCGCCATCAAGCGACCGCGAAGCCCATCCTGGACGGAAACGATGTGGGTACGGCGGAAGCGATGCCGCTGCCACCCGCTTCAGCATTTCGGCCGCGTGACGCAATTCATTGTAAATAGGGATGATAATCGAAACCCGCACTCGCTTCGCACCGTTCTGTGGACGTGCGAGTGCATGATTTCCAGGTCTAAGGGCTGAAGCCATCCCTGTACAGGGAGCAATCAAACGGCCAAAACAACAGAAATGTGCAGCTACTGCTTCAGTGATTTACGGTACTGTCGACGATAGCTCAAATGAAAAATTGCAGAGAATCTTCCCGAGGATGGCAAAAGGTTTCCTTAGTTCCGGGACGAATGAATCCGCACTTCGGAAGACGGCTTTGAACCGTATTTGGACGATCGAGACCGGCCTTAAGCTCTTTGCAGAGAGAACTTTGCCCGAAGTTGTTTCAGTTTGTGGAACTCATCCTCATCCAGACAAAATAGCAAAATGGAGACAACGTAAACTACCATTGCCAATGCTATTGCGAGCAACAGATCCGGTATCGTGGTGGGTTGGATCCAATGATGCCATGCAAATGCAAAAGCTCCCGCCACGGCACTAGGCAGGATCCCCGGCCAAATCGTCGCTTTGAACCAGACTGCGAATCGCATTTGTATCAGATAAAGGCCGTACGCCCACAGAACCAGCAGACTCCAGATAGAGACCGAAACGAGAGTTCCCAGAGCCGAGCCGATTGCGCCCATATGAAGTTTATGCACAAAATACACCGTAATCGCAACGTTCGAGATTGACGAGGCTATGACGATCAAGGATAGCGTTCGCACGCGGCCGACGGCATAAGATGTCTGGCCAATAATCCAAATCGGACACTCGATCCAATACCGCACCAGGAGCAACACCATGACGATGGGCACGTCCGCGTAGACTGCAAGCTTCGATCCCAGGTAGATCGACCATATCTCCTGCCGAAAGACGATCAGTGGCGTTGCCACAAGCAAGCACGCCCACATGAGGTAGCGAGTTCCTCCAGTAACCGATCGGTGCAAGGCCGCCATTCCGCCCTTCGCATACTGCGCCACCAGGTGTGGTGTGAGGGGTTCAATCAGCTTGCCTCCAGCCGCGTCAATCTGGCTATCGGTCAAGGAGGCCAAGTGAAATGTGGCCACATCGACCGGAGTCGCAAACCGGTTGAGAATGAGCAAGTCCGAGCTCTTGCGGATCAACACTCCGATATTCGAAACCATGTTCCAGAAGCCAAACATCATCAGGGCAGGTAACAATTCCCATCGAATGGATGCGAATCGGAACTTCTGGGCGGGTAGTTCTCGAACCGACAAGACTGTGCTAACCAACAAGTTACCTAAATCTGCGACCACTGAGGCTACTACCACCCAGATGACCCGAGGGCCCGCTGTCAGCAGCAGCACGAACAGCAGAACTATGCGTACAACTGTTTGGACTACGCTCAGAGTATTTATAAGAACGAATTTTTGGCGCACATACAATCCAACTCCGAATGGGATCAAACCGACGCGAAGCGCCAGCGAACCGAAGAGCAGGAACACCATGATCCGTCCCTGGTGCAGATCCTCCGGGGCGATCTTTAGAATGAAGCCAAGGTACTTGGCTACCACGACCGTGAAGAGCGCCAGGCAGACTGCCGTCGCGAGTAGCAGTGGGAATATAGTGGATGTAAGTTGAGTAACTTTTTGGTTATCATTACGGGCATGCGCCTCCATCGTATCCCGTGAAACTCCGGCAGTAAGTATCGTCAACAAAGGCCCAACGAATATGAGCAAGGCGGTAACGACGGGATAAAGACTATATTCGTCCGGACTGATGCGCTTGATCAGATATTGATAGAGCCAAACTTGAACGAACAGGTTCAGAAAGCGTTCCACCAGCCCACTGGCCGAACTGATCATTAGCCGTCGCTTGCTACTCAAATGACTCTCCAGAATTGGGCCAGATACGGTAAACGGAAGGGACTACGATGCCTTTGTCGCTCGCGAGATATCTTCGAGTCTCTGAGCCACTGATGGTTCGAGCAGCATACTATCAGAGCCGCTCCGCTTGATGTTTCAGCGCGCTTGATTCGAGAGAAGCAGTGTCGTGCGCCGAAGCCGCGGGCGAGAAAAGCCGCAAAACATTCAAGATCGGTGGAACCGGGTCGGCGTTATTCACAGGCCGTAGACTAACGGTCTGATCGGTTGCCAATCTCGGCAGCCTGGGACAGTGGATCGTTAACTGCCGGTGCGCCTTTCCTAGGAATGCACATAACATCTCGCCCGCTGCTTTAGCAGCGGCATATTCGCCCATATTGAGTGGCACTTCGTCGATCGCAACGGATGACGGGTACAGCGCGTACTTAAGTCCAAGCGGCACAAGTTGAGAAATCAGATTCGTGAATCCGCGGACGTAGTAGGCGCAGAACTGATCAAAGAGGTCTGGGCTAAAAACACCAGTAGCCGATCTGAAGATGAAAGGTGTCGCGAAAAAGTAGAGATGAGTTGGCCGCCAATCGGCGATTTCTTTGGCCGCGAGCGAAGGGCTATCGGACTTGAGGACATCGAGTTGAAGACACGCGGCGTCTCCTCCATTCGACGCAATCTGGTCCCGGAGCCTCACGGCATCTTCTCGCCCGCTGTTATAGGTTAACTTTACGTTCGCTCCGCCCGCACAGAGAAGTTTGACGGCAATTTCTCCCAAGCCACGCGATCCTCCAACCACCAGTGCGCGTTGGCCCGCGAATTCGGTATTGGCAACTTGCTGTTTAAGGTCGAGATAACTAGGCTGCAATTGAATCGGCGGACGAACAAACGCTTTCACATTGCCGGCGAGGCTTGGTGATTCAACTTGCATTACCACCAGCCCAAGCGCCTTTTCGTAACGCGTGACCTGGTAGTGCAACTGGTTTTGGTTGGCCGTAGCAGCAGTCGACAGATCAAGCTCGAAGTAGACTGAATTTAGTCCCGGGCATTCCACACCGACGAGCCTGGTTGTCGCAAGCAGGGCCGCAATTTGAACCACAGAGATACATCTGGTGAGATGCGGAAATAAGGTCGCGGCGAAATCCCGATCCAGCAAGAGATCCAAATGGCCAGACTGCGTCGCGATTTCGGCTTCGGAGAGAGTTCTTGCCGGTTTCGGTTCTGGAATACGTGGTGGCAGAACCGTTTCGGCCATTGTCACTGCCGCTTCAAGCCGCAAACGTATTTTGGTGGACAAAACGTCTGCAGATATCAGCTGTATTTCGACGCTCCGGTCCTGTTCGGCAATAACAGACTGCTGCACAGCTTCGCCAACGCCGACTGGTCGAAGGAACTGCACCTTGAGCGATCCCAGTGAGAACGGCTTGCTGCTATCTCTCAAATAATCGTCAAGGGCCCAGAGCAGCAGGTGAATTCCATGCACTACGGGGCGTCCAAAGAGCAAGCGGCGCGCGGCAATCGGATCCATGTGCAGCGGGTTGTTGTCACCTGATAACCTTTCGAAGGCGACCTGGTCTGCGGCGGTGAATATGCGGTTATGCACGGGTTTCAAAATGATTGGGTTCTTGCTGCAGATCGTTTCGCGAGCAGGGCTTTAAGTTCTCCGATGTCTTTCAGATCAGCCAATTCGTTTCCGACGAATTGCATGCCAAATGCCGATTCGATTGCAAACATGAGGTTGATGTGAGTGAGAGAATCCCAACCGGGAATGTCCCGGCTGGTCATCTCGTCGCGGATGACCAGAGATTCGTCGTTGAATGTATCTCTGAATACGCGCTCCAGATGTTGATGCATGTCCACTCGTTTCTCCTAGGATGATGATTCTGACAAAACTGATTTTTCTTCGGTTCGGGTGCTGCGAGATCGATCTAGCTCAGTCCAGTTTGCTATGTTACGGGAGTCAAATGCCTCAGAAGATGGCATTCGTGCGCTTCTGAACCAGCAGTGCCATGGCGCGGGGAAGAAACTGTGCATTTGGGAACGTCCGCTTTGGTCCCACGGACAAGGACCCGATTACCCTGAAACCCGCCTCCTCGCATTGGTGGATCAGCTCAGACTCGCGGCGATATTCGTAGATGTGGTCGACCTGCGCGGCCGTTAGAGCTCCAGTGAGGAATGCAATCCCACGAGGCTTAAGCAAGTGCCTCACGACGTTGAGCAGCTCGTCGGGATTTTCCAGATGCTCCAAAAGGAAACAGCAAATCGCGCCATCGGCCGATTCTGCCTGCTCCTCTGTAAGGTTCAAGGCGTCCCGGATTTCGTACACGGCCCGGTTAGTTACTCCTGCAGCCTGGGAAACGGCGGTGGCGATCTCAACCGCGGAGGCGCTAATATCAAATCCTCGCAAATGGGCTCGTGGCAAGATGTTAAGAGCCCATACTCCCCATCCGCCGTGACCGGGCGCAATGTCCACCAGGGAGGCTGTATCGGAAAGCCTCGCGAGAAAATAGTCTCTATAAAACACGCTAAGCTCGACGTGATGGGCCCAAAGGAAGTTCGTTAGATACCCTCCCCAAACGTATTCCGCCATCGTGTCGTGCTGGTTGTAATGATTGGCGTAGACCTGAGCAAATGATTTCTTTTCGTAGTGACCGGCAGCCTCATAACGAAACTGGGCGATGTTTACCTCTGTCGTGAATCGCACGAATGCGTCAGCGCAGGCGGCAATGCCACCCTCGCCACGGACAGCGACGAGCCATCCAAGGAACATCTCTGCGATTTCCGGGAATCTCTCCGGCGCTGCGGCTTCTGCCTCCTCAATCCCGCGCAGGCATCGAGGATGTCGGTCGCGCACGTAGTCAAATAGCCGGTCCAGATAAGGTGTGTGGTTGGGTGCCAACCGCTGGTGAATCCCCATTTGGGTCTCCCAGGGTCACGATTTTGATAAACAGGTTTTCGATGGGCCCGCGCGTTGCAACATCATAATCCCAGACTTCGGTCGTGTCCAGCTTGCCTGATTGCGCAAAGCCGAGCTTCGAGTAGAGATCCTTCACGGGTTCATTCTTCGCCGTCGGAATGTACAACCCGCGAATCCGCGTGACACCGCGGAGAGCCGCTTGCTGGCAGAGGTAGGCGAGCATAGTTTTTTCCAGACTCCGACCGATGACCCGGCAACTCATCAGCCAGGTGTCTATTTCGATCGACGAATCGTTCTGTTTAGCGATCAGCAATCCCACCAAACCGTGATCTGCAAAACGATCTCGCAGACGGACAAAAAAATGGATGCATTCGGGATCTTGCATGAATGCCTCTACCTGTGCCTGACTATGCCGGCGAGTGGTGAGATTGAACTGATTCGTTTTGCCGATAAGCTGCACAATCCGCGGCAAGGTCAGTTCGTCAAAGGGCGCAACGGATGCAGTCATGTCGAGACTGGTCCAAAGCTCCTCGATGGAGCTCACGCTCTGTTCGAGCCGGGACGCTTGAGCACGGGCGCGGTACTGTTCGGTGCGGCGAGCATCCTCTGCCGTCAAGCTGGCGCTTTCGAACCACAGGTAACGGGAAAGTTCGCGCGCGAAGTAGGAAGGGTCCCCGGAAAGAGCAATCACGTCCACTTGCGGGAGCGCGCGCCGGACGGCAGCGCATTCGATGGGATTGTCATCTGCAAATACCAGTGCCTCTAGGCCGATATTAAGGCCTTGGGCAACACGCACAAGGTTGTCCGGTTTCGGATCCCAATTGGCAAAGAACGCTGCGAAGTCATCAAGCTTGAGCCTCATGTCCGGATGTCGTTCGAAGGGCTCCTTCGCATCGGCTTCATTGTTTTTGGAGCAGACCGCAAGGATCACGCCTTTGTCCTTCAGCAGGCGGATGTAATCTTGAAAGGCGACGAACGCCTCACCGACAACGCCGCCTCCAAGTTGGATCCCCTCGAGCCCATCCTCAGCGATGATGCCGCCCCACAGCGTGTTATCGAGATCGAGAACGAGGCACTTGCGGCTCAGACCGAGATCGGCTCCCAGCACGGCTGTCACATGTCGTACGAGCAGAGGCAGTGCGTTCATCGAAATGGCCTGCTTTGAGAGATGCCAATAACGGGGATCAATCCATTGATCCTTGCCAACCAAAGCAGAGAGTCGGTCGCAATCAACGATGTCCGCCCGCGTTCCGGCGGCGGCACCCAGGCTGGCATTGACCGCGTGGGTCATCGCGTAGCGAGAGCCGGGGAGCCGTCGTCCGAGATGACCGAACGGGGCTTCCGCAGGGAGCGCAAAATTGAATTGGATGATCCGAGCGGAACTATGAAGTGCGGCGGCGTCCCATAAACTCGTCCAGCGGGCGGTTTCCTCCGCCACGTCCCCTTCCGGACCGTTGCTCATCGCTGGCAGAGCCAAATCGCCTTCGTGCACAGCGAGCAGAATGAAATCAGGCCGGAAGCGATACAGCGCACTCTGCGAATCGAGCAGCTCCTGACGATGCTGCCCGTAAGGCGCCTCCCACATTTCCAATTGAATGCCGTGGCGAAGAGCGGCCAGCGGCAGAAGGGCATTCAATTGCGCTGTCGTGAAGCTGCCGGCGATTGCCACGCGGGCGACGCGTTTTGCGTTCGCAGTCTTCCATGACGTGGCATTTTTTATCAGCGTGGCTGCGGATAGCCATGACGGGAAATCATCCCCAGCATCGACGACGGCAGTCGCCCAACGAATTAGCTCGGGGATATCGTTGAGTTGCAGATAAAGCCGCGCAAGAGCGAGACACAGCGGGGCCGGAACGGGTTCGACGCGTTCCGCAGTCTGCAGGCACTCTTGAATGGCGCCGCGCAGATCACCGTGACGCTTAAGGTGGTTAGCGCGGTCGATGGCCGCGGTTAGTTGGCTGTCCATTGAGGATGGCATGTTCATGGTCATTCATTCGACGACGGCGGAACTATCCTCTTTCTGAACTGCACGACGCGGGGCGGGGGCGCCATGACCGTGCTGCCGGCGGGGATGTTCGTGGTCACCACGGCATTTGGCCCAATCCGGACGTCGTCACCGATCACGACACGTCCTAAGACCACCGCGCCACAGCCAAGCTCGACCCGTTTTCCCAGGATCGGTCCGTGTTTAACGTTTTCGGTACCAGCTGCTCCGAGGGTCACGTTCTGCCGAAGGACACAATCATCTCCGATTTCCGAGGCCGGATGGATGATGATAGCTCCCTGGTGTCCGATGAGTACGCGACGGCCGACCTTCGTGGTCTGGTGGAGTTCGATTCCGTAATGATTTCGCACGTAGCGATAACAGAAAATGTAAATAGGCCAAATGAGGCGTCGCAACGGGCCAGGCCAGACACCGACGGCCCACTGGCCGAAGCGGTGGACAGCCAGCGCCCGAAAACCGGGAAGCGTCCAATCGCACCAATGAGCGCGCCAATCCTCCCGGATCTGTTGAAGCAAGAGCTTTAGCGAGTACTTTTGCTCGCGAACGCTCTCGTTCGCCAACTCTTTCTTCGCGTCTGTGGATTCTAGAATCATCACGACCCAAACTTTCGCAATACGATGATCAGCCTTTTGCCAATGGGCGCATGGTGACATCTGTTACTTCGACCGTGCGGGGGAGCGTCAGCAGGTGCAGCACGACCGAGGCAACGTCTGCCGGTTGAATGAGCATTTCGGGACGGTACTGTTTTCCTTCCATTTGATGAACCTCAAGCTGCATCGGAGTTGCGGTCCGTCCGAGATACACAGTCAGAACGCGAACCCCCAGTGAATTCACCTCTTCCCGCAAGCTGTCGGCGAGCGCGCGCAAGCCGTGCTTGGTGGCGGCATACTGTCCGACCTCGGCTCGCGCCGTGATACCCGCCGAGGAATTGATAAAAACAATTTCGCCCGCTGCCAACTTGATCATCGGCAGCAACGCCTGCGTCACAAGCCAGGGACCGCGTAAATTTGCATGATACTGCGCATCAAGCGTCGCGACCAAGGCCCTCTCCACCGGTCCGCGGGCAAATGTGCCGGCGCTGTGCACGAGGACCGCGATTTCGCTAGCGATTCGA
Source organism: uncultured Acidobacteriota bacterium (assembly GCA_963743735.1). Lineage (GTDB taxonomy): Bacteria > Acidobacteriota > Terriglobia > Acidiferrales > UBA7541 > Acidiferrum. The sequence goes on from CAVURF010000012.1 coordinate 98,546, forward strand.
ACCAGGGCGTCGCGGAATTTCAGAACGGCATTCTCGTCGCTGATGTCCACTGCATACGGCCTCACGGACCCAGAAGATTGCTTCGCGAGCGAGCAAGTCTCTTCGAGATTGGCGGGCCGTCGCCCAAGCGCGTACACAGTCGATCCGAGTCGCGCCAGTTGAAGCGCAATTTCGCGTCCAACCCCGCTGCCTGCACCCGTAACGACGGCAAGCTTTCCTTCGAGTGTCGCAGAACTCAAGCGGGCGCACCTTGTGTCAGCGGCACGTCAGTAAGCAAATTTTTATCCTGTAACGCTTCAGCAGCAGCTCGTACGACGGGAAACGCCAAACCTGAGCGCATGGCGATATCAAGGAGCGAATGCTCTCCGTCGGAAAGATTCAGCACCCAAAGGAGTGCCATCTGGTTCACGGGCTGCGCGGTGTTGCCTCCGACCGCGGCGTAAAGACCGCGGCGTCCAAGTTGCGGTTCACCGTACGGCGATTGATTCTGGTAATTGGCGTTACCTTCGAGCACTTCCATGGTACGCAAAACCGCATCTAGCGACTCACGTAGCGCTGCTGGAGAAATAAAGCTGAGATTATCGGCGGATGTATGGTACTGCGGGTATTCTCCGTGTGGCGTGCGGCTCAACCGTCCCACTGGCAAATCGAATCCAGGCGAGCAGTACTGCCGCTCGTCGTAGCCATAGGGACTGAAGTCGATCATGCGAGATGGTGCGCCAAAATGGCGGAGTACGTGCTCGACTGCGCTATCAATTTCCGCATCACCCCTTCGCGAGCGTTTGTATGTCAAGCTCCCCGCGTCCCCCACACCAGTGATCACCAACCCGTGCTTAACATTCGCAAGACGGTCCTGGTTTCTTTGCAGCCAGGTGAGGGAGCCAATGGTACCGGGGATGAATAGAATGTCGTACGACAAGCGGCTGTCTTTGTGCTTGAGATACGCCGCCAGGAGCGCGGCGAGGGTGATCCCTGAGAGATTGTCGTTTGCCAGAGACGGGTGGCAGATATGGCACGAAATCAGAACCTCGTCGGAAACGCGGCCAGGTATCTTCAGTTCACCATAAGTCAGCGAACCATCTGCAAGCGTCGTATCCACGACGACTTCGTACGTCTGGTCCTCCCGGAAATGATTTAGGTCGTTGTGGGCAAGACAAAAGCCCCAGTTCTCGCTGTAGTAGCTCGTGCGGTAGGGAATTAAGTCCGGTTGATCAGGCAGCGTGAAAAGATGCGGACGCAACTCGTGGTAAGAAAGCTTTCCCTTGAAGGGTGCGCTGTAGCTGACAAGGTGCAGGTTGCATCGCTCGAAATCAACCAGCTTTTCACCGCGAGGGTTCTTGATATAAGCATCACGGACATTCCACTCCCGCGGAACGGTCCAGTCGAGGACCGCTGTGCCGCTTGGAACTTCCGTAATCGAAAGCGGAACGCGCGTGCCGAGCCGCCGCAGTGTTTCGCGCACGCCATCGCCGGTAATGCTTCGGCAGATGGGATAGAGCTCAGCTGCAAGCTCATACATCCATGTACCAGCATCATCGATTGTAAGGGTGGCTTCGAGATCGCTGATGGTGATAGATCCTGGCATGAGTCTAATAGACGGTGACTTCAGGGATGGGGGACACGAATTTTCCACCCCACGAGCGGACATAAGCCATCTGCTTCATGACTTCGTCCTTGATGTTCCACGGAAGAATGAGCAGATAGTCGGGGCGCGTTTCACGCACATGCTCAGGATCGCGGATCGGGATGCGTGTGCCGGGAAGGTATTTGCCTTGTTTTTCCGGGCTGCGATCCACTACGTATTCGATGAAGTCAGTTCGCACTCCACAATAATTCAGCAGAGTATTGCCTTTGGCGGCAGCCCCGTAAGCAGCCACCCGCTTTCCCGCGCGGCGCGCTTCGACCAGAAAGGAAAGCAATTTCGCCTTGACATCAATTACCCGCGGCGCAAACCCGGCATACCCGTCGAGTCGATGCAAACCGAGCGCGGCTTCGCGCGACTCCAGCTCCGCGACTCTTGCCGTGCACGGTTTCGATGAATCGCTCTCGTGGCGGGCATAGATCCGCAGCGAACCTCCATGAGTGGGTAACTCATCCACGTCGAATATCGTGAGTTCCTGCGCGGCGAACACCTGTCGAACGGAAAAGAATGAAAAGTACGAGAAGTGTTCGTGATAAATCGTGTCGAACTGATTGCTTTCCATGAGGCGAAGCAGATGTGGGAATTCCATCGTGATCACGCCACGCGCGTCGAGCAGAAGCTTAAGACCCGCCACGAAGTCGTTCAATCGCGGAACGTGGGCCAGAACATTGTTGCCGGCAATAAGGTCCGCAGGCGGTCCGGTCTTCAGCAACTCCTTGACCAGGTCACTGCCAAAAAACCTGGAAAGCGTTGGAATCCCTTTGGAGATAGCGACCTCAGCCACATTCGCTGCCGGCTCAACACCTAGGACAGGAATGTTGCGGGCAGTGAAGTTCCGCAACAGGTAACCGTCGTTGCTGGCGATCTCGACCACAAAACTGTTGACGGTAATTCCGAATCGTTCGATCACCCTCTCGCTGTAATGCCGGGCGTGCTCGAGCCAGGAATCGGAATAAGAAGAAAAGTACGCATAGTCGGTGAATATGTTCTCTGGCGTCTCAAAAACTTCCAACTGTACTAGTAGGCAATGGCGACAAATGTATACCTTGAGCGGAAAAAACATCTCACCAGTTGCCAATCGATCCGGTGAGACATAGCTATTGGCCAGCGGCGAAAGACCGAGATCGAGAAAGACGTCCTGAAGCACGCCATCGCAAAACCTGCAGTGCGCCTGCGCTTTCAGCTCAGAGTCTTTATGAGCGCTAACCTGCTTTATAGCGGCTTCCGACACAATAAACCTCCAATGTAACTTCTGCCGTCTTGGATCAGAACCCTTCTTGACTCTACACCAGGACTCTTGCTTACTCTACAAGGCAGCGATGTGCGGACGGACAAAAACTAACCTGCTGAGGTCTCATGAGAGTTGTGCACTTCAGACAAATCTGTAAATCAGTAGGTCAGGTTCTATCGATCATTTTCATTTTGCTGTGCTCGGTGACCGCACAGGGCCAACAGACCAATCTCAATCTCGATTCGCTCGTAATACGCGCGGGTGAACTTAAGCCTTCACTATCGCCGGCAAAACTGACAGTTCAGCACCAGATGCAAATCTCAGCAAAGGGATTGTCCGGCCGCTCGTTACGCTGGTACGTGAACGGAGTGCAAGGCGGCAACTCGGCGCTAGGATTTATCACGCCCCAAGGTTTGTATACGGCGCCTGCGTCGGTCCCGCCGAGCGGTGGCGTTACCCTCAGAGCTTTGGTCAACCAGCGAACTGTGGCAACCGCCTCAATCAGCATCGTTTATGAAACGCAGTCCGGTACGCCGCTTCGACGGTCTTCGGAAAATCCGAGGTACTTTGCAAATGCTGGAGGAGTGATCTATCTGACCGGTTCGCATACTTGGGGCAACCTGCGAGATCGTTCCGATACCGACCCTCCGCGCGCAATGGATTTTCAGGCCTACATCGATTTTCTTAAATCCAAGAACTATAATTTCACGCGCCTCTGGGCGTGGGACCTGCCAAGGGACAGATGCGACAACCGGCCGCACTATGCTGGGCCGTTCCCATGGCCGCGTACTGGGCCGGGAACTGCTTCAGACGGAAAGCCGAAGTTTAACCTACGAGAATTCAATTCTTCATACTTTGACCGGTTGCGCTCCCGCGTACAGCAGGCCCAGAATAACGGGATCTTTGTCAGCGTAATGCTGTTCGAAGGTTTCGAGTTGATCCACTGCGGCGGGCGAAATGACGGTTTTCCGTTTTACGTTGAGAACAACATCAACGGTATCGACGCTGCAAAGGGAAGCTCGAACTGGAAACGAACGGGCTCCTTTAGCGATCCTCACGCGTTTCCGTTTTTCACTCGATACTTCTGCAGACATGAGTGGATGACCGGCACTAATCCGACCGTAGTCGAACTTCAAAAAAAATATGTCGCCAAGGTGATCGAGACGCTCAATGGTTTCGACAATGTGCTGTGGGAAATCGCCAACGAATCAGGAGCTAACTCGACGGCTTGGCAAGAGGACATGATCCGGTTCATTCGAGAGTCTGAGGCGAAGCTCCCCAAACAACACCCGATTGGCTTTACATTTCAGTACGGTACAACCTGTATCGGACCAACACTGACCCTCGTGGAATCAGACGCCGATTGGATTTCTCCTGGAGAAGACCTGGGCGACTACCGCGCCCTTGGAAGCGGTCCCGCCCTCAATGACGGAAAAAAAGTCATCCTAAGCGATACCGACCACCTATGGGGGATAGGCGGCACCCCATTATGGGTTTGGAAGTCGTTCATGCGCGGAATGAATGTCCTATATATGGATGATCCGTTCAATGACGGCGGCTATCTGGCGCGAACCGATGATGGCACCAGACAGACCATGGGAGATGTGCTCAGTTTCGCGCGAAAGACGCAACTCTCACGATTGGTTCCTTCCACCACAATCTGCAGCACCGGGTTCGGCATGACTGACAATCGCACGGAGTTTGTCTGCTTAGCACCTTCCGGCGGCGAGTTTACGGTCGACTTATCTACAGCAGCTGGATCTGCATTTTCTGTCGAATGGTTTGATATTTCTAGACGCCAAAGCTCTTCAGCGGCAACTGTTATCTCCGGAGGACGCAAACAGAACATCTCCTGTCCTTCGGGCAATAACCCTTGCATTTTGCATGTGAAACGCGTCGATAACCGCTCTACGTTCTGAACTGGGTTTTCTGATTGCATTTTCCGTGGTTGCGCCCTCGTTCAAAGCAGGGGACCTGATCAGGTTGCTCGGCGTTGGCAGCGTGGCCATTGGCCTTGCATTCTAAACTGGATGCTGTTTAAAACGGAATATCGTCGGAAGAAGTGATTTTAGATTGGCGCCGCAATTGATTTGGCGTCGAATTCTGGATCATTCAAACTATTCTGGAGGAATCCAGGCTTTCACCACGGACCGCAAGGGTCAAGGCTTTCGCATGACCAGGGAGAAGAATGGCTTAAATTCCGGGCGCAACCGGGTGAAGTAGTCCGCCATTCGCCAAGAGAACCTGCCTGAGTAGCAGCCGCGATAGATGACGCCCTCGGGCCGGAACCCGATCTTCTTCAGGAATTCCATCACTTCGGTCGGCGTGTATTCTCGAATGTGGCCCATGATGCCCCTGCTCTCCAGCGCAGCAAAATTCTCGTAGATGTCGCCCATGCAGGCATAAGCCTTCTGATGGAATAGCAAGTTGCAGATTCCGCGTACCGAGCGCAGATTCGGTGTAGACATCAGTAGCAAGCCGCCGGTCCGTAGCACGCGATGAATCTCGCGCATGGAGACAATAAGGTTTCCCCGCAGGTGCTCGAAAATCTCGTTCATAATCACGGCATCAAAGCTGGCGTCCCTAGTCGGGATCTTGTCCACATCCAGGTCACAATTGAGTGAAGGAATCCCGTAGGAATCTAGGAGCGGCTGGACGTGCTCGCCGGAATTGAATTTGTCCAGTGCCGTGACTCGATAGCCAACTTGCAGCAGCGGAACAGTGAGCAGATAAGGAAAGGCGCCGACTTCCAAGATGCTCTGGCCGACCTTCAAGAACCGCTCCGCATAATCTAGGTCAAAGGCCAACCGGTTCTTATGGTCGGAATAATAGGGCCGCAGCCAATCTTCCAGATATGGCAGAACTTCGCCGGCACATCGCCCAATCAGCGCTGTGCTTTCCTTGCTCGGCAGCCACCCTTCTCCTATCACAAATGTACGTGGTTTATCTGGTTCGGCCGAGTGAATCGTAAGCTCAACGATATTCCGCCCGGAGGAATGGCAACCCAGGCCGGCCACTGATGTATCCGTGGGACGTTCGACCGGCTTTCTTCCAGGAGGATTTTGGTGGTTAGGACTCTTATCGTCGATCATCTTCATGAGCCCGCGAAGCGGCGGTAGACTGACTGCTGCAGCAGATCGGCCAGTCTGTGGTATTCGTCAGCATACGAGCGCAGCAGCAGTCCGCCGAATTCCTCCATCTGCTTCAGATCGTAGTTCAGACCAACCAAAGTGCTGGGTTTGTACCAGTTTGCACGGTTTTTGTCGAGTGCAAGAATGGACGGATTTGGTGAGTAGAAATCGTTCTTGGGCCATCTTCACGCCCAACCGTTCCATATTGCGAGCGGCGAACGATGCGTTCCAGCGTTTCCGCAGGAACCTTTTCGCTGCCTCCAACACTTCCCAAATAGGAGGAGGCAGAGCCGCTATAGCGAATGATTTCAACTACCCCATTCAGGAACTCTCCATTAGTGCGGCCACCCGCACGAACGCGGGCCGGAAGCTTACTGTTTTCGGCCAGACTTCATTCCAGAACGAATGTGAGCACGCAGATCACTCTGCGAAATCTGGCCAGCTAGAGTCCTTCGCCGAAATGATCCCGACTTCGGTTGGCCAATTTATGCCAAATGCAGCATCGTTCCAACGAATTCCGCGCTCGGCCTGGGGGTTGTAAACGTCCGACATTAGGTAGAGCACTTCGGTGTCGTCGACGAGCGTCTGAAACCCATGGGCTAATCCTTCCGGTATGTACAACGTCTTGTAATTGACTGCGTTCAGTTCCAGTCCTAGCCACTCCTTGTACGTCGCCGAACCCGCCCGCAGATCGATAATGACGTCGAATATCGCTCCGCGAACGCAGCGCACCAGTTTCGATTCTTGGTGAGGAGCCGCCTGGTAATGCATCCCGCGCAAAGTCCCTTTGCATCGGTTACTAGATACGGAGCTTTGGCTCGGCGAGAACCGAATATTCTGTTGGCGAAACTCCTTTTCAGACCATGTTCGCGCAAAGAAGCCGCGCGAGTCGTCCTTCCGCTCGACATCAACTTCAAAAGCGCCCGCAAACCTGGTTTGTCTGAAGATCATAAATCGAGGAGCCGGTCCGGTATCCGTTAGGCGCGGTTTCAGGTACGGCCGTTTGCCCCTACAGACGCTGTTTCGGGCAGGTTTGTGGCCCGGCACTCCCATCCGAGCCGATCATTCAGCAAGCCATCGGTGCGAAGCTGGTCGAGCATTTTCAAGCGGATCATCCAGCCGTCGCGGAAAGCCTGATCGCGAAAACCCATCTTTTCCAGCCCTTCCTTTAGTTCCGTGATGGTTCCATCAAGATCGCATGTAGGCTGGTGGTTCGGTGCCAATTTTTCAAACCGGCTGAAGTCCACCCGGTACGAGCGCTTATCCGGCTGTGCATCTTTGTTAATAGAAACTTCCGTGCCCGGAAGCGCCTTCGCCACCGCTTCCGCCAACGCGCTGACTTGATAATTCCACGAATTTGAACCGGCATTTAATAGCGTAAAGTCGCCGCCATTCGAATTCGCTCGCCCCACGGCCCACTCAAAGGCCCGGGCCATGTCTTTTACATTGATTAGCGGCCGCCATGGCGTGCCGTCGCTCAGAATCGTAATCTTGCCGGAAGATACGGCGCAGGCGACAAAGTCGTTGAGAACCAAATCCAGTCGCAGGCGGTCCGACATTCCACACGCGGTCGCAAACCGCAGCGCAGTGACTTTGAAGTTTGCATCCGCAAGCCCTTCCAGATCGGATTCCGTCATCACCTTGGAACGCGCGTACGCGGTAAGCGGATTCACGGTTGATTGCTCATTTCGGGGTCCGCTATCGGCCGTGCCATACACGCTGCAACTCGAAGCAAAGGCGAACGAACCGACTCCCGCGCGCTTTGCTCGCCGCGCTAACTCGACACTCGCGCGATGGTTGATATCGAGAGTAATTTCCTCGTATCGATTTCCCATCGGGTCGTTCGACAACGCCGCCAGGTGCACAATCGCGTCTACTCCCTCCAAGAGCAATTCCGGGAACTGCCGCACGTCACCGAAATACTGAAGGTCCGCCTGGCACTCCGGCAAAGGTGCTCGCGTGGTCAGGCAGTGGGCGAAGTAGCCGGTGTCGATGCCAATGAGAATAGAAGAGGGATACGCTCGGCGCAGCTGCTTCACCACCGCCGGACCGACATACCCCATGTTGCCGGTTATAAGAATTTTCATGCTGTGACCGGTGCGGCGGCTGGCTGCCTCTCCCAGATTTTCCACGGTGCCTTGCCGCTACTCCACAACTCCTCGAGATAATTCTTCTCTTTTAGAGTATCCATGCACGACCAGAAACGATTGTGCCGATAACCCACGAGCTGACCTTCGGCTGCCAGCTGCTCGAGCGGGCTACGCTCCCAAACTGTTTCATCGCCACTGATGTAATCGATCGCCTCGCGCTCTAGAACGAAATATCCACCGTTGATCCAGCCTTGTGCTGCCTCCGGCTTTTCGTGAAAAGACGCGATACAGTCACCGTCGAAGGCAATCCGTCCGAACCGTTCAGGCGAATGTACGGTTGTCATCGTGGCGAGCTTGCCGTGCGAACGATGAAACCGCAAGAGCTCCTGAACGTCGATGTCTGCTACCCCATCTCCGTAGGTGAACATAAACGTCTGGTCTTCAGCCAGCCAGTCACGAAGCCGTTTCAACCGTCCGCCGGTCTGAGTTTGCAACCCCGTGTCAACCAGATGCACTCTCCAGTTGGGTTGGTTACCGTCGTGGATTTTGGTTTGACCGTTCGCGAGATCGATCGTCAAATCGTTGTTGATCGCGTAGAAATTCATAAAGTACGCTTTTATCAGCTCGGATTTATACCCGAGGGCAATGAAAAATTCCTTAACGCCACCCGCGGAATAAATGTTCATGATGTGCCACAAGATCGGTCTTCCACCGACCTCTACCATGGGTTTTGGCTTGATTATGGTTTCTTCGGACAAACGGGAGCCAAATCCTCCCGCCAATATGACTGCCTTCATCGTAGTCCTTTCTGACGTACAACCGGATGTCCCTGTCCTGGACGTGCAACCGGACGGTTATGCGCAATTACTGCGCCATAGATCAAGCTGCAACCATGATTCAACGACTTTATAAACCTAATAGATTGTATCACTTAGACGGCGAATCTGGCTCGCGGAATAGGCGCAAATGACTCTCTGTAGAAACTTTTTGGCACTTAGCTGTGGGCTGGTTCCCATACGCTTCCCGCCCCTTATCTAGGGCAATCTGATGACCGGGTCGGAGTCTCGTTCGCCACCCGGACCCACGCGCTCGGTCGTATCTTGTGCCAACCGAGCATCAACGACTAAAGTTGGTTTCACCATGTTTCCCGATCGCGCAGGAAGGTTGTCTTTCGCTGAAGCTGACGATAGATCTTTCCGCAAGTCAAAAAGCTTTTCCACTGTTCTTTTGGGATTCAGCGCGTTATTGACAAATTTCGCCAAAACAGCCTTCGCTAGACGCGTTCTGCTAAATCCCACCCCTGCTTCGCTCATTTTTCGCTTATGGTAGCTCCAGAATTCCTTGTCACGCCGGCCAAACACGAAACTCCCAGCCAGAAATTCGTAGTATTCGAATAGGACTCGCTTCAGAGCGAAATCGAATTCTTCCTCATTCAGGTAATCCCGGCCGTAAGTCACCACCTCGTGCAGGAAGCCCGCAATGTTGGTGTTCATTTGTTTCGAAAAACTCGTAAGCGAACCCGGGCGGAGTCTGTTGAAGGTAAGCACTTGGTGAACAAAACCAAAATCACATTTCCTCAGTAGGTCATGACACTTTTCTGAGTCCGCATGCAAGTTCGCCTCGTTGTAGAAGGGGTCCTGGCTCCTTACGAGATCCGATCGGAAGAGGATTGAAGTCGCAGTTCCGAACACGTACAACCGCGCGCGGGCATACGTCTCCGGACCAAGAAAGCGCCGACGAGCGAGTTCGAGGCCCGTGACTACTGTGCTTGGACATTCGGGTCCAGTCCAGTTTCCCGGATATTCGAGCCCGGCCCACATCACTTCGCGTCCCTGCAGCCCGTAAGCACCTACGATGCCAACGGAAGGATTCTCTTCGGCAAGTGCCGCCATCCGTTCGATGCATTCAGGGAAAATCCAATCATCCGCAAAGACCATCTTGCAATACTTGCTCGCAGGCGAAATTTGGCGAAGGGCATGGTTGTGGTTCGGAATCACACGCAGAAATTGCGAGTTGTTATGAATTCGAATCCGCGGATCCCTGGCTGCATATTTCTGCGCTACAGCCAGCGACTCGTCGGTGCTGCAATTATTCACGATTGTGTAATCCCAGTTACGGTAGGTCTGCGCCAGAATGCTCTCAATGCATTCCGCCAGATACTCAGCGCCGTTGTAAACCGGGGTGATTACGCTCACTAATGGTTGGGATCCAGTTTCCATGTCCTATCTTCCGTGACTACGGTAAAAAATCTGGCCTGGCTGGTTCAGAATTCATTTCGAATCGCCAAGAAATCAAAGGCTTTTCGCGAAAGCCTTCACGAAGGTTGATTTGAGCTGCGGCACTCGTCCCCGAGCAAACAGCACCGTCGTGAGAACATAGCCGTCATTCATCCTCGTTAAGTCCCGCCGGCTCACGCACGATTACGTCCGCGATGCGCTCGCTCGCCCGGCCATCCCAGAGCGGCGGAATCGTGCCCTGTTTTGCATTGCCGGCGAGGATTTTCGATAGCTCGCTCTTGAGCTTCGCAGTATCGTCCCCGACCAGGATGTTCGTCCCAAGCTCCTCGGTGATCGGCCGTTCAGTATTGTGCCGTAAGGTGAGACACGGCACGCCGAGGTACGTGGTTTCCTCCTGAATGCCTCCGGAATCCGTAATGACCACGGCAGCTCGGGCCTGCAGCGCAAGAAACTCGATATACGGCATCGGCTCGGTCAGATGGAGGTTCGTCGTCTCGATGCCAAACTCGCGGATCCGCTGGCGCGTGCGCGGGTGCACGGGAAAAACTACACCCAACTCATTGCTTACGCCAACCATGCACTCCAGAATTCGTTTCAAGTGCCTGGCTAGTCATCCACATTGGATGGTCTGTGCAAAGTGACCAGAGCGTAGCGAGGCGGGAAATCCGTTCGCTTTGCACTTCATGGCCACCGGCAGCAACCGCACCAGGGAGTCGATCATCACATTTCCGACCCGGTAGATCTTGTCTGGACTTATGCCCTCACGGCAGAAGATTTCGATCACCATCTTCTGAAGGCGTAAACAGCAAGTCCGCCAGTTGATCGGTGATTAGGCGATTGATCTCCTCCGGCATGGTTCGATCAAAAGAGCGCAGTCCCGCTTCTACGTGGCCGACGGGAATCAACAGCTTGGAGCAGACAACCGCGGCCGCCATTGTGGAGTTCACGTCTCCATAGACCAGCACCAGATCGGGCTTTTTGTCGACTACCACGGGCTCGAAGCGGCTCATCACCTCAGCCGCCTGCTGCGCGTGAGTGCCCGATCCAACTTCCAGGTTCACGTCCGGCGCGGCAATCCCTAGTTGTTCGAAGAACACGTCCGACATGTTCTTATCGTAGTGCTGACCGGTGTGCACCAAGGTCTGAACCACGTTCGATCGCTGCCGGAAGGCCGACATGACCGGCGCTGCCTTCATGAAATTCGGTCTCGCACCAACTACGTGAAGAATGTGCATAAGCGGTCCCAGATGCCTCTCCCGATTCACCGCTGATTTGTGAGTGGAATCTGATGCCAGGACGCTTGAGCGGTGAGGCTGCCTGGGTCTTGCCGCTCGTGGAGAGGTCATTTAGTCTGATTTTCGATCGCACGGACTGAAGGTACGCCTGTAGGCCGTTTTGCTTGACTCGGGGCAAGTTCGCCGGAACGTAGGCGTCGTCTTGCGAACCGAGCAGCTCAGCCCCAGCTCCGCAGTGCTCCGGGCCCAAGACAGCCGCACACAGGAAGGCGACTCCCTTCGGCGAGTCACTCCACCATATCGAAACTGCTGCCAGGCCAGGCTTCTGATGTAAGTTGCCCTTCTTCGCCGCAACTGGCAGATAGCGCGAACCGACGAGGCATAATAGCTATTCCATGGCCGCGGTCGGCCCGATTGCTATCACCCGCTCGAAAGCCAGCATTCTCGACCGATGGTAGTCGGCCCGAAGTTGCCGTTGACCATTAACGGAGCTGGCCGCCAGATCCGACGTTCGAAAATATCTTCCGACCACGCGTCGGCACCGCTGCAAATTTGTAACGGCAGGCAATCTGAAAGCTGGCCAGAAAATCATCGTCACTGCGCAGTCCTTCGCTGAAGCAGTTCAGCTCAAGCAGCGCGCTTCGACGAATGAAGCTGGCTTGCACCATGGGAAATTGGTACGGATACTGAATCGCAATCGAGTCTGGAAATACGTTGGGGATTCCTTGACGGTAAGGCCGTGCTCTTCGAACAGCGTTAGTCCTTCTCCGCTGTCAGTCACAATCCGCAGAGTCGCCGAAAATCCACGCCACATCCGGGGGTACACGGTGCGGCCGCTTCGAGCAATTCGCGATTCCTGTTCGGAAGCCACTCGTCGTCGCTGTCGAGAAACGCGATCCATTCGCCTCGCGGCCTCCTGAATTCCACGGCGACGCGCGCCAGAAACGCCGGTGTTCGCTTGCCGAACCACACGCACGCGATCGCCGTACCGCGCCTGCACAAAGTCCGCCGATCCGTCGGTCGAGCCATCATCAATCACCAGGATTTCATCCACCGGAACGGTCTGCGCCAAAACGCTATCGATCGCTCGCGGCAGAAGCTCCCGGCGGTTGAAAGCCGGAATGACGGCTGAAACTTTCATTCGACAATGGACCTCGCGTCTAATCGGAAGTTGCTTCACATGGCACCGAGCGCACTTGCAACAATTATCTGGGCTGAACGACATCTTCGCGGGCTTGTTGATCGCTCTTGTTGCTACTGCAGTTATCGCCGCTATCTCGACGGCCGAAAAACTGCCGAAGCCGCTGCCGCTGTTCTTCTCGAAGAAAGCAAATGACATGTTCTGGTAGTAATCGTTCTGGCGGCTTCAGAGACCAATGCAGTAGCCCGTGAACCTAACTACCGCGCCGACGACAGCAGGCCACGAAGGCAGTCTCCGAACCAGCTTCAATAGTTCAAAGCTGGGAAGCGTGCCGAACCCGTGATCCATTTGGCCCTGCTGGTACCAATATCTGATGAGCTACTGAAGCCCGCCTGCCGTACCGGTCGGTCGATGATGGTCCACGGGCAAGTCGGCAAATGCCTGCACCTGTCCAGCCTGCCATCCGTGCCAGAACCTCGGCGTACCAGTCGGAACCACGGTAGCCAGCGGGGTGTACGGACGCACCACAGCAAAGCACTCCCTGCGAAATAGCTGAACAGCATGGGGAACCGACTGAGGATTGTTGTCCCTTGCGATCACGAAATTCACCACCCTGCAACTCACGGATACATCCGCCCGCAATTCCCAGATCCTTCTGCGCGTCAAGCTTGCCGACAAGTTTTTCGAAATAATCGGGATTAAACGTAACATCAGCGTCCAAATTCCCAATGTAGGCGGTATGCAACGGTTCAACCATCGCGAATCCGGTATTGATTGCACCGGCTTGAGCAGACCAATTTCGAACGTGCTCCTCTGTAATCCGGTGCAACTGGATGAACCTGTATCGAGTTGCGTAATCGCGAACAATTTCGTCCGTGCGGTCGGTTGATCCGTCGCTTACCACCACCCATCGCTCCGGAAGCAAAGTCTGCACGACCACGGAGCGCAATAAGGACTCAATGTACCGCTCCTCGTTGTAAGCAGCGGTTACGATTGCGTAGGTTCCTTTAGTTGGTGGCATAAAAGATGGTAATCCCCTAAACCGTCTTGAGTTTTGCCAGGCAGGCCAGACAGAGAAGACTGCGCCGGATTTTTGCAGCGGCTTTCTCGCGGGTAACTTTTCTGAATAGATATGCAAACACGTAGCCCGTCGTGCGTAGCAGCTCTTGCAGCAACACCATGCACAAATAGGCGAATGCCGCCGGTCGGCCGTGGTGTTTCTTCCAATACTGCACATTGGCACGCTGTTTCTCTACATAGAAACGAGCCGGCGCCGCAGCAGAACTCGCGCCGCCGTAGTGCACAGCGGCGCTCTCCGCGCAAAAAACACTACGCCAGCCGGCCTTGCGGAAGCGGTAGCTCCAATCCATGTCTTCTCCGTACATGAAGAAGCTTTCGTCAAGGCCGCCCACCTGCTGCAATGCTTCCCGCCGCACCACCCAAAACCAGCCATTCAGTATTTCCACGTCGCGGGTGTGCTGGTGATCGAAATCCCCCATCAGGAATCCGGCGAACAAACTGGAATGAGGGAACATGGAGTCCAAGGCCAGCGCGCGGCAAAAGCTGTTCCATAGCGTCGGAAAGCGCATGGTTGAGCGGCGTATAACGCCATCTGCTCCCAGCATCTGCGGTCCGGCGAGGCCCACGTTCGGATTCACTTCCATCAGCTCAATCAGTTTCTCCACACATCCCGGCAAAATCTTTACGTCGGAGTTCACCAGAAACAGGTATTTGCCGGTGGCTTGGGCAATTCCGGCGTTATTTCCTTTTGCAAAGCCCAGATTCGCACCTGTCTCCAGCAGCCGGCATTCGGGAAAATCGCTGCGAACCACTTCCGGAGTGCCGTCGCTCGACGCGTTATCTACGACGATGATTTCGGCTGTTACCTGGCAGTTCTCGCGGATCGATTGCAGACACTCCGTGACGAAGCGCTTTGCGTTCCAGCTCACGATGATCAAGGACACCATCATCCGGCGATCCTTACCCCGGAATCTTGTTTTTGTTGTTCGTTCCGCGGCGAAGAAATTCCCGCCGAAGGATGCGAAGATGGCACCAACGCAATTTTCATTTTCGGGTACCACGGCAGTCGGCGCGACAGCGCACCGCGATAGCGCTCGAAATGTTTCATGGAAGCGCTTATCGCCGAGCCAATTGCGCCTTTTTGACTTACGCGCGAGGTCCACAGTTGGCGTCGCGCTCTGCTGAGTTCGCGCTGCACCGATCGCTGCAGTCGCGCTGGCCGTCCGGCTTTCTGGACTCTGGTCAGGTGCCCCTCAAACACTTGCACCATACATTCGTTGGTGCACAACTCTTCCTTCAAAGAATTTTTGTAAACGCTGTTGGTCATGCTTTCCCGCCAGACCACCAGCGGTGTATTAATGAAGGCCCACGGCCCTTCAAGCGACAGACGCAGCGGCAGTTCGTAGTCTTCCAAATAACGAATTTTCTCGTCAAACCCGCCGATTTTGTCGAGCGTTTCTCGCCGGATGATGATGCCCTGATTGAACAGGACCGATCGGGTCGCCAGAACTTGGTCCACGTTCAACCATAAACCTTCTTCGGCGGACGTTTCCAGGCACGCGATGGCAAAGGAATCGCGATCTCCGGAATTCCATTTCATCAGAATATTGGAAAGGCAGCAGGGTACCGACGCGCCGGCCCGTTGCATCAAGTCCACTTGCCTTCGGGTTTTTTCCGGCAACCAGATATCGTCCGAATCGAGGAACGCGATCAATTCTCCTCGCGCTTCAGCGATGCCGCGATTGCGGGCAGCAGCGGCGCCGGCATTGGGCTGCGCGACGACACGTATTTTGTCGCCGTACTTTTTGAGCAGCGCCAGCGTGTCGTCCTTGGAGCCGTCATCCACCACAATGACTTCCATGTTCGTATAGGTCTGCGCCAAAGCGCTGTCCACCGCTTCGCAGATGATGTGCGCGCGGTTGTAGGTAGGTATGATTGCGCTTACGAGTAGATTTTCGCTCACGATTCGTTTACGCCTTGGTGGCTGTGGCCAGTTCGATCATTTTCACAACACGAGCCGGGGAACCGGCCGCGACTGAATAGTCAGGAATGCTTTTGGTGACCACGGAATTGGCGCCAATTACCGCCCCAACCCCAATCGTGACGCCAGGGCAAACCACCACATTTTGTCCGAGCCATGCGCCTCGCTTGATGAGCACCGGTTGTATCTTATCCAGACCTTGTGACATCACCGGCACCTCCGTGTCGGTATATTTGTGCATGTGGTCCGAGATGTAAACATTGCGTGCCAGGAGCACGTTTTCTTCCAGAGCGACGCTTCGCACCGAGGAGATTACGCAAGCGCCGGCGCAACTGGTGCCGTTTCCTATCGAAATGGCTACCGATTTGTTATCGCCGTCGGGTAACGCTTGCAGCCACGAGCCCGATCCAATGAACACGCGATCGCCAATTGCAATACGCTCTTCGCCGTCGAGGCGCAACGGGTTCAGCAGTACTGTCTTCCTGCCGAAGCGCGCGAAGGCACCCGCAATCAGCAAGGAAAAAATCTTGCAGCGCAGCCGAATCGAGGCTCGATAGAGAGCTAGAAATACGCGTGATATTGATTTCACGTGGGTGAATGAGGCGACTGCGAGGGATGTGAAAAGAAAACGACTTGGCACCGCGCAGACCGCGCCGCGCCAAGTCGCGTAAGAATAATTCTACTGCACGATGGCCGCTAGATTACTCGGCGGATTAGGCGTCGCCGATGATTGCCCGCCGAACTGATAAGCGCCAACGTCCCAGGAAGCTAGCCTTGGGTCATGCAAAACGTCACTGCAAAGCGGATTTAGTAGGCCGGAGCAAAGGACGGACAGGCTGGTGGCAGTCTTGACTGTCGCGCCGCCCGAACCGCTCGGAGCGAATTTGTTTGCGGCCGTGTAACCCTGTGATGTAGCCGCTGAGTTCGACTGGGTGACGTTGTGGGTGCCGGACTTCACTGTGCTCACTGAGCCGGGGGGGTCGATAGAAACCGTTATACCGTCGTTGATCCAATGATTGTTGTCGTAGGTGAGCGACCGCAGCGGAACCGAACGGCCCACTACGCGCAGATTGAGAGCCCCAGACGCCTGCGAAGTATTATTGTATACGACTGCATCCACCACATTTCCCGATGCGACGTAGGTGAGGTCGAATTGAATTTCCGGGACAGTCGAGTTGAAGACAACATTGTTAAAAACCGACACCGTTCCCGAGCCGAAACCAGGATTCGGATAAATGCAAGTTCCGTGAAAGCAGTTGTAGACCACGTTGTTGTAAATTGTTGCTTGGCCGTTGGTCTCCAGCGCGTTCTCATGGTAATTCGCGTCGAACGACGGGCCGATGTTAAAAATTTGATTATCGTGCACGATATTGCCGCCGTATAATCCCTCCGAGCAGTCATGCAGAACCGAATTCGTGACAACTACGGCGTTGAAAATGCACGCCCCTACAGTCTTTCCCGAAACCTTACCCTCAACGTTTGAAACGGTGGAGTTATCCACCGTAATGTTCGAGCCCACAGAGGTGATTCCGCCCATTTGGTCGTCGGTCGCCGAATTCGTCTTCCAGCCGTGAAGATAGACATTCTGAATCAGAATTCCTGTTACATACGTCGCTTGAATAAGCGAGGCATCAAATGTCGAACCGGCATTAATGAACAGGTTTTTCATTTCGATGTTGTCGATAGTGACGTTGGGCGCGCTAATAGGAACGGCCCTGCCGCCAGCTGGCGCGGAGTTTTGCATATCAAATACTGGACGTGACCACTGGCTTCCAGCAAACCACGATTGATCCACACCGTAATAGTCATGACTGGCGTCGGATGAACCACCTTGCGAGATGGCCATCCCGAAACAGCTAGTTGGCCAGGTCACGCCGCCCTTGAAGATAAAGCGGTCGCCCGCCTGATGCGAGTAGCTCGGCGCGCTTCCAGATCCGGTGCAAACTCCATTTGCTTGCATAAATGGATGGGTCTTCCAAGGCGCCGTGTTGGCTGTCCCATTATTCGAGTTGGACCCGCTGGCGTAATCGATGTAGAAAATCCTGGCCGTCTGCGCTTCCGCCGGAAAACTCGCAAAACCAATTAAGACCGTAATCACTATTGCAATCAAACAAATGCGTCGTACCACGTCCTCACCTCTTGCGGCAGAAGCCGTCACCACTGACGGTAATCCTCAACCGCCGCTTTAGCAACACGTTCGGAGTCCAATTATCGTACAGTACAAGGGGCTGGCCTAACGTCCAGCTGAACCAAGGATATCGGCCATTTGGGGCCTAAATGTTAGGTTTCGCCTTACCCTAATTGCCATAAGACGACGCTCGCGGCAAGAACTCGCCGGGCTTAAAACCCGCTTTCTGGCTTTGTATTTTCCTGCGCCTCCGTCGAAGGAGCGCAAGGATAGGGCTTCTGCCAAAGGACTGCCAAGTCATGAGTAGTTAACTCGTTAAGGGAGTAGTCGACTAATATTCCCTGATTGTGAAGCGTTCTGGCCAATTCGAGAGCTTCGTCACCCGCCTTTGTTATGAGATGTTTGGCTTCCGGCATCTTCGAATTGAATAGAGCCTGCCACTCGTGCAGCCGGAGTTTATTAACATATGTGCCCCGTCCGTCCAATGTTGCCCGCAACTCCGGCCGTAAATGAGGCCACCCTTGCACTTCACGCCGCCGATTGGTGTAAACACGCGGATCAAGGCAACCGGTTTGGCTGGCATAAAGATGAAGCAAGATATATGCGGCTCCCCCAGGCCGCAGCACCCGTACTATTCCATCGAGAACAGCACCGGGATCCGGCAAGTGATGGAAAACAGATCTTGCATAAACAAAATCAAACGATTCATCGGCAAATGACATCTGCGCCGCGTCCATCTGAATTACTTTCGGTACTTGGAGACGCGCGACGCCTATCTGCCGCCGCAGTTCCGATGCGAATTTTCGGTCGACACCCAACAATTTTCGACCAAGAGTCTTTGCAGCGCGCCGCAGCCCGTTGGTCCGAAGCATTCTAAGGTAATCAAGCGGTGAGAGACTTTGAGTGATGACATCTAGATCGATGCCAACCACGCGGTTCTTGACCGACAAATACTTCATATGGGCCTGGAGCTGGCCTGGGCCAATCTCCAATATGTCTAACCCTCGGAGTTCAAAGCCCAGGTGCCGGTTGACGATTGCCTCGCGCAGGCGAACGTCTTCAATGCTCTCTCGCGCTCGTTCCGACGCTTGTTGGGAGTAGCGGTATAAGCTGCCGAGTTCCCGTAAGAAGGCGGAGCCTGAAGTGTCGCCAGATGTATACGATCGTATTTTTCCCACCCGAGTCTCTTGTTCTTGCTTCAATGCTTTTCGAAAGTGAAGCCTTCCGCTTCGCCGAATCGCGGGGGCGGATCGCGGTCAGCGAAAATCATGAAAGCATCAGGCACAGCGCATGGGATGGCGGACAGAAAATCAAACCTCTTTCTTGTGCCGCCGATGCAAAGAAGGTTCCCAGTCGCTGCGCGGAGACTTATCACCGAGAAGCCGACGGTCGCTCCCGACCGAATAAGCCGGTTGGATCTTCGCCGCCGTTCCTCGGTTCAAAAAAGTGCTGACTGGCTTATGAGCAAGCTGTGTCTGGGCTTGCGGTACTGCAACCGCGCCGATGATGGCCAACAGTGCATACCACTCCACGATACTCTGATCCCACAAAGAAATCCCGAAGAACGAAATGGTATAGGTCGAGAAGCGACGCCCCAATAGCCCACAAGAAGAGTTTCTGCTGTTTTTCGTGGCCGCCTCTCGGGCTCGGCCCAAACTCTTGAAACCGTAAACAATGACGGCTATGAAGAGAATCAAACTCAAAAGTCCGCCAGTGATCGCGTCATAACGTACTGATTGGATGTATCCCACATATCCCAGCCCCAGGTGGCATTGGACCGGTACCAACGAGCCACCAGTCCCAAAAATGGCGGACCGTCTGATCTATCAGACGCAAAACGATGGTAAGACGATCCGGAAATGTCGACACGCGTGATGAGGCCGTACACCGGAGACTTCATTACCATCTGCAACGACGACTAGACGAGAAAACGATGCCCCATCGGATCGCTCGCGTCATCTGCGAATGGCCAGATGCATAGCCCCATCAGGCATGCCATGTAGCCCATCAGCGGCGTGCTGGAGTGTGAAGCCAAGGTCATTACCGTCGCCCCAGCCATTCCTATTACCGCGATCAGCCGGCGCTTTTTGTCGATCAACCACAGGCCCACGAAGAGTGGGAGCGAGACCGCACCGAAAATGCCCGCCAGAATTGGAGTACCGAAGCTGGCGGTAGCGCGAATTTTGCCGTCGCGGTCCAGGTCCATGGAGAAATAAGCGGCCTTTGCTCCTCCCAGCAAGGCATAAGGATTTCGTCCGCCGGCCAGATGTTCGAAAACCATCACCCCGCCAAGCGCGACCACGATTACCGCAAATGTGCGGATCAATCGCGTCACGTCTTCCTGATCGCGCACCAGGCAGCGCAGGACGAAATAAGTACCGAGGGCGGTATAGATTTCTCCCAAGTTAAAAACAATGGCTTGCGTGTTGCGAAACAACAGCATCCCTGCAATGGCGGTTGTGATGGAAAGCGCCACCATGGCTTTGTCCACCATGTTCATGCCGCCGCTGAAGATATTCCATTCGCCTTTGCCCTTGAGAATGAAAATGCGAATCATTCCGAAGAAAATCAGGACTCGCAACACAGGAAAATGCAGTCCCACAATCACGATGATCTGATCCGCAGGTATCAGAAACGACGTCAGCAGAAACGGGATGATCGCCTTCTTCTGTGGAAGCAGAAGAATCAGCACTCCCGTGAGCAGCAGGATCACCCCCACGAACGGGTTAAGAACCGTGCCGGAAACTCCGCCGCCGAATCTTAGATTTTCTGGTACCACTCTGGCTTTGCCTCGTTAGCTGTTTCGCAATAATGAAATGTCTGGGAAAGAATTCAGACCACGCTCGACGTAGCATCGAGTTGCGCTACTGAAGTCGAGGAGCGCAACAGGTCCGCCAGTCCATACAGCAACCAGCCCAATTCATACGGCCAACATTCGAAGAGTACTGACAAGTCCGCCGGCGCTTGGCCTTTTCCGCGCATTCCCAGCAATGCGGCATAATACCTTTTCAGCGTTGCGGGGCGGATGCATCGCCAGATGACGTTGGCCGCGCCATCCACCATGTTAACGGAAAGCTCGTTATGCCCGTCGAGCCAGCCCAGCCCTTTGTAGATCCACGGATCAAAGCTCTCTCCGCTAGCCTGGTTCAACGCGAACAAGGCCATTGGCGCCATGCCGTGCTGGTGCACGGAGTAAACTGGATAGTCTCCAAATACGCGGCCTTGACGCGCGTCGTAGTGCCACCACCATTGCCCCAGCGGCCCTTGCGCCTTACAGATAGCAACGGCGCAGTCCCGCGCGCGCGCCAGCGCCGATTCTTCGCCGAATGCCAGGTGGTAATGCGACATGCCATAAATGGGATATACCTGGTCGGCAAAGCTTCCGATGTGTCCGCGAATTCTTCCTTTAAGCGTGGCTCGCGATTCCAGATGCCCAAAATATCCATGTGGTCCCTGGTTCTGAATGAGCAGGTTGTACGTTTCGCGCGCCACCTTCCGCACGCCATCCGGATTGGCGGACGTTCGCGCACAGCAGGAGAGCCCGGTGAGAAACCACGCCAAATGCATGGTGTTGCCCTCGCGTGTACTCACAAAGCGCTCGAACGCGCTTGAAATTTGAAAACGCTGTTCGAGTTGGCCGATCTTGTCGGGCGACACCCGGGCACAGAACCACAGCACTAGTCCGAGATCGCCAATGTTGTTCACCCAACCGGTATCGCTGAGAAAGCGCTCGACGACAGGCTGCAAGCGCAACGGCGACGGCACGCCATTCTGTTCCAGCCGGTGCAATCCCATCAGCGTCATGGCGGTGTATCTTGGCGAAACGCCTTCAGGTACTAATTTCCCCGCAATTCTTTTGAACTTGTTGCAAAAAAGGCCGGTGCTTTCATCAAACATCCGCGGTAATCCGCGCGCCGCCAGTTCCAGCAAGCGCCCCACATCCGGATGCGTTTTTTGCGATTGCACAACCTGGATTTCTGAGCTGTTCACCACGCAAGGCACTCCTGAAATTTACAATTGGCTATCGAGATCGCATTAACCCACGTGCTTGTATAGCGTTCGTCCCAGGAGCGCGACCACAGGTTTCGGCAGAAGGGCCAGAATGCCTCGCGCTCGGTCCGACTTCGCCTTCGAATCCGGCAAATTTGCGGCGCAAATCTTCTGTTAGGGCAAATCTCGAATAAGTCAGAGTCGATTGCTTCGCGCCCCACCGGTCTTTGAACGTGATCAATCCGCTCTGCTCAACGTCGCTTCGTCCCAAATCGTAAACTTGCAGCCCAGCGGCTTTAGCGTCTCTGATCGCGGACCAGTGCACCAATTGCACTCCGCCCAGGCTGTTGTAAGCAGCGTCTGAGGCGCCGTACTTGTACGTCAAGGTATTTTTATGGCATAACGTTAGGATCGCCGCCAGCGGCTGATCATTCCTCCGCGCCACGCGAATCCTTAGGCCATCGCCAAAACAGCTCAGCAGATTTTGAAACCACTTCTTCGGCTGCGGTGGCAAGTGGTGCCGGCGTCGCGTGATTTCCAGCAAGTGGTAAAAATCATTCAAAAGAGTTTCGCAGGGCCTTCATCGCAGCGCAGTCCTTCGCGCTCGGCGCGCCGGATTTTTCTCTGAATCGAGTCCTTGTGCAGGTTGCTAAAGATCGCCTCAAGACTGGACTGCAGATCAAGCTCATGAAAACTGTATTCTGTCTTCGCGGCGTGCAAAGATGCGCTCACGGCCAACGGAGTCAGCGGACGCACTTCGACATAGCGCCACTTCTCGCGTTTCGCTTCTTCCCCCACTGCATTTAGCAACGCCTGCAGATCTTCACCGCGGTCAACCAATGGCTCACAATGGTCGGAAAAGGGAAGCGATACCAGCCGGCGCCCGGTCAGCCAGCTTTCCACGCGGCAAAATACCAGTGCGTTTTTCAGTTCCTCGCCCGGCTCGCAGGTTGTGTAACCAACCACCGGATAATCATAGGTTTGGTTCAGCGCTTTCAACCACGGCGTGGAATGAAACAGCGACGCGCGCGAGTGCCTGGCTAGAAACTCGTCCCAACGAGCATCATTCAGTGGCTCGAACCGATGCGCTGCTCGATTACCGCGAGTGTTCAGCGCAAAATCTACGGCACTTGCCATTTTTAGGATTACGCTCAATCTCGTTTCAGACTACGGGGGGCCGCCGCGCAGTTCGTCTCTCAAAATCGTCTCGACATTGTCAACGATGGTCTCCAGCGCGGGAACCCGGGTTCCATTCAGATCGCGGGCTGATTCACGCCGCGCTTCCACCTTAATTTTCGATCTTACGTCTTGCGCCGTTTGCACCATGATCAGGCGGCCCTGTTCGACGAGGTAGCGATCTACCGCTCCGATTTTTCCGCAAAAAATGCTATAGACCGGTACTCCCATCGCAGCCGCTTCACGGTTCATCGTTCCACCGCCACTGACTACCAAATCCGCATTCCAGATCAGAGTTTAAGCCGTCTTCCACGTGCTCGGGATGACCAGGCACCGGCAAGAGCGCGTCAGACCACTCCAAGCGCAGCTGGCCTCCTGCCGTTCATTCCTCGGCAGCAGGATAATCTTGGTTCTTTTGCCGGCTAACAGGCTGGTTAACGTCTCTGTTAGCAGAATTTCGCTCTGCGGATTGTGGTAGTGAGCTTCGGTGGCAGGTGGTCGTACGAGAACCACCAATCTCCGGATGCAATCCGAAGCCGCCCCTTTAAATCCCCGTCCGGTTGAAACCGTGAAAGATAAACGTCTTCTTTAATTCCCGGATATTTCAGAATCTTCGAGCCGCTATTTCCCAGTTCACTATCCGGAATAACGCTCGGTGCCATCAACCACGTCGGCCGTATCGTTGGAATCTTCGCGACAAACTCATAATCAGTCAGGGTGATATTCGGAATTTTCAGCATCGCCGACGCCAGCAGGCATGCCCGTGAACCGTGGCAGATGGAGAGATTTGCGCCTTCTTTTCTAACGATTCGCGCCAGCGCAAACGCACGCAGCAACGTACCCAACACTTTCAGGACTTTAAACTTGCCATAATGTTTCCCCACCACTGGCCGGGAACTTTATAAAACTGCAGCAGCTCGCGAACCTGATACGCGTCTCGAGCCGTAATCACAACTTCATATCCGCGGGCCCTGAGTTCGTCGATGATTGGACGGAAGAACGGAACGTGCGGAGAGTTGTCCAGGTCCACCCAGATCTTTCCCTCGTCTCGCGATCCGCTGGCTGGCAGCGTTCTCGGAACCGCTGCCGACTTGACTGAGCTAGCCATGTTCGGATCTCTGACGCCCTCGTTTTCATTTTATCGCTTGTGCAAGAAACTCAGCGAGAACCGCTGGTCTGCGAGAGCCGCATTGTTTACGGCAGCCACGAC
>CAVURF010000013.1:0-63771 GCA_963743735.1 uncultured Acidobacteriota bacterium
AGGTCCAAGTGGATGTTCACTTTACCGGTAAGGCGGGTGGTCTCAACAGGTCGACGCAACACTTGCACGAAGTGTACTCGCAGGAGTCTGAAAGCCTAAAGTTTTTCTGGGGCGTTGATTTAAGCGCAGCGCCACTTTGTCCAGATCCGACTGGCTATAGCCGGACAAGTCTGTTCTCTTCGGGAAGTATTGTCGCAATAGCCCATTCGTGTTTTCGTTCGAGCCACGCTGCCAAGGGCTTTGCGGATCACAGAAATAGACTTTCACATCCGTGGCCACGGTAAAGGTCTTGTGCTTGGCCATCTCCAGTCCGCGATCCCAGGTCAACGAGCGCCGTAGGGTCGCGGGAAGTTTACGAATTTGCCGGCTCAGGGCGGCAACCACAACCGCCGTGTCTTTGCTGGGCACTTTTACGAGTGCCGTAAAACGTGAATGTCGCTCCACCAAGGTCACGACATGACTGTTCCTTGAGCCGCTCAGGAGATCGCCCTCCCAATGACCCGGTATGGCGCGGTCCTCAACTTCAGCGGGCCTTTCCCGGATGGAGATGGCATCTGCGATTTGACCGCGCGAGTCTCTAAAGATACGAGAGTGCTGCGAGCGGCGTATGCGACGCTTGGATCGCAGGTGCCCCAGCAGCTCCTTTTTCAGCACTCCGCGCGCTTGAATGAACAGGCTACGGTAAATGGTCTCGTGGGACACGCGCAGGCTCTCGTCATCGGGATACTGAGTTTTCAACCATCCGGAAATCTGTTGCGGCGACCAGTCCAGAATCAGTTTACTCGCAACCATCTTCCGCAACTTCACATGGATGGCAAGAAGACACCGCTTCGGCCGCAAGGCCGACTCCCAGGCTTCGCCGTCCGCTTGACTAGCTCGATACGCAGGACGGCCACCATGACGTGCGACCTCCCGGCTCACGGTCGACGCAACTCGGTCCAGGCATTTAGCTATCTCGCGAATCGACGAACCGGAAGCCAGCCCTCGAGAAATCTCCTCGCGCTCACGCAGCGTGAGCGCGAGGAGCGAACGCTGCCGGACCGCCGGAACAAACCCACCGTGACGCGACACCAGACAACGAATGGAGGAATGTTCCTTGCCTAAGGCTCGCCCGATCTCATGCAACGATTGTCCCGCCTTCCAACGACGCCACACGTCGCTCTTCTGCGCCGCCGAAAGTCCAAACCGTTTCCCTGGCCTCATAAACACCACCTTTGAAAACAGCTTTATACCAGATGGTGTTGCATTGACCGGTTGAGCCCGCACGACTAACCAGGCAGAATGAAGTCTAGTTCGATACTACTCGCAGACTTTACTGCGAGTGATAACATCCAACCCCGATAGACCGCGGGTACCGGAATCTCTCATTGTCCAGTGCCCGGTAAAAGTCCAGATGACTTTATTCCGATTTATCGCCCTCGCAAGGGACTGAGCAAGGCTTATTAGGTTTTGCGGATGCACGCGAATGATGCCCCGACGCGGGCTGTCAATGTCCGCAATAGCGAAGAACGAAATGCACAGAACAAGCGGCAACACCAGCAATCGGATGACTCCCGCTCTCTGTGCCGTTCGCACCGTACCCGATCAAAGAGTTGGAGCAGATGGCGACCGCTGCCATCAGAAGCCAAGCCCCAGGAGGAATTCGGTTCCACCAGCGGCCTGCGTGTATCCCTGCGAGTTCAACACATCGTTCATGCCCGAAAGGGTGAGGGCGAGAACAGGTGTCTGCTGCGCCGCAGCCGGAACCTGGACGCGGACCACAATTCGGTCTGTAGTTGAGTAGTACTGGACATCAATCTGCAGGAGCTCATGTTGATCGCGAGTTTGGTAAAACAAAATACGTTGATTGAGATAGTTCCTCAGCAGGCTCGCACTCTCGCTGCATCAGCGGCGGGCAGCAGGTCCGCCCGGACATATTCTGTGCCAATCGCGTTGGCCTCTGCCTCCTCGTAGATTTTTCGCTGATCGTATCGGCTGATAGCCATCGAGAAGCTAAACCCGATGATGAGGCCGAGCAATGTGAGGATGGCGGTCACGATAAGATCGAGGTCATGACGGTTAGCTTCCTCCAGATTCTGTTGCCTCTCTGCGAAGGAAGTACCCGATTCGCATCGATAACCACATCGCCGAAAAAGAGAGAATTAGAACGACTAGGGGAAATTTAGTTGGATTGTCCATATGCTGTAATCTTGCACCGTAATTGGGCACTGTACAACATCGTGTGAGCACACTCAAAACGCGACAAGCCTTTTCTAGAGGCTCCCCTGCCGAAGTAAGCTCAAAAGTCCTTCCATGAGAAGGCCGGTGAGTGTCAAGTCTTTCCTTTGTTTTTTCCTTTCCTTTGTTTTTTCCTTTCCTTTGTTTTTTCCTCTTCTTTGTTTTTTCCTCTTCTTTGTTTTTTCTTTTTTCAAATTATTCCCATTGAGCCAAGCCGCCTCTGTCGCCACCCTTCCATCCGCACTCTTTGTTGAGCGATTGTCGCTCGGTGCAAGTTGGGTGTACTTGATTCAGTAGGTGCTGCTACCTGATAATCGACCTCTACTCCCCTCTCTGGAAGGGAAGTTGGGCCAGGACTTAGTCGCAGTCACCTGTTCGGCGGTCGAGCTCGGCTGTTTGGATACCATCTCCTTTTTTCTTTGCTCCTTCTTCTTTCTTCCTGCCTTTTCTACTTTTCACAGAGAAATTTCGAACCAGGATCGCTTAGGAACGACGATCGCGAACTCCGTCGACCCCTAGCATCCCCGGTTTTGTGAGGAGGTCTTCCCTTTAGGCCGCGGCGCGCATCGCTCTGCAGCGGCGGGACTCCGCGCAAGTCTAATCGGTCTGAAACACAAAGCGCCGACCGTCCTAAGTGAGCGACCGGCGCTGATTTTTACTTACTGCTTGTCGTAAACAGAGTCAATGCTGTACGCCTTGCCGTCCGGTGTCGCTCCCTTTGACTTGACCGTTGTAGTCTTTCCGTCCTTTGAAACTTCTGCTTCGGATTTCCCGACCTCTTTCCCGCCCTTTTTCAATGTTGCTTCAACTTTGTGGGTGCCCATGCGTTTGATTGCGATAGTGTCCGCCCCGCCGGGCATTCCCGTACCGGTGACAGGATAATCTTTGCCGTCGTAGTTGACTGTAAAGCTGTATGAGAATGGCGTTCCATCAGCCCTGACTCCCTCAAAGCTATATTTTGCGCCTTCACCTTCCGTTACAACCGTTCTCGTCTGACTCTTCGCTACCGGTCTAGGTTCGGATTTCGATTTTGCAACGTCGAGTTTCCAGATACCCACAAAGGGATTGTCTTGGGCCAACAGTGGGCCAGCGGCAACAGAGGCAATAGTAAGAAAAGCGAGCACGGTCAGGAAACGTTTCATGTGAAATTCTCCTTGGTCTCACCTCGGCCCCGATTTCTGTTTTGCCTTAGCGGTGGCGAATTATGGTGCCCTGAACTTTCGAAATCAAGCTGTTTATATGTCAAGCTAGTCAGCCTGGTTTGATTTGTTCCCGGCAAGTCGCTAAACCGTCCGTTTGCCCGGCCAGCTTTCGCGACGGAATTGCACTTCGACGGAATCGGCGTTAACCAGGACCCAGTTGATGCAAGAATCGCTTTGCTTGAAGGGCCCGCCTGGCCCACGCTTTCGCTTGGCTGCTATTGGCTGTTCTGTGCGAAGCCCACGAATCGTCCTGCAGGCGATAGGGGGTAAGGGAGAGCAAGTGCTTAATTGCTCTGAAGCAACAACGTGGCGCCAGATATCATATAGTATGGAACGCGTATCTCCTAAAGTGTGAAACGCGTATCTGACTCGAACGCCGCGAGGAGTCGGTAGGAGATGCAATATAGCTGTTGCATTGAGGTCATTGATGGCCCAAACGCTGGCCAAACAGATGAGTCAGCCATACAAGCGTTGCGTGCTCGCGCTTCTGCTCGTGTCATTCACTGCTTGTTCGATCAATGCACAGGCTCCTGCCAATAGTAGTGCGAGCATCCAGGTTGCTCTCCCTCAGACCAAAGTCGAGACGCTCGTGGCCTCGGAACAGCCTAGGCAGAAGAACGTACTCATTCTGTTCAGCACCGTTCAATACAGCCAGTCGTTTCTGGATCTGATCGAACCGTCCATACGGGCTCGTCTTCCGGTCCCGATCACTTTCTATGACGCATACCTAGAAGACCCGCAAGTGGAAGAGAAATCTTATAGGGAGAGTGAGGCGGAGACTTTTCGCCGCAGGTACGCTGCGGTGAAACTGGACCTAGTGATCACAGCTAACCCGGCGGCTCTTCTGTTCGCTGTGCAATACCGCGACAAGATATTTCCGGGTGTACCAATCGTATTTGACGCGGTCGGCGAGAGGGACCTGGACGGGCAAGAATGGCCGCAGGGGGTGACCGGTGTGGTGAGTCCGCTGGGCTTTCGGGAGACGATCGATCTCGCCCTTCGTCTCCAGCCAGACACGAATGCGGTTGCAGTTGTCACAGGCATAACGACTTGGGACAAGAGATTTCTGGCAATCGCACATTCCGAACTTGTTCGTCATCAGGACAGGGTTAGGGAGATCGACGTCGTCGGACCCGTAAACAATCAACTGCTTGAGAGAGTCGCTGCACTGCCTCCTCATACGGTGGTCCTATTTCAAGTTTTTCCGCAGTTCGCAAATCAACCAGAGTTCGGAACATGGGATCTTCTTTCCGCGGTCGAGCAGCGCGTGCCGACGTATTCTGTCTTTCCAAGGCTCTGTACGGAAGGATGCATTGGTGGAGTATATGAAGATGACCAGAAAGAAGTGTCGGTGGCCGGGAACTTAGCAGCTCGGGTGTTGTCCGGTGAGCGACCGGAGAATATTCCCATTGAGCACGTCACCGATCTTCAAGCCCGCGTGGACTGGCGAGCACTCCAGCGATGGCACATTCAGGAGTCCGCGTTACCGCTAGGTGGCGTCATCTTAAACCGGCCGCCCACTCTATGGAATAGATACAGGGGATACATCATTGCTGCCATCGTGCTGATTGTTGCTCAGTCGCTGTTGATTGCCGGATTGCTTTGGCAACGAGCGCGCAAACGGAAGGCGGAAGCTGTCTTGCGCGAGAGCGAGAAGCGCTTCCGAGTGATGGCGAACACCACGCCCTCGCTCATTTGGATGTGTAATCACGATGGCAAGGTCACTTACATGAATGACCGGCGACTCGCGTTTACCGGTGAACATTCAAATTCGGGGTATGGTGACGCCTGGAACGCATACGTCCACCCGGACGACTTGGAGAATGTCTTAGATGGCATTTCGCAGGCCTTGAGAAAGAGCGAATCGTATTCAGAAGAATACCGCCTGCGCCGCTGGGATGGAGTCTACCGGTGGATGCTCGATGTTGCAGCTCCAAGAGTGAATGGAGACGGATCGTTTGCCGGGTTAATCGGCTCGGCGGTCGATATAACGGATCAGAAGTTGGCCCAGGAAGCGCTCGAAAAGGTCAGCGGGCAGCTGATCGAGGCACAAGAGAAAGAGCGCCGGCGAATCGCGCGAGAGCTGCATGATGACATTTGCCAGAAGCTGGCGTTGCTATCGCTGGAGATTGCAACAGACAACAGGCGGTATGGACGCTTTGCCTACGGCTACGAAAGAGCGGCTGGCCGAAATTCATCAACACTCTATTGAGGTTGCGTCCGACGTGCAGGCCTTATCGCACGAACTGCACTCCTCAAAATTGGATTTTCTGGGCATGGTAGCGGCCATCAGAGGTTTTTGCAGGGAGATTGCCGAAAAACACGCCGTAAGCATTGAGTTTAAGGATGAGAACGTGCCGAAGCTTTTATCCAAAGAAGTATCACTTTGCCTATTCCGCGTGGCGCAGGAGGCGTTGCATAACGCGTTGAAGTACAGCGGTGTGAGGCACTTCGCGGTGGAAGTAAGCGCTACCGCGGAGAAGGTTCAGCTTGTCGTGAGAGACGCGGGTGCAGGCTTCGATGTTGAAGAGGTGAAAGCACGCGGCGGACTGGGGCTTGTGAGCATGCAGGAACGAATTAATATGCTGCGCGGTCAGTTTTCTGTCGAGTCAAGACCTGGAGAAGGTACCAAAATCGTCGCTTCCGTGCCGCTCATCGCTGAAGGATCCGTGTCTTCCGTGGAAGCTGATTGGGAGCGGTCCAAGAGTGTCTCGGCGGGGCTCGCATAACGCAGAAGCTACTCCCAAAGGGGTAGCACCATATCGCTAGGTACTCTACACAGAATACCGAAGCCTTGACGATTTCGGCGACCAAGTCCTAGTTTAGTTAGTCGCGTAACGGGACAATTGGATTCAATGCCGTTCCACTCGCAACTTCCCGGTCTGCTACTTCATCCTCGCCGCGTTGCACCTAAAAGATAAAATACTGCCGATGGGTATCGCGAACGTCACGTATATGAACTCGAACTTTAATTGTCTTGACAGCTAAATTTGTTCAGTTCACTCTCCCCATATCGTTCGGATTGCGTTTGGAGGGAGCACTCGTGAATTCAAAACTGATTTCTGTTTTGGCACAAGCTCTTTTGACAGCAATGTTAGTAGGCCAAGTATCGCTCAACATGCTTTCAGCGACCTGCACCGGGTCTGACCCGTGCAACGCATGCAAGAATTGCCACTATTGCAACCACTGCGCCAAGGAAGGTGGAAAGTGTGGTGTTTGTAAGTAGCGCCACTGGCTGTTTCTTTGCCAGCATAAGATTGTGCCGCGTGGAAGGCTTTGAGAACTGATTTTGCCTCAGGCAGTAGTTAAGGCGAGCCGAATTCGGTTACGACTGACTGTGTTTGGGTCGATGTGGAAAGATTCCTGATGCCGTCACGCGGCCTTTACCTTCTTGTTCTTCTCGGCTCTAAACTTTGCCCATCGAGCCTTCGTTGCCTTTCCAATCTTCGCTCTCGCCGCAGCGGACATTACCCGTTTTTTGACTTCAGTGACTTCTCGGACAGTCTTATCGCCTAGCGCCTTCGCTGCTGCGCGGACCCCATTCAACTTGCCCCACAGCTTACCCAGTTCTTTTTCGAGCTTTTGCTCTTCACGCTTTATTGCCGCTAGTAGGTCCATGAATCCTCCGCATGGAATTTATCCTAGACCGTAGGTGAAGTGCCAGACGATAATGGGTTGCGGGCACGTGGGTATTGTGTATGGAATACAGCATCGATGTTGTGAACGTTGAAAGAGAAGTGGCGGATCAGCATTACAAGGCTAAGGCCGTGTACACATTTACGATCACGCATGCAGATGTTGTGCTTACGGAAGCGGGCGCAGCTATCATCGAGCAAAAGGGGAAAAGACCCACAGACGGCGGCCAAGATCGTCCTGGAGAGGCTCTTGAAGCAAGGCCGAGACCCTTTTGAGAGTCAGATTCTTCTCACAGTTCCGTATGGACACGCTGAACACTTCGCCAGGTTCGGGAACTACGAAACGCTACCCACGCTGGCGGACTGACGAGCTAACGAAGTGGTTCATCTCACGAGACACGCAGCAAGGACGAGCCTTGAGCCTTCTGTAACTCGAACTCGTCTAGAGCCGGGTGACAATGTCGTTGCGCTCGTTATCGTCCGTGATTGAACGAGCCTTCTCCCGCAAATGGACGAATAGCTGTTCGCTTGATACGGAGACAAAATTTGTAGAGTTGTCGGGGCTGCTTACGTTGAGACGAGAATTGTCGCTGTGGAGGTGAACGTCTTGAGCCACTTTTGTACTCCATTCCGGCTTCGAGTCCGTCATGGTCTCGGCACGAATTCGAGGCTACATCCCAGGTTTGGTGGACCGGAACGAGAACACGTCTGACGCCGATGTGCGCCGCACACTACAGCATGAATCGCGTCGCGTGTCGGAAATTGGGTTGGTTCAATCGATTGTCGTTCGACACGAAAGGACTTAGTGAGAGAACTCTAAATTTTACTTACAGGCCGAACATGGAGTTGACCCCGGCGCGCGGGGCCTCGGAAGAAGGCGCTCGACGTTCAAGCGCAGGAAGGGACGCCTGCTGGGCGGCTGGCGGCAGAGTCACAGACGGTTGCACGGTAGGCTGATCCGAGGCGGACAGAGCCGCAGCACTGGGAGTTGCAACGCTTGGGGTAGCAGTGGTTGGTTGGGCAGCAAGCTGCTGGAGATAGGCGATGTCGCGAGGCTCTTCTGTGCCCGGCTGAACGGCGGGAAACGACAGATTCATTTGATGCTCCATTGCGCTGGCGATACGGTGCAACTGCCAGATGAGCTTTTCGAGTTCTTTCGAACGGCCAAGGTTCAAGTTGCGGTCCCACAGAAAGCGGATGGACAACACCACGATTATAGGCAGGCCGATGGCCAGTGTGACGAGAACAATGGTGAAGAACAGCGAGTCGAGGGCAGCGAGGGATTGGGTCATTTGGCAGCCTCCAAATGCAGGCTTCTGGAGGTAGGATACAGCAGCGCGGCAGTGATGACAAACGAATCGCGATCTCAGGGCAAGCGGCGAAACATCAGTTGGGCGGGGAGTTTATTTTCGACGCTTTTAAGCAGCGTGCCACCGAACTCGGATGATGATTAGGAGTAGCTCACCCCGTCAATCTGATCTTCGCCGAGCCGCGATATTGCCACGCGTGGCCCAAACCTTGCTCGGGTATACGCCGGACCATTTCAACGGCATCTGCAAAGTCATCTCGGCACGCGATTACAAAGCGTTCAGCATTACATCACTGAAACCCGCATAAACATTGAATTAGAATGGCGGAAGCGTGTGGGAGTCGAACCCACCACTCGGCTCGCGAAGAGCCGAATCACCGGCTTTGAAGACCGGGAGGATCACCGGACCCTTTTCGCCTCCGTTGGTTGTTAGACATTCAGCGTACAAAGTTTAGTGAATGTAAGCAACTTGTGCTGCGAGCGGCGTATGCGACGCTTGGATCGCAGGTGCCCCAGCAGCTCCTTTTTCAGCACTCCGCGCGCTTGAATGAACAGGCTACGGTAAATGGTCTCGTGGGACACGCGCAGGCTCTCGTCATCGGGATACTGGGTTTTCAACCATCCGGAAATCTGTTGCGGCGACCAGTCCAGAATCAGTTTACTCGCAACCATCTTCCGCAACTTCACATGGATGGCAAGAAGACACCGCTTCGGCCGCAAGGCCGACTCCCAGGCTTCGCCGTCCGCTTGACTAGCTCGATACGCAGGACGGCCACCATGACGTGCGACCTCCCGGCTCACGGTCGACGCAACTCGGTCCAGGCATTTAGCTATCTCGCGAATCGACGAACCGGAAGCCAGCCCTCGAGAAATCTCCTCGCGCTCATGCAGCGTGAGCGCGAGGAGCGAACGCTGCCGGACCGCCGGAACAAACCCACCGTGACGCGACACCAGACAACGAATGGAGGAATGCTCCTTGCCTAAGGCTCGCCCGATCTAACGATTGTCCCGCCTTCCAACGACGCCACACGTCGCTCTTCTGCGCCGCCGAAAGTCCAAACCGTTTCCCTGGCCTCATAAACACCACCTTTGAAAACAGCTTTATACCAGATGGTGTTGCATTGACCGGTTGAGCCCGCACGACTTACGGGACTTAGGCAAAGTTGGGAGACTGCGGATTTAGTTCTTACTCTTGTTCACTGGGGAGGCTTTCTGCAGTGTCGCGAGAAGCTCCTTGGCGGAATCTGGCACGGGTTCAGCCTTGTTGAAGACGATATCCTGAGCGCTTACATCCTTGCCATAGAGGTTCTTGTTCGCACCGTTGTCACCGCGGAGAGTGGAACCCTCGAGAGAGATACCCGCGAAGAGCCCACGGGCTCGCGAGTAGGAAAGAATTTCGGCACGTAGGGTGACATCAGTTTCCGCAGAGGCGGTTCGGCCAACCGGACCAGCGGCGGCGGTAGCGTCACCACCCAGCTTGACCTTACTCTTGAGAATGCTTGTGGCAGAACGTGGGCTCATAAGAAGAAGAACGAAGTCGGTGGCATTGCCGCCGATCTGCAAACCTGCACTGCCTCCTCCGAGAGCGATCATGGTCGGACCGCCCCAGCGGCCATGAAACGTTTTGCCGCCGCGACAGGTCATAACACCGCGACCGTAGCTACCTCCGAAGATGAAGGCAAACTTCAAGACCGAAGGCAGAACGACGACGCAATCGGCTTTGTCCAGAACGCTCTGCGGAATGCTGTCGGGAGCGTTGAGAATTTCCTTCATTACTCTTCCCGAGTTTTCGACACGATCTGCTTCCTTGTCTTGTGCAAACGCTGGTACCGCGAGTAGCGAAACCAACCCAATACTCGGCCACATTTTCTTCATAAATTCTCCTTTGCGACCTGTAATCTCGGCGTACTAAGCGAACCTGAACCCACTCGACAGACTCAGGTTTTTGTCGATGAATAATTGGTGGGTAAAACCCCGTCGCTACGTGAGTTTATCACTTAGCGGACCTCAAGTGTGCTTCAGCATTGCTCACTTCTGAGCTTTCTCTCGCACCATACTGATGTGCAACCGCAGATTGTAGAGCTGCGGTCTGAGGGACGATGGCACCCACAAGTGGCTGACGCGGCCTTCCAGTCGGTCTAATCGCTCGATAAAATCCTTGCCGGCTTTGTCGGAGCTGGCAGAGGCTAACTCCTCTTCGAGGAGCCTTAGTTCAGAGTAGAGCCTGTACACCCGGCGGCTCGCAACCCACAAAAATATCCTTGGTGAGATTCGCAGTAAGGGGTACAGCAGCCCCGCCACAGGAATAAACAGCGCCACAACTTGCTGGACCAGCACTGCCAGCCAGAAAGGCAGATGGCGCTGCAGGAACGGCGATCCTGTCTTGTAGAACTGACGCGCATCAGTGCTTAGCGGCAGCTCGATTGATTCGGGAGCTGGAAACTGACCCGCTGTGCGGAATAACCCCGGGTCAGAGTGGATCTGTGATGCCGCTTTAAGCAGCAGGTACTGAATGGATGGATGAAGATCGTCGCGCACGACTAGGCTGGCCTTAGGCGCGAGCAGCAGCACATCGGTTGGGGGCCGGTTTTCAGCCATGTTCGCTACGCCGGCGGGCAACACCAACTTGTTCAAGTAGGGGTACAAGGCCACGAAAGCGTCGGCCCTGCGAATATTTGTCAGGCTTATTTCTTTGGCTGTCAGAAGCTGCTGCACAACAGGGGTTTCCCAAGCGTCCACGAGAATTGCGGCGTCAATATCTCCATTGAGTAGCTTCGCAGCAGACTCCTGCGGGGTCTGCGGTAGCAACGTTGCGGATTTCTGGTCGATTATGCCAACCCGCGCTAGAAACTCGAGCGACAGCGCACGGCTAGCGCTGCCCTCCGGGCCAATTGAAATGCGCAGGCTGCGAAGTTGCTCGTGCTTTGTCAGAAGTTCGCCGCGAGAGAAAACCCAAAGTGGTTCGTAGAACAACGTTCCGAGTGAGACCAGACGGAGCGACTCTTGCTGATTGCTGATACCGCCCGGAATAATGGAGATGCTAACGCCCGACTTTGGATCCCGCAGGCGAGCCATACTTTCGACGGCTCCTGCCGTCGGCACCAGCCTGAGATCGATCCCGTCGCGTGCAAGAAGCTCACGGTAGCGCTTCCCCACTTCGGCACTGAAACTGCCCTCCGGGTCTATGGCCATCGCCACCGAACGCGGCGGCGTCGGGCGCAGCAATGAGAACGTCAGCCAAATCCCAATCGCCAAGAGCGCTGCTGTAATGATCGCTACGATCACGAGAAGGCGCCGGTTCACGTGTTCACGCGTCAGAATATTCATCGCGCTGCTTTATCGAGGCTCTGGTAGTGTCCACGATTCGGCTCCACTGGCGAGGACACCTCAGGAGCATTCTATGCGACCTCCGAAAGAGCTGGAAGACCGGACCGCCCAGTATCAAGAAGAAAACCGAGCAGTTCCTCAGGCATGCCAGCTATGACCCCTGTCACGCCACTGGAGGACTAAGCCTGTGGTGTCCTCGGATATGGTCTTGATTCTTCAGCCTTCTGATTCTTTTTTCCTCAGATCAAGTCTCAATAGCCTTTGCCTTTTGCTTCTTCTCTTTTCTTTTCCTGCTCGCCCTGTTTGTTTCTCCTCCTGAGGTTCACTGGAGGAGAAGGAATGTTCGGGAGGCGGAGGTGTTCTTTTTGTCGTCGTTGGTTTTATCCCCATCCTCGGCTCAAGCAGCGACAAAAGACTTGTGGCCAGTCGGACTGTCGCCGCAAGCAGAAGCAGAAGTCCAGTCAACAATGGCGGACCAAGCACCCGGATTACTTTCGCGGCTCCTATGAGCACCAAAAGGAAATCTACGGAACGCGTTCCGACTACAAGCGCCGCTACCGTCAGCAGCATCCCGACTACGTGCGGCGCAACGCGACTTTCGTCCGAAAATGTCGCCAGCGGCTGAGATCGGCACCTGTAAGTCCCACAAGCCCTGATCTGCACGTAACGATCGAGTCTGAAAGAACTTCCCTCCACATTGCCCAGGTAAGTCACACAAGCCGCGATATCTTCGTAACTCTCGATCATTCATAAAATTGCGGGAAAGTATCGCGGCAGGTCCCCAGTAAGTCCCACAAGATTCGATGGCTTTCCTAATCCTGTCCCCCTACTTTGAATCCGCGGAGGAATGAAAATGCCGAAGTCTCGACCCCAACCGCCCCGACCCGATCGCCGACGTTCGATTCGCGGTTCCTTCAGCTGGATTGATCACCGCTTCCTGCGCGAGGGATTCGATCGAGGCTTAACCCGTTTGGAAAAGTTGCTCTATTTCGTGCTGGTGGCGGTCTGCAATCAAGATGGAGTCAGCTTTTACTCCGACGCGCGTTTGGCGGAATTGCTGGACATTCGTTTTCCTCATGAACTGGACGGGGCTCGCAAGGAGCTGGTGGCGCGAGACCTGATTGCCTATGAAGGCGGTATTTATCAAGTGCTGGACCTGCCTGCTCCCTCTCTCCCGCCCGTTCGCAGAACCGCACTGCGCGACGCGGCTTCGGATCTGGAGAGCGTCAAGCAGTTGCTGCAACGCTGGGGTTGGGGGCGTACATGAAGCTATCCGTGGTCTATCAACCGGCCGCGCGGAATTTGCTGTGCCGGAAGCTGAACTGCGCCAACTTGCGAAAGGCGACGCCGCTACGCCGAGGGCAACAGCAATAAAACGAGCAAAGGTGTCTAGAAAAACTGCGTCATCAGAATAGAATTGAACCTCATGGCAGTGAGGGGCTTTCTCCTTCTACGGTGTCATGAACTCATAATCTTTCAAGCTGCTACTGACAAACTGCTTTCCTCGAAGAACCGCATCCACGGCAGGCACTAGTTCGCTTTTGGCATCTGTCTTACGAACATAACCCTGAGCCCCCGTGTCCAAAGCTGCCCGCACGATGTCGAGGTCATTGTTCTGACTTAGGAAGACTATTTTGGAGCTCGGGGAGAGTCGTCGTATCCGCCGCGCGGCTTCGATTCCATTCTGTTTTGGGAGACCGATGTCCAGCAAGATTAAGTCCGGCTTCAGTTCCTCGGCCCTCTGAATGGCTTCTGTTCCATCCGCAGCCTCGGCAATGACTTGCCATTCTGGCCGTTCCTGAAATAGCAAAAGGACTTGGCGTCGCCAATCTTTGAAATCGTCAGCTATGAGAATGCGAATTGGTGGCAGGTGTTGCTCCATTTTTGTTCCGTGTATAGGAACACGTCGCGTGCAAGTTAGTTGCACTGACTGAATCCAAAACGATGCGAGTTCGGGCCGACTTCAACGGGCTCTAAGGAACCATCCTCGCTTAGTCGCGTAAACTCGATGTTGGCAGCACCACGACGGCGCCGGAAGTCAATTAATATGGGCGTGACAGAAACCGTCCGGCGTCTCGGCTGAATCGAGTTCTTTCGCGGTTCACCAGCAATTCGTAATTGCCATCCGGCAAACTGTCCGTTAGGTCAGATTCCATAATCCTGTAATTAGAAAACACTGGTGAGTCTCCGTTGAGCGTGGTCTTGGTTGCTCGAACCTCGCACTCCACTCGCTGGCCCTCGCCGATGATTGTTCCGTTAAAGATGATTGTTTCTTGCACGATGGCGCCTCCTGGACCCGGCCCGCTGCCAAGGTGAAGTTATGTCTCGGCGTTATTTCGAGGCTACATCCGAGGTCGCCGAAGTGACGCCTACCAATGTCGAGCATTTCTGTCACCAATCGAACCGATCAAATAAGTGCAATATTTGCTCGGACTTACGCGACCGCAGTCTTTAAGATATTCCGGGAAGTCAACGATTGGTAACGCGAACCCGCCGATTCCAATCTTTCTACGTGCGCGGTCGTGATATTTAAGACGCGCCTTCTCCGCCAGGTAAGCAGACTATTGAGCCGCAGTTCGGTGGCTGCGATAGTTTCTCCGAAGGACTTGCGAATGTGCCACTCAACGGCAAATGGCATTTTATCGACAAGACTGGTCATTGATGGTCCCGGGGTAATACCACGTCTTGTAGCCGTCGAGTGAAATCTTCACCATGATTTCTGTGTCAGGAGGAATGAGTAGTTTGTATCGCGGTTTGACCATCCGCTGGCACTCAAATAATTGCTCGGTTCCGCTACTCTTCTAAACTCAACACATGGACTCAGAGGAGCGTTTGACATTGCGTCAGTCACCGCGCCAAGCAAAACTCCTGCCTTCGGCCCAAGGCGAACAGTGACGGTCCTGTTGGGATGTCCGGAGGTCAACGTTACCGTCTCGAATTTACCGCCGCTATAGAACTGGTTGCTCATATCGGGATAGTCCTCGTCCTCCTTCTTCGCGGCGACAGCAAATTTCCCAAACCCAGAACGCGGGAGCTGCGGACCACTCAGAACGGCTTTGAAGACGGGGAGGATCACCGGACCCTTTTCGCCTCCGGCAAAAGCATAGAGGTTAGGTGCGACTGGAAACAAATACCGAACTCTGATTCGTGCGGATCAACGCCGCTACCAGGTCGAACAGCGCCGGCGCCGTACACACTTCGTAGTAGGAATGTTCCGAAGGGCTGCCCAACTTCCCGTCCTGCAGCAATTCCCGCGCCGTGCCTTTTCGCAGCACCAGCAGCTCCACTGTTTCGCCCATCGGCACTTCGCCGTAAAACAGCGTCACGGTTTCTTTTCCCCAGGGTAGGTCCAGCTTGGTCTCAATCGACTCCAGCGAAATCTCTTCGGAAAGTTTCTGGAAGCCTTCCTGGTTCAATTCGATTCCATTACGGTTGTACCGCACCAGAAATTCGTCCAGCTCCTCCGCCGAAGCTCCTTTCATCGCCTGCAGGAAATGGAACACCGAAAAATTCGACTTCTGGTCGGCAAGCATGCGCCGCGCCAGCTTGGTGCAGCCGGACAAGCGGTCAGAAAGGTTCAGCGCTTTCGAAATCATGATGCGTGAGTCGCCATCGGTCCAATACGTTGGGGCATCGCCCTGGAATGCCACGCCCAGACCAAGTTCCAGAGCCGGCAAATTGGATTTCACCGCACCATCATTATACGAATTGCAGACTGCAAGAATCTGTCGTGAAAGGATGCAGGCTTTGGCCACAGGACGCGCATAGGCGCGGCTCGATTCCGTCTCGAAGATCGCCAGAATGATCGCATCGCCTTCAATAAACACTTTTTTCGCCGAATAGCGGTCCAGCAATTTTTTTACCGGCTCGTGCAGATTCAGGCTGAAATGCGAAGCCGGATTCAGACCGCGAGTCAGCAAATCCTGCGTCATGCGCGTGGAACCGCGCACGTCGGCTTTGATGATTACATGCGAAACCACTGGATCGAGTTTCGGTTTGGCTTCTTCGGGAAGCACGCACTCATACAAACGATTGTTGAGACGCGAAAGATCGCGTGCTTGTTCGGTCGAGACCAGGTTGATGCGTTCCATGCAGGTGGTGAGATGGTCGGCGTCGCGCAACTCGCGGCGCAGCCGCAAAAAATCAACAGCAAAGCGGAGTACGAATGCTTCCATCTCGTCCCGCGAATAGCGGCGAATTTTCCGCGAAAGGTCTTCGATGGGCTTCGCGGAAAGCTTTTTGGCGTGCACTTGTTTCAACACTTGCTCGACACGCTTGAGTTCGTCCTTGGAAACCAGGGCTTTGCGAAGTTGTTGCAAGTGCAAGGGAGGATGGAATTGCGCTGCAATTGCACGAATCTCGTAGCCCGCAAGAATGTGATATAGCACTTCGTGCTGTTCCAGCCGTTCCAGTAATTGCGTCAACAGTTGGGTGCGAACTGCGCGCAAAGATTCCGGTTCGGCGGCGGGGTCGAACAGCCGCCGCGCATTCTGCGGGTCGTTCAGAAAATCGCCCAACCGCGAATTGTGGTCCTTCAGAAAGAAATCCAGTTTCTGCTTGGCGGCTTCGATCTGCGGACCAAATTCTTCCAGCTTCAGTTCCTGGTGCTTCAGCCGCAGTTCAATATCGTTCAGGGAAGCTTTGATGTTGGCGGGATCGCTGGGCCCGAGAAATTTATTCAGGAAACTGTCACCGCGTTCCAGCTTCTTGCGCAGCAGTTCGCGCTGCCCCTCCAGATTGGCAATCTCATCGCGCATGGCTTGCGCCTGGTCCAGCATGGACTGGTAAACCTGCTGCGCTTCGACAAAATCCGCCTCGCGCGGAATCACCACTCCCGCTTGTTGCAGAAATTCCTGAAAGAGCTCATCCATGGCTTCAAAGCGATCCGGATCGCGCACATAGTTCCCGAGCAGCACGAAATGTTCGAGGAAATATGAATCGTCTTTGCCGCCGTCGAGAAAAATCAGCCGGTTCTTCAGCAAATCGTAGAGCGCGGGAAATTCTTCGCCAAACAGCGCGCGACGCGCCTTGCACACTACATTTTCTTCCACGTCCACAACCATTTGCGCGACCTGCTGGCCGACCGTGCGCAAAACGCGCCGCCGCGCCGACTGCAGTTCAGAAAGTTTGGCCTTGATGACGTGGGCCTGCTGGCTGCGCTCGAAATGTTCCCCGCGCTGCCGTATCCATTCCTTGCCTTCGAGGATCAGGTTCGCGAACTGATTGCTAAGTTCCTGCGTAAGGAATTTGAGTATCGCCAGCCGGAACAATAGGTCGATTTCAATATTTTTCTGGTACTTGGCTTGGGTCACTGAAGATTGCAGCAATTCGGTCAGCAGCTTGCGGAATCCCGCACCGTCGATGGTTCTTGCGTTTCGCAATTCGATGCCAGAGATGAAGGATCCCGCGGTGTGCTGGCGAATCAGCTCAAACAGGTAGTCGCGCGAGGCGTGCACAAATTTCGGGCTGAGATAAACGTCATGATGAATGTTGTCCACGCCAATAGCCAGTGTGGCCATCGGAAGAACGAGGTTATAGCTCGTCAGTTCGATGCGGGGCGCGGTCGCGGAAGTAGCGAATAGGATCTCGTTGGGCATTGCAGCCGCCAGACCGGATTTCCGGGTTTCAGGGTTTGTTCTACAAACCCTGAGATAAACAAGTTGTACTTACAAACCCCGAGTCGAAAAAGGGCTTTTTCCACGCTAGCAGTGGGGCCCGCGGCGGGCAAGAAACCGGAAGTTTAAGGTAGCGTGAGAGTTAGGATGCTTCAGAGCACAATGATGCGACGCGATTCGCCGCCCAAATGCTCCAGCCGGATGCGAATTTCGGGCCACGGCGAAGGCAGTGGAAACCGCTCCGACCATTCCAAAATGACGATGGCTGGCTTGGCAAACAGGTCTTCCATGCCCAGCGTTTCGAAATCGTGAAAACTTTCGACGCGGTAAAGGTCGCCGTGAAAAACTGGCTGCGATTCGCCATAAGTATGGAGCAGCGTGAACGTGGGGCTGGTAACGTCTTCCTCGCGTGCCGCGCCAAGTGCGCTGACGATGCCCTTGGTCACGGTCGTTTTGCCGCTACCGAGGTCGCCAGAAAGAAGTACCAGAGTTGGCGGTTTCAGCCGGGACGCGAATTCCCTGCCCCAGACCACCGTCTCGTCCGCAGAATGCGTGATGAACTCCTCAGCCACCGCGACGAATCTCCTCCAACAGTTCGAACCGCGCATACGGCAATGCTCGGGCTATATCGCCAGCCAGAATGCCCGATGGGTCGGCGTCCTCGATCAGAGTATCCGCCGCTCGCCCATGTAGCCAAGCTCCAAGCGCCAGCACCC
Organism: uncultured Acidobacteriota bacterium; assembly: GCA_963743735.1. Taxonomy (GTDB): domain Bacteria; phylum Acidobacteriota; class Terriglobia; order Acidiferrales; family UBA7541; genus Acidiferrum. The sequence continues at coordinate 18,022 of CAVURF010000013.1, forward strand.
GCAGCCATTCCTGGGTGCCAAACTGCCCTGTGAGAGCGGCAAGAATGCCGGTGAGCACATCTCCGGACCCACCTTTCGCCAGCCCGGGATTGCCCGTCGTGTTGACAAAAATTTGACCGTCGGGCGAAGCGAGGATGGTGTGGAAACCTTTCAGTAAAACGTACGCGTTCCAGCGCTTCGCAGAGTCCGTAGCAACGCGCACGCGATCTTTCTGAACGTCTTTCGTCGTGATACCGAGCAGCCGAGCCATTTCGCCGGGGTGCGGGGTAATCGCCAAGAATTGCGATTTGCGCTCGCGCAAGGCGTCTCCGTCTGTAACGAAAGCATTGAGGCCATCGGCGTCGAGAATCGTGGGCAGCGTTGCGGACTGCACCAGCGTCCGAATAAATTTTTGTGTACCTGGCTCCTGCCCAAGTCCGGGACCGATGGCTAGAACAGTTTTGCCTTTGACGATCTTTGCAAATGCAGCGTCAGCCAGATTTTCAATGGCGATGGAGCCATCGGCGAGTGTTAGAAGCGGCTCGGTCATGTATTCGGGTTGGTTCGAAGCGACGATTGATTGCACGGTGTCAGGGGCCGCGATGGTCACGAGTCCCGCGCCGGCTTTGAGCGCACCCGTTCCGGCGAGCACGGCAGCCCCGGATTTGCCCGCTGACCCGGCGATCACGAGAATATGGCCGTAGAGACCTTTGTTCGAATCAACTGGACGAATCAGCGGAAGCTTGCCGAATTCGTCGGGTCCTGCGCAGCGGAGGCTGTTCTTGCCCAATTCGTCAATCAGCGCCGAAGGCGTGCCGATTGCGCGAACGTTCAGGCTGCCGCAGCTTGAAGCGTCACGCGAAATAAGCTGGCCAAGTTTTGGCGCGGTAAAGCTGACCGTATGATGCGCGCAAAGAACCGGCCCTTCCGCCGGCTCGCCGTCAGATGACATCCCGGAAGGAATATCCATAGCGACAATGAGAGCGGGAGTCGCGGATGTCGCGTTTCGCGAAAGAGAGTTCAGATTGCTGATGGCTCTTGCGATGAGCCCGGTTGCTGCGCCTCGTAGTCCAGTTCCAAGCAAAGCGTCCAGGATCACGTCGGCAGTTGCGATTCGCGGCCACGCGCTCTGCAACGCCGACTCATCATCGATCACAAGAATTTCGCCGCCGCCTTCACGCCAACGCTGTAAATTCGTCGCGGCATCGCCTTTTAATTCCGCGGGCGAACCAAGAAGCAATACGGAAGTATGGCGAATTTCCTGGCGCAAATAGCGTGCCGCGACAAATCCGTCGCCACCGTTATTTCCTTTTCCGCAAAGCACCACCACTGATCGAATAGGCGACTGAAAACGAAGCGAAACTTCATGCAGGACAAAGTCGGCGACGCTTTTTCCGGCATTTTCCATAAGTTGCGTCCCCGAAATTCCGCAACGTTCGGTGGTGAGCCGGTCCACTTCGCGCATTTCGGCTGCGGTGAGAGCTTTCATAAAGGCAGCTCTTTCAAGAAAAATCAGAGCATCCAGCCGCCGCTGACGTTGAGTACTTGTCCGGTGACATATTCGGCTTCCTCGGAAGCGAAAAACGCCACGGAAGCTGCGACATCATCCACGGTAGGCGGGCGGCCGATGGGAAAGCGCGCGTCTTTGATGCGGCGCGCTTCATCGAGACTCAACTCTTTTTCGTCGATGCTCGACGGATTGACAACGTTCACAGTGATTCCGTTTTTCGCCTCTTCAAGCGCCAATGAACGAGAGAGCGCAACCACCGCGGCTTTTGCCGAAGCGTACGCAGAAATTTTTGCCTGGCCGAAAGCGCGCTCTGCGCCGACAGCTCCGAGATTAATGATGCGGCCCCAGCGGCCTTTGCGCATGTGAGGCAGCGCGGCGCGACTCATGAAAACTACGCTCATTAGATTCGAGGCGAAAATATCCTGCCAATCCTCGAGAGAGCCTTCGGCCAGAGTACCCCAGCGAAAATCGCCGACATTGTTTACGAGAATGTCGAGGCGTCCAAAGCGATCGGTCACCGTATTGACAAATTGTTCGGAGCGTTCTGCCGTTGTGATATCGGCCTCTACGGCCACGCAGTCTGCGCCGGCAGCCTGCAATTGGCGCAAGGTATTCTGCGCGATACTCTTATTCGAACGATAACCGATAGCGATGCGCGCGCCTTCTTGTGCCAGGCGGAGAGCGATTCCACGACCGATGCCGCGCGTCCCACCTGTAATCAACGCAACCCGGTTGCGCAGTGACATTCCCATCCTCGTTTCAAGAACCTGGAGTTTTTCAAGTATAGCCCAGCCGCGCAATCAGCACTAAATACATCAACGCAGGCGCGCAACAATAACCGTCATATCGTCTGCCTGCTCGGCTGTGCCGGCCCATTCGTCAGCGGCCTGCATCATTCCCTGAGCGATGACGCTAGGAGAAGAACCATTCAGCCGGATCGCCGAGTCCCGCAAACGTTGGATACCGAATTCCTCGCCATAGACATTTTCCGGCTCCACCAGACCGTCACTGTAGCCGATCAAAATGGAATCAGGCTCGACGGTTTCCGAACCTTCCACAAATGGATATTCCTCAATCACACCCAGAACCATTCCACCTTTGTCCAGAAACAGCGCGTGATCCCCGCAAATGCAGAAGGCCGGCAGGTGCCCGGCGTTGGTATAGCGAAGCAACCGCGTAGAGCTGTCATACACGGCAACAAAAAAAGTCGCGAAACGGTCATCGCCAGTGTTGCGCACCAGATGAAGGTTCAGCCGCCCAACCAGCTCCGCGGTACTCATGGAATCGCTTCCTGGGGCAAGCAGTTGGCTGCGCAACGCGGCCTGCAGGCTGGCCATCAGCAACGCCGCGGAAATTCCTTTTCCGGAAATGTCGGCTATGGCGATCGCTATGCGCGTCGGACTTAACTGAATAAAGTCATAATAATCGCCGCTGACCGTGCGCGCCGCTTTGCAGATGGCTTCGATTTCGACTCCGGGCACGGATGGCACGCGCTGCGGGAAAAGTTGATTTTGCACTTCGCGCGCGATGGAAATTTCGTTTTCAAGGCGCTGGCGCTGCCGCTGTTCCTCAATCAGGCTGCTGATGGAACCTGTCATCTGGTTGAATGACTCGCCCAGGATACCCAACTGATCGCGTCGTTCGATTTTTACTCTGTGCGTTAAGTCACCAGCTTGCACAAACTGCGTGGCGCGGTAAAGTTCGGCCACAGCTCCCGTGATGGCTCGGATCAATACGAATCCGGTGATCAGTCCGAAGATGCCAAGCAGCAGCAGAAAGACCGCCACGAGTTCAAACCCGTATACCCGACTATTGCTGAATTCGCCAAGCGAACTGAAAATTCGCCCGTTTAGGACCGATGGCCGCGCGGAATAGGCCGCGAAAACTGGCTGCTTTTCTCCCGACTTGTCCCCGGCCTCCAGGTACGTAGCGTCCAGCTTCGAAAAGCCCTCAATCACCGGATCGAACCAGTAGCTGGCAGGTTGCAGCGCGCGATGGCGCGTCGAAATGCGATTCTGGAAACGATAACTAACCTTGCCAAGCCGCACCACGTTTACCGAATTCTCGCCGTCCGCGCGTTGCAAAGCAGTGACCTGAATAGGTCCGAGGTCCGGAGCAACGGTCTCCAAAAATTCCGGCGTAATGCGCAGGCTAAGCTCCACCAGATTCTTCCCGCGCGGTGATTCCACTTCCCGCATCGCGATCAGATGCGTTTGTCCGTTGGACTGAAGTATTCCCGTGAACTCTTTTGCATTGGCCCCACCAACACGCGCCAAGCGACGCGGATCGGCGTGAAAATCAATTTTCAAGCCAGGCAAATCCTTTGCATATGCGACATGAATCTGCGCATCGAGCGCATCTTCCACTACCTTTCCAGAAATCGATGCGGGAAGAGTTCTCTCCGCCGCGGCGATATTGGCTGCGGAATCGGTCATATAACCGAGCCGGCTATGAATGTCTTCGTATAAGAGATAGCCGCCGAGCTGCGAATAAAGAATCTGTCCAGCGAGAACGGCGAGAGTCAAGAGCAGCAACACCGGGACTACAGCGACAAAGAGATACGCGACAATCAGGCGGTTGCGCAAACTCCACAAAAGACGATTTCGCCACCAGGAGATTGCTCGGAACGCGAGGTACACAGCACTCAACAATGCGAAAAATTTCGCGAAGCTGTATGCCCCACCGGAACGGTTGGAAATTGCGGCCACAGTGCCAACGACCACCAGCCCGATTGCCGCGAGATCAGGCCGGGAAAGGCGCCGCCAGAGATTTGAGAGGTTGGCGCGTGTCGGAGTCATGTGGGGACGCAGGAAGAGAATACCTTACCCGATGCGAGCGCGCATAACGGGCAATTAAGATAAGAAGAACAAAAAAAGCGTGAGTCAAACGTCCGGGCAAGGGTGGACTCAGCAATGCTGAGCCCCTCGTGAAAAAGGATGGTGACAAATTGCGGCTAAGATTGTGGCATGTTGCGGACCCGGCTGTGTTTTACGCCGTATGTGAAATAAACCACCAAGCCAATGATCAGCCAGATGATCAGCCGCGCCCAGTTTATCCAGCCCAGCTTGTACATCATGTAGCCGTTGAACAGCACCCCCAGGAACGGAACAACCGGCAACCAGCCGCCCATAAAAATTCCGGGCGTGCGGAAAGGCCGAGCCTGATCAGGACTCTTGATTCGTAACATGGTGACGGCGATACAAACGATCACGAACGCCAGCAGCGTGCCGATGTTCACCATCTTGCCGATTTGATCGATCGGGGTAACGCTACCGACGATGGCCGCAAGGATTCCGACCAGGATTGTGTTCTTGTATGGAGTGCGGAACTTTGGATGAATCGCGGCGAAAAACTTCTTCGGGAGCAGCCCGTCATTGGCCATCGAATAGAGTACGCGAGTCTGGCCGAGCAGCATGACCAGCATCACGCTGGTCAACCCGGCCAACGCACCGAGCGTGATCACGTGTGAAGCCGTCGTCAGTCCGCGATCCATAAAGGCGCGCGCGATGGGGGCTTCGATATTCACGTCTTGCCAACGCACCATGCCAGTGAGCACGCCCGCGACGCCGATATATAAAACGGTGCACACTAACAGTGAAACGATGATGCCGATAGGCAGGTCTCTCTGCGGGTTTTTGGCTTCCTGCGCGGTGGTGGAAACCGCATCAAAGCCAATGTAGGCGAAAAAGATGTAAGCCGCACCAGCGCCAATCCCGCTGAATCCGTACGGAGCAAAGCTGTGCCAATCCGTGCCCCAATTGGAAGCGTGTACGTATCTGCTGCCGAGAGCGAGCACGAAGAGCACCACGGAAACCTTGATCACGACGATGGTGGAATTAAAACGCGCGCTTTCCTTGATACCAATGGCCAGGATTGCCGTAATGACCAGCGCGATTATGAAGGCCGGCAAGTTGAAGCCAATTTCCATACCGAAAATTTTTGGCGCATTTACCAGGTCGTGCGCGCGTTGTACTAATTCCGGCGAATGCGCCGCGGTAAAATCCATCACCCGATCCAGGAAGGCTTGTGTTCCCGGCACCAGTGTCGAATCGGAAGCCTGGGCCATCTGGCGCGCCACCATTTTTTCCGCAGTTTCGAGAGCGGTCCAGTGGTCATAGGCCAGCCACAGCGGCATCTTGATGTGAAAAATGTTGAGGAGTTCGATGAAGTGGTTGGACCAGCCGGAAGAAACTGTGCTGGCGCCCATCGCATATTCCAGGGTCAGGTCCCAGCCGATAATCCATGCAAACAGTTCGCCAAGCGTTGCGTAGGCATAGGTATAAGCGCTGCCCGCGAGAGGAATCATGGCCGCAAATTCCGCGTAACACAGGGCCGCCAACGCGCAGCCGATGCCTGAAAGTACGAACGAAAGCATCAGCCCCGGGCCGGCGTAGTGAGCGCCGAGTCCCGACAACACAAAGATACCCGCGCCGATTACCGCGCCAACTCCGAGCGCCGTCAATTGAAACGGTCCCAAGGTGCGCTTAAGGCTATGCCCACCTTCTTCCTGAGCCTCGGCGAGCAGTAGGCTCATCGGCTTTCTTGCGAACAAGGGGTTGCCCATGCAACTCCTCCTTTAAAGGTGGAATACCAAATACGCTAAGCTGCCAAATTGGGCTTGCCCATTGTAGGGGCTTGCGCTGTTTTGCCCTACAACAAATTGCGTCTAAGTGACTTTTGTTCTAACGCTTTGCCGCGACCACAGCCAGTAAACTGGTAGTCCTAACAATACGATCACCAGACTCCAACCCGCTGTCTCTGTTCTGTAAAACAATAGAATAAACAAAATTACCGAGGCCGCGATAATGTACAGCGCAGGTACTAACGGATATCCAAACGCCTTGTATGGACGATCCGCGTCGGGGCGCTTTTTGCGAAGTACAAATACGCTGAGGATGGTGAGCACGTAAAACATGAGCGCTGCGAAGACGACATAGTCCAGCAAATTGCTGTAAAGATTGCCGTAAGTCACGACTCCTGCGGCGTCCACGCGCTGCGTCCGCAACAAGATCAGCACCGCGATCCAAACACACTGGTACACCAGCGCTACTCCGGGCACGCCTTTCGCGTTCAATTTTCCGGTGGCGCGAAAGAAAAGTCCGTCCTTGGCCATCGCGTAGGCCACGCGCGAGCCAGCCAGAATCAGCCCGTTGTTGCAGCCAAAGGTGGAAATAATAATTGCTCCGGCCATCAGCGATGCGCCGACTGGCCCGAAGATGGCGCTCAAAGCGGCTGTTGCGACACGATCGTCCGGTGCGTTTTGGATCCGCGCCAGCGGTAGCGCGAAGAGATACGCCAGATTGGCCAGGCAGTACAGCGTGATGACGATGATGGTGCCGAGCGCCATCGACAGTGCTACATCGCGTTTTGGATTTTTTACTTCAGCCGCGGTGAAGCCGATGTTGTTCCACGCATCGGCCGAAAATAGTGAGCCGACCTGCGAAACTCCAAAGGCCACTACCAGTCCGAAGAAACCGCTGGCCGCGGTGAGCGTCGGAAACCAACTTCTAAAAAGGCTAGCGCCCGGTTCGATTGGAACCGCGCCGCGAACTGTCCAGAAGTTTGAAAAATTGTCCGCAATCGCGGCGTGATTTCTGCCCACAAACACGCCAATCAGGATCAGTCCGAGCAAGGAAAGCGTCTTGGCCGAAGTGAAAATGTTCTGGATCAGCTTGCCCAGCCTTACTCCCAGCGTGTTCAGGAAAGTGATCAGCACAATCATCAGGATGGCCACGAATTGCTGAATGGAAAGACTGATGGCCAGTTTCGAACCGAGCGATATGGGATGAATGATCCAGGTCGTCGGGGAAATGGATGGAAATAATACCCCGAGGTATCTGGCGAATCCGACGGCCACCGCGGCAATCGTTCCGGTCTGAATCACGAGGAATAACGTCCAGCCGTAGAGAAAACCCCAGAGCGGCGAGTAGGCTTCGCGCAAATAGACGTATTGTCCTCCAGCGTGTGGGAACAACGCGGCCAATTCGCCGTACGCCAGCGCCGCCGAAATCGTCAGAAGCCCGGTGATAATCCACGTCAAGAGCAGCCCGCCGGGCGAGCCGGTCACGCGAGAAATATCTGCAGCCACGATGAAAATGCCCGAACCGATCATCGAGCCGACCACGATCATCGTGCCGTCGAATAATCCGATGGCGCGAACGAAACCCGGTTCGTCTTTTTTGGTGAGGATTACCGCAGGGGGGGCAGTTTCAGCCATCGGCGCGTCGCCTCATTTCCCCGCGGGCTGTGCCGCGGCCGGAATCAACTGCAGATACTTCCGTACGCGATCAGCGGGATTCTTTGCTTTTAGTATGTCGCTGATGACTGCGATGCTGTCCGCGCCCGCATCGATCACTTCGCGCGCGCGTTCCAGGGAAATCCCGCCGATGGCCACGATCGGCTTGCTGGTCGACTTTCTGACCGCGCGAATAAAATCGACGCCGATCACTGGATCGGGATTCTGTTTGCCGCTGGTGGGGAAAATTGGCCCGACGGCGATGTAGTCGGCCTCGGATTCGACGGCCGCCTCAAATTGCTGCACAGTATGCGTGGAGAGTCCGATCAGGCATTCGTTTCCTGCGATTTTTCTGACCGCCGACACGCTTAAATCGTCCTGGCCTAGATGCACTCCGTTTGCTGCTGCGAGATGCGAAATATCTGCGCGATCGTTCACGAGAAACGCACCGCCGTGTTGCCGCACTGTCAGACACAGCGCTTGCGAAGCAAGCAGCAACTCGCGCGACGACGAAGTTTTATTGCGATATTGAAACAGACGGGCGCCCGCATCGAGCATCCTTTTAGTGAGTTCGATTGGGTCGGAAGGTAGCAACGCTGCGTCTAGTATCACGTAGAGTGGCGGTAGCGCAAGGCGATTTGCCATTTATTTCTTGGATTTTGTGGATTGGCTGTGGCCATTTCCAGCAAACAGGCGCTCGATGAAATGGGTATCAAAGCGGCCAGCAGCGAAGTCTGGATCGGCGAGGATGCGGCGGTGCAGCGGAATCGAAGTCTTGATTCCTTCGATGACAAACATTTCCAGAGCGCGTTTCATGCGGCCAATGGCCTCGGCGCGGTCGCGGCCTTTAACAATCAGTTTCGCAATCATCGAATCGTAGTACGGCGGAATGACCGCGTCGGCATAGGCAGCCGAATCCACGCGAACGCCTGTCCCGCCCGGCGCCTGAAAGGTTGTGATGCGCCCTGCGGAAGGTACAAAAGTTTCCGGGTCTTCAGCATTGATACGGCACTCGATGGCGTGGCCGCTAAAATGAATTTCACCTATAGCATCGTCCAGCTTTTCCCCGGCCGCAATTCGAATCTGCGCCTTGATCAAATCCGCGCCGGTCACAAATTCAGTCACCGGATGCTCCACCTGGATGCGCGTGTTCATTTCGATAAAATAAATCGACCCGTCCTGATCCATCAAAAACTCTACCGTGCCGGCGTTCGTGTAGCCGACTTTTTGCAGCGCCTTAACGACTTTGGCGCCCATCTCCTTACGTAATTTAGGATCCAGCACCGGCGATGGCGATTCTTCGATCAACTTTTGATGGCGGCGCTGGATAGAACATTCGCGTTCGCCCAGATGAATGATTTTGCCGTGCTGATCGCCCAGCACCTGAAACTCGATGTGTCTCGGATTCTCAATAAAACGCTCGGCGTAAACATCGGGAGTGCCGAACGCCTGTTGCGCTTCGCTGCGCGCCGTCTCGTACGCCGCCAGAAGCTCTTCCTGCTTGCGCACCACGCGCATGCCCCGGCCACCGCCGCCGGCCACCGCCTTCAAAATCAGCGGGTACCCGATCTTTGCGGCTTCCTTGGCAAGCTGTTCCTCGCCCTCGATAGCGCCGTCGCTTCCCGGAATCGTCGGCAGACCAGCACTCTTCACTTCACGGCGCGCGCGGTCCTTCTCACCCATCATTTCGATTATTTCCGGGCGTGGGCCGATAAACGTAATTTCCGAAGCTTCGCAAACCTTGGCGAAATTGGCATTTTCTGAGAGAAATCCGTAACCGGGGTGAATCGCGTCCACGTTAGTAATTTCAGCCGCGCTGATCACGTGCGGAATATTCAGATAACTTTCGCTGCTGCGCGGCGGACCGATGCAAACCGCTTCGTCCGCAAAGCGCACGTGCAACGAATTGCGGTCGGCCTCGGAATACACGGCTACGGTGGCGATTCCCAGTTCCTTGCAGGCGCAAATGACCCGCAAGGCAATTTCGCCGCGATTCGCTACCAGGATTTTGTTGAACATGTTATTCGCCGCCTACTTCTTGCGGCTCGGACGGATTCCAAACAACGGCTGGCCGTATTCCACAGGCTGCCCGTTCTCGACAAAAATCCGCAGCACTTCTCCGCTGCTATCAGACTCAATCTCATTCATTAACTTCATGGCCTCGACGATGCACAACGTTTCCCCATCTTCCACATAAGCGCCAATCTTCACAAAGGGTTCTGCTCCAGGGCTTGGCGACCCGTAAAACGTGCCGACAATCGGCGACTTCACCAGGTGCAGGTCCTCGGTGGACCGTGGCTCTGGCGCGGCAGGAGTAACCGCCGCAGCCGCTCCCGCCGGCGAAGAGGACGCGCCCGCCACAATAATCTCGGGCAAAGTGGTGGCCCGCGTCGTAGTTAACACGGCCCCGGACGAAGGCTTTTTCAGCCGTATGCGAAGGTCGCCACGCGAGTATTCAAATTCTTCCAGATTATGCTCTGTCATGGTCCTCAGGAGCTGCTCAATCTGGTCGATGTCCGGGCCCGCAGACGACCCGCCACCGCTCGACTTCACACCCGTTTTGCGTTTCATTTTCACCTCAGGGTTTGAAAAACAAACCCTGAAACTTGCGGTTTTGTATTTTAGATCTCTATGAAATCCCGCGAGGCGCGGGTCAAAACTTCGCTACTTCTTTGGTGCACCACAACATCATCTTCGATTCGAATACCGCCCACACCAGCAATGTACACACCCGGTTCTATCGTAACCACGTTTCCCAAGGCAAGCTGAGTTTTTTGACCCTTGGCCAGCCGCGGGTCTTCATGGACTTCCAGTCCCAGCCCATGCCCTGTGCTGTGCACAAAATATTGGTCCAACCGGTAGGCCGCCAGTACCCCTCTGGCCGCCGCGTCTACTTCGCCGCCACTCTTACCAGGTCCGATGGCTTCTATCGCCGCCGCCTGCGCTTCCAATACAGCCTGGTACCACAAGCGTATCCTTGCGGGAGCTTTCCCCACATAGACAGTTCTTGTGATGTCGCTGCAGTATTTTCCAAGTATAGCACCCAGGTCTAACACCACCAACTCATTTTTCCTCAAGCGTTTAGCGGTAGGCCGGGCATGCGGAAGCGCCGCGCGCGCGCCGAACGCGACGATGCTTTCAAATGCCGCCCCGGAGGCGCCTCGCCTGCGCATCTGGTATTCAATCTCCGCCGCAATCTCATATTCCCGCACGCCCGGTTTCAGGAGTCCAATCGCGGATTCCACAACCTCGCACGCCACAAGGGCAGCCTTTCGCATTTGCGCCAGTTCTGCAGAGTCCTTCCGAGCTCGTAGGGACGCAACCAGTCTGCCCACCTCCTGGAACTGCGTGGCTCTGCCAGCGGCCTTCTTGAGAAATTGGCACTGCGAGACGGTCAACTGGTTCGGGTCGAATCCCACTCTCTTACGGCGCATGTTCTTAAGCACTTCGCCACAAGAGCGATATAGCCCTTCCTTTTGCTCAACGACCTTTACGCCGTGTAACTCCTCCGCGGCCTGAACCGTAAACCGGCCGTCTGTCACCAGCGTCAGGTGCCGCAGGCCTGCGATCAGCACTCCCGCTTCTCCGGTGAATCCTGTTAGGTAATACCAGTCCGCAGGGCTGGTGATGAGCAAGGCATCGAGCGATGCTTTACGAAGCAGCTTTTGCAGTTCCTGGGTTCGATGTTGATGTGAATTTGCCATAAAAATTGGGGAGACTCAGGGTTCCAGGGTCTGTACTCACAAACCCTGAACTGCCCAAGTCTCCCCGATTTTGACGAAAGTTAAAAGTGCCCGCAGTTTGAAGTTACCCGAGCCATTCGGCCGGGCTGATATCAGCCCGGAATGATTCGTGGCGTCAGGAAGAACAGCAGCTCCTGCGAGCTGACGGTGACGTTGGTACGTTTGAACAGGTTGCCGATGAGCGGCAAACTGCCTACCAAAGGAACCTGCGTAACGTTCACGTTCTGCTGGGAAACGATCACGCCGCCGATCACTACCGTTCCGCCGTCCGAAACCAGGATCTTGGTTTCAGCAGATTGCGTATCCAGCGCGGGAATGCCCTGAATTCGCGCGATACCATTATCCACTTGCGTGTTTTCCACCAGCACGTCCATAAACACCGTGCCTTCGGCTGTGATCTGCGGCGTTACTTCCAGCTTCAGCACTGCGTCAATGTACTGCACGGAAACGGTGTTGTTGATGGTGGTCTGAATTGGAATCTTGGTACCCTGCTTGACCGTGGCTTTCTCGTTGTTTTGCGTAACGATGCGCGGCTTGGATAGCAGCTTGCCTACGCCCTTTGACTCGGCTGCGGTGATGAAGAAGTCGACCGCGAAGTTCGGCGAACGATGCGAGAAGCCGAAACCGGACGTAGGCGAACCGGCCTGAAAGTTAGTCTGTAGCGGCAAACCGGTCGAAACGCCGTTGCCAGACGTTCCGCCACTCGGGAAGGATACCGGGTTCGGTGGGATTCCGGCGCCTGGTGTGATGCCACTTCCGCCGACTGCGGGTGAGCCCTGGAACAGCGAACGCCCACTAGTGGTGGTTCCGGCAAAACCAAGTTCGGTGCCGATGTCCTGAGCGAAGGAACGGTTCGCGGAAACTACTCGGGCCTCGATCTCCACCTGTTGCGATTTGCGATCCAGTTGGTGAATCAGGTTGTCAACAATTGGGATGGTGATGGGAATATCTCGGATAATCAACTGGTTTGAGCGGTCATCAGCGAGAATATCGCCCTTGGCGGAAAGAAATTTCTTAAGTGTCGGCATCAAGGTCGTGGCTTTGGCGTAGCTAAGCACGCGCGTCACGGTGACCGCAGGCGTGGCATCGTTCTGTGCCTTTAGTAGTTCGCGGACCGAATCCGCCTCCTTCCTCATCGTTTCGCGAGTGGCGATGCGCAACACGTTGCCGTGAAGCTGTTTGTCCAATCCGTTGTTCTGCAAAACGATATCCAGCGCCTGGTCCCATGGCACTTCGTCCAGAACAATGGTCAGCGTGCCCTTGACGGCGGGATCGAGAACCACGTTCAGGCCGCTGATCTCATGAATCAATCGAAAAAAGTCGCGAAGGTCCACATCCTTCAGGTTTACCGAAATAGGTTCGCCGGTATATTTGCCGGTGCCTGAGATCGGCGTCATATCCGCGTTTTGCGGCGCGGACGGCGCCACCATGGCCGCAGCGCTGCTAGCTTGCTGCACGGCCTGTTGAGAAGCCTGCTGCACGGAAGATTCTTCCGGGCGCGATGGCTGATTATTTCCGTCAAAGGACGCCAGGCTTGCGCTGTGGTTCGTCAATTCGCCAGGCAGAGCGAATCGCGGGGCCGCAATGTTCATCAACGTGGCCTGACGATGGTCTGCGCCGCTCGGAACCGCATCTGCGTACCGGAACGCTGGTTTAGCCTCAGTCGCGGAAGCAGTCGTTTGGCTGCGAGTGTTGTCAATCGGTGCGTCAGCCGGAGAATCGAAATAGATCACAAACGTGTTTCCTTCGCGCTCGATCTGGTACGGTGCCGCCGCCGTCAAATCAACTACTACGCGGGCCACGCCCGGGCGGTATTGGCCAAGACGTACTCCGCGCACCGGCGCCGATACGCCGGGAATAATCATCTTCTGCACCGCCATCCGGGTGTCTGCGAAGTCGAGCACCAGGCGGTCCGGGTTGTGCATGCGCACCGCGTGTGCATCCAGTCGCCCTTCACCTTCCACCCGCACGCTTGCGCGCTGTGAGGCCTGCGTCACCGCCACGCTTGAGATCACTGCGGCGGTCGCCGTCGCTCCCGCGGATACCTGCGACTGTGCCAGCTCCGGCGCCGTGCCGCACGCCAGACTTGCAAGGATCAGGCAGCCATTTCGTAGGGCTGGCCAGTTCGTCTTCATTGCTGTTCTCCTGCACTCGAATAAAGTCTCTTGCTTACTTCCCGTTCGACAGGCTTGCCGAACGCGTCCTTGCCTTCTTCATGGAAGGTCACGCCTTCCATCGAAATCTTTTCGACCTTCCCGTCGTACAACTGGTCGCCCTCGCGCAAGAAGTAGGTGCGCTGTTGCGGGTTGGCGACGACGGCGATCATCCCGTTCGCGGACTTCACGATGCCATCCAGACGCAGCGTGCCGACCTGCAAGCCAGCTTTGCCCGGAGGAAGATTTTTTGCCAGCGCATCCTGTGCCTGTTTGCGCCCAATGAGCGATTCGAATGGGTCACGCCGGGCGATCTTTTGCTCGCTCGCGACAGGCTTCTTGTCGGAAACCGTGTGTGCCGCCGGGGCGGAAGTCTGGACGGGTTTCTTCGCAGCTGATTTCGCAGCTGGTTGCGGTGCCGGTTTTGCGGCTGGCTTGCTGGCCGTGGCCGCCGGCGCCGTTTGTGCGCGCGTTCCGGGCGCGGCAAACAGCGTAATCCCAATTAACAGTGTCATCAGAGGACGCATAGTTTGTTCATTCCCGCTCAATGTTTTGCCCCCGGTTTAGCGGCACCCGCAGCAGGCGTCACGTCTCCAGGTTTCGTGAAATAAGTCGTAGCCGTAAAAATCCCGCTTACCGTGCTCCCCGGGCGCAATGAGTAGTGCCCGCCTTTGGCTTTGTCCGGATCCGTAAATTCCAGATCGCCCACGTTTATGATTCGCGACAGACGGCTCAGCCTCCCGAAAAAATCCAACACGTTGAAATACGGGCCGTCCGCCTGCACTTCAAAGGGCATCTCGTAGTAATTGTTGTCCTTCGGAACCACCGCTTTCGCTTTCAACGAGCGCACGACAACGTTCGACCCGCTGGCGGCGCCCTGGAGCAAGCGGATAAACTCGTCAGTCTCTTTTTCTTCGGGGACGATGGTCTTCAGCGTATCCAGTTGCTTGTTCAACGCGTCCATGTCCGACTTCAGTTCACCGTAACGCTGTTTGTAAACCTGGAGCTGGGTAACTTCCTGTGTCAGCGCGGTCCTGGTGGTGATGGCCTTGTCCACCTGATTTTTTTCCTGCGCCACCGGCGAAAACGGAAGATAAATTCCGACCAGCACCAGCACCACCGCGATCGCCGCAGCCACCAGTCCCTGCATGATCACCGACATGTCTCTCAATGGATTGGCCATTGCGATCTCCTAACCCTTCTTCGCAGGCGCTGGATTCGGCGCCGGAGTGCTCGCCGGCTTGGCTTGCGGGCCGGCGGGGTTGATTTCTGCATTCAACTTGAACGTGAATGTCTCCACGCTCCTGTTGTCCTGCTGCTTGGTTTCATCGATTTCGACTTTTTGGAAATAACCCGAGCGCTTCATGGCGGTAATAAAATTGGCGACGGAATTGATGGAAGCGGAAGAACCCTCGATATTCAGAGTGTTGCCTTTGCGCGTCATATCCGTGAGCCACAGATTTTCCGTGCGCGAAACTGTATTGGCGACCATGTCCAATAATTCTTGTCCGCCGGTGCGATCGCGCTGCAGTTTTTCGATGGTGTCCACGCGAACCTGCAGAATGGCCTTCTGCTTGTCAAAGGTCTCCACTTGCTGCTTGATCTGCTGCAACTCGGTCTTTTGTGCGGTCAGTTGCTTGATGCGGTTGTTCTCCTGAGTTAACTGGCTCTGCCAGGAAAAGTAGATATAGCCAAGCACCAGGCCGCCGAGCACCACGCCCGCTCCAATGAACACTGCGGGCAATGCCGCGCCGGTATCTACTGGCCGTCTGGCTGACTTAGGCCGCTGTTGTCCGAGAAGGTTTATGCGGATCATGGCTAGTCGAAGCTCCTCAACGCCAGGCCCACGGCAATTGCCAACCGCGGCCCCATCTCGCGAATCTGGTCGTCACTGTGCTTTCCGGGATTGATCAACACTTTGCGGAAAGGATTCAATTCTTCAACCGGCATGGCGAACTCTTCGCGCAGCAGGTCCACTAGGCCCGGCACGCGTGCGGTACCGCCGGCGACCAGAATTCTCTGGATGTTTTCGCCACTGGCGGTCGCGCGGAAGAAATCAAAAGTCTTTTGAATTTCCAGCGTCAGAATGTCGCTCACGCTGCGCAGAATCTGCTGTTTTTGCTCGTCGGTGACGCTGGGAAGCGTCTCGCCCTTTTTGAGCCGTTCGGCATCCTCAAAGCTCAAGTCCAATTCCTTTTGCAGCGCGTCTGTATATTGATTTCCGCCTACGCTGACGTCGCGCGTAAACAACGGGATTCCGCCGCGTACGATGTTGATGTTCATCACGCTGGCGCCGATATTCAGCAGCGCAACGGTCTGTCCGGCGTCCGGTTCGTAATTCACTTCGAAGCAGTTCTGCAATCCGAAAGCGTCGATGTCTACGACCACTGGCGTCTTGCCCGCCTGCGCCAGCACGTTGGTGTGGTTCAGAATCTTGTCTTTCTTTACCGCAACCAGCAGCACATCCATCTGCGAGTCCATCGACTCCAGCAACTGGTAGCTCAAGTTCACGTCGGCAATGTCGAACGGAATGTGCTGGCTGGCTTCTGCGGGAATGCGATCGTACAACTCTTCCTCACTCATCAAGGGCAACGGGACCCGCTTCACGATCACGGAATGTCCGGAAACCGAAGTCGCCACATTTTTCGTTTTCACGTTGGCGGAATCAAAAATCCGGCTGATGGCATTTGCCACCTGTGGTGCGTCCATGATCGCGCCGTCCACCACCGTGTCTGGCGCCAGCGACTCCATGCCAAAGCTCACCAGTTCATAACCGGCCTTGGTATTTTTCAGCTCCACGGATTTAATGGAGCTGGAACCGATATCGAGCCCGACTAACTGCCTGCTTCTTTTTCCGCCGAATAACGACATCTGGCAGCCCCTTTATTCTCTTGCCTTACTGCGACTGTTTTACTGCACCGCTTCAGCCCTGCGCACCGGCTAACGTCGTCTTGCGTGCGCCTGGCTCATCTTGCGTTCCATCCATCGATCCAGGATGGTTTTTCTAAGTTTCCAACGGTTACCGAGTTTGAACGCCGGAATTTCGCCTTCCGTGATGTAACGGTACAGAGTGTCCGGGCTGATCCCCAGATATTGCGACGCCTGCCGCACATTCATCACTTCACGCGATTCATTCACGAGAAACGCCACTCCAGCGATCTTTCACACGCCCGAGAGATTTGTGTCTGACGCGACTCTTCGAACTGCACCGTGTGATTCCGAGAGTGCGTCCCGTGTTCAGCGTTATCCCATCCCGAAGTTCGGACGGTCAAGCGTTTAACGCCTGCAGTTGTCCTAAGAATACGGGCAATCATAGGCAGTGGTGGGGTTATTGTGGGCACTGTACCATGTATATAGCGTTCTAGTATTCTCAATACCACTATATAGTTGTGGTTTTTCTCTGATTTCGCACTGTCCAAAAGGACGGTTATTCTTTCCCATCTCGCGTTCGCGCTTGGTCCTTCTTCTGCGTGATTCTCGACACCCTTCTACTGTCTTGCAGAATTTTCCCGGTGCTATACTTCGCGGCGTTTGCATCTTCTACATAGATCTATGTTTATCCGGGGAAATTATGAAACTCTGGCTTCCGACATCATTGCTGTTAATTTCCGGCGGCGTTTTTCTGCACAACGCGGTGCGACCTACTCCCGAGCCCTCTGATTCGCGCGGTTTTCTTTTTGTCGCCAACCAAGGAGACCATACCGCTCTTGTAGTGGACCTCGCCGCACGTAAAGTGATCAGCAAAACCGGCGTGGATATAAACGGACACGAAGTCGCCGTCGCACCCAGCCATCACCTCGGCTATGTGCCCATTTATGGAAATTCCGGTGTGGGCAAGCCCGGCACTGACGGAAACTCTGTCCACGTCGTTGACTTGCTCGATGGCCGCGGCGTTCAGATCATCAATCTCGGAAAGCCCGTTCGCCCGCACTGCGCCAAGTTCGGTCCCGAAGGCCTGCTCTATGTCAGCGCAGAACTCGCCAACGCCATCTACGTCGTAGATCCTGCAACAGGCAAAGTCGTCGGAGAAATTCCCACCGGCGCAGCAGAATCCCACATGTTCGTGCTTTCGCCCGATGGAAAACGCGCCTACACCGCCAACGTCGCTGCAGGCAGCGTCAGCGTAATCGACCTGCAAAACCGTTCCCTCATTACCGTGATTCCCATCGCGACAACGGTGCAGCGTATTTCCATCTCAATGGACGGCCGCTACGTTTTTACGCACGATCAAACCGCACCACGCATCGCGGTGATCGACACCGCCACGAATAAATTAGCTCGTTGGATCGATCTGCCCGCTAAGGTTTATTCGTCAACGCCTACTCCAGACGGACGGCTGCTTCTCGCCAATGCGCCGTCTGGCAAACTATTCGTAATTGACTTGTCTTCAGAAAAAGTAACCGGCGAGTATCCAATCCCCGCGGCGATCGGCGAAATCGCGGTAGACGCTTCGAGCGACTACGCTTACGTCACCTGCCCGCAAAAAGGCACCATTGAAATTTTGGATATTCGTGCAGGAAAACTGGAAGCGCCCATGGTTCTTACCCCGGGCGTGGATGGCATTGAGTGGGTTTCAACGATTGTTTGAAACCTAAATTCCCAACGTGTTCCAGAGATCCGCAACGCGCTTCTTCGTGGCGTCATCCATCAGAATTTCGTCCGGCCACGGCCGCGTAAATCCTTCCGTCGGCCACTTGCGCGTCGCATCAATACCCATCTTTGAGCCGTAATCCTGCAGCCGTGCCGCGTGATCCAGCGTATCCATCGGCCCGAACGAAAACTGCACATCGCGCTCCGGATCAATCGCGCACAGCGCTTTCCACACCACTTCGCTGTAGTTATGCACATCTACGTCGTGGTCCACCACCACAATCATCTTCGTGAACATCGCCTGGCCCAACGACCAAATCGCATTCATGATTTTCCGCGCATGTCCCGGATACGATTTCCGGATAGCCACAATCATTAAATTGTGAAAAATTCCTTCCGCAGGCATCGCCACATCCACAATCTCCGGGTACTGCATCTTCATCACCGGCAAAAACACTCGCTCCACTGCGTAGCCCATGTAAAAATCTTCCTGCGGCGGCGGTCCAACCACCGTCGTCAGGTAAATGGGATCCTTTCGGTGCGTGATGCATTCGACGTGAAAAACGGGATACTCCCCTTCCAACGAATAAAACCCCGTGTGATCCCCGAACGGCCCTTCCGTCCGCATCTCGGTCAAATTTACATATCCCTCCAGCACGATTTCCGCGTTAGCCGGAACCTCCAGCTCATTCGTCTCGCATTGCACCATCTCCACCGGCTCTTTACGCAAAAATCCCGCGAACATCATTTCGTCCAGATCCGGCGGAATCGGCAGCATGCCGGACAACGTCGTCGCCGGGTCCGAACCAATCGCCACGCTCACCGGAATTTTTCCTTCCGGATTTTTCGCGCGCGCTCTCCGAAAATGTTCCGCACCATGTTTCTGGGTCTGCCAGTGCATTCCCGTCGTTCGCTCGTCATACACCTGCATCCGGTACATGCCCACATTGCGCTTTCCGTTCTCCGGATTCTTGGTGAACACCAGCGGGAAGGTAATAAACCTTCCACCGTCCTGCGGCCAACATTTCAAAATCGGAAAATCGAACAGGTTTACGTCCGTTCCTTTGTGGATCACTTCCTTGCAATCGCCATCCTTCACACTCCTAGGAAAAAACGAACCTAGCTCCGCCAGCTTCGGTAACATTTTAATTTTGTCGAAAATGCCCTGCGGTGACTTGGTATCCAGAAATCCCCGAATCCTGCCCGCCACTTCGTCCAACTCTTCGACCTCAAATGCCATGCACATCCGCTTCACGCTCCCAAACGTGTTCACCAGCAACGGATATCGCGATCCTTTCGGCTTCTCAAATAGCAGCGCCGGCCCAACACTGTCCTTCGCACGGTTCGCATCCCGCGCAATCCGCTGCGTCGCTTCCGTAATCTCCAGCACCGGATCCACTTCCGCCCGCACGCGTCTGAGCTCGCCTGCCTTATCCAACGCCTTCACAAACTCCCGCAAATCCCGATACGCCACCTGTTCCTCCGTATGGACACGTCACTCAACATTACTTTTCGGGCCCGCTTTCCATCTGGACTTCAACATGAATTTTCGAGGACATTCGCGCCCACTGGAAATTGCGAGGTGATAGATCGGGTCCTTAACCTTGAGCTTTTTCCGCTCTAGAAAAATCATCCGGTAAAGCCTGCGTCAATATTTTCCCAGCTTCTTCAACATCCTCTTCAGGCACGACCAATTTCACGCCGCCAATTGCGTTGGAAATGAACCAATCCAGTCGCACAGGGTTATCGTCAAAAAGAAAACAGTCGATTCCAGCGCTCTCCAGTGTAGTCCTGTCAACCATCGCTGCCGTAATATCCCGATACAACCGTAAAACGACAGGCTTGCTTGTTTCTCTCTTTGCATTGTTCGATTCCGCCGGATGCGCTTCCAGTTCATCGTTTCGCCTGAGCAACTCGAGGCCTCTCTCCAAATCTGAAGCGCGAACGAGAAGTTGCACACCGTCGGACGGACTCCAGGCGCTACGGCCTTCGGGACTTGCTGCTTCTCCGTCAAGGAACCGCGCCTCGGCGCCGGAAGCAGTGAGAAGGCTTCTATCTTGCGCAGCTATTAACGCATCGGAATAGGTGCAAAGCAACCCGAGAACATCGTCCTGCGTCGGCATTCGAATCTTCGATGCGGCTTTCGGCTGCCACTCGATATTCCGCCTGCCGAATTCCTCTTGGAGCGCTTCGTACGCCCACTCCGTCAGGGCAGCGGGGTCTCTGCCCACTTTCTGCAACTCTCCATCGCTCATTCCGGCATAAACCTTCGTCAGCCGCTGCTGTTCTTTCTCGGGATCAATTTTACCCACGCGCCCCCCGTCGCCTGCACAGTTCGAATCAGCGACTCGCATCATACCGCCGACTTAGGAAATAGACACCTCCAGCCCCGCGTGAAAATAAGCCAATGGTGGCCCTCCGAAGTCCTCCGAAGTCGAACCGCATTGCCACAATCGCTCTCTTCGCCATACAATCCAGGAACCTTTTCGGAGGCCAGAATGAAAACCGCCATCCTACTCGCCTTACTCGCTGTCTTCGCGCCCACTGTCCTGGCGCAAGGCGCTCCACCCCAAGGCTCAGCCGACAAACCCTATGTCATGGAGTTCTACTACAAAATCCAGTGGGGCCATCAGAAGGAATTTCTCGATCTCTTTCTGAAGAATCATTTTCCACTGCTGCAGAAAATCGCGGAGTCTGGCAGGATTCTCGCCCTCAAAATCGAAACTCCAGCAAATCACATGACTGAAGACTCGCGCTGGGACTATCGGGTGACGATTGCTTACAAAAACTCGACTGTCGCCACTACGTCGAATCCCGATGAGGAAACGCTCGTAAAGAAACTCTATCCCGATCAGGCAACCTACCAACACGAGGAGCAGCGCCGCTTTGAAATCCTGCTCGCGCACTGGGATCTGCCCGTCTCGGACATCACTCCAGCCAAAAAATAAGCCGCCCGCCGAACGCTTGCCAACTCGTTTCAACAGCCCGCCCGAACGCCACCACTCCGGCGAAATTCGTTCTCCCTGGATTTCGGCAACACCTTCTCTAACCCTTCACCACTTGCAACCCTAACTCTCTTTCGAACGGATCAAAATCGCGATCTCGATGCAGCAGCAGGTGTGTCTATTTCGAATGCAAAATGTAGCGATCCAGCAATCAATCGTCTTTCTAACGGTGAATCCTTTGGTCCTGAGTGAGCGATGGTTTTCGGCAGCCGCGATTGCCATTTCAAGGCTGCCAGTTGGGAGAATTTCAAACTCTAGCAACTGCAATTCTATCTCTTCATCCGTGCGAATCCCTTGGAGCACTTCGCACAGGTTTAGGTCGGTCATTGCAATTGGCTCGCGGCCAATCGCCCGTTCTAACCGTTCTGTTTCCGCATTGCTGGTTTGACCGAAATAGTCAACCCACACCGACGAGTCGACGACGATGGTTTGCATGGAATCGGCCTTCAGCTCTGTCGAGACTCGTCCAGATTCCCTTCCCACTTCACCTTGCCGCGAAATTTACGGATTCCCGTCTGGCGGTCCAAACGAACCAGGATTCGCAACCCAGCTTCTACCGTTTCGCGCTTCGTCCTGGTCTTCGCCCTTCGCATTGCTTCCTTCATCAATTTGTCATCGATTTCGATGTTGGTTTCTCATGGACGGTTCTCCGCTCGGATTCCAGCAATGTGTAAGATTCCCACGATTATGTGTATTGCTCAATTGCTCCGGGCTTACGACAACTCTGCACAATTAAAAAACGCCGCGCCGATCCCGGAAACGGGAGCGCGCGGCGAATGGATTGCGCTCGACTAGATAACCAACTAGCGGCTAACGTCGTTAGCGACTAGCAAGGTCAGCCGGTCATGAAACTTGCAGCTTGGTCGTCTTTCCGACAATCACTGCAACCTTCTCCTGATAGACAGTCTGACCTTCCGAATCGCGTAACTCGATCTGATGGTTGCCGGGCTTCAGCGTGAACTTTTTGTCCTTGCTGATTTCCGCAGCATAACCACCGTCGATGTAGACAGCCAAGTCCTTCCGGTGAGTCTCGATTTTCACTTCTCCGTAAGCCGGCGCGAAGTAACCCGGATAAGCATACGGATAGTAGCCCCATGGGTAGTACGGGTAAAAGGGATGAACGACGATTGCGCGTCCTCTTACTTGCCCCGCCGATCCTCCCGGAGCGGCGGAGAGGAGAAATCCGCCGACCACCAATACCGCCAAAGCTGACGAAATCCATCGCTCTGCTTGACGCATTGCTCTGACCTCCTTGTTTCCCTCTGTGTCAAACACTCCTCGGCGAAAATTCTCTCGGTTCGCCAGCCGGGTCCTGGTACTCACTAGGCCCTTCCTTTTCACTCGGGCGAAAGAGAAACTTTGCCAGCTGGGAAACTCGTCCTCAACAGGCGCCTGGACTCCGCAGCCGTCGCCTTCACAATTGCGGCTGCCTTAATTGCTTGCATTCGCTGTAAACTGTGGTTGGCCGTAAGTGATGCTCGCGATCACTGATCGCCAGCGCTGCAAAGTCTGCCATGCCTCGCATCTACCTCGATCACAACGCCACCACCGCCGTCGAGCCGGAAGTCCTCGACGCCATGCTCCCCTATTTTTCAGCCGATTTCGGCAACGCCGCCTCTATCCACACACACGGCCAACGCGCCCGCGCTGCAGTCGAAACCGCGCGCGAACAAGTCGCCGGACTCCTCGGCGCACGTCCTCAGGAAATCGTCTTCACCAGTGGCGGCACCGAATCCGACAATCACGCCATTTTTGGCATCGTCCGCAATGCACCCGGCGCCACCAAGCACGTCATCACCACCCAAATCGAACACGAAGCCGTACTCAACGCCTGCCAGGCTCTTGAAGTCGCCGCGGTAAGCGGCGCCAGAGATGAAGGCGCGGCACATGGCAAGATCGAAGTCACTTATCTGGCCGTCGATTCGAACGGCCTCGTTGACCCCGAAGCAGTTCGCGATGCTATCCGCCCGCAAACGGCTCTTATCACCGTCATGCACGCAAACAACGAACTCGGCACCGTTCAGCCCCTCGAAGAGATCGGCCGCGTTGCAGCGCAAAACGATATTTTCTTCCACAGCGATGCCGTGCAGTCCGCTGGAAAAATTCCGCTCGATGTAAATGCTCTCGGAGTCGACCTCCTCGCAATTTCAGGACACAAGTTTTACGCACCAAAAGGGATCGGCGCCATCTACATCCGCGGCGGCACCCGTCTTCGCCAGCTTCTCTACGGCGGCCATCATCAGCGCGGTTTCCGCCCCGGCACGGAAAATGTTCCTGGAATCGTTGGACTTGGCAAAGCCGCCGAACTCGCGCGCGCTTCTTTAGCTGAGGATGCGCAACGCGTCTCCGCCCTGCGCGACGGGCTCGAACGCGAACTGCTGGCTCGCATTCCGCACGCACGCGCCAACGCCAGTGGCGCTCCACGCACTCCCAACACTACCAACATCATCTTTCCGGGAATCGAAGGCGAAGCTCTCATCATCGCTCTCGACCTGAAGGGACTCGCCTGCTCCACAGGCGCAGCATGCTCATCCGGCGCCGTCGAACCTTCTCACGTACTCACCGCCATCGGCCTAAGCCCGGAGGAAGCCCGCGCCTCCATCCGCTTCAGCATGGGCCGCCATACCACACCACAAGAAATAGCCGCCGCGCTGGAAATCGTTCCCGCCGCGGTCGCGCAACTCCGCGAACTTTCCCCCGCCTATCAAAAATAAGAGTGCTGTACAGGTGTAATCGTAATCTTCTCGCCCTCTTTGACTCTTAATGTAGCCGCCGGGTGAATCCCGCGGTCCTGGGTTATCTTCGTTTTTTCGAGTCCAGCGACTTTCAAAAAACGCAGCAGCATAAATCCGCTGTTACAAAACCCAAAACACGCCCCAGAGTGTCTGGCGCTAGATTCCGCGTAACGAAAAAAAATTAAAGTTGCTGTGAAACACCGTTGCGCGAATCGAAATCTCTACGCAAACAATAAAGACGCAAATGGCCAGCAACGGAAAAATCGGATGTACATATTTCCGAATCGGCTGCCATAAGTATTCGAATCCGATCAGGTAAATCAATGCGAACGGCAGCAGCGATCCGTTGACGATTCTCCCCGACACAAAATAGGGATAAGCGCGCGAAGGGTAAAAACACTGATGAAAGTCATACGGAAGCGAAATAGCCGCCAAAAAAAGCACCGACGCCACAACCAGGTACAAAGACACATAGGCCGAGAGACGCTCCAGTCGATCCATCTTTTCCGCATTGCGCAGCAAATACATCGCGAATACTGCTATGAAGACATACGAAGAAATTACATAGAATCTGTCTGCGATTTGCCATTTCAGCGGATTTCCCCACCAGTAATATTCTCCTCTCCAAAATACCGGTATCAAGTCCCCAAGAAAGCGGTTCATCCCCGACAGGGAGAAAATCGGGTGGTGCCACATCTCGAGCCACGGCTTTACGGTCCATCCCAGGTGACTGGTCTTGGCTTTTGATCCCGTGAAGTCTCCCAGGATCAGGCGATTGCGAAACATCCACAGCAGCGGCGGCAACAGCCCGGCAATCGCCGCGCCAACCATAACTGTGAACTTTCTCGCGCGCTCGTCTCTACCATCGGCTTTTGCTCCCAGGATATAAAGAACCATCGCGAGAACAGCAAACAACACAAAATTTGAAACTTCTGTAAGGAACGAAATCCCTACTAGAAATGCTCCGGCGATCAGCCCGTAGTCCAAAACATTGTTTTGCTTCAGCCCTTGAAACAACAGCAATAGAACCAGAGCGCTCAATAACGGAGATAAAATGTCGCGATTCATTCCGTAAAAAATGTCCTGCGGAAAAAACGCCAGAAACATGGGCACCGCCACGCGGAGAAACTCATTTCCAGGAAGGACCTCTTTCATGAACAGGAACGAAATCCATACAAACATCGCGTAGACGACGGCGTTCATAAACCGCACCCAATACGCCAACGTGAAATCCTTCAGTCCCAGCACCTCGCCTATCCTGAGCCAAACCCCTGCCACCATGTAATACACCGGCGGCGATTGTGCCTCGATATCGCGTTGTTTCGTCCAATGGTCATAGTAGCGCTGATACTGGACCTCCTTCATTTGCCCCGGGAGTTCCGCGATTGGTATGTCCATACGAACTGAACGTAAGGTTGCCGCTGGGATAAAATATTCGTGAGTTCCATAGAGTGTGAATACCCGCGCCATCTTAGGGTCAATGAGAGGAAGTTCTTTCTCAGGCATATATCCGTGCGCGAATCTGTACACCATTTCGTAGTGGTCTTGCTCGTCAACGTTGTTAAAAAGGGGAAATGCCGCGGCAAAAGTCAAAATTCGTATCGACGCGAAGCAGCACAACGCCACGACGATCCAGGTCTGGTTTCGCCTCAGGAACGCATCGACGCGTTCGGTTGCTGCTATTTTTGATTTTGAGTCAACCATTTCGGGCATTGGGTTCATGCAATAGGTTCAGGAATTCAGCGACTCTTTGAACATAGCACGGCGCAAGTTGCGCCAGCTCACTCTTGAATTTGCAATGGTTCGTCGGGTGCAACATCCGCACAAAAGCTGGCGTGTAGGTTAAACTGGGAGAGACACAAATGCCTGAAATCGCCCAAATCGAATCGTCCCTGCCCGTCAACACCGAGACTCAGCCCGGACTTGTTGCCGTCGCAATGTCCGGTGGAGTGGATTCGTCCACTGTCGCCGCCGTCTTACAGCAGCAGGACCGCCCGATCATCGGCCTCACCATGCAGCTCTGGAATCAGCGCCGCCTGCCCGAACTTCAGGGCGCCCTCTCCGATCAGGTCCCGGCGCAGCACCGCTGCTGCTCGCTCGACGATGTCTATGACGCCAAGCGTGTCGCGCAGTATTTGAATTTTCCGCATTACGTCGTCAACTTTGAATCGCAATTCGAAGACCGCGTCGTACGCCCTTTCGTGCAGGATTATCTCAGCGGACGCACTCCTATCGCTTGCACCAACTGCAACACCGATGTGAAGTTCGAACCGTTGCTCCGCATGGCTCGTCAAATCGGCGCCGATCGCCTCGCCACCGGCCACTACGCCCGCATTCGCCGCGACGAATTCACTGGCCGTTTTCAACTTCTTCGCGCTCTCGATCCCACTAAAGACCAGTCCTATTTTCTCTGGGGACTCTCGCAGGAACAGCTCTCGCGCAGCGAATTTCCACTCGGCCAACTTTCCAAAGACGAAGTCCGCGAAATAGCGCGGCGCGCGGCGCTCCCTGTCGCCGAAAAACCCGACAGCATGGAACTATGCTTCGTGCCCAACGGCAACTACGTGCAATTCATCCACGCCTACGCTTCGGAAAACAAAATTTCGCTCAGTTCCGGCGACGGCGATATCGTCACCGAATCCGGCGAAATTCTCGGCCGTCACAACGGCGTCCACAATTTCACCATCGGGCAGCGCAAAGGTCTCGGCTTCGCCGCTGGCAAGCCGCTGTACGTCCTCGCCATCGAACCGCAGGCCAATCGCGTCATCGTTGGCGATGACGAGTCGCTCCGTACCACCATCTTCGAAGTACAAAATGTAAACTGGATCTCCATCGCCGAGCCGTCAAAACCGATCCGTGCCTCCGTAAAAATTCGCCACAAACACGAGCCAGCACCCGCGACGGTCGAACCTCTTCCCAACGAGCACGCACGAATCACGTTTGATTCGTCTCAGCGCGCCGTAACCCCAGGCCAAGCCGCCGTTATTTATTCCGACGACGTAGTCCTGGCTGGTTCCTGGATCCGTTAGCTTTTGCTTTGTTGCGGCTATTCTGTAGCGGACGTCTGCGGCGGGCGTTTTCGGAGTGCAACGCCACTTTTACCGATGCTCAAATAACACAAAAAACAAAAAGGCGCGACTAACACCGCGCCTTGCCAACGATTCCGCAACGAGGGTTAGCTGAGGTGGGAATTAAGTAGGTTTAGAGTAGCGTTGAAGCATTTCTAGGCAGGAGCCGGATGGGAAGGGTAATTCGCATTGGTTTTTGAGCACGAAAGCGGGCCCGCGGCGCCATACGAAGAGTCCACCGGCAGGAAGACCACGATGTGGATTCCGGGACGAGCAGAGGTGTCAGACCAGTAGCACGGAAAACCTCAAGGCGACATGCCGGCGGGAGCCACTTCACTGTAGAGTTCCGCAGCGATGAGCCTGGCCCAGAAGATTTGCGTCTTACCCTGGCGTGCGGAAGGCTTCACATTGCGCGCCAGGAAGACATGAAAAATGTTGTAAGCCAGGAAGGCCACCAGCAAAAAGCATTCGATGGCGCCGGGATCATGCTTGAACACATGATCGGAGTGCCATTCGTTGGCCAACTCGTTGAAGCCATAATTCTCGATATCCCATCGCTGGTGCCCCAAATGGACGATGCGATCGACGGGAACTTGGGCAGACGGTAGCGTGGTCGCCCAGATCCAGTCACTGGTTTGTGGTTCGTCCTGCTTGTCGAGTTGTCGACGAACCGTGTAGGTCTCCAGGGAACGAACGACGCGCACCGGGGCCTGCACCTGGGGCCAGGAGAGCAAGTCTGGAAAATCCCACCATTGGCACCGGCGGGATCGATAGCTACCCGGCTGAGGCGCCACATGGTCGAATAATCCAGCCACGTCCTGATAGAGATTGCGGCGTTCCTCTTTGAGAACCACCAGAGCGTGTTTGCCGCGAGCGAGCAGAAAGTTGAAAAACGGCGCCCTGGCGTAAAGCGCGTCGGCGAGCACCAAATCGAAGGCCCGCGGATAGGCGGGAATCACGCGCGCCAATAAACGCAGGGCCGTTTCCACTTCATCCTCTCCGGGCCGCTGCGGCTCATGATCCAAGAGCAAGCGCACCGTCTCTCGTCCCGGCAGTGCACCGGGCAGCAACAGCAACGTAACCTGCCGATGATAAAACTGGATGCGATCGCCTTCCGCACCATGAATGGTTCGCTGCAAACAGCCAGAACAATGACGCAGGTAGCTGGCGTGGCTTTCGTGACCGTCGAGAACGACTACTCCCAGGCCGTAGATATCCGGCAAGGCTTTGTTCCGTTTCAGACACTCGTAAACGTCGTGAATCCCTTGCCGCAGCCCATTGGCATCAAGCAGAGCATGGACGCGTCCCAGAGTGTCTGCGCTGAAGGCCCGCTCTCCGAGCCAACGCTGCCAGAAGCGGGCCCGGCCGACCTGTTCCCAAGCGTTGCTGCTGCCCATCCTGGCCCAAAATAACACCAGCGACGATTTCACCACCGCTGCTGTGGAAATGCGCGGTTTCTCTCTGCGGTCGGAAACCCGTGTGACGATGTCTTTGGAAAGTTGAAAGATCTTTTCCGAATAGGCGATCAGGCGACGAAGAACGATTATCGTTTCTTTTCCTGAAGCCGTTTCCATTCCAACTCGGAAACTTCCTCAATCAGTTCCTGCATCAGGTGATAGTCGCTCACGGCTTGGCGAACGCGTTGCTGCCAGGCTTTTGGGACACAGATCTGGCGAAGTTTCCCCGCTTGGCTCTGCACCAGGTACAAAGACTTATGCAGTTCCCCTCGCGCGCAACGGCAATTCGCCTTGCCACAGGTGCCCGAACGTTCCGAGAGAGTGCCACGAAGAAACCATTGACCGGAGGAAAGCTGCGCAATGCGGGAACGGAAGTTGCGCTCGACGGCCGAGAGTTTGGTGCGGTTCAGAGGGTTGCTCATACCTTATACATAGTATATATACAAGATAAAAAGAAAAGTCAAGAGCAAAAACACAATGCGAATTTGCTCTCTGAGCGTACCTCGGCTAAAACATGAATGGAATCAAACAGTTTGGTCGGTTAACAATCTTTGTTGCGGAACCGCTGGCGCCTTGCCATTTCGAATTTCGCCCGTCTCTTAGATAAACAACTCTTCTTCCTGTTCCGGCGAATGCTCCTGACTCTCAGGTCGCCCGGTGCCCCTTCGCGTTCTCAACAAATCCAGTCCGACCTTAATGCCCTGCACCAGCGCAGAGGCTCGCTGCACCGGCTTCCAGAAACTCTGCCTGAAGTGCGTACCCGCGTCTTCCACCGTCTCCATCGTGCCCGTCAAAATCCGATCAATATGCAGCAGCTGCCCACGAACTCGATCCGCAGCATCCGTAAACACGCGATCCATCTTCTGTGCCTGTCCGCGCGCCAGATAAACGATATGAGCAGCGTCGCTCACCATTGTGGAAATCTTCGGCTGCGTGTCATCCAGCAAAATTTGCACGCGCGTCAGGATCGGTCCAGCTCGCGCGTTCAAATCCGTCACCGTCTTTTCCATCTTTTGCATAGTACGCCGGGTGGTGAAGAACAGTGCCGTCAAGATTGACACCTGCAACACCAGCGCAATCGCCACCACTACGCCAACCCAGTTTTGCATGTCCGCCCCTTGGCTCCGCTCGCGGAACGAAATCTACCGAACACCCGCTCGTTACAGAAAATCGATCAGGCAAATTCGGCTACGACTTCGATGCCTCGCGCCGGTACGCATCCCGCGCGCCTTCCACCGCCGCCGATATCGTTTCCTTGTGCCGCGAAGCCGCGTCCTTGCCGCGTTCCACCAGATCGTCAGCCCGCTCGCGCAATTCCCGCGCTTTTTTCTGCGCGAATTCGCGGCCATCATCCGCTTTATCCGCCAAAAATTTCCGCGTCTCTTCGCCAGACTTGGGTGCAAACAACACGCCCACCAGCGCTCCTACTCCCAGCCCCACCAGGAAATATGAAATCTTCGATCCCACGTTGTCAGCCATCTCCGCCTCCAACCTGCAACGTAACACAGCCACTTGCAGGTCACAATGCATCCTAACCGGCAACAAGGTCCTAGAACGGTTATACGGTTTCCTGCGCTTTGCTCAATTCCTCGAGCACTCTTTCCGCCCGGTTCCGCGGTATCACCTCACTCAACCGCTCCACTCCCGCACGCTGAACATTGGCTACGCTGCCAAACTCCTTCAATAATCTCCGCGCGGTTTTTTCGCCGATGCCCGGAATACCTTCCAGCGCGCTCTTCGTCTGCCGTTTGCCGCGTCGCAGGCGGTGAAAAGTCACGGCAAACCGGTGCGTCTCATCGCGAATCTGCTGAATCAAGTGCAGCACCGGCGAGTGCCGCTCCAACACGATCGGCTCATTCTCCTGCCCGTACACATATAAAATTTCTTCCTTCTTGGCGATGCTGGCCAGCGGTTGATTGATAATCCCCAACGCCTCGAACGCCTCCGCCGCCGCATGCAATTGCCCGATCCCGCCGTCGATCAAAATCAGCCCCGGCATCGCTTTCTTTTCTTCCTGCAAACGCCGGTAGCGGCGCGTCACCACTTCCCGCATACTCGCAAAATCATCGTTCTGCCGGTAAATTTGCAACAGCGAATCGCCATTTCCAGCTCCCGCGGGACCACCGGTGACTTGCTCTCTGCGCCCGCCATTGTTTTCTTCTCCACGAATGATGAATTTCCGATAGTCCGATTTTTTCATCCGGCCTTTTTCCCACACCACCATCGAAGCGACTGTATCACTGCCCTGAATATGCGAAATATCGAAGCACTCGATCCGTTCCGGCTCTTCCACTAGGTTCAGTGCGTTTTGCAGCGCCTCGCCAATCGCCTTTGAAGTCGGTTTCAGTACTCGAAACCTCTGTTCGAACGAATGCGCCGCGTTATTCTTCACCAAATCCAGAATCGCCCGCTTCTGCCCGCGTTGCGGAGTAAAAATTTCCACGCGATGCCCCGCCCGCTCGCTCAACATTTCTTCCAACAGTTCGCGATCCTCGAATTCTTCCGGCACATGAATCGCCTTCGGCAAATAGTCCGCTTCCAGATAAAGCTGCTTCAGCAGCGACGGCACAAATTCTTGCGCATCAAACGCGGCTAAATCCTCCCAATAAAATTCCCGTCGATCCACAACTCGCCCGCCGCGCAAATGAAATAGATTCGCCGCCACTAGCGGCGCTTCTTCGTGATACGCCAGCACATCGGTATCGTCGCCTTGCGCCACGGCAATTCTCTGCCGCTCTTCGATGTCTTCCATCGTGCGCAACAAGTCGCGATAAGACGCCGCTTGTTCGTACAATTCCTTCTCCGCCGCGGCCGCCATTCTTTCCTCCAGACTCTTGATCAAGTCGTGCCGCCGCCCTTCCAGCAGCATTCGCACGTCGCGCGCCGCCTCCGCGTATCGTTCATCCGTCGTCAGACCCTCAACGCACGGCCCCAGGCAACGATGAATATAAAATTGCAAACACGGTCGCGGATGCGGCCTCGTCAAATCCACCGTGCACGACGGCACCAGAAATCTCTTATGCACAAAGTGCAGAATCCGCCGCGCCAGGCTGGCTGGAAAATAAGGCCCGAAATACAGCGACCCATCCTTGCGAATTCTTCGCGTGAAATATACGCGCGGATATTTTTCCGAAGCCGTGAACTTGATGTATGGATAAGTCTTGTCGTCGCGCAACACCACGTTGAACTTCGGCAGATACTTCTTGATCAGGTTGTGCTCGAGAGCCAGCGCTTCCCGCTCGTTGTCCACCACAATCGTTTCCAACTCCGCGATTTCACGTGCCAGCGAACCTGTCTTCGCATCCATCCAACGCGATTCCAGAAAATACGAACGCACCCGATTCCGCAGCAGCCGCGCCTTGCCCACATAAATCACCGTTCCGCCCGCGTCGCGGAACAGATACACCCCAGGCTTCTCCGGTAACAACGCCGCTTTTTCTTTGGGTTCCATCCGACTATCGCCCGCCCAGCAAGCTTTTTTCTACGGGCAACTTCCATCATACTAGAGTGAATCGGACTACCGTGAATCACGCTACGCCCAAACGCCGTTCAGTCTTGCTAACCACTACGCTCGCGGCAATTTACGCCGCCACGCCGGCGCTACTTTTTGCGCAGTCCTCATCTTCCAAGGACACGCCAAAGCCCAAACCAAACACGGACGCCGCCACTCAAAACGCTTCCGACCAGCCCATGTGGGATCCCCTGCGAGCGGAAAGAGATTTGCAAGTCGGCCAGTTCTACCTGCACAAAGGCGACCTGGACGCCGCAATCGACCGCTTCCAAGACGCCGCGTTAGCCAAGCCCGGCTACGCGATTCCCTTCCGTTTTCTTGGTGAAGCTCAGGAGAAAAAAGGCCTGAAGCGCGACGCCATCCAATCCTACACGCGCTATCTCGACCTCTACCCGCACGCCGAAGATAAAGAAAAAATCGAAAAGAAAATTGAAAAACTCCGCTCAGAAGTAGCCAAGTCCAAAAAGAAATCTTAGTGGCTCTTAGTAGCACATCCACTCTTGACTGTGCGCGGTGTTGCCCGCACCGGACATTCAAACCGCACAGGCAAGATTACCTGTGCTACCGACTACCCACTACTCACTGTTCACTATTGCCTCTCACCACCACTGCCGTGACCCACAGCGCACAACAAGTTTGTCATCCTGAGGCGATCCGATAAGGATGGCCTCAGGATCTCAACGTCAAAAATTTGCACGCATTCTAAGTTCATATCCTTCGGGCGCCGGTGCGCCCTCAGGATGACTGCATCCGCGCTGCTGCAACCGCTAACCATGCGAGGCACTTACCACTTAAACCCAAAATATTCTGCGGTCCCGCGCCAACCGGTCAAGCGCCCTTCGCGCCCTCTCGAACTCCGGAAACAATTTTTCCTCCGCGCGAAACTCCGGCGAATGTGAAATCAGGCTGCAGCCCGATTTCCGCGTCGGATGCTTCACATGCAGCATCTCGTGATACAAAACATATTCCACCACGTACAGCGGAATTTCCGGCCGGTCCATTCGCCGATTCAACAAGATTTGGTTCGGCCCAGGATCAAACGATCCAAACTGACGCCGCCATCCGCGCATGCTCCATCCGAGCCGCGGTTTTTCCAATCCACCGGCAAAAAATCGCGCATTTAAACCATCGAAAAGTCCGTTGAGGTCAAACTGCTGCCCCGCCGCGTGCAGCGCCGCCGGACGCACTCGCCCTCGCCGCATCTGCTGCACCCGTTCCCGCGTCTTGTGAGATTTGGCATAAGCGTGATACGGCGCTACCAGCGCGCGCCGCGTGCGCCGGCGATAAATCTTGCATAACAACAGCGCCGCCGCCCCCTCCAGCACCGCCAGTGGCGCGCGTTGCAACAAATCGGAAAATCGCACGATCAGTTGCTCGTCGCGGCGCCGGATCGTCAGCACCAGGCTCGAGTATGGGTAAAACTCCACGCGAAAAGACGGTGGCGGCCCCGCGCAACCAATCCTCGTAAACATTCGCTGGCACAACGCCGCTCCACCCGGCACTTGCGTGATTGTTCGCTTCATCGCGCCCGATTTATCCTCGCTAAACCGTTAGCTTTCATTCATAACCACTCACACTTAGCCACACCCTACATTGTGTAGCAGCGGCTTTATGCCGCTGCTCTTTCTCTTTCCGCGTCTTTAAGTAGCAAGCGACTCCTGCCTGCTCCGCCTTTGCGGCGGCTGCGCGCAGTCTCGCCCCGTACCTCGACTCACCGGTGTGTCACCCCGACCGGAGAGCCAAACGCCTTTCTTGGCCCGCAGCGGAGGGACCTTGTCAATCTCTCAACCTCAATGCACATCCAATGAAACCAGCACGCACGTCACCATCAACTCTTCCTCCGCACCGGCGGTGGCGCCACGCTCTTTTTCGCTTTGTCCGCGTCGTTCAGCGCATCCTGCGTGCCTTCGATCGCGTCGTCAAGATTTTCTTTATACACGTCGATCTCTTTCGCGTCCGCCTTGATCTTGTTCAACACTTGCAGAAACTCTTTGGTCTTTTCCGCCATCAGGTCCACCCCGGCACGCACATTCTGCTGCTTTTCGACGCCTAGCTGCACCAGGTCTGCTGCATCATCCACGCAACCGATGTACGAATTCATCAAATAATTCAGCTGCTGTTCATGATTGGTCTGGGAGGGGTGTTCCAACTCATATTGGAACTTCTTTATGCGGTCGTCAGCAAACGCTATAAACAGCTTGATCCGCTCGTTCGGCGTTTCCGCATCCCGAATCTTGTCCGCCTCGGCATTGCTGAGGTAATCCTTTTCCGAACTCTGTGCCAGCGCGCTTGCGACCAGCACACCAGTAAAACTAATCGCCAACAGGATTCTGCTCCATGTCCTCATGGCTGCTTCTCCGTTGTCTTCGGCGGCTTTTCGTCCGATGTTTTCGCAGGTGCAGTCGATCGTTCGCCCGGTCTCCGCGGGAACAACATTCTCAACAACTCCACATCCATAGCCGTCAAATCCTTCCTTACCAATTCCATCGGCGGCCGCAGCGGTTCCGGCATGGCCAGAATCACGTCCCGTACTTCCCGGATTCCCACGCCTACATGAATTTCCAATTGCCGATATCCCGAAGAGTGTTTCTCCGCGTCAGGATGCTGTGTTTTCAACGCTTCAACCGCGGCGCGCACATTATCCCGGTATTTCTCCATCACCAGGCCAACCGTCGAATAATCGTTCGCCTTCGCTGCTTGTCGTTCTCTGGCGAACTGTGCGTCACCCAGCTTTTGCAGTATTTTCGCCTTTCGCACTCCGTCGCGTTCCGCATCGAATCGTCGCTGCAAAGCGTCCAGATCGTCCGCGGCCGGCGCCGCCCCGGCAAACAGCAACGCCGTGGCCAGCACTATGGCCACGCCAATGGCCAGCGAGCGAGGAATTATCTTTTCTTTTCCAGCGTCTTCTTCAAAACGATGATGCGTTGCTGAGCCTGCCATACCTGGTCCGAATTCCGGTTCTGATCCGCTTGCACAAATTTCTGATAAGCGTCCAGTGCCGCTTTGGTTTGTTGCAGTTTATCGTAGCAGAGTGCGCGCACAAACAATTCGCCGGCAGTCGGCGGTTCGCTTTGCGCCACATGATCCAGAACCGCCAGTGTCGTGGGATACTCGCCTGCCAAATACGTCGTCGACGCTAAATCCTTCCAGTACGTCACATTTTTGCCGTCCAGTTGGATCGCGCTTTTCAATTCTTTTTCGGCGCTCGCAAAATCACGTTGCTGCATGTACGTTCGCCCCAGCCCGCCCCGCAGTTGTGCGTCATTGGGAGCCAGTGCCACCGCTTGTTTCAACGCCGCGGTCGCTGCATCCCATTTCTTTTCCCCGATCAAAATGTCCGCGCGCAGTTTCAGCGACTCCACCGACGGCGCACCACATCTTTCCGTCTTCTCCATTTCCGCCAAAGCTTCGTCGTATTTTTCGTTCGCAATCAGCAGATGTACCAAGTGCTCGCGTGCCGCGGCATCGCCCGGCTGCGCCTTCAAGTAATTGCGGTACGCCTCCGTCGCCTCCGGACTCTTTTCGACCTCCAGGCTTTGCGCCAAACCAACCAGCGCTGGCCGCGATTCCGGTTCGCTGGACAACACCGCGCGAAATCTCGTTTCGGCGTCAGCAGCGCGGTTCTGCCGAAGGTAAAGCTGCGCCAGATGCAAACTCGCCTCGGCATCCTTAGGATCCAACGCCAGTGCACCTTCGTATGCGACCGCCGCATTTTTCAGGTCGCCGGATTTTTCATACGTTAGCCCCAACAGCGTTCGCGGACGGCTTTGCGTAGGCAACAATTCCACGGCACGCTGCAATGGAACTACCGCTGCGGCCGGCTCTTCATTTAACAAAAGGATTCCCAGATTCAGCGCTGCCTCCGGCATTTTCGGGTCGAGCAGCATCGCTCTTTCGTATTCGCCACGCGCCTCTTTGTTTTTCTGCAGCCCGGTGTACGCATACCCCAGCTGGAAATGTGCGTACGCAAAATCATCTTTTTCGGCAAGAAACTTCTGCAGCGGCACGATCGCGGCCTGAAAATCCTGCTTGTCAATATCGCGCCGCGCCTCATCCAGCAAATCATTCAGTGGATTAGCGACTCTTTGTTTCGTCCCTTTTGTCCCTTGCGACGGGTTCGCCGCAGCCTGCCCATTCGCGCGCGCAACACACAAGGCACACGCCAACATTAATCCTGCGCCGAATCGCCGGAGAGTTGCCTTCATTGCTTCGCGAGCCATTTTGCGAGCCTTAATTTCTCATGAACAGTACGTCGCAGTAACGTCCCTGTACGGGTGCAGCACGGCTGCGCCCCCAGCTTGCCCGGACGTCAGAATCCAGCTGTTTTTCTGCTCCTTCGTTTCCCGCACGTTTTATTGGCGTTTACTGAGAATTGCGCGCTAAAATTGCCACCGAATTTTTCCCATTGCCGCCTGCTTTTTCTGTTCCGTTCGATGCGGGGTTCCCGTTCCGCTTTGCCTGCCCATTCACCTGCAACACCTTCGCCAAGAACTTCCCGGTGTGCGATTGCGTATTCCTCGCCACCTGTTCCGGCGTTCCGGTCGCAATGATTTTTCCGCCCTGATCGCCACCCTCCGGCCCCATATCGATCAGCCAGTCCGCAGACTTAATCACATCGAGGTTGTGCTCGATCACCAGCAGCGAAGCCCCCGATTCTAGCAACTTCCGAAACGCCGCCAGCAGCTTCGCAATGTCGTCGAAATGTAGCCCAGTGGTCGGCTCATCCAGAATATACAAAATCCCCTGATTTTCCGTGCGCGACAGGTGTGCCGCCAGTTTCAATCGCTGCGCCTCGCCCCCCGAAAGCGTGGTCCCTGATTGTCCCAGCCGTAAATATCCCAGGCCAATCTCATTCATGATGCGCAATTTTGTCGTCACCCGCGGCACATTCACGAAGAACGCCAGCGCCTCCCGCACCGTCATTCCCAGAACTTCGTGTACGTTCTTCCCCCGATACTGCACTTCCAGCACGCTGCTCTTGAACCGTGTTCCCCGGCATTCCTCGCAGATCAATTCCACATCCGCCAAAAATTGCATTTCCACCGTAACGGTTCCGTCGCCCTGGCATGTCTCGCAGCGCCCGCCCGGCACGTTAAAAGAAAAATGTCCCGCCGTGTAGCCGCGCCTCTTGGCATCCGGAGTATCTGCGAAAACTTCGCGAATAGCATCAAACGCCTTCAAATACGTTGCCGGATTCGAACGCGGCGTTCGTCCTATCGGCGATTGGTCCACGATTACCACTTCCCTTACACGTTCGTCGCCATCCAGCCGTTCACAAAA
Source organism: uncultured Acidobacteriota bacterium (assembly GCA_963743735.1). Lineage (GTDB taxonomy): Bacteria > Acidobacteriota > Terriglobia > Acidiferrales > UBA7541 > Acidiferrum. The sequence goes on from CAVURF010000013.1 coordinate 55,288, forward strand.
TTCCTTTTCAGTGCCGCCGTTCTTTTTTGCCAGCAACGCCTTATACAAAACGTCATGCACCAGCGTGGATTTTCCCGACCCGCTAACGCCTGTCACCACCGTCAGCATTCCCAGTGGAATCATCGCGTCCACATTTTTCAGATTGTGCAGAGTGGAGCCATAAATGCGCAGAAACCTTCCTGTCGTCTTGTGTCGCGAATTTGGCACAGGAATCCGCATTTCGCCGCTCAGATAGCGTCCGGTGATCGACTTTGGATCTTTCAGAATCTCCTCGTACGTTCCGGCAAAAAGTAACTTGCCGCCAAGCTCGCCCGCTCCCGGTCCCAGGTCAATCACGCGATCCGCCGCTGCAATCGTGTCCGGGTCGTGCTCCACCACCAGCACCGTATTTCCCAGGTCGCGTAGTGACTTCAAAATATCAATCAAGCGTTTGGTATCCCGCGGATGCAGTCCAATCGAAGGCTCATCTAATACATACAACGCACCAACGAGGTGAGAACCCAGCGACGTCGCCAGTTGTATGCGCTGCGATTCCCCGCCGGAGAGCGTCGAAGTCAATCGATCCAAAGACAAATAATCCAGTCCCACTTCGTCCAGAAATTGCAGCCGAGAGCGAATCTCTTCCAGAATTCTATCCGCCACTTTGGCCTGCGCTTCGCTAAGTTGCAGCTCCCGGAAAAATACGCGTGCTTCCTTCACCGTGAATTTGCAGATGTCCGTGATCGTTTTGCCCGCCACGCGCACCGCTCTCGCTTCCGGACGCAGCCGCGTGCCGCCGCACTCCAGACATTTCGCGTAACCACGGTAGCGGCTTAGAAAAACGCGCACGTGCAACTTATATTTCTTGCGCTCCAGCCACGCGAAAAACCCTTTCACTCCGTCGTAATCGTTTTCCGGGTCGCCTTCGAGAATCCGCTGCCGCTGTTCTTCTTTCAAATGCCGCCACGGAACATTGCTCGGAATTCCCTGCGATTTCGCCCACATTTTTGCTTCGTTCAGCAATTGGCGGAAGCGCGGTTTGGTCCACGGCTCGATTGCGCCTTCGTCCAGCGACTTGCTCGGATCAGGCACCACCAGATTCAAATCGAAATCAATCGTATTCCCAAATCCCTGACAGCGTGGGCACGCGCCGTACGGATTGTTAAAGGAAAACAGCCGGGGTTCCGGCTCCTGATAAATCGTGCCGTCGTTCTTGCATTCGAACCGCTCATTGAAATTCATCCGCTCCGCCGCACCGCCATCCGAATCCGCAACGAATTGGACAATCGCTTCGCCTTGCCCTTCGCGATAACAGATTTCCACGGAATCGGTCAGCCGCGATTTCGCTTCTTCGCTCACCGCCAATCGATCCACCAGCACGTACACCGGCCTTTTGAAATCCACATCCAGCAAAGACTCCGGCGAAATAAATTCGTGTACGACTCCATCCTGGTACAAGCGGTTGAAGCCACGTTTCTGCAAATCCAACAACGCCAGCCGTAATTGATCCGGCGCCGGTTCAGCTGATTTCTTGCGTTCTGTTTTGCGGGCTTTCGCTGCTGGTTGCGGCGCAGCAATTCTCAGTTGATACAAAACATAAAATCTTCGTCTGTTTCCCGCCGACAAAACTCTTGCCGCGATCGCGTCCGGAGTGTCTTTGCAAACTTCAGCACCGCATTTGATACAAAATGTTTGCCCACAACGCGCAAAAAACAATCGCAGGTAATCGTAAATTTCCGTGGCGGTTGCCACCGTGGAACGCGGATTGCGCGTGGAATTTTTCTGGCGAATCGCGACGGCGGGCGCGATTCCGGAAATCTCGTCCACATCCGGCTTTTCCATGCGCTCCAGAAATTGCCGCGCGTACGCGGAAAGCGATTCCACGTAGCGGCGTTGCCCTTCCGCGTACACGGTGTCAAACGCGAGCGAGGATTTTCCGCTGCCGCTGACCCCGCTCACCACCGTGATGGCGTTGTGCGGGATCTCCACGGAAACATTTTTCAGATTGTGGACGCGGGCGCCGCGGATTCGCAGCGTCTCCTGATCCAACTGGCCGGCAACGGCCTCGGGAAGAGTTTCGTGTTTTGCCAAGAGGGAGCCCAGACAGCGCGTCCAGCGGGCACTGTCTAAACTCTGAATTATACTGCCACCGGAATCGCGCCGCAAATTGGGGACATTTCAGGGCAGATAAGGCGCACACACGAACACGACAAACGTGGAACGCTACGGCTCTTGGACCAGTTCGATTTCGCCAATGCCGCCTTGCACGTCCACAGTGATTTTATGCGGCGTTTTTCCATAAACGTCGTTGGTATAGTCTCCGTCATTCTTGTGCAAACCTTCGGCACGCACCGCGCCAATCCCGCCAGCTGCGTGCGCCGTCACTCCTGTATCTTTAGGCAGTCGAATCGTGACCTGCCCAACGCCGCCTTTCACGGAAACGTTCAAGTCAGACTTGCGTGGTCCGGTCAAATCCATAACCACTTGTCCCGCGCCCATGTGCAGCTCCACATCGGTGACATCTATGCCGCGAAGCTTCAAGTTGCCTTGCCCGGCCCCCATGTCTACGCGTAGGTCGAGCGGAACCTCATCCGTGAAATTCAAATCCCAAGTATTGTCGGAGGGGCCAAAGTTGATGTGACTGCTGTCCTGATTCACGTCCAGGTTTCCTTTGCCGTCGGACACGTGGTAATCGACGGTAGGATTATCCCACTTGCGATCGAAATGAAATTCCGCATTCAATAAATGACCAGAACCGCCGCTGACATTGAGTTGACCTGCGCCCATGTGCACAGAAGCGGAAACCGATTTCGCGCCTTGCAGCTCGATGGTTTGCTGCGTATGGTTCGAAAAGGATTCGCGATGAGATGTATGGCCGCGCGTTTTCTGATAATGGCCGAGCAGAATCACAACGACAAAAACAAACGCGACCACACCAATAGTTGAACCGAGAGCAATGCCGGTGTTGCGTTCTCCCGGCGCAGCAGCGCGATTGCGGGAGGCATCCCAAATTTTGCCGAGGCCGACCAGAATCAGGATCAGCGGCCAATATTTCCAATGCTCTTTGATAAATTGAAATGGATCGAAGCCCGGGTGCCACGTTTTGAATAAGAATAGCGCGCCAACGCTGATCAACAGGATCGGGATGACCAGGGATGTTTTGGGCTGCCGGTCATTCAAGCGCATCGCGGACCACCTCCACCACCTGCACTAGGGACTACTTGTAGTACGCATAGAAAACGAAAATAGTTCAGGTAATGGAAATTTAGCACGACATTGGCAGCAGGCCGCACACGGCGATTCACTGTAAGCTGTGCTAGAGTCGCGAGGAGTGCCTCGGCTAAGGATTTGGAGCGCGAGCATGGGTAATATTGGCGTTGATTTCAAGCGAGTGATCTGGATTGTGCTGGACAGTGTTGGCATCGGTGAGTTGCCGGACGCAGCGGAGTACGGCGACGTTGGCCGAAATACGCTGGGACATATTGCGGAATCGCGGCCGCTGAAATTGCCCAATCTGGTGGAACTGGGCTTGGCGAATATTGCGCCGCTGAAAGATCTTGCACCTACCGCAATTCCGTTGGGAGCGTACGGAAAAGGAGCTACACATTCGCCGGGAAAAGATACCACCACTGGTCATTGGGAGATGGCGGGAGTGTGGCTGGCGCGAGCGTTTCCTGTGTACAAGCATGGATTCCCTCCGGAAGTGATTGAAGAATTTGAACGGCGCATCGGTAGAAAGACGATTGGCAATAAGCCTGCGTCAGGCACGGAAATCCTGAAAGAACTGGGCGAAGAACATGTGCGTACGGGAAAGCCGATTGTGTACACATCGGGCGACAGCGTTTTCCAGATTGCCGCGCATGAAGGCATCATTCACATCGCCGAGCTCTACAAAATGTGCGAAATCGCGCGCGAACTTCTCGATGGACCGCATCGCGTCGGCCGTGTCATCGCCCGTCCGTTCACCGGGACGCCGGGTCATTTTTCTCGCACCGCGCGCCGCCATGATTACGCCGTTGATCCGCCGAAGCCAATGCTCCTCGATGTCCTCGCCGAAAAAAATGTTCCCGTATTCGGCATCGGCAAAATTCACGATATCTACAACGGCCGCGGCGTAGAGCACAACGTCACCACCACCTGTAACGCTGACGGAATGGAAAAGCTCACCGCCGCCATCCACCGAGGGCCGGACGGACTTATTTTTTGCAACCTGGTGGATTTCGACATGCTGTACGGTCATCGTAAGGATGTGGAAGGGTTTGCAAAATCGCTGGAGGAGTTTGACGCGCTGCTGGCCGATTTTCTGCGCCTGCTGACGCACGATGATTTGCTGATGATCACCGCGGACCACGGGTGCGATCCCGATCCCCGCTGGGAAACAACGGACCATTCGCGGGAATATGTGCCGATCCTTGCTTATTCGCCGGACAGAGGCGCGGGAGTGAATCTGGGAACGCGTTCGACATTGGCGGACATGGGACAATCCGTCGCGGAAAACTTTGCCGGAAAGATTTTGCATGGCGCGAGTTTTCTCTCCGAATTGCACAGCAGCAAGCGAAGGGCGACCGGCAATCAGTGAATACTCCTCCCTGTTTGTTTTTTCCATAAGTGTTGATTCTAAAGATGGTTAAAGTCGCTTGTTTTGATACAGATCTACAAGTATTCATTCTAAAGAAGTTAAGTTTGAGAGGAGATCGCTCTGCCGATCGGCCCGCTAACAGGGCGAACGTGTAGGGTCATGGTCATCGGCGGCGGCGCTCCTCTCTTGGCTTATCTTAGACTATTCACGTATGCGATACGTCATTACTACTGTACTAAAGATCCGGCTGCGGGGCGATTTTTTACAGAGCCGGGTGAATCGCAGATGGAGCGGAAAAAGTTGAGAACGCGACGTTGAAATTCGGCGGGAGAAGTTTGGTTGGCTTGCTCGTGCCCGGTGCCAGGCACATTCCACAATTGTTTCGGCCCGATTGCTGAATTGAAGATGGCTTCGGAATGTCTGCAAGGAATTTTGCGATCGGCAGCACCGCAGATGAGGAGAATTGGAAACGAGCGGACGGCGACGGCCTTCTCCGGGGAGATATCCTCGAAGCTAAAACCGCCTTGCTTTTGCGCGATCCACACGGCGACGAGAGCGACAGGGCGAAATAAAGTTTTTCCAAGAAACGCGCTTTGCTGAAGTCCCGCATAGTCGAAAGTTACTTCGCGCAGATTACGAAAAGCGCCTTCCGCAACGACTCCCTCAATTTGTGGCACAAACGCCGCCGACTCCAAGGAGACTGCCGCGCCCATGGACTCGCCGAGCGCAAATAAATGACCTACTTTTTCGCTAGCTTCAAGATTCCTTACGATTACGCGCGTATCGAAAATCTCGATTTGTCCATAAGTAGACTGTGCGCCGCCGCTATTGCCGTGTGCCCGAGCATCCATCATCACCACACTGTATCCGGCAGCCAGGAGGAATTCGGCATAGGGAAGCATGACAGAGCGATTGTGCGATCTACCGTGCAAGAGAAGAACCCAATCGCCGTTTGGATGGGCAGGCCTGATCTTCCAACCACCGAGAAGGATCCCATCGTCGGCGCGTACGATGAAGTCTTCACAGGTGGCACTAAGGCTCTGAAAAGCCTGATCGGCTTGGGCCATTTGCCGCACAGTTAGCCGACGGCGGAAGGGGTGAAGAACCGTGGGGCCGAGAACCAAGCCAGCCAGGGCGGACAGGAAAGGCAAAGCAATGAGGATCTGAGCGGTGATTTTCAGAATTGGCTTGGTCGCGGGATTCATTTTCCGATTTTAGGGCGAGTTCCACAGAAATAAACGAAGTTGATGCGGGCGAAGGATGCAACACGGGAATTTTGTTCTTGTTCTGGTAGGGCGGAGAGATGGATTTTCAGCATGGTCGTAAGTTTTTTTGCGGCTGCTTCGAGAGATAGTTTTTTCTTGTGTTTCTTGCGCACGGATTGCAGTTTCCAGGAGCAACTGTGACACCGAATGCTCAGTCGGCGCAATCGAAGGGATGCGTTTTGTCACCAAACCGGATCGGGAACGAAAAACTACCGACAGAAACAGAACCGGTCTAAAGACCGGCGCTACAAAGGAAAAGCGGCAGCTGGGCTGCCGCGCTCGAAAGGAGCCCGCCTCAGAAGGCGGCTGCTAGGAAAAGAGCCGCGGGATCAACCCACGGCTACAAAAGACGGAGCGGGCGGATTTGCCGGTGGTTTGGGGAACGAACGGCGAGCGGTGTTCGTACCATCTGCAAGCGCGGGGGTGTGCTTCATGCAATGCCGACAAGTCAGACTGCCGCACGTCGTCTGTAGCCAATACGGTGCACCCCTAACGTCAAAAATGAGATATAAGGGCAGTCTATCGTCAGGTGGAAGGACCGGTTTCCTTTGCCGATCTGCTTTTACCGATGAAATGAGGGAGATCACCATGAGCAACTTCAGGAATCAATTTCTCGAATCAGTTTCATGGAGCATTGGGGCGGCGGTTACTCTGGCGGTCCTGCTGCTGGCCGGGAGCGGGCCGTCACGCGCGCAGGGCGAAAAACGAACGGTGTACAGGGAAAACGACTTTCATTGGCAGGCGAACTTGAAACCCGGGCAGACGCTCGAAATCATCGGGCGAAACGGCGGAATCGAGGCTACCGGCGCAACGGGAGATGCAGCGCAGGTGGAAGGAAACAAGGAGAGCCATGGCGACGCGAACGAAGTTTTCGTGGAAGTGGTCGAGTATGCCGATGGCGTCACCATTTGCGCGGTGTACGAAAAAGATGCGCAGCCGGGCCATTGTCATCGCGGTGGCGCGGATTCCGACCACCATGGCTGGAGCTGGCACAGCAACCGCACTAAGCTGAACTTCAATGTGAAAGTGCCACGCGGCGTGGTTTTGAAGGCCATGACCACCAACGGTGGGATTCGCTGCCGCGACCTGAACAGCGTGGTCGAAGCGGCCACCACTAACGGTAACGTGGATGTGGCCACGAGCGAATGGGCCTCCGCGCGCACGACGAACGGGGGCGTGACCGTGGCCATGGGAAGCGCCAAATGGAGCGGCGAAATTGAACTCATGACGACCAACGGTAGCGTGCACGCTTCGTTGCCTGCCTCCTCCGAGTTTAAAGTGCGTGCGGCCACAACGAATGGCGGAATCCACACCGATTTCCCGGTTACCGTGGTGGGTAGTTTCGGCTCGAAGGATCTTTCTGGCACCGTCGGCGCGGGCGGCCGCGATCTGCGGCTGGCCACTACCAACGGTGGAATCGATATCCGCAAGAGCGGGAGCTAGCAGCGTGAAGGCTGCGGTATTGGAGGAGATTGGAAAGGCGCCGAAATGGGAGGAGTTTGAGGAGCCGGAGGAGGGCGAGGGCGAGACGTTGGTGCGGGTATTGGCGGCTTCGTTGAAGCCGGTGGACAAGCAGCTGGCTGCGGGGACGCACTTTGCCAGTCCCCGGAAAGCTGATTTGCCGGTGATTTGCGGGACGGATGGCGTAGGAACGCTTGAGGATGGTACGCGGGTGTTCTTCGGAGGCTGCCGGAAGCCATTTGGAGCGATGGCTGAGGTTACGGTCGTGCCGCGCGCGTTCTGTTTTCCCTTACCGACTGGGATGGATGACGATACGGCGGCAGCGTTGCCGAATCCGGGGGTATCGGCTTGGGTGTCCCTGACGCAGCGGGCAAAGTTGGCGCGAGGCGAGACGGTGCTTGTTCTGGGAGCTACGGGAGTGACCGGGCAGCTTGCGGTGCAAATCGCAAAGTTGCTGGGGGCCGCGCGAGTGGTTGGTGTCGGACGGAATGAAGGAGTTTTGGCGAGGCTGGGTGATCTGGGTGCCGACGCGACGATTCAGCTGGACCAGGCGGCGGATGCTTTGAAAGAAGCCTATCTAAGCGAGGTGGGAGAAGCGGGATTGGATGTGATTTTAGATTACGTGTGGGGAGAGCCAACCGAGGCGTTGCTGGCGGCGATTACTAAGTCGGAATTCGCGGTCGCGGGAAAAGAGACGCGGCTGGTGCAGGTGGGCGAGAGCGCGGGAGCTACGATTAAGCTGCCAGCGGCGGTGTTGAGGAGCACAGCGGTAACGATTCTGGGGACTGCGGGGATTCCTCCGCGGGAAGTTTTGCTGGATGCGATGAAGCACGTACTTGAGCGTGGGGCGATGGGTGATCTTCGGATCGAGACCGAACGAGCGGTGTTAGCGGAAATTGAAACTGTATGGAAAGGGGCGGGGCAGGCCGGGCGCAGGGTCGTAGTGGTGCCGTAAGCGGCACAGGCAATAGATGCGGACCGGCGAAACACCGAGACCCAGGGTGTCAACTAGCAGAATCTCTGTGAAAGCGAGAAGAGAAAAACCAAAAAGGAACTGAAGCTCAAGATGCTACGAACCGCGTGCAGTTTTCCCCAGCGATCGAGTAGCTGCCCTGCTTCGGGAGAATCTGTGGCCAACGCCGGACTGAGCATCCGGCGATTCGTCGGCAAAATCACAATCAATGTAAATGGAATCACGAG
>CAVURF010000014.1:0-63548 GCA_963743735.1 uncultured Acidobacteriota bacterium
ACCGTAAGCATCAGAAAACAGTTAACTTTCTGTGAAGCCCCGCGCAATCGTACAGCGATCGTACGGGGCTTTGCTTTGCAAATCGGGGAATCTCTGGATTTCCGGGGATTGAGTCAGCATAGAAATCACTATCTACCATCGCCATTCGTCCGGCTGCGGGCACGAAGCGGATTGCTACTCTAAAAAGTGCAAGTGCCGCCTTTGGTTTCAGCACAACACTGATGCTTCGACGTTCCTTGTGCTTACGGATTTCTCGCCGAAGATACAATCGCGTTAATCTTCGGGTAATCCTGAGTGAAATCTACAAGGTAGAACCGAGCTTCCTTGAAACCGCGCAAATGTCGGCCCGGCGCCTGGACCTGGCACCGCGACGCACCTTTCGGTGTCTAAATCTTAAACGCAAATGCCTGGGTAGTCCAAAAGAAAGGTGCGGTTATCTTCTCCGTTACCTATGTTGTCGCGTTCGAGTTTGCGTCTCCGTATCTGCCATGGGGGCTGGATGAAACATTTCAATATATGGAGCCGCTGGTTCGTTGGTGCATTGTGTTGCTTTGGATGATGTTTTTGTGGGCTTGGATCGTGATCGTGGACAGGGTTGGGGGTTACTGGCGGGCGAGGAGTAGTCTAGGAAGTTTGTCCTGGAGATTCAGGGCGCACTCCTGGACAGGCACTTTGATGAAGCCATCCGCATTTGCGAAAAGCGACGCGCGAGCCATTTAGCGAGGGTGGTGAGAGTTGGAGTACAACAGCTTTATTCGCACAGAGTATCTGTTTCTCTTACTGATATCGCGAGTTTGGTGGATTTGCGGATGAAAGCCGAAGCCGGAAAAGCGGATTTGAACTGCGGCGCGGAATGTCGGCCCTGGCCAACGTAGCAGCGACGGCTGCCGTTTTTGCAGGTTTGTTCGGAACGACGATAGGAATTCTCGACTCATTTCGCGGTGTCGGCATGTCGCACTCAGCGGTCATGTCGATGATCGCAGGCACGATTGCGGAAGCCCTAGCGACCGCGGCGTTAGGGATGGTGGTGGCGGTTCCTGCCGTCTGGGGACTGAACTACCTGAATGACCGATTTGAGATTCTACGGATCGAGATGAGCCTGGCACGGAGCGAAATGGTGACATATGCGGAACGTGAAGCCGGTGAACGACGCAAAACAAGTTAGACAAATTGCAAAGGCCGGAGGGCCGTTGTGATGCGCTCTCCTGATATTTGTACAGATTTTGTATCCAGACCTGCGGAAGCTGCGAATTTTGCGAGTCTCCTAGAGCAGATAATTCATTACGAGTGACCGAGCAGTTACAGCAACTTACCTGTTCTCAGAGGTTTAAGAAAACTGCTACTGAGTCCCTTTGGAACCTGTTCTAGCGTTTTAAACGCCAGTGACGTCATGGTCCAAGGCACCACACGCCTTCTAGACGATAAATTCTTGAACGCCGATTCCGTCGAAATCGCGAATCTGCATTTTTTCACACGTTCCAGACGGGACGTTTTCCCAGTTTTTTCATTCCGTAGGCTCGCCGAACTTCAACGTAGCGAAGCTAATGCTTGGTCGTCGTCAGACTGATCGTGGTGGTGTGATTCAGGCTGCCGGACACACCCTTGATCGTCACCGTGGCGGTTCCCAGGTTCGCAGTGGTGCTGGCCTTCAGCGTGAGCGTGCTGCTGCCGCTGGTGCTTGCCGGGTTGAACGTGGCAGTCACGCCTTTTGGTAAGCCGGTAGCCGACAAGCTTACCGCTCCGCTGAACCCATTCAATTTGTTCACGGTGATCGTGCTGGTCACGCTCTTGCCGCGGCCAACGCTCAAAGTACTGGGTGCCGCCGACAAACTGAAATCGGGCGCCGGCGCAGAGGCATTGACCGTCAGGCCGACAGTGGTGGTATGCGTCAGACTTCCGGAAGTTCCGGTAACGGTCACAGTGACGGTGCCGACGGTCGCCACGCTGCTGGCGGCCAGCGTCAACGTACTGTTTCCGGTAGTAGGATTCGGATTGAATCCCGCAGACACGCCGCTGGGCAAAGCGGAAGTTACCGCCAGGCCCACACTGCCGTTAAATCCGTTCGCCGGCGTCACGGTAATCGTTGTGTTTCCGCCGACTCCGCCCTGCACAATCGTTAACGAGTTTGGCGAAGCGCTCAGACTAAAGTCCGGCGCTGGCGGAGCCGCATTGACGGTAAGGCTGACGGACGTCGTGTGAGTCAAGCTGCCGGAAGTTCCGGTGATGGTCAAAATGACTGTTCCGGTTGCAGCGGTGCCGCTGGCGGTAAGCGTCAATTTGCTGCTGCCAGTGGCGGGATTCGGGCTGAAGGATGCCGTCACGCCGCTTGGCAACGCCGAGGTGCTCAGATTGACGCTGCCATTGAATGCGTTCACCGGATTCACGGTGATTGTCGTGCTGCCGGCCGTGCCTCCTTGAACAATCGTCACACTGGTCGGCGACGCGGAGATCGAAAAATCGGGTTGCGGAGCGGATCCTGGCCACGCGTTGATCAGATTGGCCACATTGATGGTGCCGATGCCGGTCGCGAAGTCCCATCCGGCTGTGGTGGCGTAAGCGGGTTGCAGCACCGAGTTCGAAGTGGACAACACTCCATAGCCATCTGCGGAATCGAAGCAATTATTCGTCGTTGTGCATTCCACGGCCATATCGCCAAGCGTCACGTCGTAAAACACACAGGAGCCTGCGGTGCCGTTTCCGAGGCTGGAGTTACATGACGTACTTCCGGATCCGTTGAACTGATTCGCCGCAAGGCTATAAAGCATCGGATTTGGATTGCCTTGCCTCGCGCCCGTCTTCTGATTGATGAGCGCTTGCACCCCCGCCAGAATCGGCGAAGCGAACGAAGTTCCGCCAGCGGCGGTCCATCCGCTGGGTGATCCCGTGCAGGCCGCGCCTCCGTTGGCCGTATCGGAGTAGCAGAACACGTAAAAATGCGACCACAGCCCGTTAGCCGCAAAAAGCGAAACGTCGGGAATGTCGCGCACGCTGTCGTTTGGATTACCAGGCACTACTTGCCACGACGGCTTGGGATAACCGGCGCATGATCCGCTCACTACTTCATTGATGGACGGGGCGCCCGTTGCGCAGCCGCTTGGGCCGCCTCCGCCCGCGGCTGTAGTTGCAGTTCCCGTAATGGCGGCCAGCAACCCGCCCGCGGCGTTGCAAAAACTGCCGGGACCGCTGGTCGTGTAGCCTTCGTATGCCGCAAGCAGCGAACCGGTGCAAGAGTCGTTCCACGGAGTCTCCGGTACATAGGAACGCGCGGAAGCGTAGTTCGCAGTGTTCCCGGTATTCCAGTAAGTTGCATTCGTGCCCGAGTAGGTGTCGCTGAAATCCGTGCCACCAACAGCCACGTTGTAGGGAGTCGACGCCAAGGCGCTCACGGTGATGCCAAAACTGGCCGCCGTTTGATTTTGATCGCAAGCCGCGGCGCCCGAATCGCCCGCCGCCACATACACCGACGTACCTTCCGTGACTGCTTGCTGATAAGTGGAATTGAACGCCGCGTTTGCCGCCGCCCCGTTCACGGTTTCGCATTCACCGTAGCTAACGCTGATAATCGCAGGCGGCGTGCTGCTCGAAACGAGATTCTGCATGGCAATCAGACCGCCGAACGTGGTCTGGGTGTCCGCGCATGCGGCCATTTGAATGGCAGCGCTCGGCGCCGCGGCGCTGGCGTACTCCGAATCCAGAATCGCTTCGCCATCATCCGCGTTCACACCCGGAGCGCCGCAATTGTTCGGCCCGCTGGGCGGAGCAGGATGAGTTTGGCTCAGCGAACCCGAATATCCGGACAATCCAAAGGTTGATCGGAACGTGCTCCAGTCCGCCGCCGAATACAGGTCCGTATCTTCAATCAGCACGATCGTCTGGCCCTGTCCGGTGATGCCGGCGGTAAACACCGGATTGAAGTTGTAAATGGTCGCCAGGTCTCCAGGCACCACCCCGTAATAGTCGCTACCCAGTCCGGAAGGAAATGTGTACTGGTGACGCGGCTTCATCATCGGATGCGGCCGGAAATCGTGCAGCGAGACGACTCCCGCAATCGCTGGCGCCAGGGCCGACGGAATATGCGGCTCGCTCATGTTGGCGATATGACTCTTTCCATTTACTTCCAGATGATGAATCTCGGTGTGAAAGGCCTGCATCACCTGACCGGCAGTTCCGGAAAAATCAATCATGACGCGGCTCGGATATACGAAGTTCACTTGGAATCCGTGCGACGTGAGCCAGTTCGTGATGGCGTCAATGTCCTGCTGCGCCAATCCGAACCGTTCGCCGAACTCGGCAGCGGTGAGCCAATGGTGATAGTTGGCGGATTCAGGGTTGTGTAAATCATCGATCAACGCTTTGAGCGCAGTCTCCTGCTCCGCAGGGCGCTTCAACTGCAGCAGCAAATGTTCCAGCATCAGGTTGTGCGCGACGGACCCGCGGTCATTTGCCGCTCGCGCTTCTGGCCGCATGTTTCCAGCCAGAACCGTAAGTTTGCTTTCATCGATATTCTGAGTAATCAGCGGTCGCGCATTTTGTGCGGCCGGCGATTGCGCGTGAGACGGCAAAGCGAAGCTAAGCAGTGCGATCAGTGAGGTGACAACCAGGAGAATTGTTGCGAGCGAGGGTTTACCGAGCCTGACGAACATGACGGCTCCTTTCCTCAGCCCATCGGGGACACCTGGGCCTGTGACCGGCGTGAAATCCTGCGAATTTGCTGCGGGGAACCTATGCGGGTGGATTCTAGTCCTTCGCCGAAACAGGCGTCAACTGTTCTTGCGGGCAACAAGCGGGCAATGTCCGGGCGTTCTTATCTGGCGAAGATTTCGTTCCGCGGGTGGCCCAGCTCTCTAGAGGTTGCGTTGTACTACGCCACGCAAGGTCACCCAACGTCTAAAGCCACTACATAAAAGGCTAAAGTACGTGGACAGATAGTGGAGATCGATCCACGCAGACGTTACACACCATCCGACGTCGCAGCAAGTCTCAATTGCTCTTACGACACTGCAATCCGACGGATGCGTCGTATGCCCGGCGTGATTAACCTTGGAGCGAAAGAGCGGCGCTTTAGGCGTGGGAAGGCGATGCTACGCATTCTCGGCGGCAATCTACAATCTTATCTTGACGACCACACGCTCTCCTGATTTTGTACGGATTTTGTACACAGACCTGCGCAATTTGCCAATTCTGCGAGTTTCTAAGCCCTTAATTCATGACGAATAAACAATTAGTTACAGCAACTTACGTGTTCTCAAAGATTTGCTGAAACTCCGGTTCTAATCCCTCTGGAACCTGTTCTAGACGCAGCTGGCGGTTAACACCCCCGCAAGGCATATCAGCCCAAGTCCAAGGATTTAGCACTCAACAAAAGCTGTGCAAAAGGAGTGAGCGCCGCGCGGATTAAAAATCCGCCGGCGTTTTTTTGCGGGTTTTGGCTGGGGTATAGTGGGTTCGCTGAGGAGTTGTTTGCGGTAGTTTGAACTTCGTGCGCGCCAGCCTGAACGAAATGCGTGCTCTGCTTCTCGCGCTCCCTGCCTCTATTGCTCCGTGTTGGGTTCTTGCCGGCTTGGCGATCGTCCCCATGCGTTGGGATTGCCGCCTAAACGGCTGTTGCGATTTATGAATGCGTGAGGCGTTCCAAATTACCGAGTACGGCAAGATTCTATGAATCAGGCACTGAAGAATTGAAAGTGGCGGTCGCGTTGAATCAGCACGGGAACCCGTTCCAATTTGATATACGTGCAGTCCGGCTTTGGAATTGCTTGCGCACGACTCGACTGTGGGAGTGGTTACGAACGACTTCGCGCGGACTGCGACAGTGATTCTAAGAGTTCTCGAATCTGCCCAGCCTCGACGATGCGCTTTCCGGCACTGCGTTTGGCGGCGGCCAGCAGTGCTTTGCCCAGTTCCTGCGTGGTCGAAATATAGTTCGGCCAGAAATGCCTGGCGGCGGTCAGGAAGGGCGCCACCAAGCCATATACGATGCGATAGCTTGCGGTTTTGGACTTGATACCATTGAGTGGCTGAATTATTGCCGGGCGGAATACGTGGATTGAACGGAAGGGCATGGCCAGCAGCGCATTTTCGGTCTTGCCTTTGACGCGCGCCCACATGGTGCCACCGCTCTCGGTGCTGTCGGCTCCGGTGCCGGAAACGAAGACGAAAGACATTCCCGGATTTAGCTTCAGGAGCGTTGTTGCCGCGGCGATCGTAAATTCGTATGTGACGCGCCCGTAATTCTCTTCCGTAGTTCCGGTGGAGGTTATGCCCAGACAATAGAGGCACGCGTTCAGCCCGGTCAGCTGGTTTTCGACGGGAGTGAAGTCGAGAAAATTCTTAAGCACGATTTCGCGCAGCTTTTCGTGAGTGGTTCCGGTTGGTGAGCGGACTATGGACACCACTTGCTCGACTTCCGGGTCGCGCAGACACTCGCGCAACGCGCCTTGCCCAACCATTCCGCTTGCTCCGAAAATCGCGATTCGCATCTTGCCTTCACTTCCGCACCCAGCGCGCATTTTACTGGTTCAGCGAATTATCTCTTATTTGTTAAGATGCGACCATGAAGCGACGCACTTTGATCCAATCTATTTCTTCGGCGGCGTTGCTGCCGACCGCGAACCTTTTTCCTGCAGCCGAAAAAAACTCCCATTTTGTCGCGGAAGCGGACCTGGTGTACGAACTCCGCGTCTATCACTGCTACGAAGGGAAGCTGCCGGACTTGTTGAAGAGGTTCCGCGAACACACCACAAAGATTTTTGAAAAACACAGCATGAAGAACATTGCCTATTGGACGCCGATGGACGAACCGCAGAAATCGAACACGCTGGTGTACATATTGGCGCACCCCAGCCGCGAGGCAGCGACGGCGAATTGGAAAGCGTTCAGCGCAGATCCGGAATGGCAATCGGTGCAGAAGGCGTCCGAGGCCAATGGAAAGATTGTGGAGAAAGTGGATTCGACGTTTCTGCTGCTTACGGATTTCTCGCCGACGCTGCGCTAAATCTCATTCGGGACAAATTGCAATGGCCGGAGGGCTGGGATAGAGTACGGGCTCGCGATGAGTGAATAAAGAAATCACCCGCTTCACGAGCCGACTGAAGCCGGATGATTTTTCTAATACTTGGGCTTACTACCTTTTCTTTCTCGTTCCCAGCGCAATTTTATTTCGTTTGAGTCCGCCGCGACACCGGCCGTGGGTGATTGTTGCGGGTGGCAGCGCTTTTTCCTTTATTTTTCCTACACCGAATTGGGCGGAATTATTCCTGCGGTGTGTCTGGGAATTTTTCTGTGGGAGTCTATTACCAGCCGGTTTTACAGGCCTAAATCGTGGTTCTGCTGGGTGGGAGTGGCGCAGGCGGTCGTCCTGACTGTTTATTTTTAAGTATTGGAACTTTGTTGCGGGCCTGGTTTGGTTTCGCGCGCCGGCACAACACTATTGGGCGCCAGCCGGTGCTTTCCCGATGGAGAAACGTTCGGCGATGCTCTGTACTTGATGAAGAAGGCACGAAAGAATTTTCGCGCCGGCTTGGGGAATTATGCGGAAATGTGAATGCGTCCAATTCGTGCAGCAACTAACGCCGCGTATAGCGGGAAATTTATCAGAGCGCGAATCTTTTGTGACTTCCCTGATGGTATAGTTTCGCCGAAATGATGGTTAGAAAGTGGCCTGCCCGAGTGTCGGGATGATGCGAAGGAGCTGAGCGAAATGAAAATCTGCGCGTTGCGGTATTGCGTCGCTACTCTTGCTCTGTCGTTGACGTTGGTCGTATCGCCTTCAACGATTGCTGCGCAAGGAAAGAATCCCTACGCGGGCGATGCGAAGGTGGCGAAGCTGGGCGAGTTCGAATTTCGCGCGAATTGTGCTTTCTGCCACGGGCTGGGCGCGCGTGGTGGAGGGCGCGGGCCGGATTTGACGCGGACCCCGAAGAAGCATGGCGATTCAGACCCAGAAATATTTGGCACGATCAACAACGGAGTGCCTGGAACGGCGATGCCACCGAACGGTGCGACCCAGCAGGGCGTGGGAATGACGGAGGAAGAGATCTGGCAGGTGGTGACGTACATCCGAAGTGTGGAGAAGAAACCGGGAACGGTGAGTGGTGACGCGAAACATGGCCGTGAGTTGTTCTACCGAGATCAGGGTTGCGCGACGTGCCACATGTTCGACGGAAAAGGCGGAAGGCTGGGGCCGGATTTGACCGGAGCCGGCACGGCGCGCTCGACGGAATATCTGATGGAGTCGATCAGAAATCCGAGCCGCAGGCTGGCGCAAGGGCTCAGCGAGGCGATGAAAGAGTTTTCGGTGGAGTATGAAACGGTCGACGTGGTGGCAAACGACGGCGCGAGTTATAAAGGGACGTTGCTGAATGAAGATAGTTTTACGATTCAGTTTGTGGACATGCGCGAAACAGTTCATTCGTTGGACAAGGCGTCGCTGAAGTCGTGGAAGAAGTCGCGCCAATCGTTGATGCCGGCATATGAAGAGAAGGCCTTGCCAGAAAAGGATTTGCAGGACTTGCTGGCGTTTCTGGTGCGTGGCCCGGTGGGAGGTGCAAAGTGAAAAGCAAACTGATTTTTGCTTTGAGCTTGATCATCTTCGCTGCAACGGCAGCGGTTGCGCAGGTTACACCGCAAAGATTGTTGAATGCAGGGCAAGAAGCACAGAACTGGCTGATGTATTCGGGAGATTATTCGGGGCGAAGATTTTCTTCGCTGCAGGAAATTAACGTTGGAAATGCGGAGAAGTTGGTGCCGAAGTGGGCATACCAGACGATGGCTGGAGGAAAATTTGAAACAACGCCGCTGGTTGTGGACGGAATTATGTACGGAACCGGACAGGATGATCGCGCGTTTGCGCTCGATGCGCGAACGGGTAGGCCGATCTGGCAATACCAAAGAGCGCTGCCACAGGATATTCGTCCGTGTTGCGGCCGCGTGAATCGCGGCCTGGCGATTCTGGGCGACAAGCTTTTTATGGGAACGCTCGATTCACACGTGATCGCGCTCGATACGAAAACCGGGAATGTAATCTGGGATGTTACCGCCGTGGATTATAGGAAGGGATACAGCTTCACGCTGGCGCCGCTGGTGATCAAGGACTTCGTGCTGGTGGGAGTTTCCGGCGGGGAATATGGAATTCGCGGTTTTATTGATGCGTACGACGTGAATACCGGTGAACGGAAGTGGCGCTTCTATACGATTCCTGCGGCGGGAGAGCCGGGCAACGATTCATGGGAAGGTGAATCGTGGAAGATTGGCGGATCGCCGGCATGGATTACGGGAACGTACGACGTCGAGACGAACACCACGTTCTGGACGACCGGGAATCCTTCACCATCGAATCGCGGCGAAGGCCGCGCCGGAGATAATTTGTACTCGAATTCGTTGTTGGCACTCGATCCGGATACCGGAAAACTGAAATGGCATTTTCAGTTTACGCAGCACGACGAGCACGACTACGACGCGACGCAAGTGCCGGTGATGGTAAACGACGGCGAGAAAAAGCTGATTTTGCAGGCGAATCGGAATGGATTTTTTTATGTAATCGACCGCACGAACGGCAAGCTGATAAGGGCTGAGTCGTATGCGAAGGTATCGTGGACGAAGGAAAAGGATGCCAACGGACGGCCCGTGCCGGCGAAGGAAGGATCGCCGACTCCAGAAGGGAATAGAGTATGCCCGGGAGCGGCGGGAGCGACGAACTGGATGTCTCCGACGTACGATCCGAAGACGAAATTATTTTATGTAACGGCGCGAGAACAGTGTGACGTGTTTTCCACGGCGCCGCAACCTTACGATGCGGGACACGCGTACTACGGGTCGGCGTATTTTCCGAATGATGACGCGGCCCCGTTTTACGGGGCTCTGCGAGCGATTGATCCGAATACCGGAAAAGTCAAATGGGAATGGAAGCATCCTTCGCCGACATGGTCGGGACTGCTGTCAACGTCAGGCGGAGTGGTGTTTACGGGAGACGCGGAAGGAAATTTTATTGCGTTGGACGCAACGAGCGGGAAAGCGCTGTGGCATTTCCAGTGCGGTGCGTCGGTTTATTCCTCACCGATGACGTACGCCGTCGACGGCAAGCAGTATGTAGCGGTGGCAGCGGGGACGGCTTTGTTTACGTTTGGGTTGCCGTAGGGAATCCGGGCGACGGTTTCGGAGATTCGGGGCAGTCTGAAGAGTGGCGGGGCTGGGCTGCTGCACTCCAAGAATGCCAACTGCGTTACCTATCGTCAGTGACCGAATAACTCAGACGCAGGCATCGGCGGAATTGGACCATTCCAATTGCACTGCGTAGCTGCCGAGAGTCTTGGTTTTCCACGCACAGATATCGCCGATTTCTCCATTCGTGTCGTCGTACCAACCGGTGCCCGGAACAGGATCAGTAATAGCTTCGCAAAGTTCATGCGAGGACGTAGACGTGAGCGCGTCGGGGATCGCCAGCCCGCCTTCGCAACCGGTGCAGCCCGGATAAGGCATCACGGCGTAGAAAATATTGTCGGTGGTGGCGTCGTGATACCCGCAAAAAGTTTGGCAGGATTTCGCTCCGCCCTGGTCCACTTGCGTTCCGGGCGGCAGAAAAACGAAGTAGAGGGAATTTGACGTTTTCGCAGGCAACGTGCCCGCTGAAATTTCGCTTTGCAACATTCCCTGGATGGCGGCGTCGGTCACGGTTTTGCCGGGTTCGGATCCCGTGAAGACCGTTGTGCCGATGCGTTTGCCATGCCCGATAGATTTGCCGGGTACGTTGTATTCGGCGAGTTGGTCGAGCAGTTTGCTGGTCAGCGCGAAATCGAAAAAATCGTTCATGTGCTTCGTCAGCGGAGAATTGGCGGCCGCCTGCCACGCGCTGCCCCAAAAAAGTGTAAAGACCTCGGCATTCGTCAGCAATGGACCGTTGCGGTAGGTCAGTTCCGGGTGCGCGGTGGAAGCGATGCGCGGCGCCGTATGAAGGGGCACAATGCGCAGGGGATGCCGATACTCGATGCCAGCATGCTGCGGCTCTTTTGATTTTTTGCGAGTGGCTCGTGGGGCCATGGAACGCTCCTTGGCGGCTGCCCAAAAAGTTGGGCTGGGGAGGGAGCATGCCGGAACTCGGACGTTAGCGCGATGCGAAAGACCTGTAAATAGTACGCCTAGGAAAGTACCCGCTGAAATGGCGAAGATTTTGATGTCGGGACGAACCGCAACGGTCCTATGATGAAATCCCCAGCAAAAAGCACGACTCATGAACGATCAACTTACCGGCGGAATCGAGATGCGGCGGAGCAGGCGCGTGTTGTTGCGTCTCGCGATTCAAGTTCGATGGACGCCGGCGGGCGACGGTGCGATCACTGAAGATACGACCACGCTGGTGGTCAACGCGCATGGAGCGTTGATTTCTTTGGCGATGAAAGTGAAACCGGGGGCGAGAATTTTTGTACGAAACCGCGCCGTGGCAGAGGATAAGGAATGTCGCGTGGTGCGGGTGCAGGAAAAGCACGAGGGAAAAAGCGAAGTGGGAGTAGAGTTCCTGCGGCCTGATGCCAAGTTCTGGGGGTTGGAATTTCCGCCAGACGACTGGAAGTAACACCCCAGCATGCGAGCAAGGCAACACGAGGGCTAGGAAAGAATTTTTATGGTCGCCGCTATTAATTTTGAAGTGCCCGCGTAGGGATCGCCGGCAGATTCAAATTCCATCGAGAACATGCCTTTGTAGTTGTGTTTTTTCGCGAGTGCGAAAATTCGGGCTAGATCCACGGGGACGACGACATTCGCGGGACTGGTAGTGGCGTCTTTCACGTGCGAAATGGCATAGGCGTGCGCGAACATTTGGCCCAGCGCGCGATAAACATCTTCCCCAGGAAGAACAGCGAAGCTGTTGCCGAAATCAGGGAGCGCATGCAACCACGGATTGCTCATGCGATCGAGCACGCTGACCACGAAAAACGGATTTTCGCTAACTGGATTATCATTTTCCAGGTGCACGGCGATATTTTTGGAAGCCGCGTATTCTGCGATCGGTTTAAGCCCTTCCGCGACGCGCTTGACATCGGGCTGCACGCCTTTCACGGCGGCGATATTAAGACGCATGCTGGGCGAACCGATGCGCGCCGCAACGTCAATCCACGTCCTGCCAAATTGAACGGCGCGCTGGCGTTCCGCCGCATCAGCAGAATAAATACTATTGTCTCCGTCGGCCGCGATGTTCACGAAGGAACTACCGGTTTTGCCGGCGGCGTCGCGAATGTCATCGAGCTGGCCGGGTTCAAGCGAAAGAAAGTGCTCGCTCCACGGTTCGATTTTGCGGATGTTGAATTTTGCGGCTACGTGCGCGGCGAAATCCTTGAGCGGCATCTTTGAGGAAGGCGAAGATTTATTGTCGTGCTGGCCAGAGATGAATTCGCGAAATGGGTACGAAGAAACGGAAATGCGCTCGTGCGGCTGGCCGGGAAATCGTATCGAGGGCCCGGCACTCTGCGTGAGCCAGCTGGCAATGTCCGTCACGGGACGGTGAAGAGCCGGGGTGAGAGCAGCGACTGAACCGCGTCTTAGGAAAGTTCGACGAGAGAAAGAGATCATAGTGTTGCCTCTCCGGGAACAGGCAAAGAAACTGGTTTCAAGCCAAAGCCCCAGCGCAAAATCGCATAGGCGACCGGGCCAGACGCCAGCAGCCACGGCGCCCAATGCCATACGAATGGTTCGCTGTAATAAATCTTCACTCCACAAAGAATAGCCGGGAACAGGATCGCGCACGCCAGGCCGACGCTGCCTCCAGGAACTCGGAACTGGCGCTCGGCGCCTGGCAGCTTCCGGCGCATGCCCCACACGGCCAGGAGAGTGAGCATGGAAGTGGCGATGCGCGTCCAGATATAGATGTTCACGAGGTCGGCGACGTCGAATCGCGCGAGCAGACAGTACACAGCAAGAGAAATCGCGATGGCCCGCGCCGGCGTGCCAAAACGGGGATGTATTTTGCCGAGCCACGCTGGCAGATAGCCGTCTTGCGACATGGCGGCGGGAATGCGCGTGGTGTAAAGGATGGTG
Source organism: uncultured Acidobacteriota bacterium (assembly GCA_963743735.1). GTDB lineage: Bacteria > Acidobacteriota > Terriglobia > Acidiferrales > UBA7541 > Acidiferrum. The sequence continues at coordinate 13,024 of CAVURF010000014.1, forward strand.
CTGTTCGAAAGGGAAGCGGTGCCAATGATAGAGGCTACAAGCATCGCGATGCCCAGTGCTTTGCCGCCGATTCTGCGCGACGCTTCTACCATGTAGCCGGTCTGCCATTCCTGCCAGTTGCCCAGGGCCGCGATGGCCAGCGAAGCGGGCAGAATGTAGGTGAGGATGTTCATCGGAGTGTTCCACAGCAGAATTCGCGGGAAAGTTTTCTGTGGATTGTCCATTTCGGCGGTGACACTGGATAATTGTTCGTACCCGGCATAGTTCCACATGGCGAGCGCCAGTCCCACTCCGAAGATCGAGCCAAGTGGTTTTCCCAGTGGTGTCCATGGAACCACCGGATTGTAGTGCCAGTGAAACAGCGCGACGATGCACAGCCAGATGACCGGAATGAGGACCACAAGCAGCATAGCAACGGAAACCCAGCCGGAAATTTGTATTCCGCGAATGTTCAGATACGAAAGCAAGCACAGGACCAGGCAGGCGCCTGCCCACTTGGCGTTTCCGGTGAGCCAGGGGAAATAGTGAACGAGATAATCCATCACAAGTACGCCGTATAGGCTGTTAAGCAGAAATGTTCCGGTCCAGTTCCACCAGCCGCACTGAAAGCCCCAGAAGTCGCCGAAGGCCGCGCGAGTCCAGCGATAGAATCCGCCTTGAACTGGAAGAATGCTGTTCAGCTCGGCCGAGGCGTAAGACATGGGAATGCTCCAGAACAGCGGCACGAAGGTGAGGAATACCAGCGCCATGCCCGGGCCGGATTGCGAGAAAATATCTTCGTAGCCGAACGGTCCGCCTGCGGTGTAGCCATAAAAAATCGCCAGCAACGGAAGAAATCCGATGGTGCGGATCGTCGCACTCCGCGGAGCTTGTGCGGAGCTATCTGCGTCGGATAACTCTTGCTCGTTATTGGGCTGGGAGGAGTTGTGCATGCGTGGCTTTCCTACCGTTCACTCGTTTTTGGCTCGAACCGACCAGTCTTGGAAAAACGGATGTTGGGACCGAAGGCGACCTCGAACATCGCTCCGTTGTTACGGGTGTGGACGAACGTGCGAGTTTTCTCAAAGCCCGCTTTGCCCGCTGTTCCCGCTACTTGCCAGAGGTCGCTAATTTTGGCGTCGTCATCCACGATTGCCACGACAGGATGGTTGGATCCTAGCTTTTTGCGCCGATGATTGAGAATGGTCAGCGGGTCCGTGCCCGGCGCTGGATCTGGATTGATGGAAATGACCAAACGCCCATGACTCTTCTGGACCAAGGCAACTACAGGGGTGTTGCCGTCGAGTGATTGTGAAGAGTTAGAGATCTTAGATGAGGGCTCAATGCTCTCGGCGCAAATGACCGCCACTACCGCCGCAAGAATTAAACGCAAGATTGTCATCTTTTGACCTCCAGATGCAATTAGTAGCCAACTGCAATACGGGCAGACAGTATACGCGCTAGGTCGCGGCTTTCGTTGACTATGCGGGGCACGTCCGTTAGGCTTTTCCGTTCGCAGCAACTGATTCTTTTTGTTGAGGGACCATAGAGCGCCACATGGCTGAAGAAAAACTCCCGACACGAGCACAGGATTTTTCCGAGTGGTACAACCAACTGGTTCTGCGAGCGCAACTGGCGGACTACGCTCCGGTGCGCGGCTGCATGATTGTGCGGCCGTATGGCTGGGCGTTGTGGGAAAACATCCAGCAGGCATTGGATTCGCGCTTTAAGGCCACAGGTCACCAGAACGTGGCCTTCCCCCTACTCATTCCAAAAAGCTTTATTGAAAAGGAAAAGCATCACGTCGAAGGATTTTCGCCAGAGCTGGCAGTGGTTACCATCGGCGGCGGCGAAGAACTCGCCGAGCCGCTGATTTTGCGGCCAACGTCGGAAACCATCATCGGACACATGTGGTCGAAGTGGATTCAGTCCTACCGTGATTTGCCGGTACTGATGAACCAGTGGAATTCAGTGGTGCGCTGGGAGCTGCGTACGAAATTATTCTTGCGCACGCTGGAATTTTACTGGCAAGAAGGGCACACCGCGCATGCCACGCAGCAGGAAGCCATGGAAGAGACCCGCCGCATGCTGGACACCTACACTGATTTCGCGGTGAACGAAGCGGCAATCCCGGTGATTCCAGGAGCGAAGTCGGACGCGGAAAAGTTCGCCGGCGCTGATCTGACGTACTCGATCGAAGCGATGATGGGAGATGGTAAAGCGCTGCAGGCGGGAACGTCGCACTACCTTGGGCAGAATTTCGCGCAAGCATTCGAAGTGAAATATCTCGATCAGACCGGAGTGCAGCAGCATTGCTGGACTACTTCCTGGGGCCTTTCGACGCGCTTCATCGGCGCCATCATCATGGTGCACGGCGATGATCAAGGGCTGGTGCTGCCGCCCAAGCTTGCGCCATATCAGGTGGTGATCGTGCCGATTTTCAAGAACGATGAAGAAAAAGCCGCAGTGCTGGGCGTAGCGAAAGACTTAAAGGTGCAACTGGCGAAGGCCAAGATTCGCGTGACCCTGGATGAAAGTGAAGGTCAGAGTCCCGGCTGGAAATTTAATGAATGGGAAATGCGCGGCGTGCCGGTGCGTGTTGAACTGGGGCCAAAGGATGTCGCCAAACAGGCGGCAGTGCTGGCGCGGAGGGATCGTCCGGGAAGAGAAGGCAAAATTTCCGTCTCGTTGGTGGAGGTAGCGGCCAGGGTTGAAAAATTGCTCGGCGAAATTCATCAGTCTATGTACGACAAAGCGTTGGCCTTCCGTCGTTCGAACACGCACGCGACGGCAAATTATGATGAATTTAAGGCCGCGGTGGAAACCGGATTCGCGTTCGCTGGCTGGTGTGGCACTGCCGAGTGCGAAGAAAAAATTAAGGAAGATACGCGGGCAACCATGCGCTGTATCCCAGTCGACCAAGACGATGTTTTGGGAAGCGGCGGAGAAGCGCCAACCGGAAAGTGTGTGTACTGCGGGCAGCCGGCAAAAGAGCGAGCCATCTTCGCACGAGCGTACTAGCTTCCCTTAGCCAAGTAAAATTCCATTGGAGCTGTCCTATCGCCGGGGTTAGTTCCAAGAAACACTGCGCGGCAGGAGTATCGACAGCGGGAATCCGCGGTGCTAGTTTCGAATTGCAGACAAAATCAGAAAAAAACTGCAGGAGCGGGCAATTGTCTCCGATCCACCATGGTAAGGGCGAATTTCGGTCGCAGCGCGGCGCAGGCAAGCTCAAGGCGCTGATCGTTACGGCGATATTGGCATTCGGAGTTTATGCGGCTTTCAAACTGGTCCCTCCGTATTCCGCGGAATATCAGCTGAACGACAAAATCCAGGAAATCGCGAGATTCGGGGTAGTCGACCACAAGAGCGAAGAGCAGATCCGCGAAACCGTTTTCAAGACCGTTCAGGACCTGGATATTCCAGCCACCCGCGATAATATCAAAGTCGTTGCCTCCGCCAGCAAGGTGGCCATTACGGTGGACTATACCGTGCCGGTCGATCTCCTTTTTTATCATTTGGATTTGCATTTCACGCCGTCTAGCGAAAACAAGTCCCTGACCTGACGAATTTGCGGCCTCGAACCGGCGTTTTCAAAGGAAACTGCATCTATCCTAGACAGGGACAATAGGGGACACTTACTCTTCAGCCCGTTGGAGAAGCCTTGCGTATCCGCATACAAAAAGGATTCTGGACGTCACGTTACGGAGTGATTCTGCTCGGTGCTGTCTTCGGTTGCTTTGTGATCGCAGCCAGCGTATTCGGCTACTACTACGCCAAATACGGGCACATGATTGATGCCCGGCTCTCCGGCAATATTCTGCAGAACACCACGCAGATTTTTTCTGCGCCTGAAGAAATCTCGCCCGGAGAAGTATTCACCGCCAACGAATTGACAACCTATCTGCAAAGGGTAGGTTATCGCCCCGAGGCCGACGAATCATCTCTCGGCCAATATACGGCGAACGGCAATGTGGTGGACATTCGGCCCTCGAAGCTTTCCTATTTTGCCGGCGGCAACCCCCTCACGGTGCAATTCGGCGGAAAAACCATTCGGGCAATTCGTCCGCTCGGTGGCGGATCTGAAATGGCTTCGGCGGAAATCGAGCCGGAGCTGATCACTAACCTTTTTGATAGCGCCAGAGAAAAACGGCGCGCGGTTCGTTACGACGATTTGCCGCCCAATCTGGTCAACGCCATCCTCTCCGCGGAAGACAAGCGCTTCTTTGAGCATCCCGGCTTTGACTTTATCCGCATCTTTGGCGCCGCTTGGAACGACTTGCGGCACGGCACGCATTTGCAAGGCGCCAGCACCATTACCATGCAAGTTGCGCGCACCTATTTCTTGAATACCGATCGCAACTGGCGGCGGAAAATCGCCGAAGCCATGCTCAGCTTCGAACTGGAACAGCGTTATTCGAAGCAGCGAATTTTTGAAATGTACGCCAATGAAGTGTATTTGGGAAATCGCGGCAGTTTTGGCGTCAGAGGATTTGCGCAGGCTAGCGTGGTCTATTTTGGCAAAGACCTGCGCCAATTATCCTTGGGAGAATGCGCGTTTTTAGCCGGAATTATCCGCGCGCCCAACTATTATTCCTCGGCCGACCGCCATCCGGAGCGTGGGTTGCAGTCGCGCGATCGCGTGCTGCCACAGATGGTGGAAAACAAATACATCACCGGGGCGGACGAGCAGGAAGCCAAGCGCGAGCCTCTGAAAATCGTGCACACCTCGGCGACATCCAGCGAAGCGCCATATTTCGTAGACATGATAAAGGACCATCTGCTGGACAAATATTCAGAAAATGACCTGCTGAGCCAGAATTATCGCGTGTACACCACGCTGGACCCGGAGTTGCAACGGGCGGCGTCGGCGGCGGTGGAAACCGGCGCGAAGAATGTGGACCTGCTGCTGGAAAAGAAGTACGCCAAGTGGAAAAAGGAAAAAGCCAAGAAGGGGAATAAGGAAACGATTCCACAGGTGCAGGTGGCGTTGGTGTCGCTCGATCCGCGCACTGGAGAAATAAAGGCACTGATTGGCGGACGCAATTACGGACAAAGCCAACTGAACCACGCAATCGCTCACCGCCAGCCCGGCTCGGTATTCAAGCCATTCGTTTATGCCGCGGCGTTCGACAATGCGGTGGACGGCGTGCAACCGATCGTCACTCCCTCGACGCCGGTGGAAGACGAGCCGACAACATTTGAGTTCGACGGTCAGGAATACACGCCAAATAATTACGGCGAGAGATTCATGGGTCACGTGACTGTTCGCGAGGCGCTGACGAATTCGCTGAATGTGGCCACAGTGAAAGTCGCCGAGATGATCGGGTATGGCAGAGTGGTTCAGATCGCGCGGCAAATGGGACTGGGTAACAATATCCGGGCAACTCCTGCGGTTGCCTTGGGCGCTTATGAAATGACTCCTGTCGATGTCGCCGCGGGCTATACCGCGTTTGGGCAGGGAGGCGTGCGAGCCGAGCCGCAATTCCTGCATAGCATCGTCAGTGCCAACGGCACGGTTCTGGAGAAAACTGCTCCTGAGACGCATGCGGTGCTCGACCCCCGCGTAGCGTACCTGGTAACCAGTTTGTTGAAGGATGTGTTGAACAAAGGAACCGGCGCGACAGTTCGCGCGCGGGGATTTGTTTTGCCCGCCGCCGGGAAAACCGGAACCTCACGCGACGGCTGGTTTGCGGGGTACACGTCGAACCTGGTAACCGTGATCTGGATCGGGTTTGACGACAATCGCGATCTGGGACTGGCTGGCGGTGCCACTGCCGCGCCAATTTGGGCCGAGTTCATGAAGAAGGCCACGTTGTTGCCTGCCTACAAGAACGTGAAAGATTTCGACATGCCGCAAGGTGTGCAGGCAGTGATGATCGACCCGGAATCCTCGCAGTTGGCGACGTCGGGCTGTCCCACGCCGCGGGAAGAAGTCTACGTACAAGGCTCAGCACCAACGCAAATGTGCGAACTCCACGGCGGCGGACACGGAGTCATCTCGTCAACGGGTTCCTTCCTTTCGCACATTTTTGGTGGCGGGTCGCCGAAACAGCCGGCCGAGCCGCCCAAAACCGGAAGTTTCCCTTCCGCCAATGGCGACACTCCTGTCACGGGTGCGGACGGCAAACCTCTCCCCCCTGACTCGGAAGCCTCTCCACAAAAGAAAAAGAACCCTTTACAGAAGGTTTTTGGTATCTTTGGAGGCAAGAAGAAGGACTCCGACAAGCAGAAGCCGCCGGAGAAGGGAGAGTCGCCATGACGCAATTCGGGATGGCGGTTCAAGCAGCACTCATCCTCGCAAGCCTCAGCATTCCCTCAGCAGGACAGACTACTGACGACACTGCGGTACCTTGGAACTACGTGGCGCCGATGCAGGCTCCCTCGCAGGTGTCCGCGCAGTCGACCGCCCAGCGACAGCTCACGCAAGAAGAGCTGGCGGACATTCTGATGGCGCGCAAGGAATATCGCGAAGCCGCATTTTCCTACAAGAAGCTCGCCGATCAGAATCCGAGCAACCCGGTCTACTGGAACAAACTTGGCATTGCGTTGCACCAGCAATCGGAATTGTCTGGCGCGCTGAAATTTTATCAGCAGGCGGTGAAAGTGAATCCGCAATACGCCGACGCACAGAACAACATTGGCACCATCTGGTACCAGCGCAAGAAATACGGCAAGGCTATTCGCGCCTACCAACACGCGATTAAGCTACGTAGCGACATGGCTGTGCTGTACAGCAACCTGGCTTACGCCTATTTTGGGGAAAAGAAATACCAGCAGTCCATTGCCTCGTTCCGGCAGGCGTTGGCGCTTGATCCGCAGCTGTTCGAACATAATTCATCGCGAGGAGGATCGTTCCTCCAGGATCGCTCGGTCAGCGATCGCGGACGCTTCTATTTCCTGCTCGCCAAATCATTTGCCGAAGCGGGTAATTTTGAACGCAGTCTGGTTTATCTGCGCAAAGCCAAGGAAGAAGGCTTCGCGTCCATGAATGACGTGAAAACTGATCCTTCTTTTTCCGCGGTGCTGAAGCTCCCGGAAACGCAGGAGATTCTTGCGCCGAAGGCTCCCGACTCCACGTTGCCGTAAGCGTATCGCCGCGCTTCTATCAGCGATGGATGCGATTCGCGCTCTGTTACAATTCCCCTGATGTCCCAAACATTTGCAGTGAAGCTGTATTTGGTGGTGTGCCTGGGTGCTTGCCTGACGCTATGCGGGAATATTTCCGCTGGACAACAGACCGCGACTATTCGTCCTGCGCTGGTGCCTACTTCGCAAGGCATCTTTCTGGTCTTTCCATTTGAGAATGATGGAGCCAGTCCGCGGCTCGACTGGCTCAGTGAAGGTCTGGAAGAACTCACCGTCCAGCGGCTCTCCGCTGCCGGCCAGCAAGTGTACACACACGAAGCGCGCACCACCGAACTCGATCGCAATGGTTTGCCGCCAACGGCGCGATTCAGCCATGCCACCATGCTGCGAATTGCCGCCGATCTCGACGCCGATTTCGTGGTGTTCGGAAAATTTAATTCCGATGGCAAGTCCCTGACCATCGAAGCACGGTTGCTGCGCCTCACTCCCACGGCGCTCCACGCCTCCGTCAGGCAAAGCGGTCCGCTCGAATCTCTAATGGAATCGCACGCCACCCTGATTTGGAAGCTGCTCGCCGCAAACGACAAAGCCTTCCCTCTGAATTTCGCGGAATTCTCGAAATTGCAGCGCCCGCTGCGCCTGGATGCCTTTGAACATTACATCCGCGGTTTGCTCGCCGGTGATGACGACACGCGCATGCGCGAATTGCGTGAATCCGCTCGTCTGGAGCCTGAGTGGCCCGAGCCCGCCTTCGCGATTGGCCAGGCGTATTTTTCCCGGCGCGATTGCGATTCTGCTCTTGCGTGGCTTGCCCGCGTGCCGGCGGCAAATTCTCGCGTCACCGAAGCGACATTCACCATCGGAGTCTGCCGCCTTCTCCTCAATCAACCGGACAAAGCCGAAGAAGTTTTTCTCTCGCTGCAGGATCGCTTAAAGAAGGCCTTCGTTGCAGGTGCGGAATTGCCGGAAATTCTGAATAATTTGGCGCTGGCGCAGGCGCGGCGGGGAGACACCGCTGCGGCAGCTTCCAGTTTATTGCGAGCGTTGGATCTTGACCCGGACGAAGACGATTACCCCTTCAATCTTGGACTGATGTATCTGCGCGGCAATGATTCCACCACCGCCGCGAAATATTTTCGCGAAGCTTCCGACCGCGAGCCGGAAAATCCGGAGGATCGCGCGCTCTTGATCTATGCGCTGGAGAAGGCTGGTAACAAGTCCGAAGCCAATGAGGAACGTATTTCGGCGGCGGAGTCGTTTGGCCCAAGCGTGCTTCCCGCGGTGAAACCGGACACTTTTGCCAGGCTGCAGCGCGTTACCACCGAACTCGACACCGCGACGCTGCAGCTGGAAATCGCTTCGCACGATTCCGGCGTCAGTAGCGGCTCTGCGACTTCGGCCGCCACCGTTTCGCCCTCGTCGCTGGTGCGCAAAGGCCGGCAGGAGTTGGTTGCCGGAAGGCTGGACGCCGCGGAACAGGCGTTTCGTGCCGCGTTGATTACCGCGCCGCATGATGCTTCGGCTCATCGCGGAATGGCCGAAGTGTACCGACGAAAGAACAAGCGCGCGGAAGCGATTCAGGAGTTGCAAACCGCGCTCGAACTGCGCGATTCGGCTGTCGATCGCACCACCCTGGCCAGAATCTACCTCGAACAAAAAAAACCGGATTTGGCAAAGGCGGAACTGGCGCGGGCCCTTAAGATTGCGCCAAACTATACGGAAGCCCGCCAATTGCTGGAGCATTTGCAGAACGGAAACTCGCAATCGAAAACACCATGAAGTCGCATTCAGTTCCGCGCAATTCGAACTACAAAATCCTCGTAGGAATTGCCGCGGCTTTTTTTCTGCTCTCGTGCATCGCAAGATCGATTCACGCCGAACAACACACCGTTCAGCCGATCATTATGGATTTGAAGCTGGACGGCGAAGTCGAACCGGTCCTGGCGACGTACATTGACGAAGGCCTCGCGGACGCCGCGCGACGAAACGCTTCGCTGGTGCTGATTACCATGGATACGCCCGGCGGCTTGAGCGATTCCATGAAAGACATCATCCAGCACATTCTCGGTTCGCCGGTTCCCGTGGCAGTTTATGTCTCGCCCACTGGAGCGCGCGGCGCCTCCGCCGGCTTTTTTATTTTGTTGAGTGCGGACGTGGCGGCAATGACGCCGGGTACGCGCACCGGCGCTGCTTCGCCGATTCTGGCCATTGGCGGATTCACGATTGGCGTTGACGAAACGCTGCGCAAAAAAATCATGAATGATGCTACGGCTTTCCTGCGCAGCTACTCCGAAAAGCGTGGCCGCAACGCCACGCTGGCCGAAACCGCGGTAACCGATGCCAAAGCCTTCACGGAAACAGAAGCCCTGAATGGCAAGATGATCGACTACGTCGCGGCGACTCCAGAAGAATTGCTGCGCGACTTAAATGGCAAGACCATCACCCGGTTTGATGGGAGCAAAACTGCTTTGGCTCTCGCGAATTACCAGCGTGTGTCATTCGAACTCTCCGCACGCCAAAAGTTTCTCGCGCGCATCGTCGAACCGGACATGTTTTTCTTGCTATTGATCTTGGGCACCCTCGGCCTGTACGCGGAATTCACGCATCCTGGCGCGGTCGCCCCCGGCGTCGTCGGTGGAATCTGTGCCGTGCTGGCGCTTTATGCCATGCACCTGCTGCCGGTGAATGTCGCGGGAGTCTTGTTAATCGTAATTGCCGTGACCTTGTTCGTTTTGGAAGCAAAGTACACCAGTCATGGCATATTGCTGGGCGGCGGCGTGATTGCCATGATTTTTGGCGCAATTTTCCTGATTCGTTCGCCTTTAACATCTGGCGGCGTGAGCGTAGGAACGGCGGTTGCCGTGACGCTGCCATTTGCGGCGATCAGCGTTTTTCTGATGCGCCTGGTGCTGCGCTCGCGCAAGTGGAAGCAGGCGACCGGCGTGGAAGAAATGTTGGGAGAGCGAGGAATCGCGACCGTCGGACTAAAAAGTGGTGTCGAAGGGATGATTCGGATTCACGGAGAAAATTGGCGCGCGGTCGCGGAGCAGGACGTCGCGCCAGCCGAAGCCGTTCGCGTTCGAACGATCGAAGGACTCACGTTACACGTTGAGCCGGCAAAACGCGCAGAGAGCGACGAAAAGTTCTAAATAGGGCACCAAGGAATACTGGAGGATTGTAATGAACCCGGAATTAATAGGACTCGCGTTTGTAGTTCTGGTCGCGCTCATCTGGATCAAGAACTCACTTTATGTGATTAAGGAATGGGAACGCGGCGTGGTTCTTCGACTCGGGCGTCTGCTGCCGCAAGCCAAAAGCGGCGGCGTGAATTTTGTTTTCTGGCCGATCGAAACGCTCTATCGCATCAGCCTACGTCTGGAAACGCTGGACGTCCCGCCGCAGGACATCATCACCCACGACAATGTTTCGGTTAAAGTAAACGCGGTATGTTACTTCCGTGTCGTGGATGCCAATCTGGCGCTGTCGCAGGTGACGAATTTTCAGTACGCCACTTCGCAGTTGGCGCAAACCACGCTACGCAGCGTTGTCGGTCAATTTGACCTGGATGAAATTCTCTCCCAGCGCGACAAGGTCAACGGCAAATTGCAGATCATTCTCGATCAGGACACCGAAGCCTGGGGCATCAAGGTCACCAAAGTGGAAGTCAAGCAGGTGGACATCCCCGAACAGATGCAGCGCGCCATCGCCCGCCAGGCCGAAGCCGAACGCGAACGCCGAGCCAAAGTCATTCACGCCGACGGCGAGTTCGAAGCTTCGCAAAAACTCGCTGACGCCGCCAAAGTTCTTGAGACGCAGAAGTCCGCGATCCAGTTGCGCTATCTGCAGACTTTGACCGAGATAGGTGTCGAGAAGAACACAACGATTGTGTTTCCGCTGCCCATAGATATTATTAATAGCTGGGTCGAGAGTTTGGGCGGAGTAAGAAAATAAGCAATGGCTAGCAGGAAATCCAGCGCGGGGGAACGCGTTCTGGAAGGGCGGCACGTCATCGGTCTGTTTTTTCTGATGCTGCTGTTTTCCGGCGTGTTTTTTACGCTCGGCTATGTGATGGGACGCAATCAGTTGGACGCCCAGGTGCGCGCCGCCTCCACGCACGGCGCTGACACACTGTTACCGCTAAAGCCTGAAGCTCCTGCTAAGCCCGGCAAAAGTCCCGTCAGCACGCCGGGCAATAACGATCCCGCGACAGAGGCCAGCACGCCGCCCAGTTCGGAGTGGGAGTTCTATCGCGTTGGAGACAAGAATTCCTCGAACGATCATTTGAAACCCGCGCCTGCTGCCACGCAACCGAAAGCGATTGCCACCAGCGCGAAATCTCCTTCGTCATCCACCGGGCGCACGAACGCAACAGCTCCCGCGATTCCGCGCGGATCATACCTATTACAAGTAGTCGCGTTGCGCACCGAGTCTGACGCCGTATCCGTGGCCAATGAACTTCGCAAAAAGAAATTTCCCGCCTTCGTGCAAGCGCCGCAAGGCGACAAGTTCTATCGCGTGCACGTTGGCCCGTACGCGGACCAAAAAGCCATGCAAACCGCCAAGAAGGATCTCGAGACTGCGGGCTTCAAAGCGATCATCAAGCACTGATGTCCGCGTCCCATTGGCCGGACTGGCTGCGACCCGATCCCCAAGAAAAGTTTCCCGCCGCGTTTCGCCTGATTGTTTCTGCCATCACCGGCGCGGGACTCGCGCTGTCATTCACCTGGCTATATTTCCCGGTTTATGCGTGGGTCAGCATCGGACTATTGCTGATGATGGCGCTCGGCGCCAGGCCTAAAGTGGCGTACTTCTGCGGTTTTCTTCACGCGGTTGCATTTGTCTTCGCTTCCGTCCCGTGGATTGCCGAAGTGCTTGCGGTTCACGGAGGCACCTCTCGGCTCGTCGGATGGTTAATTTTGCTGCTGATCGCGATAGTCTGGGGAATTCTAACGGGAGGTTTCACCTGGGCCGTGAACCGCATCGCACGCCGGAATGTTGCGTTAGCGTGCATCGCTGCACCGTTCGTGTGGGTCACATCGGAATTCGCGCGCGCGCATCTGCCGGAAATCAGTTTTCCGTGGAATCTGCTCGGATATTCCGCTGCGGCCAATCCAGCGTTGCTGCAAGTGACCGCGATCACGGGAATTTATGGCTTGTCGTTCGTAATGGCAGCATTCAATTCACTGCTCGCCTGGGCGGATGTTGCCAAGACCGTCAGCCCGAAAAAGCGTATGAGCATTATCGCGATTGCCGTTGCCCTTATTCTTGGGGTCATGTTCATCGGCGCTCGATTTGTTCCCGAAGCCCAAGCAGCTCACTTCGCGCGCGCCGTGCAACCCAATTTCCCAGAAGTCGATTCGTATCCACCGAATTGGTTCGCGATCCACAAAGATGACCTGGACGAACTCGACGCATTGAGTCTGCAACCGTCCGCGCATCGTCCCGATCTGATTATCTGGCCGGAGGCGCCCGCGCCCTTCTCCTGGCAGGACAATCAGTTTTCCAAACGCGCTTCGAGCCTCGCCATTCGTGCTGCACATCCGTTTCTTGCCGGCGTCATCGAATGGAGAACCGAGAAATTTTCTTCCGGCCACATCGGACAAGCGCCATACAATAGCGCCTTGCTGGTCGACCGGCAGGGCCAAAAAGTGTTCGTCTATGACAAACGTCACCTCGTTCCGTTCGGCGAGTACGAGCCTTTCCCGTTAATTCACCGCGTCGTGCAAAGTGTCTCTGACGAGGTTGGAGGTTTTCACAAAGGCAAAGTCGCGGCGGTAGGAACGCTGCCCGGAGGCTACAAATTCGGCGTCTTCATCTGTTACGAAGCCATCTATCCAGGAGAGATTCGGGACTTCACGGCCCGTGGCGCAAACTTACTCATTAATATCTCGAATGACGGCTGGTTCGAAAAATCCGCTGCCGCGGTTCAGCACTTGCACATGGCTCGCGTCCGTGCGGTGGAAAACCGCCGCTGGGTGTTGCGCGTAACCAACAGCGGAATCACCGCTGCCATCGATCCGTACGGCAAAGTTTACGAAAGTATGCCACGCGATGTGCGCGGAGCCATAGACCTGCCCTACGATTTTCGCGCCGACACCACTCTATATACCCGCTTCGGCGACTGGTTCGCCTGGATGTGCGTGCTGGTTTCGGCTATTCTTTTATTGCCAACTTTTCGGAAAAAACATGATTCTTGAAGACCTGCAGTATCGCTACGAAGGCCTAACGCAGCGCATCTCCCTTGTGCGGAGTTATCTTTGACGTTCCGCATTTCCGCGGAGAACTGAAGGCTCTCGAAGCAAAAATCGCGCAGCCTGACTTCTGGAACGATCAGGAGAAAGCTCAAGCCGTGCTTCGCGAACGCAAACGCGCCGACGATCAGATCTCCGCCGACGCCAAGCTCACTTCGCTGGTCGGCGACATCGATACTTACATCAACCTCGCCAAGGAAGAAACCAACGCCCAGCAACGCGAAGATTTATTGAAGGAACTCGACCGCGAGCTGACCAACGCCGACACTTACATTTCCGAGCTCGAAACACGTACTCTGCTTTCCGGCGAAAACGATCACCTCAACGCGATCATGACCATCAAACCCGGCGCAGGTGGAACGGAATCTCAAGACTGGGCGTCCATCCTCTTTCGCATGTACCTCCGCTGGGCCGAACGCAAAGGAATGCACGCCGAAGTGCTCGACGAAACCGAAGGCGAAGAAGCGGGAATCAAAAACGCCACGATTCAGTTTTCCGGCGAAAACGCTTACGGCATGCTCGCGGGAGAAACCGGCGTTCATCGCCTGGTGCGCATCTCACCGTTTGACCAAGCCGCCCGCCGGCACACTTCCTTTGCATCCGTGTTTGTCATTCCGGAGGTGGACGACCGCATCGAAATCAACATCAAGCCGGACGATCTGAAAGTTGATACTTATCGTGCTGGCGGCAAAGGTGGACAGAACGTGAACAAAGTCGAGACCGCCGTCCGCATCACGCATCTTCCAACCGGCGTCGTCGTAGCCTGCCAGGCCCAACGCAGCCAGGGCAAAAACCGCGAAATGGCCATGAAGATGTTGCGTTCTAAACTTTACGACCTCGAAATCAAAAAACGGCAGGATGAAACTGACAGACTGGATGAGACCAAGCTGGACATTTCCTTCGGCAGCCAAATTCGCTCGTACGTAATGCAACCTTATCGACTCATAAAGGACCATCGCACAAAATTCGAAGTAGGCGACGTGGATAAAGTTCTAGACGGCGACATCGACCCCTTCATCCGTTCCTATTTAATGGCCAAGAAAACCAAAGGCAAGCTAACAGTAGAGCCCGACGAAGACGCCGCTTAGGTATTGTCGACTCTCAAAATTGTGGATTCTCGCGAAAATCATCGGCAGGGGCATCCCCATTCGATGCTCATAATCACCGTTTAATGCTTAATAGCGCAGTTAGATTCAATACGTTGCTCGCAGTGGCTGGCAGATGTTATTTTAGAAAGTCGGGCAAGGGCGCCTGCGGGCGCCGTAGTGCGTGACATCTAGCAGTTATTCGAACTGTGCACGGGCATAGCTGCACTTCCTACAAGGCTCATTTTCCAGGCTTGACCTGAAAAGAACTTGGCCGGGAGAGGACCGCTAACCCCAGAGGAGCGTTCGCTTTGAGCCAAGGACATAAGAATTATCTCTTTACATCGGAATCCGTGACCGAAGGTCACCCGGACAAAATCGCCGACCAGATTTCCGACGCAGTGCTGGACGAAGTGATGAAGCAGGATCCGAAAGGGCGAGTGGCCTGCGAAACGCTTGTCACCACCGGTCTCGCAGTCGTGGCCGGCGAAATCACCACCACCGCTCACATTGATTACGATGACCTCGTGCGCTGCACCATTCGTGGCGTAGGCTACGACCGCGCCAAGTTTGGCTATGATTCCGAAACTTGCGCGGTCATGTGCACCGTCAAGCGCCAGTCCCCGGACATCGCGATGGGCGTGGACACTGGCGGCGCTGGCGATCAAGGCTTGATGTTTGGCTTCGCTTGCGATGAAACCCCCGAGTTGATGCCTATGCCCATCCAACTCGCCCACCAACTCACCTTCAAGCTCTCCGAAGTTCGCAAATCCAAAAAAGTTGATTTCCTCCGGCCGGACGGCAAGTCGCAGGTCACCGTCGAGTACCGCAACGGCAAACCCTCCCGTGTGGACGCGGTCGTCATTTCCACCCAGCACAGCGACACCGTTTCCAACGACGATCTCCGCGACGCCGTTCTCGAATACGTCATCAAGCCCGTCATCCCCGCCGCGATGCTCGACAAGAACACCAAATATTACATCAACCCAACCGGTCGCTTCGTCATCGGCGGACCGATGGGTGACGCCGGCCTCACCGGCCGCAAAATCATCGTCGACACCTACGGCGGCTACAGCCGCCATGGCGGCGGCGCATTCTCCGGCAAAGATCCGTCCAAGGTTGACCGCTCCGCCTGCTACATGGCGCGCTACATCGCGAAAAACGTTGTCGCCGCCGGCTTGGCCACCAAAGCCGAAGTCCAACTCGCCTACGCCATCGGAATCGCCGAGCCGGTTTCTGTTATGGTAGACAGCTTCGGCACCGCGACCATTCCCGAAGAGAAAATTACCGAGATCGTCCGCGAAAATTTCAAGCTCACTCCCAAGGGCATCATCGAAGCGCTCGATTTGCGCCGTCCTATTTACAAGGACACCGCGGCGTACGGCCACTTTGGCCGCAAGGGCGCCGGTTTTACCTGGGAAAAGACCGACCGTGCCGACGCACTCCGCAAAGCCGCCGGCGCAACCGCGGAAGTCGCCGTGCGAAGCTAACGGCCCCCGCATTCTAGTTTCTTATCCGCAAATTTCAGCAACTCAAAAAGGAGCAAGTCTGTGGCGACAGCAGAACTCAAGAAGGGCGATGTAAAAGATATTTCGCTGGCCGATGCCGGCAAACGCAAAATCGAATGGGCGCAACAGCAGATGCCCGTGTTGCAAATCATTCGTAAGCGTTTCATCAAAGAACAGCCGCTGAAAGGCCTGCGCGTTTCCGCGTGCCTGCATGTCACCAGCGAAACTGCCAACTTGATGATCGCGCTCCGCGATGGCGGCGCCGACGTTGTTCTCTGCGCTTCGAATCCGCTGTCCACGCAGGACGAAGTCGCCTCCTCACTGAATCGCGACTTCAACATTCCCACTTACGCCATCAAGGGCGAAGGCAACGAAACCTACTATTCCCATTTGCGCGCTGCCCTCGACCACAAGCCACAAATGACTATGGACGATGGCGCCGACCTCGTCACCATGCTGCTCACCAAGCGCACCGATCTCGTCAGCAACGTTATCGCCGGCACCGAAGAGACCACTACCGGCGTCATTCGCCTTCGCGCCATGTCCAAAGATGGCACCCTGAAGTATCCGATCATCGCGGTGAACGACGCGCAAACAAAACATTTCTTCGACAATCGCTACGGCACCGGCCAGAGCACTCTCGACGGCGTAATTCGCGCCACCAACTTGCTTCTCGCTGGACTGAAAGTCGTCATCGCCGGCTACGGCTGGTGCGGTCGCGGCGTTGCCATGCGTGCCAAGGGCCACGGCGCCGACGTGATCATTACAGAAATTGACCCGGTGAAGGGCATCGAAGCCGTCATGGACGGTTTCCGCGTTCTTCCGATGGCCGACGCCGCCAGGGAAGGCGACGTCTTCATCACCGTCACCGGCAACAAAAATGTCATCCGCGGCGAACATTTCGAGCACATGAAGTCCGGCGCGGTCGTTTGCAACAGCGGCCACTTCAATGTCGAAATCGACATCCCAGCTCTGGAAAAACTTTCCAGCGGCAAACGCGAAGTGCGCCCGCTGGTTGATGAGTATCTCCTCAAAGACGGCCGTCGCATCAACTTGATCGGCGAAGGCCGCCTCGTGAACCTTGCCACCGCCGAAGGCCATCCTGCTTCCGTGATGGACATGAGCTTCGCCAACCAGGCCCTCTCCGCGGAATACCTCGTGAAGAACGCCAAGAACCTTAAAGCCCAGGTCTACGTAGTCCCTGAAGATCTCGACAAAGAAATCGCCAAAATGAAGCTAGAGTCCATGGGCCACAAACTAGACAAACTCACCGCCGAACAGGAGCACTATCTAGCATCCTGGCAAGAAGGCACGTAGTCTTCCCGTAGGGGCACGATATATCGTGCCCTTCTTTCTTTTCCCTTTCTCTTTCCGTCTGTTCTTTTCTTTCTCAACTCTCTCAACGAAAATTTCCCCTGGTGACCGCAATGTGGGACCTCACAACCACCGCACTAGACACTGCCAAACTCCGCGGCGCAACCTACGCCGACGCCCGCTCCATGCACATTCGCCAGCGCGATCTCACCACAAAAAACGGCGCGGTAGGCACACTCGCCCAATCCGAATCCATCGGCATAGGCATTCGCGTGCTAGCCAACGGCGCCTGGGGTTTTGCCTCCACCGATAAACTCACGCGCGAAGGCGTCTCAGCCTGCGCAGCTCAAGCCGTTTCCATCGCGAAAGCCTCCGCCCTCGCAAAACGCGGCGACGTAAAGATGGTCCCGGAAAACTCCTACATCGACAGTTGGCAAGCGCCGCTGCAAAAAGATCCCTTCGAAATCCCGTTAGAATCGCAACTCGATCTATTGCTCAAAGCCGACGCCGCCATGCGCGCCGTCAAAGGCGTCACCCTCACCGAAACCGATATGCAATTTCGCAAAATCGATTCCTGGTTTGCCTCTAGCATCGGCTCGCGCATTCACCAGCGCAAAGTTATTTCCGGTTGCGGCATCGTTGCCACTTCCTTCAAAGGCTCTGAAATTCAGAAACGTTCCTATCCGAACAGTTTTGGCGGTCAGTATCAGCTTGCAGGTTACGAATTAATCGAATCGCTCGACCTCCTCCGCTATGCCCCGCGCGTAGCCGAAGAATCCGTCGCGCTGCACTCCGCCGCACGGTGCCCGGAAAAGACCGGCACCCTCCTGCTCGATGGCAGCCAACTTGGCCTGCAAATTCACGAATCCGTCGGCCATCCCATCGAACTCGACCGCGTTCTCGGCCAGGAAGCCAATTTCGCCGGCACCAGTTTTCTCACTCTCGATAAATTAAATAATTTGAAGTACGGCTCCGAAATCGTAAACGTAGTCGCTGACGCGCGCCTCGAACACGGCCCCGGCCTCGGCTCCTTCGCCTACGACGATGAAGGCGTTCCCGCGCAGTGCACCGACATCATCAAGGACGGTCAGTTCCGCGGCTATCTTTCCAACCGGGAAATGGCGCAGCTCATCGGCCTCCAGCGCTCTTCCGGCACCATGCGCACCGAAAGCTGGAATCGCCTGCCCATCATTCGCATGACCAACATCAGCATCAAGCCCGACAGCGGTTCGCCCGAAGAATTAGTCGGCGGCACCGACGACGGCATTTGGATGGAAACCAATCGTTCCTGGTCCATCGACGATCGCCGTTATCAATTCCAGTTTTCTACTGAAATTGGCTGGGAAATCAAAGGCGGCAAGAAAATCCGGATGCTCAAAAATCCCAGCTACAGCGGCATCACCACCGAATTCTGGAACAGTTGCGACGCCATCTGCGGCAAAGAATATTGGACGTTGTGGGGCACGCCGAATTGCGGCAAAGGTCAGCCCATGCAGACCATGGGCACCGGACACGGTGCATCGCCCGCACGTTTTCGCAATGTGAAAATGGGAATCGCGTTTTCCGGCCAATAATACGAATGTCGAAAAAATCAAAATCCAGCAAGATCGAAACGCATCTGGCGTCCGAAGGCGACCTGAAAAAGCGCATTGATTCCGTTCTCCGCCTGGGCAAGATTGCCGGAGCCGACGAAACCGAAGTTCACCTTGACGAAACCATTGACGCACTCACGCGCTTCGCCAACAACGCCATCCACCAAAACGTCGCCGAACACGGCGTCACCATCTCCATTCGAACCGTCGTAGACGGCCGCACCGCCCGTGCCACCACCAATCGCCTTGACGAAGATTCTCTTCGCGCAGCGGTACAAGCCTCTTTGCAACTCGCCCATAGCCAGCCAAAAATTCCCGGCCTCTTGCCGATGCCCGGCAAGCAGCTCTATCGCAAAGTCAATCGCTTCGCCAACGAAACCGCCGCCACCACTCCCGAATACCGCGCCCGCGCCGTAAAAAAATCCTGTGACTTGGCAATTCGCAACGGCCAAGTCGCCGCCGGAATCTTTTCCACCGGCCAATCGCAACTCGCCATTGCAAACTCTCGAGGCCTTTTCGCAGCCCACCGCGAAACGCAAGCCGAATTTTCCATCACCATGCAGGACGAGCCGGCGGCAAGCTGGGCAAAAGCAAATTCGGGCAACGTTCGCGATTTCGATCCGCAAAAACTTGCCGCCCGCGCCAGCGAAAAAGCACAAATGGCGAAAGACGCGCAAGAACTCGCTCCGGGCAAATACACCGTAATTCTCGAACCCGCCTCAGTCCTCGATCTGGTAGGTTTTCTGTTTTACGATTTCGCCGCCACCGCCGTAGCCGACCAGCGCTCCTGCCTGCTCAAACGCATGAACAAACCGCTCTTCGGCAAAAATATTTCCATCGCCGACGACGCCTACCATCCGCAACAATTGGGTGCGCCCTTCGACGGCGAAGGCATTCCGCGCCAGCGCGTGAATCTCGTCGAAAATGGCGTCCCACGAAATCTTGTCTACTCGCGCGCCAGCGCAAAAAAAGCCGGCAAAAAACCCACTGGCCACGGCTTCGCGCTCCCCGACGAATACGGCGAAGCCCCCATGAACCTGGTCTTCGGCGGCGGCGACTCCTCTCTCGAAAAAATGATCGCCTCCACCGATCGCGGCTTGCTAGTCACGCGCGTCTGGTACATCCGCGAAGTAGATCCCTACGAAAAAATAATGACCGGCATGACCCGTGACGGCCTCTACCTCGTCGAAAACGGCAGAGTCACCAGCGCCGTCCGCAATTTTCGCTTCAACCAATCCCTGATCGAACTTCTCCAAAACGTCGAAGCCATGTCCCCCGCCTCCCGCGCCACCGCCGAAGAAGCCTTCGAAATGGTAGTCCCCGCCATGAAAGTCAAAAATTTCCACCTGACCGAACCCACCAAATTCTAGCTTCGTGATAAAGATCCAATGTTTGTATTCTCAAAAATCTCCGTTGGAAAGACTTGCTTGAGGTAATCGTTTGAAAGTTACGCGACGGGAAAACGTTTTGGAATAGACCTCAGCCTCTTTTTCATCGGATTCGCCCTGCTAACGGCCATAGCGGTCTTGCCGGGTGCGAAGTCGGCAGCCTAGCCTACTCTATAATTTTCGGGGGATTGTCCGCCGGCGTTCCTGCGGCCTTGGGGATCGGAATTGTTTCTGAACATCTGCGCGGCAGGCGCAAGATGGGTCCCCAGAAAAACTCGGTTCTTCTAGGCCACTCCGTCTTAATTTGGGTTAATCGACATTTCTAGCTTGCCAATTGGAATTTCAATTCTGCGCATCGATTTTCTGCGTTGTACACCATCCTCCCCCTAACCCTATAAACAGTCATGGACTTGCCATCCCATCAGCGCCATTGGCAATCACCCACCCGTGTGCACCCCAACTGGGGCCATCCGGACCATGATGCCTGCGGCACCGGCTTCATCGCCCGTCTGGGCGGACCAGCCGGCCACGAAATTATTGATTACGCCCTCACCGCGCTAGAACGCCTCACCCACCGCGGCGGAGTAGACGCCGACGGCGCCAGCGGCGACGGCGCAGGCCTCCTGGCCGCCATCCCCAAGACTTTTTTCCGAACTAAAGCCGCCGAGCAGGGAATCGAACTCCCCGAACAATTCGGCCTGGGCTTCGCATTTTTCCCGGCTGACACCGCAACCGCGGCAAAATCCGCCATCGAAGCCGCCGCCGATCAGGAGCGTCTGCGCATCCTCGGCTGGCGCCGCGTGCCGGTAAATCCCAATTGCCTCGGCCGCCGCGCGCTCGAAACCATGCCGGAGTGCTGGCAATTTTTCGTAGCGCCTTTTCACGCCGCGCGCCCAGCAGAACGTTTCGAATGGCGTCTCGCACTTCTCCGCAAAAAAGCCGAGTCCCTGTTGCCCGAACGCTGTTACGTCTGTTCGCTCTCGTCGCAAACCATCGTTTACAAAGGCCTGCTCACCCCATGGCAATTCCCGCAATTTTACGCTGATCTCCGCGACCCATCGTTCGAGACCAGGTTCGTCATTTTCCATCAACGCTATTCCACCAACACGCAGCCATCCTGGAATCTCGCGCAGCCCTTCCGCTACGTTGCCCACAACGGCGAAATCAACACCATCGTCTCCAATCGCCGCTGGATGCGCGCCAGAGAACCCAAAATCCGCCAGAACCTTACCGTCGGCTCCTGGTTCCACATCCTCGAAGAAAACGTCAGCGACTCCGCCAGTTTTGACAATGGCCTGGAAGCCAAACTCCTCGAAGGCTTCAGCGTGGAAGAAGCCATGCTCGCGCTGGTTCCTCCCGCATTTGAAAACGATCCGCTACTCTCGCGCGATGTGCGTGGCGCACTCGCTGCTCTCTCTCAGCAGAGCGAACCGTGGGACGGTCCCGCGGCGCTGATTTTTTCCGACGGCCAATATGTCGGCGCCAAGCTCGATCGCAACGGCCTGCGCCCCATGCGCTACACGCTTACTCACGACGGCCTGCTCGTCGTCGGCTCCGAAACCGGGCTCGTCGACTTCGAAGAGTCGCGCATCGCCGAGCGTTCCCGCCTCGGCCCCGGCGAAATGATCGTCGCGAAACCAGATTCCGGTACATTTCTCCGCTGGCGCGATATCTTAAAGCGTCTCGGCGGCCACCAATCCAAACTCACTCCGCCTCGCGTCAGCCGGCTCAACACTTCCGCTCCAGCTGCCATCGTTCCGGTCGAGTCTGCAAAACGTGTCGCGGCTTCCTGTGGCTGGACCGAAGATCAATTCAAAATTTTATTTTCCGCGCTCATCCACGGCAAAGAAGCCGACTGGAGCATGGGCGACGACGCTCCTCCCGCTTTTCTTTCCGCGCTTCCGCGCACCCTCTGGGATTACTGCAAGCAACGGTTCGCGCAAGTCACCAATCCGCCCATCGATCCGTTACGCGAAACCCACGTCATGTCGCTCGAAGTTCGCCTGCCCGCCAACTCCGCGGCGCCCGGCGGCATCGTTCTGCCCGGCCCGATTCTCACACAAGGCGAATTTGCGGATCTGGCAGCGCAATTCGGCCCGCTACAATCCATCGACTTTACTCTTCCCGCCAAAACGGGAGTCTCGGGAGCGCGAAGCGTAATCGCTCGGTGCTCATCTACCCCTCCGGGTGGCGACGCGCGCCCGGGACTCTTCCTCCTCTCTGATCGCGGCTTGGGCCCGGACCGTGCCGCTCTTCCCGCTCTGCTGGCCACCGCAGCTTTGTGGAAGTCCATGGTGCGCGAAGGATTGTGGGATGTGCCGCTGATCGTAGAAACTGCGCAAGCCTTCGACACGCATCACGTCGCGTTGCTGGTAGCTGCTGGTGCTAGCGCTGTCGTTCCGCATTTGATGGAACAATTCGCCGAAGCGCAAGAGCCCGGCGGAATGATGAAAGTTCGCTCCGCGATCTACGCCGGACTTCGAAAAGTTCTCGCGCGCATGGGCGTTTCGACGCTCGCCAGCTACCGCAACAGCTATTTATTTGAAATTGTTGGCCTTTCGGAAGAAATCTGCGCGGAATTTTTCGAAGACGCCGCCGACTTTGCCGGCCAGAAATCGCTCGACGATCTTCTCTCCGATTATCTCCGCTTACACCAAGACGCATTCGCGAAATCCGGCGAAGAAATGCCCGATGCTGGACTGTACCGCTTCCGCAAAGGCGCGGAGCTGCACGCGAATTCTCCGGAAGTCGTTCGCAGACTCCACGCTCACGTCAAATCCCCCGACGCCGGAAAATATCCTGCCTTTGAAGAGCTCGCCGACAACGGCGGCGCGGTCGTATTTCTCCGCGACTTGCTCGAAACCGTGGCGTCCTCCCCGATTTCCATCGAAGAAGTCGAGCCGGCAGAAAACATTCTGAAAAAGTTCAGTACGCAAGCCATGTCGCTTGGTTCGCTGAGCCCAGAAGCCCACCGCACACTCGCGCTGGCCATGAACCAACTCGGCGGCAGAAGCAATACCGGCGAAGGCGGCGAAGATCCCGATCTGTGGATCAACGAACCGCAAGCCGCCAACAAAATAAAACAAGTTGCCTCGGGACGTTTCGGGGTAACTTCCGACTATTTGGTTCACGCGCAGGAACTCGAAATAAAAATGGCGCAAGGCTCCAAGCCCGGCGAAGGCGGCCAGCTTCCCGCGAAAAAAGTTACTCCGTACATCGCTCGAATTCGCCACGCCACTCCAGGCACTCCGCTGATTTCTCCGCCGCCGCACCACGATATTTATAGCATTGAAGATCTTGCTCAGCTGATTCACGATTTGCGCGCAGTAAATCCGCGTGCGCGCATCGGCGTAAAATTAGTTTCCGGTGCGGGCGTTGGCATCATCGCTGCCGGCGTTGCAAAAGCCGGCGCTGACGTCATCACCATCAGCGGCCACAACGGTGGCACCGGCTCTTCTCCGCTTACCTCCATCAAAAATACTGGATTGCCGTGGGAAATCGGTTTGCGCGAAACTCACGAAACTCTGGTTCGCGCGGGCCTCCGTTCACGTCTCTCTCTCCGCGTGGACGGAGGCCTGAAATTTTCCCGCGATATTTTGATCGGCGCGATTTTGGGTGCCGACGAATTTGGATTTGGCACCGCTTCGCTGCTGGCGATTGGCTGCGTCATGGCCCGGCAATGCCATCTGAATACTTGCCCGGTGGGAATTGCCACGCAGGACGAAACTCTGCGTACGCGTTTTACCGGCAAACCGGAAATGGTGATCGCCTATTTCCGCGCGCTTGCCGATGAAGTCCGCAAAAAACTCGCAGCTCTCGGCGCAAATTCTCTCGGCGAACTCAAAGGCGCATACGATTGCTTACGGCCACGCGATCCCAACTATGCGGAAACTCCTGCACTCGCGCTCGAATCGAACATGTCGTTCCGCATTGCTCCGCAACAAGTGCCTGGAATTCACGCTTCGCTGAGCGAAGCGTCATCCATCCAGGAAGAATTCGAATCCGACGCGCGGATTTCCGCGATTCGCAATTCCGATCGCAGTGTCGGCGCTGGCCTGAGTGGAGAAATGGCCAGAGATCGCGCTGCGGGACGCGCCTCCAGAAAACTCATCGCGAAAGAATTTCGCGGCAGCGCGGGACAAAGTTTCGGCGCATTTCTCGGCGTCGGAATTGACTTCAAACTGGAAGGAGAAGCTAACGACTACGTTGGAAAAGGTTTGTCCGGCGGAACGATTGCAATCACTGCGGGAGCTAGTGCTTCCCGGCGTGGCGATGTGCTTGCCGGAAACACTGTTTTGTACGGCGCAACTTCCGGGCAACTTTTTGTTGGCGGACGTGCCGGTGAGCGCTTTGGAATTCGCAACAGTGGCGCACTCGCTGTAGTCGAAGGCGTTGGCCAGCACGGCTGCGAGTACATGACCGGAGGCGTGGTGCTGGTGCTCGGTTCGCTCGGATTGAATTTCGGATCGGGCATGACTGGCGGCCTTGCGTATGTTTTGCGCGCAGAAGCGGAAGATATGTTGCACCGCGAATTTGTAAGCGTCGAAGAAATTACCAGTAACGAAGATCTTTGGCTGCGCCGCACTTTGCGCGAACACGCTGAGCGCACCGGAAGTCCGCGCGCCGCGCGGCTGCTGTCGCGTCGCGGGCCGTTGCCGATGGTGCGCGTGCAGCCGATCCATTTGCAGGGAACGGTGCAGAGCGTTTGGGAACCGGTCCTGGCAAATTTGAAATCCGAGTTTATTTCGGTTGCAGATTCAGAAGCAGTGACTGTCGGTGCGCACGCGATCTCCCTATAAGAATTATTAATGCCCTTTGACAAAGGAGAATATTCTTCTTCTACTCGCAAGTCCGCTATACTCTGGTGCGAGTTAACCGCCTATGGATTTTGATCAACTGACAACGTTCGTGTACGTAGCAAAATTGAAGAGTTTTTCACGCGCCGGACAAAAAGTTTTCCGCTCGCAGTCCGCTGTCAGCGCGCAAATCCGCCAGTTGGAACAAGCCTACCGCGCGAAACTTCTGGATCGTTCCGCGAAATCCGTGGAGCTCACACCGGCCGGCGAAGTTCTTTTCGATTACGCGGAAAGAATGTTGCGTTTGCGCGACGAATCGGTGCAGGTGGTTGCGGATCGCGGCAACGTGGTGCAGGGGCCGGTGGTTTTTGGCGCCAATGAGGCTACCTGCCTGTATTTGCTGCCGGAAATTTTCGCGGAGTTTCAGAAAAAATTTCCTAAAGTACATATCAGCATCTATCGCAATTTCAGCCATAAGGTTGTGCAGCGGGTGGAAGACGGCTCCGTGGACGTCGGCATCGTCAGTCTTCCGCTGAAATCTCCTAACCTGAAGGTTCATCATATCTATCGCGACCGTTTGCGGTTGATGGTCAGCGTGAAAAATCCGCTGGCCAGCCGCAATAAAGTCACTCTTGAAGAGGTTGCGGGCCAGCCGATCATCGTTCCGCGAACTGGATTTACGCGGCAGGTACTCGATAAATTATTTCGACCGTTCCGCGCTCGCGTGCATGTGGCGATGGAGCTGCCAAGCATCGGCATGATCAAAAAATTTGTCGGCGCGGATGCTGGCGTTTCGTTCATCAGCGAAAGCTTCGCGAAAGATCAGGTGAAAGCCGGCGAAGTGAAACTGCTCAGTGTAGAAGGCGTTGATTTGTGGCGCGAACTCGGTCTGGTCTATCGCCGGGACCGCAGTTTGCCGCGTTCGGCGCAGGCGCTGATCACTTTGATTCGCGAACACAAAAAACTTTCCGAACATTCCGTGCCAGACTAGCTTTCTTATTTCCGACAAACTAAAAAATCAAAAACGCCAAATCAATGAACGTTGAAATCCGTGCTGGAAATGGCGCGGGCGATGACGTTTTCCTGAATCTGGATCAGGTCGTTGTCGGCGTAGGTCATGCCGAGAATCGTTAACACGTCACTGCCGCGCGCCACGACCACGAGTGTGCCGGACCACTGGTGCTCGTCGGCCAGTCCGGTGTACTTAAATTCGACGGCGGGTGCGCCGCCGACAACCGTTTTGCGGCGCGAAATCATGTGGTAGTTGGTATAGATTTCGCGCAAGCGTTTTTCCACGCCGTTCGCGGAAACGTCGAGCGAATCTTTGGTTTGCTCCTGGCCGACCACCATCAAAGTGGACTCGTTGGAGGTGCCCATGGCGACGATGGCGTTGGGCAGGGCTTTGCGCGCGTCTTCGATAATTTCCCAACTGGGCGCTTTGTACATTTTGAATCCGTGGGAGAAATTGGTGTAGAGCGTGCCCTGGACTTGTTCTTTGTTAGCGGGCGGTTCCGGTTCTATTGCGACGGCGAGGGGCTGAGAGGTCGCGATCGCCGAGGGTTCCGGCGGCGATGCGGGCTTGAGGGCTGGCGGCGTGACTTTTGCCGTGTGGGAGGTGGCAGGGAGTTCGGGGCGGACGGTTTCGGTTGAAAGTCTTGGTCTTGCTGGCGGCGGCTCGGAACGCTCGGTAGCGTTCGCCGCGGAATTGCTGGCCGACGTTGAATTGCCGGCAGAAGTTGTGGATGGCTCAGGAGCTTGTTTCTTCTCCGGAGCTTTTGCAGGCTTGGCTGAGGCGGCGGGGGTGGCAGTTGTCGGCCCTGGAGCGGTTGGAATGATGGAAGCGATTTTGTCTTTTTCGACCAGTACGAAGCCGAAGTCGGTCTTGATTCTAAACATGTTGTCTTCGTAGGCGACGATGACGCCGTAAAGTTTTTTGCCGTCCTTGAGGCGAATTTCGTCGGCGAAGGCGCTGTTGGCATTGAGACAGAGCACAACCGAGAGGAATGCGAGTTTTGCGGGGACACGCATGAGGGAAGTATCGCGCCGGTGTTGGGGCGGGGCAAGGGTTGTGGAGTGCGTGGTTGCGGGAAGGATACTGCCAGGGTTGAAACGAACATAGCGCAGCGCGCAGAGAGCAATGGGCATCGGGGCGGGGGGAGGGTCGAGGGCCGTTCCAAAATGGGACCGCAAACTTAAAATTCGAAAATGTGTGGCAAGTAAAGGGCTTAAATCGGGCTTTTTTGACCACTACGATGCTGAGGACTCGGCGACATGGGCCGCAAACGTCGTAAAATCTCCAGGAGCAAGAAACGGCTGCGCGTGGTTATTCGATGATACGGAAGGTGTAGATCTTGCCGCGGGAGGCGAGATCGGAGCTGGCGGCTGCTCCTGGGGCTAGGAAGCCGTATTCGCCGATGGCGACAGATGGCAATTGTACTTTGTAGGTGCGTGGAGCGATTTTTTCGAATTTGAATTCGATTGCGTTGTTGGAAGCGCCGCCGCTCATGTGCAGAACGCCGCCGGTTACGGAGCGGAATTCGCGGCGATCGGATTTTTGCCAGAAATGCAGGAGCTGGTATTCGGACGCGGAATTCCCTTCGAGACAGCGGATGTAAAACTCGATTGGGCCGGTCATGCCTAAGGGTGGTGAAGCCACAACCAGTGGACTATGAGGGCCGGCCACGGTTCCGTTCATGTGGCCTTTGTCGAGGCCTAGTGTGACCGTGCTTTTTATGACGCCTCCGGTGCGCCAGTTGACGATTTTCGGTTCGATGGCGACGAGCTTTCCTTTTAGAACTTGATAGACACCGACTTCTTCGGGGAATTGGAAGACAGGGCGGGCTTTACGGTGAAGGCTGCGGCAGTGGAGGGCGGTGTTGCGATGGGCTTGCGGTTGGGGCCGGTTGCCAGCATGGCTTGAATTACGCGCTGGCTGACTCCCAATTCTTTTAGGCGGAGTAGGCACTACATGGGCAGCACAGACCGGGGGACAGTACTTTTCTGCACCGCCTCGGGATTATGCCACCGCATTGGAGTAGTGCTATTGCATTTTCGCTACCAACTGGGGTTTATCCCTTCCAAGATCGACGGCAAACGTCACGAGCTCAAAGTCGAGCTAACAAGGGAATTGAGCCAGGGGAATCACTGGAGCCGGCGCGCGAAAAATACAAAGGTGTTGAGCTAAAGTTTCACCCGGAATACGTGTCATGACCGAGGTGCCGGCGCTTAGCTAGCCCTTGCGAGTTGGGCTAGCTTTTTTGCGCCTGCCGCGCTGGGGAATTAGTGACGGAATGGGATTTGGGAGCGGGCGAAGAAGAAAACCAAGACTCACGCGCAGGAGCGGCGTGTGGTGCACCCGCCGCCGATCTCCATCAACGGCGACACCGCTCTGGAGTTGTGCCCCGCCGGAAAACAGAAAGTCATTGCACAGACAACGGAGCCGGGCTGAAGCTGGGCCGCTGCAAATGCGAAGAAAGGGAAGAGGACCTGCTTTCGTCCGTACCTCATTTCATTCTTGAACTGATACGCATTATCATCCGTAGCGCGCGTGCACGTAGCTCTAGCAGGAACCCAAGGAGAAACCGCAGTGAATCGAATTGCTTTGCACACCACTGTTGCCGGCTTTGCTTTGGCCCTGATGTTTTCTCTAGCCAACCTTCCCGCTCAAGAGCCCGGAAATGCGTCTGAAACCAAAGCCCCCGCGCCACAGCAGACCGCGCCGCTCACACATCCTGATAACGATTATTGGCGGAAGCACGATGCGCAACTGCTCATTGACTTTCCGTGGCTGGCACGATTCAAGGAGGCTGATTTGAAGCTGGCTCCGCCCGCACCGGGCGAAAACCGCGTTGTCTTCATGGGCGACTCGATTACCGAAGGTTGGCACTTCGATGGGCCGTCGCCCCCGTTCGCTGGAAAGCCCTACATCAACCGCGGCATCAGCGGTCAAACCACTCCGCAGATGGTGCTGCGCTTCCACCAGGACGTGATTGCGCTTCGGCCCAAGGTTGTCGTGATCCTCGCCGGAACCAACGACATCGCCGGAAACACCGGTCCCATGACCCTGGAGCAGACCGAGGACAACCTTGCCGCAATGACCGAGATGGCCACCGCCAACCACATTCGCGTCGTGCTGTGTTCAATCCTCCCGGCATTCGACTACCCTTGGCAGCCGGGCCTCACGCCCGCCCCGAAGATCGCCGCCATTAATATATGGATCAAAGCCTACGCCGAGAAGCACGGATACATTTACGTCGACTACTACTCCGCGATGAAGGATGAGCGCGACGGCATGGCGGCGAATCTTAGCCGGGACGGCGTGCATCCAACGCCTGCCGGTTATGCCATCATGGCTCCGTTGGTCGAGGCGGGCATCGCAAAGGCGCTCGCACAATAGCGGCCGCACTCTGCGTGCGGGTAATGTGGACCTGGATAAGATTCCTGAGGCCTGAGGGTGAGGATTATTTACGGACGGCGTAGTGCAGCTTGACGACGCCGTCTGTAAACTTGGTGCTGGAGAGCAGTTTTAATGGCACGGTGCGAAGGTTGGGCGCGATTAATGGAATGCCTTCGCCTACAAATATGGGAATCATGTTAATTATGAACTCGTCGATCTCGCCTTCGTCGAGAAATGAGGCAATGATGCCAGCGCCACCCATCATCCAGATGTTTTTTCCCTTTTGCTGGCGCAGACGGGTTGCGAACGCTTTGATTGGTTCGCTTACGAACTCCACGCCCGACGCGACTGTCGATTCCGGCAGACCGCGTGTGAAAACATAGTTCTTAACTTTTGTATCGAAGGCCGTCCCGCTCACGCCTTTCTTTTGAAAGTTGAGCGCCATATCGCAGGTCTTCCTGCCCCAGAGGATCGTGTCGACCGATTCATAGAATGCATCCATACCGTAGTTGTCCTTCGGACGCGGGCGGTCGAGCCAATCGAAGGAGCCGTCGGATCGGGCAATAAAGCCGTCGGCACTCGTGGCGATGCGGACGATGATTTTTCGCGTGAGGATCATAGCGGTGGGTGACCCAATGCTAACGCGGAACGATTTGGGATTTCCATCGAGCGGACAGAGAGAAGAGCCGGGCTCCCGAGGGGATCCGGACAAGTTCCGCCCGGCTCTAGGAAAGGCACGACAAAGAGCAGCGGCGTCCCGATGAATCGGGATGCCCGCTGCGACACAGAATGCGGCTTGGGAGCTCGCCTCCGGAGTTGCTGCTAGAACGTTACGCGCAAGCCCAATTCGACTTGGCGATAGGTAAAGGGCAGCGTAGTCGTGATTTGGCCGAAATTGCCATTGGAAAAATTGCTGTTGGGTTGGCCGAAATGTGTGATTCGGATAGGCCCAAGGGCTGGCACAAGGGACTGGCCGAAGACGAACCACCCCTCGACTGGCATCGGCAGGTTTAGATGCAAGTGCACAGTCTCGAGTTTCGCGGGTTGCCGGTTTACTCTTTCAAGAATTGGTGCGAGGTTGTGCCGTATAGGCTGTGAAAGAAAACGGCGCCGCACCTTCGCTGTGAAAGGTGCGGCGCCGGGAACACTGACCGCGATGGAACAGACTAGAAGGTGATCAAGCGCGTGAGTTGTTACGGCTTCTTCGGGACCGCTCCGGGCTTGAACAGATCGGAGAGATCGGTGGCGTTGGCTGCGTCGCCGAGATATGGTCCGACGTGGAAAACATTTTGCCAGGTTCGCAGATCGGAAGAGTGGGTGTAGTTGATGGTGCTGGCGTAGGGCTTGTTATTCACGTTGGCGTGAGCGCGATCGGAGATGACGATTTCGCCGATGCTGTGGCTAAAGTCGTCTGGATGGTCGCCAGCGACGCCGTCTGATTCGGATTCGTCAAACCAAATGACGATGACGCCGTGGTTTTTGTATGCATCGGAGGCCATGATCATGGGGACGACCTGGCGGAGGAAGTCATCACCCTGCAGGATTTTCGCGGAATCGCCGGTGAGACCTTTGTAACCGGCGCTGAGCGTGGTGTGCATGTCATTGTACTGGTTCGGAGTAATCCAGTTGTAGTCAGCAACGGCGCCAGCGGCGAGATCGGCGGTTAGTTGTTGCAGCGGGGCATAGTGCGAAGACAACGGATTCGAAGGAGTCGCATTGTTGCCGCCGTTGGTGTCCGTAAAGAACACCATGGGATTGTGTTTGGCGGCGTAGTTGTACTGATTGGCGCCGTTGAAGGCGTTGGTGGTGCCGGGGGCGAAGACTCCTGAAAAGCTGTTGATGGGAGCGAACCAGTCAAATTGCGGAAGAACGACGTTGGTGAGCTGGTTGCTGGCGTTCGGGGTGAGGTCGATGTCTTCCTGGTAGGACTTCCAGGTTTTTCCGGCTTGCGTGAGCAGAGTGCTCAAATGTCGGGTGGTGTTCTGGTTGGTGCCGCCGCTAGTGATAAAGGGGTCGTTGTCGTTGAGCACGCCGAAATTGGTGCCTGCTTCGGCCCACAGATAATTTGGCTCAGATGGATGAATGTCGGGATTGTTGCCGCTGGGAGTGGAAAGAACGTTGTGATAGGCGGTGGCGAAGGCGACTTGCTGGCTGATGTTGACTTCGGAACCGTTGATGTCGGCGACGGCGGTTCCATCCACGAGACTGTTGATAAACGGCGCGTTCGGATTGAGATAAATCTGCTGGATGCCACCGGTGAACTGGTTGGCCGGCTGGGTCCAGTTATGATTTTCCATCGCGATCACAAAAACAGTCTTGATCTCCTGCGCGATGGCGCTGCTGCTGCCGAGTGCAGCGAGGCAGGCTAGCGTTGCGAGCAAGATTAGACGTTTGGCGTAAGACATTTATTACCCCCATAGGGAAGATTCGCGGCGGACGCTGCGTCGGTTGAGATCACGCCAGATGATTCGTGCGAGCAGCGCGCCGCACTTCAAGTGATAGCCGACATATTTTTCAGGGAGATGATGGGAATGTTACGGAGCGAAGATGGCGGGGGACAACTGGGCCGAAGCCTTGCTCTACGAAAACCAGAAGTGTTCAGCGCGTTTGGATATAACAGGCGGCTGTCGGCTCGTGAGAGCCAAGAAGGCAATGGAGCCGGCAGCGCCTGTTTCCCGTTTCCTCTACCGCTAACCACTATAGCGAACAAAAAGCGAAAGTCAAGAAGGTAATTCAGATCGAGAAGAAGAGCGCCCGCCTCGGTGGTAGGAAGAGGCGGGCGCTGGTTTATTGAGCGGGCTTCGCTCTGCCTGCAAAGAAAGAGTGGTGACGAAGTCGAAACGGCGGCCGCTTGACCACCGTTCTGCTTTGTTGGTTTCGGAACTGACAGGCTTCGTTGCGAACAAGCGATGAAA
The DNA here is from genome assembly GCA_963743735.1 of uncultured Acidobacteriota bacterium. GTDB lineage: Bacteria > Acidobacteriota > Terriglobia > Acidiferrales > UBA7541 > Acidiferrum. The sequence continues at coordinate 45,337 of CAVURF010000014.1, forward strand.
ACCGCTAGTAGAGAAAACCCGAACCGCTGGGTGGCAACACCCAGCAACCGAGCATATGGCCCGGAAGGTCAGAACAGATCCTGCTCAACTGGTCTATCGAATGCTGAAGTACGGTCAGCGGTACATTGACAAAGGCGCCGAGTATTACGAGTACAGATATCGCCGACAACAGATCGCAGCGTTGCGGATGGCTGCCGTCACCCGATGCGAAGTCGCACCTGACCTCGGAGCGCAATACCGACGGTTGCGCACCAAACTCGTAGCGGCGCGATGATCACACGCCGGGTGCCTCGGGCCAGTACTTTGTCTCCACTGGAGCGATTGTCCGGGCATAATCCCAGCCACGAGGAGAAGTGTGCTTCGGTTTTCCATCGGCTCATGTCCAGCCCCATTTCACTGATCAGAGTCTGGGCTACCATCACGTCGATGCCGTCGATGCGCGTCAGATCTACTCCCGTGACGCGCTGCAGTTCGCTGCGGAGCTCGAATCGCGGGGCATTCTTGGCTGGTTTTGTCTTCTTTCTCTTGGGTTCCTCTTCTGTCGGTTGGAGAGGATTAATTTTTGCGAAACTCGCCAAGTGCTCCTGCAATTGCTGATCGCACTCGGCGATCCGTTGCTGGTAGGTGTCGTACATCTCTACTTCCTGCTGCAATACAAATAGCAGTTCCGGACGCCAGTTGCCCTCCAGACTTTTGGCCACCTCCTCACGGCTGGCATGAATCCGCGGATCACTGAGTTCAGCCAACTTTCGCGAATCATGCTCTCCGGCCACGATCGACCGTACGATCGTCTGCCCGGTCAGCCCGCTGACGTCGCTGATTACATTCGCTAATTGCACGTTCATCTGCGTCAACGCCTTCTGCATACGTTGAATGCACGTCGCCGCTCCACGCACGTGTTCCCCCCGCTGCCGCCAGTAGGTACGAAGCACGCGAATCTCCGATGGAGGTTGGAACGAGTTGTTTAGCAACCCGTAGGTATGCAATTTCAGCAACCATTGGCTCTCCTGCACATCGCTCTTCCGTCCTGGCAGGTTCTTCGTGTGTCGTGCATTGACCAAATACACTTGGATGCCACGTTCTTCAAGAATCTCGTAGAGGGGGATCCAGTACACTCCTGTCGATTGCATGGCCACGGTCTTCACTCCACAGAGCTGTAACCAATCTGCCAGGCGATGCAAGTCCGCCGTGAAACACTCAAACCTGCGTACCGGTTGTCGTACTCGCGATCGACGTCAACGTCGGAGACGTAGTGCAGCCATTGCCTTATGCACATCGATTCCCGCTATCTTATACGGCATGTACTTCCTCCTGGCGGGAGCGGAGAGCGCGCTGCGGTTACCTTAACCAGAGTCGCGGGCTATCGCCGCTCCCTCAGGGGAAGACGGCGACGCCCAATTATCCGCTCAAACACGCACGCTCCGGATCAGACAGGTTCACGGCTTCGACTTCTCCATAGAGGTTCGACCTCGCCGCTCCTAGCCGGAGAGATCTTACCTTGGAGTGATTTTCAGAGATTCCGCGGGCCGCAGGCCCTACAAGACAGGTTCGAGAGCGAGTCTCAGCTGATTTGTTAGGCGCTGTGTGCTTCGGGCACCTAGTCTCACAGGCGACCCTAGCCCCTCTCGGATAACCAGAAAAAGCCATAGGCATAAAGTCTCAGATAGAACCATGGTCTCCACTGGACCACCGTTCTGCTTTGTTGGTTTCGGAACTGACAGGCTTGGTTGCGAACAAGCGATGAAAACCGCTAGTAGAGAAAACCCGAACCGCTGGGTGGCAACACCCAGCAACCGAGCATATGGCCCGGAAGGTCAGAACAGATCCTGCTCAATTGAACAAATCAGTTGGCGCCTTTGAGATATTTGTCGAACCAGGCGACGGTGCGGCGGATGGAGTCAATCTGGTTTTCGCGTTTTTCGAAGCCGTGTCCTTCGTTGGGGTAATAGTGCGCGGCAACGGTCTTGCCGTCTTTCTTAAGTAGTTCGACAACTTGCTCGGCTTCTTCTTGTGGCACGCGTGGGTCATTGCCACCCTGGAGAACAAGGAGGGGAGCCTTGACGTTGTGGATGTAGGTGATGGGAGAGCCAGCGTCGTAGACGGCGCGATCCTTGACGGGATCGCCGAGAAGGCTCTGCTCGTATTGCTGCAGCATGGGATCGGAGTGCTTCAGCATGGTCATCCAGTCGATGATGCCGAAGAGTTCGACGGCAGCGGCCCACACGTCGGGAGTCTTGCCGATGGCCATGAGGGTCATGAAGCCGCCGTAGGAGCCGCCAGTGATGCCGATTTTTCTTGAATTGACATAACCGGTAGCTTCGAGAAATTTGGCCGCGAACACTTCATCCTGAAGATCGCCGCCGCCGAGGTCTTTGTAGTTCGCTTTTTGAAAATCGATGCCGTAGCCGGTGGAGCCGCGGACGTTGGGTTCGATGCAGACGTAGCCGCGAGAAACGAATGCGGCAACACGAGGGCTCCAATAGTCGGCAGACTGCCCAGTGGGGCCGCCGTGAGGCAAGACCAGCGCGGGATTGGACTGATCGCGTTTGAGGTTGAAGGGAATCCAGAGCAGTGCGCTGATAGTTTTTCCGTCGAACGATTTGTAGCTGACGATGTGCGAAGGTGCGCGAGGCGCGGAACTCAAGCTGGCGATGGCGGAAAACGTTAGTTGCGAGGAATTGCGCGACGTCAGGTCGTACACCCACAAATCGCCAGGTTGAACGGAGCTTTCGTGGGAAAAAAGCAGGCGATCGCCAGAAGGAGAGAAAGAATTTGGATTGGCGGCCGGACCGTTGACACCTGCCGGAATGGAAAGCTTTTCTGATTTTGTGGAAGCGAGGTCGCCGAGAAAAACATCGGTGCGGCCGTCGGCGTTGATGGTATAGATGAAGCGCTTACCGTCGGGAGAAAAGTCGCCGGCACCTGCTTCCCAATTCGTGTCGGTGACCCAGTTGAGATTTTTGGAAGCGATGTTCAGGAGCGCGACATTCTGGTAGCCAGCTTTTTGGTTGGAAGTGATAAGAAGGTTTGTGCCATCTCTGGAGAGCGATGAAGCCAGATTCAGGGATTGTCCCTGGTGAGGAGTGAGATTGGTGGTTTTTCCGCTGGCGATGTCAACGGCATAAACATCGGCGTCGGTGAAGCTGACCTCGACGCGATTTGCATACAGAGTTTTACCGTCAGGACTCCAGGCTACAGAACTCCAAAGATGATTTGGCGTGCTCTCGTGGGTGAGAAGCGCGACCTTGTGCGTGGCCCAGTCCAGCAGCGCGATGTCGTAAACGGTGGCTTCTTTGGGTTTGTAGTTGAGAGCGATGGTCTTGCCGTCGGGCGACCAGCGCGGAGCCTCTTCGCGGATGTCGGAAGTGTTGGTTAAATTGATTGTCTCGCCGCCGTCGCTGGGGATAGCGAACAAATCCCAGAGTTCGTTTCCAGCGGTGTCTTGCTGAAAGACGATCCATTTGCCATCGGGAGACCAGATTTCAGCGTATTGACGTTCGTCAGATTGCGCGAGCTGGATAGGCCAGCCGCCGCTGGCGCTGACTTTCCAGAGGTTCGAACGGCCGGAAATATCAGTGGTAAAGACGATTTCTTTACCGTTGGGCGACCAGGATGCGCTGGAGACTGAGCGGGTGAAGTAGAGGTCGTCAATAGGAAGGGCTCGAGCAGCGGGATTGGACTCGGAACTTAGCGATTTTGGATCGGTGATTTGCCGAGTGTCAGGCCCGGAGGATTGCGCGAGGCAAGAAGCGCAGAGTGGGAGAACGAGCAGGCAAAGAAATGTGGTCCGCAGTGAATTCATTGTGACCTCGGCTGAAGTGCAAGATGGATTGCGCCCGAGTAAACAGCAGCGGAATTGTACACCCGGAAGGCTTGGTGATTGCGCGAGCGGTGTTTTTTGTCGTTTCCGTGGTTGACGGGATTCGTTGTTGATGCGATTTCGGTCGGGAGATAGACGGGCCTGAACCTTCTTCTTCTCGAACAGTGCGAGATTGCGGTCTGGATTTTAGGCCTGGGCGTTTAGGGCGCAGCATGCTGCGCCCTTACGGGAGGTACGACGAGGCGCGCTAGAAAAGTTTGCGGAAGGTCCAGAATAAGAAGCCGGAAAGCGTCATGGCTACCGGCATAGTCAGGACCCAGGCCATCATCAAGTTGCGAACGGTGGCCCATTGCAAGCCGGAGTGATTTGCCGCCATCGTGCCGGCGACGCCTGAAGATAAAACGTGAGTGGTACTGACAGGTAAGCCGAAATAGTCCGCTGCGCCGATGGTGGCCATGGCGGTGATCTCGGCAGCTGCGCCCTGCGCGTAGGTTAAGTGATTTTTGCCGATCTTTTCTCCCACGGTGACCACGATGCGCTTCCAGCCGACCATAGTGCCGAGTCCCAGAGCGATGGCGACGGCGACTTTCACCCATAGAGGAATGAAGCGCGTGGCCTTGTCGATATGGCCTTTGTAATTTTTCAGCACGGCGGCGTCAGCAGCCGAAATTGCTGGCTTACCGCTTTTCTGCATGATGCGCAGCGCTTCGCTGGTGAGATACATGTCGTTGCGGAAATTGCGGACCTGGTCGTTGGGCACGTTCTTCAGATCCTTGAATTGCGCCATTTCCGTTCCGACGTCGTTGATGAGAGTGCGCATGGCAAGCATGGTGTTGGGCTTGAATTCCTTGGTACGAATGAAATCCGTCGCGTCATCACGCGGATCGCCTATGGCGGCGCTCTGTTCGACGTATTTGTTGAGCGATTCAGAAGCCTGACGCGAGACCGCGATAAAGTCCTGAGTTTGAGTCGAAGTGATGGCGTGATTCAGTGCGTAGGTTGTGGGCACAGTGCCAATGAGGATGAGCATGATGAGGCCCATGCCTTTCTGGCCGTCGTTCGAACCGTGAAAGAAACTGACGCCAGTGCAAGTGAGAATCAGCAAGCCGCGAATCCAGAACGGCGGCCGCGCACTGCCTGCGGGCGCCTGGTAGAGCTTTTTGTCCTTCACCAAGACCTTGGCCGCCAGTAGTAGCAGGGCCGCACAGATGAAGCCGACAATGGGCGAAATGAGCAGCGATTTGCCGACGTTCGCCGCTTGACCCCAATCCACGCCGCTGGTTCCGCTGCGCGCGCTCATTAATTGATTTGTGATTCCGACGCCGATGATCGAACCGATCAGAGTATGGGAACTCGAAGCCGGCAATCCGAAATACCAGGTGCCCAGGTTCCAAAGAATTGCCGCAACCAGTAGCGCAAAAACCATTGCGAATCCGGCGTTGCTGCCAACCCGCAGGATCAATTCCACCGGCAACAACGAGATGATTCCGAAGGCCACGATTCCGGTCGAAGTGACCACGCCGAGGAAATTGAAGAAGCCGCTCCAAACCTCCGCAATGTGCGGGTCAAGAGTGTGCGTGTAAATGACTGTAGCGACGGCGTTGGCGGTATCGTGGAACCCGTTAACGAATTCAAATCCAAGCGCCACGAACAACGCGAGGCCCAACAGGAAGTACGGGAGCGCTGACGTCACATGGATATTGATCAGATCGCGCGAGAGGCTCCAGCCGATATACGAAATCCCTACGACGAGGACCGCAATAAAAATCAGCGTGCCGACAAAACCAGGGCCCTTAGAAAACTTTTCGTGAACTGCGGAAGGGCTGGTTGGCGCGGTTGCAACGGTAGACATAAGACTCTTTCAAGCCGGGCGCGAGTTGGGTGGGGAACAGACTGGGGAGTTATACGAGATGGGTGTTACACGACAGTGAATGCGACATTGCGGTTTATTCACAGCGGGCGGAAAAACGTGTTGTTGACAATGCGCGGCTGGCGCGCCAACGTGGGACGGCCATGGCATCCACTCAGGTCTTAGTGTTTGCGTTTCTTATTGGTGTACTTGCAGGATTGCGGTCGCTGACGGCACCGTCAGCAACTGCGTGGGCTGCACACCTCGGCTGGCTGAAGATTTCTTCGCCGCTCGCCTGGCTGGGATCGCTGCCGGCAGTGATTGTGCTCACGATGCTTGCGGTGGTGGAACTGGTTTCGGACAAGTTGCCCAAGACACCGAGCCGGACTGCTCCGCTGGGATTGGGTGCGCGGATTGTGACGGGAGGGCTTTGCGGCGCGGCGTTGTATTTGGCGGGGGCGCAGCAGAGTTGGCTGGTGGGAGCGATTGTGGGCGCGGTTGGGGGAATTGTTGGGTGCTTCGGCGGATATCAGGTGCGCAAGCGGATGGTGAAAGGACTGGGAACGCCGGACCACGTGGTGGCTGTGGTCGAAGATCTGGTGGCAATTGGCGGATCGTTCTGGGTGGTGTCGCGATTCTAGCGATGCGCGTGAAAACGCGGAAAGAGCAGCGGGATAAACCCGCTGCTACACAAACCGAAAAACCCGTTCAGATTGTTTTGTTGAGGAGGAGCGATGGCTTCGGATAGTTCGAAGAGTTTTGATGCGATTGTCGTCGGTTCCGGGCAGGCTGGAACGCCGCTGTGTCGGGCATTGGCGGCTGCGGGGATGCACACCGCACTGATAGAGCGCGAACACGTTGGAGGAACTTGCATCAATGAAGGATGCACTCCGACCAAGACGATGGTGGCAAGCGCGCGTGTGGCGTATCTGGCGCGACGCGGCGCGGATTATGGTGTGCACTTGGGCGAGTTGAAAATTGATCTGGTAAGAGTGCGCGAGCGCAAACGTGCGATTGTGGATAGTTTTCGCAATGGCAGCCAGTCCAGAATTGAAAAAACTGAAAAACTAGAATTGATATTTGGCGAATCCGAATTTATTGGACCGAAAACGATTCGCGTTCACAAAATAGATGGCGGCGAAGTGGACTTTACGGGAGACAAATATTTTATCAATGCGGGATGCCGGCCGTCGATTCCAAAGATCGAAGGATTGAGCGACGTTCCTTATTTGAATAGCACCAGCATTATGGAATTAGATTCGCTACCGGAGCATTTATTGATCGTTGGAGGCGGTTACATTGGGCTTGAGTTTGGCCAGATGTTTCGCCGCTTCGGCAGTCGCGTGACGATTGTGCAGTCTGGAGGGCAATTGCTTTCCGCGGAAGATCCGGATATTGCGGAAGCGGTGCTGAAGATTTTGCGCGATGAAGGTATCGAGGTGGTACTGAATTCGAAAGCCAAGCGCGTGGGAAAAATCGCCAGCGGCGTCGAGCTGACGGTGGAAAATTCCGGTAAGTTGCAGACACTCAGCGGGACGCAGTTACTGATTGCGGCTGGGCGCGTTTCGAATGCTGACTCCCTGAACACCAAAGCCGCGGGAATCGCAACCGATAGACACGGGTACATTCAGGTAAATGATCGTCTAGAAACTTCGGCGTCCGGAATATTCGCGCTCGGCGACATCAAGGGCGGGCCGGCCTTCACGCACATTTCCTACGATGACTTCCGCATCATTCGAACGAATATCATTGAAAAAGGAAATGCGTCCATCGCTGGACGGTTATTGCCCTATGCGGTTTTCATTGACCCGCAGCTTGGCCGAGTCGGCATGAGTGAAATCGAAGCACGCAAAACGGGGCGTAAGATTCGCGTCGCGAAGATGCCCATGAGCTACGTGGCGCGGGCGCTGGAACTTGACGAATCGCGCGGCTTCATGAAAGTGGTGGTGGACGCTGAAACTTCGCAAATGCTGGGCGCGGCGGTCCTCGGCATAGAAGGCGGCGAAATCATGTCACAAATTCAATTGGCCATGATGGGCAAGCTGCCCTACACCATTCTGAAAGATGCGGTGTTCGCTCATCCCACACTGGCCGAATCGCTGAACAATCTATTCGCACACTTCGAAAATGACTAGAGCGTTTTAGAAAACTCTTCCCAGTTGGAAATACAGCTTGCGGTGACCGGAATCGCCGTAGCTTCCGCCGATCAGCAGCGGGCCAAAGGCAGTTTCTGCGAGCACGCCGAGGTTGATGTCATTTGGAAAGCCGCTCTGCGCTTGGAAGCCATACATTTTGGCAAACTCGTAGGCACCGATGGCATAGATTTGTTTTCCGAGGAACGGCGGCAGAGTGAACAAATCGTGAAGGTAGCCCAAGCGGAACAGATAATACTGGTTGCCGTAGAGTTCGTTGGTGCCGTAGGCGCCCAGGCGCAACGGGCCGCCCAGAAAAAATCGGGGGGTCGGTCCGACTTCGCGCGAGCTGAACGTGGTGCCACCTTGCGCGGTTACGAAAATGGAAGCAGGGGTAGTGATGGGCTGGAAAAATTGCAAATGCCCTTCCATGGTGGGAAATCCCTGCGGAGCGCCGGGACTGGTGTCATACCAGCGGAACGTGGATTCGGCAGTGTAGCCACGGCGGGGAATGACGGGGTCATCGCCGTGGTCGATAAGGAAATGAAGTTTCGTGTCTCCTATGCGACCGGAGATGGAAGGAAATTGCGCTTGCCCCAAACGAACGCGTGCATCGAGGGCGCCTACTTCGTAGCCTAGCCGGATTTCACTGAAACGGTTGAAACCGTAACCGAGATCTACGCCGCCATTGGCGTTGTTGAGACCATAAATGACCAGCGGGTCGGAGCGCTGGTAGATTTTGAATTGTGTGTAGTTCTCGGACGCATGCGGAGCTACGAAGAAATTAGAAAAGCTGGTGAGAGGCTTATAGAGCTCGGTGGAAAGGCTATAAGTGTTTCCGAAGAGCAAGTCGGTGCGCCATTCGGAGCGGTAACCGGCGACGTCCATCAAAGTGAGCCGCGCGGCCTGCGTAAACGAGACGTCGGCCGTCTCCGAGCCGTCCACTTCCGATGCGAATTGCAGCAGAGGCGGCGCATAACTTTTTTCGTGGACTGCGATGAGCAACCCAGTTCTGGCGCCGTCGCTCAATTCACGATAGCCGATGGCGTCGAATTTTCCGATGCCGGTCAAACGGGTCAGCAGACCATCCAGAATTGTGGTGTCGAGCGGTTTGCCGACCAGCGGCTGCAGGAAAGCCTCAATTTGTCTTGCGGCGTCCGGATCCGTACCTTCGACGCGAATGAACCGCGGCGCAGCAATTTCGGTACGGCGCCGCAGGTCTCGCGCTTGCAGATAGGCTTGCCAGTCATAGTTATTCAGCGCGAAAGGTTCGAGAACGCGAGCTTTGGCTTCTGTAGCTTGGTGGCCGACGTCAATAATGGCGCGCGATTTTCCGTAATCGAGGGATCTGTATTCTTGAAGGTCGACATTTACCACCAGGTCTGCGCGGGCGAGGCCGCGGATTTCATTTTCACGCACGACGACATCGACGGAGCGTCCCAGAACGCTGAAGAGAGATTGGATCTCGTCTGGTTTTGCGGGGGCAACTTCGAGGTGAATGGCAATCACGACTTCCGCGCCCATGGCGCGCACCACGTCGGTAGGAAGATTGCCGACCAGGCCGCCATCCACCAGGACTTGATTGTCTCTTCGAACGGGATTAAACAATCCGGGAATGGATATGGTGGCGCGCATGGCTTGTGGCAAGCTGCCGTCTTTGAACACAACTTCCTTTCCACTGACCAGATCCGTTGCCACGCAGCGATAGGGAATCGGCAAATCGTCAAACGATTTCAGATTTGCGTACGGAAGTGTTTCGCGATCGATCAGCAAACTGATCTGGTGCCCGGCGTTCAATCCGGCAGGGAGCGACAATCCACTTTTTAATCCAATTTGAATGAAAGTCGGATAATCGCGATTGTCTTCCTTGCGCCGGTAAGACAAATCCTGATACGGAGTTTTGCCGCCGATGATGATGTCCCAGTTCTGCTGTTCGACAATCTCCTGCAGTTCCTTGGGAGTCTTCCCGGTCGCGTACAAACCGCCCACCAATCCGCCCATGCTAGTGCCGGCAATATAGTCGATGGGAATGTGATGGTCTTCGAACCACTGCAGAACGCCGATATGCGCCAGGCCGAGCGCGCCGCCGCCTTCCAGAGCGATGCCAATTTTGGCGCGCGGGCGCTGCGGTGGAGCAGCCACATTGGACTGAGCGCCTGGCAAGTTGTCCTGAGCAGAGGCGGGCACCGGCAACAACAGGAGCAGGGACATCAGGTGAATGACGCGTGAGGCGCGGGACATGAGACCTCCTGATTGCCTACCGAGCGCAGAAGCGCGTGCAGCGTCAGGCGGCTTTAGTTTACTTGCAATCGAGGCTGGTTCATTTACTTGAGGCGAGGGATTTGTCTTCCTGCAGGCGATTTCCGCCGTCCACCACCAGCGATTGCCCGGTGATGTAGGATGCGCCTGGCGATGCGAGAAAGCAGATGGCTGCAGCGACTTCATCTGGAGTGCCGGCGCGGCGAAGGGGCGTGGCGCGCGCGGCAACTTTTTCTGACTCGATCGAAGAAGCGGTTTGGATCCAGCCCGGAGCTACGGCGTTGAAAGTAATTCCGTGTTCGGCGACTTCAAGAGCTGCGGCGCGCATCATGCCGTCCATCGCGGATTTCGCCGCGCCGTATGCGGCAGAGCCGGGAGAGCTGACGAGCGGGCCGGTGACGGAGGATACATTTACGATGCGGCCGTAGTTCTGTTTTTTCATGATGGGCAACACGAATCGAGTCATCAGGAAAGTGGTGTTGAGCGAAATCGCAAGCTGGCGTTGCCACGCGGAGAATGCGATATTTTCCAAAAAATCAGAATGCGTTGGCTGGCCGGTTTGAATCATGCCGGCGTTATTGACGAGGATGTCGGTCCGGCCTCGCCAGGACATGACGGCTTCAACCAGGGCTTGAGCTTGTGCCTCGAAGGTGAGGTCAGCCACAAAGGAAAAAATATGCGATCCCGACGGATCCAGTTCACGCGCGCGTTCCTCAATGCGTGCGGTGGTTGAGGTAATGGCGACTTTGGCTCCTTGGGCAAGCAGGCGGCGCGCCACCGCGAAGCCGATACCTTCGGTACTTCCGGCTCCGGTTATGATCGCGACCTGACTCGCAAGAGCTTTTTTCGGCACAGGAGCCCCCGCCGATTAAATTGAGTTCGTTGTGCTGCGAATCTTCTCAGATTCTCGGCTAGGAAGAAAAGGACGGAACTGCGCTCGCCAACGCGCGGGGAATTCTACTACTCTAATGGAAGGATCCTGGCAGAATGGGGGTACAACTTTCATGGGAAAAGAGAATCGTCTGGATACGCTGCACCACGCGGCGATTCGCGTGAAGGACGTGAACGAAACCGTCGAATGGTATACAAAACGCTTTCGGTGCGAGGTGGAATACCAGGACACTACCTGGGCGATGCTGGCGTTTGAGAATGTGCGGCTAGCGTTTGTGATCTCCGAGCAGCATCCGCCGCACATTGCGATTCTTGGCGATCCTGCCGTGTTCGGAGAACCCACGATTCATCGCGACGGAACGAGTTCCGTTTATGTGAAAGATCCCAACGGCAACAATGTTGAGGTGATGGCGCCTGCGCCGCAGACACAGCCTGCCGTGAAGGCGTGAGTGGGAAAGCGTTGCGGGATCCTTCGCGATACTTATCGGATCGCCTCAGGATAGCGCTTCGTGTTTTTGTTTTTCTTGCCGAACCGTCGGTTCGAATGCCACCAAACCGCAGCGGCATAAAGCCGCTGGCACCTAAAACAAGAAAAGGCAAAGGCTAGGGAAGTTTTACGCCACCCTTGATGGTCTTCTTTTCTTTCGCAATGCTTAGCAACGCCGGATAGAACTGTACGAAGGTGTGTTCCACGGCGGCGTTTTGATCATGGCATTTCCAGCAGTCGTTCTTCCCCGGAGACGTCGCGGAGCTGGATTTTTCATCGGCGTCGAACCCGAAATATGCCCACTTGTCAGGAAAGCGCGAAGCGTCTTTTACTTCGACGTCCAGGCCCATCAGCTCCGTTTGAAAGTGGCCGTGCTGGTTGATCGAGCCTTTGGATTGCGAACCGTACATTTCGAGGACGAACATGGTTTTGTCGGGCCACGTCCCGTGTGCCAGAAAATAATCGTAGTCCGCGGGCGGCACGAAGACGTTGGTAAACATAAGATGGTCCTGATCGGACGACGCGCCTTGCGAGTAGCTCATTCCGTATCCGGAGGAGAGAAAGACCCATTTGCGATAGCCTTCCGGGCGGAGCAGTTTTCCGTCAGAAGTAAATTCGGGTACTGCGGGCGGCGGTGTACTCGCGGTGACAACGTGAGCGGGTTTCTCAATCGAAAAGATTGCCAGCGTTGCGAATAACGCGGCCAGGTAGATTGATCTCGGCATTGCGGTGCCTCCGTTCAGAAGTGGAAGCAAGTGTGACTCGCTTCTTCAAAGTGGTATAGAACAAAACAAACATGGCGGAAGAGGAGCTAGCTAAAGTGGGTGGTGGGCGACCGGTTGAGATCCTTCGCCCGCCTTCAGCGGGCTCAGGATTACATCACTGTGCTTTATTGGATGGAACTTGAGCGAAAAGCAATGGCTGAGCGGACGGAGTTTGCAGTCAAAACCGATGCCATCCAATCATGATTGGAATGCACCGCGGAGGTTAGTTTAATGGAGCTGAGAGTGAAAAAAGGAGCGAAACTTCCCCGGAGTTTGCCCGGTGCAGGACTTGAATACGCGGCCCAAATGGCTCTGATCGGCGAAACCCGCATCGCTGGCTACAATCGCCAGATCGGTCCAGCCGCCAGCCAACGCGCGGCACACGAACTGCACGCGCAGGCGATTCATGAATTCCGCCATCGTGCAGCCGTAGAACTTGCGAAAAACGCGCGAAAGATGAATCGGATGTATGCCGACTTGCGCTGCAATTTCTTCCAGCGTTAGCGACTCGCGATAAGATTCGTGCAGCAAATCCAGCACGCGACTGAGCCATACCGGGCGCGATTTTTCTAGCAGAATATGTGAGACGCTGACACGCTCCAGCATGTCGGCGCACTCTTCTTCCAGTTCCAGCGGGCTGAGCGTTTCGTTGACGAAAGAGCGATACAGACGTAGGCCCAGCCAGGTCACTTGCGACGCACAAAGATCGGGAACAAACTGCGGCGCCGTAAGAAACGGCCGAGTTCGGCGCAAGTACGAATCGCGGAGTTCTACACAGAACATGCGCGAACCGCTTCCGCCGACTTCGTCGGAATGAGTGAGCGAAGGGGGATGAAATCCCATGGTGAAGGGATCGTATTCGGCTGTGCGATGCGAGCACTTTTCGGAATAGCTGCCGGCGAGCAACAAGCCGAAATAGGCGGACTCATGGGTGTGGCAGGGAAGCCTGCGGCCGCTGGCGTGGACGATTTCCGACAACACCAGGCCGCCCACTTCCAGGCGCCGCTGAGTTGCTCCGTAGAACTTTCCGGTTTGCAGCGATTCGCTCATGGTTTGCTAATGACGCAGATGCACACAGTAGTATGACGGATGAATCATCCAATATGTTCCTGCGCTCCAGCATCCGCGGCTGAACCAAATGCGGCATTGGCGTCTTCCTCGGGTTTACTCAGTCGGTTCGCCAAGCCGACGCCGACCAGCACCAGTGCGCCGCCGGCGATTTGATAGCTGGTCAGCGGCTCTCCCAGGAGAAGGGCGGCCAGTAGGGCGGTGAGCGGGCCTTGCGACAGCAAACTTACCGAAGTTACAGTCGCGGGAAGATGGCCGAGCGCATAGGTCAGCGCCAAGTAGCCGCCGAGTTGCGAAATCAAGCCTAGCCCTAATAGCGCCAAAAACGTGTGGCGATCCGGAACGACCAGCGGGACGCGCAGGGTCAACGTAAACAGGAACATGAAGATAGTGCTGGAGAGAATTGCCAGGCGCAGAAATTCCAGCGTACCGGTGTGCGCGCGAATCTGCTCGGTCGCGAGGAGATAGACAGCGAAGCACGCCGCCGCGGCCAGTGCCATGGCATCTCCCCAGCCAAACTTGGCGTGTTTTGCGACATCAGCGGCCATGATGACCAGCGACCCGGCAACCGCCAGCGCCAAACCGACCCAAAAAGAGAGCGCCGGGCGTCGCCGAAACACGATCCAGGTGAGCAACCCTACGACGATAGGCGTGTTGTTGCCCAATAGCGTGGCATTGGCCGCGTTGGTCTGCAGGATGGACGTGTTGTAGAACGCCAGGTCCAGCGCGAAGAAAAATCCACCGATGGCGATAATCGAGTAGCTTCGAATGCTGAGTTTCTGACGCCGGCCCGGAATAAGGAACGTTGGCAGCAGGACGATGGCGGGAATCAGCAACCGATAGAACGCGGACGCTGGGCCGGGAATCGAAGTCCAGCGGACAAAAATTGCCGACCACGCGATGCAGACGATCGCTGCGACGAGCGCGAAATAATACCGTATTTTGCCGGGAGGTGGCTTTTGCATGAGATTGCACTGGACCTAGATAGTTTGACGGACCTTGCTGGCAAAGTATGGCCCTCATTTCGCGGAGCGCTGCAGCCAAATTGGAAGTGATGCGGAGGAAATCAGCGCGGCGCAAGCAGGTCGGCGAATTCGGGATTCTTTTGCATGAACGCGGCAGTGTAGGGGCAGCGCGGCTCGACTTTAAGGTTCTCGGCACGCGCAAAATCGAGCGCCGCTCGCGTCATGAGCGCAGCCAGGCCGCGGCTTTCGAGCGGTTGCGGCACTTCGGTATGGTAGATCACGAGTTTGCCGGGTGCGAGGCGGTAATCGAGCGCGCAGAGCGCTTCGCCGACGTGCAGTTCGAAGCGCTGTCGCGCGATATCATGCAGAACCTCTGATACGTCGGAGTTTTCCGGGTTGGTCATGTGACGATTCTTTTGCGTATGCGCTCTTCACCCTCGCGCGATTGCGCGTCGCCACTATTCCTTTTTTTCTTTGGGCAGGGTTTGCGAAAAGAGACGGGCCAGTTCGGCGTGCTCCATCACCACCGCCGGATCGCGCTGGATGGCTGCGAAATATTGCTTTTGAAAAGCGTCGCCGCTTTCCGTCGGCGTGAACATTTTCCGCGCCAGGTCGAACGCCGTGTCGGAGTCCGCGGGTCCCACTGGCGCCTCACCCGTCAGTGCTTCGTCAATGCGAACCACGAATTCCGAAATGTTGTGCAGCCAGCTGAATTGCGCGTCATCCACCACCAGCCGAAACAGTTCGCCAACATTTACCACGCCGTGTTCGCGTTCGTAATCGCGGCGTTCCATCTCCAGCAAAGCCTTGTGCAGCCGCAGCAGCGCTCCGCGCAGCGCGACCATTTTTTCGCGAGCGCCGGTGTCATCACCTTCGCGATGCAACGCATTGGGAGATCCAGAGGTCATCTTTATTTATGGTACCGCTGTTCTCCGACCGGGAGAGCGATCGGCAGACGGTTGCCGGCCGGAGGAAGCGGGCAAGTCGCGTAAGGGGTATACGCGCACGGCGGGTTTTCCAGATGATTGAAATCGAGCAGCAGTTCGCCGGGTTGATCCAGGCCATGATTGGGAAACGTCGTGTACAAGAAGCGGCACGCAGGGTAAGTCGTTTCCGCGCTGGTAGTGTCCCGTAAAATAAAAAACAATTTCGCTGTGTTGGGATCTTCCAATACCGGCTCCAAGCGATAGGTCTTACCGCCAAGCGTGAATTCCGCGAATCCAGGAACAGGCTCAGAATATTCAGTGCCGACGAGCGTCAGCAGCGAAACACTCCTAGCCGGAACATACGGCGTCCACTGCGCAGTCACGCGATAAGCCGGGTTTGGTTCGAACCACTTCAAGCCGTGAAATTCGAGCCGGGAAGGCGACTTTGCGTCCTTGATACGCAGGGCAAATTTGTCGGCGCGTTTGATCACGTAAAAATTCAGAGTGCCGATCGTGACGTGCGAATTGAACTTGTCCTTGTCTGCATCGGCGCGCAGCGCTTGTTGTTTTGCGGGCAATTTGTCCACCTGCAAGCCGACAGGGAAACCTTCGCTCGACGGCAAAAGAG
Source organism: uncultured Acidobacteriota bacterium (assembly GCA_963743735.1). Classification (GTDB taxonomy): domain Bacteria; phylum Acidobacteriota; class Terriglobia; order Acidiferrales; family UBA7541; genus Acidiferrum. The sequence goes on from CAVURF010000014.1 coordinate 61,126, forward strand.
TGACCGCGCTATTTTCCAGTTTCAGAATCGCCAAGTGAGCGGGAGCAGTGTTTGGAAGATGAATCTTATTGTCCTGGGCCGAGCCGATGGAAGTTTCGCCCGGCTGGAGCCATTCGAGCCCTATTAGTGACAGCCATCCATCGGGCTTTTGCAGATCCGTTGCGTGTTGCGTGCGCCAGGCCAGTTCGTCCTGCTGCGAGTACCCGTCCTGCGCTGCTAGCGAGAATGAAAGGCAAGCAAGGATGGCCGTTGCGGTGGAAAGGTGAAGGGCGGTGTGGCAGCGCATAAAAAATTATAACGTGAAGACAGCGATTTCACGAAAGCGACGGATCGCTAGCGGATCAGCGTTAATCGGAAAACCAGCGGCACTCAACGATTCCCAGCGTCGTTATTCGCCGAGCTTCGGCGCTCGGAGAGTATTCGAGAATGTTACCCGAACAACCGATTAGCAGCCGGTCGCCCGCTTTCTCCCGCATTGTCGCAATGCCAAGGCATGTTTCCGCGAGAGTTTCGTGATAGGTGATTTTTCCTTCGGTATCATAAAGAAAAGCATCGAACGGCTGAGGGATCTGTTGGTTTGCAAGACAGCGTAGTAAGGAGGCTCCTTTGGAAAGTGCACCGGTGTTCCTCGCGTCCCGTGCATGAGGTCGCCAAGCGGATCCTCGAAATGAGTGATCGTTTTGCCCTTGGCATCAAGTACCAAAACAACTGGCCTGCAGCACCCATCACTCGCCTCACGAGACGGAACCAGAATGTGCCGAGTCTGCGATTCCGCGCCCCACCGCGTCAGCGCGAAATCGGAAACATAGTGTTCCGTCAAGTAGTGGGCGGTTATTTCTCCATTCGCGTCCCGAACAAGCGGTTGGCCTTTCGCGTTACTGTGCAGAATCTTTTTTCGACCATCCCCATCAATGTCTAGGGTTTCAACGTGCCAAACGTTTCTGTCCGCTTTTTGCCAGATTTTCTTTCCTGCACTGTCAACGACAACAACGGCGCCGTTTCCGTTGAAGCCGATAACAACTTGCAGGTTGCCCTTGCCGTCGAGGTCGCCTCCAACCGAATCCTCGACGCCCTTTACAACAGCGCTCCTATCCCTGCTTGTCAAACAAAATTGAGTCGCCAGCCCAACTCTGGTCGCGCGTCAAAAAGCCACAATCGCCGCTCGGGTCCAGCTCTGTGACCTCGATTGGGCAAAAAATTTCCTTTGAAAAGCGGGCTTGTTTCTTTATCTTGCCGTCAGAGGCGAGAAAATCGGTGCCGTGATCTCCCACAACGGTCAAGGGCGGCGCCTTCGCGGTCAGCGGGCCAACCGAGGAGGATTTCGGTCACGTCACCGAGACCTTCTTCGTTGTAGAAGGTACTCTTCTTAAACATTCCGAGGCCTCTTACGACGCCTGGTTCTAATTTCTTGAGCTTGGCTTCCGACTCTCGCGCCAGTTGCGAATCGATTCGATGAACAAAGTAGGCGCCTACAACAATAACGAGCATGATGAGCAGCGCAAGAGAAATTAAGATCTTAGGTAGCATATGCGTATCAATGTACGCGGCTGTTGCGCTCATTAGCGAAGCCTGGCCAAGCAAATTGTTCGAATTGATAACAATTTTCGGCAGGGAACCGCGAAGCGGTAGGTAAGGAGCAAAAACCGATGAAGATTATCCTGATTGGCGCCAGCGGGACATTGGGAAGAGCGGTTGCAGCAGAACTTTCGCCGCGGCATCAAATCATCGCGGTTGGGCGCCAGAGCGGGAACTACCATGCAGACATGCGGGAAATGAAGAACCTGAAGGCCGTATTGCAAAAAACGGGAAACGTTGACGCGATCGTGTGCACCGCGGGAAGTGTGCACTTCGGTCCGTGGGCCGAAATGACGCCAGAAAATTTCGATATTGGTCTACGCGATAAATTGATGGGTCAGGTGAACACAGTCCTCGCGGGTCAGGAATTTTTGACCGACGGCGGGTCGTTCACTTTAACCAGCGGCATCCTGAGTGAAGATCCGATTCAATATGGTGCGGCGGCGTCGCTGGTGAACGGCGCATTGGAAAGCTTTGTAATAGCAGCGGCAATTGAATTGCCTCGCGGCCTGCGGATTAACGTGGTTAGTCCCACAGTTGTCGAAGAGTCGATGGCCTCGTTCGGGCCCTATTTTCGAGGCTACAGGGCGGTGCCTGCCAGCCAAGCGGCGCTCGCGTACAGCAAGAGTGTCGAGGGTCGACAGACCGGGCAAATTTATAAGGTTTGGTAAGTGGACCTTATTTCGTCTTGCCGTCGGAACCTACAGTGAGGTTGTTGGTCACTGAGAAAACGTTGGGAACGCCGTTGGCTCTAATGTTGACAAGGTTCTTGTCGGCTTCCGAATCCACGACGCCTTCTAGCGTCACGTGCCCGTTATTCACAATGATATGAATCGAAGGTACCGCAG
>CAVURF010000015.1:0-91766 GCA_963743735.1 uncultured Acidobacteriota bacterium
GCACTTATGCCTTGGACCATGACGTCACTGGCGTTTAGAACGCTAGAACAGGTTCCAGAGGAACTGGTTATACACTTCGTGGTGGTATTGCACTTCCGGTGCTTTCACGAACGTCCCTAGCGCGCGAGGGCAGCGATCCGCCGATGCGCGTTTCAGATCCGCGAACCGCGCCTTCACGTCAGCGCCCAGCAACTTGGTAGTCCAGCCAGCCTTTTCGAAGTTTTCCAGCGCCGTGTAGATGTTGTCCGGCAGATAGCGCTCAGCCTGCCGCAGATTCTTGATTTTCGCGGTTTCGCCGTCCAGCCCCGATTTGAAAATCGAGTACATCACCAGGTACGGATTGGCGTCCGGCGCAACCGAGCGTACTTCCACACGCGAGCTCTTTTCATTGCCGATGGGGATTCGAATCATCGAACCGCGATCCACTGGCGAAGCCTTGATCTGGTTGGGCGCTTCGAAGTGCGGATCGAGCCGGCGGTACGCATTGACGCTAGAATTCAGCAGGAGGCAGATATCGTTGGCGTGCGTCAGGATCTTGTCGGTAAAGTTCCAGCCCATCTTGCTGAGCTTTTCCTCGCCTTTGGGATCCCAGAAAAGATTCTTGCCACCTTTCGAGATCGAAACGTTGGTATGCATTCCGTTGCCGTTCACGCCCACTACCGGCTTCGGAAGGAAACACGCAGTCAGGCCCATTCGCGTGGCCACCTGCCGGCAAATCAATTTATACAGTTGAATTTGGTCCGCCGCTGCCACCACTTCGCCGTATCCATAATTGATTTCAAATTGCGACGGCGCAACTTCCGGGTGATCCTTCTCGTTCTGAAAACCCATCGAGCGCTGGACTTCCGCCGTGGTATCAATAAATGTACGCAGCAAATCGCCTGGCAACGAATGGTAATACCCGCCGGTATTTACGTACTCGAATTTACGCGTTTCGTTGTAGTGGCGTTCCGCGTCTGGACCCTGGAACAGAAATCCTTCAATTTCGTTTGCCGCGTTGAGTGTGTAGTCCTCGTCCTTGTTCAGCTTTTCGGCGTAGCCCTTCAGCAGGCCGCGAATGTCCGCTGAATACGGCGAACCGTCCTTGTCGATCACCTCGCCAAACACGAGAACTTTGCCGGAGCCGAACACATCCGAAGGTCCCCAGTAAAACGCGCCCCAGTCCATCTCCAAACGCAAATCGCTTTCGCGCTGCGCGGTAAATCCGCGAATGGATGAACCGTCGAAGGTTAGGTTGTCCCAGCTCTTGATGAGAAACTTTTTGTCGTAATCCAGCATGTGCAGACGGCCTTCGAGGTCGCTGAACAATACCGTGACCGCCTTAATTCGTTTCTCGTCGCTAAGGTACTTGATGCGGTCTTCTTGAATCTTGTGTGCCGCGACGCGGTTCTTGCGCTGCTCCTTGGCCTTCAAATTCAGCTGTTCGAGCTCGTCATACGAGAGCGACAAAAAATTACGCAATTCGGTGGACATGAATCTCCTCGGAATGGTTTGCCCTAAACGCTGGAGGTAAGTAGCAGAGCGGACGACGTGACATCATGCGGAAAAAGAGTATCGCGATGGCACGAACAGCGTCAATCGAAAGAACTGATGCGACGAATTCAGGAAATTTCTACGATGAGAATGTGCCCACGTGGAATCCGGCCTTCCGCGCCACCTCTAGGGAATAGACCACTCATCGACACTCTAGGAGTAGAATGGCGACGAGATGCCCAATCTGCACGTCAAGCCCGGGCCGCCTCTTTCCCACTTTGTGGAATTGCTGTGGTATTACGAAACCGCTCCGCAGCCCCACCAGAAAGAAAGATTAATGCCTGACGGCTGCATCACCTTGGTCATTAATCTGTTGGAGGATGAGACCCGCCTGTACGATCCGGACGACACGAAAAAGGTAAAGAAATTCCGCGGGTGTAGCATCAGTGGTCCACACACAAAATGTTTCGCGATCGACACCGATGAACAGTCTTGTGTAGTCGGCGTGTCGTTTCGTCCGGCCGGCGCTCTGCCCTTTCTGAAATTGCCGAGCGACGAACTACACAACCAGCACGTCGGATTGGATGATTTGTGGGGCCGACTTGCGGGTGAGCTACGCGAACGCGTGCTCGCGGCCCCAACTGCAACGCAAAAACTGCGCGTTGTGGAAGTCGCGCTTCTCGAGCGCGCCGCGGGCATGTTGGATGGGCAGCCGGTGGTCGAGTTTGCAGTGGAGAAATTTCTGGCGAGACCGGCAACCGCCAGGATTGCGGAAGTCGTGGACAAAACCGGCTTCAGTTCGCGTCGCTTCATCGAACTGTTCAAGGAGCACGTAGGAATGGCTCCGAAGGTTTTTTGCCGCGTAAGAAGATTCCAGACCGTACTGGAAAAGATTGCCCGAGGACGTTCGGTCAGTTGGAGCGATGTCGCGCTGGACTGCGGCTATTTTGACCAGGCGCATTTCATTCACGATTTCCGCGCGTTTTCCGGGATTAATCCTGTCAAATACCTCAACGATCATCGCGGATTCCCTGGCCATCACAATCATTTGCCCATTGTTTAGTCCTTCGTTCGCGATGGTCGAATGGCGATAGTCAAATTTTTACAATACGCTTCCTATCCAGACAGACAAAATGGAACTCCACTCAATACTCACCTGAAGGAGTTACACCATGGCCAAGGCGAAAAATTCGGTTCCAGAGGGGTTCAGGAGCTTGACTCCCTATCTCATCGTCCCGAGCGCAAACACCTTTATTGATTTCATGCAGAACGCGTTTGGGGCATGCCAGAAATATGTGATGCGCGATGTCGACGGAATAGTGCGTCACGCGGAGGCGCACATCGGGGACTCAATTATCGAATTTGCGGAAGCTGGGCCGGGATGGAGCGCTATGCCCGCCGGATTGCATTATTACGTGAAGAACTCCGACGAGGTTTATGCCCGGGCTCTGAAGGCCGGCGGGACCTCTTTGTACGAGCCGGCGAATCGGGACTATGGCGATCGCGAGGCAGGCGTGCGCGATCCAGCGGGGAACTTCTGGTTCATTGCGACACACGTCGCGGGAAAAAGCTACCGACCAGAAATTCTGCAGGAGCTCAATACGTACTTCAGCGTGAAGGACGCTGGGCGCTTTCTCGATTTCCTCGAAAAGGCATTTGCCGCGGAGGTAATCCAGAAGGGAGCCGGTGGCGACGGCACAATCCAGCATGCCAAAGTTCGGATTGGCGATACGGTGGTGGAACTGAGCGAAGGCCGCGCGCCGTGGGGACCACGAGCCGTGGCGCAGCATTACTACGTGGAAAACTGCGACGCAGTTTTTGCGCGTGGACTGGTCAACGGTTGCAAGGAATTGCAGCCCATGGCCGACCAGGTGTACGGCGACCGGTCCGGATCACTGCTCGATGGCTGGGGAAATCACTGGTATATTGCAAGTCATCAGGAAGACCTGACGACCGAGGAGATCGCGCGGCGGTCAACTGCGACGGGGAATCGGTAGCATTTGAAAAGGGAGAGAACGGTTGATTTGACGGAGATGGTTGGCAATCGCGGTGGTAGCTACGCTGGCATTTGCCGCAGCAAATATTCGCGCACAAGAAACAACGCAAGCGGACAAGGACAAAGCGTTGGCATATCTTGAATCAACCAAAAAGGGAGTCTTAGACGCAACCAAGGGACTATCCGAGGCGCAGTGGAACTTCAAACCCGCTCCAGACAAATGGTCCGTGGCGGAATGCGTCGAGCACATTGCCGCGGCAGAGGATTTAATTCGCGGCATGGCCGCGGACAAGGTAATGAAGGCGCCAGCCGCGCCGGGCCGCGACACCGCGAAAATTGACGCAGGAATTATGGCAATGATTCCGGATCGCTCGCAGAAGGCCCAAGCTCCCGACGAGTTGAAACCAACAAACCGCTTCGGCTCGCCCGAAGGATCCCTAAAACATTTTGTGGAGAGCCGTACCGCCACTGAGAATTTCCTGAAGGACACTCCGGACCTCCGCGCTCATGCTGTGGACAGTCCGATGGGCGGAGCGAAACTGGACGCCTACGAGTGGGTGCTGTTCGTCTCGGCGCACAGCCAGCGTCACACTAAGCAAATCGAAGAAGTGAAAACCGACGCGAATTTCCCGAAGAAGTAGCCAAGCAGGCGTTTGCAATCGCGCCCTTATACTCCCCAGACTCCGTTCGGAATGACGACTTAACGGCGACAACAAAAAGCCGTGCCGCAGGTCAACAAACTCGCGGCGCGGCTTTTCCCTGCACCAAATTGTCGTAGCCAAAAAATTCTCGGATTACTTGCTGCCGTTCACTGAACCGGTCGAAGCGATCGTGCTGGGCACGGTGATGGTGTTGTCCATCCGCACCAGAAAGCCGGTGTCCGAGGGCAGCACCACTTCCCTGCCTTTGCGCTGAGCAACGTAGATCGCGGTGCCGGCGAGGCCGATTCCAAATCCGGCTGCGGCGTGGCCGGCAAGCTTACCAATCACGGTTGATCCGCCGGTGCCAATCGTGCCGGCGATAATGCTGCCCTTGATGTCGTGCGTTTCTTGCAGCAGCTGACCTTCTGTCACGGTAACGTCTTTGCGACGACTGCCTTCGCCTTCCGTCGATGGTTTGGAAATCGCGATGATGCTCATCTGAACCGGAATCAGACGGCTGTCGATTTCCACCGACCGGAATGTCAGGTTCAAATAAGCTTCGCCGCGAAACAGCGCAAAATGACGCGCGTGACTGATGCTGGTGACGATGCCGCGAATGCGGGTGCCTGCGGGCAAAAGTTGCTGGTTGCCAAGCATCACCGGTTCAGTAGTTACGGCGACAAATCCATCGCCATTTCGTGACAGCGATGTGCTTATATCGGTCAGAAGCTTCAAACGCATCTGCGTGCCTTGCATGATCTGGCGTGGTTCTGCCTGAGAAAAAGAAGCTGCAAACGACAAAACAGAAACAGCCAGCATAAGTCGAACTGCGATTTTCATTTAGTGATCCTCCTGCTTGCATTTGCAAGCTAGCCTGCCGGGGCAGGCGTGCTCCGTAACGTGGAGCGGCACCGAGGCGAGGCCTCATGGTGCGGCGCTGGCGCGCGGACCCGGCGAAAGCTGCGGCAATCACCAGGCGGACGGGGAGGAACTCCGTCCACCGGAAGAGTAACTCAAAATCGTCGTGCGAACGGTGACTTTTTTAAGCCGGTGTGCCCGTTTGCTGCTTACCCCAACTGAGGACGGGATCGCTCTGAATCGCTCCTTCTCTTCGGTCTTCGGTGTCTTCGGTGAGATCGCTTGCTCAATTTCAAGCGAGGGAGTATGTTCACAGTCATTCGGCGTCATCTTTCTCAACATTTCTCAGTAAGGGGAATATATATGAACTTCACTTGTTCGTGGATTGTGTCTGCGGCCTTGATCGTTACGGTGGTGATCGGCGGCGCAGCTTACAGCCAGGAGAAAGATGCCGCAGGCGCTGACCACGGCGTTGTGCGCTCGGCCGATCTGAAATGGACTCCAATCATCAAAGGCTGCGATTTGGCTGCGGTCAATGGCGACTCATCCGTGGAAGGCGCACCCTTTGTACTGCGTCTGCGCTGCACGGCGGGTACGAAAATTCCCGCGCACTGGCATCCAACCGACGAAAATGTGACCGTGTTGCAGGGAACATTTCAGGTCGGCATGGGCGAAAAATTCGATGCGACGAGACTGCAAACAATGAGCCCGGGCAACTTTGTCAGCATGCCGAAGGAGATGCGGCATTTTGCGCTGAGCAAGACTGCAACCATCGTCCAGGTGAATGCCATCGGTCCGTTCAAGGTGAACTGGGTAGATCCATCAGAAGTGATTCCTCCAGAGGCAAAACCAGCAAAATAATTTTTGTCGGCACTGACGAAATCGCCGCTTCAGATTGCTGTGCTACAATTTTGTAAGCAGTCCCGCCTTGCGGGACTGCCGGAGCGTGGAACTTCGGGCTCTGTGCAACGAGGTCCCGCGAACCCCGCCAGGCCCGGAAGGGAGCAACGGTACCGGGATTGCCTTGTGTGCCCCAGATCACCCGAAGTTCCTCGCGCCGAGAAGAAGCCGAAATCTAAAGTCGAAGGCAAGTACCGGTTCTCTCTTACACGCTCGCATTTGATTTTCTTCCAGGGACGAAGAACTCGCGAAAAATTCGGCAAAGCAGGTGTTTATCGAATGATGGAGTTCGACCTACGCTTGTCCACGTTTGACTTTCAACTGCCGACCGTGGACTTCCCACAACTTAAAACTTTTCTCCGTCGTCGCGTCGTGCGAAACTCTCCTTCATGAGCTATCAGGTAATTGCACGCAAGTGGCGTCCGCAAACCTTCAAAGACTTAGTTGGGCAAGAACACGTCACCGGAACGCTGGCCAACGCCATCAAGAATGACCGCGTGGCGCATGCGTATATTTTTTCCGGCGCTCGCGGTGTGGGCAAAACAACGGCGGCGCGCATTCTGGCCAAGGCCATGAATTGCGTCAATGGGCAGACGGCCGAGCCGTGCGGAGTCTGCGATTCGTGCAAGGAAATTGCCGCGGGAAATTCGCTCGACGTAATCGAAATTGACGCCGCTTCCAATCGCGGCATCGATCAGATTCGCGAATTGCGCGAAATGGTGCGCTACGCGCCGGCGGCTTCACGCAGCAAAGTTGTTATTCTCGACGAAGCTCACATGCTGACCGGCGAAGCGTCCAATGCTTTATTGAAGACTTTGGAAGAACCGCCGGATCGAGTAATTTTCGTGATGGCTACGACCGAGCCGGAAAATCTGGAAGATACGATTCGTTCGCGCTCGCAGCATTTTCATTTTCGCGCGCTGACATTCAGCGAGATTGCGAATCGGATCAAATACATCGCCAAGGAAGAAAATCTAACTATCGCCGATGGCGCCGTCGCTGTGATTGCGCGCATGGCCGAAGGCAGCATGCGCGATGCGCTGTCGTTGCTCGAACAAGCGCGCGCCTATTGCGGCGATAATATTCCCGACAAAGAAGTGCGTGAACTTCTCGGCGTGGTTCCGGAAGACGCATTGAACGAATTGGTGGAAGCCATCGCCAGGGGTTCGGCGGACCGCGCGCTTGGTCTGGTGCACACGTTTCAAAAAGACGGCCGCAATCTGCAGCACTTCTGCCGCGAAGCAATTCGCCACATGCGGAACATTTTGATTGCCCGTGTTTGCGGCGCGGATTCGGATTTGATCGCCGCGACTCCCGACCAGCGGCCAGCTTTAGCGAAGGCTGCTGCGCTCTTCAGCGAAGAAGACCTGACGCGATTTTTCAATATCTTGCTGCAGACCGATGATGACTTGCGGCGCAAACCCGATCCTCGCGTCCATCTGGAGATGGGTTTACTCCGACTCATTCATGCTGGGCGCTTGGCGCCTCTGGAAGAATTGCTCTCCGAGTTGGGCGACGCCAGCGGCAACGGCGGCGCTGCAAAAAGTTCCACTGCGCGAGCCGGCGCGCTTCCTGCGGCAACGCCTGCTTGGTCCAGCAAGAATGAAATTGCCAACGCCGCCACTGCGGGAGTGGGAGCCTCACCTGCAGCCGCTCCGAATAATTCCGCCATGAATTCCGCCACGACGCCGGTTACTTTCAATTCCCCCGCCTGGAGCAGAGGGCCCGAAACTTTTGCGAATCGCAGCGAGGTCACGACCAGCGTTGTGCACCCGATCATTGCGGACGAGAAAGCAGCGGAGCGCGAAGCTGAATTTGAATCTCCAAATGCGCAGACACAATCGACTTCGAACATTTCAGAGTTACAACCGGAAGCAGCGGTGAATCGTGTGGCGCCGAGCGGCTTGAGCGAAGGGCAGGTGTCCGAAATTCGCGCCGCGATTCAATCACAGCAAAAGTTTCTGGGCGAATTGCTGGAGCACGCGCATCGCTGGGAACTGGAAGGAGCCGAACTGCGAATATTTTTCCCCACGGAACAACGCGCGTTCGCGGAAATGGTGGAAGGACGCGAATCGTTGGAAAAAATCCGCGCAACAGCGGGCAAGGTGCTGAATCGTCCGGTGCGCGTATGTGCTAAGATGGAATCAGTTGCAGCGACGGCGGGCGCGTCGCAGGCGGCGCCTGACGCCAAAGAATTGCGTGACAAATTTGAACGCGATCCGATGGTGCGCTCCATGTTGCAACGCTTCGGCGGGAAAATCTCCGAAGTGAAGCGGCGCGAAGAGGTTTCCTGATGGAAGTCAATGCGCTTCAACAAATGTTGTCCCGGCTGCGGCAGGTTCAGGAAGACCTGCAGCGTCAGGTGAACACGGTTGCGATCGAAGCTTCGGCTGGCGGCGGTATGGTCACCGTCAAGATGAATGGCCAGAAGCAGATTCTGGAAGTGCGTATCGAACCGGACGTATTCGCATCAAAAGATCAGGAAATGTTGCAGGATTTGATCCGCGCTGCGGTGAACGAAGCGTCGCGCCGCGTGGATGATGAACTCGCTACGCAGATGAAGTCCCTCACCGGGAGCATTCCCGGAATCCCCGGCATGAAAATTCCCGGACTGTTTTAACGCAGAGATTTGACCGAGCATTCATTTATTCGATTTCACGGGTACGCGATTCTGCCTCACATTTTCCCTCGCAATGAGATTTCTGGAGTTACCGACGTCCTTACACAATCGGAATTGAAGCGAAGCCGCGCTGGCGCGCGTCACATCCTCTCGGTGCGTGCCGTATGCAATACTGCCGAGGAATCTACGCCTTCTTTCAATCGCTCGCGAGGTCCTTGGAAAGGCTGCAATTCCGTTTCGTGCGACTCTCTTCGAGAAGTCCGCCTCTTCCAACTCTGCTTGTTGCCTGGCACCAAGACACTGCGTTGCCACTCGTGAAGAGAATTGAGGAATCTGGCTGGGGGCCGTGGTCGATCAAAGAAGGTGTTATCTATGACTTGACGATTCGGAGTCGGCGAATGGTCCGCTCAGAGTGATACCTGACACGCATTGTGACGCTTCGCGGGTCGAAATCTCAAACGAATTGCGCCTTGCCACTGTCTAAGGCCCCGACGAACAGCGGCAGGGCGGCCGCTACAAAAGCGCTTAATCCGTGGCCGGGTGGCGCTCGAAGTCGGGTGAATTGATGCGCACGTTTTCCAGGATGCGCTCCAGCTTGTGCAGCAGATTTTCCTGATTGATATTTTTCAGATTGTTCGAACTACTGCTAGTCTCGCCTCCGGTTGATCCGCTGGAGCCTGCTGTAGCGACGCCGTAGCCGATTTCGTAGCAGGTTTCGTTGGCGAAGGCGTGCAAGTAGATGCCGGTGTATTCGTGCATGCTGGCGGCGGAATGTTCGACGAAACCATGAAAGTCGATGCCGTCCACGGTGCGGGTGACCGCTGCGTTGCGGGATTCGGCGGGAATATTGAAATCGGCGCAAACCGCTTCCGTGGAATCAAAGTGCGCGCTGATGGTGAAGAATTCGTTCACGAAATTGGTGCCCAGGTGCAGGCCCTGCGGCGGCTCGACAGTGGCGAGACGAATGCCGCCTGGTCCGACGAAGTGCATGGGGATGGGGCCGAGGTAGCCGAGGCCGCGATCCATGCTAGGCAGTTCGCCTTCCTTTAGCAGGTAACCTTTCGGGGCATCGAAGGCTACTCCATATTCTTCGTTAGAAAATTGCAGCGAGGTTGCGGCGCGCTGTGCCATTTTTTCCACGGTGAGTTTGCGGCCAGAAATTGCAGTGAGTGTTTTTTCCTCGTCCGGGTGGCGACTTAGTTGGTGAGAACTGGCCAGTTTTTTGCCGCCGCCGGGTTTCGGAACCGGCGCGGTGGAACAGCCCATGACCCATGAGACAGCGTATAAGAGGGCGGCACAGGTGATGGCAACGTAAGCCGAGTCCAGACTGACCGTTTTTATGGTTGGCCTGTCCAGTTGTTCGATCATGACTTGAATCCTCCAAATTACGCGGATTCAGAAATGCATTTGGTGCACCGGAAAGCTCATGTTGAAAGATAAGGACTTGGCCATTCGCCGAGCGGGACCGTCGTGTCAGGCCAGACACAGCATGACGGAGGGCCCGGTAGCTGGTTTTCCCAGGAACTTGGCGACCAAAGGGCTGGCTGGTTTTTGAGTAGGTTTGCGCGGCTGCGCTTGGGTGTGCTACACAGTGGGCATGCCTGATTTTGCTGCTCCTGTGGAACGACTGATCGATGAACTCAAACACTTGCCCGGAATCGGCCAGAAAACAGCACAAAGACTGGCTTTCTATATCCTGCGCATCCCTGCAGAGGACGCGCTGGGACTGGCAGAGGCGATACGCGACGCTAAAGAGAAGATTCGCGAGTGCTCGGTGTGCGGGAACATCACAGATGCCGATCCTTGCCACTATTGCACCGGAGCGAACCGCAGCAAACGCACGATTTGCGTGGTGGAAGAGCCGCACAACATCATGGCGATTGAGAAAACCCGCATGTACAGCGGGATGTACCACGTTCTAGGCGGCTCACTGGCGCCATTGCAAGGACGCGGGCCGGAACAACTGAAAATCAAGCAGTTGATTGAGCGATTGAAGGATGGGTCGGTCGAAGAAATTATCGTGGCCACGAATCCTACGGCGGAGGGCGAGGCTACCGCGGTGTACTTGTCGAAGCTGTTGAAGCCGCTGGGAGTGCGGGTGTCGCGCATCGGCGTGGGGATTCCTGTTGGTGCGGATTTGGAGTATGCGGACGAAGTCACGATGATGAAAGCGATGGAAGGGCGGCGGGATTTGTAGTTCGTCCGGGATTACGGTCCTGCCATTCGGCAATTGTTCACTGATAGCGCGTTGAAAGCAGCTTCGGTTTAATGGTTGCAATTTTCTTACTGGGCATATCGGTTGGAATCGTGGCCCCGTTCTGGCGACGCGACGGCAAGGCGCAATGCTGGGTGCTCGCGGCTGGAGCTGCGACGCTGATTGCTACTGCCTGCGTGGGTCTTTTGAATCAGGACCCACGGGAGGGAACAGCGACGGTAGCGGCCAATCGCAGGCAATATTAGCAGGCAATATTACATGATGTTGGCGTTTGAGCTGCCGGTGCTACTGCTGTCCTTGGTTTCTCTGCAATGGCTAAAGAAGCTTTTCTGGATCGGATGGACGATTCATGCGGCGCTTACGGCCTGGTTGATCGTAATCGTTATCAGGCTGAAGTTTTTCTGGCATTGGTGAGTTGCGCCGAGCATTCTTAGGTTGAGATCCTTCGCCCGCCGCTGGCGGGCTCAGGATGACAAGCTCGTGGCTGACGTAAGGCGTACTAGGCTGAGACGGTGGTACTCCTAGGCCAGACTGGCCATTTTAGTTTTTTGGGTATAGAGTCACAATTCTACAGTGAGTTTCCCGTCACAAGGAGGTGCGCTATGCCCGATCTGGCGCACTACATGGCGCAGTACGATCACGAGCACTCTTCCGGATGGAACAAACTTCTGCACGGAATTGGCATCCCGCTGATATTTGCGGGAATCGTGTTGCTCCTCTTCATGAAATGGATCTGGGGCGGTTCGTTTTTTATCGCCGGCTGGATGCTGCTGTTCCTGGGCCATAAGTTAGAAGGAAATCATCCCGCTTTTTTCCAAGGGCCAGTTTATTTACTGGTTGGCCCGATTTGGGTGGCAAAAGAGATATGGGATTTCCTTACCGGAAAGCGCGCACAGGCACAAGGCGATGCGTCCAAAACGGAACGCCGCTAAGCACAGTAAAACAGACTAGATAGGCAAGGGATAAAGCGTCGGACATGGAAGAGTTTGGCAAAGATCGTGCCGACGATCGTATGGATATGGTGCAAGAAAACGCTATGAATGCGGGCGAAGAACTGCGCAAACGCCGCAGTTCGCGAATTGTGCAAGCGGTGCCGCTGGTGGTGACTGGCGTGGATGCGCTGGGGCGCCCGTTTGTGGAGCGCACATCAAGCCTGATCATTAATTGCCACGGCTGCCGCTACCAATCGAAGCATTACGTCCTGAAAAATATGTGGGTGACGTTGGAGATTCCGCACGCGGAGGCGGGGCAGCAGCCGCGGCAAGTGCGTGGACGAGTGGCGTGGATTCAGCGGCCGCGGACGGTACGGCAACTGTTTCAAGTGGCCCTGGAGCTAGAGCTTCCGGGAAATGTTTGGGGCATCGGATTTCCACCGGAGGATTGGGGCAATTTTATTTTGACGACCGGCGCAGGAAGCCACGCAGTAGTAGATGAGGACATTATTCTATCGCTGCCGGAAAAATCGCCGGAGAGATTGATGGATGCGCAGCCTTCGGCCGAGCCGGCGTTTCCGCCTCCCGCAATTGGTACGGATACGCTGCACATTCTGCCGCCGCCAAACAGTACCACCGACGCATCGTTGCAATTGGCACGGCAAGTCGCTCGATTGATCGCGGACGCGAAACAGCAAATCAGCGCGGCAGCTCGCGAAGCAGTGGCGCAAGCCGTGGCCACCGAACACAAGACGGCTGCGGAAAAATGGGAACAGACATTCAACGCGGCGCGGTCCGATATTTCGACCGAATCGGAACGTGGCGTCGAGCGGATTCAGCAGGAAAGCGATGAACGCAGCCGGGCGGTCTATAGCGCGGCAGTGAAAGCACTGCAGGACGAGTTGCCGAAGTGGCTGGCGCCGCATCTGGAACAGTTGACGCGCGAAGTGACTGCGACGATATCGAAAGCCGGAGTGGAGCAGCATGCGTTGCACGAGCAGCATGCGGCTGGAATTACCGAGCGCGTGCAACAGCTGTGCCGGGAAGCGGAAGAAGTTGCGCGGCGGATCGTGGCGCAGTCGCAAGAACTGGAACGCCGGATTGCCGAGCAGGCATCGGTGACTTCCGCGGTGCTGGACAGCCGGGTGCGAAAGCAGGAAGAAGCTTTCAGCGCGCAACAGGAAAAGCTGAATGTGGCAGCAGACGCTGCGCAACAGCAACTGACAGACGCCGCTGCAAATGTGCACGGCGAAATACAAGCGCGTCTGACGGAGCAAGTAAAGCTGGCGCAAACGCAGATTCAGGACTTCGTGGAATCAGCGGTAGCAAAACTAAAAGAAGGCGCGGCGGAATCAGCGAACCAGAGCGCTGCTGGTTTGCGCGCGCTAACGCAAGCACACCTCGACAACGAATTGCAGCAGCGGACGGCGGCGTTGCGCGAGGCGGCAAAGGGCATCGCAGCGGAAACCGAGGAACGGGTTAACCGAGTCCACGGGGATGTACTCGGCAAATTGCAGGAAAATTCGGCGTTGCTGGAACATTCCATCGCGCGAGCTGGGGCCACAGCTTCGCAACTGGATCAATATTCCGAACGGCTGGGCAGGACTCAACAAAGCGCGCTCGAAGGATTTCAATCGCAACTCGACGATGTACTTTCGCTGCACCGCAATGAGTTGCACCGGCGAAGCGAAACGCTGTTCGATGATTTAAACACCCGGATTCGCCAATCGTTCGACGATGCCAGCCAGGACGCGGTGAAGAAATTCGACGAGCAGGTTCGCAACTTGGCGCAACCTCATATTGAAAAGACCAATGAAGCCATCAGCCGTATGGCGGGCGGCCGATCACTGCTGGACGCGTCACTGACGCTGCAGCAGGACCGCATTCGAAGCGCGGCCGACGAAGCTTTCGCCGAATCGCTGGCAGGTTTCCGGGAAAATCTTGGCGGCGTGGAGCAACTGCTGCAGGAAGCATCCCAGGGCGTCATCAGCCGCAATCTTGCGGAACTGGAAAGTAAGGCCGCCGATGTACGTCACGAGGCGCGCGAGGAAATTTACAAGACGGCGGAATGGTACGAAAAGAAAGTGCAGACGCAACTGAACGGCCTGACGGAAAAAATGGTGGAACAGGGCGGACAGCAACTGCGCGAGCGGGCGGGCGAAGTATCCGCGGAATTTACGGCTGAGCTCGATCATGCCAGCCGTAATTTCGTGGGCCATACGCAGAACCAGATGAAAGAAGTGGTCCGCGAATCATTTGATCGCGCGCGCGAACTGTTTGCGGAAGCTGCGGACACTACTATAGCGGCCTTCACGGACGAGATTCAACGTCATGCGCGGCAGGAGTTGGGCGGATTTGAGGAAGCGGTGAACCAGACCGCCGCCGAATCAAACCGGCAATTCGCGGCGTCGCGGGAAGCGCTTGCGCAACGTCTGACCGCAGAGCAGGAGAGTTTTTTGCAGCGCTTCCAGGCGGGCATGGCCGCCGCGCTGGAGACTGAAGTGCGCGAGGCGCAGGAAAAAATCAACGATGGATTCGCTCCGTTGTGGGAATCGTGGAAGGCCAGGACCGAGAAGCAACAGGAAGAGTTGCGTACTTCGATGGCCGACCTTAGCAACAGGGCGACGGGAGATTTCAAGACGCGGCTGGACAACCTTTCGAATACCTGGCTGCTGACTACAGTTGCCAAGCTGGACCACCAATCGCGAGATGTGGTGTCCGGGCTTTCCGCCAGCGCGGAAGAAAAGATGCGGAGTGCTTGCGCTGAGGTTTTTTCCAATGTTGGTGAATCGTTGCGCAGGCGGCTGCAGGAAATTACGGAAGAATTCAGCAAATCTGCGCCGCACGAAAATCGCTGACGGCGCGGCAAGAGTCTACCCAATTCTCTAAATTTAGTGGATGCGTATAAACGGTGAGGTCCTTCGCCCGCCTCCGGCGGGCTCCGGATGACACGTTGGCTGTGCTGCTGAGCGACCTGTATAATTCCCTTTCCATGGCAAACCGGGCTTATCTTCGTATTTGGACGCGGGAGTTTTCGCGTGAGTCGATGGTCGCGCAGTTTGTACGATTTCTGGCTACCGTGCCGCTTTCTGCGGCGCGCAACAGTTTTGACAATCTGGCGATTCAGGCCATTGATCCTACCGAGACCCCTGTTTCTGAATGGGATTTTCGAGAGGGAACTTTTGGCGCGCCGGAGGTGGCGGCGATTGCGGCGCAGCAGATTCACGACGACACGGCGTACATCGTGGAAGCGCAGTGGGATTTATGGACATTTGAGAGCGAAACGCTGAGGTGGAAGGAAGGTCCGCAGCCACTGGAAATTATTTGCCGCGGGCCGCAGTACGATGACGGTGCAGCAGCCAGTGACGGCCATTTCAGCGTGGATCTGGGATTCGAACATTTATTCACCGGGCACGCGGGAATTCTGGCGCCGGGAGCGGCTTCGAACCCCTTTGACAGTTCCGACCATCCGATTGAGAAAACTTTCCGGCAGTGGATGTCGGTAGAGGCCAACCGCCGCGAATATGCCGCAAAGACGAGGGAAAACATCCAACAATTGTTCGGCTGGATTGAGTCCATTGAACGTGCGCTGCCGGTGGAACGGAATGAATTGTGGAGCGAAGGAGAAGAAAATTTTGAGGCGCGCCTCGACGCGATACTGGGCCAGCGTTAGTTGGGGGCTGGTAGCGGCGTGCGCGGCTGGTGTCTTTGCCGGCAGCACGGCGCAGGCAAAGGATTTTCCTCGTCACAATGAAACGATCCTGGCGAGAATATCGCCAGGGCGCACTTCCATGGCTACGGCGCAGACACTGTGGAGCACGCCGACAACGAACGACGCGCAAAATCACTCGGCAATATGGCTGAAGTGCGATGGCGACGAATTGAATGTCGATTTCGACCAGGATGGAATCATCCAGTCGGTGTGGTTAAGCAAGCTGAAGGCCAAGCCCGCTCGCGGATGCGTGAAGGCGGTGGCGGAAATGCCGCAATTCAGCACCGGCCTGGGATTGCGACTCGGCGACGCTGCCGCGCGCGTGTTGCTGCTCTATGGCTCACCAGATTCGCGCAGTCCTAGCACGAAAGACCAGCAGCGGCTAGAATTGCTATATTACGCATTTGATTGGGCAGGACCGGATGTGCCACAGATGATGGAAGTGCTCTGCACGGTGGAAAAAGATGGCAAGCCGGGCCGGGTGATTGAAATTACGCTGTCGGCAGCGAGTCTGTAGCGAGCCTGACTAAACAAACCATGGTAAATTCTGCTCACAATGCGGCGCGATGTTCGTCTGGAAAGGTAGGAACTCCTTTGCCGACTGTCGCGCCAAGTTACTCACGCTCGCTATTAGCTTCCTTTGTGTTGTCGGCTTTCGTTGCTGGATGCGGAACGAGTCCCGCGCCCAAGCCGGAAGAGCCGGTGACAGCGAAGCCTGCTGAGCCAGCTGTGCCGGATGAAGTGCGGTCCGCAGCCGATTCGCTGCTGGGCAGCGAATCGCAAGTGCTGGCGTTTGGCGATCTGGCCAAGGCGGGCAAGCAACAGGTTCTGGTGGCAAACGTGGTGCCCAAAACGCCGAAAGACAGCATTACCGGGACCATCGTCACCCGCGCGGTGATCGCGGAAAACGACGGCGGTCAGTGGCAAGAAGTTTTTCGCTGTGACGAACATCTGAAAAATGCCAAGGGCTATTTGGGAATGACGCCGATCGAACCGGTGAGCGGCTGGCGGCTGCAGTTCGAACAAGACGCGGCGAAGGGCTTGACTCTGTATCTGACTCCGGTGAAAGGCATGGACGACAAGCACGTGCTGCCGATCGGAGTGCGCTGGAATCCTAAAACGAAACGGTACCAATCGCTGGATCGGACGTATGAGCAGTTCTTGAGCGAGTCGCCCTCACTTACGACACAGAGGTCGCAACTGCGGTGAGCAATTCGGCACAGGAAAAAATGCAAAAAGCGCTGCCCCAAAAGGACTTGAGCGGTCTGATGCCGTATTTGCGACGGTATACCTGGGCGATCGTGCTGGGACTGATTGGCGTGCTGTTAATGGGAATTATCGGCAACGTCATTCCGCTGGCGACGGGCGTGATCACGGACACGCTTGCGGGCAATGCGGTGCCGTTCGAACATTCTACCGAGGCACACGCCGGAACCGCGGTGACGGTATTGGCTGGGTCGAGACTCAGCCGCTCGATTCCCTATTACGCCTCGAGCAGCCGCAGAACGCTGGGAATTTACTGCCTGATTGTGATTTTGTGCGTGAGCGTCAAAGGTTTGCTGTCGTTCATGGCGCGATGGAAACTGATTGGCGTTTCGCGCGACATCGAGTTCGACATACGCAATGACTTGTTAAAGCGCCTGCTGCTGCTGGAGCCAGAATTCTACGTACGCAACCGCACCGGCGAATTGATGTCGCGCGCGACAAATGACTTGAATTCAGTGCGCATGGTGTTGGGGCCGGGAATTATGTACAGCGCCACGACCATCGTAACCATGATTTTTGCGATTGTGATCATGGTAGCGCTTTCGCCTTCGCTCACACTTTGGGTGCTCTTGCCCGCTCCCGTGGTTGCGGTGGCGGTGTGGTTCTTTGGGCGCACGATTCACGACCTCTACGAAAAAATCCAGGCGGCGCTGGCGACTTTAACGGCTCGCGTGCAGGAGAACTTGTCGGGCGTGCGCGTGGTGCGAGCCTACGCACAGGAAGAAGCCGAGCAGCGGCAGTTCGACGAACCCAACCGCGAATATGTTGCGCGAAACATCAAGCTGATCCGCACCTGGAGCATGTTCATGCCATCGTTGCAGGCGCTGATCGGCATCACGTTCCTGATTGTGTTGTGGCAGGGCGGACATCAATTGCTGCGTGGACAGATTTCGCTCGGAGCGTTGATCGCGTTCAACGCTTACCTGACGCTGCTGGTGTGGCCGATGATCGCGCTGGGCTGGGTGACGAATATTTTTCAGCGTGGAGCGGCGTCCATGGGGCGGCTCAGCTACATTCTCTCGGCACAACCGAGTATTGATGATTCCTCCGCGAAAGTCGCACCAACCACAAAACCGGCGGGCGAGATTGAGTTTCGTGGACTGACGTTCAGCTACCCCACTTCGCTCGCGGGAAACGATCCGAAAGTGCACGCGAAGTCCAACGGACAAGCGAACAACCATTCGAATGGTTCGCATCCAGTGCTGCAGAACATTAATTTGAAAATTCCAGCTGGCTCGACGCTGGCGATCGTGGGACCGACTGGAAGCGGCAAGACAACTTTGGCGGCGCTGATTGCCCGTTTATGGGAAGCGCCGGACGGCGAGTTGTACCTGGACGGACAGCCCCTGAAGGAATGGCCGCTCGCGGCGCTGCGTGGTTCAATTGGCTTCGTGCCGCAGGATACTTACCTTTTCGGGGAGACCATCGGCGGCAACATCGCGTTTGGATTGCCGACATTTACCGATGAACAGGTGCTCGAAGCCGCGGGGATTGCGAATCTGGATGGAGACATCCAGGATTTTCCGAAGCGCTACGAAACAGTTGTTGGTGAACGCGGAATCACGCTATCCGGCGGACAGAAACAGCGCACGGCCATTGCCCGCGCGGTGATACGCGATCCGCGCATTCTGATTTTGGACGACGCGCTCTCCAGCGTAGATACGCAGACCGAAGAACGCATCCTGACCGGACTGAAACGAATCATGGAAGGTCGCACGACGATTTTGATTTCGCACCGGACCTCGACGGTGCGCGACGCCGATCAAATTGTTGTGCTGGTTGACGGGAAGATTTCGGAACGTGGCACGCACGAGGAACTCCTGGCGGCCGGCGGTTATTACGCCGATCTGTATCAGAAACAACTTTTGGAAGAAGAGTTGGAACGCGCATGAGCACCACGCCAGTCAACCTACACGAAGAAGAAGCCCTCGGCAAGGCGTACGATTCGCGCTTGATGCGGCGGCTGCTGCAGTATATGGCGCCGTACAAGTGGTGGGTGGTGCTGGCGTTGGGCATGGTAGCGATCGTCACTCCGTTAGAGTTGGCCCCGCCACTGATGTTCAAGAATGCTATTGACCGTTACTTCGTTCCAGCCATGAAGGGCACGGTTGGAGAAGCGCAAGCATGGCGAGGAATTTTAATAATCTCAGCGATTTACTTTTTGATCTTACTGTTTGATTTTCTCGCTCAATACGCGCAGATACGCATCATGCAGCGCGTCGGCCAGCAAACGATGTACGACATGCGCAGCGGAATTTTTGGCCATTTGCAGCGACTGCCCATGACCTATTTCGACCGCAATCCCGTCGGTCGGCTAGTCACCCGCGTCACCACCGACGTGGACGCGCTGAATGATCTGTTCGCGGCGGGCGTAGTTACCATGATCAACGATTTATTTTTGTTGGTGGTCATGGCAGTGGTGCTTTTCTGGATCGATGTGCGCCTCGCGATGGCTACGCTGGCAGTGCTGCCGGGAATTTTGATTGTTACTTTTATTTTTCGGCATTACGTTCGCGAAGCCAACCGCAAGATCCGCACGGCGATTGCTCGCATCAATTCGTTCCTGCAGGAATATATTTCCGGGATGCACGTAGTGCAGCTCTTTAACCGCGAGCACAAGGCCATGACGGAATTCGAGCGGCGTAATCGCGAAAACATGCTGGCCTGGCGCGACGCTATTCTGGCCTACGCACTGTTCTATCCGGCGGTGGAGTTTCTAAGTTTCGCAACGATTGCACTGATTTTCTGGACCGGCGGACTTCGCATTCTTAATGGCACTCTCACGCTCGGAGTCCTGACGGCTTTCACTATGTACGCGCAACGATTCTTCCGGCCCATTCAAGATTTGAGCGAAAAATTTAACATTTTGCAGTCCGCGATGGCCGCCAGCGAACGTATCTTCAAGCTGCTCGATGAACCAGTCACCATCGAATCCTGCGCTGATGCGCAGCGTTTGACGGCGGCGCGGGGCGAAATTGAATTCCGCAATGTGTGGTTCAGCTATCGCAACGTTGCCGAACCCAGCGACGAAGATTGGGTGCTGCGCGACGTGTCGTTCCGGATCTCGCCGGGGCAGACTTTCGCGATTGTCGGCCACACCGGAGCCGGCAAAACCACGCTCATCTCCCTGCTGCTGCGCTTCTACGACATTCAGCGAGGGCAGATTCTGCTGGACGGCGTGGACATCCGCTTCCTCGATTTGCAGGATTTGCGGCGTCATTTCGGAATCGTCCTGCAAGATCCGTTCCTGTTTACGGGAACGATCGAGTCCAACATTCGCCTCGGCACTCCGGGCATCACCCGCGAAGACGTGGAACGCGCCATCGACAAAATCGGTCTGGGCGATTTTGTACGTACGCTTGCGGAAGGAATCGCCACTCCCACGAACGAGCGCGGCTCAACGCTCTCCGTCGGCCAACGCCAGCTCATCAATTTTGCGCGCGCCCTTGCGCACAATCCGCGCTTCCTGATTCTCGACGAAGCGACGTCCAGTGTGGACACCAAAACGGAATTGCTGATTCGCGAAGCGTTGGACAAACTGCTTACTGGCCGCACCGCGTTGGTCATCGCGCATCGCCTGAGCACCATTCAATACGCGGATCGCATTCTAGTGTTCCACAAGGGCCGGCTGCGCGAACAGGGCGCTCATCAGGAGCTGCTCGCACAACGCGGCATCTACTACCGTTTGTACCAACTGCAATACAAGGAGCAGGAACTGCATTTGCCGCAGGACGCGAACGGTTCGCCGGCGCCGTTCCCGGGCTTCCCTGCCCCGCTTCCTGCAACGGACTGAGTGCGCATCCGCACAATGCCGCCAACGCAAATCCTCTTATCCGCGGGCGAAGCGAGTGGCGACATGTACGCCGCGCAACTTGCCGCGGCGTTAAAAGCGCGCGCGAGCTGCGAGATTTTCGGGATGGGCGGGGACCGGATGCGCGCCGCGGGTGTGGACGTCATCACCGACTACTCCGAAGTGTCAGTGCTGGGCATTACCGAAATTCTCGCGCATTTACCTCAACTGGTGCGCGCCATGCGCGGACTGATCGGTGCGGCAGAAAAACGCCGCCCGGCGCTGGCAATCTTGACGGATTTCCCCGGCTTCCATCTGCGGCTGGCGCGAAAACTGAAGCCGCTCGGCGTTGGCAATATTTATTACATTTGCCCGCAATTCTGGGCATGGCGGCCGTGGCGGGTGCGCATCGTCCGGCGGCGATTTGCGCTAGCACTGTGCATTTTCCCATTTGAAGAAAAATTTTTCGGCGATGCAGGCGTACCGGTAAAATTCATCGGCCATCCACTGGTCGGCAAAGTATCGCCAACGCAAACCCGCGAAGCATTTTTCGCGGCACATGGCCTGAACCCAGCGAAAAAACTGGTGACGATTCTTGCTGGCAGCCGTAACTCAGAGTTAAAACGCCATCTACCGGTACTCCGCGAAGCCTGCTCCACGATTCACAAGGAGATGCCGGTGCAACTCGTGCTAGCAGCGGCGCCCGGCCGCTCTGCCGTATTGCAACAGAGCTGGCCCTGCGAACTCGACGTGCGCGTCATCGAAGGTCAAACCTACGACGCGCTGGCACATGCCGATGCCAGCATCATTTCGAGCGGCACGGCTACCGTGGAAGCGGCGCTGCTCGACGCACCGATGGTCGTCGTGTACCGCGTAACGCCGCTCACAGCCATGTTGGCGAAGCCGTTGGTGCGTGCGAAGTTCTTCAGCATGGTCAATCTCATCGCCGGACGTGAAGTTGTGCCGGAACTCATCCAGAAGGACTTCACGCCGGAAAAAGTGGCGGCGCAGACGTTGCGCTTGCTTCGCGACCCTTCGGCCGCCGCGGCCATGCGCGCCGGGCTTGGCGACGTGCAGCGCAAACTCGGCCCTCCGGGCGCTGTTGATCGCGCCGCAGACGCAATTTGCGGATTGTTGACCACCCCATCTGGCAACGCTTCTTGACCCGCTGCTATCCTATAGGGGGAGCCTTGTGGTCGCCCCCAAAGGAAATGGAACCGATGGCCTTTCTCGCCAAACCGTCTCGTTTGTCCCGCCTGCTGTGTGCAGGGCTGTTTTCAAGTTCTTTGCTGCTGGCTACCGACTCGATCGCGCAAGACGCTGCGCAGCTGCCATTTTTGGCGACGCACTACGACATCGCCGCAACGATCGATCCTTCGAATCAGACACTTTCCGCAGTGGCCAAAGTGGACTTCCGCGCGACGGAAGTTTCCAGCATAGTCCGCGTCGAACTGCACCAGAACTTGAATGTCACGGAAGTGAAGAATGCCGCAGGCAAAGCGCTCAATTTCGACCGCGATAACCTGAATCCGCTTCTGCTGAATGTGAATCTTCCCTCCGCCGCGACCGCGAATTCCACCGTCACGCTAACATTCGCTTACGCAGGTCCGCTGGCCAATGAAGACAACAGTCCGGTCCCCGGTGTGCGTCTCGCTTCCATCTACAAGGATGGGGCATACTTGCTGCTCCCGGCGCGCTGGTTTCCGCTCACCGCGTATCCGACCAATCGCTATACCGCCACATTCAGATTGACGGTGCCGGACACTTTTGCGATGGCAGGAACGGGCAAGTCGCTGTCGCCTTCGCTGGTGGCGGCCAAGTCCGCTGCGGAAGGCGGCCGCCTGTCGTACGTATTCGAATGCCCGAACCCGGCGCCAAATGGTTCCTTCGTGGCAGGGCCGCTGCAACTGACCGCAAAACAGTCCGAGGGTTTAAGCGTGAACGTATTCGCGCCGCGATCGGCTACGGCCAAACCAGAAGACTTTGCTAATTCTTTAGCGCGTTCTGTAAATGTATTTTCGGATCTCTTTGGTCCGCTGCCCGCCGAGCCGGAATTCACTGTGGTGCAAATTCCCGATGGCGGCCTGCGGGAATTTTCCGGACCGGGGCTGATCGTCTTGTCACAGCGCGCGTGGGATCCCAAGATCAACGACCGCGTCATCGCCAGATTGGTGGCCTCGCAGTGGTGGGGTAATCAAGTGCTGCCCGCAACGCGCGGCGATGTGTGGATCAGCGACGGCCTGGCACGCTACTCGGAAGCGCTATATGCGGAACAGAACGCCGGCGCAGAAGCCGGACTCCGTGCGGTGGATGATTTCGCTGTCGGTGCGCTGATGAACGAAGAGGCATCGCCAATTTCGCAGGCTGCGCGCCTGGTTCCTTTCACCAGCGATTACCGCTCGGTGGTGATGAACAAAGGTGCGATGTTATTTCACATGCTGCGCGCGCAAATGGGCGAGATGGTGTTCAAAACGCTGTTGCACAACTTCTACGCAAGGTATGCGGGCAAGAGCGCCACCAACGCGGAATTCGAGCAAATGGCGATCCAGCAGACGCAAGCCGCGATGAAGCCTGGCCAGGAGCCGCCAAACCTCTCGGGCTTTTTCGCACAATGGCTGAATT
The DNA here is from genome assembly GCA_963743735.1 of uncultured Acidobacteriota bacterium. Lineage (GTDB taxonomy): Bacteria > Acidobacteriota > Terriglobia > Acidiferrales > UBA7541 > Acidiferrum. The sequence goes on from CAVURF010000015.1 coordinate 23,026, forward strand.
CCACCGGCGTGCCGGACTTCAAAGTTGAATACGTCGTTTATCGCACGCCCAAGGGCTTTCGCGTGGTCGGCAAAATTTCGCAGCCACTGGACACATTTTCGATGCCGGTGCAGATTCGCATCGACACGGAAGGCAATCCGGAAATCAAAACCGTGGAAGTTACCGGGCTTGAATCCACGTTCACGGTGGAAACATTCGGCAGGCCCAAGCCAGGCGGCGTGAAAATCGATCCGAACAACGTGATACTGAAGGGAAATTCAGGCTTGCGCGCCCGCGCGGCGGTTGCCCGCGGAGAAGAGCTGGCGGAGACCGGGCGCTACTACGACGCTATTCAGCAATATCAAAAAGCGCTGAACATCCAGCCAGGACGGCCACTGGCGAATTTCCGCATGGGTGAGGCGTTTTTCTATCAGAAAAATTATCAGGCGGCTGCCAATGCTTTTCGCGAATCGCTGCAATCGGTGCCGGAACCTTCCGAGAAATGGACCGAGGTATGGGGACACCTGTACCTGGGCATGATTTTTGATTTACTGGGGCAACGCGAACGCGCGGTTAACGAGTACAGCAAAGCCAAGCAGACCAATGACAATACCGGAGGCGCGCAGCAGACGGCGGAGCGCTACATTAAGAAGCCCTACAGCGAAGGCGGAGCGCAGGCTGCCTCCACCGCAAAACCCACAGGCGAGGCGGCTCCGGCGCCGCCGGCTGCGGATGATGGACGGCCGCACCTTAAGAAACCGCAGCCCTAAGATCGTGCGTGTCTTTCGTTCTTAGAAAGGCTTTGACACCGGACGTCGCGTCGATCCGCTACTGTCTACTCGCTGTCCGATCCGCGCCGATCTGATCTTTACGCACTAGCGCCGGGTCGGCTTGTACGCTTTGCATCTGCAGCCGGGAAAGTTGCAGGACGTTCCGAGCTTTTGATTCGCATACATGCGCGAGTGGATACTCTTGGCGTGCTGGCAGTCGCAGCGCAACATCGCGTTCGACTTCTTGGCAGTTTTCTTACTGTCGCGAACTGCCAAAGCGTTCAGCCGTCCAGCGGAATCCTGAATACGAGCGGCGATCGCAGCGCCGTCTTTCCGAGAAACGGCTTGCCGCTGTGAAGATGTGTTGGACTGGGAGGGGCTCTCGACGAGGATACCCACGTTTCACCTCGAGAGCAACGGACAAGGCCGAAAGGCGAATGGTCGTTGCAAAAAAGTTCAACACAACGATAACTGGCTCGTTATATCACAATTTGTTATTCAAAGGAATACGATCGCGGACGAAAAAAACCTAGCCGGTCGATATTATTCCTCATTCTTTGCCGCTCGGTTGAGTGGAGTACTCATAGACCCCGCGGCCGGTCTTCCTGCCCAAGCGTCCTTCGGCGACCAATTTCTTAAGCAAATTATTGGGCCGGTATTTCTCGCCCAGGGTTTCATACAGATATTCCAGGATGCGCAGCCGCACATCAAGTCCAACCAGGTCCACCATTTCGAACGGGCCCATGGGATGATTCAGGCCCAGCTTGACGGCCTTATCGATGTCTTCGGCCGAAGCCAGTCCTGCCTCTAGCATAGCGAATGCTTCGTTGCCGATCAGCGCATTCACTCTGCTGGTAATAAAGCCCGGGGCCTCTTTCACGACAACTACTTCTTTCCCCATTCGCGCGCCCACTTCGCGGCAAGTCGCAATGGTTTCGTCCGAAGTTTTTGGCGCACGCACAATTTCAATCAGACGCATTTTTGGCACGGGATTAAAAAAATGCATTCCCACGCATAGGTCGGGGCGGTACGTCATTTCCGCCATTTCGGTGATGGAAAGCGAGGATGTATTGCTGGCCAGCACAGCGTTGGGCTTGGCGAATTTGTCAAAGAGCGTGTATAGCTCGAGCTTCAACTCCATCTCCTCGGGCACTGCTTCAATCAGGAAATCTGACTCGCGGCAAGCGTCTTCGACTGAGGACGCCGTCTCAATGCGCTTCACCGCTGTCGCGGCTTGTTCAGCTGCAAGTTTGCCGCGTCTCACTCCCTCGTCGAAGGTCTGCACGATCCATGCGCTGGCCTTGGTCAACATCTCCGGCATCACGTCTTCCAGAACGGTGCGATAGCCGCCAAGCGCCGCAGCATAGGCGATTCCGCGGCCCATCGTTCCGGCGCCGATTACGCCGATCGTTCTCACTTCCATTTGGGAATTCTCCGGCCGACCGATAGGTTCCTGCTCGCTGGCGTCACTATTTTATCAATTTCATGTACGCGGTTACGTCAAATCCCAACACCATTTCTTTGCCGCGCACAGAAATTGGCCTCTTAATCAGGTTTGGATTTTTTGACATCAGGCGAACGGCTTCTTCACGTGACGGAGTTTTCTCCGCCATATTCATCTCGCGGTAAAGTTCGTTTCGCGAATTCAGGAACGGAACGTAGTCCCGGGTTCCAATCAGTTCCTGCAACTCTTTTTCGGATAACGGCTGCGTGTCCAGATCACGCGTTTCCAGTTCTGCTCCCAGCTCTAGCAAGAGACCTCTTGCTTTGCGGCACGTCGTTCAAGACGACTTCTGATAAAACTTTATTTTGGCTTTCGGCACTGCTTCTCTCCTATGGATTGCGAACGGAAAGGTGACTTCAGTAACGCGGAACGCTGGGGTCGATTTCGATGGACCAGCGATCGATGCCACCGGCAAGCGATTGCGCGCTTTCCACGCCTTGCGTTCGTAGCCACGCCGCCACATCCAGGCTGCGCTGCCCATGATGACAATAACAGATCACGTCTTCGTCGCCATCCAGTGCCTGTAGATTCGCGGGGATGGTACGCATCGGAATCAACTGGGCGCCTTCAATGCGGCAGGTGTCGTATTCCCATGGTTCGCGTACATCCACCAACAGGAATTTGTCGCCCGCTTTCCTCCGTCGCTGCAGCTCTGCTACGCTGATTTCGATTTCGCTCATTGATTTATGCTGCCCGGTTCAGCGACCCTTAAATGCAGGCGGGCGCTTTTCAAAAAACGCGCGGATGCCTTCCAGGCAATCGTCCGATGCAAAGCACCTCATCTGATGCTGCACTTCCGCCTCCAGCGCCTTGCCTAAAGCGTCTTTCTCGCTTCCAAATAGTGTCTGCTTGACGGCGCGCATGGCAATCGGCGGTCCGGCTGCCAACTTCGCCGCAAACTTCTTCACCTCCGTCTCCAGTTGCGCGCCCGGCACTATCCTGTTCACCAGGCCCAGCCGCAAAGCCGTTTGCGCGTCGATCATATCGCCCGTGTAAAACATCTCGGCGGCTTTCGACGGACCGACCAGTTGCGGCAGAAAATAAGTTCCGCCGTAATCAGGAAATAATCCTACCTTTGCAAAATTCTGTCCGAAGACCGCTTCTTCCGCAGCGATTCTGATGTCCGCGGCCAGCGCCACATTCATTCCCGCTCCTGCGGCAGCTCCATTTACAGCCGCAATCACCGGCTGCGGAACCATCCTCATGCGCAGCATCGCGCCCATTCCCATACGCAGGATTGGCTCCAGTTGTTTGCCGTCACGAGCTTCGCGGCCTTTTCCGATGGCCGCCAGATCGCCGCCGGCGCAGAAAGCTCTTCCCGCTCCCGTAAGCACCACCACTCGCACCGCATCATTCTTGCCGATTTTCTCAAACGTCTGATTCAGCGCGGTTGCCAACTCGTTGTTCAGCGAGTTCAGCTTGTCGGGACGGTTCATCACCAGCAGTGCTACGCCATTTTCGATGGTTTCGAGCAGCACTGAGGCTGCCGGAGCTACCGTAGGCGGATTGCTCATCAGATCCTCCGCAGTGATTCAAAGAGGTTTTGCATCCCGAACAGTTCCGACTTTTCGAACCAGCGCAGCCAGCTTCCTGAAGTGCGTCAAACGGTCCTTGGGCTTTTGCGCATGCTGGGAATCTGTCGCCGGCAAGACATAAACTTTCGCGCCGTAAAGCAAATCTTTCTGCAATCCCAGTTTCGCACGTCGTTGCGCGAATTGCTCGTACACGTTCTTCCCATTAAACGCGATCACGTGCGGCACATACTCGCCCAACTTTTGTGAAAGCACGATACGGCCTTCGGCATAATCTTCGCGCGTCAGCTCTTCGATGGTTCGCGTAGGACGCTTCACCAGATCCGTCAGACCGATAGCAAATTCGATAATTCGTTTGTCGTCTCGGTATTCCAACGGCTCCGGAATTACGCCGGTATCGAAGAGTACCGGCCAAAAAGGATTTCCGCGCCCCGAGTAGTAATGGCCGGTGCGCACCGACGACTCCGTCGGATTGCATCCGATAATCACCAGCTTCATTCCTTTGCGGAGATGGTCGGGCAGTGTTTTCATGTCGTGCGTCGTCAGCAACAGGATAGCGCGACTGGTTCCAGTTCGGAGGTGAGTGTTCTATTGGGACTGCCAAAGAGGCACCTGCCTCCCAAGCCTTTGTTCCTGAGCTAATCGGTAAACACAAACGGCCCCGGCCAGGTCCCAGGCAGCGATCCCGTTCGATTTGAAGAGCGTGATCTGCGATTCCTCGGTGCGACCCGGGCAAATGCCCGCCATCAGCGACGACAATTCCCGTACCGTGTCCCAGCGTTGTTCGTGGCCAACAAATCCCAAAACCAGGTCGCCGGCTTCCTGCCGCGATTGCTCGATCGAATCCACATAGATCCGGCTGCACTTGGCCACCGCCGCGGCGTCCAGCTCGCGTTTCTTCATGTGATTGGCGCCGATGGCATTGATGTGCGTGCCGGGAGAAATGCTGTCGCCGCTCACCACCGGCTGGCTCGCGGTGGTCGCCGTACAGAGGATGGCTACGTCTGAGGTCGCATCCACCGCCGTGGCCACGCCTCTGACCGCAATGCCAAGCAGCGCTGACATCTCGCTGGCAAACTTCTCGCGTCGCCCCACGTCCCGGCCATACACTTTCACCGAGACCAACCTTCGAACAGCGGCAATCGCCTCTAGTTGTGTGCGCGCCTGCCGGCCCGTTCCCACGATGCCCGCCGTCGTCGCATCCTTTCGCGCCAAAAATTTGGTGGCCACGCCCGAAGCCGCGCCGGTCCTCATCTGCCCCAATTTATCCGCTTCAATCAGCGCCAGCAGTTCGCCGTTTCCGCTCGACCATAAGCACACCAGGAACCTCAATTTCCCGCCAACGTACGTATATTGCTTCGTCGCCACAAATTGCCCCGCAATGTCAGCCGCCGCCATGTTGTGAAAAAATGCGCCCTCCGGCAATTCGAATCGTCGCCGGGCATGCACCAGCACCTCGCCCGCAGCCTGCCGCTTCGAAATTTTTTCCACCGCCTCGATGGCCAGCGGCATGGTAAAAACTTTTTCAACTTCCGATTCATTGATATGCAGTGTCACGGGATCGACCCTCTTCGCATCGTCAAAATTCTAGCCCGAATTCCTGTAGGGCGCAGCATGCTGCACTCCTACTTGCCCGGGCTTACGACTCCAGTGGTTTTTTCTCTTCTTCGCCGTCGGCACGATTGTCGAATTTACTTTCGTTTCACCGTCCGAGCGGAGCCAACCGATTTCGCGCCCGGCGACATGACCTCACCGTCTCGGATGCGCCGTACCACGGTCTGTATCAGCCGATACACTCGCTCATGCTGCGGATCATCCACGTTCAAAAAGCGAAACTCCGGCTGCCCGCTCGCGGTCTTGTTGGTTCGAATAGGTAGTTTCCCGCACAGGTTATTTTCGATGAACGCCGTTTCGTACCGCGATTTCTTGCGATTCCACGTGTATACCCGCAACACCGAGAAATCGCACGACTGCCCTTCCGATCCGCGCGCGGCCGCCAGCAGATATTGCGCCTTGCTCCCGGAAGGATCTTCCACATGATTCAGATCGAACCAGGCGATCGGCCGCAGATTTGCCGAGTTCGCGCCCTCGCGCACGGCATCCGGAACATCCAATTCCAGGAACCTCGCAATCACCCAGCCCGCAATGGGCACGCTCTGATCGCCAGGCCGGGTGGTATTGGACGGCACCGAAGTACGCGTCGTAGTTTCACTCGGCGGACGCGATGCCACTCCGCGCACCAAAAACCAATCTTCTTTTTTCGTGTCTTGCGGTTCGCTGGCTTCCCTCTCATCCGCGGTCTGCACCACATCGGCCATCGCGCGTCCCAGAATTTCCACTGGAACGCCTCGCCCAAACTGGTAAAGCCTCGGTGCAGTGCGTCCCGGCTCAACGCGTAGATTCGTCGCCACTTTCGTCCTTCCGCTGCCCTGTACCGGAAGCGACTGCGCACGCTTCAACAACTCTTCCGAACGTTTCCACAGCGCCGGATCCATCAGCAGCCGCCCGTCAACCCATCCGACAATACCCGCCGACGTCCGCACCTTCACAAAGTCATTGCGCTTGGCCAGCGTGTCCACTCGATCGCCGTACCGCAAAGTGCCCAACTGCTCGCGTACCTGAGCCACGCTGCTCCACAGGGTTACGCTTTTTTCGCTGACGAATGCTTCACCCAGGGATTCATGTTTCGGGCGAAAAAACCACGCGGTAAGCGTCACCAGCGCCAACAGCGGCACTGCAATCAAAAGTTTTTTCTTCATCTTTCGTCCGAGGAGTCTTTTGCCCTTCAGCGCATGTAAGCCATGGCGGACTTAAATTCTACCCGATAAGCCCTGGTTCACGGGCACGAGCATATGAAAAATGTCATTGCCTGGAATTTGCTCCGCATTTTTGAAAAGATGGTCATTGCGTTTTGCGAGGACTTCGTGAAATTTCTGAACTCGTTTCAGCCGCTCGGCTTGTTGATTCTCCGCGCAGCTCTTGGTCTGATCTTCTTCACGCACGGCTATCCCAAGCTCGTCCATGCCAATCCTGCGATGCAGGCGATGTTTGTGCAGCACGGGTTACCGGCTCAGTTTGTATATGTCGCAGGCGTACTGGAAACTTTTAGCGGTTTACTTTTGCTGCTTGGGCTTTTCACTCGAGGTGCGGCTCTTCTACTGGTCATCGAGATGTGCGTGGCGATTGTGAAGGTGCACATCGTTCACGGAATTATGGTCGTGCACGAATACGAATTTCCCCTCGCACTGGCCGTAGCATGCTTTACCCTTGCGACAACGGGGGCCGGCACGGCTTCCGTCGACCATTTCTTGTATGGGGAAGCTGGCCCAAAGCGAATCCGTACTCCGAATCTCACAAAGAGATAGCTGCGTCAGTTCCCCGCTTGCGTAACGATGGGCGCCTGAGGAGGCGCCTGCGGTGGTATCGCCACCTGCGGCGGCGCAAGTGGCAGCACAATCCACAGAATGACATACAGCAAAATTCCCGTGCCGCCGCACAGCACAATCAGCAACCACAACACGCGCACCAATGTGGTGTCCATGTCAAAATATTCCGCCAACCCCGCGCACACGCCGCCCAGCTTCTTGTCGGTGCTGGACCGCATTAGCTTTTTTGGCCCGCCCGTTACCGACGCCACGTCCGGCGCTCCCGTCACCATCTGCCGTGCCCCGCAGTTGTAGCAAAACCTTGATCCGTCCGCGATATTTCGCTGGCAGCTATTACAAATCATGACCGCCCTCCCGCAAGCAAGCTAACGCCCCTGCTCTAAGAGAATATACGCCAAACCCGCTAAAAAAGTTTCCCGGTTCGTTTCTCGTGGGGCGCAGCATGCTGCGCCCGCAGGCGTGCCCAGCCAAGCGCAATCTGCGAGTACTCGTACTTTGTACTTTTGTAGCGCTGTTAGAACTTCAGTAGCTTCCTCACTGCTGCGACCACCGTGTCCGACTGGGGCAAAATCGCATCTTCCAGATTCGGATGGTAGCCGCAGAACGCGTCCATGGCAGCAATCCGCCGAACCGGCGCATCTAGCTCATCGAAAAGTTCATCCGCAATGCGCGCCGCCAATTCCGCACCATATCCCCAACTCAGCATGTCCTCGTAGGCTACAATCACGCGATGCGTTTTCCGCACTGACGCGCAAATTCCATCCCAATCGTAGGGAGACAACGAACGCAGATCCACAATCTCTGTCGAAATTCCATCCCGTTGCAATTGCGCTGCGGCTACTTCCGCGCGATGCACGAACGCCCCGTACGTGATGACGCTCACGTCAGTACCTTCCTTCACCACCCGGGATTTGCCAAATGGAATCGTGAAATCCGGCCCGGGATATTCCGAACGGTTGTACGGCTGGCGGTACAAATGTTTGTGCTCCAGGAACATTACCGGATCATCGCAACGAATTGCGGTACGCAACATTCCCGCCACATCCAGTGCCGTTGACGGCATCACCACACGCAATCCCGGACAGTGCGTAAAAATCGATTCGCCGCTCTGGCTGTGATACACCGCGCCGCCGGTCAGATAGCCGCCAATCGCAACGCGCACCACCATCGGGCACTTGAACGCGCCGTTCGAACGCCACCGCATCACGCACAATTCATCGCGAATCTGCATCATCGCCGGCCAAATGTAGTCGAAGAACTGAATTTCCGCCACTGGCTTCAGTCCTCGGGTCGCCATCCCGATCGCCCGACCGATGATCGACGCCTCGGCGAGAGGCGTATTAAACACACGCGACGAACCATATTTTCTTTGCAGCCCGGCCGTAGCTTTGAAGACGCCGCCTTTGCCTTTCACTTCTTTCAAATTTTCTTCGCGGCTGGCATCTGCTACGTCTTCTCCAAACACGGTAATCCGTTCATCGCGCGACATCTCGTCGTTCAAAGCCGCCGCCACCATCTCCACCATGGTTTTTGGCGCGCCATGCAACTGCGCTTCCGCTTCGAACGCCGCCGCCTTCGGATCGATTTCCGGCGAATACACGTTCGAAAGAATCGATTCTACCGTTGGCGCTTCGGCGGCCAGTGCGGCGTCGCCTGCCTGACGTACTTCGTGATCTACCTGCGCTTCCAGTGACTCGATCTGCTTCTGGTCCAATACACTTTCCCGCACCAGAAACAGTGCAAATTTCGACAGCGGGTCGCGGTGCGCTTCCACTTCTCGCTCTTCCGGCACTTTGTAGAGTTTTTCGTCGTCCGAAAGAGAATGTGAATATGGCCTGGTCACGTGCGCGTGAATCAGCGCCGGGCCGCGCCGCTCGCGGCAATAATTCACCGCTTCTTGGCAAACGGTGTAACTCGCGATCGGATCCGTGCCATCAACTTCGGCAACCTGCAGGCCCGGGAATCCTTGCACCAGTTTCGAGATGCTTCCGCCCGCGGTTTGCACTTCCACCGGGACCGAGATCGCGTAACCGTTGTCCTCCACCAGATAGAGTAGCGGCAACTTGTTTGCGCACGCCGCGTTCAACGACTCCCAGAATTCGCCTTCGCTTGTTGCTCCATCGCCGGACGAAACGTAAACAATTTCATCGGCAGAATGTTTCGCCAGTTCGCCCAGCGGCGCTTTCTTCGCTTGCGCCAAAGCTTTGGGGTGAGCCTCGTAATATAGCGTCGCCTCCGCCGCGCCCACCGCCTGCACAAATTGCGTTCCGGTGCACGACGACTTGCTCACAATGTTGTATTTCGGATGCCCCCAGTGCGACGGCATCTGCCGCCCGCCTGAACTCGGATCGCCCGCCGCGCCCACCGCCTGTAGCAACATATCCAGCGGCGTCACTCCCAACATTAAGCACAACGCGCGATCGCGATAATACGGATAAATCCAGTCCGTGCCGGGACGCAAAAGCAACCCCATGGCCGCGGTCACCGCTTCATGACCGGCACTTGAGATTTGAAAGTAAATTTTATTCTGACGCTTCAGTTGGATTTCGCGGTCATCCAGTTTCCGCGAAAGATACATCGTCCGATATAGGCGAATCAGGGTGTCGCGAGTAAGTCCGGCGTGCTTTTCAATTTTGGGGGAGTCATTCCTGGCGGATTTCACGCGGGTTTGCAGGGCCATTCCGGTCTGACCTCAGTCGTTGACGGTTTCCGACGCTTGCAATTTGGATTATACAGAAATTTTTCTGGTCATTCCCGGCCCCAGGCGCAGCGTCCAATTGTTTTCAGACCAATTTGGCCTGTAGCACAGGCAGCAGAGCTGCCTAATCGAGCGATTCGAACTTATGCTCGAGTTCACCAAACCCTGGGTCTCCGTCTTTCACCGGTTTCGGCGACATCTCGCGGAACGGTTCCTCCGCGGGAAACTTCTTCAACAATCTCTCTTCCGTCATTCTTTCATGTCCGGAAAATGCTAGCCGCAAATAAAGCTTCACGTTTCCGGTCGCGGCGTCTTCTCCGCCATCTGAATCTTCATTTTTCTTGCCGTGCGATTTGGCTTTCCCAACCTTCGCAGTCTTGCCTTTCTTGGTCGGTTTTTCGGCGTCGTCACTCTTTTCGGCACCATCCTCCGATGATGCTTGTTCATCTGATTCGCGTTCAAACTTGTAGAGCATTTTCTTGTCCAGCCGGAACGCCTGCTTCCACATTTCTAGTTTGTGCCGCGCCTGCTGGGCCTTCTCTTCGTCCGTTCCAAAATCAAAACTAAAGTATATATGCGCCATGTTTTCAGTCTGCGTTGCTCCTCATTTCAAGTCAAGAACCAGCGCTGGGGTTCGTTCCGCGCGAAAGGCCCTTGCGAGCCTAGGTGACAATTCTTTCCGCCAATTCCGGACGAGTACCCAGGCTTGTCGTTTCATACTTGAAGCGGTGCCCTCGCTGCCGCATCGGATTTTCGAAGTAGTTCCACGATAATCGCGCAAACGCATAGCCGATCGAGATACTCAGTAGTCCGATCACTCCACTCCGCCAATCCGTAAAGTGAATGATTCCGTGCGTCAAGAATCCGAAACAAAAATAGCCTACCGCAACATGGATTAGATAGAAGCAGTACGATATCTTTCCGAACTCCTGCAACAATTTCCAGCGCATGAACCTGGCGATCGGGCCCGCGCGAAGCCGCCCCGAGCTGGTATGTGTGCGCAAGAAGGGCCCGCCCACAGCGATCAAAGGAATCAGCAAACAAATCCATAAGTAATAGATTGGAATTGTTCGAAAGGCTCTCCGCAAATAAAAAGTCTTGAAATAGGAAACGGCGAATCCCGATGGTCCATCAATATTCGGTCGATTAGAAATCCCCATAGCACAAAAAATAGCTGAATCACGTGAACCGGTCCAATGAGCCGCGGATCGGGATTGTAGAAGAAATGCATCAACACCACGGAAAGGATTGCGAACCCGCGCAGTCCATCCGACTCCGGTATGCGCGCGCTTTGGGGCGTCGAGGTCATCATTGAGCGGTAAGAAGTTGTACATGAAGAATCTGCCGGTCGATCTTCGGAGCGGTAAACGATGCCTTTGCAAGCTGCTTCATTCTGCCGAATTGGCGTAGTATATTAGTGGCTGGTTCATACGCTTGGGGTGAACGGCATTGGGTTCCTTGGAATGAGAAAAGTTGCAGCTAGTCTCTGTTTATTGTCTCTATTCTTGGTGCAGGTGCCGCTTGCCATGGCAACATGGATGGCCAGTACCGGCGCTTGCTGCACCGCAGGTGAGTGCCCCATCCACGGGCATCATCATCCCTCGCAAAATACCGACAACTCTCCGATGGACTGCGGCCATGGCGACCATGATATGAGCAAGATGGATTCGTGCAGCATTTCGTGCTGCCAGAACGAACAACCTGCGGTTCATGCCAATTTATTTCTGCTGACTCCTCTTTCGGTGTCCAGTTCGCTAGCAGCACATTCTGCGATCTCATTTTCAAGCCCGATCACCAAGATTTCTTTAGCTTCCGCACCTCTCGCTCCCCCTCCCAAATCATTCCGCAGCTAATTCGCTCTGTATTTCTTGATTTTGTAGCGACCGCCTTCTGAGGTGGGCGCATCTTCTGTCCTCCCTCCAGCCTGTCGGCACAACGCCGTGCAGCCAACTCTAATTTGGAGAAAACGTTTTCGCCATGAAGCGACCTTTCGGTGTTAGCAATTACATCTTTTTGTTTTTCGTAGCCGTCAGTTTTGTCTGCCCCGCGTTCGCGAGCATTTTCGGCACGGTGCGCGGCATCGTCCACGATGTACAGCATCGCCCCATTTCCGGCGCCCACCTTCAGCTGCAAGCCAAGGGTTCCGATTGGAAACGCGAAGCGGTGAGCGACGATGACGGGAAATTTCAACTCGATGCCGTACCCGCCGGCGATTACGCCATTCACATTTCCCGCGACGGCTTTCGCGAATACTCCGCCGATCTGGCGGTCGTTGCGGATTCCGCTCCGCTTCGTCACTTCCCTCTAGAACTTGCTGGCGTCTCGGAAAAAGTCGAAGTCAGCGAAAACGCACAGACTGTCGATACCTCTTCCTCGGCCAGTCAAATCACTCTCAGCCGCGAAACGATCGCATCCACTCCCGGTGCGACTCGTACCAACAGCCTCGATCTCATCACTGATTACACACCTGGCGCGTACATGGTTCACGATCAACTCCATGTGCGCGGCGGCCATCAGGTTTCCTGGCTCATCGACGGTGTTCCTGTTCCCAATACCAACATTGCTTCGAACGTGGGTCCACAATTCGATCCAAAGGATATGGACGTCGTGGAAATTCAGCGCGGCGGCTACGCCGCCGACTACGGCGACCGCACCTACGGTGTCTTTAACGTGATTCCCCGCTCCGGCTTTGAGCGCAATCGCGAAATCGAATTGCTCACCACCTACGGAAATTTTCATTCCACGGACAGCCAGATCAGCATCGGCGATCACACCGAACGATTTGCATACTACACCAGCATCAGCGCCAATCGTTCGGACGTTGGCCTGATGCCGCCGGAACCAAACGCACTGCACGACGACAACAACGGCGTAAGCGGATTTACCTCTCTCATTTTCAACGCCACTCCAAACGATCAGTTGCGTCTTGCGGCCTCCACGCGCGCGGATTTTTTTCAGGTGCCCAACACTTCGGATCAGCAGGCAGCGAATATTCGCGATACGCAGCGCGAACGCGACGGCTTTGTGAATTTTTCCTGGGTTCACACGCTACAGCCGGGCTGGCTCCTCACTGTTTCGCCGTTCGTGCATTGGAACCGCGCTGATTACGATGGCTTTTCGCCCATCCCCAGTCTACTGCCGGACCAGCCACCCATTCCCACCGACCATAACAATTCGCTCTATGAAGGTGCGCAGGTGTCTCTTGCCATCACCCGCGGCCGGCACAGCGCGCGGTTCGGTACTTACGGATTCGCTCAGCAGGACGACTCCTTGTTCCGCGTTGTCGCCACAGACGGCAGCGGATTAATTGCCTCGGAAAAGGATTCCCCGTCGGGCGGATTGTTCACGCTTTTCGCTGAAGATCAATTTCGCGCCACGGACTGGCTTACATTCAACGCTGGGGTTCGCTACACGCATTTTTCCGCCGGAGTAGTCGAAGACAAAACCGACCCGCGCGTCGGCGCCGCGCTGCGCATCCCAAGGCTTGGCTGGGTGCTGCGTGCATTCTATGGCCGGTATTACCAAGCGCCGCCGCTCACCACCGTTTCCGGCCCGCTCTTGCAGTTCGCGACCGAGCAGGGATTTGCATTTTTGCCATTGCACGGCGAAACCGACGAGCAGCGCGAATTCGGTTTGACCGTCCCGGTTCGCGGGTGGACGTTGGACTTTTCCAACTTTCAAACTCACGCCCTGAATTTCTTCGACCACGACGTGCTCGGAAATTCCAATATCTTCTTCCCGCTATCGATCGAACGCGCGCGCATTCACGGGTGGGAGTCCACGCTGCGTTCACCGCGAATCCAAAAACGTCTGGACGTCTATCTGACGTATTCGAACCAAATGGTGGAAGGCAGTGGAATCGTTACTGGCGGATTGCTTTCCGACCCCGGCCAACTTTGCGATGGTGGCGGTTTCTGCTATCTCGATCATGACCAGCGCAACACTCTCAGCGCAGGATTTCACGCCGCGTTTCCCTTTCGCATCTCTGCGGCGGGTAATCTATCCTACGGCTCTGGGTTCCTGAATGGCGATGGACCTACTCATCTGCCCGATCACACAGAAGTCTCTATCTCGCTTTCCAAATCCATCGGCGAGCGTCTGTCCGTGGGATTTACCGCTCAGAACATCGCGGACGGACGCTACCTGCTGGATAACTCCAATACTTTCGGCGGCACGCACTGGAATTATCCACGCCAGGTCAGCGGAGAAATTCGTTACCGTTTCCACTTTTAGCGCCTTAAGACCGGAACGCATGCGCAAACCGCGATTGCGCCTTTGAAAATCCGGCGATACACTCAAGTAGAAATTCAGAAAGGCGATGGAGTTCGCCATAACCGCCGAAATCCGCATCTGGCAATGGATGGGAATGAGGCTGATGACTCCTGGTGGCCACAAGCCATCAGGAGTTTTTTTGTTTCCTGCTGACACCGATGAGGTTGGCCGCGAAGGAGCGATTGCTTGAGAATATTTATGATTGTGCTATTCGGAGCCATCGGCACGTTCGTGCGGTATGTTTTGCAAGGTGTGGTGCAAGTACGCATGGGTGGCGCCTTCCCTTACGGAACGCTGCTGATTAATCTTACGGGCTGCTTTCTGCTCGGACTGATCGGGCAGCTGACATTGAACCGCATAATCGTTACAGCAGACTTACGCATGGCCATTACCATAGGCTTCTTTGGCGGCTACACCACATTTTCGAGCTTCGGGTGGGAAACCGCGAAAATGCTCGAAGATGGTGAATGGCTTCGCGCCACAACGTACGTCGGAGCGAGTGTGATTGCGGGACTGCTGTTATCGATGGCTGGAATTCGTTTGGCCAATAAGTTTTAGGAATTTGTTCTTTAGACGCGCCGAGTTGGGGGGAGCGTTTTATGACCCATGAGAAATTTGAAGGCGAACGAACCTTGATGCGCATCCACATCGGCGAATCCGATCGATGGCATGGCAAGCCATTGCACGAAGCCATCGTGGAAATGCTGCGCAAAGAAAACTTTTCCGGCGCCACGGTCTTGCGCGGCGTAGGCGGATTTGGCTCCTCGAGCGTTTACCACACCGACAAAATTCTGCGCTTGTCGCAGGACTTGCCGATTGTCGTCGAAGTGATCGAATCCACCGAGCGCATCGAAAAGATACTTCCTCAGCTGGACCAAATGGTGGATGGCGGGCTGATCACTCTGGAAAAAGTGCGCGTCATTCTCTACCGCCCTCAAAAGTAGGCAAGAGGAAGTATGAAGCTTCATGAGTTTCACGCGCGCAGCCTTGAATCCACCATCTCTCTAGCCGACGGTGCCGCGAGGCGCGTGGAACGCCTGCTCGTTGAAGACGGGCAGGCAGGGCTGATTCGCCCTATTACGAGTACCCTTTCGCCGGACGCCCGCGACAAGCTCCTCGCCCAAGTCCGCGAATTGCGCGCCACATTGGTTCAAATGGAGGAACAGTTTTCTCTTTCTGCGCGCCCTGTCGACATTCGTCAAGTTCTCAACGCCGAAGTTTCGGCCTTATGGGTGATCTCCGAGGATTGTCGGCCCTCATGCATGACCGGTTACAGCCAGGATTTCTCTCCGGAGGCAGACGCAGCACTCAACGGGTTTGTTGATCGCCTTTCGAAACATGCGTTTGCCATGGCCGCAAGCGCTCATTAATCCGTTCGCTAATCAAGGTGGCGCAATGCTTATCGGCCGTGAAAAAGAATACGCCAAGTTGCAAAGCGCAGTTCTCGGCAAAGAAAGCATGTTGATCTGGGCGCCGGCAGAGTGTGGTAAGTCCGTTTTGATTGACGACGCGATCGCGTCACTACCTGAAATCCTGCGTGCGCGATGCCTCCCGTCTCGCTCCGCCGGTCCGCCTCATGCTATTTGGACTGAATTCATTCGCGCGCTCGCATTCGGCGAACTTCTGCAAACCGTGCGGCATCTGCTCTCGAACGAATCCGCGCGGAGTGTAGAGGAAATTGAATCGTCTCTGGGAGAAATCAAGGCCGCGTTGCAAGAGCTTGCTCCGCTTGAGGACTCCGAACGGCCGGATAGCGGCGGCAACCCGTCTTCGATACCCTAGTTCCTGCATTTCACGGATCGCCCGCAAATGACAAACGCGAACGGAAAGAAGTCTTGGCTGAATCGCACGGTTCTCGGTGTTGGTCTGACTTCCCTCTTTTCGGACTGGAGCCACGAAACCGCGACTGCGGTGCTGCCCGCATTTTTGGCGGTGATTGGTGCGGGCCCGGCATGGCTTGGCGCGATTGAAGGATTCGCAGACGGGCTCTCGAGTTTTGCAAAACTTGCCGCCGGTCACTACACCGACCGTTTGAGAAAGCGCAAACCGCTCGCGGTTTTCGGCTACGCGTTTACGGCGATCGCAACCGCGTCGTTTGGAATTGCTACGCATGCGTTTCACGTTTTGATCGGACGTTCCGCGGCCTGGCTGGGTCGCGGCGTGCGGTCGCCGGCAAAAAAAGCTTTGCTCGCCGCGGATGTGCCTGCCGGGGCATATGGCCGCGCGTTTGGCCTGGAGCGTTTGATGGACACGCTCGGCGCGATCCTGGGACCGCTGACCGCCCTTTGGATTCTGCAGGCGACCGGCCAGTCGTACCGGAAAGTTTTCTTGTGGACGCTGCTGCCGGGACTAATCGCGGTCGTGTGTTTCTGGGTGCTCGTGCGCGAACGGCCAGTCGAGAGAAAAGAACAAAGATCTTTTTTACTTGGATTGCGAGCGCTGCCGGTGGCGTTCCGGCGATTTTTGCTGGCGGTGGGAATTTTCGGAGCAGGAGATTTTTCCCATACGCTGCTGATTTTGTATGCGACGAAAATGCTCGCTGCGGAATATGGAATGGCCCGGGCGGCGAGTATGGCGGTGGTTTTGTATACGCTGCACAATGTTTTCTACGCGGCGTCGGCCTACCTGAGCGGGTGGCTCAGCGATCATGTGCCGAACCGAAGGATGGTGCTGTCCGGGGGATATGGGCTGGCGGTAGTGACCGCGCTGCTGCTTTGCACTGGGACCCATTCGTTGTGGCTGCTTGGTGCAATTTTTGTGCTCGCTGGTTTGTACATCGGCACCGAGGAAGCGCTGGAGGATTCGGTGGCTGCCGAAATGATGCCGCGCGAGCAGCATGGCATGGCGTTTGGAACGATGGCCGCCGTGAATGCGGTGGGAGATTTTCTCTCGAGTCTGCTGGTAGGCTCATTGTGGAGCGCATTTGGAGTCGGCGCGGCGTTCGGCGCATCGGCGGTGCTGTTTGCAGCCGGAGCGATTCTGATTTTGCGGTTGAAGTAGAATACGTGCGGAGGAAATTGCTGATGAGAGTTCGCGTGATGTATCGTGTCACGATATTCATGCTGATGGCAGCAGCAGGCGTACTTTTCGGCGCGAGTGCCGCATACGCGTGGGACAACGGCGTAGCGTTGACGCCGCCGATGGGATGGAATAGCTGGAACAAGTTTGCCTGCAACGTCAGCGAAGATTTGATCAAGTCCATGGCGGATGGAATGGTGGCCAGCGGAATGAAGGACGCGGGCTATCAGTACGTGGTGATAGACGATTGCTGGCAGGTAAGCCGCGACGCTGACGGAAATATCGCGGCGGATGCGAAACGATTCCCTTCCGGAATCAAGGCACTGGCCGATTACATTCATTCCAAAGGATTGAAATTTGGAATTTATTCTGACGCGGGAGAAAAAACCTGCGCCGGGCGGCCCGGCAGCATGGGACACGAATATCAAGACGCGCTGATGTACGCGAAGTGGGGCGTGGATTATTTGAAATACGATTGGTGCAACACCGCTAAGCGAAATCCGGAGGAAGCGTACTCGACCATGCGCGACGCTTTGAAAGCAACGGGGCGGCCGATCGTTTTCAGCATGTGCGAGTGGGGCACGGCGAAGCCGTGGCAGTGGGCGAAAGACGTTGGCAACCTGTGGCGAACGACCGGAGATATTTCGGATAAATGGTCGGGCGCGAAAAAATGGCCGGATGGAAGTTGCTGCGAACTTGGAATGCTGAACATTGTGGACCTGCAAGTTGGTTTGGAAAGTTTCGCGGGGCCGGGACACTGGAACGATCCGGACATGCTGGAAGTAGGCAACGGCGGAATGACGACGCCGGAGTATCGCGCGCATTTCAGCTTGTGGTGCATCCTGGCGGCGCCGCTGATTGCCGGAAACGATTTGCGCAGCATGACGCCGGAAATCAAAGAAATTTTGACGAACAAAGAAGTAATCGCAGTGAACCAAGACGCGCTGGGACGGGAAGGCGGCCGGGTCTGGAAGGATGGAGATCGGGAAGTATGGTCGAAACAATTGAAAGATGGCAGCCGGGCAGTGCTGTTGCTGAATCGCGGCGGAAGTGAAGCGGAGATTACAGTGCCGTGGGAAGCGATCGGGTACCCGGGGGATATTTCCGCCAGCGTGCGCGATCTGTGGGCGCACAAGGAGTTGGGGAAGTCTACGGGAAAGTTTGGTGCGAAGGTGGAATCTCATGGAGTGATGGTGGTGAGGATTAAGCCTTGAAGGCACTCTTCAGGGAGGCACATAGCAGTCCACAGTTTGAAACGCGGAACGATGCAGCCACCTACCCCTGCCCCCTGTTTTTTTTTCGTAAGTACCCGGAGCAAAGGGTTAGCGTGCGGAGATATCGGTCAATATCGGTCAAAACGCTTACTTAGCCTGCGTGTGACTGCCGCCGGCGTCACACCACTCGACCATACGATTCTCTCCGGCCACTTCCCTCGCGCGAAGGCACCGCTATTTCCGCCCCCTTGGCAGAGCTGTCCTCACAATCTGACAAGCTTGTTAAGAGGCCTACGTCGCGAAGCATTGGCGAGACAGCGCAGACGATCCAGGTCCGTCCACAAAGTGGGCTTCGGAAATACTCATTGGCAATCAGCTTGGGCGTGAATTCCTTCGGCCAAAGAGACTGGAATTTGACGCCCGGCCGCATAGCTACAACTCGCTCGGCAGCGTGAAGAAAGCAGGCTCCAACTGGGAGTTGGAGATCAAAGGAGCGGACGAGCCGAAATCACGCAACGGTTTTGCTGGACAGTGAATTCAAAATAGTCAAGGTGACAAAGAACACTGGCAGCGGGCACTGACAGGATACCTGCCACCGAAGATGTGCGCCCACCTGGGGTTCGCGAGTATACCTTCGGGCTCGGCTTTCCGCGGCGAGTTTTGGGCGGTAGTGAGAGCGGCGGCTGAGGAAAGAGCGGCGGCGCCCCAAAAACATTGGAATAAATGTAGCCCGATACAGAGTAAAGAGAAAGAGAGAGCGAATCCGGCGCCTGGGCAAGCTGGGGCGCGGCGTGTCCTGACTGCCGCGGGCAGGCTGTGCCTCTACAAAGGATTCTCCACTTTCAAGTCAACGGCTCGTGAGACACATAGTCAGTGTCTGACAGTTATTGAACCGGGTTGCCCTCGGCGTCGATTTTGTGGACTTCGCCGATGTTGAGTTCGCGGATGCCGGCTTCCACTTTGCTCATGTCGCCTACGACGATCCAGAGGAGATGGCCTGGCTGAATGTATTTTTGGGCGATTTCGTTGGCGGTATTCGGTGTGACGGCCAGAACCTTTTGCGTGAAGGTGTTGTAGTAGTCGTCGGGCAAGCCGTACTGCAGGATGTTGCTGTAGGCGCCCGAGAGCTGCTGTGTGGACTCGAAGCCTCCGGGGAGGCCAAGGGTGGAGTTGGTCTGTTCGTCTTTCAGTTCGACTTCAGTGATCGGTTTGCTGCCCACGATATTCTTATATTCGGCGACGAGTTCGATCAAAGACTCCTTGGTCTTGTCGGTCTGGACGGGCGAGATGCTGAAGAATGGCCGCTGGCCTTTGGCGGGCGACAGGCGGGAGCGAACGCCGTAGGACCAGTGCTTGTCTTCGCGCAGGTTCATGTTGATGCGGGAGCTGAAATTTCCGCCAAATATATCGTTCACCAGTTCGAGAGAAATCTGGTTCGGATCGTTGAACGGAGGCGCGAGTTGCGCTGCGAGAATCAAGCTCTGGCCTGAGCCGGGGCGGTCGAGGAGGTAGACCACGTCTCTCTCCGGTTCGGGAACGGGCGGAATGGTTTGCTTCGGGACTTCGCCGGACTTCCAAGAAGCAAACAGCCTTTCCAGCTTCGGAGTGATCTCGGCAAGGGTGGTATCACCAACGATGAGCAACGTGGCGTTGTTGGGTTTAAACCACGTTTCGTGGAACTTGACGAGGTCTTCGCGGGTCATCTTGCTTACAGTGGCTTCGGTGCCGGTGGTGAGAAACGCGCCAGAGTAGGGATGATTCTTGCCGTATAGAAGTGGCGGCATGACGCGCAGCGCCATGAAGTTAGGCGTGACTTTTTCGCGTTGAATGGCGGCGAGGCGGTCCTTCTGCAAACGAGCGAATTCCTTTTGCGGGAATGCGGGATGCAGAATGAGGTCGGCATAAATTTCGAGAGACTTATCAATATTGGCCTTGAGTGCATCGAGATCGACGGTGGCGAAATCCAGATTGGCGCCGGCGGCAAATTCAGCGCTAAGGGATTCCAGTTCTTCGCCGATTTTGAGCGAATCGCGAGTGGGAGTTCCCTCTTCTAGCATGCGCTGAGCGAAACTGCAGGTTCCGAGAGCGGCGGTGGCGTCGGAGGAATAACCGCTATTGATCAACAAAGAAAAATTCACGACTGGAGCGGAATGGCGTTCGGCGAGAACGATTTTTAGGCCGTTGGAGAGCGTGGCCTT
Organism: uncultured Acidobacteriota bacterium; assembly: GCA_963743735.1. GTDB lineage: Bacteria > Acidobacteriota > Terriglobia > Acidiferrales > UBA7541 > Acidiferrum. The sequence goes on from CAVURF010000015.1 coordinate 43,597, forward strand.
CTGCATGGGGGGAAGGTTTAGTGACATGGCCGAACCGGTCGCGGGTTCCTTGGAGCGGTCAGCCGGAGCGGCGGATTTCAACGTTGTGGGATACGGCTGAACCTCGAGAATATAATCGCCGTCGGAGAGCCAGTCGTTTGCGACCTTCCTGACTGACGCGGGAGTAGCTGCCTGGATGCGCTTGAGATATTCCTTGTAGCAATCGGGATTGCCGGTGAAGGTCTGGCATTTGGCGAGGATGTCGCTTTTCCCGCCGAAGCCGCCGATGCGCTCCATGATGCGCGCGTATTGGCCGTAGGTTTGCGTTTTGGCTAGCTGCAGTTCGGACTCGGTGGGACCGTTTCTGAGAAAATTTTGCAGTTCCTGATCGGCAGCGGCCTCGACGGTCTTGAGTTCGACGCCGGGTTTCGCGGTAAGAGTGAGAAAGAATTGCCCGGCGATTTCGCTATTGTTATCGGTCGCGGTTGCGCTGGTGGCGATCTGGTCCTTGTAAACGAGGCGTTTGTACAGACGAGAGGTCTTGCCCTGACCAAGAATTTGCGCGACAAGATCTAGCAAAGCTTCTTCGGGGGAATCGGCTTGGGGCACGTTCCACACGCGGTAGAGGCGTGCTTGCGGTACGCGATCCTGTACCGAATCGCGGTGAGTGCCGGTACGTTTGGCGACCCAGGCTTCGCGCTTGAGAACGGGAGGACCCGGAGGGATGCCACCGTAATATTTTTCGACCTTCTGGCGCGCGAGTTCGGGAGTGATGTCGCCGGCGATGACGACGGTGACGTTGTTCGGGCCGTAGTAGGTCTTGAACCACTCCTGCACGTCATTCATGGAGGCGGCGTCGAGGTCCTGCATGGAGCCGATGGTCGTCCATGAGTAAGGATGGCCGACCGGATAGGTGTTCTCAGCCAGGAGCTGCCGGGTGACGCCGTAAGGCTGGTTTTCGCCCTGGCGTTTTTCATTTTGTACGACGCCGCGCTGCAGATCGAGTTTTTTCTGATCCAGGACGCCAAGCAAATGTCCCATGCGATCGCTTTCTGCGAAGAGCACGTAATCGAGCATGGAAGTGGGGACATTTTCAAAATAATTGGTGCGGTCGCCGTTGGTGGTGCCGTTCAAGTTGGTAGCACCGATGCGTTCCATGGCGTTGATGTAGGTGTAGTTGAAATTCTCGCTGCCGCTGAACATAAGGTGTTCGAAAAGGTGGGCAAAGCCGGTTTTGCCTGGTTTTTCGTTTTTGGAACCGACGTGGTACCACGTATTTACAGCGACGATGGGCGCTTTGTGATCTTCGTGAACCAGGACGGTGAGCCCGTTGGCAAGGACAAACTTGGTATAGAGAATATCCGGAATGACAATCTTTGCGCTGGTTGCCGGAGCGGAACGTGCTTTTGCCGCGGGCACTTGTTTCGGCGGAGGAGTGTCGGATTGAGCAGATGTGGAAACAAAATGGAAAACCGCAATCGTCAGGACGACAAGAAAACGTGCGGGACCGCTGACAATTCTATTTCTCAAGGAATTCCTCCGGACATAGAAGCCTGTGCAATGCAGAAAAAGCTGGAATAACGTGCCGAGCAGAGTTGGCGTCGCGTATTTTACATTCGGAAGGAATACAAAGCAAAGTTACGATCAATTCTTGTGGGTTGAGGGAGAAATCTTAGCGGCTTTGGCGAATGAGGTTATTCCGAGCTGGAACTGGCCGATGCCACAAAAAGGCCGCAGACGAAATTGCCGGATGCGAAGCCGGCTCGCACGGCGTGAAAGGCCTTGAGGTAGGTGACGAAATCAGAGCCCAGATTAGCTGCGAGAGTCCAGAACTTTTTGTCTTTGATAATTTCCATGCTGAGGTCCCAGGTCTTGGCGCAGTTTTTGTTGAGATCTTCGCGGTGTGTGATGCGCAGGCCGTTCGCTGTGAAATACCGCTGGTAGTCATCCATGGTTTGTAACTCCACGAACATGCCTTTTTCGATGGGTTCGATGAATTCACGAGTTTCGTTGTGCGTGAGATTATCTTTTTTGAACCAGTCGGTGATGGCAAAAGATCCGTTTGGCTTGAGGAGTTTGGCGGCAGAAGCAAAGAATTTGGGCCGATCTTGATAGTGGGAGATGGACTCGACGGACCACAGAAGATCGAATTGCTGCTGGAGATCCATGGCTTCGGCGTCCATTAGGAGGAAGGTCGCATCGAGATGTTTTTCTTTTGCGGCCTGTCTAGCCATTTCGACTTGTACGGGCGAGATGGTGATGCCGGTGACGGTGGCATTAAATTTTTCGGCAAGGAAAAAGCTGCTGGCACCGAAGCCGCAGCCGATGTCGAGGATATTCGATTTTGGTCGGATGTTTGCGAGTTTGGCGAGATGTTCGACGAGCTGAAGCTGCGCTTGTTCCTTGGATTCATCACCGCGAATCCAATAGCCGTGATGGAGGTGCTCGCCCCAGACGGAACGGTAGAGAGGCCCAAGGACGTCGTAGTGCTCGATGATTTTTTGTTTGTCGTTCGAACGAGACGTCGAGAACGATTGATTCCGTGAGAGGCTTGCGGCCATCCGTCACCTACGCATTGTGATTGTACCGTTAGCGCGACTAGTGGCAATAGGCAGGAATTAGGAATGCGAGTGCCGCCCAGTGCGCGAGGCCCGAGTCTTGCAGGGACCTCGCCGAAAGCAGAGCGTCAATTAGATTTGGATTGCGGGGCGTTCCGTTTCCGGCGTCGCTTTCTCCAAACTTCCAAACCAGAAAAAGACTCGCCGTCTGCGTAAATGCAACTTACGCTATGACTCATCCGCCCATTCGGTAACACTCTCAAAACATGCTGTGCCTTGTGCTGTGTAGCAGGATAGAGGCTAGCAACCGAGGTGCTTTATCATCCCATTTGACTTGAGAGATTTTCAGACCGCTTCCATGCTCTTCATCTGTCGCACTCACTAAAAATTTGCCGTGCCGCACTGAGATTTTATAGATTACCAATGTCGCCCCACTTGGGTCCGGCGGTTGCTGCCAAATTCCATTGAGGGGATGATTCTGGCTCACGTGTGAGTTAGCGTTTGAAGTATTCTCACGAGCCCCCATAAAACTTTTCCTTCTGCACGAGCTTTTTTGACGATTTTGTCGATCTGCGCGGGCGTGAGCTCGGCGGTGCCATTGGCTTCCGATTCTTCACCAATGCGGCGAAGGAGTTTTGGTTCCAGTCCGAGACCGGGAAGGCACTTCTGAATTTCTCGCGACATCATTCGATTGTACGAAATGTGTGGTTTGTCGGCGCCACCTCGCTGATTCATTGTTCAAAAAACCAGAAAAGTCCATTGCGCACGCGCGCACGGGATGCTACCCTGAGCGAACAAAAGGCGAATCAGTGCGAACGCGGCTGGTTTTACGAAAAAGGGCCAGCGCGAGTGTGAAGGGGAATTGTGGGCGAATCGCTGGCAGTGAGGAGAATCGAGGATGGTCACCTGAAGGTGTCCGCTACAAAGAACGAGGCAGCGATGTCCCGCGTGAACGAAGTGTTAAGCGCGTTTGCGGAGCGGGATTATGACAGCGAAGTCCTGACGGCGGTGCGGCGATTCCCTGCCCGGGCAGCGGAGTTTGCGGATTGGCCGGAGTGGGTGCGGCCGGAACTGCGGGCGGTGTATGCCAGCAAAGGGATTACGCGGCCTTATTCGCATCAGGCGGCAGCCGCGGAGGCGGTACATGCCCGAAAGAACGTGGTGATTGTGACGCCGACGGCTTCGGGGAAGACGCTCTGCTACAACCTGCCGCTGATCAATGCGATTTTGGAGAATGAGGATACGCGGGCCTTGTATTTATTTCCGACAAAGGCGCTGGCGCAAGATCAGTTGGCGGAATTGTATGACGTGAATCAACGGCTGGAGAGTGGAGCGGGAGAGTTATCACACGAGATTGGGGATGGAGACCTGGCCCTTGGAACTCGATGTGAAACAGATACAAATTCCGTAGAAAACCGCCCGGCTCAGAAGGCGCCCGCTACAAATGCAAAGAGTGCGGGAGCGCGGCGATTTGGGGTGTTTACTTATGATGGGGATACGCCCAGCGATGCGCGGAAGGCGATACGGGAGAAGGGGCACATTGTCCTGACGAATCCGGACATGCTGCACACGGGAATTTTGCCGCACCATACGAAGTGGACGCGCCTGTTTGAAAACTTGCAATTCATCGTAGTTGATGAGCTGCACTCCTATCGCGGCGTGTTTGGAAGCCATTTGTGCAATGTGCTTCGAAGACTGCAGCGAATTGCGAGATTTTACGGAAGCGATCCGCAGTTTATTTGCTGTTCGGCGACGATCGCGAATCCGGGAGAACTGGCGCAACGATTGATTGAAGATGAAGTTGAAGTGCTGAACGCGAACGGGGCGCCGGCTGGGGAAAAGACATTTGTGTTTTACAACCCGCCGGTAGTGAATCGGGCGCTGGGAATTCGCAGGAGTTATATCAATGAGAGCTCGCGGGTCGCGCAGGAATTTTTGAAGCACGATTTGCAGACCATCGTGTTTGCCAACTCGCGGCTGCATACGGAAATTCTGCTGACCTATTTGCAGCAGGCGAACCCGCACTTTCCGGGAACAGTGGAGACAATTCGCGGGTATCGCGGCGGCTATTTGCCGCAGGAACGGCGGGAGATTGAGCGCGGTCTCCGTGAAGGACGGATTCGTGGAGTGGTTTCGACCAGCGCGTTAGAGTTGGGGATTGACGTGGGTTCGCTGGATGCGACGGTGATGGCCGGTTATCCGGGAACGATTGCTGCCACGTGGCAGAGGGCGGGACGCGCCGGACGGCGCAGCGGGAGTTCTTGCGCGGTGATGGTGGCGTCGTCTGCGCCGCTGGATCAATTTATTGTGCGGCATCCGGATTATTTTTTTGGGAATACGCCGGAGCATGCGTACATTCAGCCGGACAACTTGGAAATATTAATTAATCATTTAAAGTGCGCGGCGTTCGAACTGCCGATTGCGCCGGAAGATAAATTTGGCGAGGCGGATACGCAGGATTTGTGTGCGCGGCTGGCGGAGGCGGGTTATCTCCATCGTACGGGAGAGCATTATCACTGGACGCAGCAGGCGTACCCAGCGGATACGGTGAGCCTGCGGTCGGTCACCAGCGACAACTTCATCATCATTGATGTGACTGGACAACCACAGGTGATTGGCGAAGTGGATTTTCCGAGTGCGCTTACCACCCTGCATGAAAAGGCAATCTATCTGCATGGCGGGGAGCAGTATCATGTCGAGCATCTGGATTTTAAGGAACGGAAAGCATACGTGAAGAAAGTGGATGTGGATTATTACACGGACGCGGTCCGGTATACGCAGGTGCGGGTGCTGGAGGTGGCGGGTGAATCGCGCACGTTTGAGGAGGGAGAAGATACGGAGCAAAGCGCGGCTGCGAGTTACACCGAAAATTCAGTAAATCGTGCGGACCTGGGGCGCAGCAGTACTGCGCCCCTACAACGGAAGGAGCATTGGCGGGCGCATGGGGATGTGCTGGTGCGGTCGCAGGTGGTGGGGTTCAAGAAGATAAAGTTTTTTACGAATGAAAATATTGGAGCGGGAAAACTGGAGCTGCCGGAAAACGAAATGCACACGACCTCGTACTGGCTGACGCTGGAGCGTTCGCTGGTGGAATCGCTACCATTTTCGATCAGTGAGCGACAGAGTGGAATGTTTGGGCTGCTGCATGCGATGGAATCGGTCGCGACGTTATTGCTGATGTGCGACGGACGCGATTTGGGAACAGCTATCGGAGAGCGGCCGCCAAAGCCAGGGGCGGGCGGCGAAGAGTTCGCACCAGTTTTGCTGGAAGACGCGACACAGAGAACCGCGAAAGAGTTTTTCGAGCCCAATCTGTATTTGTTCGACGCGTATCCGGGCGGGATCGGATTTTCGGAGCCGCTATATCGGGCCCACGAACTGCTGCTGGCGCAGACACGGGAGATGATCGTGGGTTGTGGCTGCGAGTCTGGGTGTCCGTCTTGCGTTGGCCCAGCGGGCGATCTGGCGCCACGTGCTAAGGAAGCTGCTCTGGCGATTCTCGCAAGGATTTGCGGCTAAGTGGCGGCGCTAGATAAATTTGCGCGACTGGCAGCACTGCGTCCAGCGCAAGGTTCGGCAACTTATGACGATCGCTTGTCGCCGGAAGATTCGCCGACGCCCGGTCTCGATGAATGCACGTTGGCGAAGCTCTTGGGAGCGACCATCGCCGCGACGACGTATGGAAATCATTTAAGCATTCGCAATTGGTACGCGGCGCCGCAACTTCCGGAAATTGCACCAGCGGCCTTGGACTTATTGTGCCGCACGTCGGACGCAACGAAGACCGTGAAGTGGAGAGCGGCGGCAGAAGATCCACAAAAGTGGCTTTTTCTGGATACAGAAACCACGGGGTTGTCCGGAGGCACCGGCACCTATGCATTTCTGATTGGGATTGCGTGGTGGGACTCGGGCGGATTGCAGCTGGAGCAATTCATGATGCGGGATTTTTCCGAAGAACATTCGGTGCTGCTGGAGCTCGCCGCAAGAATTGCGGAGCGGCCGGTACTGGTGACGTTCAACGGAAAGACGTTCGACTGGCCACTGCTGGAAAGCCGCTACTTGATGACGCGCTGCATACGAGTGCCGGAACTTGGCGCGCATCTGGATTTGCTGCATCCGGCGCGAGCAGTTTGGAAGTTGCGGCTGGGATCAGTACGGTTGGTGGAGCTGGAACGGCATGTGCTGGATGCGGTGCGGCTGGGCTGGGACCGGCAGGACGATGTGCCGTCGTCGATGATTCCGCAATTTTATTTTGATTATTTGCGCGGAAGGTCGCCATTGCCGTTGGCAGGAGTGGTGAGGCACAACGGAATGGATTTGCGGGGCCTGGCGGCGCTGTTTAACAAGCTCAACTCCCTGCTGGATTGCCAACATGGAGAAGATACAGAGGCGCTGGACTTGTTCGGATTGTCGCGGTATCTGCATCGGCGTGGCGAGCGAGCGAAAGCGGAAACCGCTTGCGTGGCGGCGCGTGATCGCGGGCTGCCGCTACCTTTTGACGCCCAAGCACGACGGGAACTGGCGCAGATGGCGAAACGACGCGGCGAACACGCGGCGGCCGCTATGATCTGGGAAGACTTATTGGAAGACGCGGAAGTCCGGTGCGTGGCCTGCGAAGAGCTAGCTGTGTATCACGAGAGGCGAACCAAGGATTTCGAGAAGGCGCTGAAGTATGCCCGGGCAGGCTTGAAAACGCTTCGCGATGTGAGTGGCGAATTGCTGTACGGGACTTCAAGAGTGGCGGAAATTCGTAGGGCGGAGCGACTATCGAAGCGAGTGATTCGGTTGGAAGCGCGAATTAAGCTTGCGAGCGATCGGAATGCGGCACCGTTGTTGCGGCGCGGGCGCAATTCTGTTGCGGCAGATTAAGCTGAGGAGTTGTCAGAAGTCGCATCGCGCATCGAGTGGATGAGTTACGAAGGTACGGCCGGCCTGGTGTTAGAGAAAGCGATCGCGAAAGGGGAGTCGGACCTCCCACTCCAAAGCTACCGGGCGGTGCTTGTTATGCTTGTTACGGTGACATTGCGTTTCTGATCGCCTTCAGGTATTGATCCCAGACCGATTTGCTTGTTGATTTCGATGAACAGGGCGCGATCGCCGCCTTCCAGGACCACGCAATCCAATCCGCCGCAATGCAGAAAAACTCCGCCGTCCAAAGTGTCAAACGAGAGAAAATCCGGCCGACGAAATAGATTCGTGGCCTGCGCATGTTTTTTCTCGAGTAGTTCGGAATACTGGCCGAAGAACCTAGTGGTTTGTTCGGGGCTGGCGACATGCAAGCGAGTGACGAGGAGCAGGCGCTTCGACGATTGGTTTTCGAAAAGTTGGTAGCGATCGCCTTCCCAGCCTGCCGCAAGCGGTTTGGCGCGAGCGTCATCCATGAATTGTTTCAGAACCTCCAGCCAGCCAAACTCGCCCAGCAAATTATCGTCAAGTTTTTTCCAATCCTTGCCAAGTTTGGTTTCAATCGATGGAAGCGTGACATGATCGGGGACGTGGCCGGACTTGTAGAGATCGGGATGCATGATTTGCTGCGTGGAAGCAGGCGGATTGGAAAAGACCTTGGCGAGAGAACTCCATCCAGCGGGCTTTAGGGCCGCCGCGGTGAAGGTCATGCCGGAAAAATATGGAAATACCAAAGTGTCCTTGATGAATGGGGGAGCCTTTTCCAAGGAAGGGGTGCTGCCGAGATCGCCTGTCAACATCGAAGGATCGAACTCCGGCATGTTAGTGACCGATTTTCCAGTGCCTTGGAGAAGGTAGTCGACCATGGCGGCGGTTGCGCTGCCCTCAAGAAAAGCTTCGCGGGCCAATTCGGCGTCATCGTTCGGACGAGCCGCTTTGAGCCATGCTTCAATCTTGAAGTGCTGATCCTGCAGCGCGTGGGTCAACTCGTGAGCCATCACCATGCGCTGGTCGTTGAGTGGAATCCAGTTGGCGATATAGAACTCGTGTGCCTTGGGATCGTACAAACCTGCAATCTGCTCGGTAAGCAGCTCTACCATAAAGGAGTCGAGGTCGAAATTCTTTGGCAGCAGGCCAAAGGCCTCGGCGGATTTGGTGTCAGCGTATCGCTGTGCGGCGTCCTTGTCTTCGTTCATCTGGCGAATGACATAAGCGCGAATTTCGTCGCGGGAGCGAAGGGTCTTTTTGAGTGGCGAAACCAGAGACAATCCTGTGATGCTACTCATGTCGTGCAAGACCTCGTCGGCGGCTTGGACGAACTCGGCCTGTGAGGAAGTTGCCGGAGGAGACGTTTTGGGTGCGGCAGATTGCTGTGCGTGGAGAGTTGAGACGACAAGAAAGAAAAAGCCGAAGGCGAACCGTTCCACAATCGAACAAATCAGGCGAATGGCGTGGGGATTGATCTGCATTTTTTGAGAATAGCAGAATTCCACAGATTGCCGCGGCCAGGCTTCAGGAGCCGCGGCGGAACTCGTATGGAGACGATCTTGTGGTTTAAGCGGGAATAAACACAACATTCTGATTGATCCGTTCCGATTCCTTAACAGAATGGTAATTCTAGTGTACTCTCACCAAAGATAAATCCTCCCGTCAGGGGGAAACTCATGCAGCCCGGATTGCGACTGCGCCAAGTCCGTGAGCGACTAGGGCTGACGTACCGTGATGTTGAGACTGCCAGTTACGAACTTGCGGCGCTGCGTGGCAGCAGCAACTTCATCATGCACATCAGCCGGTTGGCCGATATTGAAAATAGAAACGTGGTGCCCGGCCTACACAAGTTCTATACGCTGGCCGCGCTTTATCATTTGAATCCCCTGGAGCTTTTTAGGTGGTTTGAAATTCCCATTGAGGAATGCTTCGAGGACGGAAGCAATTTCCCGGTTCCACGAACGCACGTGGCCGCACCGCCGAGCCGGTTGCGAGTGCCGTTGCGATTTGATCCGGGATTCGATCCGCGGCGCACGGATTTTCTGTCGCGAATGGTGGAACGATGGGGCCATTTCGAGGGGGCGCTCAGGAAAGAAAATCCGCGGCATTGTTACGGATATATCGGACTAGAAGACAGGAGAATGGTGCCACTGCTACGACCGGGAAGCCTGGTGCTGGTGGATACCGAAATGCGGCAAATTGAGGTCGAAGAGTGGAGCTGCGAACATGACCGGCCGATGTATCTGGTTGACGTAAGAGACGGTTACCGGTGCGGGTGGTTTCATCAGGTGCCTGGGCGATTGTTGATGCAACCGCATCCGCTGTCGCGTTGCGCTCCCGAATCGTGGGCGATGCCTGCGGAAGCCGAAGTAGTCGGAAGAGTCATCGGAGTAGTTACACGTTTGAACGAACCGTGGAGCTCTCCGCTTGCAGAATTTCAAGCAGAGCGCGCAAATTCGAAAAGAAGAGTTCCCTGAGATAATCGGGGGTGTTCCCAGGCGGAAGGACGCGATAGGCCTCCATTTCACGCCAGTTCGATAGAGTTGAAAGATACGATCCTGCCATTCCTTGAAGACATTCGCTCAGATCCTGCGCCTGTAGAGCGAGTGGCGTTTCCAAAATTTTCTGAAATATTTCGTGGTGACAGCACTCCAGCGATTCCTGGACCGCTTGCGGAGGGTATAGTGCCGAAAGTCCTGCATGTTCATAGTTGCCGGAAGAGAGATCGCGAAGAGAAGCGATATAGACCAATCTACCAAACATGTTGGGGATGGAGGCGAGGGTGGTCGCAGCAAAGTCGCGCAACACAGTTCTGTTTCTGAGAATTTGATCATCCATTCTTCACAGCCAATTTGTTCCGTAATCGGAACTTTTTTCAACCGAAAAATCGTTTTCACAAGGTAACGCCAAGGATGGCACCTGGAGGTGTCATCCTTGCGTTTCAAAAAAGTTGCTCTGCTTTCAGGTCTTTCATTGCTGGCCGGGTTCATCGTAATTCCGTCCAGATCATCAGTCAATCGGATCAAGACAACAATCGGCACGAGACAAATGCTAGTGGCAGATGGCATGCCATTGCCACCGCTGCCTCCTTCCGTGAAAAACACTCTGTTGATAGCGGATGGTATGCCGCTACCGCCACTTCCGCCTGGTGAGAAGAGTACGTTGTTGGTTGCCGACGGAATGCCTTTACCGCCGTTGCCGCCAGGCCGGAAGCTCGCAGAGCTGATAGCGGACGGTATGCCACTGCCACCGTTACCACCTGGAGAAATAAGAATGACGGGACAATCCGCGTAAAAGTGTTCCATTTCGGTAATTTGGAGTAACTCTGGGTGCGGGTTCGCGCAAATGGTCCGTCGGAACGCATCTTAATCATTTTCAATGAAGGCACGGCGTGTTAAGCTCTGGCCGTGTTAGAATTGCCAACATTCGCACTTACCACTTGGGGGTTGGCGACCGCGCTGACCCTCTTCTTGTTAGTTCGCATCGTTTCGCTCCAGCTTAACCGCACATACCCTCTTTTCAGCCTTTACCTCGGCGCGAATCTGCTGCAAACCGCAGTTGGCGCCTACTTGTATCAAACGTATGGGTTCAGGAGCACGTACGGGTACCGAATAGCGTGGACAACCCAAGCATTTGTGGTGGTAGCTCGAGGTTTTGCAGCCGCTGAAATTTGTCACTTGATTCTTGGAAAGTTCAAAGGGGTTTGGGCGCTGGCGATACGTCTACTAATTGCGTGTGGCGGAATCGTATTGATTTCTGCGTTGTACTTTGGGATTCGAAGTTACCAGCTCGCGATGATCACGCTCGAGATGAGCTTGGAAGCATTTATCGCCACTTGGATCGTAGGGTTGCTGCTATTTGCTCGCTATTACGGCGTGAGAATCGAGCGTGGAGCGGGAATGATTGGACTTGGACTGGGCCTGCTTTCTTGCAGCAAGTTTTTGAATGATCTGGTGTTCGAAAAGTACGTGCAGGCCCATCTGAATTCCTGGAATCATGTTTCTTCCGTAGCGTTTATCGGGATCCTGGCGCTGTGGACCCAGGCAATGCGTAAACCGGCGACCAGCATGGTTTCAGTACCACGGCTAAACGCGGCCGAGGTTTACCAGTCGCTCATTCCACAAGTGAACCGAAACCTTTCGGAACTGAATCGGCAACTGAGTCAATTCTGGCGCGCGGAGTCATCAAAACCGTGAACTCGCTGTTTTATTTCGTGGCTGTCACTGCCGGGCTTACTCTGGCGGGACTGTTGTTCTGGGCGCTCCGCGGAGCGAGCCAGCGCAAGAGTTTTGACGACCATGGTTCAGGCGGTCCGGACAATGCACCCCGCCATCTAAACCATCTGGCCCAGATTCGGCAGTCGATGGATCCGGCGGACTTTACGTTTGCGAAGGCCAAATGCGGACGCGAGTTGCTATCCAGATTGCGGCGCGAGCGAAGACAAGTGGCACTGTTGTACCTGGCCGCGATTCGAAGAGACTTCGAGCAATCGCTGCGCGTCGCGCGAATCATCGCCGTGCTCTCGCCGGAAGTGTCAGGCTCGCAGGAATATGAAAGGATACGTCTCGGAATGATCTTCCGGTGGCGGTTTCAAATGATCAAGATCCGGCTATTGTTAGGGATTATTCCGCAGCCGCAGCTGATGAAACTGTGGCAGATGGCGGCATCGATGGCGATGCAAATGGAAGAAGCCATGGCGAAGCTTGGCGAGCGGGCGGCGCTTGCGGCGGAACTGGCGTTGCAGTCCGAAAAGTAAAGAAATAGACGACAGGGATAGAACGTCGGTGAAATGTTGGCTTATTTTGAGAGCGAGCCTACAGCCGGCGCAACCAACTCAGAGCTTGGAAGTGTGCTGCTGGTTGCGGCGATCGCCAAACAAGGAAGCTCAATTGAGAAGCAAGCGCCGCGCGGAGGAAGGTTGCCAACCCGGATCTGGCCGCCATGCTCAGTGATGATGCCGTAGCAAATGCTTAAGCCGAGTCCGGTTCCCTTTCCAACAGGTTTGGTCGTATAAAACGGATCGAAAACCTTGGTCGGATCCTTCACGCCGGGACCGCTGTCCACGAATTCAATTATGAATTTGTCCGATTGTTTTGCAGTTCGAACCCACAACTCTCCGGTTGCGGATGCTTCAAGAATGGCGTCCACGGCGTTGTTCACAAGGTTCAGAAAAACCTGCTGTAATTGATGGGGGTCGGCGGCCGCGAGAGGCAAGTCTTCGGCCAGGTCCAGGTGCAGTTTGATATTGCTCATGCGCAGGTCGTAGTCGCGCAAGGCGAGCGTGTCTTCGAGTACCTGGTTGATGCGTACGGGAATGCGCTCGGGCTTATGCTGGCGGGCAAAACTGAGGAGATTTTGCACAATGCGATGAGTGCGCTGGGCCTGTTTATAGAGTTTTTCGCTGTATTCGAGACCTTGAGGTCCGACTTGCGCGGAGGAAGTCAGCAACTGGCTGTAGCCGAGAATCGCAGTAAGCGGATTGTTCAATTCGTGCGCAACGCCGGAAATTAGCTGGCCTACGGCGGCCATCTTCTCGCTGTGTAGCAACTGCTCTTGTGTGCGGCGAAGGTCGTCGTAGGCCTGGCGGGTCTGGTCATACAAAAGTGTGCGCTCAATGGCGCTGGAAATCTGGCTACCAAGTGCGATCAAAAGGTTCACGTCGGCCGGAGAAAAATCACGCAGCGACCGGCTGCCGACAACCAAGCAGCCGATCACGCGGTCTTTGGACCACAGAATAACGAGGTGCGCGCTTACGATCTGCTCGTGACGTTGCAGGTCCTTGAAGACTTGCGGCAGGGGAAGTCCGTTGGTGGAGAGAAACGTCGCATGCACGGCCTTGATATGCTGCAGGAGTTCGGGTTGCACTTTAGTGGGCGAAAATTGGCGCGAAGCTTCTGAGCGGTGACCTACAGATGCCACTCTGCGCAAAATTTCGTTGCCAGAATCGAAAAGATAAAGCGAAGAGGCGTCGAGACTGAACAGGTCTGACAACTGGCGGAGCGTACGGTGCAGTGAGTCGCTGAGATCCAATGATTCGGTCAGGGTGTTGGCGATGGAATTGAGCACCAGCAGTTCGCGATTGCGCCGGCGGATTTCGTGCTCGGCGCGCTTTCGTTCGGTGATGTCGAGAAGAAAGCCCTGATAAGCGGTAACGTTTCCCGCATTGTCGCGCACGGCGTTCGATGATTCGGCTACGGAACGGACCTCTCCGTCTTTGCGCCGGATATCGAATTCAAAGTCGGCGACAGAACCATGGTCGGAAAGCAATTTCTTGAGGCGTTCGCGGTCTGCCGGGTTGGCGTAGAGCATTGCCGTATCAATTTTCATCAGCTCGTCGCGCGTGGAATAACCGGCCATGCGCATGAAGGCATCGTTGAAGTCGAGAAAATGGCCCTGCGGAGTGCTGATAAAGACGCCTTCCTGAACACTCGAAACGAGGGTGCGATATTTTTCTTCGGCTCGCTTACGGTCGGAAATATCTTTCAAGACGTGGACCGTGCCCATCTGGCGGCCGATGGGGTCGGCAAAAACGGAATTGGAAGCGAGGAAATAGCCCGGGAGCCAGGGGTCGGGATCATCGCCCTCGCCGGCAACTCCTTCACAGTACGGACAACGCTGGTAAGCGGCGTTCCTCGAGGAGAACAGTTCGTTCACGTTACGGCCGACCCACGAGCCATTTTCTCGGCCAGTAAGATGGAGCATGCGTTGATTAATGCGGAGGATCCGCCCGTCCGCGTCGTGAACGAAAATCGGATCGCCGATGGAATCAAAAGTGTAGGCCCATTGTTGCTGAACAGTGTTTACCTGCTCGAAAAGCAATGCGTTTTGAATGGTCAGGCCTAGAAGGTTGGCGATGTTCTTCAGATAATCAACCTCGTCTTCCTGAATTCTTGTATCGTGCCCATATCCAATCGCAAAAATCCCCAGCGGCGCGTCTTTTCCGCGAAGGACCAGCGAGACAATCTCATTTACGCCGGTGGCAACCATGCGTTCGCGTTCCAGTTGATCGGTCTCGTTAGCGATCTTCATGATTGCGAAATCTTCACTCAGAACTCTTCTTGCCCAGGCTCCGTTTGCCGGAATGTTTTTATTTTTGGCGAGATAGTCTTCATCGAAACCTACTGCCGCGCGTACCGTAAGCCTCGCGGAATTACCATCGCCTTCGACGAGGCGCACGATGCCGTGAGAAACGCCGAGGCTGCCAACGACATTCACGAGCACTAGATCCAAGAGCTCACGAACGGATAGGGTCTGGGTGCTCGATGCAGTAAGAAGACTGAGCCTGCGAAGCTTGTCATTGAGCTCATCAGTGCGGGCACGGGCACGTTCCAGGACCAGGACGACCATCGCTATGCCGAGCGATACGGCCAGCAGATGATCAAAAGCAACGCGCAGGAGAAATAGCGGACTTTGCGGCCAAAGCGGGCGGTCAATGCCTTGCAATCCCGCAAGCAAAAACAATCCACCCAACAGGCGGGCGCCGTGGCCCTTGGCGTTTCTCGAGGCAATCCAAAGGATCCATCCTGCGGCGAGGCTCGTGCTAGCAACGACAATGGAAGTAAACCAGGTGATATGCGGAATGCCAGCGACTGGTCGAGACTCGAAATAATAAATGGCGACGACCAGGGCAAAAACACCCGGCCACATTAATGAGTAAGATACCCGAGCCGTGCGAGCCAAGCGAATCACGGCCTGCAAGAAAATGAAGTTTACAACGACCAGGAGAAGTATGCGGGTCAGCCGCAGCTGCGGAGCTTCTCCGGACGTTCGGGTAAGCTCAAAAATTGCTTTGATCGTGATCAGAGCCCATCCGGTGATCCATATCTTCAGAAAACGCGTGGGATGGTCCTTGCGAAAGAGGACAAACAGTACGAGCAGAATGAGGAAAGCGGTTGCTTCAAAGAAGGCGATGGCAGCAAGGCCCTGATTTTCGAGCACGGAACGTCGCCTCCCAAGTGGACATGCAGTGATCCGGAGAACCGAAGCCAGAGAAAGCAGTAGCAAATACCGCAGGGCGCCAGGATGCCGGACTTTTGTGACGCTAACATGCTGTTTTCTGAATGGGCAACGGTACTCCAGTAAGCGTGTGACCTCTCGTATAATGGGAACGAGGGTCGCCCACAGTGCCAACTGAAGAGATCGAAAACATCCTAGTAGTCGACGACGAAGAGGCAATTCGCGAAGTAGTTTCCACGATGTTGGAGTCGAAAGGCTACCGTTGTACGGCCGTCAGCAATGGCCGCGCGGCGCAAGATCAGGTCAAGCGGATAACTCCGGATCTAGTTCTCAGTGACATGATTATGCCGGAGATGGATGGGATCAAATTGTTGGAATGGCTTCGCCAGTATGACCCGGAAGTGCCGGTGATTATGGTTACGGCCATCCACGATATCTCGACCGCACTGGAAGCGATTCGCCGCGGAGCGTACGACTACATTCTCAAACCGTTTGAAAAAGATCAGCTGTATCTGGGCGTGAACCGCGCGCTGCAGCACCGGCGGCTGGTGGCAGAGAACCGCAACTACCAACGGACTCTGGAACAGCAAGTGGAGCAAAAAACCGCACGACTGACGATTGCGCTGGCCCAGTTGGAACAATCCTACGACGACACACTGGAGGCGTTGGGCAGCGCGCTGGATTTGAAGGACGCAGAAACCGAGGGCCATTGCCAGCGGGTTACCGCTTTCACGATTTCGATTGCCAGAACCGTGCCGGTACCGAATGCGTATTTGCCGGTCTTAGCGCGGGCCGCGTTTTTGCACGACATCGGCAAAATGGGCGTTCCAGATAATGTATTGCTGAAGCCGGGTCCGCTGGACGACGCCGAAAAGGCAATCATGCGCAAGCATTGCCAGATCGGCTATGACATGTTGATTCGCATTCCGTTCTTGCGCGATGCCGCAGAAATCGTGCTGGCTCACCAGGAATTCTTTGATGGCACCGGTTACCCTCGCGGGCTGAAGGGCGAACAGATCCCGCTGGGCGCCAGAATATTCTCGATCGCCGATAGCATGGATGCCATGATCAGCGACCGGCCATACCGCAGGGCGCTGCCAATGTCCCACGCGCGAGAAGAGATCCAGCGGTGCGCGGGTACGCAGTTTGACCCCAAAGTGGTTGAAGTATTTCTATCCATTCCCGAAGAACATTGGGCAGAGCTTCGCGCCAATCTGGGATCGCCTTTCCGGCTGGCGCACTTAAGAAACCTTCCGTCCTGAGATCGCGTTCGCCGGAACGCCCAACCGAGCCAGCAGAATACGACTGTCGTATACTGACCTGTGGCTTGAAACGCAATGAGTTCCCCACGGCACAGCATGTCTGAATTCGAAGCAATTCCACAAATGGACCTTGCGGCGCAGTACGCCGCAATTGGAGCGGAGATTCGCGAAGCGGTTACGAAGGTAATGGCTTCGCAAAAGTTTGTACTTGGGAACGAAGGCGCTGCACTGGAATCTGAAATTGCCGAACTTTGCGGCGCGAAGCATGGCGTTGGAGTGGCCTCCGGTACCGATGCATTGATTCTTGCATTGCGCGCGGCTGGAGTGGCAGCCGGCGACGAAGTCATCCTGCCGCCATTTACGTTTGTGGCGACTGGCAGCGCGGTGAGCGCGCTCGGGGCCACGCCGGTATTTGCAGACGTCGAGCCAGCCACGTTTAACATCTCCGCAGGAGAAATTGCCAAACGCATTACACCGCGCACACGCGCGATCATAGTGGTTCATTTGTACGGTCTGGCCGCTGACATGGAACCAATTCGAGAGGTCGCCGGGCGCAACGCGGTTCCGATCATCGAAGACAACGCACAGGCCATCGGTGCGAGCTATAAGGGCAAACCGACCGGAGCGCTGGGCGACGTGGCATGCATCAGTTTTTATCCTACGAAGAATTTGGGCGCGTACGGCGATGCCGGGATGATCGTGACCAACTCCTCCGAAATGGATACTCGGCTGCGCACACTGCGAAATCACGGACAGTCCTCGCGCTACAACAGCGTAGAACCCGGCTGGAATAGCCGGCTGGATGAGATTCAAGCAGCGATTCTGCGGGTCAAACTACGCTATTTGCGGGAGTGGGAACGCGCACGGCGCAGTCACGCGGCAATGTATTCCAAATTGCTGGCGCCGATAGAGTCCGTCAGGACACCGGAAATTCCAACAGGATATGAACACGTTTTTCACCAATATACAATCCGGGTGCCGCGCCGCGATGAGCTACAGAAATTCCTGAGCGAACGCAAAATCGGCAACGCTGTGTACTATCCTGTGCCGCTGCATCTGCAGCAGATTTATGCGAAGTTAGGACATGGCAAAGGAACGTTTCCGCGAGCGGAAGGTGCTGCAGCAGAGGTGCTGTCGCTTCCGATGTTTCCAGAGTTGCAGCCAGAACAAGTGCGGCGTGTCGCCGAAACGATCGCCGAGTTCTACAGTCGCTAGAGGCAAAGAAATGGTTTTGCGCTAAATCACTGGCCAAAATAAAGCAGCGCCAGCAAAAACAGCCACAATCCGTCCATGAAGTGCCAATAATACGAAGTAACCTCCGCTGCGACAAAGCGGCTAACGTGTGCAGCTTCGAAGTTGCGCAAGCCCACGTACAGCAAAGCACAAATTCCTCCAAGAAGGTGGGCCGCATGAAGCGCGGTGAATACGTAAAAGAAACTGCTGGCGAGGCGCGAGGCCATGTAAACGCCTTCTGCGGCCAGGTGGCGCCAAGCGACTACTTGCCCGGTCAGAAAAACGATCCCAAGAAGAGTGGTCAGCGCCCACATCCGTTTGAATCCGCGCAGACTATCCAGCTGCAATTTGCGACGGGCCAGTTCGAGAGTGGCGCTGCTTGTCAAAAGCACCGCAGTATTTACCCAGAGAATCCATGGCAGATGGATCGCCGACCAGGTATGAAGATTATTGACGCGCAAGACAACGAATGCCGCCGTGAGCACCATGAAAAACATCAGGATGGAAACCATCGCGAGAGCGATCGCCGTGGAATACTTCTTAGAACTAGCGCGCCTGGGTTCGGGCTTGCGATCTCCGCCAGTGTTTCCGGAATCGCCGCCATCATCGCCATCGTCATCGCGCGATGGGGGTTTTCCTGCACCGCCACCTCGAATGTCTTCGATAATCAGCTCGATATCGTCAAGTACGGATGTACCCGGCATAAATGGCCCTCGCTTCTACGTCAGATAAATTTCGCCAAACGTTCGTGCGCGACGTGTTGCGGCAAGAAGTCTAAACCAGCCAGGCGCACGCCGTACATATAGGCGCTACGGTAGACCGCCGGTGAATAGGCACGAAAATCGTCGATCGCAACGGGGCCGGACGGGCCGCCTGCTTATGTCCGGAGGAACCCCATGCGCTGCCTGTCTGCTCAGTTCGAAACGCGAAAAAAATGAATTCTGGCGCATTCGAGTCTGGGCGAATTCTCTCAGGAGAGTGTTTCAGGTGAAAACGAGGGATGAACAAAAATGAAGTTGCTCACATCAAAAAAAGTTGGTGCGGTGGAAAGGATTCGAACCTTCACGGTATTGCTACCGCCAGCCCCTCAAGCTGGTGCGTCTGCCAGTTCCGCCACCACCGCAAAATCAAAACGTTACCTTTGTTCTACTCAATGCTCAGATCAGGTTCGCCGGCCGAGGAACCGACTGCCATCTCTGTCACTGCCCTATCGCTATCGATTGTCCTGCAATCTCCGGCAAAATCAACCCAAGTCTGACGCCAATTTCCGGGCAGCGCAAACTTGAATTCAGAAGGCGACTATGGCTTCGGGTTCGGAGCCGCCGGAGGCTGCGTGGCGGGAGCCGGAGTTTTTCCAGGAGCCGTAGCAGGCGCGGGCTTTGTGGCAGGCTTTGTCGTATTGTAAATCACCGAATTGCCTTGCCCCGCAGAACGATCCGAGCGCAATGCCAAAGCCATCGCACAAACCATGAACATTACCGCGCACCAAGTGGTCGCCTGAGAAAGTACGGTGGCCGCGCCGCGCGGACCGAACGCCGTCTGGCTACCTGCCCCGCCGAACGCCCCTGCCAGATCGGCCGCTTTGCCGCTCTGCAACAGCACCACAATAATCAGCACCAGGCAGTTCAACACAAAAAATGCAGTCAGCAGCCAACCCGCGAATTTGAAACCCAGTACAATGATCGCAAACCCAATCAGGAGCGCGATCGCCCATTTCATCCAGCCTTGCATTGCTTCAGCACCTCAAAATTCCGTACGAATTCCGGCGTTTTTGCCGGGCTATTTACAGTTCACAATCGCTGCAAACGACTTCGCTTCCAGGCTCGCTCCGCCTATCAGCGCGCCATCCAGATCCGGTTGCACTTTCAATCCCTGAATGTTGTCAGGCTTGACGCTGCCGCCGTATAGAATCCGCACACTAGCAGCCAGTTTCGCAGAGAACTGATCGTGCACACAGCTGCGAATAAAGGCATGAGCCGCACCGGCAATTTCGGGCGTCGCCGTTCGGCCCGTACCAATCGCCCATACTGGCTCGTAAGCTAATAGAATACGGGAGAACTCATCCGGGGTCAACGAAGCCGGGCCACCGAGAAATTGCTGCGATAGCACCTCTTTAGTTCTTCCTTCTTCGCGGTCAGCAAGGGATTCGCCGACGCACACAATGGGCGTCAATCCATCGGCGATCGCCGCCCGGGCCTTTTGCGCCACTGCGCCATCGTTATCGCCAAAAAACTGCCGGCGTTCGGAGTGACCGACGATCACGTACCGGCAGCCTGCCTCCGCAAGCATGCCTGCCGAAACCTCCCCGGTAAACGCGCCTTGCGACTGCCAATATAGATTTTGTCCGCCAATTGCGACGTTGCTTCCCTTCGCGGCTTCAACCGCGGCGGCAATGGCAGTGAACGGGGGGGCGATCACAATATCGCAATCCGTCGTGTCAGCAACCAGCGGCAAAAACTCGGCGAAAAACGCGCGCGTTTCCGCTTGCGTCTTGTACATCTTCCAATTCCCTGCAGTCACCCTACGGCGCTTGGGAGAACTCATCGGTTGGTCAGCGCCTCAACGCCTGGCAGCTTGCGGCCGCCCAGAAACTCCAGCGACGCGCCTCCGCCAGTAGAAATATGCGAAATTTGTTCCGCTACGCCCGATTGATGCACCGCCGCGACCGAATCTCCGCCGCCAACAATCGATGTTGCGCCAGACAGCGTCGCGGCCGCCACCGCTTTTGCCACTTCTAGCGTGCCCTTCGCAAAGGCAGGCATCTCGAACACCCCCATCGGCCCGTTCCAGACGATGGTCTTAGTTCTGGCGATTTCCGCCGTGTAAGCTGCAATCGTTTTGGGGCCGATATCCAGCCCCATCTGATCCGCGGGTGTTGCAGTGACATCGCCGGTGGTCGCAGGCGCGTCAGCCTTGAATTCCGGAGCAGTTACGTGGTCGGTCGGCAGCAAGAATTTGAAGTTGCGCGCCTTTGCGTCCGCAAGAATTTTTTTGGCTAAATCAATCTTGTCATTTTCAACTAGCGACTTGCCAATAGGCAGCCCCTGCGCTTTCAAGAAAGTGTAAGCCATCCCGCCGCCGATCAACATCGCATCCGCAATCTTCGTCAGATTTTCGACAACTTCGATCTTGTCGCCGACTTTTGCCCCGCCCAGAATTGCCACAAAAGGCCGCGCCGGATTGCTGACTGCTTTGCCCAGATACGCGAGTTCTTTTTCCATCAGCAATCCCGCCGCGGACTGCTGGACGAATTTCGTGATGCCCACAACCGAAGCGTGTGCGCGGTGCGCCGAGCCGAACGCATCGCAAACAAAAAGTCCATCGCAGAGCGCCGAGAGTTGCTTGGCAAACGCTTCGTCGTTTGTTTCTTCTTCCTGATGGAAACGTACGTTCTCCAAAACCAAAACTTCTCCATCGACCAACGCTTTGCTCTGTGATTCAACGCCTGGGCCTACGCAATCCAACGCAAACGCAACTGGACGGCCCAACAATTCTTCCAATTTCTTCGCGGCGGGTTGTACGGAATATTTCGGGTCAGGTCCACCCTTTGGCCGGCCAAGATGCGAAGCCAGCACCAGCCTGCCGCCCTTGTCAATCGCTAGCTTCAATGTCGGAATCGTTTCGCGGATGCGCGTATCGTCGGTCACTACGCCATCTTTCAACGGTACGTTGAAATCAACGCGCATGAAGACACGCTTGCCGCGCAAATCCAGATCTTTAATTGTCAGTTTGTCCATTTATGCGCCCGTCCAGAACATTGCGATGGCTCTTTTCCGTGCAAGGGCGCAATACTTTGCGCCCTTTTCTCGGCGAAGCGTAAGCCTTTCCATGCACATTCCGCGCCACATGTGACCAGTGCCGCGCCCTATTCACTACTCACTATTTACTCTCCACTCCCCAGCCGCCTAAAACTTCGACGCCAGCAACTTGATCAAGTCACGGCACCGGCAGGAATAGCCCCACTCATTGTCGTACCAGGCCAGAACTTTCACGCACTTGTCGCCAACCACTTTGGTGTACTCCGAGTCCACAATCGACGAGTTCGAATTGCCCTTGAAGTCCGCGGACACTAACTCTTCTTCCGTATACGCAAGGATTCCCTTCAACGGGCCGTTAGCCGCAGCCTTCAACGCTGCATTCACGGATTCCTTCGTCGCGGGCTTCTCCACGAAAACCGTCAAGTCGACGACGCTGACGTTCGGCGTCGGCACACGCATCGCGTAACCGTCCAGTTTGCCTTTCAAATCCGGCAGCACCAAATGCAACGCCTTGGCCGCTCCGGTCGAGCTTGGAATCATGTTTATCGCCGCAGCGCGGGCGCGCCGCAAATCCTTGTGCGGCAAGTCGAGTAGCTTTTGATCGTTGGTGTACGAGTGGATGGTGGTCATCGTTCCGCTGTGGATGCCGAAAGTCTCGTGAAGTACTTTGGCGACCGGCGCGAGACAATTTGTCGTGCACGATGCGTTCGAAATCACCTTGTGTTTTGCCGGATCGTAGGTCTGATGATTTACGCCGAGCACGAACGTCGCGTCCGGACCGTCCGCCGGCGCCGAAATAATTACCTTCTTCACGGAGCCGCGCAGATGCGCCTTCGCCTGCTCGCCCTTGGTAAATAGTCCAGTCGATTCGACCACGATATCCGCGCCGACACTGGTCCAGTCAATCTGCGCCGGATCCTTCACTTTGAATACCTTGATTGCTTTGCCTTCCACCGAAATCGTGTCGTCAGTATGCGTAATCGCGTGCGGCAGGTTCCCCAGAATCGAGTCGTACTTCAGCAGGTGCGCCAGCGTCTTCGAGTCAGTGATGTCATTCACTGCCACAAACTGGATATCCTTGTCGTCCAGCGCCGTGCGCACGATGTTCCGTCCAATGCGCCCGAAACCGTTGATACCAACTTTAATCGCCATTCTTCCTCCAGATATTTGACTGCCGTTCCCCCGGTTCCCCGGGCTCGAGGTTTACACTTGTAAACCCCGAATGAAAAAAACGTGGTATTGCAAACCCCAATTTGAACATTTGCCAGGCCGTTCGCTCAGCCTTTTTCGAATGTAATGCCGGGCTTCAGCCCGGCTGCCTTTCCTTCGACGCTCTGGCCAGTGAATCGGCGAGGTACAAAGGGGGATTTCACGAGCAAGCTTCAATGTGATGCGAACTAAAAATGCTATGGGCTGCAGCCACAATTGTCAACGCTCGTCCGCGAATCTCGCGAATCTGCGACCTCGTTTTTGCAGCGGCCGCCCTTCTTCGCCTTTCTTAGTGCCGGACTTCAGCCCTGCGCCTTTTCTTCGACACTCTCTCGCCATTGACTGGCGTGACACAAACCGAGATTCACGGGCGATCACTGCGCCTCCACCAACCTGTACGAGGCAGCTTGGTCTGCAAATAAGACTCTGCCGCTCTGCCAATTGCAGTGAACATCCCGGCTGTCGCCCGTCCGTCAACTTCGATTGTCTGAGGCGAATCGGATAGATCTCAGTGTCGGCATTCTCTTCAGTGGCACAGCCTTCAGGCCCGTGCGCGGTGTCAGCCCCACCAGCGTTGCCGCCGTGACAACTCGCGCCCCATCTCTGCTGTTTGGCATGCACATCGCAGTGCGTCGCATCGCTGATATCATCGACTTCGATGGCTTCCTTCCTCCTCGGCATCATCTCCGACACTCACGGCCTCCTCCGCCCTGAAGCCGCCGCCGGCCTAAATGGCTCACACGCCATCATTCACGCTGGAGACGTTGGCGACCCCGCCATCCTCGACCAGCTAAAGACCATCGCTCCCGTTTTCGCCGTCCGCGGCAATGTGGACACCGGACCCTGGGCCTCCGAGCTGCCACTCACTGAAGTAGTCGAGCTTCACAACACCTCAATCTACGTTCTCCACAATCTAATGCAGCTCGACCTCAACCCCGCCGTCTCCGGCTTCCACATCGTCATCAGTGGCCACACTCACCAGCCCGAGGCCCACTGGCGGGATGGTGTCCTCTACATCAATCCAGGCAGCGCCGGCCCCAGACGTTTTTCCCTGCCAATATCGCTCGTCCGCCTCGCTCTCCTCAAAACTCCCTGGCAAGTCGAATTTCTCAACATCCCTGCCACCTAATCGTCGCCGCTACCATTTTTTCCCTTGACCATTCATTACTCTTTATAGTACTCTTAAGTACTGTATATAGATATATTAATCACAACAAACCTCAAAGCGCCAGCGGAATCCGCTAACCCCTTTCCTTTGATGCTTTTATTAAATTTGTAGTTCGCAACCAGCTCTATTGACATCCTCGGCACAGCGAGGCTCTAGGGAAGTCGACAGGTAGAGGCTGGCGGTGTTTTCTGATGAGCATGAGGCGCGATGCCGGAGATTTGACTCCTGCCCTTTGCCCGCGTGGCTATACAAGTGCCCACTGCGGTTTTGCCGACCTAACGCAGCCGTTTCAGAAATCTGCAACCAGATCCGCGCCTTTCCTCGCAAGTTGTACGGGCCACGCGCCAAGATCGAAACGGTTTTCTCGGTGGTCAAACGCAAACTTTCAGCCAAAGCACCCGGTCGCACTCTGCCCATGCAGGTTCGCCAAGCACCGTTGCTCGTCCTGTATTTAACCACAATCGCCTGAGGCATCGACCTCTTCAAGAGGATGTCGACAAAGCCTTCGCAACTCCATTCTTTCGATACTCTTCATTTTTCCATAGTTCCGCTGCCCTTTGTTTTCACACTCTTAGGGACAACAGGGCGGGGGCAGGGGTAAAAATCGAGGGACTACCGCAAGCGCAATCCGCGCCGCACGCTACTTACTATTTACGACTCACGACCTACTGCCTACTGCGGAAACTGCTTAATACTCGTCACCTTATCGCCGGTAAATCTCACAAACAGAGTGCGGTCAGGAGGCGTGCCGTAAATCCAATCTTCAATGTCGTTACCTTCGAGGTCGCGCTCCCGCACCTTGTGCCCGGGCTTGCCGATCGCTGCCACCACCATCTCGCGATCCATGCCGACCTTGGCAACACGGTCTTGAATTGCTTTCTTGATGTCCGTGGGCAAGGTGTCGATCCACAGCACTGAAGCTGACCGCTGGCGGTTAAAATCCAGGAACGGCGAAAGCATTTTCTTCAATTCGTCCGGAGTAAGATCCGGGATGTTTTTGTTGAATTCCAAATAGAGAGTGCTCCCAGCGCCCGGCTGCAGACCGGGAGGTCCATTCTGTTGCGCCTCGGTAGTCGAACGCATCGTCGGCATGCCGCCGCCCATGTCAATGTGTACGCGGTCCATAAACCGCTTTTTGCCCCGACCGCCACCATTCACGTCAACAATGATCGTATGCTCGCGAAAATCCAGCTTGGTAATCTGTACCTGTTCACCCGGGTGAACCGCAGCTCCGTGCGTCGCCACCGCGCTATCGAGTAGATCCTGATTGAGCGGTTTGTCCACAAACAATAAGAAGCCGTCTTTACCCGCAGGCAGCGCCTTGGCAGCCTTGGCAAACTCTCCCGAAACGTAGCGAATCAATTCCAACTTTGACTCTGGTTGTAGAGTGGCCTTTTTTTGGCCCTGCTTCGCGGGTGTCTGGCCTTGGGCCTCTGCGTCCATTCCCGTCGAAAACAACGGAAACTCTGCGTTTGCGAAGTCAGACTGTGCCGGAGCGTCCGCCGAACGCAACTTCATTGCGCGCGGAACATCCGCCTCAAGCAGGAGAAGAAGGCTCAGTAATAGTGCGGTCGCGTTCATGGCGCATGCAGGTTACGAGGAAGCCCCCCACGCTATATTCTACGACGCCTCAAAGCACTTGAACAGATGCCTGGCAACCCAATTCCTTCATCGAATTGTCGCTATCTGCTCGTACGTATTGCCGTGGCGGCCAGCTACTGACACCAGCCATTGAAAACTAGCCACAACGCCAGCTCGTGTAAGCCGCCGATTTAGGGATAGCAATAGACCATTATCCTCGGAGCATTCGATTCATCAGGGTACGCTCGAGGCCAAACGAAACGCGGGTTGAAACAGTTTCAATTGTGTTTAGAATACCGTAACTTGCACGCCCGACCGATCAATTTTCATGGGAAGGATCTTCCCGCCCGCATCTTCAACCGCTTTTTCCACTGCACTGCGCGCGCCTGGCTCAATCAGCATCACCACGCAGCCGCCGCCTCCCGCCCCGCACACCTTGCCGGAAAAAGCGCCTTTCTTGCGCGCGCCCTCGATGATGCGATCGATGGTCTTAGTCGAGATCGTCGGCAAGCTCTTCTTTCTGAATAGCCACTCTTCGCGCATCAATCGCCCGGTTTCCTTCCAATCCGAGTTTTCGAGCGACTCGCGCATTGCCTGCGCCACTTCCGCGATACGCTCCAGGTTCGACTGCACCGAGCGTTTGCCATTGATGTGCGCCTTGAAAACTTCCCAGTTATTGATTCCCGATTGCCGCGGTTTGCCCGTATAACAAAGCACCAGCCGCTGCTCTAGCTCGCTTACATCCAGACGCAACTCCACGCGACGCTCTCCACCCGGAGGCAGTTCAATTGCCGCCGCGCCGCCAAACGCTGGCGGATAGTGGTCCTGTGTGCCGGTCGGAACGCGAATCACAATTCCTTCCGCATCCCGGCTGATATGAATCCAGTCCACCTTGCTCTTCCCTGCCGAAGTAAATCTGTCCAGGGCCGCGCAGATCGCGACCGCCATCGCGCTGGAACCGCCGATCCCGGCGCCCGCAGGCGCCTCTGAATCCGTGGTCAGCGTAAATCCCTGTTGTGGCGCGAAGAATTTGGCGATTTCCGCCAATAGTGGCAGGTGATATCGCTTGGCTTTCACCATTGCGGCAAACGAAGCGAAACTTTCTTCCCGTTCGGTATCGCGCGAAACCAGGCGAATCTTTTCGTCTCCGGGTGCCTGGGTTTCAATCACGCACGACGCATAACGGGTGATGGCAGCGTTGATCGTCACCGCTCCTGGATGAAACAAATACAGCGGCCAAATGTCCAGCGTGCCACCCGCCAGATCCACCCGCGTAGGTGCCTTCGATTCGATCCGCAACGTTGCTCCTCAAGATGCTTGGAAGTAGATGGATAAGTGATGCCAGAATAGCGCGGCAGCAACCCAGGCAGGGCCAGTAATTCGCTGCGCAGTGCTCCGGTTCTAAACAACTCACGATTTCAACGATCGGTGGATTCGCTACTCATCGCCTGAGTTCACGGCGCGTGGACGGAACATCAAGTGCTGACGCACTTCGTGCTTCACTTGCGCAGGATTCGGTTCAAAACATCTCCGGCAGCGCGCCTCGTACGCACCGCCCGCGCCCACAACGATTAACTCTTCGCTCTCGACCAATCGTTGCGTGTGTACCGCTGGATTTCCGCAGCGCATGCAAATCGCCAGCAGTTTTGTAATCTCTTCCGCGATGGCCAACAGCCGCGGCATCGGTTCAAACGGGCGGCCCCGATAATCCGTATCCAGCCCCGCCACGATCACCCGTTTGCCAAGATTCGCCAGCTTGGTGCAAACATCCAGAACTTCTTCTCCCAGGAATTGCGCTTCATCGATTCCGACCACTTCCGTTCGAGGTTGAATTTTCTCCAATATTTCCGACGCTTTGGTAACTGTGTCCGACGTAATTCCGAGCCCGGAGTGCGACACGATTTCGTTCGCCGCATACCGCGCATCGATCGCCGGCTTAAAAATCTGGACGCGTTGCCGCGCAATCTCCGCGCGCCGCAACCGCCGGATCAATTCCTCACTCTTCCCTGAAAACATTGGCCCGACTACAACTTCGATCCAGCCCATATTCCCCTTGACGATATCCACGCTCGCTCCTTCCTCTCTATCCTAACTTGGCGACTGCCCTCTTACGATAAGCCTTCGAATTGAAAAACGGCGCGAACGCCGCAATCAGCGCAACCCGGAAAGCTTCTTGCCGCGTAATTTTATTCGCGCTCAAGACTCCCCATGCGCCCTGCGCATCGCGAATACCCGCTTCGCCCGCAAACTGATCTATCGCAATCGACAACTCGGTCCCTTTGACAAAAACTTCTTCTGCAAGAGCCTCCGGCAATTCTATCGCGCCGGACCTTCCAAAGTTTCCGCGCGTTCCGTCGCTCACATACGCCCAGCTTTCCAGAAAAACGCGGCGCTCGCTATTTTCCACGAACGAGTCTAAGCCGCCTTCAAGCCCAACAAAGTAGTGCCACGGCTTGGCTTTGTCTTGCGCAATTTTTTCCAGCGCTTCGGCTCGCTGTCTCGCTCCACGCATGGATTCTTCCCGGCTCAGAGGAGTGTGATTCACTCCGCTCTCGACTTCCACGCCGACAATCTCGACGGACGTTTCTGCCGGCAACATATCTATCATCCCGTCGACAGCTTCGCGCACCGCCGCAAGTTTCGGCTTACGCGAACTTCCGACCGCGATGATCAGACTGCTCAAGAAATTTTTCCCCGTTCACGCGCCCGTTTTCATGCCCGTTCTCGCGATTGTACTGTCCACCCTCCGCAATGAACAGGCAGAATTCCCGCGCCTGAGGAAAACTCTCCTTCATTCCCCGCGCGAAAAGTTAATCAGATCTCTAATCGCGCGCGACCGCGGATTAAAATCGACAGCGACTCACGGATTGCTAGCGCTATTGAACGCACTCTAGCCTCATCCATAGAGGCATGCCCAGCGCACAACGAGGACGGTGGTTTCATCTTCGATGTTTGAATAGGTCAATCGCGGCACTTCGTTAAGGCTTCTGGTCTTGCTCACCGCTATAATTCCGCCAATGTCGCTGTCGGCGGAATCAGTGGCTGTTCGATTCAAAGAAGGCGTCTCGCACGGTTTTCTCGTTCTCCGAACCCCTGACGGCAAGCCCATCCCGACGGCGAGTCTACACAGGTCTCGCAAGGCGATCACGTCACAAGTCATATGTGGTTCAGGTTTAAAGACGGCCCATGGTATGAGGAGACCATAGTCTTTTCGCAACGTGGTGCGTTCGCTCTCTTGCGCGATCACGTCATCCAGCAAGGACCGACCTTCAAACACCGCATGGAGACCTCGATCGATGCTGGCGAGGTCACGGTTCACTATACTGACGAGAACAATCAGGAAAAAACTGAGACCCAGCACTCAACTTGCCGACCGATCTGGCCATTTTGTTCACGTTGCTCAAGAACATCCAACCGGATGTTCCCAAAACGACCGTCTCCTACGTCGCAACCATGCCGAAGCCGCGCGTCGCCAGCCTCGAGGTCATTCCACAAGGCCAGAAACCCTTCTCAATTGGCAGCCACACTCACAAGGCCCTACTCTTTGCGATTCGGGTGAAAATCGGCGGCATAACCGTGCGCTAGCTTCATTCTTGGGAAAACAGCCGCCGGATATTCAGGCCTGGATACTGACTGGCGCAGCGCCTGCGATCGTGAGATCGGATGGACCTCTCGGGTGATGGTCCCGTACTACGAATGGAACTTGCCATTCCCGCCGTCTGGCTGGATAGCGCGTTTTCGCGCCGTTCCGTAGGTCAACTTCCCACACAAGAAACCACTGTGGCAAGGTCCTATGGCAAATCACAACCCGCTGGCTCTTCGAAGAAGCGAACTGCTTAAAAATGGGAACAACAAAATCCAGGTAGAGGGCTTGCTATCTCTTCGGAGCATGGAGCGGCCTAACGCGCATGAAGTCTTATCGGAAACTTGATTCTCGGTGTCCGGTCAGGGGCGACTTATCGGGAGTTAGCCGCGTGGAAGACAGCTCCCCAACCGATTATCGGGCTTGTTATCCGCGCCCAGAGAGAATACGTTGTGACCAGCAGCCCTCTCCCTTATGGATCAACCGACAGTCATATCCGGTCCGTTACGCGGGTGTGGCGGAGGGTGTCATGGCTCTTAGCATCACCACCAGCAAGATAGATGGCGTTATCGTTGTGCATCTCAGCGGTGTCATTTACTTTGGCGAGGAGTCAGCGTCTCTGCGCCTTCGTGTCAAGGACTTGTTGGATCAATCCCGCCAAATTGTGTTGGATCTAGCGAGTGTCACTCGCATCGATAGCGGCGGACTGGGTACTCTTGTGGCACTCTATGCTTCGGCTAGAAAGATCGGCGGTGACATCAAGCTTGCCAACCTCGGGAATCACGCAAAAGAGGTGCTGCAGATTACAAGGCTCGTTACGGTGTTCGAGATATTCGGCAGGACAGAAGACGCGGCAGCATCCTTCAAGAGAGCCACCACGGCCATCTGACCCTCGCAGGGATCCGTTCCATGGGTTGCGAAAGATTCTAACGCCAGCACGGCTCGAAGAACTGTACCCAAGGGAACAGGCCTGAAGCTTCACTTGGAAGAAGCACGTTATCATTGCGTTGGGCGGGGGATCAACTATGGTAACTCCCA
The DNA here is from genome assembly GCA_963743735.1 of uncultured Acidobacteriota bacterium. Classification (GTDB taxonomy): domain Bacteria; phylum Acidobacteriota; class Terriglobia; order Acidiferrales; family UBA7541; genus Acidiferrum. The sequence continues at coordinate 73,815 of CAVURF010000015.1, forward strand.
AGCCGATGAAGAACGAAGCCGCCCAGATCGCGGCGCTCCATAATTACGCTATCCTCGACACTGAGCCAGAACAGACCATCTTGCCAAGAAGCAGACCGAGTACTACAAAACGCGCGGAATCACACCCTCTTTTCCTGGCGTCACCATGCGCGGCAATATGGATCCGCAGATCAAGATCCACCCAACCGTGCGCCAGATCCCAAATGCCGTGGCCTTCTGCCGCTTTGATTTGAACAAGAATTCAACGCCAGACTGGACTGGGAATAAATTACCCCCCCACAAGTTGAATCTACGATTTCACTGTCGATCCAGCCGCGACCACCGGATTGGGATCATGCGACCCTGAAGCGGTCCCCGACGGTCGGCACGGTCCCGCCGTCAAACATCCATTCTGTGCAGTTGATCATTCCCTAATCTCGGCCAAGCCGCAAAAGCAACAATTCGAATCCGTCAGCTCTTCTTGTCCGTAGCGATTGCAGTTTGAAGAATCGGCTTTGCCCACTTGGGCACGGAGCGCAGATCGCACAAACTCACAATTCTTCTCTCTTTCTGATGAAGCAGTAGCTTCGGCGCTGGCGTTTGCCCTTTCTGCGGATCGCCTTCCTCTGTGTTGTCAAAGACCTTGAGCTCGGTGAGGTTTGGCTGGAGTTCGATCAGGTTGGTTCGACTGCGAGCATATCTTTCGCGGATCTTGGCCTCAGAAATGTCGTGTCCGCCGAGTTCAACCCGTGAACGCACGCGAGCGATGTGCAACTCCGGGCTTTCGAGCCCCACATACCAAATCCGCACCTCAATTCCTTGGGTTATCGCTTTCTTCAATAAGGAAACTATCGTATTTCCGCCCAGCGTCGTTTCAAACGCAAACTCCTTCCCCTCATCGATCGCCCTTTCGAGGAGCCGACGGCCTTGCTGCCATGCCGCGGCATTCGCCTCCTGTTGGTTCATTCCAAGGCCTGAGGAGAGGAATGAGCGTGCCGCAGCATCGGGGTCATAGAATTCGATGCCGGCTTGTCGCAACATCGCGCCGCCGATGCTGCTCTTCCCGGCTCCGTTCACGCCCGCCAGAACCAAGATCCTCGGAGTTTGGGTGCGATCAGGCACGCTTCCGCGCAAATTCGAGCGCGGCCTGCGCCAGTTGTTCGGGAGATGCGTCGAACGCTGCTTGCATTCCCGCTCGCGCTTCCGGCGTCTGCATCCTGTCGAAGAGCGCGTCAAACTCGCTGCTCAAAGCATCGAGTTTCGCTTCCGCCGCCCGTGACAACCGTTCGTATTCCTCGATTGAGATCACTGCCGCCTTTGGAGTGTCATGCTTGGTGATGAGCACCACGCCGCCCTGCATGACCGTTTCGAGCATCTGGCCCATTTGGTTCTTCGCCTTTGTGGCCTTCATCGTAACCGGTATCAACGGATCCGCCTTGTGACCTAGAAAAGATGGAATGATCGACTGCCGAGAACGCCGCGAGCGCACGGCACGCGACACCGTTCTCTTTAGGAGCTCCCCACTGATCGGTTTCGCCAGGGATTGCAACACTCCCCGTTCGGCCACCTCCACCACGATCTTGTTGCTCATTTTATCGAGCATTACAATCACCGGCAGATCCGGGACAGCTTATGCATCCTCTCAAGCAGTGCCAAACCATTCGTTTCTGGAATCAACAGATCGGTGAGAATTACATCGAAAGACATCGTCTTGAGATGACGCAGGGCCTGCACACTGCCGGCTGCCTTGGTCACATCAAATCCGCCATCGATGAGCGTCTGGCTATAGGACGTCAAGCTCGACGGTTCGTCATCGACAAGCAACACACGGCCTTGGGCCATACTCGGCACCTCTAATGACTATTTTAGCTAATACGGCCATAATGGTCAATAATGGGAGCGGAGGCGTAAGACTGGGTTTTCGCGAGCGCAAAGATGCACGGCAAGCAACCGTACTGGCGGGAAACGCTGTTGAAGTGCTACGTGCAGCCCGCGGCAGAACGCATGGGCATCGCGAAGCAAATCGGCTGGCATTCATTCCGCAGGATGTTTGCAACGATTCTAAAGGGCAGCGGTGAGGATGTTAAACGTTCAGGAGATAATGCGCCATGCGAACAGCAGATTGACGCTGGACGTGTACGCACAAACCCTGACGCCGGCGAAGCGGGCAGCGCATTTGAAGGTGGTTGAGATGATCCGGCCCACGACGGGAAACTCACTTGTTCCCTTGTGTTCCCACGCTGAAAAAACCGCATCTGTAAGTGGTTGATTTTATGGAGCGGCCTATCGGAATCGAACCGACACCTGAACCTTGGCAAGGACTAGTTACACAAGCATAAAGCGCTGAACTGACGGCACTTAACAAGAAGTGGAAAATTCTAAGCAGAAACTAAGTGGAAACGAGATTCTCCCGCTGGACTACACGTCCATCCCTGCCAGAAATCGCGGCACTTCTCCGGTTAGCGCAGCGTACTTGACTAGAAAGGCTACCAGAAGTATATAAAACAAACCTTTCTCTCTTTCGCGCAAGAGCGTACAGGTGTCTTTAATCCGCGCACGGAGGCCCTTTATGTCTTGTCTATTATGCGGGTCGGGCAATCAGGCGGAACTCACTGCTGAGATGGTCATCCATTTCTCCGGTCTCAAGAATCTGGACAGACGCGGCATTTGGGTATTCCCGAAGCTGCTTTTGGTTTGCTTGGATTGCGGCTGCTCTCATTTCACCGTTCCTAAGACGGAATTGGCGTCGATCGCGTACACTCTGGAAGATAAATCCTCCACCTTGGAGTCGAGTGCTGGCGATGTTGCACTCAGTGGCGGAATTGCCTCTCGGGTGGGAAGTTGAAATTGGCAGCTGTCTATAGGTTACTGACAAACGTCATTCCCAAGAGGACTGCTTCCACGGCAGCGAACAGGTCGACGTGTGCCTTAAGTTTCGCAACGTAGCCCCGTGCGCCCAGGCTCAGGGCTTTTTGCACCACGTCGGCAGAAGATTCCTGACTTAAGAAAATTATCTTAGATTCCGGGACAAGACTCCGCATTTGTCGAGCGACTTCGATTCCGTTCAGGCTCGGGAGGCCGATGTCTAGCAGAATCAAATCCGGCCGCAATTCTACCGCCATCTGAAGCGCTTCCAGTCCGTCGGACGCTTCGCCGACGACCTGTAATTCCGGTCTTTTCCCCAACAGTTCAACCACGAATTGTCTAAACAACGCGAAATCATCCACCACCAGAATACGGACTGTCGAGAGTTGCAAACCGTTTCCTCCGAGTCGAAGTACTGACCAGCTGAGATGAACAAAACCCAGAAGGTTACTAGCGCAGCGTCGTGCTGTCGTTGCTCCAGAACAACCTCGTACTTGCTCAGGGACAATAACCGAAGGGGAAGATTCGGGGCATTATATAGATCCCCTTCCAAGTCGCAAGGATTTCTCTAGTGGCAGTTGTCGGTGCGCTCTGTCGGGGAGGATGCCCCACGTTTAGTTGAAAGTTGAGAACAAGAAGCAGCGGCTCTCGCCCGAACTCGGATAGAGTTCGGGTTGCGAATCCCTTTTAAAGGAGAGAGCCGCCGTGAAAAAGAAATACCAGAGGAAAGAGCGCAAGTCCAATCACAAGTTCGAGGTCGTCGGTGGGCAGGAATTGCTGGTGCGGGTACCTTTGCCATTGGCTGAGGTGTGGGCGGAGATGCAAGCACAGGTAGAAGAGCTGACCGGGCACGCCGGACTGCAGATCCTAAGAGCCATCCTGGAAAATGAAGTCACTCGCCGGGTAGGACCTCCGCATCGCCCAAATCCTACAGCGGGTTGTGTGCGTTGGGGAAAGCAGCCGGGTTATGTGGTTTTTGCTGGACAGAAAATCCCACTGGAACGACCTCGGGTACGAACGCGCGAGGGTCAGGAAGTGGAGCTGGAGAGCTATGGTCAGTTGCAGCAAGACGGAAAACTGCAACGAGCGGTGCGGGAACGCATGGTGTCCGGACTGTCCACGCGGAACTATCGACGAGCGGTGGAGAGTGTTATGGAAGGCTACGGGATCGAAAAGAGCAGCGTGAGTCGGCAGTTTGTTGCGGCCAGTTGCAATCAGTTGCGGGTGCTGTGCGAACGGCGCCTGGAAGATCTAAATCTAGTGGTGCTGATGATCGATGGCATTCATTTTGGCGGCCAGGTGTTGGTGGTGGCTCTGGGAATCGCAGAAAGCGGAGAAAAGCACGTGTTGGGAGTGTGGCAGGGAGCCACCGAGAACACCACGGTGGTCAAAGGGCTGTTGGAAGATTTAGTAGACCGCGGACTGAATCGCCAGCGGCGGTATCTGGTGGTGATTGATGGATCGAAAGCCCTACGAGCCGGTGTGGAACGGGTTTTCGGTGAACAAGTGGAAGTGCAGCGTTGCCAGATTCACAAGCGACGGAATGTGAAGGAGTACCTGCCCGAGAACTGCCAGAAAGACTACGACCGGCGGATGCGCAATGCCTACGCAATGAACAACTACGCGGAGGCCAAAGAGGCTTTGCAGAAAATCTTCCGGCAACTGGAAAGGATCAATCCCAGCGCTGCCCGGAGCTTGGAGGAAGGGCTGGAAGAAACGTTGACGGTGCATCGCTTGGGTATCGGAGCGGTGTTGCGGCGGAAATTGGCCACCACCAACCCGATCGAATCGTGTCTGTCCACGGTGCAGCGGGTGGCGCGCAACGTAAAGCGTTGGCGCGAAGGAGATCAGCCGCTGCGCTGGACCGCCACCGGACTGTTGGAAGCAGAGAAAAAGTTCCGACGCATCAAAGGATTTCAAGAAATCTTGTTGTTGAGGGAACGCTTGAATCCGTCGCGCCTTCCGCAGAAGGAGGTCCGGATAGTAGAAGTTGCTTGAACTTTGATGTTAGGAGGGTTTACTGTGCCGAACATCGAGAGCCGCTGCAATCAACTAAAACTCGGACATCTGCTGGTAGAAGGGAACTGCCGCTGGATTATTTGCGGGCAAGCTCGTTCCTAAGATGTAGCTCTGCAGTGCTGGCGTCGGCACAAACACTTGGGTGCTCGAGCCAAACGTATAGCGCAAGCCTTCGGTGTTAACAAAGAAGAACGCTTTATTCTTCTTGATCGGCCCGCCGAACGACGCCGCCCATTGGTTATTGTTTTCAAATGGCCGAGGAGATCCGCCGGCGTTCAGAAAGAAATCATTCGCATTCAGCGCGCTTCCGTTCCAGTAGTACACCGCATCGCCGTGGAACGCGTTGCTCCCGGATTTGGTGGTGTAGTCCACTTGCGCGCCGGCCTGCCGTCCATACTGGCCGGTGTAGCCGTTGCTGACCACCGCGACTTCCTGCACTTCGTTCGAACCGAGCAAGAGGTTGCTAGCGCCGGAGTTGTTCAGGTTCAGGAACGGATCGTTGTAGTCATTCCCGTTGATGGTGAAAAGATTGGCAGTGGCCGGCAGTCCGAATGCCGTGAAGTTGCCGTAGCCGCCGCCGTTCGAAGTATTCATCGTCACCCCAGGCGAAATCTGCGCGATGTAGCTCAAGTCGCCGCCCGGATTCGGAATGTTCTGCAAGCGTGCGCAGATCAATGTTGGAAGTAATGTTGCCGTCTTCGGTCTGCAGCAATGGAGCGGTCTCGGTTATTTCAATCGTCTGATTAGCTTCGCCGATTTCCAGTTTGGTGTTTAACGTTGTGGTTTGACCCAACAGCACTTCGGGCCTTTCCAGCACTCGCTGGAAACCCACCTTTGCGATGGTCAACGTGTATTTGCCCGGCTTCAGCAGCGGAAACTGAAACGAACCGTTCGCTCCGGTCACCGCGTTTTGCGATTCGCGCGTGGCCTCGTTTACCAGCGTGACGTTGGCATCCGAGATCACTGCTCCCGACGGGTCGGTCACCGTCCCGCTGATCGCCCCCGTCACGATGCTCTGCGGCTTTGCCGGCCTGCAACGCGAGAAACATCGATCGAAAACAGAGCCAAGTACTTAAGGTACTCTTGCTTCCCATGATGTCTCGTTCTCCTTGAGTTGGTATTTCACTTTTCCCCGTTTGCGCGCTCTCGGCGCTTCTCTCCAACATCAAGGCACACTTCGGCGCACGCTTTGCGGTGAATACTCACACCACCGCGCTCGCGCGAATCCTGTATTCACGCGCTGCTCCGTCTCCGTCTGTTTTTCGTGCTTGTACTGTGCGCCGCTTCTGCTTCCTGAGGAACTGCGGACTGATTCTTACTTCCGGCTAGCGGTACCCACTCGAACATCCCGGCGCCGTACTTATTGCAAGCCTTGTGCCAGTCTGGCTGGTTTTCTCTAAATGCTTGATTTATGGGCTGTTTACGGCCAATTCACAAGGCCTTTAGCTTACTCGCATCTACTCGAAATTTAAGATTTCTTCCAAAATCAGTAATTACCGTTAAGTATGATTATTGGAATCATACTTATGAGTAATAATAGAGATGATTCAAAAGTGGAGGGATACGCCGGACAATTCCACGCGCTCGTGGAAGCGAGCTTATTCTTGCTACAGATTGTGTGACGCTGTTTTTGTAAATCTGGTTTCACGAATTGTTCTTGAAGAGCTGAAGAGATATTGGATCGCAGAATTGCTGCGTCCGCTACACGCAGCGCCGGCGGTGGTTTTGCGCGTTGCCGCGCGCGAGTAGCAATCGGCGAGTGATCAATTTGCGGATGGTGCGGAGAACTCGGCGAACTGCCGATCGTGTTTTCGCGGGTAGTGTTGGCGGCGGAATCCGCAAAGTACCCCAGATTATGTCGTCAACTGCCGCCGGACATCCCGCGACGCTGTTGGTAACTCCCATGCTTTAAGCCGCTTACAGTCGCTCTCTGAATACTTGTGGAAAAACCAAATTTTTTGTTTCGAGGTGTTGACATTTCCGCCCACTCCGTCTATATTTGCAAAGTTGTTTGGATGCCACTCTGCTGGACAGGGAGGCCGTAGCTCTTTGACAATTGATACGATGTGCCAGAATCCGTTCGAAACCATTCGGCCTTATTCGAGCCCGAATGGTTGAGTAACATCGAGCGATCAACAATTTGCTTGGAAGGCTGGTCCCGAATAAAATCGGGACATTTTTTTTCTCCAAGCGACAGGCTTCAAACGAGAGTTTGATCCTGGCTCAGAACGAACGCTGGCGGCGTGCTTAACACATGCAAGTCGAGTGCGCGCCTGTAGCAATACAGGTGGCGCACGGCGCACGGGTGCGTAACACGTGGGTAATCTGCCCTCTGATGGGGAATAACTCGCCGAAAGGCGAGCTAATTCCGCATAATATTCCGAGAACCTCGGTTTTTGGACTGAAAGGCGTAAGTCGTCGGAGGAGGAGCCCGCGCACGATTAGCTAGTTGGTAGGGTAATGGCCTACCAAGGCTTTGATCGTTAGCTGGTCTGAGAGGATGGCCAGCCACACTGGAACTGAGACACGGTCCAGACTCCTACGGGAGGCAGCAGTGGGGAATCTTGCACAATGGGCGAAAGCCTGATGCAGCGACGCCGCGTGGGGGATGAAGCTTCTCGGAGTGTAAACCCCTTTCGATCCGGACGAATGCCCGCAAGGGATTGACGGTACGGATATAAGAAGCCCCGGCTAACTACGTGCCAGCAGCCGCGGTAATACGTAGGGGGCCAGCGTTGTTCGGAATTACTGGGTGTAAAGGGTTCGTAGGCGGTGCGGCAAGTTGGGAGTGAAATCTCTGGGCTCAACCCAGAGACGGCTTCCAAAACTGCCGTGCTTGAGTGTGAGAGAGGCTCGTGGAATTGCAGGTGTAGCGGTGAAATGCGTAGATATCTGCAGGAACACCCGTGGCGAAAGCGGCGAGCTGGATCACTACTGACGCTGAAGAACGAAAGCTAGGGGAGCAAACAGGATTAGATACCCTGGTAGTCCTAGCCCTAAACGATCAGGACTTGGGGTGTCACCCGTTCGGGTGACGTCCCGGAGCTAACGCGTTAAGTCCTGCACCTGGGGAGTACGGTCGCAAGACTGAAACTCAAAGGAATTGACGGGGGCCCGCACAAGCGGTGGAACATGTGGTTCAATTCGACGCTACGCGAGGAACCTTACCTGGGCTCGAAATGCCAGTGACCAGCTGTAGAAATACGGCCTTCCCGCAAGGGACACTAGTATAGGCGCTGCATGGCTGTCGTCAGCTCGTGCCGTGAGGTGTTGGGTTAAGTCCCGCAACGAGCGCAACCCCTGCACACAGTTACTACTCGCAAGAGAGAACTCTGTGTGGACTGCTCCGGATAACGGAGAGGAAGGTGGGGATGACGTCAAGTCCGCATGGCCTTTATGTCCAGGGCTACACACGTGTTACAATGCAGGGTACAAACCGTTGCCAACCCGCGAGGGGGAGCTAATCGGAAAAAACTCTGCTCAGTTCGGATTGCAGTCTGCAACTCGACTGCATGAAGCCGGAATCGCTAGTAATGGCGTATCAGATCGACGCCGTGAATACGTTCCCGGGCCTTGTACACACCGCCCGTCACATCACGAAAGTGAGTTGTACTAGAAGTCGCCACGCCGACCGCAAGGAGGCAAGCGCCCAAGGTATGACCCATGATTGGGGTGAAGTCGTAACAAGGTAGCCGTAGGAGAACCTGCGGCTGGATCACCTCCTTTCTAAAGATAGAGCCAGCTCAACCTGCTATGGTGTGCAGGTAATGCTGGCCACCGCAGCACAGCTCTCACGGGCTGCTGCTGCAACGTTCGATGTTTTACTTTCAGGGCTTGCTCTGGAAGTTCAGCTTGAAGCTCTGCTTCAGGTTACTCTTTACCCGCTCCTGGCTTCGGCTGCGAGCGCGGCGAACGGATTCTGGTAGATCGTATCAATCAAAGTGCCAACAACTTCAAAGGCCGCCGATCATCTCGGCGGCCTTTTTATTTTCGTTTTTCGTTCCGTTGCGCGGCAGAGTCGCGCCAACCTGCGCTAGAGGTCGTAATTCTCGTGGCTGCCGGCCTCGGAAGTAGTGCCGCTCAAAAACCGAAACAGAGCCAGCAGAACAATCGAGCCGACCACGCACCCGAGGATTCCCTCGAACTCGCCCTGATGGTACCAACCGTACATGTCGCCCAGGAACGCCGCTAGAAACGCTCCCGCCATTCCCACCATCACCGAGACCACCAATCCTCCGGGATTCCTTCCCGGCAGCGCGTATCGCGCCAGTCCTCCCATCAGGACTCCAATCACTACTTTCCATGCCAATTCGTATGACATTTCCGCCTCCACGCATTCTTACCACGCGTCCCAGTTGGCCTCTGCGGAGATGGCTGTCAACTCGACGAAGTATAGTTATTTCAGCGTTGTACTCCATCTTTCTAACGGCTGTAAAGGGCATGTCTGCATTCGGCAGGCGGATTCGTTATATGCACCGACCAAAGTCGCGGAGATGGCTGGTAGCATCTAGGTGCACTTGGCCGCATGCTGTTATTCTGGAGTAGACGCCTAACGGAGACTTCTCAGTTGCCACCCATTCTAAGTGCTCAATCGCTTTCCAAACGCTACGGCGTCGCGCCGCTATTCCAGAACATCTCCTTTACCGTTTCGGAAGGCGAACGGATCGGCCTGATCGGCCCAACGGTTCCGGCAAATCGACTCTGATCGAAATTCTCGCCGGGACGCGTAAAGCCGGACACCGGCGACGTCGCATTGCGCAAACGCGCGCGGCTCTCCTCCGTCGTCCAGGTCTCCGAATTTGCGCCAAGTGAAACCGTTCGTTCGGTGATCGAAAAGGCGTTTCACGAGGGCGGCGTACCGGAACACGAACGTGCCGGGCGATTCGCCGAAGTTCTGGGGCGCGCGGGTTTCGAAGATCACGACGCTATCGCCAATTCGCTCTCTGGCGGATGGCGCAAACGGCTTGCGGTGGCCGCCGCGCTGGTTCAGCAGCCGGACATTCTGCTTCTCGATGAACCTACCAATCACCTGGACCTCGAAGGCATCGAGTGGCTCGAATCTGTCCTGCGATACGCGCAATTTGCCTGCGTCGTGGTCAGCCACGATCGCTACTTCCTTGAAAATGTTGCGAATAACATGGTCGAACTCAGCCGTTCCTATGAAGACGGCTTCCTTCGCGTCGCGGGAAACTACAGCAAGTTTCTTGAAGCCAAGGAAAACTACTCGCACGCCCAGCAGAAGCACCAGGACGCACTCGAAAATCGTGTGCACAACGAACTGGAATGGCTGCGCCGCGGTCCGAAGGCGCGTACCACCAAAGCCAAAGCCCGCATCGACAAGGCCCACGAACTCATTGGCGACCTGGCAGATTTGACCGCCCGCACTCGCACGACGTCCGCCAACATCAATTTTTCCGCCACCAATCGGCAGACCCGCCAGCTCGTTCAGCTCGACGATGTCAGTTTTTCGTTTGGTGGACGTCGGCTGTTCGAAAAAATCCAGTTCAGCGTCACCTCTGGCATGCGTGTCGGCCTCGTCGGCCCCAACGGCAGCGGTAAGAGCACCCTGCTGCGACTTCTGCTTGGCGAACTGCAACCAGCCGGCGGAAAAATCAAGAAAGCGGACAATCTGCGGATCGTCTATTTCGACCAGAATCGCCGCCTTGATCCGGATGTATTACTGAGACGTGCGCTTGCCCCGGACAGCGATTCCGTCATCTATCAGGATCGCGTCACCCACGTCGCTTCCTGGGCGGCGCGTTTTCTATTCACTGGGGAAGACCTCAACCGTCCGGTCGGCCGCCTCTCCGGCGGCGAACGCGCCCGCGTGCTGATCGCTCAACTGATGCTCCAGCCGGCCGACGTTCTGCTCCTCGACGAACCCACCAACGATCTCGATATCCCAACGCTCGAAATCCTCGAAGAAAGCCTGCTGGAATTTACCGGCGCTCTGGTGCTGGTCACACACGATCGCTTTCTGCTGGACCGCGTCTCCAATGTCGTTTTTGGACTCGACGGGTTGGGTGGCGCCGAACGCTTCGCCGACTATTTTCAATGGGAGGAATGGAAAGCCCAAAACGAACGCGCCCGCACCAAGAGCCAGGCCTCCGCTGGAACCAATGGCAGCTCGCCTTCACGTTCCGCTGAAAGCGTTCCGTCCGCTATCCCTCCGCCGGCCGCGTCCAAGAAGAAGCTTTCATTCAAGGAAACGCGCGAGTTCGAATTGATGGAAAAAAACATCCACGAAGCCGAAGCAAAACTGCAGGAGAAACTAGCCGCGCTGAACGACCCCGAAATCTCCAGCGACGCCACAAAACTCCACGCGGCAAGCGTCGAACTGGAAAAAGCCCAAAAAACCGTGGACACTCTCTACGCCCGCTGGGCCGAACTCGAATCCAAACTCGTCTAACCCGGATTCACATCGCCCGGCCCGCCGCCGCTCCCGAAGCCCACGCCCACTGAAAATTGAACCCGCCAAGGTGCCCGGTCACATCGACGACTTCTCCGATAAAAAACAGTCCCGGCACCTTCCTACTTTCCATCGTTTTGCTGGAAAGCTCGTCGGTATCGACTCCGCCGGCCGTCACTTCCGCCTTCTCGTAGCCTTCGGTGTCTGCCGGCACAACGCTCCAGGCGTGAACTTCCCGCTCAAACTTCTCCAGCCCGGGGTTTGCCAGCGATTCCGGTTCGTGCAGCTCCACCCAACGTTCCGCGAGCCGCTTAGGCATAATTCCCTGAAACGCTGCGACCACTTCAGGAAGATTCCTGTATTTCGCCCTCTGCACGGCCGGAGTCACTTCGCGTCCCGGAGCAAGGTCCAACGCGATCGGCTTTCCCCGCTCCCAATAAGACGAAATCTGCAAAATCGCCGGGCCGCTCAACCCGCGATGCGTAATCAGCATCTTTTCGCGGAACGTAGCTCCGTCGAAGCTCGCAATCACTTCCGTAGAAACCCCTGCCAAATCGCAATATTGTTTCTGCCCTTGTTTGCTAAGGACCAGCGGCACCAGCGCGGGCCGCGTCGGCTGAATCTTCAGTCCAAATTGCTTCGCCAATTCGTAGCCGAACGATGTCGCTCCCATTTTGGGAATCGATAGCCCTCCCGTCGCCACCACCAGCACCGGCGCTCGGAATTCCTCCGTTTCCGATCGCACCACGAACTCAGTCGTCTTGGTCACTTCAATGATCCGCTCGTTCAGAAATATCTTCACCCCAGCGTCGCGGCACTCCGTTTCCAGCAGTCCGGTGATCTGCTGCGCGGAATCGTCGCAAAACAGCTGCCCCAGCGTCTTTTCGTGATACGGAATCTTGTGTTTTTCCACCAGCGCAATGAAATCCGCCGGGGTGTACCGGGCCAGAGCCGACTTCGCGAAGTGCGGATTGGCCGAGAGAAAGTTCTCCGGCTTGCAATAAATGTTGGTGAAATTGCAGCGCCCGCCGCCGGAAATCAGGATCTTTTTCCCAGCACGCTCCGACCGCTCGAGCACCGCTACGCGCCGCCCGCGTTTCCCGGCCTCCGCCGCGCAAAAGAGGCCCGCGGCTCCAGCGCCCAAAACCAGCACATCGAAGCGCCGGCTCATCGATTTTTTCGTCCGCAAACCATGAACCGGCATTATTGCAGGTTTGGCGTCCGGATGTTACTGAAAATAGGGCAGTTGTGTGCAGGAGCTGCACCGCCAAGCCGATCGACCGGCAGAGTATGCCGTCAGTTCAAGGCGAAGAATCGCGCACGTTCTGTTTGGATCGAATCGAGGCTTTTGCGGGAAGTAAACTGGGGAACGCTTCGAATCTGCAGCAAACGAATCTTCAGCCGAAATCCGCGAACCGAGCAGCCGCCAAAACACACAGCGGCCGCAGCGCGGCAGCTAGCGTGTTAGTGCGTGCACTTCGGGAACAGCGTCACCAGCACCATCAAATCCGACAAGCTGAACAGCCACTGGTCGGCTTGGGCGCCCGCAGCTTCCGCGGCGCGCGCGATGAACCCCAGATGGCGGCTCTTGGCGAAATTGTGGATGTGGTCGACGCAAATGCCCGTAAGGCTGGCGACTTCCGAATCGGTGAATATCTTCTGGCTCGACTTTACGGTAACCATGGCCTTGCTCCTGGACCGCACTCGCTGCCTCTTGCAGCTCCACTTTGTCTAACACCAAAGTTGGATGCTAGTTGCAGACTAAGCGCTGCACATTTCCCCTGCAATAGTCGTTCCGTTCTCTTTTGGCAGAAACCTTCGCTCTAGTACTTTTTGGGAGGACGCCGAATCGCGCCTTTTTACGCGGCTTCTTGCGGGATTCGCGGTTTGCGAGCTTTCGCTAGAACTACCGTTACTCGCTCCATGCAACTTCTCTAAAATCTTCTACTTCTGCGAATTTGCTACGCCTTTTGGAATATTTTTCGAAATCTCTACCATCTGTTTGGTATGCCGAATCTGATGTGCGCCGCACAAATGTGAACCAGTCGTAAAAATTCAGCGAACCAAGAAACGGATGCCGCCAGCAGTAAACGCTACAGTCACGTCCATGTGTCTCTTCCAGGAACGCTAGTGTCCTTTCGCGGACACCTCGCAACTCCGCCAGCATGGTTTCCTTGTTGGCCAGCAGCTCCGGCCCCGGCAGCAGCGCAACCGGACTTTTCCGTTTGATCAGCCGGCTTTCCACCAGCGCAATCGGCAGGTGCAATCGCTTGAAAAACGTTACTGGCAGCGGTGTTTTGTGCACCACGCGATCCGCGTAGCTCAGAACTCCTCGCTCGACTTGGCAAAGATGCGCCACCAATTGCGCCGCCGACCACGACTGCGCATCCGGCTGTGTATTCCATTTTTCGGGCGGAACGGAATCCGCCGCGGGAAGAAAACCCTGCTGCGCGAAGCTCAATTTTTCAACGGCGGCTTGCAGGCTGGACATTACGAAAGATATTACAGAAGTTTTACTCAGCCTTCTGCTATTTAAAGCGCCGCGCCGCCGGCCTGCTCGAATGCATGCGCAATCCGCAGAATCGTTGACTTCGCCAAACGCTGGACCGAACAGTTGCAAGCCCCACCGGCAGCTTCCCGCAGATCTTCCCGCAAGGAACCGAAATCCCCGGCACTCCCGCTAACGACCCCGTAACCGTGTATATATCCGCCAGATACATTTGCAGCGGGTCGTCGGTCTTTTCGCCCAGTTTGAACGCCGGAATCGGTGACGTCGGCGTGACAATCGCGTCAACTTTTTGAAAGGCGTCGCGAAAATCCTTGGCGATCAGCGCCCGCACTTTCTGGCCCTTCAAGTAATAGGCGTCGTAGTAGCCCGCCGAAAGAACGTAAGTCCCCAGCACGATCCGCCGCTTCACTTCCGCGCCAAATCCCGCGCCCCGCGTCTTGCGGTACATCCCAATCAGTGTCGGATCGTCAACCCGCAGCCCGTACCGCACCCCGTCGTACCGCGCCAGGTTCGAGCTGGCCTCCGCCGTCGCAATTATGTAGTACGTCGCGATCGCGTAGTCGGTGTGCGGCATCCGGATGTCCACCGGCTCGCAGCCCAGTTTTTTCAGCAGCTCGATCCCTTTTTCCACTTTTTCGCGTACGCCGGAGTCCATGCCCTCGGCAAAGTAGTCGCGCGGGATGCCGATCCGCAGCCCTTTCACCGGCTTGGTGATCTCGTCGGTATAAGCCGGCACCGGCTCGGTCGTCGAAGTGGAGTCGTTCGAATCGCGTCCGGCAATGGTTTGCAGGATTGCCGCAACGTCTTTCACATTATTGGCGAAAGGTCCGACGCGGTCGAGCGAAGACGCAAACGCGATCAGCCCGTAGCGCGAAACGCGCCCGTAGCTGCCCATCATCGCTGGAATTCCGCACAGCGCTCCGGGCTGCCGAATCGATCCGCCGGTGTCGGTGCCGAGCGAAGCCACCGCAAGTCCCGCCGCAACCACCGCAGCGGAGCCGCCGCTCGATCCACCCGGCACGCGGTCGAGCGCTACCGGATTTTTCACCGCGCCATAGGCCGAATTTTCATTCGAACTGCCCATGGCGAATTCATCGCAATTGGTCTTGCCCAGAATGATCGCGCCGGCCTCTTCCAAGCGCGTCACTGCGGTGGCGTCGTACGGCGGAACGTAGTGCTCAAGAATCTTTGATCCACAGGTAGTCGTCGTTCCCTTGGTGCTCAACACATCTTTGATGGCCACCGGCACGCCGCCAAGCGCCGGCAACGGCTTTCCCGCCGCAACCAGCGCATCGATCTTGTCGGCCTGCGCGTATGCCCGTTCCGGAGAGAGTGCCAAATACGCATTCAGCTCGCCGTTTCGCGCATTGATAGATCTTGTAGAAGTCAGTTGTGACCTCGCGCGCGGAGATCTTCTTCTCCGCCAGCGCAGCCTTCACTCCGTCAATCGTCCATTTCGTCGCCACGTTTCCCGGCTCTCTTGTCTTTCGTAGGGGCACGACATCCGTGCCGCGGTTCGCCGACTTTCCAAGAACGGACGCCAGCAAGATCTGGCGCTACAATCACGTCTCAATCACCTTCGGCACCCGGAAAAACGGCGGCTCCGGATCCGGCGCCTGCTTCAAAACCTCCGCCGCAATCCCGCACGGCACCACCACATCCTCGCGCAGCGTCGCATCCGCCGTCTGATCGTCCGTCAACACCTGCGCCATCGGCTCCACATTCGCGGTGTCCAGCTCGTTCAGCTTGCCGATGTATTCCAGAATTTCGTCAATCTGCGCGCGATAAGTCTCCAGCTCGCTCTCGCTCAAGTCGAGATAGGCCAGCTCCGCCACCCGCACCACATCTTCTCGGGAGATTTTCATCGAGAAGATTCTAACACAGGGATTTTTGGTCCCGGCTGTGATGAAATTAGGAAATTTTTACGAAAATAGACCGCTGATTAGCTCATCGCGAGCGATTTCCAGGTAGGCAGAAACATCGCCGAGTATCTGCGAAAGCGTTCCGATTCTGAAGCTGGTCGTGCGCGGGAATTGTGACGTTATGCTCCGCGCCTCTCGATTCGTGAGGTGAGACGCATGTGGCTACCAGTCTGGCGGGTAACTGCTTAACCGAAACGTGTGAGCGCGCGAGCGAGGTCGTGACCACTTACGTCACGAGGAAGTTTCACGCAGGAATTACCTCGTCCTTGACGATGATGCAGACGGATGATTTCAGGCTTCTGGCCGTTCTCGAAATGGCAGGAGACTGCGTCGCGGACCATGGCCTTCAACTCGTCGATCGAATCCGCCTGGGTGAAAATCGGAAAACCCAAGGCGCGCGCTTCGTAGCCGCCTTCAGGCGATTCTTGGACGGAAAAGATGATTTCGGCCTGAGCCATAGTCGTCTTCTGACAGGATTATACTCGTTTTGGCGAGCAAATCTGCGTGATTTGGCTTTAGTCCCGACGGACCGTCCGATCGAGATCACGATACTTCTGGTTCTCAAACGATACACGAAGGTTGAGCGTGCCGGTCGGTGCGTACGTCCTGAAACGCCAATTTGTGTGCGAGGCTCAGATCGCCTAGCCGAACACGATTGACCGTCGTATACCACTGTTATTTTGCCAACAAATCTGCGGAATCTTGCACAATCTGCCGCTCTTGCAGTCGGAATCTGAAATGATTCGCAGATACTGTGGATCGACCCGGCACAGCAGGAACGGAAAATACATTTTCCGGCCACGTCCTGCACGATGAAATTGTCCCACCCACGTAATCCCAAGACCTTGAAACCAGGCAGCAGCTTTTCAAATTGGTAGCGATCGTTTGCGACAGGAATTTCAGATTCAGAGAAAAGAATCAGGTAGTCGTCGCCAAGCCATCCTTCACGACATTCCTTGGCCTCATTCTGTGGTGGTCCTTGCGTACGCGTCACACGAACTATCGAGAAATAACCTCTGCGGTTTTGCGCGGGTACTTGGTGGAGACGTAGGTGTCGAGAAGCTTCTTGAAGGCGGCGGCCAGTTCGTCGTAGGTGCCTTCGAGCGTGACGTCTTTCTTGCCGTCGATGTACACCGGGCAGCGCGGGGCTTCGCCGGTGCCGGGCAGGCTGATGCCGATGTTGGCGGCTTTCGATTCGCCGGGACCGTTGACGATGCAGCCCATCACCGCCAGGGTCATGGTTTCGACGCCGTCATACTGCGTTTTCCACGTCGGCATCATTTCGCGAATGTAGTCCTGCGTGCGTTCGGCGAGTTCCTGAAAAGTCGAACTGGTGGTGCGGCCGCAGCCGGGGCAAGCCGTAACGCTCGGCGAAAACGAACGCAGCCCGAGCGATTGCAGCAGTTCGCACGCGGCATAAACTTCTTCGCGGCGATCTCCGCCGGGCCGTGGCGTAAGCGAAATGCGAATCGTGTCGCCAATCCCGTCATAGAGCAGCACGCCCAGCGAAGCGGCGGACCACACCAGACCCTTGGTGCCCATGCCCGCTTCCGTCAATCCCAAATGCAGCGGCTGCTCCGTCTTGCTGGCCAGATCGCGATACACGGTAATCAAATCGCGCGGCCGCGAAGTCTTGCACGAAATAATAATTTGGTCGTGCCGCAGCCCGGTTTCGAGCGCCAGCTCCGTCGATTGCACCGCCGAAAGCACCATGCACTGGTTGATGATCTCTTCGGACTCCAGGCCAAGATTCTTGTCGGTGTTCTCCTGCATCTTGAGCATCACCAGCTCTTGATTCAGTGAGCCGCCATTCACGCCAATGCGCACCGGCTTGCCGTTGTCGCGCGCGACCTTGCAAATCGTGGAAAACTGTTCATCGCGTCGCTGGCCCGCGCCGACGTTCCCCGGATTGATGCGGTATTTATCCAGCGCCTTCGCGCAGTCCGGATACTTCGTCAGCAGCACGTGCCCGTTGTAATGGAAGTCGCCAATGATCGGCACATTGCAGCCCGCCGCCAGCAGCCGCTTCTTGATTTCCGGCACCGCCGCCGCAGCTTCCGGCACGTTCACCGTCCACCGCACAATTTCCGAGCCCGCTTCCGCCAATTCCAAAGTCTGCTTCAGCGTGGATTCGACATCCGCGGTGTCCGTATTCGTCATGGATTGCACCACGACCGGCGCGCCGCCGCCAACGCGCACGTGTCCTACATTCACGCCATAAGTCTTGCGGCGCGGGTGCCGCGACCCGG
>CAVURF010000016.1:0-50157 GCA_963743735.1 uncultured Acidobacteriota bacterium
AGCATATCGCAGCTACAAGAATCTGATGGCTGAGTGCGATTTAGAAAATCCAGCAGTATTTAGCGGCGCTGGATGCGAAAGTTGATGTCAAGGAAAAGCCCTTGCCTGCTGCCAAATATCCTCACAAGGCACGTGGAAACGAATTTCGTTTTGATCTTCGTTCCCATTTGTACCGGATTTTCGGCGTCGACTTAACAGCCATCCCCGGCATGGACGCGATCACTGCCCACACCATCCTAGCGGAAATTGGCGCCGATCTTTCCAAGCTTCCACAGCGCCGCGGCGTTCGCTTCATGGCTAGCCTGAATTATTCACGATTTTGCTAGCAAAAAAAGAAAAGGTGCTCTAAAAGATTGATGAACACTGGGTTTTAGCGAACCCAGCATTCTCTTTCGGAGCACCCAGAGATGACATCTTGTATACCACAGCTGGCGTTTTCCTTCTACCGACACCGATCCATTCGAGCTGATTTTTCTGGCGGTCAGATCACCAGTGATGCCGGTCTGCTGCCTTTGCGGGCCTTTGATCAGCGGCATGGACTCACTCGCGACTTGGCAGAGTGCGTCGGTGATGATCGCGACGATTCGCGTGTGAGTCATCCTGGGTTGTCGCTGTTGCGCCAGCGTCTGTACCAGATCATCGCTGGCTACGAGGACGCCAACGACGCGGATCGCTTGCGTCACGATCCGGCCTTTCAAATTCTTGCCGATCAACCGCTGGGTGCGCCTCTCGGATCACAACCGACTCTCAGCCGTTGGGAGAACTCGCCCTCGCCGCGCGATCTCCTCAAGCTGCAAGATGCTTTGCTCGATTGGTTTGTGAAACTCTGCGGAGAACAGGTTCGCAAGCGGGGAGAGATCCTGCTCGATGTCGATTCCACCGACGATCCAACCTACGGTCAGCAGCAGCTCAGTTTCTTCAACGGTGGCTATGACCAGCACATGTATCACCCCTTGCTGATCTTCGAGCGTCACACCGGTTGTTTGTTGGCCGCCCGATTGCGTCGCGGCACCGCGGCGAGTCATGCCCGCATCATCCCCCTGCTGTTACGCATCGTCCCGCGACTCCAGAGAGAGTTTCCCAAAGCTCGCATCAAACTGCGCGCTGACGCCGGGTTCGCCTTGCCACTGCTTTATGAATTCTGCGAGTTTTTCGGCATCCAGTACGCCATCGGCATCGCTGCCAACTCACGGTTGCAAGAGAAAGCGCAGCGGCTGCAGCGTCGTCTCGCTCGACGTTATCGTCGCACCGGCCAGCCACAGCGTTCCTTTTCCAGCTTTCTCTATCGCGCTCGCAGCTGGTCTCATCAGCGGCGCATCTGCTACAAGGCCGAACACGCCGAATCTGGAACCAACCTGCGCTTTCTGGTCACCAACTTGAAAGGCCGCGGCCGTTCCGTTTTTGCCTTCTATAACGATCGTGGGGAGTGTGAGAACCGCATTGAGGAATTCAAGAATGGTTTTGCCGCGGACCGCTTGAGCTGTCACCGCTTCCGAGCCAATGCTTTCCGCTTGTTGTTGCACAGTTTCGCCTACAACCTGGTCAACCTGTTTCGCTTGCAGCTACCTGCGTCGCTGCGCTCAGCACAGATCGAAACGCTGCGCGTTCAGTTGTTCAAGATCGGGGCACGCATCCGCGAAACAGCTCGTTGTATCCGTTTTCACCTGGCCAGCGGCTGGCCTTTTCAGAATCTCTTCCAAACCGTCTGCAACTCCTCTTAGATTGTCGCGCCTGTTCGACAACACACTCTCGGGAATACAGGGCGGAGCTCTCTCGAAAAACGCTTCGTGAGGTCAAAACAACGGCAACGCAAACCCATAGGCAGGTCGACTACCGAGCGCGATCCTCTCCTCTGTCATCAATGCGCTTTCCGCGCTACGATTCTCGCCTCTGATGAATTAACCAGGCTAGGCCTATGCCCCGATAACCGCGTTAGTGGAGGCAAGGTGCTCTCGGTCAAGACCCGCAAAGTAGCCAATCGCGCTGCTGCAGCCTTACGGAGGGCAGCGCAGTCTCTGCACAAGAGCAAGACATTTCTCGGCAACTACTATCGTAGGATGCGAACTAGGCTGGGCGCACCTATGGCTATCACCGCCGCCGCTCACAAATTGGCCCGCATTATTTTTCATCTCTTAACTACCCGGCACGGCTATGACGAAAGCATCTTCGCTGCCGAGGAGACGCGCCATCTTAAACGCTCAGAACTTAGACTTCGAAGACAGGCTCGGCAATTTGGCCTACAACTCATCCCCTTGGAGGTCTGACGACAGTTTGTTCCTTAGGAGAAATGTCCGCTTTCATAGATGGCCGAGGGCCCCATGGAAACGAAGCGAATCGCTTTGAGCCAACGAGGTAGCCCGCAGCAGTAGCCCGTTAGGGCAGCCGCTCTAAAGCATTGTTTTGCGAGGGGATAAGAAGATTGGCTGGGAGGCCTGGAAGCTACCCGAATGCCTAAAAGCCCAATAAAAAGCCACGTTCCCTACCTTTTGGCCCAAAATTCTTAAGCCAGCGTAAGCTACTATAGCTCATCAACCCTATTCAAAGGGTAGTACATTTTCCCCAGGTTTTGGCTGATAGTAGCCCAGCTATCCCCGGGAACGAGGCTTACGCAAATATGCGGTAGCTGCTCAAACTGCCGCATTAGAAATGCGTGGATCGGATTTTACAAACGCTTGAGGCTACGGAAGACTGCTCACTGTTCAACGGGCGGCGGAACTTCTCGTTCACCACTCCCAGACACTTTATAAGGCTATCAAGGCGGGGCGCCTTCCTCATGTTCGTGCATTTGGCGGCTCGGTCAGACTAGACCCCAGCGCCCTCGCCACTTGGCTCAGAGGCCGGCGTGGACCGAACGACGCGAAACAGAGGACAGAGCGGAGAGGGCGACGCGTTCAGGGCGCAGCGGGCGGCACAGTGAAAATCGAGCACGCAAAACAGATCAGAAGCAAGTCGAGGAACTCAGTCATGCCCTCACTTCGTCGCCAGAGGACATGTCGTCGAAACATGCGCGAGCGATTTTTGTTCCGCAGGTGCTATCAAAGTGGGTGCCATTGGTCAATCCTGTAGTGAATGAGACCAGGCCATCCTCTTCCGAGTGCTCGACCCAATCGGCTACCTGCCGCGCAGCACACCGAACTGTATTTGTGCTCCTCTATTCTTGATCGTCGGTGTCATTTTCAAACTCCACAATCTTGTCCATCAACTCACCTAACTCCACACCAGAGCCTCCGCCAATTGCCGAAGGCGCGGCAGAGTCATGTCTTTAACCTGTGACATTTACAACCTTTGCTCAGTTCAAGCCGGGACAGCTTTTTCTGTTCCCGGGAGAATTTCACGGCTTTGGCAAGCCGCCTTGCTAATTCAACATCGTCCGATTTAATCCATTTAATCACCAAGTCGAGGTCGGCCGGTCTTTGCCTTCTTTCGCTCCCGCAAAGCCTTGGCTACTCGCATAAAGGCATAACGTAGGGGCTCCTTCGCCGCGATGCGCCGTTTGGGCTCTTTGTTGTGGCTGGCCAGCGAAAGGAGGGGCCTAAAACGTCAGAACAACTCTGAGGCCTTCGGACCTAAAACAGTCTGAGGCCTTCACCGTATGCATCGACAGTATTACTTCCGCATTGCCCGTGATGCGATCAACGCAAACGGCACCCTCAGTGATCCTAAGTGTCAACAGCCTTCCTTTTTGGACGCCAAATACGCCCGCTCCCGTTCCACTGGAAAATACGGCTGAGTTGGACAGGCGCAAGTGGTGGAAGACTGGGGAGAAGCTGGCGCGCACCGCGCGCCAGCTTTGACTTATGCTCACTGCTTCTTGTAAACACGGCTCTCAACCACGCCTGAGTCGGTCCCGATAGCTCGGAGCTCGACCCCGCTGCTGTCGATCACAAAGTCTGCGTGTACTGTAACACCCAAGGGAGATACGTTGAGTGTCATGGAGCCCGAACAGTCTGACTTGACCGTATATGTGCCTTGAATGGTCACCTTTAAGATGTGGCCGTTTGCGCTCGAAGTCGCGGTTGCAGAAGTATAGCCGTTCCCGTCAAAACTCTGCCTACCGACCTCAGCGAAAGGGCCGGCAAAAGCTTGAGCATAAACGGGAAGAAGAGTTCCTGTGCTGGTGTATCCGAAGCTACCCTGTAGTGTGGCGTTTGAGCATTCCTGAGCCTGAGCCCTGGACACGATGCCCAGAGCGAACACAGCGACAAAAACAACGACGAGAGTCGTGCGTGCAATGCGTTTCATAACCAACCTCCTTGTTTGAAGGAGATCATTCTGAAAGCGTGTTCTCCTTCCACTGGTACAGGCGGAACCGGACGGCAAAAGCGGCCACGCTTTGGTATATTTTGTTGTCCCCACGGGAGAACGGGTTGTCCACTGGCGCATCCTCCGCTGATATCACGAACCTGTTGAAAGCCTGGAGCAGCGGCGACCAAGCTGCCTTGACGCGGCTGGCGGAGTACGTGTATCCCGAATTGCGCCTCATGGCGCGACGGCATATGAAAAATGAACGCCAGACCAATACCCTCCAGGCCACAGCATTGGTGCATGAGGTATACCTCCGCTTGGTAGACGTGACTAAGATCGAGTGGCAACAGCGCGCGCAGTTTTTCGCCATGGCGGCGCAAATGATGCGGCGCATCCTGGTGGACGCCGCGCGCGCGCGCGGTGCAAGCAAGCGCGGCGGACGCACTCTCAAAGTGAACCTCGATGAAACAGCTCTTCTTTCGGCCACGCCAAATCGATCCATCCTGGCCCTGGATGAGGCTCTGACAGCGTTCTCGCAGGTTGCTCCGCGACAGGCGAAGGTCGTCGAGTTGCGTTACTTTGGGGGATTGACCGAGGAAGAAATCGTCGCGGCGTTGAAAATCTCTCCGCGCACGGTCCGGCGCGACTGGGACCTTGGCAAGGCCTGGCTATTGCGCGAGCTAAGCCATAGGATGGAGCCACCAACAGGTCATGTTTCCCGATCGTTTCAAGCAGATTGAAGAGCTATATCACGCTGCTCGGGAAAAATCCGTCGAGCAGCGCGCGGCACTGCTGGCCAAACTAGACCCGGAATTGCGGCGCGAAGTGCAGTCGCTTCTCGCGCAGCGCAGTGGCGGCGAATTTCTGGATCGGCCCGCAATCCAGAACGCGTCGCTATTGTTGACAGACGAGACAGTCACGGCACTAACCGTCGGGGCATGCCTGGGGCCCTATCGTCTCGAGAGCAAGCTCGGCGAGGGCGGCATGGGCGAAGTCTATCGAGCGGTAGACACGCGCTTGGGCCGCGCTGTCGCTGTTAAGATCGGCGCAGAAGCAATTCATTGAGCGCTTCGAGCGGGAAGCCCGCGCCATTTCCTCGCTGAATCATCCGCACATCTGTACGCTCTACGACGTTGGCCCGAACTACCTGGTGATGGAGCTGGTCGAGGGAGAAACGATAGCCGCTCGGCTCGAAACGCGAGCCTCTTGCAGTCAAGGACTGCGCTTCGCTATGCCGCACAGATTCTGGCCGCGCTGACGGAAGCGCACGAGAAGGGCATCATCCATCGCGATCTGAAGCCCGGCAACATCATGATCGCGAAATCCGGCGTGAAGGTTTTGGATTTCGGTCTTGCGAAGTCGGAACAGGACGATAGCCTCACCGCCAGCCACGTGGTGATGGGCACACCTGCTTACATGGCGCCGGAGCAAAGGGAAGGCAAGCCTGCCGATGCCCGGACGGACATCTATTCGTTCGGATGCGTCCTCTATGAGATGCTGACCGGCGCGCGAGTCACCTTCCAACGGAAGCGTATCGCCTCACGGAAACTGGAAAGGATCGTGAACCGCTGTTTGGAGGATGATCCTGCACGCCGGTGGCAATCCGCCGCCGAGTTGGGGCAGGAACTCTCGGAACGCCAACCACGGCAATCCGCGGGAAACGCGAGACCACGGCCGTCACCTGGCCCACTTCTTCTCACCGCGCGTCCAAACTCACGGACAAAAGCACGATTGTTCTGGCAGATTTCGCGAATGCAACTGGCGACGCTGCCTTCGATGGCGCGCTGCGCCAGATCCTGGCAGTGCAATTGGAGAATTCGCCCTAGCCTATCTCTACTTCCAGACGCTCGTGTGACCCAGACGCTGGGCTTTATGGGCCGACGGGCGAACGCGAAGCTCACGCCCAATGTTGCGGCCGAAATCTGCGAGCGGACGGCAAGTTCGGCGGTGGTGGAGGGCTCGATCACGAGTCTCGGAAACGAGTATCTGTTGACCCTACGCGCAAGGAATTGCCGAACCGGCGAAACACTGGACCAGGAACAGAAGGCGCAGCAAAAAAAGAGGACGTGTTCAAGGCGCTAGCCCAGATGGCGAAACGATTCGGAATCCGCGCCGGCGCATCGCTGCCACGCATGGAAAAGGAGCCCAGTGTCGCGGTTGAGGCAACTACGTCTTCGCTTGAGGCCTGGAGGTGCTATAGCGCGGCAATGAAGGGAGTCCAGGTAGGGCCCAGTCCACGGAATCCGTCTCGCTTTTGAAGCGGGCCATCGAGACTCGACCCGAAATTTGCCGATGGCTTATGCCTATTTGGCCCGTTTACAGTCCGACCTCGGGGAGACCGAACTTGGCGGCACAGAATGTAACCAAGGCCTATGAGCTACGGGATGGTGTCAGCGATCGGGAAAATTACTACCATCACGTTCAACTACGACCGGCAGTTCACCAGAAACCTCGAACTGGCGCGGCAAACCTTGGAATCGTGGACGCAAAAGTACCCCAGTGATCTTCTTCCCCTTGGATTTTTGTCGGGCTTCACCTCGCCTGGGATCGGGTCATTACGACAGAGCCGTGGAAGAGGGTATGAAGGCGATCGAACTCGATCCGGGTTTTGCGATCGGCTATGAAAATGTGGCTTGGGTGTACGTCTATCTGAACCGCCTCTCTGAAGCCGGGGCGCTGCTTCGCAGGGCATCGGAACGAAAGATCGAAGTGATCCAGTTCTCGTTTCTCAGATACGCGATCGCTTTTCTCAGAAGCGACCAAGTGGCGATGGAACGGGAGGCAACCCAAAGACAGGGAAAGTTGCACGCTCAGGGTGGGTTTGAGCACCAGGAAGCGCTGACCCTCGCGTATCTGGGGCGACTGAAGGAAGCAGATCGCTTGTCGCAGCGCGCGGCCCTCTTGGCTCGCCAGGGAGGTTTGGCGGAGCGGGCCGCTCTGTTCCAAGGCACTCGCGCCGCGTGGAATGCTCTCTTCGGCGTTCGTGAGGAGGCGCAAAGAAATGCCGAAGAAGCGTTGTCGCTTTCGCGAAGCCGAGACGCCGACTATGGACCTGCGTTTGCGTTGGCGCTTCTCGGCGAGTCCGCGCAAGCTCACGAGGTCGCGGGGGACCTTGCAAGGCGCTACCCACAGGATACATCCGTCCAGTTCAGTTACTTGCCTGTGCTACACGCACTCGAGGCTCTCAACCAGAATAACCCAGCGAAAGCGATGGAAATGACGCAAGCGGCCTCTCCGTACGACCTCGCCGTTCCGGCTACCGCATACTTCACTGGCCCCTTCTTTGGAGCGCTCTATCCAGTCTACGTGCGTGGTCTGGCTTATTCACGGCTGGGCCGTCCCATCGAGGCGTCGGCTGAGTTTCAAAAATTTCTCGACCATCCGGGACTCGTGTTGAACGATCCGATCGGACCCATGGCGCGCCTTCAACTAGCCAGAGCGTTGTCCGATTCCGGCGATCGCGCAAAATCAATCGCGGTCTACCAGGATCTCCTCTCCCTCTGGAAAGACGCCGACCCTAACATCCCTGTCCTGACGCAAGCCAAGGCTGAATACGCGGCGCTGCAGTAAAGAAGGAATAGCGGATCCCACGGCGTTACGCCCGCCAGCTGACATCGGACAAAAGGAAGCTCGCAAGTTAGTGGAACAGCTGCTAAACGAGTCTCACTACACGATGTTGTTGGATGAGACGAGGGCGATTGAGACAGTAGAGCACTTACCAATTGGTTCTCCCTGATTGACGGACCACGGCCCAAGAATGGCGAACACTAGTCTGGTTTTCACCAACACCAATGGCGTACGTGAGGGGCACTTTTTTTACCAGCTGAAACAGATTGCCTTTCGCGCCGGGCGAACGGAAACACGCCAAAAGACAGCGAGAAAAATTAGCGCCGCAATAGCGTGAGGCTCTGAACCTATGGATTTACGGGAAAAAGATTGGCTGGGAGGCCTGGACTCGAACCAGGATAGCCAGATTCAGAATCTGGAGTCCTGCCAATTGGACGACCTCCCAGCAGTGTAAAATCAATGAGTTACGAGGATTTTCGGGCAGCTCAAATTTACTTTACCCCAAACTTTACCCCGCAGTTCCGGCCAATTGAGGCGTCCGCCGGCGCTCTGCGATTCGTTGGTTTCCCTGATGTTCTTCACTTTTCGCTGCCGCCCTTCGTTGAGCCACGCTGCGCCTGCAAGTCAGAGACACTGTAATCACGGTAAATGTCGAGCGACGTGTGGCCCGACAAGGACATGATGACGGCGTCCGGAGTTCCAGCGTCTCTATAGTATACGATGGCGCTGCGTCGGAATCCATGCGTGGTCATTCCGATATATCCGAAGTGCATTGGGCAATGGCAAGACTTGCACGTCTGTTTTTCTTTCTCCGGCGCCTTCCGGGTCACACCGCACTGCCCACACTGCCATCCGAGATAGGCAAAGCCTAGTTTTAAACATGCTCGTTTGAAAAGCTTCTTGTAGTTGGTCGTATCGAAAACGTGCTCGTCCTTATTCGCAAGTATGAATTGTTCACGATCCTTGGCATCGTTGGGTGTTACCTTCTGTAGAGCTTCAACCGTATGGTCAGCAAGGGCTTTCACGCGGGAATCGTCGGTCTTACTGCGCTCAGCATCCGGAAAAAAGATCGCCTTTTTCAGATCGAGTTGGGCCCAAGTGATCGCCTCCGCTTCACCAGATCGGACGCCCTGGTAAAAAAGAAATTTAATGAAGGCGTGAAGACGAGCCGGTAGCTCTTCAAGCAGCGCAAGCATCTCATGTTCGCGTAGGAAATCGAGCACTGGGTCTTGGTTTGGTTGGAAGTTCGAAGTCTGGAAAAGCGTCAAGCACACTTCGACCTGAAGCATTGGCCTTCTCTGTCGCCAGGTGAAACATGCGGCGAAGCAATCTCAAACTGCTCAGGATCGTCGCATCACTCACTCCCTCGGCTCGACGAAGTTAATCCCTGTCAACCGAGACGCCCCGCAATGAATTTCTAACGCAACAAAAGAGTGCTGCATCTCAAGTAGTGAATTCAAAACTACTCTGGAGAAATAATGGACTACGTCAATCTTGGCAAGACCGGGCTTAAGGTCTCGCGCATTTGCCTGGGATGCATGACTTATGGGCAACCCGCCAGCGGAAAAATCAAGCCCGGCAGCCACGCCTGGGCCTTGAATGAAGAAGAGAGTCAGCCCTTCTTGCGTCAGTCGCTTGATTTAGGC
Organism: uncultured Acidobacteriota bacterium; assembly: GCA_963743735.1. Classification (GTDB taxonomy): domain Bacteria; phylum Acidobacteriota; class Terriglobia; order Acidiferrales; family UBA7541; genus Acidiferrum. Next base: position 9,459 of record CAVURF010000016.1, read on the forward strand.
ATCAATTTTTTCGACACCGCCAACGTTTATTCAGTGGGAGCCAGCGAAGAAGTCCTTGGGCGATTTCTACGCGCACATTTCCGCCGCGAAGCCGTAGTCATCGCCACCAAGGTGCACGCAACGATGCGTGACGAACCGAACGGCCAAGGTCTCTCGCGCAAAGAAATCTTTTATGAACTCGACCAAAGCCTGCGTCGTCTCGAAACCGACTACGTGGACTTGTATCAAATCCACCGCTGGGATTACGAGACACCCATCGAAGAAACGCTTGAGGCGCTGCACGACGTAGTGAAGTCCGGCAAGGTACGCTATATCGGAGCGTCGTCCATGTATGCGTGGCAATTCACGAAGGCGTTGTATCTTGCGGATCGCCACGGTTGGACACGATTCGTTTCCATGCAAAATCATTACAACCTGCTCTATCGCGAAGAAGAACGAGAGATGATGCCGCTCTGCCAAGCCGAGGGCATTGGTGTACTTCCTTGGAGTCCGCTCGCGCGTGGACGTTTGACGCGCCCGTGGCAGACCGAGAGCACAAAACGCTTTGAGACAGATCAGTTCGGCAAGACGCTGTACTCGAAGACGGAAGAAGCAGACCGCAAAGTGGTTGACCGGCTCGGTGCGCTATCCGAAAAGCGTGGCGTTCCCCGCGCTCAACTTGCGCTTGCCTGGATGCTCAGCAAACCGTTCATCACTTCGCCGATTGTGGGCGCCACCAAGCCGAATCATCTTACCGATGCGGTCGCTGCACTGTCGCTGCGACTCACACCCGAAGAGATTGCGTCGCTCGAAGAGGCCTACACACCGCACCCGGTACTAGGGTTCAGCTAAACATCACCTGTTACCCGCAGGATGCCGTCGAATCTAATTGGTTGTTGTGACCGGTCTGACATGGTCCCTCAATTCCCCGGGTTACCATCGCATTCGCGAATTCTGACACTGAAGGAAGCGAGAGCCGAATTTAAGTCGAGAAAGGAAGTCCGGGTTCCGCCGAGTCCCAGAGCGGGATAAAATGGCGGCTGTCGGTTTCCAAGACTCGCTTCCCTTTTTCGGTTATGACTGTCGGAAGTGGCTCTTTTCCGGGTCAGCGCAATTCGATTCCGACGTAGCCCGACAGTTATAGGTCTCTGGTAGTCAGTGTGTTTAGCTTCTTACCGTTCTCTAAGACGCATTCCCGGAAGTCAACTATTGGTTACGCGAACCACACCGATTCCAAACGACAATTCGATACTTGTGACTCTGTCGGAACGAGCGGCTGGTATCTCGGCCAGCGTCCGATCAAAAAATTGCGGACGCATCCGCTTGCGCGACGTATATTCATCGGTATGAATTCCGGGGTATTCCTCAGGACGCCGTGGCTTATAGGATTGGTCTTGGCACTAATCGCCGCCGTCATCGTTCGCGGATTCTGGCAGTATTGGGCCTCACTTACTTGGCCGACCGCAGATGGTGTAATAACAAGAATTGACATCGAGAGGAAACGTAGCGGCGGCTCACCGAGCGGACACTATTTCTCTGCGACGTTCACGTACGATTTTTACGATTCCCCGGGGCACCGCGTGTCCGGGAGTTGGTATAAAGACTTCTCGACCGAATCGGAAGCAAGAGAGTTCGCTGAGCGGGAACTACCGGTGGACAAGAAAGTTGTAGTCAGGTTCAATCCGAAAACTCCCGTTCAGAACAATCTGGAACTCGATTCGTGGACTTATACGGGCGACAGGCCAACCAGCCTTGACATTTAGCCTTGCGGATGCCGCCGCCTATACTCTTCGCGGCAGATTTTAGGCTGTCTGTCGAAGGTGCTGGGGCGTCGCTGTAACGACGTCGCCGCACAAGATACGGAGCCGCTTCCCCGCTTATCAATTCTTCTTCGGAAAGTGTTCGGATAAATTGCGGCATTCGTCTTCCTTGAATTCTCGAAACCCGATTGGGCTGGACATCGCGGACTCACGAGTGGGAGTCGCAAAGGAAGGGGAGAACATCCTTTTACGGGGGACAAAGTAGTGCTCGGTAGCTATCCGGCTGGGTCTATTTTCTTGCCTGTCTCTTCTCGTTGCGTCGCGCGACGGAATTGAGACAGCCTCAGTTCTGCCCGCCAAGTGCTGCTCGAAATAAATGCTCAGCCTTGAAGTCTTCACCGTATCGTCAGGCTGCTCGGGCGCTAGCGTAAATTCGGCAGAGTTCTTATGGCGGCTTGGGCGATGCGATGTCCGAACTGTAACTCCCAATTTAGGCATGCTCCGATCTGAAGACACAATCCAGAACTTCTACCTGCCAGCAAAACCAACTTTCCCCGCCGACGGGAAATTAATTGATTGTCCGACTTTGCGGACAGGACTCATAGGTTCAGCAAAATATGATTTGAGATACGAAGCTGCGACTTTGGCGTAGCGTTTATCCGAGTGTTCAAACCGATATTTATAGGAACTTTACGATGACTCTGCGGTCCCACAAGAGCATGATTAATCGTAGTTAATACCCTCTAGCTCCTACACCCGTCAAAATAAAGGATTGACATGAACAACGAAAACGTACGGCTTCGTGCAGGCCCACTTCCAGAAAATTTCAATAGACGCAAGCGAAGTTCAGCCATACAACAGTTTCAAAGATCACGGGAATGGTTGCGACTGCTTTCGATGCGAGCAAGAAGCAGCGGCGGTCGTAGCCGATCGACCAAAATTGGCGTGGGATCGGAACACTAAGCTGATGCTTTGTGGTTTATGCGAATCGGGATCGATGCTACCGGATGTTCTCGCGAAAGCCGTAGCGGTCGCTTTAAACGAGTCCCCGAGCGCTCGACTGCTGGAAACTTACCGCTACTTTGCGGTAAAATTCCGTTTCCCGTGAATCAACCCGGAGCGACAACGCGAATCAGTTTCCAGAATCCGCGAAAAGCCGAGAGCAAGCAGATTGAGACAGCGGCAGCAGTGTCGGGCTCCGCATAGAACCTCCTTGAAAATCGTTCTACTGCTAGATCATCGTCTCAACGCGCGGATCGTTCCATCGAGTGTGGCCCGTAGTCTCAGAAGGACGAGTATGTAGGGATTCTTGCGAGCGAAACGCTTGGCGGATTGCAGCGTTTTTCTACCCTCCGTTAACCTACCCGCAGCGACTTTTCCGCACTCTTTTTCGCATCTACTTTGCCGACTGCCGCCATCTCGCCGTTCGCGCTCAGCTCGAATTCCGCGTCTCCCCATATGATTCGGTTGGAAAAGAAACTTCCCACCCACACCGCAAATTGCAGCAAGTCCCGCAACGGTAGGATCCACCACTTTCGCCGCACCGTTTCATCCCGCAATCCCCACACTCCCACCGTCCACGCCAGCGCCAGCCGCAACACAAAATACGCGCCAAGAAACGATAGAACTTCTGCGCCGGTCCGGCTTACCATCGCTCCAGCCACCGCTAGCGGCAATCCGTGCGTGAACAACAATCCTACGTACGATGCCGGGCGGCACAATCGCACGGTCCGCGCCCATCGCATCTGATGTTCCCAAAATCTCGCGAACGTCTGCGCCGGATACATAGTCTCCACCACTTCGCACGATAGCATCACCCGCCCGCCGGCTTTCGCTACGCGATTCCCGATTTCGTAGTCGTCCGCCAGTACGTTCGCCAGCCCCTCGTATCCGCCGATTTTCCCGAGCCACGTCTTCGTCGTCGCCACCGACGCGCCGAGCGCGAACGTCACCCCTTCCATCCAGTCCGCAACCAGCACGCCAGCGGAAAACTCCGTCGCAACTCCCAATGCCTCGATTTCCGCCCATAAATTCTTCTGTGTCACCCCGCGGTAGAAGCAACTCACTACGCCGGTCTCTGCCCGTTCGAAAGGTGCCGCCATCTCGCGCAAATAATTTGCTCCCACGCGTACATCGCCGTCGCTCTGCACCAGCAACGCGTGTCTGGCGTCCCGTGCCAGTAGCGCCAGATTATTCACCTTACGATTCGAACCCAATTGCGGCGCATTCGAAAGCAGCCGGATGTTTCGCTGCGGAAATTCCTCCGCCAGCCTTCGAATCAGCGGAGCCGCGGCATCGTCTACATCATTCACGCAAAATAGAATTTCGTATTCGGGATAATCTTGCTGGCAAAAACTCTTGAAGTTTTCGTACGACGCAAAATCCACGCCGCACACCGGCTTTAAAATAGTCGCCGGAGGAGTATACGAACTCAGTCTGTTTTTACGTTCTCGCGAAAAAAATCGAATCGCGGCCAGCGTTGCAATTACGTAATATCCCAGAGGCACGCTCGCGGTCAGCATTATCGCATCGCGCGCGTACTGCAGCGCGGAATTGCCAAGCGACCCTGCGAGCACCGTCACAATATCTTCTCACCATCTTGTCGCAACACAATTCGCCCGCCACGAATCAACTGATAGCGGTGATCCCGCCACACAGCGCTCTTGCTCAAATAGCTGGCGCACCACACCGCGAAGCCCAATAAATCGCGCAGCGGGCAAAGCCATGGTTCCTGCCTCGCCCGCGGATCGCGCACCACTCCCCAACCAATCACAAACGACTCCAACAATCGATTGATGATCGCCGCAATCAACAATCCCACTCCGACCGACAAGTGTCCGCTCGCCACTCCCGCAAGAAATCCCAAGATGCCGTACGGCATCGCAAAAATAAGCCCAGTCCCAAAGTGTCCCTTTGGCCGTGACCAGCGAGTGCCCTTCGCCCAACGCACTTGCCTCTCCCACATGCGTTTGAACGTCATCGGCGGAACAACGTGATCGATAATATGTCGCGAAAGCACTACGCGATATCCTGCCTTCTCGATAAAATTCCCGGTCACAAAATCATTCGAAAAATATTCTCCGGTCACCCGATAGCCGCCAATCTTTGCAATAGAATCTTTCCGGGTCACGATCGTCGGGCCCAGTCCAAATTTCATTCCTTCCAACAAATTGGCAGTCACCACTCCCGCTGTCATCTCCACGGACATGCCGATCGCATCCATTCCGGACCAGAATCCTCCCGTATTTTTACCGCGATAGACACAAGTCACCATGCCCACCGCCGGATCGAGCATCGGCGCCACCACTTCACGCAAATAATTTGGCGCAACCTCCACGTCGCTGTCGCTGGTTACAAGAATTTCGTGCGCCGCCACCTGGCTCATTCTAAAAAATGAATACGCCGGTGGATTCGGCAACTCCGGCTGGCCAGTAACCAAGATCGAGCACTTTATATTCGGATAACGTGCCGCGACTTCCCTGAGGATCGGAAGCGCCGTATCGTTTTCCTCATCCGCCGCAAAGAGTATTTCGTACTCCGGATAATCCTGCCGAAAAAAACTCTCGACATTCTCTTTCAGCCGCTGCTCCGCTCCATGAACCGGCTTTAGCACTGACACCGGAGGCAACTTTTTCTCTTTTTCCGCAAAACGCCGTTGCACCTCACTCTCACGATGGAACCTTGCTGCGCCTGCGAGTGACAAAATCAAAAAAATGCACGCAGAGACCACTCCGATACACGCAACCACCAGCGCCACAATACCGATTGAATTGATCCAGAGCGTCATCTGCCTCTCGAATGAGGCGAACCGTGCTGCAGCGCCGGTCGTCGCAATCCGTTGGCACTGACAAGATTCTTGAAATACGTAGGTGCATCTTCAGGAAAATCTGAAATCACGTCATCCGCGCCTGATTCCATAAGCGCCGCAGCAAACCGTGGCAATGCATAGCCAACACATTTCATTCCGGCGGCTCGAGCCGCCAAAACACCCGCCGCGGAATCTTCCACCACAACACATTCTTTGGTCGTCACATCTAACTTCTTTGCCGCCAGCAAGAAAATCTCGGGGGCTGGCTTTGCAGCGGTCGCATCTTCGCCTGTAACAATGACCGAAAAATCCTTCGCAATCCCAAACTGTTCCAGCGATTCATGCGCGCGCACTCGTCCTGCCGAAGTCGCCAGCGCGCACAATATTCCCGCACTGGTTAGTTCTAACAGTACTCTCGGAATGCCGGGTTTTGTTTTTAGTTCGTGCGCAGCCATGGCATACAACTCATCCTTGCGTCGGCCCAGCCGTTCCATCTCTGCCGATTTGATGGAGCCAAGATAGTGCCGCAGAATTTCTCGCCGCGGCCGGCCCGCATACAGAAAATCCAGATTAAGAGTGGCGGAATCGAGTCCCTTCTCCACCAGCAACGTTTTCCAAGCCGCTTCATGAATCGGGTGACTATCGGCGACCACGCCGTCCAAATCAAAAATGACCGCCTTCAGCATGGCACCACAGGGGGTTTTGCAAATGATTTTTGTTGCACTTCGGGGCTACTCGCCATTTGTCTGCATCATGCGTTGCCGGATTGCCAAAAATATGGCGTGCGTCGCGCAAAGATGGGCGTCTTCGATCAGTTGCATGCTGTCCGACGGTGCCACCAGGCACAGATCCGCCAACGGCTTTGCTCGCCCGCCTTCGAATCCAGTCAGCGCCAGCGTTTGCGCTCCCAACCGGCGCGCCGCTTCCAGTCCGCGAATCACATTCGGTGAATTTCCGCTTCCAGAAATTGCCAATACGATATCGCCTTTTTCCGCCAGACTCTCAAGCTGCTCCGCGAAGATCGCATCGTACGCTTTATCGTTCGCCCAAGCCGTGATTAGCGCCACATTGTCCGTCAGAGCAACGGTTTTCAGCCTTTTGCGCTTCCCGGCGATCGTGCCTTTACCGATGTCACACGCGAAATGTGACGCCAGCGCCGCGCTGCCGCCGTTCCCAAACAGAAAAAGCGTGCGTCCTTCCTCATACCCGCGCCAGATGACTTCCACCATCCGGTCCACAATCGCGTGATCCAGCCGTGCCAGCACTCCTTGCACCGCCAAGAGATAATCCTTGGCCGCTACTGAAGTCGCAGCTGCGACGGAAGTCGTTTTCATTTCTGTCAAAGGAATCACCGCTTATGGGCTGGCTTCAAGAATTATATACCGCCCGCAAAACCCTCACAACGCTGGCTGAATTACGCCGCTCAGTGCAGCTTCTTCCAGTTAGCTGGAAGCCCGCGCGTTGCGCCCGTCATTGTGCACCACTTCCGAACCGCTCGTCGTCAACTCTACCGGCATTTCCCGCAGCGCGCTGAGCGCTTCGCGCACTTGCCGTTGTTTTTCTTTGCGGCAGCTCAACAACAGGAACCCTCCAGCGCCAGCTCCCAGAAGTTTTCCGCCGGCAGCTCCCGCTTCTCGCGCCAACCGATAGTTCGACTCCACCACATCATTTGTAATGCTCCTGGCAAGTCCGCGCTTCAATTGCCAGCCGCGGTCCAGAATGTCTCCGAATGAGTCCAGGTTGTCTTTCTCCAGCGCCGCGCGCAGTTCGTTCGCCAATTCGACCATCTGTTGCACATTGTTAAATTTCTCTTTATCCGCCATATTACGCGCTTGTTCCGTCAAGATCGAAGCCGCCGGCCGTTCCTGGCCAATATAAAAAAACATCAATCGCCCGGAAAGTTCCTGTATCGTTCGAGCCGAACATTTTACGCGCTGAACATCCACCTTTCCGTCTGCGTGGAATTGAATGTAGTTCAAGCCGCCATACGCCGCTGCAAATTGATCCTGTTTGCCGATAGGCGCGGCCACTCGCTCCAGTTCGATCTCGCACGCCGCCGTCGCCAGTTCATGCGCGCCAGGATTTTTACCAGCCCGCACATACAACGCGTGCAGCAAACCAACTGTAAACGCGCTGCTCGAACCCATTCCCGTGCCAGCCGGAACATCCGCAAAGCTGGCAATTTCCATTCCCTGTTCGATCCCCAACAGACTCAGGCATTCCCGTACTAGCGGATGCTGAATGTCCGCTACGCTTGCGACGTCTTCCGTTCGTGAATACTTGATTCGAATCTTGTCGTGAAAATAGGGATGCAGCGCGATATACATCGCCTTGTCGATTGTAGAACTCAGCACCGCACCGCCACCGCGACGATAAAATTCCGGCAAGTCGCTGCCGCCACCAGCGAAACTCACCCGGAATGGCGTCTTCGTCAGGATCATTTCAGTCTTTCTTCCAGCGCCGCCAGCCCTTGTGGACTGCCCATGTCATAAAACGGCTCGCGGCTTACCCAGGCGCGCATCCCGCCTCGCGCAATCAAGCTCGGATAAATTTCCTCTTCCAGCGAACACTTTTGCCCCGCCGGGAGCCCCGCCAGAATCTCTTTTTTCAGCACAATCACACCCGCATCAACATGGCTCAAACCTTCCGGATTCCGCTTGCGATACGCAGTCACCAGCCCATCGCCGCCTACGCCGAGATTGTTAGGCAGAATACTTGCCGGAGTCTCTTGCGAAATTGTCACCGGCTTTTCGAAAGCCGCGATCAACGCTGAACAATTCGCTTCCGCAAACTCTTTCGCTAGCGCACGATAATCAATTGCCAGGTAGGTATCGCCATTTACCAGCACGAACTGATCCTGTAGCTGCGCTTCGGCGTTCTTCAACGCTCCTCCCGTACCCAACGGCGAAGATTCAAACGAGTACGAAATTTTGCAATCAAACTTCGCGCCATCGCCAAAATATTCTTGTATTTGCTCGCCCAGATAAGATACCAGCAGTAGCGCTTTCTCAATTCCCGCTCTGCTTAACAGTTGCAGTTGTTGCTGTAGAAAAGGTTTCCCCGCAACCATAATCATCGGCTTGGGAATTGTTTCCGTGATCGGACGCATTCGCGTCCCCAGCCCGCCGGCCAGAATCACGGCTTGCATCGAGTTCTCCGCCATCGGCTCGTTCGAACGCGCCCTATCAACCGGCCGCAACCAGCGCCACTCCGATGCAAACCAGAATTACGCCCGCCCAGCGCGCTGCGTTCACATCTTCTTTCAAAATATATTTCGCGCCCAAGGTTCCCACCACATAACTCAGCGCCGACGCCGGGATCACAAAGCTGATCGGCCGCCACGATAGCAGCACCAGCAACGCATAAAACGACAACGCCATTAGTGGGATCGCCATCCAGAACCATCCATTGCAGACCGCCCGTCCCAGAAAAATTAGCAATGGTTTGGGCCGTAAACGCGCCGGCTCTCCCGTCGCTTTCATCCCATAGGTCATCGCAATTTCGCCGAACGTGCTGCCGCAGATCAGCACTGCCAGCAATAAAATCGTGCCGCTCATGCGGTCACCTTCTGCATCTCCGCACTCTCCGTTGTCCGCGGCTTGGTTTGCCCCACGAGCAGTACGCCCAGACAGATCAGCAACACGCCTACCCATCTCTTGGGAGTCACGTTCTCATGCAAAAAAAACACCGCCAGCAATGTCAAAATCGCATATCCAAACGCTCCTGCGGGCATCACGTAGCTGTAATCCGCCCAACTCAGCACCGTCATGTAGCTAACCATGAACCCGATCAGAAAAAGGATTCCCGCCCAGATCGTTACGCTGGTTATCGTCATCCAGAACGCCTGCGAAACGCCGCTTGGTGTAATCGCCACTGCTCCGATTTCCGTCATGCCGCGCTTCAGCAGCAGGTCCCCAACGTTGGCGCACACCACCATCGCAAGGACCATGATCAGCGTCTTGATCCGTAGCCGTTTCTCGCTTGCCATGGAAATTATTTAGTTCCGGCCGTCTTAGTCATTGGCCGAAGCCGAAGCAGATCCCGGCACCGACACAATCGTTTTATCGATGTCGCCGCCCTGCCGCACCCACTTCAATCGCTCCGCGCGCAGTTTCAGGAAGCTAGTGGCTTCATGGTACAAGCGCTTCCGTTCATGGCTGTCCCACAACGCTTCCCGCACAATCCGCCACGCCACCTTCGGACGGAAATAATAATCGTCATAGAAGCGGTTCACACCGTCCATCATGTCCGCCTTTGACAAATGCGGATATTCGATGTGTGGCAATTGGTGTCCGCCAGTATCCGCCAGTGCTTCAACCCGCAAAAATCCGTCCTTCGACATCTGGTCATGCAGTTCCGTTCCCGGCATGGCGTGCGCCAGCGAAACCTGGATCGTCTCGCAATCCAGTTCCTTCGCAAAATCAATGGTCTTGTTGATGGTCTCTTTTGTCTCGCCCGGCAATCCAATAATAAAATCGCCGTGCACCTTGATCCCGACCTTCTTGCAGTTCTTCATGAACTCGCGCGCCATCTCGATGGTCGCGCCCTTCTTGATGTTCTTCAGGATCTGCGCATCGCCTGATTCGAATCCCACGATAAACAGCCGCGCCCCGCCGTCGGCCATCGCCTTCAATTCTTCGTACTTGCTATGGCAACGCGCCGTGCACGACCACTGGAATTTCAGGGGCCTGAATTTCTGGCTCAACTCAATCGCCCGATCACGACGAATATTGAAAGTGTCGTCATCGAAAAATATTTCCTTCATCTGTGGGAAGTATTCCAGCGTCTTCTTCACTTCCTGAACTACGTTATCCACCGAACGCGTCCGCCACGCATGTCCAGAAATTGTCTGTGGCCACATGCAGAACGTGCACATCGCCGGACATCCTCGCGTCGTATAGAACGACACGAACGGGTGCAGCAAGAACGGCACGTTGTACCGGTCAATCTGTAAATCTCTCTTGTACGTATCTGTCGCGTACGGCAGCGCGTCCAGCTCCGCCGTATGGAGTTGCGGCCGCGGCGTGTTCATCACAATCTTGCCGTCTTTGCGGAAGCAAGCGCCCGCAATCGTTTCCAGCGGCTTACCGTGCGCAAATTCCGTCACCGAATGATCGAACTCGCCGCGCACCACGAAATCAATGTCCGCGCTGGCGTTCAAAGTCTCCTCCGGCTTGATATGCCCATGCGGCCCAACAAACGCAATCTTCAATCCAGGATTTTCTTCTTTGATCTTTCGAATCAGCTTGATGTCGCTGTAAAAACCAACCGTCGAGGTATACAGCACCAGAAATTCATAGCTCTTGCAGATCTCAATGGTCTGCTTCCAGTCAATTTTATGCGGAGACGCGTCCACCAGTCGGCTTCCCGGAATCAATCCCGCCGGATACGCCAACCACACCGGATACCAATACGACTCAATCTCGCGCGTAGCGGGCCACCGAGAGCTCGCTCCGCCGTCAAAATTCTCAAAACTCGGTGGATTCAACAACACGGTCTTCATAACATCAGACATTCATCACCCTCAGGGTCTCAGGATTTGTGTTTTACAAACCTTGAGATCAAAAATTCGTCAACGCAATCTCGTCTAGCTTGGAAATCGTCCCCGATCATGTACCTGGCAGGCTGCGCTTCTGTGGCAGCCTGTCGTACTTCTACACTATTTAGTGTACCCGACTCTTTTACCTCTCCCAACAACCAAATCTCGTTTGTTTTCCTGCTCTTATACGCCTTTAATTCGATGCATTTCGGCCTTTCGCCGATGCATTCCAATTTCAACGCCGTTCTGCTTATTGTTAGGCTACCTTCAGGTCGCCTATTCCTAAACATAGTCAAACAGCGTCATGAACCCAAAATCCATGTGCAACTGTTGGTGGCAATGAAACAGCGTCAGCCCAGGATTATCTGCCGCAAAATCCGCCTCGACTTCCTGGTACCCGCCCAACATCACCACATCTTTTATGACTCCGGACGTCGCCTTCCCCGCAAACTTCGTCAATTCAAAACTGTGCCGGTGCAAATGTACCGGATGAATGTCATCGCTCTCGTTTCTCATTCGCATTCGGTACCGCTTCCCCTCCTTCAGATGAAACGCCGGCGCCGGCTTCGCCATCCCGAACGCTACCCCGTTAATCGTCCATTGATTGAATCCGTTGTCCGCGGCATTCCGTTTCGCGAAAGTCATCTCGATTACTTCATCCGCCTCGCGTGCTGTCTCCGTCTTTCCAAACCGCAAATAATTCCAATGGAAAGCTGGTGGCTTCACCCACTGCGCCTTTCCTGCATGCCCCGCGTATTCCACCACAATCCCCATCCCGTGACCGCGATCGTCGTCCGCCAAATCTCCCATCACCCATACTCCCGGGTGTTTCATCTCCACAACCGCGGATATCCTTTCCGCTGTTCCCAGCCATAGCACCGGCACTTCCGCTGCCGTTGGCACAGCATTCCCATCCAGCGCCACCACACCAAACGCATGCCCCGGCAGCGCCAGGCTGCGAATTTCAGTCGCGCTACCATTCAGCACGTGAAACAGCACTCTTTCTCCTTGCTTCACGCGAATCGGCTCGCCATGTCCCAGCATTTTTCCGTTGATCGTAAAATACCGGTAGCCCACCTCGTATCCCTGCGGCGTTCCCTTCGCCAGCGACGCTTTCATCGCTCCTTCGCCAACGTCCTTTAACTTTTTCACGGTATCCACCGGAGACAGAAAATCCTGCGCCATATCTCCGCCCTGGCTCAACGTCGGTTCAAACTCTTTCATCACCAAAAAAACCTCGCGATCAAAGTTCCCTGGCTCGTTCTTCGGCTCAATATAAACCGCTCCCACTTGCCCGCTGTATTGTCCCGCGTGCAAATCCGCTCCGGCATGATTGTGCGTGTGATAAAAACGCAGCCCCGCAGGCTTGGGCGTAAACGCCAGCCGCCGCATCCCGTGCGCCGCAATGAACGGTGTTCCCTCTTCCGCCGCTCCATCCACATCCGTTGAAACAAACTGCCCATGCCAATGCAGCTGCTCCGGCGTGTCCGTATCGTTATGCACATCCACCACCACCGGCTGTCCTTCCCTAAATCGCAGCAGCGGTCCGGGAAATTGCCCGTTATAAGTCACGGCCGAAACAATCTGTTTTTTGCCAATCTCCACCGCCGAGGCTGCAATTCGCAAAGTGTAATCCGCCGCTTTATCAGCCGACAAAACCTCAATTCCATCAACATTATTGCGAAATAAAGCGATTTCGTTCTTCGTAAATGGCAGAGCAAGCCTGCCGCCAGCCAGCCCCGCACCCGCAATCATCGCGGCACTCGAAAGAAACTCTCGTCGCGAATTCTCCAATCTCCTAACTCCTTTGTCTTCCGTCGTACGTTTCCACTCCATCCCTATACGGCAAAAATAAGCCCTTTCCCTGCCACACATTTTCAAAAAATCGTTCCAGTTCCCAAAATGGGAAATCACCCAATGGATTTCGTTCCCAGGATTCTCTCGGGGCGCCGAAGTCCGGCCACGTTGTCTCTCACTCGCGCGGTACTCAGTCGCCGCTGCAACTCTCCAGGACCGACACGATGCGCCCAATCCACTCCAGGTGCTCCGGCTTCATCAACACTGATCGCAAACACGTCACTGTCGCCGATCCGCTTTCCGGCTTCAGGCTCGACCAAAACTTCACCGGCAACTCCGCCACCGCCAGGTGCAACCCCTTCCGAGCTGCGGCCTCAAAAATCCTCCGCGACCTCGCCGAAATCTGCTGCAGCGAACCCCCTTTCGGCAGGAAGACTAAAATGTCTAACTCCGGCTCGAATGCCGCTACAAACTTCTCATGGCTCTCGATCGCTCGGAACAATTGCAGCGCCGCTTCCCTGCCTTTCTCCAAACCGCCAGCAAATTCTCCGCCGCGCACCAGCGGCAACAATTTTTGCGTGGACCACAGCGCCGCTGCCGCCGCCCCTGGCCGCGAACACTCCATGCTGATTTCGCCCAGATGCAATTCCTTGGAACTGAAGTACGTAAACGGTGAATCGTGCTTGTACAAGCGCCCCAGCGCCGGGTCGCGGAACAGTACGCATCCGCATCCATACGGTTGCAATCCGTGTTTATGCGGATCGATTACGATCGAATCCACTTCAGTAATTCGCGAAAACTTTTCCGCCGCGTTTTCCGCCAGATTGGACGCCAACACAAAATATCCGCCGTACGCGCCGTCCACGTGCACACGAAATCCAAATTTCTCCCGCAATTTCAGAATCTCCGGTAGCGAGTCCACCGATCCGGTTGCCGTCGTTCCCATCGTTGCCACCACTGTTCCCACATCGCCGTGCGCCGCCAAAGTCGCCAGAGCGTTCATATCCATCCGCCCCTGCGCGTCGCACGTTACTTTTTCAAACGGCAGGTGCAGCACTCCGGAGATCCTTTCATGCGTGTAATGCGCCTGATCGCTCGCCACAATCTTTTTGCCTGGATGAAGTTGCCCGGCGACCCACAGCGCCTCCAGATTGGCCATCGTTCCGCCGCCGCACAAATGTCCCAGAAATTCTTTCCAGCCAAACATGGCCGCAATTTCCGCGACTGCCTCCATTTCCAGCTTCGACGTCGCACGTCCGCCATCCAGAGCGTGATTGTTGGGATTGATGTACATCGCCAGCGAATATGCCAGCCGTGCCACCGGATGCGGCGGTTTCAACATCTGTCCTGCGTACAACGGGTGGAAATACGGATAGTTGTCCTGCAGCTTTTCCGCCAGAGCCAGCGTCACTTCTTCCATTCGCGTGCCGCCAGGAACTCCGCTGGCAAAATCCGGCAAATGCGCAAAGCCCGCGTCCAGTTTTTCCAGGGCGCGGGCAAGTATTTCCAGCGATTCGCGATCCAATGCCATAGGCAGGAAATTCTACTCGAGAACTCCTTACTGAAGAACCTTGTCCAGCTGCCCCGCAGTCTTCAGCAAATCCAGTTGCGCCTGCTGTCGCTCAAACGTCGCGTCCAGCAGCGCCATCCACTTTTCGTTTTCATCCACCCGCGCTTTCTCCACAACCCGCAAGCTTTCTTTTCCTTCTTCAAACCGCGCCTGCAATTGCGCCAGGTCCTGCTGCACCAGCTGCAGTTCCAGCCGCGCCACTTCTTTGCCGGCGTCCGTTTCGCGCACTCGTCGCGTTTTCCGCCGTACATCGGCGCTCACTTGATTCTGTTTGTTCGTGAAAGATGCTTTCGCCGCCAACAGATTCGTCTGGGCCAGCGCCACGTTGGCTCTTGTGCTTGGGCTGAAAATCGGAACCTGCGCTTGAATTCCCAGATTGTAGTTGTTGCGCTGAAAGTGGTTGAAGTATTGAGCGTAGTTGTTGAATTTCCCCAGCAAGCTGTACACGCTCACCAGTTCCAGCGTGGGCCAGTAGCCGCGCTTCTCCCCGGTCAGCCGGAATTCCTTTGCCTGAACATCCGATTGCGCCAACCGCAACTCCGTGTTGTTCTGCACCGCCGACGCAATCAAATTCGCGCCTTCCTGCTCCGCGGCCCCCGGCAAATCCTCCGGAGTCACTTCAATCTGCTGTTCCGGCGCCAATCCGCACTGGCTGCGCAAAAACATTTCCAGTTCGTCGTCGCGCCCCTGCAATTGCAGGAGGCGCTGCGCAACCTGAGCGCGCGTCAACTGCGCACGCGTCACCTCCACGGGCAATTCGTAACCTTCATTCGCCCGCTGCTGCACCACGCCAAGAATCTTTTCCGCGCTCTGCTGCTCCTTCTGCAGCAATTCCGCCGAATGTCTCACCTTTACCAGTTCCAGATACGCAGAAGCGGTTCGCACAATCACAGAATTGCGCACGTCCTCCAAGAGCACCTTTTGCGCTTTTACTTGTTCCTGTTGCTCTTTTCCCTGCCCTCGCAGCGGCTCATTGATCACCTGCTCCGTATACGTCACATTAAAAATCGCCGGGGCTCGCCCGCCGGGAGTTTCCGGAATGCCATACGTGTAGCCCAGGCCAGAACCCGCATAAACATTGGGCATAAATTGCGCTTTGTTGATCAGCGCCGCCTTGTCCGCGATGCTGGCCTGAATCTTCGCCACCTGGATGTCCTTGCTGTTTTGCAACGCCAGTTCGATCGCCCGTTTCAAGGTCAGCGCAACGGGGGGCGCGGAAGCCTCCTGCGCCGAACCGGAAATTGCAAGGAACATTACGGCAACCGCCGCCGCACCTACACGCATGATTCCGCGCATCGTGATAATCCTCCCGTAGATGCTCTGAGCCAAAATCGAAAATCCGTGGCGCGCGTCCGGCTATTCGTAGCGCAGCGATTCGATCGGCTGCAACTTCGCCGCCTGGCTTGCCGGCAGATAGCCAAAGAACAACCCTGTCGTGCACGAAACCCCGAACGCAAGAATTACGCTTGCCAGCGAGACCGGAACGCGCAGGTTGCCAGGAAGAAAAAACTGCACGCCCACCGGGATCGCAATCCCGATCAAAATCCCCAGCACTGCGCCCCCGCCGCTAATCAAAAATGCCTCGATCAGAAATTGATAAAGTATTTCGCGGTGCGCCGCTCCAATCGCTTTCCGGATTCCGATTTCACGCGTGCGCTCTTTCACTGTCACCAGCATGATGTTCATGATGCCGATGCCGCTGATGAGCAGCGCGATAAATGCGATCACAATCAGGACCACCGTCAGCGCCAGCGAAATCGTACGTGCGGCGTCCAGGATCGCTGTCAGCGTCTGCACGTTATATTCCGCATCCGGCGGATGCCGGCTCTTCAAAATCTGCGCCACTTGACGCTGCACTGCCGGCACGTCCTCCGAACTCCGGGCTTGCGCATCCAGCACCCGGATCACATCTACTCCCGTGTAATACTTCATGAGGCCGAACGGAATCAGCACCGACTCGGCCTGAATATCCGACAGGCCAAAAGTTTCCACGCGCTCGACAAACACGCCGACCACCGTGAATGTCAATTCGCCCATGCGCACGGTTCGCCCAATCGCTTTCTCCGGTCCGAAAAGCCGCGCCGCCAGTTGCTTGGTGATCAGGCAGACTTTGTCGCGCGTTTCCATGTCAGTCGCGTCAAAATATCTTCCGCGCAATACTAGCAGCCGGCGTATTTCCTGATAGCCCTGCGTGACCCCGACCAGATTGACAGGCCTCTCGATGCCTTGCGCCACCACCGACATCGGCAAATCGCGCACTCCCGCCACCTGAACCACCTGTGGCACCGAAGCCCGAATCGCTTCCATATCGTCCAGCGTCAATTCGTGGCTCAACGGCTGCGCCTTGTCCGGGGTTTTGATCATTTCCACCCACACCAGATTCGATCCGACGCTTTCGATCTGCTGCAGGACAAATCTTCTGCTGGTCAGGGCGACCGTAATCACCAGCACGATCGACGCGCTGCCGATGATCACGCCCAGCGAAGTCAGCGTCGCGCGAAGTTTGTTGGCGCGGAGCGCGTCGAGAGCGACGCTGAACGTTTCGTGCAGATCCATCATGGCGGTCAGTCGTCCTGCAAGTGCTTCAATGCTTCGTTGGCTAAGCGATTTTTGGGTTCCAGGTGCAGCGCTTCCTGGTATTCCTTTTTTGCGGATGCTTCGTCGTTCTGGTTTTGCTGTATTCGCCCGAGCCAGTAGTGGGCCATGGCTTTGGACGGGTACTCGTTGCGTTTGGGAACTTTAGCCAGGTATTCGCGCAGCAGTTTCGTGGACCCCGCGGCATCTTTCTTTTCCAGCGTGTAGATCACGGCGCGGTAGAAATTTCCGCGCGGATCGCCTGCAGAAGCAACACGGTCGCCTTCGGCCAGCGCAATGCGCATAGCATCGGGCTGGCCGCGCTTCATATAATGATCGGCAATGTCGTAGATCAAATCCGCCGATTGGGGACGCAGCGCCAGCGATTTGCGGAACTCAATGTCGGCGGCAGCAAAATCTTTTTTCTGCCGGCGGCAATTCCCCGCGGCATACCGTCCCTCCGCGGAATCGAGCGCGCTCAGCCTCGCGATTTCCGGACGCGCTTTGTCTTCGCCGCCGCCCGCAATTCCCGGCGCGCTGCAATCGAATTCAATCAGCGCCTGCATCGCGGAAAAATTATGCTCGTCCAGACGCACCGCGGTTTCAAATTCCTTGCGCGCCTTTTTTGCCAGCGACAGCGCACTCAACCAGCCGGAACGGTCCGCTTTTTCGCCATAAATGCGCCCCAGCAATTCGTGGTATCCGGAATTTTTTGGTTCCAGCGCAACTGCCGCCTCCGCGGGCGCAATCCCCCGGTCGAATTCTTCGCTCTCGAAATAGCAGCGCGCCAGGAAGAGCTGCACCTCCGCGTCGCGCGGAGATTTCGCCGCTTCGCGATTCAAGATTTCGATTGCTTTGGGATAGTCACCGGCGGCAAACGCACTCCTGGCAGCGGCAGGAACTTTCGATTCCGCGCGCGCCACAGAAACGCTGAAAAACGCCATGCACAATAACAGCCCCACCCGAAATCGCTTACTGCACATCCGAGTGCCCCTCAGCCGCGGCGGATTCAGTATTCATGATTTTCACGTACATGCCGTCGTGCAGTTCCACGTCACCAGGAAGCGCGACAATGTCTTTGGTGTCCAGACCGCTCAGCACTTCGTAATGCACGGAGTCCGCAATGCCTACTTGAATTTCGCGCTTCTCCAGCACTTTCTTGCCAACTCCCAATCCCGCGGCTTTTACCACGTACACATAACGCTTGCCGCTTTCCGACGCCACCGTGCCGCGCGGTATGACCAGCACGTTTGAGCGCTCTTGAGAATTGATGCGTACGCTGACGTTTACGTTGGGCAGAAGTTCCAACTTGTCATTATTTACGGAGCACAGCAGCTCACCCACGCTACGCGTGCCGCGTGGAACAACTTGCCTGGGAATAATTTCCGTCAGTCCCTGCCAGGTGCGATCAGGCATTGCGTCCCACGTAATGCGCACAGGCTCATTCGGCCGCAGCCCGCCGATTTCCGGTTCGTCCACGAACGCGCGCACTCGCACCTGGTGCAGATCAGCCATTTCAGCCAGCAGATCGCCTGCCTTTACGAAATCACCCTGGCGTATCGGGAGCGAATAAAGTGTGCCATCGGCAGGCGCGGTGATGTGTCCATCGCGAACCTTTGCTTCGAGAGCCGCGACTTCGCTTTGTGCTTGCTGGACCTGCAGGCTGCCCCGCTGGCTGTCGAGATGCACGCCGCGGTCAAATTCCTGTTTGACGGCCATCAAGCGCGTTACTTCCGCCTGCGCCTTGGTGAGTTCGAGTTCGTTCGCCGCAACCTCGTCCTTGGTGGCGGCTTGTTGCGAAAGCAGCCGTTGCAGAGCGTCGTGGCTTCGCTGCAAACGGTCGCGGTCGGCAATCGCTTTAGCGAGATCGCCAGTAACGCGCGCGGAATCGTCGGAGCGTCCGCCGGAACTGGCGGCGCGGAAATCGTCCTGAGCTTTCAGAAGACGGGCGCGAGCCTGCGCGAGCAGCGCAGCCGCATCTTTTACGTTCAACTCGAGAAGCAGCTGGCCCTTTTTTACCTGCTGGCCTTCCAGCACGGCCACTTTTTCTACGAACGTATCGAGCTGCGCGCGAATGATGTAAGGCGAAATCGGTTCGACTTTGCCATTGCTGCTGATGGACGAAACGATATTTTCGCGCGACGGATATACCGCCGCGAGTTTCGCCACCGGCTGACGCCCGCTGAGTAGAAGCAGCGCATACGCCAAAATACCGGCCGCCAGAAGAACGAGCAGGATACGATTGCGAAGTCTGCGATCCATGATCCTCAATACCTCAGGGTTGGCAAGTACAGGTAATTCATCTAAGGGCTCGTAAGTTAACCCTTAAACCCCGAAAACGTCGTTTGAATTTGCTCCCGCTAACGGCGCACATTTAGAGCAGTAAAAGTTAGGGCACCGGAATCCTTGCGCCGTAATGTTCAGGTCTTTCTCGCTATTTCCAAGCGAGCCGAAGAATATCATCTTAACAAGAGCGGCAGAGGTTGCACCACCGGAAGCGGTGCAAGGCGCTGGAAGTGAGATTCGCTTGGCTCCGTTTAGGACGCGTCTTTTGCGCATGCGGCGCAAAGGACGCGGGCGAGAGGCGAATTGGGGTAATCTTCTTGGGCGCATCGCACGCTGAACGTGACGGATTCTGTGGCCGCGCCTGAGAAGGCGAAGAGAGATTCCTGGCTCCGCTCGGAATGACGGAGATTGCACCGACACGACGGCTCGGGCTGTAGTGGCGGATTTGCATTAGCGAAGAATTTTGGACGGAAAAGGCGGAACGGTGATTGAAGCGTTGAATCTGTGCAAGCGGTTTCAGGACAAGAAGCGCGGTGAAGTGCGCGCGGTGGATGGCGTGAGTTTCACTTGCAGGCCGGGAGAAATTTATGGATTGCTAGGCGCGAACGGTGCGGGCAAAACCACCACGCTTCGAATGCTGGCGACAATTCTGGAGCCGACCGAAGGCACGGCGCGGCTGTGCGGACACGATATTGTGGAACACCCGGAAAGAGTGCGCGCGAATTGCGGATTTCTATCGACGGCCACAGCCTTGTATCCGCGGCTGACGGCGCAGGAAATGGTGGAATATTTCGGAAAGCTGAACGGGCTGGACTCGGCCACTTTGAAGAAACGCATCGACGAAATTTTCGACCGGTTGGACATGAATGATTTCCGCGATCGGCGGTGCGACAAGCTTTCCACGGGAATGAAACAGAAGACTTCGATCGCGCGAACGCTGGTGCACGATCCGCCGGTGATGATTTTTGACGAGCCGACGCTGGGGCTGGACATCATGACGGCACGCACGATTATTGATTTTATCCGCGAATGCCGCGACCGCAAGAAGACGGTGATCTTTTCGACGCACGTAATGCGAGAAGTGGAAAAACTTTGCGACATCGTGGGAATCATCCAGGGCGGTAAACTGCTGGCCGAGGGAACGCTGGAACAACTGCGGCAGCGGCACGGAGAAAACGATCTGGAGGAGATTTTCGTGAAAATTGTTTCGCCGCACTATGGCGCGCAGGAGGCGATCTGAAATGAGCCTGCGCAATATTGGCATCGTATACCGCAAAGAATTGACCGAAGCGTTGCGCGACAAACGCACGCTGATTACGACATTTCTGGTTCCGCTGCTGGTAATTCCGGTGATGGGCACAGGATTTACCGCAGTGATGTCGGCGGTCATCGGCAACGCCAAGAAAGAAAAACCCAAAGTGATGATCGTGGGGGGAACCGATTCCCCGGGTGTGGTCGAGGAGTTGCAGCGATATCCCAAAATCAACGTTATCCGAACAACCGATGATTGGAGACATAAGGTCGTCGAAAAAGAAATTCGCGCGGCGGTGGAGATTCCCGAGGGATTCGAGAAAAACGTAAGCGAGGGCCAGGGCGGTACGGTCAAGATCGATGTTTACGGAGGAGAGATTAAATCTGAGTTTGCGGCGGGAAACATCGAAGGCTACCTGAAAGAGTACCGGGACGGCATCGTAGCCAAGCGGCTGGAAGCAAACTCCTTGCCCGCGAATCTGCTGAGACCGTTTCAGGTAAAGAGAGAAAGTATTGCGTCTCCGGAAAAACAGGCGGGCGCAGTTCTGGGCGGCATCATCGCTTACGCGCTTATCTTGATGTGCCTGAACGGCGCGATGAGTCCGGCGATTGATTTGACGGCAGGAGAAAAAGAACGTGGCACGATGGAAACGATTCTGTCCAGCCCAGTCTCGCGCACGCATCTGGTGCTGGGAAAATTTCTGCTGGTGCTGACGGCTTCGTTGATCACCGCCATGCTGCTGATGGTTTCGGTGGAGGTTTCGACCACGGTACTGCAGAGATCGCATGCACTGGATCAGATGGCGGAGGAAGGAGAGCCCGCTCCGCAATTAACGCTGGGCCCCGCAGCGATCGCTTCGGTGATCATCATGGCCGTTCCACTTAGCGTGTTGTTTTCGGCGGGTTTGATCACCATTGCACTGTTCGCGAAGAGTCATAAAGAGGCGCAGAGTTACATCGCGCCGCTGATGTTCTTAGTGGTGATTCCAGCAGTGGCGGCGATGTTGCCGGGAGTGGACTTAACGCCGAAATTGGCGATCGTGCCGCTATTGAATGTGAGTTTGCTGTGCAAGGAACTGGTGACCGGCGAATATCACTGGAATTATATTGCGCTGATTTTTGCCTCGACGTGCGTTTATGCGGTGGGGGCGTTGTTTTTGGCGGTGAAGATGTTTCAGCGGGAGTCGGTGTTGTTCCGGTCGTAACGACGCTTGGTGGCTCGGATCGATCGAAGAGAGATTCCTCGTTTCGCTCGGAATGACGGTGACGGCCACACTTTTTGGTGAGCAAGACTCGGCACGCTTCTTAAGGCATGAAATCTACAAGATTTAGTTAGAAACATTTAACGTCTCGCATTCGTATCCTATTCATGAATAGATTGGCGCGAATCCTGCTCATTCTGCTGCTGTTTCCAGCTTTGCTTTCCGTGGTGGCGGGTTGGATGGGTGCGCCGGGATTTTTACATCCGGAAAAGCACGCGTTTACACCCGACATGGTGCGCGATGCGGATGTGACGTTTGCACAGATTGGCGCACGACGCGAAGATTTTGATGTGCGGGCGCCGGACGGTGTGCTGCTGCGGGGATGGAAAGTGCACGCGGCGAAACCCAACGGCGCGTGGGTACTGGTGTTCCATGGAGTGGCCGACAACCGGTATGGAACGGAAGAACACGCGCGGATGCTGCTGCAAAGCGGCTATAGCGTAGCGATGATGGATTCGCGGGCGCACGGCGCGAGCGGCGGCGAAATGGCGACCTATGGATGGCTGGAACGCAAAGATGTGAGCTCGGTGATTGACGAGCTGGAACGAACGGAACGTCCGGAACATATTTTTGCGCTGGGAAATTCGATGGGAGCGGGCATTGCGCTCCAGGCGGCGAGCAGCGATGTGCGAATCGAAGCCGTTGCGGCGGAAGCTCCCTTTGCGGATCTGCAGGAGGCGGCCTACGACTACGCGGGACTGCAACGCTGGCCGCTGCTGGGGAAAACATTTTTCGCGCCGGGCGCGTGGGTGCTGATTTACCGCGGTGAACGGCTGGCGGGATTTCCGGCGAGCGAAGTTTCGCCTGAAAAAGCGGTGAGAGCGCGGCCTTTTCCGCTGCTGCTGATTTGTGACGGAGCGGACATGGTGCTTCCCTGCCGGCATTCGGAAACGATTTTGCGTGCGGCGACAGGACCGAAAGAGTTGTGGCGAGTGCCGGGGGCATTGCACACCGGGGCAATGGGCACGGCACCCGCGGAGTTCCGGCGGCGGGTGATTTCGTTTCTTGATTCGCAGCGAAATCGTGGGGACGTTTCATCTACGAAAAGCCAGGAGTGATTGCGATAGGATGCCCGAAACCGGTCGGCTTGCGCTGCAACAGTTGCGCAAAGTTCTCGTGTGGCTTCTTCGTCGTCCACAATGAGCAGATTCGTCGGCAGCGCAGGGCGCCTGGTAGCAGCTCCGTCGCGGATATTCAGCTCTGTCATTGAGAACCCGAGCCAGATTGAGAGCACGCAATGTTCCAAAAGAGGAGTTTTAGTGAAGTGTTTATAAATGTGTAATTATATATAACATTACTACAAGACTGATGCAAAGTGGGATTTTTTTCGAAGAATGCCTTCTGGAAGCCAAAATGAAAATAGGCTGACCGAAAATGGGATCGATACTGGTAAGCTTCGCACGCCCGGGAGGTACTCCCATGAATCGAAACACTCTCGCCATGGCGGCTGCATTTTTCGCCTGCCAACTCACCCCGCTTGCAGCTCAGGAAAAAGCGCCAACCCCACCAAAGCATTTAGCCATTCGCGCCGGGCATCTGATCGACGGCAAGAGCGACAAACCGCTCGATGACGTCCTGATCTTTATCGAAGGAGATAAAATCGTTTCCGTAACGCCCGGCGGCTCTCCGGTTACCGGCGTACTCGTGATCGACCTCTCGAAGTGCACCGTTCTACCGGGATTCATAGACCTGCACACGCACGTCCTTCTGAATGGCGATATCACCGCTGAGGACTACGACAAGCAGCTCCTCAAAGACTCCATTCCATACCGCGCTATTCTCGGCGCTCGCAATGCACGCATTGCTCTGGAAAACGGTTTCACTAGTATTCGCGATCTGGAAACCGAAGGCGCTATGTACGCCGATGTGGACGTGAAAAAAGCCATCGCGAATGGAGAAGTTCCCGGACCGCGCATGCAAGTCGTCACTCGCGCCATGGCTCCCACCGGCATGTATCCGTTGCTCGGCTATTCCTGGGAATTGAAACTGCCCATAGGCGTTCAATACGTGGACGGCGTCGAGGGCGCGCGCAAAGCGGTGCGGGAACAGGTCATGTATGGCGCCGACTGGATCAAGTATTACTCCGACCGCTCCTACTACTTCGGATCAGACGGCGTTCTGCACAGCATGGTGAATTTCACCGACGACGAAGCGAAAGCCATCGTTGACGAATCTCATCGCCTCAACCGAAAAGTCGCCGCGCACGCCATCGGTAGCGACGGAATTGCCGCGGCTCTACGCGCAGAGGTGGACACCATCGAGCACGGCGATGGTCTCACCGATGCGCTCATGGACGAAATGGAGAAGAAGGGAACCGTCTGGGTTCCGACGGTAATGGTCGGGGCCTATGTTGCTCCCGGCCGTGGCGGCAACTGGACCAAAATGGTGGAGACGGAAAAAATCGCATTCCAGAAAGCACTGAAACGTCACGTGAAAATCGCTTTCGGAACTGACGCCGGTGGTTCCGACTGGCGCGAACTCAACGAAGCGCGCGAATTTCAATATTACGCCGACTACGGTATGCCTCCGATGCAAGCCATCCAGAGCGCCACCACCCGCGCCGCCGAAGTTTTGGGCTGGGCCGATAAAGTCGGCACGATCGAGCCGGGCAAATGGGCCGACATCGTCGCCGTCTCCGGCGACCCCCTGAAAGACATCAAAGAATTGCAACACGTGAAATTCGTAATGAAAGCCGGCGTAGTCTACAAGAACGAAACCGCCGTTCACTAAAATCTCCACTCCATCGCGATGGGGTTCGGATTTTGTACTGGCCGACCTTCGGGTCGGAGGTTTTGATTCCGTCATTCCGAGTCTGCCTGCCGCAGGCAGGCGAAGCAAGGGATCTCTTTTCGAAGTGCGCCGCACCGCGATCCTGCATTCGTCGCGCAAACGCGCCCGAGCTCGCATTAACTGATCGCCTGTCGCTGATCGCTTAGTGTCGCCGGATCACTTACTCTCCGGCGGCAAGAAATTCTTCACGTCAAGCGAAAACCCCTCGCGCGTGGCCTGCGAATGCTGCTCCACGGCGCCGACCGCTGCAACCAGGCACGAATAAAAAAACGCGCGAAGTCCTTGCCTGAACTGCTCCGTGACCTGCTCGGTTGAGCGCGCCATATCCACTTGGATGGAATTGCGCCGAGCATCACACGCCGCGCGATGTTCGGCATCCAGGGCCGCCAACGCGGAGGTCACCCGCTGGGTAGTATCCGTCGCGGTCACCGTGGCGTGAATCTCCGCCTGTCGCCGGAATTCGTTCAGCGCTTCGCTCGACGAGGTCTGCACCGTTGCGCGCGCTTCCGCCACATTGGCTTCCAGGTGTGCAGTTGCTTCGCGCGTCAGCGATTGCGCCTCTTCCAGCAAATTCGTCAGGTGACGATGCGAAGCCTGCGCCACGCCGCGGTTGAATTCTTCGAGCGCCCCGGAGAGTGACTGCGCAATCACCGTCGAAATCTTTTGCTGCGTATCGCGTAGCGCTCTTTCGCTGGCTTCCCGGGCGTCGCCCAGATTTTTTTGCGACGCGCCGGCTTGTCTGTCAATTCGCTGCACAATTTCTTCGGCACGAATGCGGTATCCATCGAGTTGCGCATCCCACCGCGTACGCACCTCATCCAGACGGTCTTCCAACCGAGCCAGCACTTCTTCGCGCGAAGTGTGCACCAGGGCGCTGCGCTGCTGCGCCGTAGCATTTGTCACCTGTTGCAGGGAAGCTTCGCGGGCGGCGTCGATCGAATTCACCGCGGCGTGTAATGCCGGCGCCAGGTGCTTTGATATCGCAGTTAAAATGGCGGTCTCGGCGGCTTTTTCGATTTTTGGCTGTAGCGCGGCCAGCAACCGTTCCGGCGTAATCGAAACGCGATTGGGGCGCGCATAAGCCGCGGCGCTTTCAGACGTCTCAGCAGTTGCACTTGCAAACCCTGCGTTAGTTTTGGAAGTTGTCGGCAATGCTGGCGACGGCATGGTGATCGAGGGAGCCAGTCCTGCCAGCGCCTCTGATAAGTGCATTCGATCGATCTCGCCGTTGCCATTCCTGGCGGCTGGTTCAGGATTCGCCACCGCGGGCGTCGTCGCGCTGGGCGGCGGGATCGGCATGTCTTCCGCAGTCGGCGCTCGTCCAGGACCCGTGGCCGCCGCAGTCTGTTCTTTTGATGGAGGCAATTCCGATTTGAGGCGCTCGGCTGCAGTCAGCCAGTCGGGCGGAGGCGCAGGAACGCGCCAGACATTTGCTGGTTTCTCAAGCTCCACTCCGACATGATACAACTCGCGCGGATTGCGTGGAATCTGCACGGAGCGGACTTGCGCCTTCACGGTGGTGACGATTTCGCCCAATGGCGCTTCGCCAATTTGCAACGTGATCCACGAACCCACGTGTGTATCATGTCGCGATGGATATCTGCAGCCGTGCAGATTCAAACTTACCGCCGATGTTCGCTCCAGAAATTCCTGGCCCAGCCCGTCGTGTCCCGTGATCAGCAGCGGCACCGGACGCTCGATGCGCGTGCTGCGCCGTCCTTCCGGTCCCATGAATCCGAATGTTGTATCCGCAGCAGGAATGATGCTCACGCGTGGTCTCCGTGCAAACGGAGAAATAAAATCAAATAAAGGCATTGTGCACCTGGCACACTGGAACGCTCACGGCCGAGAATGGGCTGACCTCCTCGCGCAACAGAATGACCAAAGTTCCTATGATGAAAGGATTCTAACTGAAATTCAGAAATGATTGCCAACAAACTGCGCAACTTCAAAATAAAAAAAGAATGGATGCAGTCCTAGAACTGCTAGCTGCAGCACGAAATATATTCACCGAGCTACGCGCGAAGGAATCATCGTCCCTTCGCGCGTATGCCGCGGCGCTTGCCTCTAAGCATCCGTCTCTGGTCTTCCCGAATTGATAATGATCGTGTACGGAGGTCCTCCCGCCGGGCCCACGTCTTTACCCGATGCTGAAACGCTACTGACTATGTATTCGCATGTCGCAACTCCGACTCCGATTAATCCCACTTTGCCTCCCGCCGGCAGAAGAATGGCCAGAGGATAGTCATCGTCTGATCCACCGCTCAGATAGGATAGAGGCAATTCGTAAGGCGTATTGTCCTCGTTATGGAATTCGACCAATTGCCCGACATTGATTTGTACTGAGTCTAGGTCTGGGACTCCGTTCTGAATTCGAACCCTAGCGCTTGGTGTAATTAATGCTGATGCAGGTGTAGCCATATTCTGTCTCCTTTTCGATTTTGATTCTGCTTACTTTCCCGGGACCCGAAAACTGTGATCGGCCAGCAATGCCTGCATGGCCGGATTGCTCTTCAAATCATTCAGCGAATAACCCTTGCTTAGGCTGGTTTCGGCGTACTTCAGCGCCTGGTCGCGTTCGCCTAGCCGCTCATACATTTCCGCTGCGTCACCAAGAATCTGCGTGTCCGCTGGAGCGAGTGCCAGCGCGTTCTGCAGAGCGGACAACGCCTTTCCCTTTTGCTTTTGTGCGGCGTACAACACTGCCAAGGCGGACTGAAGGCTCGCATCGCTTGGCTGGTTTTTCGCCAACGGCTCCAGCAGCGCCAGCTCTTTTTCCATAGCCGCTGCCGCGCGATCTTTTTCGTTCAACCATTGGTAGGCGAGCGCGAGATTTGCCCAGACTCGGAAATCGTTGCCATTGATTTTTAATGCTTTTTCCGTCATCTCGGCCGACTCGGAATAGCGCTTCTGTGTTTCGTAAAGAGACCCGAGGTTTGCGTACGCCGCGTAGCTCGGTGCCAGCGCAATCGATTTCTTGAACTCCTCTTCCGCGCGTTGGTAATCACCGATGTTTTGAAATTGTCCTCCAAGATTGCTGTGTGCCGCGGCGTTGTCGGGCGTGAGCTGTATCACGTGTTGAAATTGGCTAATCGCGTCTGCATAGCGTTTTTGGTTGTAGTAAAAAAATCCCAACATGTTATAGCCGTCCCAGTAATCGGGCTTCAGCGCGATCGCGCGCTTGTAACTATCTTCCGCGTCTTGGATTCGGCCCATGCGCACATACGCTCCGGCCATGCCTTTGATCGCTTCGGCATCACGCGGATTGATAGCAAGCGCCTTTTGAAATTCCTGCAATGCCAAATCGTGCTTTGCCAAAGACGAATGCAACCGGCCTAGCGACACATACGGCGCGGGCGATCGGTTATCAAGCTGGACGGCCCGCTCCAGCATTGCCGAAGCCTGTTCGATCCATCGCGGATTCGGATCCACTTGATTTTTCAGTCGGTAAGCTTCGCCGAGCGACGCATACCCGAGCGCGAATTGCGCATCAGTGTGCACCGCGTCGTTTAATGCGTCCACTGCTTGCTCCAGGTTTCCGGGTTTGTCGTACCTCTGCATCAAGCCCAGTGCCTTCAGATACAGCTCATACGCGGCCGGCGAACCTCGCCCACCCGTAGCTCGCAGCATCTCCGCCGTCACATTGATGTTCATCAGCCGCGCGAGACGCGCGACTGCTTCATCCTGCAATCCCGCGAGATCCCCGGTCGCATCGTCCAGCGCCGCGGAGCCCACCTGTCGCAAATCTTTTGCATCAATCAAATTCACTGTGAGCTGCACATTTTTCGCGTCGCGGCGAATGCTGCCTTTCACCACCAGATTCGCTCCTAAATCTTTTTCCGCCGATGAAGGATCGGTTACTTTCCGGCTGCGCACCACACTGGACGGCACCACCCACAGCGATTGCTGCTGCGCATCCAGGTTCGAAAGCTTGCTGGTCAGAGAATCCATTAAGCCTTCCGCCACCGCTTCATTCGCCGGATCGTTCCCGATATTGTCGAAGGGCAACACCGCAACGTGTTTTTCTCCGCCGCTGCCGGAAAGCACTGCCGCAGCGCGTTGCCGGACCGGAGAAAAAAGTAGCGATCCAGCGGCAAGCACCGCCACCGCAATCCCTGCCAACAAATAAGGCGCTGCGCGCCTATCCTTGCGTTTGTTGGCTGCGGAGAGTGAAGACGAGGCCGCCTGCCACCGCGGCGTCGAAGCGTGTGAAATCACATCTTTCAGGGCCGCCGGAGGCGCGGACTGCGTAAGCGTTGGCTCGTCCAACGCCATCCCCGATGTAGTAATTTCCGCGCGTGCCGACTCCAGATCCGTCAGCATTTCTTTCGCGTCCGGATAACGATGCGCCACGTCTTTTGCCAGTCCGTGCAGTGCAATCGGCTGCAATAGGGCGGGCAATGCCTCAGTTGCCGCGGGCGGCTGATTCAAAATTGCAAACGTCATCGCGGTCGAGTTGTCGCGCCCGAAGGGATGACTGCCAGTCACCATCTGCACCAACAAGATCGCCAGCGCCCAGACGTCGCACCGCTGATCCACCGCTTCGCCGAGAATTTGTTCCGGCGACATGTACGGAAGAGTGCCGGTGGTTCCACCAGTCATCGTGGCGCTAGGGGTGGCGACCACTCGGGCCAATCCGAAATCCACGATGCGGGCGGAATTATCTTTGGTGATGATGATGTTGGACGGCTTGATATCGCGATGAACGATGGTCCGCGCGTGCGCCGCCGCAAGTCCTGACGCAATCTGGCAAGCCCAGTCCATCGCTTGCCGCAGCGTCAATGGGCCGCCGTTTAATTTTTGCGAAAGCGTTTGCCCTTCGTAATAGGCCATGACGATGAACATGCGGCCATCGCCGGTCTTATCAATTCCGTGAATGACGCCAATGTTGGGATGGTCGAGTGCCGAAGCCGAGCGCGCTTCGCGCAAAAATCGCTCGCGGTCGGCTTCGCTTAACGACAAATCTTGTGGAAGAAATTTCAGCGCAACGAATCGTTCCAGTTGCAGATCCTGCGCTTTATAGACGATGCCCATGCCACCGGCACCGAGTTTGTCGGTAATCCGGTAGTGCGAAATGGTTTCGCCAATCATGGATACTGGGGAGCCGATTCTAGGTGCTCGCCCAGGGCAAGTCAACGAACTGCTTGTCTTTGCAACGTCGGCGGGAGTACTTTTCTATCCCGCTCTGTCCAGTGCAGCTTGGCCGGAGCCGTTTGTGAGAAAAATGTGGCTCATACGCGCTAGTAAAATACTGCCCCGCCATCCACATTAATTGCCTGCCCGGTAATCGCAGTGGCCTTCTCGGAACATAAGAACAAGGCCGCTTCGGCGATTTCCATTGCCGTCTGCCCGCGGCCCTGCAAAATGCCTTCCAGAAAACCTGCCAACTGCTGGTGCTTGTCAATGTTCAGTTTGCGCGCCAGTTCCGCTCCCAATTCTTTGCTCATCTCGGTTTCGGTGACCGGCCCCGGGCAAATCGCGTTTACGCGTACGCCCTTGCGCGCCGCTTCCGCCGCGTTGTATCGCGTAAGCCCGAGGAGTCCGGCTTTTGCGGCGGCGTATGCCGATCCCCAGCTATACGCCGCCTTCGCGGAAATGCTAGAAACATTCAAAATCACGCCACGCTTCCGTTCGTACATGCCCGGCAATACCAACTGGCTCAATAAAAACGCCGCGCGCAGATGCACTGCCACCACGCGATCAAATTCTTCCATCGGATACTCTTCCACCGGAAGCACCGGACCATAGTGCCCGCCATTGTTCACCAGAATATCCACGCGCCCGAATGCCAAAACAGCCTGGGCAAACGCCGCGCGGCAGTCCGCCTCCTGCACCAGGTCGCCAACAAAAAATGCCGCGCGGCCATGTGCTTGCAAAATCTCCGCCGATGTCGCCGCCAGTTCTTTCTCTGTTCGCGCCGTCAAAAATACTGCGGCGCCTTCCTTGGCAAATAATTGCGCCATCGTGCGGCCAATTCCGCGGCCCGAACCAGTGATCAAAGCAACCTGATCATGCAACAGCATCGTTTCCCCTTTTGTGCGGGCCTTCTCAGTTCGCTCTCCGCTTGGTGTTAATGACGACCGACCGCTGTGGCTGGAAACTTCAAAACCATGCTGATTCTCAGGGCTATGGGTTATGATAGAGTTTCAGAAATAAGCAGCTTAGCAATCCTGGGAGCAAGATGGCCACGGAATCGAAAGGCAAGATATTACTACGGGTAAGGCCGAGAGGCTTCTGCGCGGGCGTGGTTCGTGCCGTGGATATTGTGGAACTGGCGCTGGAAGCCTACGGTAACCCTGTATACGTACACCACGAAATCGTTCATAACACGTATGTTGTGGAGCAACTACGGCGCCGCGGCGCCATCTTCGTCGAGTCCATCGACGAGGTACCTGAAGGAGCCGTTTTGGTTTTCAGCGCGCATGGCGTTCCGCCCGCAGCCCGCGAAAAGGCCAAGTCGCGGTCGCTGAAAGTCATCGACGCTACTTGCCCGCTGGTGACCAAGGTACATTTCGAGGCCTTGAAATTCGCCCGTGAAGACCGCACCATCATTTTGATTGGGCACAAAGACCACCAGGAGATTATCGGCACTTCCGGTGAAGCGCCCGACCGCACTATCGTTGTCGATTCGGTGGCCGCCGTGGACAAATTGGAAGTCAACAATCCGGAAAAGCTTGCGTTCCTGACACAAACCACGCTCAGCCTTTACGATACGCAGGAAATCGTGGCTCGGCTGCGGCAGAAGTTTCCCAAGATCGTTGGCCCGAAGAGCGACGACATCTGCTACGCCACGCAGAATCGCCAGGAAGCCGTCGAGCAAGTCGCGCAAGACGTAGATCTGATTCTGGTGGTCGGTTCGCAGAACAGTTCTAATTCGAATCGTCTAGTGGAAGTCGCCCAGCGCCGCGGCGTAAAAGCCGAATTGATCGATTCCGCGTCGGACATTAATCCGGCCTGGTTGGAAGGCGTGCGCAGCGTCGGATTGACCGCGGGCGCATCGGCTCCTGAGGTGTTGGTGGAACAGGTCAGCCAGCGGCTGGCAGAACACGGCTACACCGACCAGCGGGATCTCGACTTAATTCGGGAGGATGTGCGGTTTACGCTGCCGCCGGAGCTTGCGACCATCGCTGCGGCTCCGCGGCGCTAATATTTTTGACGGGTGTGACACGGTAAGTAGTCGGTTTTCTTGCCAGTAGAAGGGGCGGCTGGTCGTTCGAGTGCCGGGTTCGTAAGTACAACTTCTTCACCTCAGGGTTTGTAGGAACGACCTCTGAGACCCTGCAACCCGAGCGTCGGCCGGATTTTCAGAAACTTCAGGAGATAAACTTGGCGGTCAAAATTGTCCGTCAGCCGAAGAAGATTGCCTTGATTGGCGCCTGCTCTAGCGCGGCTGCATTTCTACCCGGGACCGAAAAAGCGCCGCAGGCTCTACGGGCCGCGGGGCTAGTCGAAAAACTCAAAAACATCGGCTACGAAGTCACGGATCTGGGCGATTGTCCGCCCCGCTTGTTTGCCGACGATGAAGAACATCGCCGTGCTCGCAATCTACCCGCGATCGTTGCCGGGTTGAACGATCTGAAAGTTCACACCGAAGCCGCCATCAAAAGCGGAGCGCTGGTGCTGGTGCTCGGCGGCGATTGCGCGCAAGTCATTGGATTGCTGACTGGCGCCCGCCGCTATTACAAGCATCTGAATCTTTTCTGGATGGATCGCGACGCCGATCTCAACACACCTGCATCGACGCCTTCAGGACGCATTGATGGCATGGTTGTGGCCAGCATTATCGGCCGGGGCGCGCCGGAGCTTGTGCGCTTTTGGGGCGAAACGCCGCTGGTTCGCGAGCCGGACGTTTTGCTTTTCGGTCTCGATCGTGTCGATCCGCCGGAACAGGAATTCCTCTCCAAGTCACCACTGCGCTACGTTTACGCTGCGGATATTCAGAAAAAAGGCGCAGCTACCAGCACTCGCGATGCGCTCGCTCACCTGCACACCGATTCCCGAGACTTCATTCTACATTTAGATATCGACATCATTTCTCAGGAAGAATTCCCGGCAGTGAATGTGCCGGGAAGCGGCGGCCTCAGTTTCGACGACGTTCGCCAGTCTCTCCGTGAAGTTCTCAGCCAGAAGACGCTGCTCGGTCTGGACGTGGCGCAATACAATCCCGACCGCGATCCCGATGGCGCAAGTGCACGAAAACTTGTCGATCTTTTGGTGGACGGTCTGAGCTTACGGTTCGAAGCGCTCAACGCCACAAATGAACCTGCAGTTCCCGAGGGTTCTGAACCGGTCGCCGACGAATCGGTTTCATGATCGCGTAGCGCAGATCTCGTTCTGAATGACTTCTCAATCGAGCAATGTAGCGGCCATCTTCAGGTGGCCAGCTTCGTCTTGTCTGGCATCTCGTGCTTCTGCACATAGCGCATCAAGCCGAGCCACGAAAGTCGCAGCCCGCCATTAAAAATGTAATGATCGGCAGCATCCATCGGAAGCGTAGATTTGATTTCCGCGGCAATCGCATCCACAAAAGCCTTTTCCGCCTCCGTCGTTTCCACACCGCTCCGCAGAAGTTTTCGCGTCAGCTCACTCCACTCTGCAAGCCGCTGTTTGTATAACCAAATATGTTCGGTGGGATTTTCAATAAATCCGAAGTGAGTCAGGAATATTCGTTCCGGTTCCCAGGACGCAATCGCATCCAGCGATTGATTCCAGATTCCCACGTCAATGTCCGGCGGCGGCGTGGCCGGCAGCAGAAACGCGTCGCCCTGCACGCGAATTCCCGCGGTATCACCAACAAAAGCCGTGCGTGATGCTCGATCCCGATAGCTTACGTGATGTGAAGCATGCCCCGGTGTATAAAGGACTTCCAATTCCGCATCGCCGACGCGAATCCTCTCGCCGCCTTGTAACGGTTCGAGATTTTCTTCCGGCACTGGCGTGCACTCCCCGTAGAGCGTGGCCAAATCTCCACCAAACAGTCGGCCGGCACTCGCCAGCAGGCGCGAAGGATCGATCATGTGCGCCGAGCCGAACTCGTGCACATAGACTTTCAGGTTTGAATTTTCGCGCACCAGCGCACCGGTTGCCCCTGCATGGTCTAGGTGAATATGGGTCAGCATAAGGGAGTCAATCGTTTGGAAATCTTGCCCGCGTGCCTTTAATCCCGCGCGTAACGTTTCCAGCGTGGACTCCGGTCCGGGATCAATCACCACACTGGTGTCTCCTGATTCCATCAGGAGAGCCGCAATGGAGCGAGGTCTTCCGGTCCAATTCAGGTCAATCGGGATGAAGGTCGTCATGCTGGCCAGAGTTTACCAACTAATTCTCCTGCCGATGTTGACGCGACGAATTCCTCGTCTTCCGAGAAGGATTCGCTTGCGGAATCTTGACGGCTTGGCATACGCTATTGGGACCGCGGCTTTGTCTTTTTGAATAAAATCCCTCTCTTTGGATGATGCAGACCAGGGTGGGAGATGCGTAAGCTCTTGTTTCGCGCTTGTAAGACAAAGACAGAATTGCGCTGCCTCTCTGCGCAGTGGATCGCGGTAATGAGTAGAAAGTGCGACGACGAATTTATGGAGGATGTTTATGCGTAAGTGGTGTGCAGCAGCAGCGATGGCGGCGCTTCTAGCGTTCGCAGTTTTTGGTCAGCAGAAGGACGATAGTGCGACTCAGCCGACAACCGCAAGCACCGCCGTGGCGGATGCTCCCGCACCGGCGCCAACAGCTGCGGTGCACGTTACGCGGGGCGTTTTTGCTCTTCCCGAAGCTCCGAAAGCCACTCCGTTCCCAGGCCCACAAGCAGCAGCCAATGCCGCTAAGGATGACAGCGCGCCTGGACGCCTGGTGCCGAGGTTCGAACTCGCTGCTGGCTATAGCTACGTTAACTTCATGCCCGGAGACCCATTTAGCCGATTTCAACAATCACGGGGCCAACGGCGGGTTTGCGTACAACGCGAACCGCTACCTCGGGTTGGTCGCGGAACGTCGGGGGTTACTAGTTTCGATCGGCAGCGTCAACGGTAGCAAATTGACGGAAGCATGAACACCTATCTTGTTCGGGCCACGCTTGAACCTACGTAAGTTCGATCACTTCGTGCCTTTTGGCGAGTTTTTGGTCGGTGGCGCGCATGGCGGACTCGAAATCACTGGCGACCAAAGCCAGAGTTCGTTCGCGTTGGCGGCTGGCGGCGGCGTGGACGTGGTGTTCACCAAGAACTTCGCGTGGCGCTTCGCACAAATTGATTACCTGATGACGAATTTCAGCGGACCGAGCCTGGGCGCATCAGGTCGCCAGAATAACCTGCGGCTCGGTACTGGCATTGTTTTCCGATTCGGCATCCCGAATCCTCCGCCTCCCCCGAACCATCCTCCTGTGGCCGCCTGCTCAGCGAATCCAACCTCCGTGTTTGCCGGTTCCAACGATGCGGTCACTGTTCACGTGAACGCCAGCGACCCGGACAACGATACATTGACCTACAATTACACCGCTTCCGGCGGAGCCGTGGAAGGCACGGGCCCCGATGCGCGTTTCAATACTTCTGGTCTGGCCGAAGGCAATTATACGGTCACGGCAAAAGTAGACGATGGCAAGGGCGGCACAGCGACTTGCGCAGCGGACATCACCGTTGCCAAAAAGCCGAATCAACCTCCGACGATCTCTTGCTCCACCGACCGCAGCCCGATTATGCCCGGCGAGCGTACCGGCATCACCGCAACCGCCAGCGATCCTGACGGCGATCCTCTGACATATAGCTATTCCGCGACTGCTGGTCAGGTGAGCGGCGATGGTCCCAAGGCACAGTTCGATTCCACCGGCCTTGCGGCCGGCAGCTACACCGTGAAGTGCTCGGTAAGCGACGGGCGTGGCGGTACGGCTGATGCGTCGACCAATGTTGACGTGCAGCAACCGCCGCCTCCGCCGCAGGCGGCAAAAGCCGGCGACTGCGGCTATAACAAGCCAGGCGCATCGCGCTTTGACAACGCATGCAAGCGTGTTGGTGACGACGTCGCTCTGCGCTTGAACAACGATCCAAACGCCAAGCTGGTCATCGTGGGCTTCGCGGATAACAAAGAACCCAAGGCTGCCAAGCTGGCGCAAACCCGCGCTGATCTCGCCAAGAAGTACATCGTCGAGAAGGGCGTTGATGCCTCGCGTATTTCCACCCGCGCTGGCGAAGCTTCGCCAGAAAAGGGACAGGAAAAAGCTAACCGTCGCGTCGACTTTATCGTCGTTCCGGAGGGCGCAACCTACTAACGCCAGAACGGCTTGATTTGCGGTCGCAAATCGGCCGAAAGACAAATCGCTTGCGGGCCCGGTGGAATCACTTCCCGCCGGGCCCGTTTTTGTTCTTGCCAGTAGCTCGTTTTTGTTTTGCTGACCAAACCTCGATCGCTGCTTCCCCTTCGTCGTTCGCGCCCGCGGCTCCCTGGGATGGCGTCGATACTCTCGAGCATCGACGTGGGTTCGCCGGTGACTGCGCTCCATTCGCCGATTTGCGTCCGTTGAATGCGATTTTCCGTTGATATAAAGGGAGCAGGTTTCGCGTATAGTTAAGGGGATACGCACGAGCGACGGGTTTCCCCCCGGCCTCTACCCGAAACTGAAAACTAACGGATCTGCTCGACGACACATCTGGATGTGTAACGCGAGCGGTGAACATTCATTAATACTCAAAGAGGAGCATCTCTCTACCCATGCCGGCTGCGGATCTAGCATCGCTGAAAATCCACGATACCCATCGCTCCCGCGGAAGCGCCGGAAAATTCTGGGGCTTCTTCGCGGCTGGCCTTGGCGTGCTCTTACTGGTCGCAGGCGGAGTGTTTGCGCTGAAGAACCGCGCGCCGGTGGTTGAGGTGGCGGTGGCACGGCCGGCGGGAGATCCGGCGCAGCAAACGCTGCTGAACGCCAGTGGCTATGTGACTCCGAGACGGCGGGCGACGGTGGCGGCAAAAATCACTGGGCGCGTTACCGGTGTGTTTTTTGACGAAGGAAATCGCGCGAAGGACGGCCAACTGCTTGCGACGCTGGACGACTCAGATGTGCGGCGCGCGCTGGAATCATCGGTGGCCGACCGCGATTCGTCGAAGGCGGCGATTCAGGATTATGAAGTGCAGTTACGCTATGCGGAGATCCAACTGCACCGCGCGGCGGAATTGAAGGCCGCGAATGTGCAGAGCCAAGATCAGCTGGACAACGCGCAAACCGCGGCGGATAGCTTGCGCGCAAAGATCGCGTTGGCGAGACAGCAAGTGATTGCTTCGAACGCGAGAATACAGGAAGCGCAGCAGGCAGTGGACAACTGCACGATCCGCGCGCCATTTGCGGGAATCATCGTTTCGAAGGATGCTCAGGTGGGCGAAATGGTGTCGCCGATTTCGGCGGGCGGCGGATTTACACGGACGGGCATCGCCACCATCGTGGACATGAATTCGAATGAAGTGGAAGTGGACGTAAATGAGGCGTACATCGCACGCGTGCAATCTGGGCAGCGGGTGACTTCAACTCTGGATGCGTATCCCGATTGGCAGATACCTTCGCACGTTCGAACGGTGATCCCTACAGCGGATCGGCAAAAGGCGACAGTTAAAGTGCGGATCTCGTTCGACAAATTGGACCCAAAAATATTGCCGGACATGGGCGTGAAGGTCGCGTTCATGGGCGAGGACGAAGTCAAGAAAAAAGGCGCTATGAAGAACGCGGCTCCGCTACCCACGGCCATCGTACCGAAATCAGCGGTGCGGAATGAAAATGGCAAATCGTATGTTTTCCTGATGCGGGATACGAGAATCGAGCGGCGAGTCGTAACGCTCGGCAACGATCGCGGGCCGGACGTGGAAATCATGGCCGGCGTGAATTCGGGCGATTCTTTAGTCGCGCGGGGCCCAGAGAATTTGCAGGACGGCGAAGTAGTAAGAATCAACCAATGAGGCTTGTTTTCTCAGGGTTTGTAAAACAAACCCTGCAACCCTGAAACCCGGAGGAGTGACGCATGATTCGCGTGGACAATAGCGGCAGTTCTTCAGCCTTGATTCAAGTGCGCGGCGTGAATAAAACGTATCGGCGCGGCGGAGAAAATATTCAGGTGCTGCAAGGCCTAAATCTGGATGTGGATAAGGGCGACTTCGTGGCGTTTATGGGACCGAGCGGTTCCGGTAAGACAACGCTGCTGAATTTGTTGGGCGGGCTGGACGTGCCCACGTCAGGACACATCTCCGTGGATGGCGATGAGATCACCAATATGTCTGCCAGCAAATTGACACAGTGGCGGGCGCGGCACGTGGGCTTCATTTTTCAGATGTACAATCTGATTCCGGTGCTCACCGCTTTCCAGAACGTGGAGCTGCCGCTGCTGCTGACCAAGCTATCGAAGGCACAGCGCAAGCAGCACGTGGAAACTGCGCTGTCGGTCGTGGGGCTTGCTGACCGCATGAATCATTATCCTCGGCAGCTCTCTGGAGGACAGGAGCAGCGCGTGACGATTGCGCGCGCAATTGTTTCCGATCCGACCTTTTTGCTGTGTGACGAGCCTACCGGTGACCTCGACCGCAAAAGTGCCACGGAAATTATGGAGCTGATTGAAGAGCTGGTGGCGAAGCACGGAAAGACCGTGTTAATGGTGACGCACGACCCGGTGGTCGCGGATCGCGCGCACACAACCCTGCATCTCGAAAAGGGCGTGCTGGTCGAAGGCGGCAAGCTTCCGCAGAATGCGATGGCAGGAGGTGTGGCA
Organism: uncultured Acidobacteriota bacterium; assembly: GCA_963743735.1. GTDB lineage: Bacteria > Acidobacteriota > Terriglobia > Acidiferrales > UBA7541 > Acidiferrum. The sequence goes on from CAVURF010000016.1 coordinate 47,808, forward strand.
TGAAATATGCCAAGCTGGTTTTTGCGAATCTCTTTCGGAAAAAAGTGCGGTTGATTCTGACGATCGGTTCGTTTGCAGTGGCGTTGTTTTTGTTCACTTTTCTTGCGGTCGTAAAGGGCGCCTTCAGCCGTGGCACCGAGCTCGCCGGCGCGGATCGCCTGGTCGTCATCAACCGCGCCGGTCTTATCAATACGATTCCGCTCGCGTATCGCGACAAAATACTGCGCATTCAGGGCGTCAAAGCTGTTACTCATAACAATTGGTTTGGCGGTGTTTATCAAGACGAGAAGAACTTTTTTCCCCAATTCGTCATAGATCCGGAAAATCAGCGCCAGGTCATGACGGAAATGAAAGTCCCTGAAGACCAGTGGGACAATTTTGTCAAAGACCGCCAAGGCGCTATCGTCGGAGCGGGCCTCGCAAACCGCTTCCATTGGAAGATTGGCGATCGTATTCCGATCAAAAACGCGCTGTACGGCCCGACGAAGACTTGGGAATTCAACCTCGACGGCATCTATAAAAACGACCATCCCGGCGGCGACGAGAGCCAGTTCTGGTTGCAATGGAAGTATTTTGATGAAAACCTACCGCAACAAATCAAGGGTGCGATCGGCTGGTACGTTTTGAAGCTGGATTCGCCGGACGACGCGGTTCGCGTGGCTGCAGCGATTGATAAAGGTTTCGCCAATTCCGCTACCGAAACCAAGACCGAAACTGAGTCCGCGTTTCAAGCCGGCTTTGCCAAGCAACTCGGAAATATCGAACTCCTTATCTTAACCATCGGGGGCGTCGTTTTTTTTACACTCCTTCTGGTCACCGGCAACACCATGGCGATTTCCGTTCGCGAACGAACCGGCGAACTGGCCGTGCTAAAGGCTATCGGATACTCGGACCGCTTCGTGCTGTTCTTCGTTCTTGCAGAATCGCTGGTGATTGCGCTCATCGGCGGGCTGATCGGTCTGGGTCTAGCGTTTCTCGCAATCCCGGCCGTAGGGGCCGCTTTGAACGGTCTGCTTCCTCCACTTCTGTTGTCGGTAACTGTGCTGTCGATGGGTCTGGCTTTCGCCGTTTTCGTTGGCGGTGCTAGCGGACTCTTACCGGGCATTGGAGCGATGCGCCTGCGAGTGGTGGACGCTCTGAGGAGGGTGTGAAGTGGCCATTCCTGTCATCTATAACCTGCGCAGCGTAAAGGCTCGCTGGACTTCGGCGATCGTAGCGGTTCTGGGAATCGCGGGCACAGTCGGCGTGTTTGTCGCCATGCTTTCGCTGGCGAGGGGCTTCAAAGCCACGCTGGTCTCGTCCGGCTCTGAAGATAACGCCATCATCATGCGGGCGGGTGCGACGTCGGAAATGACCGGCGGCGTCACCATCGATACCGTTAAAATCGTTCAGGATGCACCTGGAATTGCGCGTTCAGCCGACGGACCTCTCGTTACGCCCGAAGTCGTCCTTGTCGCACCGATACCGCTAATATCCACGGGCACCGACGCGAATGTGCAAGTCCGCGGCGTTTCGAAAAACGTGCTGGAAATCCGCCGCCAGATAAAAATGGTGCAGGGCCGGATGTTCACGCCGGGCCTGACGGAAATTGTGGTCGGAAAAAACGCTAACATCTCTTACGCAGGCTTGACGCTTGGAAACACCATCAGCCTTGGCAGCGTCCGCTGGCTGATTGTCGGTATCTTCGACGCGGGTGGTAGCGCCTTTGACTCGGAAATCTGGGGCGATGCGCATCTCATTGGCCCCGCATACAATCGGCCGGACACTTTTTTCCAATCGGTCACACTTCATCTGACGTCGCCCAATTCCTTGCAGCTAGTTAAAGATTCGCTCACATCGGATCCGCGCCTTAACGTGGACGTCATGCGGGAGATCGAATACTACTCCAAACAATCTACACGCCTGACGAAGCTGATTACCATACTTGGAGGACTCGTCGCGGCAATCATGGCAATCGGGGCGGTATTCGGCGCGCTCAATACGATGTACTCTGCCGTTTCCGAGCGCGGCCGCGAGATCGCGACCATGCGCGCAATAGGCTTCGGTGGCCCATCTGTCGTTTTTTCGTTTGTGATTGAGGCCCTATTGATTGCGTTCGTGGGCGGCCTGATCGGTTGTGTCGCGGTGCTTCCGCTCAACGGACTTACCACCGGGGCGATGAACCTGCAGACATTTTCGCATCTCGCCTTCGCGTTCAAGATCACGCCCGAACTGCTCGTGAAGGGAATCATTTTTGCGCTGGCTATGGGAGTTGTGGGCGGGCTGCTTCCGGCCATTCGCGCGGCTGTACAGCCAGTCGCGACTGCTCTGCGATCCTTGTGACAAGTTGCGGATGAAGCAAAAGAAAAAG
>CAVURF010000017.1:0-132212 GCA_963743735.1 uncultured Acidobacteriota bacterium
ATGTGTGCTGTGCTCGACTACGTATTGCTCTAGAAAACATCGCAGACCATCATCATGAACTGACAGCACTAACAGACGCGCTGTCTGCATTGAAAATACTCGGAGAAACAATTTGGGCTGAGTGAGATGAAGACACATATTTACGTTTCGAGGGTAGCGAAATGGCCGACACGTATCGAATCACTTCCCACGGCCCCAGCTTCGTAATCAATCACACCGATGGCATGACAGTAGGGGTGTACAGCACACAGCAGGAAGCATTACGCGAAATCGAAGCGTTCGAACAGGATGACTTGATGCTGGAAACCGCGAGAAGTTTGGTCAACAATGCGGTCGATGCTTTAGTGCGAATGCATCAAATCGACCGACGAACAGCGCACGATTGGATTAAAGAAGCAGCGGAGCATGTGCTTGTGGGTGCCGAACACTCGCGCTACCTCTTTAAAAGCTCGCCCTTAAAATGACTTTCAACATCTTCCTGACTAAGGGGGTTTCTTGCTTTGGTCAAGACGACCGAATCGACCTCCATGTCCCCCGATCTGCGCGGTAATAAACGCTCCGTCTTCCGGCAACTCTTGGTAGATGAATTTCACTTTTCTGCCGTCTTCAAGTGTTTTGACCCACTCTTGGTCTGGCATATTCGAGGCACCTCAGGCGAGGCCACTGTCGTCCGCAAGTATACGTCGTTCGGAATCAAGTCCGGTATTCACACCCAGGGAAGTATTCGCTATCTAGCACAACAGCAATTCCCGATAATACACTCTCGGCACGATGACCGACCATATACTCCTGGAATACCGAATCAACCGACACGCCGACAAGTTTGTTGCTATCGATTCAACCAATGAAGTTCTCGGAATCTTTGACACCGAGCGAGAAGCGATACGCGACGTGGAACGAGCGCTGCTTGACGATGCGATGTACAAGCACTCAAAAATTCTTTTTCATGCGGCGATTGCATCAGTAATGGACTCGTTCGGCGTATACCGGGGAGACGGCACGGTATTGGGAAGCGACAGCGGCGGAGCAGGCGTAGCGTGAGCTTGAGATGGCTTGTTATCGCGATGGGAGCGATCGTTGTCTGTGTTGTCGCGGTCGTAGGCTTTCGTTCGGTTCAACGCAATCGGGACCTTGCTGAAACACTTGCTTGGATGGACCAGACTTACAATCCTCACGAGGGCGGAGACAATTGGGCCAAGGCCATGGATGGGAGATTCATTATGTGCGGAAGGGCCAAATTGAAGAGGTTACCGAAGAATTTAAGATGAGTTTCGTCCGTCTTGGCGGCTGCAACATTGCAATTAACAGCGAGACGTTGCCCGTAGGTGTTTTCAGTGAGATGCCAAGCATCTACAAGTACACATTCAACCTTGGCGATATAGACCCTGAGTCAATCAAGGTCAAGACATACGATCTTCACAAAGACGTTTTCAGCTGCGCTGACCCCGAACAAGTCAAACTCTACGAACTGAGTTGTGACAATGCTGAGATAGAATTCCTGACGCGCAACGGATTAACGGCCATTAGCGAAGAAGGTGTGAAGACTTTCACGAAGCTCACCGGAAGTGACCATGAACTAAGGACCGCGTCGAAGAGCAACAAATGCTGGCTGGTGGTGGATGACGTTGCTTACGCGCAGAGACTCGCAAAAGCACTGAAGCACGCGGTGGAGTTGTGCGGAGGGAAACCTTCAAGATTCTGAAACGCTAATGGAAACCGAAACATTAGGCCTGCGCTCACCGCGACGTCAACGAACACGTGCAGGCATAGGTGTTGTATGCTGATTTTATGATCTTCGACATCGACTTCTATGAGTTGGAATATAAGCAGTTTCAATGGGATGTACACATTCTCATCAAAGGCACGCTGGACGCGAGCATTCGGTTTCTTGATAACGAAGCGAAGACCGAGTTGGCGAAAATTGAGCAGTGGGTGAAAAGACCTGTCAGCGATGAATACCAGCAGCACCTAGTTGATGAGCACGTGGATGTGCTCGCTACAAACCACGAGCAGGAACGGTTTTTGAGGAACATGGCACTTGTAGCCCTGGCGTCCCGCTTGACGCACTCTTTGCACAAGATGGCGAGATCGGCTGAGACGTTCAACGAACGAAAGAAGGGATACAAGCCCAAGAAGGGATACCGAAAAAAGGGTGACAGCGAGTTCGTGGGACTTTGGAAAGAATACAAAGAGCGGTTCGGGATTGACTTACTCGCTGAGCATGCATCACAGGTTGCGTTTGTTGAACCCATGCAAAAAGCGAGGAACCAGATTGTTCACGACGGTGGCGAGGCGAACACCCTCAAACCGCTCGACGACTCCGAGATAAACGGGGACGAAAACGGGTGGCTAGACATGAATTTTTCAAGGGATTATCCCGAGTACGTAGAAGGCGAGGAAATGAGTGCCGAAGTGAACGTCAGTCAAGAACTGCTCGACAAAAACTTAGACGCTTCAATTGAACTGGTGGGATGGTTGGCCGGAGAACTTCGTAGAAGAGAAGTTGCGAGTACGAAGAACATTACAGAAATTCAGTGACATCTTCTCATGCGCCTGCAGAATTCTTTTGAATGAGTTTGGTGGGGCCACTCGGACTCGAACCGAGAACCTAGCGATTATGAGCCGCGTGCTCTAACCATTGAGCTATGGCCCCTGCGTCCTATCATACCTTGATTCCATATTTCTTTTGTGCCATCGCTCCAAACTTCTTCATTCCGGCCTTCGCACGTTCGATGTTCGGCAAAATATAGTACGCAGTGGTAGTCGATACATCAGCGTGGCGCAGAATCAACTGAATGTCCTTATCGTCCACGCCCATCTCGTTCAGCCTGGTGCCGAGGCCACGGCGAAATGCATGCCAGCCGAACCACGCTCCGTTGATGTGCTGTGGGATATCGCGGCGAGAAATATTGTCTAGGTCGAGAGGGCGCAGCAGTCTTTCCCCGCGAAACATCCAGCCGTCGCCCACTCTTGGAGAATCCTGCTTGTACTTCGTCAGAATCTTTTTCAGTACGGGTATAACCGTGACAGCAGCCTCACGAGCATCGGTCTTCGTTGCGCCGATGTGCATGCCGTTACCGTCGCCTGCCCACACCTTGCGTTGAACATTTATGACGGAATTCTTTTCGTTGTAATCATCCCACTTCAGCCCACGCAGTTCTGAGCGCGTCAGTCCGGTGAATGCTGCAACAGCGCAAACGGTGCGTGCAGGCTCCGGTAGTTTGTCGAGCATGTCCGCAACTTCCTCAAGTGTGTACGCGTGCTTGTTTGACGCCCGAATCTTTTCTCTGCGGATTCGTTCATGGCCTGGCAGGCCAGAGAGACTCGGCGCAGACGATTTCTTAGACCATCCTCCGGCTTTTACCGCCTCCATTGGATTGACAGCGTCGTACGCTCCGTCTGCGATTGCCCATGTGAACACGCCACGTACGAAATTCTTGATACGCAGATGAGTCTGGTGCGATAACTCTTGATTGAGGGAATCCTGGAAACGCTGGCCGTCGCGTGACGTGAAGTCCCGGAGTCTGATTTTTGCCGTGGCACTGTTCCGGACATAAATGTTAAAGATGTCGCGATAGCTGTTAATCGTGGAAGGCTCAATGTGCATTTCGTTTCCAGCGGGGACCTTCATTCGCCAGTCGAGGCGAGGAAAATAACTTTGCTCAATGAAGTCAGCCAAGGTCAGGCCTCCGGTGTTATTGGTGTGGCCCTGATTAATTTCGGCGCGGAACTTGGCAATCTTATCGGCAAAGCGAACCTCAGCCTTTTGCGTTTCGCTTTTGCGGATATCGGGATTGTCAGCAACCAGACCGAGCTTGCAATCTTTGCGGCCACCGCCGCTTGCATAGTCACGATAGCGCAAAACCCAGGAGCCACCTCGCACTGTGATTTGGCCCATCTGAAACCGTGGTCTACCCGCCATAGCTGCCTCCATAATGCTGATTCTGGACCAATTATGGACCACAACTGTGTAGAATGTCGAGTAAAATCGCTGTTTATGTGCGCAAGACCAACACGCTCATAATCTGTTGGTTCCCGGTTCGAGTCCGGGCGGGCCCACCAAACTCTCAAGCCGCTTCATTCCACCAGCGTTCAACCTCTGTCCGGCTGAACGTAAATACTTTCCGACACGGCGGAACGGCAACGGATGCCTGCTGCGCTTCCGTGTGAGTTCATAGACCGTGCTCGGCTCGACTCGAAGAAACTCAGCGACTTCCTCTTTGGTCATAACGTCCTATTTGACGGAATCAACATCTTTGATGGAGAGCAGACGGGGGCCATCAGTTATCGGCCGCACAGGCACGGAAGGCAGCGGTACGAGGAACGTGTGGCAGATAGAGAATTTCTGATAGTCCCGTTCAATTCTGCCCACCGGATCTAGCGCTTGGCCGTGATAATCTAGCCGTCCGTCATGGCTCGATCCGGAGCACTGAATTCAGTCGCGTTCGACGCTGTTGTTGCTGAGGCACGATCACGCGATCTGCTGGTATCTTTCGGCGATGCGCCGAGCGAAGCTCCTTGGAAATATTTGCACATCGCGGACAGGCCATGCCAAGTCAGCCGAACATCACTGATCCACACCAGTCAAGAATACGTGGAAGCAACCGGTTGAGCTGGCAACTACAATCGGTGATCTTGGCCGCTGAAAGCGGTGGTTTGCAGTTTGAGATGATCCGCACCGCGAAGGGCAAAAGCAGGAAAACAAATTTCCGTACATTTCATCAGCTCCGGATCAGCATCGAGGGCAATTGCTGCCCGTTAATCGGGACCTCTCGTGGTGGCGCTGGGTAGCGATGCCGCTTCGCGTGATTGACACCTGGGCCAAGAGAGAGAAAGCGGTGTAGACTTGCGACATTTGCATTGTCCGAATCCCAACTCAGGAGACGAAAAAAATGGCGCGACGCACGTTCTTGGCTCAGCTGGCGGGCTTACCTTTTCTGGCATTGGGCACGAAGGCGCAGGAGTCTAAAAAGCCTCTGAAGATCATGATGAAGAGCGCGTGGGGACCTGATGACCCAACAAGGGCAGCATTCCCTTTCGCGCACGGACTCGTGCTCGCAGAAGCCGGCCACGAAGTACAAATCTTCCTACTCGCTGAGGCCACCTCTTTGCTGCGAAAGTCGATGGTGAACGCGATCCTGCCGGTTGGCTGGCCGCCGTTGAGCGAAACCCTCGAAAAGGTTGTAGCGAAACATATTCCGATCTTTGCTTGAGGAGCCTGCTCCCGGGCCCGTGGGGTCACGGAAACAGACTTGAATCAGTGGGGAGCAAAATTCGGAAGTCCAGCGATCTTTGTCTCGCTCGTGGAGTGGTCAGACCGGATTATTGTGGAGTGAACCCGGCGAAAATACCGAAGTGCGCACTCATCCTGAGGTGTGACACTCATGGATTCCAATTCTCCGGTTTCAGCTGCGTTTACCAGGCATCTTGGGACATCGACGGAATTGCGCTGTGCCAAAAACAGCACGGCGAAGCACGGCGATAAACGGTCTTCTCCTTTGATTCTTTTCCGCCTTTTGTTCTAGTGGTAATTTCATCCGTTATTGAAGTGCTATTGTCTGATACTTTGGAATAGGCGTCGAACGAGGAGCCGTCCGGGTCTTCCCCATGTCGATGAAGTGAACCATCTCCCTCTATTTTTGCACTCTGCTTCGAAACTTCCTTTCCGTTTTGCATGACCGGATGCATACTGCCGTCCTTAGGGCCGCTCCAGGAAAACAATCTATCCGTGCCCTTGTCGTCAACGATTTGCACGCGCCACGACAGCATCGTCGGCGTATCTTTCAGGACCCTCAAAGTGGCTGCCTTCGGTGCATGCTCAGAGCTGAAGTTGCTTTGCGACACATCTAACTTCCACGTGCCAACCTGCGAGTGCTCAGTCTGGGCGGCCCGCGAGCCGAGAACGAAAAACGTGCAAGCGAATACCGCAGAAACAAAAACTTTTCGCATGTTCCCTCCAGTCATAAGAAATCCGCAACGCTTCTGTCTATCAAGGTTCCTCTGAGCGGTCAATGATTCAACACTTGCAGTCGGTGGAAGCAGCACAAGTCCATCACAGCTGAGGATGTCCGAGTTTTAGTTGATCGCAGCGACTCTCGATGTTCGGCACTGTAAGCCTACCTGCAACCAAGTTCAAGCGACTTCTACTTTCCGGTCAAACTGCTGCCTTTTTCTTTTCTTTGAGCAGATTTCTGTTTTCCTCGAAGAAATTTCGCGCCAGGATGACCTAGGAGCGACGATTCCCGTCTCGCTCGACCTATAGCATCCCGAAGTTCAAGCGACTTCTTGTGTCCGGACCTCCTTCTGCTGAATGCCCGACGGATTCAGGCGTTCCTTCAGCAACAAAATTTGCTGAAAACCTTTGATGCGCCGGAACTTCTTCTCCGCTTCCAAGAGTCCCGTGGCGGTCCAGCGCAGCGGCTGATTTCCTTCGCGCCAACGTTTTACGTTCCTAGCCACCCGCTGCACCGTCGACAAGCACGATTCGATCGGGTTAGTGGTGGCCAGTTTCCGACGCAACACCGCTCCTAACACCCAAGCGATGCACCGTCAGCGTTTCTTCCAGACCTTCCTCCAGGCTCCGCGCAGCACTCGGATTGATCCGCTCCAATTGCCGGAAGATTTTCTGCAACGCTTCTTTGGCCTCTGCGTAATTGTTCATCGCGTAGGCATTGCGCATCCGCCGATCGTAGTCTTTCTGGCAGTTCTCGGGCAGGTACTCCTTCACATTCCGCCGCTTGTGAATCTGGCAACGCTGCACTTCCACTTGTTCACCGAAAACCCGTTCCACACCGGCTCGCAGCGCTTTCGATCCATCCATCACCACCAGATACCGCCGCTGCAGATCCAGTCCGCGGTCCACCAGATCTTTCAATAGCCCTTTGACCACCGTGGTGTTCTCCGTGGCTCCTTGCCACACTCCCAAAACGTGCTTTTCTCCACTTTCCGCGATCCCCAGAGCCACCACCAGCACCTGGCCGCCAAAGTGAATGCCATCGATCATCAGCACCACCAGATTCAGATCCTCTAAGCGCCGTTCGCACAGCACCCGCAACTGATTGCTACTGGCCGCCACGAACTGCCGGCTCACGCTGCTCTTCTCGATCCCGTAGCCTTCCACAACACTCTCCACCGCTCGTCGATAGTTCCGCGTGGACAGTCCGGCCACCCTGCGTTCCCGTACCGCTCGTTGCAGTTTTCCGTCTTGCTGCAGCTGACCGTAGCTCTCCAGTTCCACTTCCTGGCCCTCGCGGGTTCGTACCCGCGGTCGTTCCAGTGGGATCTTCTGTCCAGCGAAGACCACATAACCCGGCTGCTTTCCCCAGCGCACACAGCCAGCCGCGGGATTCGGCCGATGCGGAGGTCCCACGCGGTGAGTTACTTCATTTTCCAGGATGGCGCGCAGGATTTGCAGCCCGGCCTGCCCGGTCAGCTCTTCCACCTGCGCTTGCATCTCGGCCCACACTTCGGCTATGGGCAGCGGTACCCGCACCAGCAACTCTTGCCCTCCCACGACCTCGAACTTGTGATTGGACTTGCGCTCTTTCCTCTGGTAATTCTTTTTCACGGCGGCTCTCTCCTTTAAAAATGGATTCTCAACCCGAACTCTATCCGAGTTCGGGCGAGAGCCGCTGCTTCTTGTTCTCAAGTTTCAACTAAACCCGGGGCATCCTCTCACAGCTTGCGCCAGCCGCGCTAACTCCCGATTAGCTTTACCGGAAATGTGGAATCGCCGCCCCGGAACTTTCCTGCTAAGCCTTTGCCAGTGCTTACGGTCAGACAGGTCCTACCGGGCAATGACCTGCACCTGCCCATTATTTGGACCTCGTACCAGTTTCCTCTCCCGTTCCCCCGTTATAACTTGAAGCTCTCGCAGTCCAAGGTGAAGACATGAGCGACAATTGGTATGCTCCGGCCAGCCTGGTCATTCAAGTTTCATTCTTAATTGCGGGTGTTTGGTTTGCACGCAACATATTAAGGACGATGAGGGCGTCGCAGGAGCAGCTTGGTGCGATGCTAAAATTCTCAATTACGGGTGTGACTGCCGAGCGGCACTCATCGACTGTTAGCGCGAACGAGTCCCTCACAGCGGATTGCCCGTATTGCCTCGTACCCTCGGAAACCGAGGCTCCTGGCCGGGCCCAGCCTACAGAAAGCGGTCCGCGTCGATTCGCCATTGCCCGGCGTAAAATAGCCCTCTGGCTGCAAGCACCGATGAGCAGCTCAGAGGCAGCCCCCTGGCGTCGAGTCATCAACTGGCTCCAAGCACCAGCCGGAAGCTAGCCGGACTCTTTTAGAGCCCGTCACGCAGCCTTTGCCTTCTTGTTCTTCTCGGCTTTGAATTTTGCCCACCGCGCTTTTGTTGCTGGAAATCTTCGCTCTCACAGCATCAGACATTACCCTCTTCTTGACCTGTGTGACTTCACGGACAGTCGTAGCGCCTAGTGCTTTCGCTGCGGCACGAACGCCGCTCAATTGATGCTGCAACTTACCGAGTTCCCTTTCGAGCTTTCGTTCTTCACGCTTGATTGCCGCTAGTAGGTCCATGAATCCTCCGGGACGCAATTTACCCTAGTCGGGAGGCTATGCGCCAGATGTGCACCGGAAGGGAAGTGACTCGGTATAGACGAATCAGAGCTGGACAGGTTACATTGCCTCTCGCGAAGCAATCACTGCCCATTCAGACGAAGTTGCTGCTGGCCATTCGAACAGAACATCTGTACTATTCCGCCCGAAGCACACCCCGACTACTCTGTTGAGGTGCGCCGATTCTTCCAAATTACGGTCTCCGCAGTCGGCGTCGTGATGATTCTTCTCGGCGCTCGCTACGCTTACTCTCGTGAGTCCTTTCACAACGCGAACCTGTACGAGAGGTATCAGCAAATCAACCGTGAGAGTTTCGATGCAAAGCTGCCATATGTCTCGGTCAGTTGGAGCGACTTATCGGCCCAGAACACTGACGGAGTCACTTCGTTCGATGATGCCGACCGTCCGGTTGCGATTGAATTGGACAGACAACGAATAACATCCGAGCGGGACCTACGCGCCGTACTCCGTCATGCGGCGTGTCATGTTTCAGTCGGCGGGAAGGCAGCGCATGGGTCGGCGTGGCAACATTGCATGGACCGTTTTCTTGACTGAACGGAAACTTCTTCTCACTAGTTCGCAGTGAGGGATGGCCGCTATACTTTTTCCATGGGACTGCGCGAACCCAGTGACCTAACTAATATTTCCTTCGATGAGTTTGTGTCGTTAATCTTTGTCAGGGATATGCCCCCCGAGGCGGGGAGACTCGACGCGTTTTTCGACGTGGGAGTGGAGTTTGACGCCCCCAAAATGTGCGCCTATTACGTGCCACTGGCGCGGCTCAGCTCACCACAACGAACAGAAGTTACATCGAGCGCTCGCCCCCTTACACCTACGTCCGTCTTTTCTCCCTCAGCGCTCGCTGCCGTGCTATTCCGCAAAGCTCCTGCGCATCTCTACACCGCACCTTCCCTCAATTGAATTTCCATAGGCCCGCGTGCGCCGCAAACCACGGGCGGCTTAGTGCAAACGGCTCTATCGAACGCGCGCAGAGCACCGTGCCCCCCCTTAACTCATTCGTGAAAACGCGCCTCCGATAGAGCACTGACGTTTACCAAGCATGTTAAGTATGGCTCTTCACAGTTCCGCTGTTTCGCGTTTCCTAAGAGAACACAAATCATAACTATTGAGGAGGGCAAACCGGAGTCCGGACAACGTGCGCTTTGGCAACCTCCGAAAAGTTGGATTGTTCAGGGAAACCAAATTGTCGATTCTGATCTGCGTTAAACGACGATAAGATGTGGAGGGTTCGGCCCCGCGGAAGTCGCGAAGGTCCAGCGTCGTGCGAAGGCGGCGCGAAACCGAGACTGGAGACTGCGGGCACCGCGGTTCAGGAAAATCAATCCAAGGAAAAGGAGAAAGCATCATGGGATCAAAACCGACGCATGAACAAGCGCAACTTCACCTTCAAGTCTACGACCAAAGGAGGGAAGCCAAATTACGCCAGGCACGTGACTGGTTCGGCAAAAACTACATCGTGAATAATATCGACGACGCTATGCGGATCGCGCCGATGGGAAGCGAAACCGGAGCGTATGTTGGAATGGTGATCGGCTACTGGGAGCAAGCCTGCGCGTTGCTCAACTACGGACTACTGCACGAGGATCTCTTCTTTGAGACCAGCGGCGAGTTCTTCGGAGTGTGGGAGGCACTTAAACCCGTCGTTCCGACGTTTCGCGAGCGTTTTGTCAACAAGCAGATCCTTGTGCACCTCGAAGAGGCGGCGAAGCGCTATGAGGCGTGGTCAGAACACCGCAACCCGGGTCATATCGCCGCGATGCGGCAATTCATGCAACAGATGCGCGGTCAGGCAGCATCAGCGGCCAAGGCCTGATTCGATCGGCGATTCGAATTGATGTACGGGCGGGACGCGCCGGGTAGCCGGCGCCGTCCCGCCTTTTTTGCAGCGAGGGGCACTTCTGGTAAGTTCGCCAAACCGGACATTTGGTTTTGACACGATTCCACTTCTCCGGTTTCGGCTGCGTTAACCAGGAAGTGCCACAATAAAATCGCTTCAAGATGCGAACTCGCCGTGGTTTCAACCAGTCCTAATAAATCGGAACTTGAACATGTGCTTTTTGGGTGGTTCAAGCACAGCAGCAGCGAGGCTGCCGATAACGGCAAACGCTGCGAATTTGTTTCGCTGTACTGCTGGTTTATTCTAGAATTCCTTTGGCCGCGGGAGATTCACCGAATTGGTTCGTCCACCCACGGAGAGCAGCGATGAAAGGCGCAAACCCAGTGAAATCTCAAAAGGTTCTTGTCATCGATGTCGGCGGGACACATGTCAAGATGCTGGCGAGTGGGGAAAAGGAGCCACGAAAATATCCATCTGGCCCCGCTATGACGCCGCGCAAGATGGTCCGCTTGGTCAAAAAATCAGTTCGAGATTGGAAGTTCGATTGTGTGTCGCTAGGGTTTCCCGGCCCCATTATTAATGGGCATCCTCTTCGAGAGCCACACAATCTAGGTACGGGCTGGGTGGGATTCAACTTCCGTAAAGCCTTTGGTTGTCCCGTAAAGATCATAAATGACGCCGCCATGCAGGCTCTAGGCAGTTATAGAGGCGCCCGCATGCTATTTCTCGGATTAGGCACCGGCCTGGGGTCGGCCATGATCGTAAACGGGATGCTGGAGCCCATGGAGTTGGCGCACCTTATGTACAAAAACGGCAAAACGTACGAAGACTATCTTGGCTTGCGCGGACTAGAACGATCGGGCAAGAAAAAGTGGCGGCAACATGTGGCGGAAATTACGAAAAGACTCAAGATTGCACTGGAAGCTGATTATGTGGTGCTCGGTGGTGGAAATTGCAAAAAACTGAAAAAACTGCCGCCCGGTACGCGGCTTGGCAACAACCTAAACGCCTTCCTGGGCGGGTTTCGCATGTGGCAGAAGTAGACACCACAACACCTCGTACTCTTCCTTACTGGAAACTATCGGACATTACCAGAACCCGATTTGCGAATGTCGATCTTGAGTGTAAACGTCTGGTTACAACAATTGCTTCCAGATAGTTCTGGAAGCAGCCCTTCGTCATCGATATTTTCTATCAATTATTGATCTGTCATACGCCCGAACAGATCCACCGACATCGTGAAAGAGCATGCGGGTTACCTTGCCATTCGTTCCTTTCTCAAACGTAATTAGATTGGAATCTCCTCGAATCACAAACGTACTGTCGGACACCGCTAGGAGTTCGGCCTTCTCAGTTTCATTCGATCCCTGCGCCATGAGTTTGCCGCCTTCCCGGGTAAGAGTGACCGTCGAGGGGGCAGTAGCAGTCCAGACGCCTATATAGGTGTCGAGAACCTTCGGATCGACCGGCTTCGATTCCAAATCGGCGAAAGGAATGGTTGCAACGGCGGAGGCAATCATTTGCCAGCCGGACCCAGTGCGCTGGTAAACCAGTGTTCGTCGAATGTGCTGGTGAATAACTGCACTGGCATCGTCATGGTGGGTGCGCCTGAACACATAGGAAAAGATAGCCACGTCGCCAATCTGGCTGAACATTGTGTCCGACATTTCCTATTGGTGGAAGAAACGGCTGCGGGAAAACACGACGGCGAGATTCGTGGAAGTGCAAGTGGCGGAGTCTCCGGCCAACGTACCGGGCGACTCGCGGATCGAAGTCCGGCTGCAGAACGGCCGGAGCCTGGTGGTCGGGCGAGGATTTGATGCGGAACATATGCGGGGATTGCTGGCGGTGAGGGAGGCAGCAGGGTGATCGGGCTGCCAAGCTTGCAGGCCATAGATCGAGCGCAGGGGGCGCGGATCTGGATGGCCAGCGAAGCCACGGACATGCGGTGTGGATTTGATCGCCTGGCGGAGCAGGTGAAAACCGTGATCGGAGAGAACCCGCAGAGCGGTCATCTGTTCGTGTTCCGTTCGCGCCGTGGAGATCGGCTGAAGACTTTGGTTTGGGATCGAGATGGATTCGTGTTGTGGTACAAGCGGCTGGAAGCCGGAGTATCCAAGCTGCCGCGCGTAGAACAGGGAGCACGATCGGTGGAGTTACGTGCCAGCGAGCTGGCGATGATTCTGGACGGGATCGATGTTTCGAAGTTGAAGCGTCTGCCGCGCTACCAACGGGCGATAGAGAACCGCGGATCAAAAGTCGCCGAGAAGAAAAGAAAGAAAGAAAGAAGAAAAGAAAAAAAGAAAAGAACTGCACAATCCATCGCGATATGTGTAACTAAGTTGGTGGAGGCACGTCTAAACGAACGTGCCGACCAACGAAACTTCCTTGAGCAACTTACCCGAAGACAAGCAGGCGTTGCAGGCAATGACCTCGATGCCTGGCTTCCCGATCGCTGGAAGCAAGCTCACGCCGACAGGTGCGCGGCTTTGGAAATACCTCCTCTCGATTCCTGAAAACTGAATTGGGGGGGCGTTTCAGGCTGCTTACTAGCGATAGATTTCCTTGCGATGGCCGACGCGAAGGACAAGAACGATCAAGCGGTCGTCTTCGATCTTGCAGATGAGCCGGTAATCGCCTACACGGTATTTCCAGAACTCTCCAAGCCGCGAGCCGTGCAACGCCTCTCCGAGGCTGCGCGGATCGTCTAGTTTGGCGACTCGTTGATGCAGGAACTTCAGGATGCGCTTGGCCTGCGCCGCGTCGAGTTTGCCGAGTTCCCGCTCCGCTGACTCAGACAGCTCAACGTTGTAAGCCATGCCGCTTCATGACTTGCTTCAAGGGGATGGTCCGCTCTTCACCGCTGCGGATGCGTTCCAGGGCGCCTTCGGCCAGATACAAGTCCTCGATCTCTTCCAGGTGCTCGAGGATGGCTTCACGAACATAGTAGGTCTTGGTGCGCCCGGTACGCCGGGCAAGCTTCTCCAAGCGCTTTTCGATGGACTGCGGAAGTCGAATGGCCAGCATAACTACCTCGCTATACAAGTATATCACAACGTTCACCGTGAGACGCTGCGCTGGACCGCCACCGGACTCTTGGATACTGCTAAATGAACCGCAGGGGCAGTGCTCAAGGAGTTGCCTTGCAAAACCGGACATCTAACAGGGACAATTCCTGTTCTACGATTACGGCGTCAATCGGGAGTTGGGGGAATTGCTTATTGCAGAGGATTCACAGTCTTGGGCGCTTTTGTTGCCCGGTTGCGTTCTGCAAGCGTTTCCACGACTATTTCGGTTCGACCGTTTCTGCCAGGCTGTTCGATAATTGTGATGACATCCTGTTTGCCCATCCATTCAGCGCGGTGTGCCTCATATTTTACGCCATACCCATCGAACACGGGTTCGGTGTATCTTTTTGACGGCTCACCGTAGGTTTCCCGCAATCCCTCGAAGAGCTCAGCAAAGTACTTCGGGTGGTATCCTTCAACGTCGGTGGTCGAGACGTTAAATGCCATGGCTATCCTGACCAAGTGGCCCCCGTCCAAAGTAAATGTATCCGTCCTCATAGCTTTGTCGTCGCCGCCGCCGTACTCTTGACGTGCCCCACTTGTAGCTTGTTGCTTGACGAGCGCCGCGTTAGAACAAATATCTTTGGCGTTGGGTTTGGAGGCAGGGTTTACGGCCTTTGCCAGCTGTTTCACAGCTTTCCAGTCCCCTGCCTGGCATGCGAGTAGCAGTTGCCCAACGGCCTCTTCGGAGAAGAAACGCTCAGCGGTTTCGCCAAGCAAATGTCCAGCACCCTTCAACTCGCGGGGCCGCTCCTGTTGTGATGGTGAGCTGAATAACATCAAGAATCCGAGGACACTCGTGACCGTGTTTTGCATTTTTTCTCCGTCACTTCATTGCAGGCATGGGCAACCACAATCTGGGAGCGCCGCGAGACTTCTGGATGTGTCACCAGCAACGAAGGCAATAAGTCAATTATCGACGTGGCGGCCAATGCTCCATCCACTTTCCATTCTCACATGAATGCACGCCCGAACCTTCCCACATGTTGGCATAGTCATGATGCTGCTACTGCGATGAGGTCTCGCGAGGAACCAAACCGATCCGCTTTACTTGATTTCGATCAAAACGCTGAACATTCCCGCCGATTCTCATTAAGACTTCTGTTGCTGACACCGATTCCACGTCCCCACTCAGGACAGACCCGTCTCGAAGCTCTATAGAGTCGTGAGCCGATGATCCGAGTTCGTAGCTCACGCTGCCTCCAGATGCATCGTCGGGCGTGATCTCTAGCGGAAAATGTCCTTTGTTGAATCCGTCCTTACTGAACTCCAACATGTGCTTTCCAGGCGCAACTTGAATGATCTTCGGCGTAACCCCGCCCTCAGTGCCGTCGACTTTTAGTGTGGCTCCCTGCGGCACGGAGTTCACTGTTATCGAAATCGTCTTCGGCGGAAGGTACGCCTGCAGCTCCGGTGGAAGGGACCGAGGACTGAGTACCGTTGATACGGGAGTTCCGGATGCTTGAGCAAAGATCTGAAATTTCAGCACCTGTGCGGGCGCAACGTCACTGATTGAGATCCACCCTTCTCCAATTCTTATCTTGTCCTTGTCGAAGAGATAAAGCGAAAAGTTGGCGTTAGAAATCTTCTTGCCCCAAAGATTTTCCGCAGTAACGTCGATTGTATAGCTGTGCTGTTTGCCCGACGAACCAGATTCCCTAAACTTGCCAAAGCTAAAACGCACAACCGGTTGGCCTGAGGCAGGCCAGACCGTCACTTGAGCTGGCGGCTCTTTTCCAAAGGAAACGCCAACAAAGACGAGCAAGAGAAATAAGGACCGAACGGATAGTCTGTGTTGAGCCACGGACTCACCTGCCTGGGAACAGATGTTGAAAGAGGGTTACCAAGAGCTTGAATGAATCTCTCCTAGGATTATAGCTCAACAACCACATGGCTCCGAAAATAAGAGATCAAGATTTTCCAACAGTGAAATAGGTCCTGGTAACGCGGTTACCGGACATCACGTGCATCGTAAGAAAAGCATATGTCCGGCTAACCGCTTGTCCTGGCTGGCTAATCAGTGCTCTCTTATTCTTTGCATTTGGCCTCAGTTCGGCCACAATTGGGGCGTGGAAGGAGCTAATTCCGATGGCAATTGATATTGAACATCTGAAGCACTTTCAGTCGGAACAACTTGAACAGAAGAACATTCAGACCTCAGCGCGGATTCCTATTCACACCAGAACGACCGAATGGGCGCTCATCGAGATCGTCATCCTCTTAACGGGAATCAGTGACAGTCTCAAGCGGATGGCCGACAGACCTTAGCGCCGCACGCAGTTTCCTCCAAGACACTCCATAGGCTCGACGAACGCAGCGCTGCGAGTTGGAAGTGATTATCTATTTTCTTGGTCAGAGATGGCATCACGCTGGGAACGACTAAGGTTCGTGAACTACGGGGTTTGTGGAGAAGCGAGAAACTGTATCCGATAGATACGGTGGACTTCACTGGTTGTGCGTTCAGGAAGAGCTTTGGATATTGTTTCAGCGGAACCAATTAAGCCCAATCTCGCTGCAACCGGGATTGATTTGAAAGCGGCTACCCAACCACTCCCAGTCTACTCCGTGGCTGCAATTAACAGTGCGATGGGAAAATCGGCGAACAGTTCTCCTGCGGGGAGTTCAGTGACACCACCGTTCTTTCGTGCTCGCACTGACTGGCCGGTGAATAGGTTGCGAAACAATTGGCCGCTGCTGAACGAAAACTGAATTCGTGTGTCTTCCCAGACATTGCCACCGGGACGCAGAGGCAGGTCGCCTTTCAGCAGTCTCGCGCAGAGCCGTGGGACTGCGACGATAACAGACTCGCTCTGAACCGTTCTGGCAAATGCCAGGACATGGTTCGCGTGCTCGCCGAGGGTTTCCAGCGGAAGGTACTCCCCGTCGCGAAATAGGTCACGATTGCGATTGCGCAGGCCAAGCAGTTTCCAGATCACGTAGAGCTTAATGCGGCCATCACTCGGATTGCGCAGGAACTCACGGCCGGCTGACCCAGAGCTCCACTCGTCTTTGTCGGACTGTAGCTGGTGCAGAAGTGTCTGATGCACAGAGTAATCCACAGGGCGGCGATTATCGGGATCAACCAAATCGAACTTCCAAAATTCGTTGCCTTGATAAATATCAGGAACACCGGGAACCGTCAGCTTGATCAAGGTTTGCGCCAAGCTGTTCAGCATACCCAGGTGAGCCACCTTCTGTTGAAACGGCAGGAACACCTCGCGAAAGTCTCTGGATTGCACAACAGAATCTACAAAATTGGCGACCGCTGCCTCGTAACGTTGGTTCTGGCTGTTCCAGCTGGTTTGATCTTTCGCCTCGCGAATCGCCTTAAGCATGTAACCGCGAACTCGTTCCCCAAAACTTGAAGGCGGCAGCTCCGCGGGTGCTCCCAGAGGCCACGCGCCGATAAGCGTCTGATAGAAAAGATATTCATCGTTGGGAGTAGGGGCTTCCATTTTGTCCCAGCGTGTTTTCTTGTTGTGATTTAGCTGACGCCAACTGCGCACCTGGCGTAGCCACTCCAATGGAATCTCAGAAATGACATTAATGCGCGCCCGTACGTCTTCGGAGCGCTTGGAGTCGTGGGTGGAGGTGGCAAGCATTTCGTGGGGCCAAGTCTTGGCCCGGTGCTGAATTTCGTGGTGGAATTCGTCTATGGAAACGCCAAAGCGAAGCGGAGTGCCGCCCACGTCGTTGAGAGAAACGAGCCGGTTATAGCGGTAGAAGCAGGTGTCCTCCAATCCTTTCGCCATCAAGGCGCTTGTGTACTGCTGGAAGCGCATGGCGAAATGGAGGACCGAACGTTGGTAGAACTGCGGGTGGCCTTGCCCTCTGCTGGTCAGCAGGACTTCCGCAATAAAATCGTACACGGATGAATCGGCGGCGGTGCTTCTCGATTTTGCGGAAGAGACAGCTTCGTTGATGTACACGCGGTCGCTGGCAGAAACTCCCTCCTCGGTCACATAGGTGCGATAGACGGGGAAACACGCGATAATTTCCATAAGCGCGTCGCGCAGGCTCTTCAACGTGAAATCACAAGTGTGGCGGTCGGCAAGTGCGATGCGGTTGAGATGGTTGGCGAGCACGTTCAACTCGCTATTGAGCCATTGATTCATGACCAGCTTCTTGCATTCATCGAGTGTTTGCTTGAAAGAGCTTCGCTGGCCGGTGAACAAGCGATAGATGCGATCCATACTTGTTCGGCCGTTGGGATCGACGAAAACGCCGTTCACCAAATTGGCGAAGGCGTAACCGGTAGTGCCGTGAATTGGCCAATCGGGCGCCAACTGTTCTTGGCCGCTGAGGATTTTTTCGGCAACGATGTAGGGACTGGCGTTGGACTCTTCGCGAGGAAATGAGTTCCGGCTGTTCTGCAGGCGCTCAAAATACTGACGTGGATTATAAAGACCGTCGGGGTGATCGATGCGCAGCCCGTCGATCTTGCCTTGGTAAAAGAGTTGCAAAACGAATTCGTGAGTCTGATGGAAAACTGTTTCGTTCTCCTGGCGCAAAGCCGCGAGATCATTAATCTCGAAAAAACGGCGATAGTTGATGTCATCGGCGGCAACCCGCCAGAAGGCGAGACGGTAAGACTGGGTTTTGATGAGTTCGTGGAGTTGGTCGTAGGAAACGGAATCTCCTGGCGAACCATTCATGTTCTGGATATCTCGGTCGATAAAGCGAGCGATTGGGACCGAACGCTCACACAAGCCGGCAAGCCGCCGTTTATGGATTTCCTTGTCGCGCAGCCGTTCGGCATGCTGCTTCGGCCCGATATCTTCTCGACCCGGCAAACGGTTGAAAGCCGAGATCAGGCTTTGTAGCTCCAGAAAATTTTCGTCCTGCGCGCCCAATTCCCGCTCCAAGGTCTCGATGTCCCTGCCGAGGATGCGCGGGTATTCACGGGGATCAATGGGAAAACGATGCTCGAAATAAAACAAGCTGAACTCGCCGTGTTCTTGGTCGAAAGTGAGTTTCAGTTGGCCGCGATCGAGCACCAAACCGTACTGATCGCCAAGCACCGGAACCAGCACCTTCCCCTGCAATTCCTCTTTGCGCGGTTCCCAATCGATGTCGAAATAGCTGGCGTAGGCCGAGGCTTGACCGTTTTCCAGGACATCCAGCCACCAGGCATTGTCCTTTCCCAAGATGCCCATGTGATTGGGAACGATGTCGAGAATCTGGCCCATGCCATGCTCGTGAAGGGCGTCCACGAAACGCTCGTAATCCTCTGAGCTGCCGATTTCGGGATTCAGTTGATGATGATCGATGATGTCATAGCCATGCATGCTCCCGGGCCGCGCGCGCAGGTAAGGAGATGCATAGCAATGAGAAATGCCCAGCGATGCGAGGTACGGGACCAAGTCAGCGGCCTGAGAGAAGGTGAAGTCACGATTGAACTGCAGACGATAAGTGGCGACGGGAATGGCCGGCACTTTCCTCATTTCAGAAACCATGCGGTGGTGAACGGCGATACGTCCAGGCTTCCGAGCTTCGAATCAAGAGCGTCGGCCGTCGTATACAGAAGGGCGCCTTCAGGCGCCTCGGGAACACGGACTTTTTCGCCGCTGAAATTGGCGATCAGTGCCAGCGCTCCGCCAGATTCGAGGGTCCAGCGTGCGCGCACTGCGTCAGTGCCGATCACCTCGAATTTCGACTCACCGGGTTCGACATCTTTGATGCGCGGCACGATCTCTTTTCGGCGGAGCGCGAGGAGTTCACGATAGAACAATAGCCAGTCGCTGTGTGGCGCGGATTGCAAGCAAGCCCAATCGAGCTTGGAACGGAAGAACGTCTCTTCTCTGTTCGGATCGGGTATGCGCGACTGCGCCTCTGGGGAGCTGAACTCGGCAAATCGCGCAAATTCAGAGCGACGACCCTCCTTCGCTTTCACAGCTAGAGAGGGTTCAAAGTCGCAGAAAAAGAGAAACGGAGTGCTTGCGCCGAACTCCTCCCCCATGAACAAGAGTGGGGGCGAAGGAGCTAAAAGCAAGACTGCTA
Organism: uncultured Acidobacteriota bacterium; assembly: GCA_963743735.1. Taxonomy (GTDB): domain Bacteria; phylum Acidobacteriota; class Terriglobia; order Acidiferrales; family UBA7541; genus Acidiferrum. The sequence goes on from CAVURF010000017.1 coordinate 19,513, forward strand.
ACGCAGCCTTGATCTTTCTTGCGGCTGCGAGACGGGTAATTCGTTCACCGAAGGCGCGATTCCCTACCTGATCATGATTCTGGAGAAAAGAAACAAAACAATCTGTCGGCAGGTTGCGGCTAGGTTCGCCCCGCGGTTGACCCTGGCGGTATATCGAAGATTCTCCCTGATAGGAAAAGCCCTGCGCCAGGCATCGCCCCAGATGTGCTGCTGGATTTTGCGAATAATCCGCGTAGTAACCATCGGACTCGCCGGTAAGTAGAACATGAGCGGCGTGGTGAATGTCGTCATTCCACTGGGCGTTGTACAAGCGCGGTGCATTGCGAGGCTCGTGGCTCAGGTAATGCGCGGCGTTGTTGTCGTTTTCCAGTATGAGGTGAACGTGGCGTTCGTGGCCGAGCGTTTTCCGGACGGTCTCGGCCAGCTCACTCAGAATATCTGGTTTGGAATCGTCGAAAATGGCGTGCACGGCGTCAAATCGCAGGCCATCGATGAGATATTCCTCAAGCCAATAGAGCGCGTTGTGAATGAAGTAGTCACGCACGGTCCGGCTGCCCTGACCATCGAAATTAATAGCTTGGCCCCAGGGAGTGTGGTGGTGGTCGGTGAAAAATTGCGGCGCGTACAGGTGCAGATAATTTCCTTCGGGGCCAAAGTGGTTGTAAACCACGTCCAGAAAAACCATTATATTTTTGGCATGAGCGGAATCTATGAGCTGCTTGAGCTCATCGGGCCGGCCATAAGCAGCGGCAGGAGCGTAGGGCAAGACGCCGTCATATCCCCAGTCCCGCTGACCCGGGAAACTGGAAAGCGGCATGAGCTCGATTGCGGTGATGCCCAGGTCCGCGAGGTAATCCAGCTGGCGTTGCGCCCCGGCGAAGGTTCCTTCCGGGGAAAAGGTTCCTAAATGCAGTTCGTAAAGAATCGTTTCTTCCCACGGACGGCCATGCCAGTTGCTCTGTTGCCATTCGAACTCCTCCGGAGGAATGACTTCGCTCGGACCGTGCACGCCGCAAGGTTGGTAACGAGACGCTGGATCGGGAACTTTATGGCAGCGGTCGACAATGAAGTGATATGGTGTGCCGGGGCCGGCCTCGCGCGTCGTGAGTTCGAACCAGCCGTCGTCCAGAGCCCTCATGGGCAGACTCTTCGAAGTGACTTCAACCGCGAGGTTCTGCGCGCGCGGCGCCCAAAGACGAAACCGGACCGCGGCATCGTTGAGGATCTCGGCGCCAAAAGGCATTTTGTGCCGATGCTTCATGGAGCCGGAGTCCGCCTCCGGTCGTCGGGACGGACTCGGTCGGGAGCACGTTCGACCAGCAGCGCCAGCGAACGCGGCTGCAGGGGATAGGAATCATCCCTGGAGTAAAAGCGGTTAGGGTTCTCGGATGTCTGACAAGAGGTATCCACAAGCACGAACCAGCCTGAGTTGGGCGCACGGGCGGGCAGAACGAAATGAATCTCCTCGTGATGGGCATTCAGGAGAATGGCGAAATTTTCGTCCTTGATATTCCGGCCGCGCTCGTCAATTTCATCGACAGCATCTCCCGAGAGCAACACGCCTAAAGAGCGCGCGAAGTCCTGGTTCCATTCCTGATCGGTCATCTCGCGGCCGTCGTATTTAAACCAGACGATGTCCTTGATCTCGGCGCCCTTGATTTTGCGGCCCTGAAAGAAATTCCGGCGACGAAAAACTGGATGATCTCTGCGCAAAGCGATCAGGCGTTGAACGAAATGAAGAAGCTCTTTGTCTACTTTTTCCTGATTCCAATCGAGCCAGCTGATCTCATTGTCCTGACAGTAAGCGTTGTTGTTCCCCTGCTGTGTATGGCCGATCTCGTCGCCCGAGAGCAGCATGGGAACCCCTTGGGAGAGGAGCAGCGTGGCCATGAAATTGCGCTTCTGTTGGCAGCGAAGGCGCTTGATTGCCGGATCGTCAGTGGGGCCTTCCACGCCGCAGTTCCAGCTCCGGTTATTGTCAGTGCCGTCGCGGTTTTCTTCTCCATTGGCCTCGTTATGCTTGGTGTTGTAGCTGACCAGGTCCTGCAGAGTGAAGCCATCATGCGCAGTGACAAAATTGACGCTGGCATAAGGCTTGCGCCCGCTGCGCGCGTAAAGATCGCTGGAGCCGGTAACGCGGTAGGCGAGTTCGCCGATCAGGCCGCCATCACCCTTCCAGTAGGAGCGAACGGCATCGCGGTATTTATCGTTCCATTCGGCCCAGCCGGGGGGAAATTTGCCGACCTGATAGCCGCCTTCGCCGAGGTCCCAGGGTTCGGCGATCAGTTTCACCTGGGAGAGCACGGGATCCTGATGGATGATGTCGAGGAACGCTCCGAGACGATCGACTTCGTGCAATTCGCGCGCGAGTGTCGCTGCAAGATCAAAGCGGAAACCGTCCACGTGCATATCCAACACCCAATAGCGCAGGCTGTCCATAATCAACTGCAGGACGCGCGGGTGGCGCATATTCAGGGTGTTTCCAGTGCCGGTGTAGTCCGTGTAGAAACGGGGATTGTCGGCGGCCAAACGGTAGTACGTAGGATTATCAATGCCGCGGAAAGACAAAGTGGGGCCCAGGTGATTGCCTTCTGCTGTGTGGTTGTAAACGACGTCCAGGATTATTTCAATGCCAGCCGAATGCAAAGTCTTCACCGTGGTTTTGAATTCGTGGATGCTGTTCGTAGCGCAGTAGCGCGGCTCCGGAGCGAAAAAGCCGATCGAGTTGTAGCCCCAATAATTGCGCAGGCCGCGTTGAACTAACTGGCGGTCATCAACGAAGGTGTGCGCCGGCAACAATTCGATCGCGGTGATTCCTAGGCGGAGCAAATAATCGATGACCGGTGCAGTGGCGAGCGCCGCATACGTGCCCCGCAAAGTAGGCGGAACGTCCGGATGACGAACGGTGAAGCCTTTCGCGTGCACTTCGTAGATGAGAGTCCGATGCCAAGGTGTGCGCGGCGGGCGATCCGTTCCCCAGGTGAACGCCGGGTCAACCACGATTCCTTTGAGCATGCTAGGGCCGCTGTCGCGGCGATCCTGGGAAAAGTCCTCATTGCGGTGACCAATACGATACGCAAAAACGGAGTCGTGCCACTTCAGGGTGTTCTGAATCTGCTTGGCGTAAGGATCTAGCAGCAGCTTGTGTGGATTGAACCTTAGACCTTGAGCAGGATCGTACGGGCCATAAACGCGATATCCGTAAACTAAGCCAGGGCGGGCTTCCGGCACATAGCAGTGCCACACCTGGTCAGTTTGTTCATTGACAGAAACGCGATGAAGTTCCCGCCGACCCGCTTGATCGAGTAAACACAACTCCACTCTCTCGGCACGCTCCGAGAACAACGCGAAATTTACTCCCTCCCCATCCCAGGTGGCGCCCAGAGGATACGGCCTGCCAGGCCAAACAGTCAGATCCATTCGCGTGGTCAAACGAACCCTCAGGAAGGAAGAGGGCCAAGTCAATGCCTTTTCTTAGGCACGCTTCTTCTTCCTATATTCTGTTATAGGAGACCTTGGTTTGCCACAATACAGAGTCGCTGGTATGGCAATACGTAGGTTCGTTAGGGTCTGTAACCTTGCGGTGCCTGCAGCAAGCGATCCCCAGCCGATGGCGCAGCGCTTGCCCCTCAGCCACTACCCAGTCGGCCAGATCCGAGGGAGAGACATTCGATAGATGTACTGGAATTCGAGACCCTTCTCTGTCTCCACAATCTCGGGAAAAGAATGGGGCAGCGACCCTCTTGCGTTGTTTTTGATGGCGGGTATTACGGTGGCACGTTGAATGAATTCGCGTGCGTGCCAACGATCGGCCGACGGCGAAGTTTTCCATCTCCGCTTCGGAGACCTGGGACCGATTTCGGTAGCCGCTGACCAATGGAAACTTTTCCGTGGCGCTGGCGAGCGTGCAGGGAAATTAGGACCTATGCTTTCGCACCATGAATCCTGGGCCGCGACGTAGCATAGTCATAATATTCGTCGTGCCGGGGAAGGTTTGTAGGAGGAAGTTGTGAATTACGCGGCTCTATTTCAGTCCGCCATAGTGGCGCTGCTTAGGAACAAGATGCGAAGCATCTTGACGGTCCTAGGAATAACGATCGGGATTGCGGCGGTCATCTGCGTCGTCGCCATCGGCAAAGCCGGACAAGCCCGCGTCGAGCAGCAGCTAAACAATCTTGGGGACAATTTTGTTTGGATTGAAGCTGGAGGTCGCGCAGTCAATGGCGTTCGCACAGGGACACATGACACTAAGACGCTGGTGGTGGGTGACGCAGTGGCGATCAAGAATCAGATTTCGCTCATCAAAAGCGTTTCCCCCAATGTGGATGATCCTGTGCAGGTGATTTATGGCAACCAGAACTGGCACACATCCTATCGCGGCGTTTCGCCGGAATACTTCGACATCAAGCGCTGGTTTATCGACCAGGGCGCAGCCTTTTCGCAGGACGACGTGGATCGAGCCGCAGACGTTTGCGTGCTTGGACGTACCGTTCGTGACCAACTTTTTGGCGTGGAAGATCCGATTGGAAAGGTGATACGGGTCACAAATCTTCCTTGTAAAGTGGTGGCTACGCTTCATCCAAAAGGACAATCTCTTTCTGGGCAAGACCAGGACGACACCATCATCCTGCCCTACACCACGGCCCAGAAGAAAATCAAAGGGATCACGTGGCTCGACGACATCCTCTGTTCGGCCGTTTCCGCGGACGCCGTGAAAGTGGCCGGCCAGGAAGCGACAGCCGTGCTTCGGGATCGTCATCATCTGCGTCCCGAAGAAGAAGATGACTTCAACATCCGGAATCCGGAGGACATTATCCAGGCCCAGCTCGATGCCAGCCGGACCCTAACCATTCTGTTGATTGCCATCGCCTCTATATCTTTGTTAGTCGGCGGAATCGGGATCATGAATGTGATGCTCGTCTCTGTAACCGAGCGGACGCGTGAGATCGGTGTGCGGGTGGCCGTGGGTGCGACCGAAGGTGCCATCCAGCTGCAATTCCTCGGAGAATCGATCGTGCTCAGCCTGGTCGGAGGTACCGCCGGAGTCCTGTTTGGCGTGTTTGGATCTTACCTTGTCGGGCAGACGTTGCATTGGCCCATACAGATGTCGATTGAGTCCGTGGTGATCGCGGCAATCTTTTCTGTGGCAGTCGGCGTGTTTTTTGGATATTACCCGGCGCGAAAAGCATCACTGCTCGATCCGATCGAAGCGCTGCGATATGAGTGAATGCGGGAGCTTTGATTCTGAGGACGGGACATGAAACTAAAGAGCAAGTGGCTCATCTTAACTGCCGTCGCGGTCCTGGCTGGACTATCGGTGATTTTTGGTTTGAATCGCAAGGTGCAGGCACAGCACTTCACGGCCAAGGTTGAGCGGGGCGATATTCACGATGTGGTTGACGCCACCGGAACGATCAATGCGGTGATTACGGTGCAGGTCGGATCGCAGGTCTCCGGCACCATCGCAAGACTGAACGTGGATTTCAATTCCCGTGTGCACAAGGGCGACGTCGTAGCGCTGATCGATCCCGCATTATTCCAAGGCGCGCTGCTCCAAGCCTCGGCCGACTTGGATAATGCGAAAGCAAACCTTGTGGCGGCGAAAGCCAATCTGGAAAAAGCCAAAGCCGCGTCGCAGCAAACCAAGGCCGACTATAACCGCGCTGCCGTGCTCACGAAAGATAGCATCATGAGCCAGCAGCAACTGGACCTCGCCAAAGCCAACTATGATTCAGCGAACGCCGCGGTGGGCGCTGCGGACGCGAATGTTACCCAGGCCGAGGCACAAGTCAGCCAAAAGGCTGCCGCGCTGACGGTGGCACAAACGAACCTCAACTACACGGTGATTCGATCTCCGATCGACGGCACGGTTGTAGCGCGTAACGTGGATGTGGGTCAGACGGTAGCCGCGTCGTTACAGGCACCGACGATCTTTACGATCGCGCAGGACCTTACCAAGATGCTGGTTTACACGAAGACGGACGAATCTGACGTGGGGAACATCAAACCGGGGAAGCCAGTCACCTTCAAAGTGGATGCATTCCCAAAGGACACGTTTCACGGAGTTGTCAGCCAAGTCCGGATGAACCCGACCACGGTGCAAAGCGTGGTCACCTACGACACGATCATCGAATTCGCGAATCCCGAGTTGAAGCTGTTCCCAGGAATGACGGCCTACGTAACCATTCCTGTGGCCACTGTGCAGAGTGTATTGAAAGTGCCGAACACAGCTCTTCGGTACAAGCCGCCCATGGGACCCGAAGAGATTCTCGCGATCTACAAGCAGTACGGAATCGAAGCAAGCGAGAGACAGCGGGCCAGTGATGATCCTCCTGCAGGCGGAGGCGGCTCGCAGGCCGGCGAAAATCAAAATCTTCCGCGCGCGCCGCGAGCGGAGAATGCGGTCGTATGGAAGCTGCATGCAGATAACACAATGGAGCCGGTCAAGGTTTCACTGGGCATAACCGACCACGCCTATACAGAAGTTACCGCACTCATCAAAGGGGAACTGAAGGACGGACAGGCGCTCATTATCCGTTCGGTGATGACAAAGACTCAGGCTCCCGGCACATTACGGCGCTAAGGCTCAGTGTCTCGAAACGATCCTAAAGAATCGATGCCAACTGCTAACCAAATTGAAGCCCATGTATCCGCCTCGGCGAGCACAGTCATCCGGGTCGAAGACGCGCACAAATACTATGAACTGGGAGAAACACGTGTCCACGCGCTACGAGGTGTGAGCGTCGATATTCACCGCAGTGAATTCCTGGCCATTATGGGAGCGAGTGGTAGTGGTAAGTCGACATTTATGAACATGCTTGGTTGTCTTGACCGCCCCAGCTCGGGGCGGTACCTACTTGAAGGGATCGATGTATCCAAGCATGACAAAAAGGCGCTGGCCCTCATTCGGAACCAGAAAATTGGATTTGTTTTCCAGGGATTCAATTTGCTGGCACGCACCACTGCTCTCGAAAACACGGAGCTGCCTACCCTCTACGCAAAGATCGACAAAGCCGAGAGAGGGAAACGCGCCGCGGAGGCACTTGCGATGGTCGGACTTGCCGACCGTGCCCAGCACTTTCCTTCGCAGATGTCGGGAGGACAGCAACAGCGGGTCGCCATCGCACGCGCTCTCGTAAACCACCCATCGATCCTGCTCGCCGACGAACCCACGGGCAATCTCGACAGCCGCACCTCTGTCGAGATCATGGAAATCTTTCAGAACCTCAACGACAAGGGACTGACAATCGTGTTGGTTACACACGAGCATGACATCGCACAGTTCGCGAAACGCGTGCTCGTGTTCCGCGACGGGAAAATTCGCAAGGACGATCCGATTCTCAATCGGCCCAAAGCCGCAGAAGTCCTAAAGACACTGCCGTCCCTCGAAGACTAAAGATCATCCACAAAGCTGAACACTCGCCAAAGATTGTCTCGCTGAGGCGTGTGCGTCCGGGAACGGGTGAAGGGTAGAAAGCGGTTGACTATCGATCGCGCGGTCTATATCATGGCCATGATAATTACCATGGCCGTGGTAAACCTATGCCAAGCCATTATCCAAACCCATCCGTCGACAACGAAGCCCAACTCGGGCGAATCGTGGCCAGCCTGTTCCGTGAGGAAGGCTGGAAGGTCGTTGAAGAGCCACGAGAGAGGAATGCTGCGCCCGACTTCCTGCTGTCGAGGCACGGGAAGAAATTCGTTGTAGAACTAAAACGCGCTTCGGAAGGCCGTAAGGACCGCGTGATTCCGTTGCTCTCCCAGGCCGCGCTGGAAGCTGCCCACTATTCCCGAGTCATGCTCGGTCATCCGGTTCCCCTTGCGATTGTGGGCGCAAACCGTATTCCGGATTCCGTTGCGGAGGAAGCGAAGCAATTTGTGCGGGAACGGGCGTCGGAAGTCGCAGTTGGAGTATTGGATCTCGAAGGTCTTCGATTGTTCGACGGTCATGGGTTGGAGTCGCTCAGCTCGGCAAGGCGTCCACAAAGCGACCTTCGTGCGTCGAAAGTGCCGGCGCGCGCGCCGCAGCTTTTCTCCGATCTGAACCAATGGATGCTCAAGGTCCTTCTGGCTCCCCGAATTCCGGAAGTGTATTTGTCGGCTCCGAGAGGGCAGTATGAGGGAGCCTCGCAACTGGCGGAAGCGGCCGGCGTCTCGGTCATGAGCGCATTTCGCTTCGTGGAGGAGTTTTCAAAAGAAGGTTTTCTCGAGTCCGGAGACGGAGTATTGCGGCTGGTTCGGCTGAGAGAATTGCTGAACCGGTGGGTTGCTGCGAGTCAGCGACGCGTTCCGGAAATCCCAATGCGTTGGGTTCTTCACCGGAGGAAAAAGGCACTCTGGAACGCAGTCCGTTCCTACCAATCGGACGAAGCGAAGGCCTTGGGGATCTTGCCGATCAACTCTCGTCGCCGCGGCCGCGTCTGTGCCTCGGGTTATTCGAAGCAGCGGAGGCACTCGGCATCGGGTTTGTGCATGGCGTAAAACCATATCTTTACTTGGAGCGTTTGAATGAGGCGGTTCTGAAGAACCTCGGCCTTTCGGGGAATGCAGAGGAAGAAGGACCAGACCTCTACGTGCGCATTCCGGGGAACCGGGAGAGTGCTTTTCGTGGAGTTGTCCGGAAAGACGGCGTGCCAGTGAGCGATATTCTTCAGGTCTGGCTGGATGTCAGCCAGCATCCGTCCCGAGGCAAGGAACAGGCAGCTCTTATCTGGAGAAAAATTCTGTCTCCAGCATTTGAGTCGTCCGAATCATGAGCGAACAGGATCCCGAACTCGAAGCGTTCTCGAAATTTCATCGCCGCGCTGGAGCCCTGGCTCGGCGAGGTCTTGTCGGAGGGTGGGCACATGGTCTGTATCGTCTCGATCCCCGCGCGAGGAAGCTCGACTATCTCCCACTGACGACCCTCGACGGCGCCTTGAAGCAGTGCTTCACCGCCTCGGTGCGAGCCAGAGAATATTGTGAGGTGATTTATGGGATTATCCTGGCAACAAGGTCCGCTCTCCCCGGGAGCAATGGGCCGGTTTTTGGTGCCCGAGCCGCTGCCTAAGCGACTCCTATACGTCGAACTGTTGCGGCGGCGCATGCGCGTGCGCTTCGGCGGAACTTGGATCGCCGATAGTGAGCACGTGGTCCTGCTCTTCGAACCAGGCCGGTATCCTGTGGCCTACTTCCCACAGACCGACATCTCTTCAGAAGTCTTGGAACGCAGCGAGCACACCACCCGGCACCCCGACCTCGGGCTTACGTCGTGGTACACCGTCAAAGTGGGCGAACAGCGCGCCACGCGAGCGGCGTGGCAACACGTCGACCTACCCTCCTACGCAGGCGAGCTGCGGGCGCGGATCGCGTTTGCTTGGCGGGCCATGGACGCCTTCTACGAAGAAGACGAACGGATCCTGGGCCATGCTGCCGATAGCTACCACCGCATCGACATCCGCCAAGCTTCACGCAACCTCGTGGTTCGCCATCATGACCGCGTCGTCGCCGATACCAAGCGGCCGATCGTCCTGTACGAGTCCGGCTTTGCGCCGCGCTGGTACGTTCCGCGCGCCGACATCGATGAGACCGCGCTGACGTTCGTGGAACATCAAACCTTCTGCCCATACAAAGGGCTGTGCAGCTACTACGATATCGGTGACGCACGTCTGGCGGCATGGTCGTATCGTGAGGCCTATCCTGAAGTTGGCCGTATCTCCGGCCTGGTTTCGTTCGAGCCGGACATCGCTTCCGTGCAGCTTGATGGCACGCAGCTCCGTCTTGAGCCTGGTCAGACGGTGATCCCGCACGGTCCCGATCGCGAACTCACCGTGGCCGAGGCACGCGCACGTCGATGACGAGTTTCAACACAGGGAGCTTCCGAGCAGCATGCCTCGACTACTATCGGTGAACGTCGGACTTCCACGCGATATCTCATGGAAGGGTCGTACTGTGCACACCGGGATCTGGAAGAATCCGGTGCGTGGTCGCTGTCGCGTCGGTCGGCTGAATCTCGAGGGAGATGGTCAAGGGGACTTGGCCGGGCACGGTGGCGAGCAGCGAGCCGTCTTCGTGTATCAGATCGAATCGTATCGCTATTGGCAGGAGCAGTTGAAGAGGACTGACTTCGCCCACGGACAGTTCGGCGAGAACTTCACGGTCGAAGGATTGCCCGACGACGCCGTGTGCATCGGCGACCGCTATCAGATCGGCAGCGCACTGTTCGAGGTCACTCAACCTCGCGTTACCTGCTATCGCGTCGGTATTCGGATGAACGAGCGCAGGATGCCGGCATTGCTGACGTCCAGTGGTCGGCCAGGGTTCTACTTCCGAGTCCTGCGTGAAGGCGATGTGGGTGCGGGCGACGAAATCACTAAAGTGGGAGAGGCGGCAGAGCACATGACCGTAGCGGAGATCAATGCGCTGCTCTATTCGCCCAAACATCCTCGCGATCGGCTGGAGCGCGCGGTGCGGATCGAAGCGCTTTCGCCCGGGTGGCGCGGATCGTTTGAGGCATTGCTGCAGAGCCAAAGCACTGTAGCAGCTGGTGGCAATGCCGGGCTCGTGCCAGCAGCCGCCGCGCATCCAGTCGCACCCGGATTTCGGCCGCTTACAGTAACGGCGATGACTCATGAGTCCGCGGACGTCCTCTCGCTGACGATGCGAAGCGCGGACGGCAGTCAGTTGGCAAACGCCTTGCCAGGCCAGTACGTGGTTGTGCGTCTTCGGCCCGTTACCGGTGGCCCGGCACTTTTTCGCAGCTACTCGCTCTCGGGTCCGCCTTCGACGGAACGATATCGAATCAGCGTGAAGATCGAGCCGAATGGTGCGGCTGGAATCTACCTGCGAGACCATCTCCAGGTGGGCGATGCTCTCGACGTCAGCTCGCCGCGCGGAAGCTTCATTCTGCAATCTGGAGGGCGTCCTGTAGTGCTGCTTAGTGCGGGGATCGGAGCGACACCGGTTCTGGCCATGCTCCACGCGCTGGCAGCAGCCCGCTCGACACGACAAATCTTGTGGCTGCACGCGGCTCGCGATCGGCAACATCACCCATTCGCCGTAGAAGTCCGCCGCCTCATGCTCGCGCTCACACATGGTTGCAGCCACGTTTGTTACAGCAGCCCGAGCTCAAGCGATAAGATGGGTGAGGATTTCGACGCCATCGGTCACTTGTCGCGATCAGTCTTCAATCAAGTCGGAGTGACCCCACAGGCGGATGTCTATGTGTGCGGGCCGCCTCGTTTCATGGCAGACATGAAGGAGGCGCTTACCACCTTGGGCGTGGCGCCGGAGCGCATTCATGTCGAGCTCTTTAACGGCAGCGAGTCGATGACGCCGGGTATCATCGGCGCAGCGACGAGTGCTCCACATCTGCCCAAAGACGACGCTAACACGGGTCCGCTGGTGTCGTTCGCGCGCAGTGGCATCGCCGCGCACTGGAACGCGTCGGCCTACCAGAGCATTTTGGAGCTGGCAGAGGCGTGCGACGTCCCGGTCCGTTGGTCGTGCCGCACCGGTGTTTGTCACAACTGTGAGAGTGGTTTGGTTTCGGGTGCTGTCGTTTATGAACCAGAGCCACTCGAAATGCCCGCCGACGGTAACCTTCTGGTTTGCTGCTCACGGCCGATTCGCGATGTCGTCATCGATTTGTGAAACCTGACCGCGGCCTGCGCCGCAATCAAGGGTGTGAGACACCATTGCCCGGGCCGACAGAAGCAACGATGGGAGCCTCATGGTAGCAGGCCGAGAGGAGACGTAACCGTGAGAACGCCAACGTTTTCAGTCGAAGTGATCACGCTGCCGGTAAGCGATATCGAGCGAGCGCTGCGGTTCTATGTCGATCAGGTCGGCTTCAGGCTCGACGTAGACTATTCGCCGAATGACTCGTTCCGTGTCGTGCAGCTCACACCGCCGGGCTCCAGCTGCTCGATCCAGATCGGTATTGGACTCACCGACTCGCCCGTCGGTTCACTTCGCGACGTCTATCTCGTCGTCACGGACCTCGAGGCCGCTCGGAGCCGCCTGCTCGAACGTGGGGTCGACGTCGGTGTGATCCGGCACAAGACGCCCATTGGAGCCTGGGACGGAGGTTTCGCGCCCGGGCTCGACCCCGCGCGCGGAGACTATGCCAGCTTCGCCAACTTCTCCGATCCGGATGGCAACAGCTGGGTGCTACAGGAACGGGGCTACGGCAATGTGTGACGTAGTGTGGAAGCTTGGTGATGTCGACCATGCGCGGCGCAGTAGAAACAACCGAGGAGATCGGGGCGGATACGCTTTTCTGCATCAGATCACTTCCAGCGGTCTGAGAGGTAAGAAAAACTCCAGCCGGAGGAGACGTTTTTTCTGAACTTCTCCGACTTGGGTTGCTAGCTGCGCGTTTCGGGTACAATATGTGCACCCCTGGAAGGCAAAAATATTATGCGGCATATCGATATTGACTCCCTTTCCGAAGATCAACTCATCGAGTTAAATCACAAGGTCGTGGCTCGGCTCAGATTCCTCAGTCAAATGCGCTCGCATTCCGCCATGCTGGACTTCCGCGTCGGTGAGAGAGTGAAATTCCATCCCGACGGCAGCCCTGAGTTACTGGGAACTTTGACCCGTTACAACAAGAAGACAGTCACGGTTGTCACCGACGCAGGTCAGCACTGGAACGTGTCTCCAGGCCTGCTCACCAGAGCCAATCCCTCCCGTACAGCGAGCGCCCACTCAAACGGTTCCGGCGTTACGCGCTTCAAGACGGCTCCGAATGAAGAGTAGAGGCACAAACAAGGCTTTAGGCTGCCCGCTCACCCGCTTCGCTCCTTATTGACAGCAATCAAGCCGTTGCCTAAACTCGCGATTATCGAAGTACATCTCACTCCCGAACAGGAAGCCGAACTTAGCGAACTGGCCACACGCAAAGGCCGCAATGCGAATGAGTTGGCACAGGAAGTGATTGGCTTTTACCTGGAGCATGAAGCGCGATTCGTCGTAGCGGTGAAGCGTGGCCTGGAGTCGCTTGTTCGCGGCGAGTATGTCTCTCATGACGAGGGCGGTGAACGCATTGACCGCCTGTTTCGTTCTTAAATGCAGGTTCGTCACCAGAGGCTGCTAAAGACTTGGAGCGCATGGGCCGCCTGATCCAGCAAGACAAACCGACGGCGGCGAAAAATACTGATTTTCCCCTCCTTACCCTATATCGCGGTTTACCGTTTGCATAAGGAAGCTGTCGAAGTAGTGCGTGTTTATCACGCAGCCCAAGACTGGCCGTGGCAATCTTGCTAACCGCGCAAGTTAACCTTCGGCTGTACCGTTGACGGCTCGTTCCATACCTACCTGCTGATCCCACTTCGAGAGGTTCACGCCCTTCACGATCAGCCACAAGCACGTGGATAACTCTCCAATGAAAGCAGGAAGGAGGACAGTTGGAAACAGCTTGGCGGCAAGTGCGGGGGAAACATAGAGGGACGTGGCCAACTCTCGGGATTGTTTGAACAAGCGCTCCAGCCGCGAGCGCTTAGCGGGATTTCACTGTCTGGTGGCACCAAACATCAAAATTAAGAATCGTTGACAGCTGCTTTTCGCGTGTCTATAGTTTCGAACAGCAGTACTTAACCGATTTATTAAAACCTGGCAAGGCAGGGGGCCTGGCCAGCACTTCTTAAGGGGTGGGAAAATGAAAATGGGGAGAACTGTTGTTCGGGGGCTCTTGCTCCTGCTGTGCATGGGTTTCTTCGTGCCCGGTTTATATGCCCAGTACAAAGCGAGCCTTCAGGGCACCGTAACCGACGCAAAAGGAGGCGCCGTCTCCGGGTCTACCGTGAGTATTACGCGGGAGGACACCGGACAGGTTCGCACCACAATGACCAGCGATGCAGGTTTCTATCGAGTCTCAGAGCTGGCTCCAGGACGCTATACCGTTACCGTCGAAGCTCAAGGATTCAAGAAATCTATCTCGAACGCTGTATTAGTCGAGGCAGAACAACCACGCGGATTTGATGTGGCGCTGGAAATCGGCGCAGTGTCCGAGCAGGTTACTGTGTCTGCCTCTGCCGAAGCGCTGCAGACTGAGAATGCAAATACGGGAACTACTGTTTCCAGTGAAGAAATCTCGCGATTGCCGCAAGTTGGCCGCGACCCGTATGAGTTATTGCGCCTGACGCCAGGGGTATTCGGCGATGGTTCACGCGGCGGGAACGGCGGAGCGAATAATCTTCCCAACCAGACCAGTCCCGGCGGGTCAAACCAATCCATCTTCCAGATTGAAAATTCCGTCCAAGTCGTCGCCAACGGCCAGCGCCAAGACACCAACAACTTTACAATCGATGGAGTCAGCGTCAACAGCTTGCAATACGGTGGCGCGGCAGTGATTACGCCGAACCAGGAATCCGTTGCGGAGATCACCGTTCTCTCCAGCTCCTTTTCAGCGGAAGACGGCAGAAACTCAGGCGCTCAAGTGAAAGTAGTGACCAAAGGCGGCACGAACCAGCTGCATGGGTCTGGATTCTTCAAATATCAGGATCCAAATTGGAACGCCTTTAATAAGTATGGAGGCCCGAACGACGCTCCTCCTGTTCGCGTGAACAATAATTTTCGTCAATTCGGTGCCAGCCTGGGCGGGCCGATCTGGAAAAACAAGCTTTTCTTCTTTTTCTCCTACGAAGGTCTGCGAAGCAACAACTCCGACGTATCCAGTCCGACTTGGGTCGAAACTCCTGAGTACCGGGCGCTGGTAGCCGCAGCCAGGCCAGGAAGCATTGCCGCGACGATTTTGACTTCCGCAGGCATCGAGCCCAGAATCGCCTCCGTTCTAACTCCGACCTGCGAACTGGCAGGCATCAATCCTACGCAGTGCCAGGTTGTTCCGGGCGGTTTGGATATCGGATCGCCCACCGGGGCCCAAGGTCAATATGTTTCGGTTAACAACCCTGTGGGAGGCGGACTTGACGGTATCCCGGACATCGAATTCGTCGCTCTAAGGCTGCCTAACACTTTCAATGGCAACCAATATAACGGCCGCCTGGACTACTACGCAGGAAAGAATCAATTTTCTTACAGCACCTATTTCACCACGTTCGACAACTTGACCAGTGATTCTGCTGGACGAAGCCGGCCGCAGGGAGACCTAAAGCTGCAACCTCTGAACCAGGTTCATGCATTTTCTTTCATCCATACCTTTTCGCCGACCACACTCAATGAGTTCCGCGTCAACTTCACGCGTTTCAACTTCAATCAAATTGCCAGCAATCAGAATGTTGACTTTGGCATCCCTCGAATTGAAATCGAAGGCTATAATTTTGACCGCATTCGTTTTGGTCCGCCTCAAGGCTCAACTACTCCCGCGCTGTTCATCGAAAACACTTTCGACTTCCGCGACAAATTCACCAAGGTTATTGGTACTCACGCGATCAGTCTGGGTATCGATATCAGCCCGCTTCAGAACAACAATAATTTGAGCGGCGCTTCGCGGCCGCTCTATGTAATGCATAACGTCTGGAATATGGTGAATGACACGCCGATTTTTGAGGGCATCGACGCGGACCCGCAAACCGGAGGCCCCGCTAACGCGCAACGCTATCTTCGTTCCAAGGATTACGGCTTTTTCATTCAAGACGATTGGAAGGTGAAGCCGAATTTTACTCTCAATCTCGGATTGCGTTATGACTACTTCTCGCCTTTCAGCGATGTCAAAAATCATCTTTCCAATATCACCTTCGGCCCCGGAGGAGTGCTTGCGACCTCCAGCGTTGGGATCGTTCCTAAGTTGATTCACTCAACAAAAAGAGACTTCGGGCCGAGGCTCGGTTTCGCTTGGAGTCCTTCGAGATTCAAGGGAACTACGGTTATACGAGGCGGAGCCGGTGTTCTCTACAACAAGCCTGACGACGTTCTTTTTCAGAATGCGGCTTTCAATCCACCGTTCTACGCGAGAGCGAGCATCTGCTGCGGCACTGACAGCTCGCCATTCGTAGACGGCCAGATTCTTTATGCTCTCGGTGCAAGCAACGCCTTCGACAGTTACCCGGCAAATCCTGCTTTGGCCCACGGAATCGATCCAGTCACCGGAGGCCTTTGCGGAAATGCAGCCTGCGATCCCGCCGAGGATATTGCTGTCGAAATCTACGGCGGTCATAGCAACTACCGGGATGCCTACGTGTACATCTACTCTCTTGAAGTCGAACGCCGCCTGCCCTGGGGTCTTATCGGCACCCTTGGTTATCAAGGGAGCAACTCGCACAAGCTCACTCGCTTGGTAAACCAGAATTTCCTGCAGGCCCCGAGCCCGTCGTTCTTCGCGGTCTATCTCCCAACGAGTGACGTCGACGCCAACTACAACGCCCTTAATACTCGCCTTCGCCGCCAGTTCCACGCTGGTTTTCAGTTCGACTTGCAGTATCGTTATAGCAAGAGCATCGATCAGCTGTCGAACGAAGGCCCAGGGGCTTCCACAAATCAGACTGCCCCTGCCCAACCACAAACCGAGTTCGGTCCATCCGACTTTGATGTTAAGCACTATCTCAACTTCTCGACGCTCTATGACCTGCCCTTTTTCCGCAATCAGTCAACCTGGACAGGCAAGTTGCTCGGCGGTTGGCAGCTCAACGGAATCATGACATGGCACTCCGGCTTCCCTTGGACACCGGTCACTGGGCAGATCAATTCCGTTCCGATCACCAGCGCCGCGACAATCAGTCCCACTCGGCCATCAGCGTTGCTGGCGCATCCTGGGACTGACACCTCCAATAGCACCTTCATTAACCCCAGTTCGAATTTTCCCGGACTGATTCATCAGGGCGATTCCGTACCGGACCCCGCCAACCCCGGGGGAACTATTTCCGCACAGTGTAATAATCCCGACCCGACAACACGCCCGGGATATCCTTTCTTCGACGTTTGCACTCCCGGACTTCCAGGCATCGGCCGAAATTCGTTCCGGGGCCCCGGTTATTTCAGTGTGGACGCCAGCTTCGCGAAGAAGTTCGGCCTGCCGAACACCAAGATTTTGGGAGAAGGCGCCAGCGTTGAACTTCGCGGGAATTTCTTCAACCTGTTCAACAAGCTGAACCTGCAACCCTTTAGCTTTGGAACTGACAACACTCGGATTGAAAACTCTCTCTTTGGCAAATCGCCCGGAGCACTTGCCGGTCGTGTCATAGAGTTCCAGGCACGGCTTAGCTTCTAGCCCAGAAACAGCCCGGCGACTAACCCCTGCCGGGTTCTTTACCACCCCTGGAAGCTGTCAGCCGTGGATAAGAAACACATCCCGGTTGGCAGCTTCTTTTTTGTGGGAATCTTTTGAAACTGCGCCATCGTACCCGAACGTACGAGTTCCGCTTTTCGGGTTCAGCGGTTTATGATTTCTAACACAGTACTTTCTCCTGCCTCACTGTTTGGCGCAATCCAAATTGTCACGTGGGCCGGCTCGACGCCAAATTTATTTTCTGCGCCCCAAAAAGCAAGAGTATCGGCGCCCACGTCGAAAATAACTTTGCGCGATTCGCCCGCCGCCAGCGCAACCTTTTGGAAGCCCTTCAGCATGCGCACCGGCATCGCTACGCTCGTTCCTTCTAGGCGAATATAAAGTTGCGCCAGAGTTTCACCTGCTCGCGATCCGCGATTCGTGATTTCGGTGCTCACCGAAAGAACTCGCGACTGATGTGCGGGATCGGCAAGCGCGTTCTGTAAACTGACAGACGTCAACTGCTTCGCGCTAGCCTGCGTAACGCCGTAGTCGAACGTGGTGTACGTCAGGCCATATCCAAACGGAAATTGCGGCGAATTGGGCTCGTCGATGTAGCGTGAGAGATATTTTTTCTCGCCCTTCTCGGGTGGGTGCTCGGGGTCAGCCACCGGTCGTCCAGTGTTCAGCGCGTTGTAGTAAAGCGGCTCCTGGCCAACGTCGCGCGGCCAACTGAGCGGCAGATGTCCCGTGGGCGCGGTGGTGCCAAATAGCACGTCCGTGATTGCATTGCCTGCTTGCACTCCAGGAAACCACGCGGCGAGCACTGCCGGCACGTGTTCGAAGGCCCACGGAAGGGTGAGTGGCCTTCCGCTGAACAGAATTAGCACCACCGGTTTGCCGGTAGCGACAACTTTTTCTAGCAACTCTTCCTGGCGGCCGGGCAGGCCCAGCCAACTGCGAGAAGCCGCTTCGCCGGTCATGGTTGGTGCATCTTCGCCCAATGCCAGAATTGCGATGTCGGAACTCTGGGCCGCCTTGACACCCGCGGCGATGTCGGCGTCCGAGCCATTCAGGAATCCTGTGCCCATCGCATAATGCAGGTTCGAACCACCAAGTTTTTCCGCTAACGCGCGGCGCAGAGTCACTGCATCCGCCGCCCTTCCTTGTGCTCCCCACGAACCGATCATGTTGCCGGCATCGTCGCCAAGCGGCCCTATCAACGCCACCGAAGAAATCCTCTCGGAAAGCGGCAGGATTGGCGAACCAGAAACCGTTTCGTTGCGCAGCAGGACTAGCGACTGTGCCGCGGCTTGCCTTGCGATGACTACGCTCTCGGGACGCAGCATGGCTGACGATTCCCTGTTCTCGTCAGTGTAAGGATGGTCGAACAATCCCATCGCGAATTTCACTCTAAGCACATTGCGCACGGCCTCATCGATATCACTCTGCCCGATCTGACCGGACTGTACGAGCTCCAACAGATTGCGATGATAAAGATTACTGACCATGTCCATGTCCACGCCGGCGCGGAGCGCCTTGCGTGCCGCAGTAGCCCCGTCGTTGGCGATGCCGTGAGCCTGAAGTTCGCCGACCGAATTCCAGTCGCTGACCACAAATCCCCGGAATCCCCATTCTTCTCGCAAAACCTGCTTCAACGTGAATGGATTTGCCGTCGTCGGAATTCCATTCAGGGCATTAAATCCCGACATGAAAGTGCCCGCTCCGGCTTCTTCGGCGGCGTGAAATGGAGGCAAATAAAACTGCCGCAGCGTGTGTTCGGAAATTTCCGTCGAGTTGTAGTCCCGCCCACCCTCCGCCGCCCCGTATCCCACATAATGCTTCGGGCAGGCCACAATGCTATCTGCCGCGTCCAGACGTTCGCCTTGATAACCGCGGACATACGCGCGTGCCATCGCTGCGCCCAGATACGGATCTTCACCCGCGCCTTCAGAAATGCGGCCCCACCGCGCGTCTCGCGCGATATCCACCATCGGAGAAAATGCCCAGCGTACTCCCGCCGACGACGCCTCCAGCCCCGCAACGCGCGCGGCTTTTTCGACAATTTCCGGTTCCCAGGTCGCTGCAAGACCGAGTGGAATTGGAAACGTGGTGCGATATCCGTGAATCACATCCAGCCCGAAAATCAAGGGAATCTTCAAACGCGAATTCTCGACGGCAATTCGCTGCAGCGCATTTGTTTGACGCGCGCCGGTCACATTGAAAAGAGATCCGACCTGGCCCTTGCGAATCATGTCTTGGTCGTCGGTTCTTCCGGACGTCGGCCCGGTCGCCTGTCCCACGGAATACTGGACCAGTTGACCTATCTTTTCTTCCAGCGTCATCTTTTGCAGAAGTGCGTCCACTTTTTCATCGAGACCAGGAGCATTCAACGGGTTCGCGTTAGCAGCGTCCTTTTTTGGTTGCGGCGCCGACTGTGCGCGCGAAATCTGCGCCAAGAACAATGCAACGCTCAGGAAGAAAATAAGTGAAAACATGGAAGCGCAGTTTCGCGCGCGACCGCGTTCAACGGCGTTCATAGTCCGATAGAGTTTAATGTGTAGGATGATCGCACCTTCGTGTGAAATGACTGTCTGCACCGAAAAAAGTGGCGGCCATATTAAAGGGGTATGCCTGGCTGCTCGGCCGTCTTCTTCCGCAAAACTATGCCAGCAGCTTACTCCATGAGCTACCGCAGGTAAATCGATTTATCTGAAGGACGCCCAATGCCCTTCAGCGGGCACGCTCACAGGCAAGAGCCTCCGTTGCCGCGGCTTGCGGCCCGCGGTGACCTGTGCCAGACTACGCAACCATTACCGCCATGACACGCCCGAAAGCTCATAAGAGCGAAACCTCGCAGGAGCTTCCCGAACAGAAGGTCAATCTCCGAGAATTGGCCGAACATTTGGGATTATCAGTCGCTACCGTGTCGTTGGTGATGAACCGGTCGCCCGCAGCCAAGTCGATTCCTCAACATACTCAGGCGCGGGTTCGTGCCGCCGCGCGCGAACTGAATTACCGACCTAATGTCATGGCCCGCATGCTGCGTCAGCGGCGCAGCTTCACGATCGGCGTCATCGTGCCGGAAATCAGCGAAGGCTACGCTGCACTCGTGCTCTCTGGAATCGAAGACCACCTTTTACAGGAAGGCTACTTTTATTTTGTCGTTAGTCATCGGCACCGCAATAATTTGATCGAGGAATATCCACGTTTGCTGCAGCAGCGAGCAGTGGAGGGACTGGTTCTGGTGGACACTCTCTGCCAGTCCGGCATCGCCGTGCCAGTCGTTGC
This sequence comes from uncultured Acidobacteriota bacterium, assembly GCA_963743735.1. Lineage (GTDB taxonomy): Bacteria > Acidobacteriota > Terriglobia > Acidiferrales > UBA7541 > Acidiferrum. Next base: position 39,947 of record CAVURF010000017.1, read on the forward strand.
TGTTTCCGGCCACAGGCATCTACCTGGTGTGACAAATATTTCGCTGAATCACAGCAAGGCGGCGCGTCTCGCGCTGGAACACCTGAAAAATCTCGGTCATCGACAGATCGCTTTTATCAAGGGGCAAGCCTTTAGTTCGGATACCGAGGTCCGTTGGAAGGCGGTTCGCGCCGCGGCCCAGGAACTCGGGTTGAGCGTGGACGACAATTTGACCGTCCAACTGGACAGCGAATCGCCCACGCCGCAGCCCGGTTACGAACTGGTGTGCAAATTGTTGCGGGCAGCGGTGCCCTTTACCGCGCTTTTTGCATTCAATGACATTTCAGCCTTAGGCGCAATTCGCGCTCTAAGAGAAGCACGCAAAAAGGTCCCGCAAGATGTCTCGGTCGTCGGATTCGACGATATCCAAAGTGCCGCGTATCAAAATCCCGGTCTGACGACCATTCGCCAGCCCCTTCGCGAAATGGGAATGACAGCCGCCGAAACTCTCGTCCGACGTATTAATGCGGCAAAAAACGCGGAATACCCACGAAGCATTGTGGTTGAACCGGAGCTGATTGTTAGGGGCAGCACTGGACCTGCAACGTAGTCAACCACGCCGCAAATTCACGCCATGGCGGTGAACCCGCCACGCTCAATCTTTTTCCTGCGTAACGATATGCACATCCACTTCCGGCGACTCGCGCAGGAACCGATGCGCTGCCGAAATATATAGGAATTTTCTCCACCCGCGTTCGATGGACCGTCCAAAAATTACCTGAGTAATGTGCTTCTCGCGCACTACTTTCGCAACCGTGTCCGCCACGCTCGCGCCCTTCAGCTCAATTGCTTTGGCTCCCAGATTTTTCGCGAAACGCAGATTTGCAGCCACAGTTTTCTTGGCCTGTTCCAGATTGTCGCGTCCCGCATCCACGTGGATCACGTAAAGTTCCGAATCTAGCCTGCGCGCCATGCGCGCCGCGCGCGCAATTAAATATTGCGCGGAAGGGTTCGAACTGACGCACACCGCAATCCGTTCGCGTACTCCCCAATTTTTCTGGATGTCCTTCGCGGCCATGTAATTTTCCAGGCTGCGATCCACCTGTTCGGCAACCTGCCGGAGGGCCAATTCTCGCAATGCAATCAAGTTTCCGCGCCGAAAAAAATTGTTCAGCGCCTGTTCGACTTTGGTCGGCATGTAAACGTCGCCGCGTCGCATACGGTTTTGCAAAGCCTCGGGAGTCAGATCCACCATTACCGTTTCGCTCGCGGTCATCGGCACCCAGTCCGGAACGGTTTCTCGAATCGCAATCCCGGTGATATTTCTGACCACTGGCGAAATACTTTCAATGTGCTGGATGTTCAACGTCGAAATCACATCGATGTTCGCCACCAGCAGGGCTTGCACATCCTCATAGCGCTTGCGATTTTTGCTTCCGGGAATGTTGGTGTGCGCCAGTTCGTCCACCAGGACGACCGCCGGCTTTCGCGCCAGTACGCCGTCCAGATCCATCTCTTCGAACTGCGTGCCCTTGTACTCGATCTTTTTTCGCGGCACCGCTTCCAGCTGCATCACCAGCTCCTCGATTGCCTTTCGCCCGTGCGTCTCGACGACGCCGATCACCACGTCCTCATCGCGGCTGTGCCTGCGAATTGCTTCGCTCAGCATCGCGTACGTTTTGCCGACCCCTGGCGCATATCCCAAAAATAGCTTGAAGCTTCCGCGCGTTTTTTGCGCAGGGGACGCTTCTTCGAGCCAATCCTCTGGCTTCTTGATCACTTGGACTTCACTCCCGTAGCCACCGCCGAGTACGCTAGAATCGGTAAATGACTCGTTCCGTCCGGCTTCGAACGGTTCGCAGCTTGCTCGCACTGCTGATCGTCGTCGGAATTACTCTATTTTTTCGCGAAGCCCTTCCGCGGGTAAACCAGACCACGGTCGCGCTTTCGTTTCTGCTTGCGATTTTAGCAGTTTCCGCCGTCTGGGGAATGACCGTCTCGTTTCTCATGTCGCTCGCGGCGATTCTTTCCTTCAATTTTTTTTTCCTGCCTCCGGTCGGCACCTTCACCGTCGCTGACCCGCAAAACTGGGTGGCGCTTCTAGCCTTCCTGGTTACTTCGACCGTTGGCAGCAGGCTTTCCAGCCGCATACGCCAGGAAGCAGACATCGCCAACCGCCGCCGCCGCGAAATCGAACACCTATACGCCTTCAGCCAAAAGCTTCTCGGCGAAGGCAACGTCATCCAGTTGTTGAACGCTATTCCCAATCACATCGTCGATTCCTTTGAAAGCGGCGCCGCCAGCCTGTTCCTCGCCGATAAACAAAAATTTTATCGTTCCGGTTATGGCACCTTGCAGTTGGAAGAAGAGCAACTCAAACTCGCCTACGAACGCGAAGAGCCTTATGTGGATACCGCGAGGGGATTTTGCTACGGTCCAGTTCGCCTGGGAACGAAGTCCATCGGCAGTTTCGGAATTTCTGGAGCTCCTCTTACTCGTCAAACGCTCGAAGCCGTTGGCACTCTGCTCGGTATCGCGATCGAACGCACTCGTGCCGTTGAGCAGCTCAGCCGCACCGAAGCCGACCGCCAAAGCGAGCGGCTCAAGTCCGCCCTGCTCGATTCCATTACCCACAATTTCCGCACGCCGCTCACCTCCATTAAAGCCTCGGTCACTTCGCTCCTCTCCGCTCGGCCGCCGCAGGGGAGCCAGCAGCGGGAATTGCTGGAAATTATGAACGAAGAGTGCGATCGCCTGAACAAACTGGTGGAAGATGCTTCGGAAATGTCCAAACTCGAGGCCGGCGAGATCGAGCTTGAGTTTCGCGCTGTCCCGGTGCGCGAAATGATCGACACTGCGCTCGCAAACTGTAAAGCCTCGCTCGCCGCGCGAACTGTCCGTGTGCAAATTCCTCCGGGAATTCCGCCGGTTCGTGCCGATTTAACTCGCGCCAAGGAAGTTCTCGTGCACCTCCTTGAAAATGCCAATCTCTATTCTGAAAAAGACAGGCCCATCGTCGTGAGCGCGGAGAACAACGGGGGTTCTGTCATGTTCAGCGTTGCCGATCAGGGTCCAGGCATTGACACCATGGAACAAGGTCTGATTTTCGACAAATTCTATCGCGGCAAAGATCAGCGCTCCGTCATCCAAGGTACTGGAATGGGATTGCCGATTTCCAAAGCCATTGTGGAAGCTCACGGCGGCACCATCAGCGTGACCAGCCAGCTCAATCACGGCTCGGTTTTTACTTTCACTTTGCCGACAGTGCGGCCGGGGACCAACCACTGATGACTTCCGCCAAAATTCTAATTGTTGACGACGCTCAACAAGTCCGCCGCGTGCTGTGCACCGCCTTGTCATCCGAGGGCTACACGATTTACGAAGCAGCTACCGGTGAAGAAGCGCTCGATTCGATTCGCACCTCAGTACCGGACGCAATCCTTCTCGACGTCAACATGCCCGGCATGGGCGGTCTCGCCGCTTGCCGTGAAATTCGTCGCTCACTGGATGTTCCCATCCTGATGCTCACCGTTCGCAATGCTGAGCGCGACAAGGTTCTCGCGCTCGATGCCGGCGCCGACGATTACGTCGTCAAACCTTTCGGTATGCAGGAATTGCTGGCCAGAATTCGCGCTGCGCTCCGCCGCCGCATTCCGCAGGGCAAAGAAACTTCGTTTGCCGCTAAAGATCTAACCGTCGATTTTGAAGCGCGCCTGGTAACCGTTCGTGGCCACGACGTGCATCTCACCCCGAAAGAATTTGCACTCCTACGTCATCTTGTGCTGAATGCCGGCAAGCCTTTGACCCATCGCCGCCTCTTGCAAGCTGTCTGGGGACCGGACTACGGCGACGAACCCGAATATTTGCGCGTAATGATCAATCAACTGCGCAAAAAATTGGAATCCGATCCCGCCCGGCCAAAATTAATTTTAACGGAACCCTGGGTAGGCTATCGTTTTCAGCCTCCACGCGAATCCAAACATCCAAAGTCTGACCAACCAGAGGATTGATGCCGTTCGCCTGATTTCGCGTATCATGCGTTGGTGCGAGTCCTGATTGCAGAAGACGATCCCGGCGTTCTGCGCTTTGTCGCCAAGGGCCTGAAAGAACAGGCTTACGCCGTTGACACCGTGGCCACCGGCCCGGAAGCCCTGGAGCAAGCTGAAATCAATTCCTACGACATGATTATTCTGGACGTCATGCTCCCCGGCCTCAGCGGTTTCGAGGTTTGCCGCCGCCTGCGCGAAGGCGGACTTAAAATTCCCGTGCTCATGCTCACCGCGCGCGATGCCGTCGAGGATCGCATCGCCGGACTCGATCACGGCGCTGACGATTACTTAACCAAGCCGTTCGAATTCCGCGAACTCCTCGCACGCCTGCGTGCGCTTCTCCGTCGCCCGTCAGAACTCAAGCCCGCGCAATTATCCGTCGCCAACTTGACTCTCGATACCGCCGCGCAAGTCGCTGTCCGCGCCGATCGCCACATTTCCCTAACCCACAAGGAATACGCGCTGCTCGAATATCTTGTCCGCAACACTGGACGCATCGTCGGCCGCGCCGAAATTGCCGAACACGTTTGGGACGAACACTTCGATCCCTTCTCCAACTTGATCGAAGTCTACATAAATCGCTTGCGCCGCAAAATTGACGCTCCCAAAGAAACTCCTCTTTTGCATACCAAACGCGGTGCCGGCTACATGCTCGGCGTCCACGAAGAACCCGGTTCGTCCGAACCTTCCACATCACCGCAATTGCGCAACAGATCGAAATCCTCCGGCAGAAAGCACGATGTTTAGTTCCGTCCGCAGCCGCCTCACCATCTGGTATGCTGCCGTCCTTACCTGCACACTCTTGTTTCTTTCGCTCGTCATCTATTTCATCGTCAAACAAAGCGTGCTGGCCCGAATGGATGCCGGGCTCATAGAGCTCTCGGATTCTTTTCTCGCCACTCTCGAAGCGGAATTGACCGACGCGCCCCGGGCCGAAGGAATCACGCCCGCCGCCCGCCAATCCATGCTGGAACATCAATATCCCGGCCACACTTTTGCCGTCCTAACCACCAGCGGCGATTTGCTCGCAACTTCCTCTGATTTGCCAAGCGCCGTCCAGAGAGCTCGCGCTGAGCCAAATCCGCAGATTTCTTCCGCAGTCCTTCAGTCGTGTCTCGCTTCACTTGCGGCACCGTCCAGATCCTTCCGCTCTTTTCCCGGCAAACACGGCGGCGCTCGCTGCTACGCGCGAATATTTTCTGCTGCGGGAAATTCCTACCATCTCGTGATTCTTGCCTCGCTCCATCCCGAAAGTGCACTCCTGGAAAATATTCGCATCGCTCTCGGTTGGCTGATTCCATTCACAATCTTTCTTGCTTCTGCCGGCGGTTATTTTCTAGCGCGCAAGAGTCTTGCTCCCGTCGCGGACATGACTACGCAAGCCGATCACATCGGCGAATCCACCATTCACGATCGCTTGCCAATCCAGAATCCTCACGATGAACTCGGCCGCCTCGCCGCAACTTTCAATCGCCTTCTCGACCGGCTCGACGCAGCATTCGAACGCCAGCGCCGATTCATCGCTGACGCTTCCCACGAGCTGCGCACGCCGCTCGCAATCCTTCAGGGCGAATCTGAAGTCGCCCTCTCCAAAGAAATTCGCTCGACGGACGAATATCGCGAATCGCTCGATATCCTTCATCAGGAAGCGCGCCGCCTGTCGCTCGTAGTCGATGATATGTTCACACTCTCGCGCGCCGATGCCGGGCAATATCCCGTGACGCTCCGCGAATTTTATCTCGACGAACTCGTCGCCGATTGCGTGCAGTCAATGCGTAGCCTTGCCGCCGCAAAATCCATCTCACTTTCGATAAATGCCGAGCATGAGCTTCCCATCGTCGCCGATGAGTCTCTCGTCCGACGCATGCTCTTGAATCTTCTGGACAACTCCATCAAGTATTCGCCAAACGGCGGAACGGTCTCAGTCACAGCGCGCGCTACGGCCGATACCACCGTAATATCGCTCGCCGACAATGGCCCCGGAATTTCCTCCGAACTGCAACCTCGAATCTTCGAGCGCTTCTTTCGTGGTGACCAGGCCCGCACCCGTTCGAATCCTCAAAGCGGTGCCGGGCTGGGTCTTTCCATCGCCAAATGGATCGCGGAAGCTCACCACGGCACCCTGGAGCTCAGTCATTCCGGCCCGACAGGTACAGTATTCACTGCACGACTACCGAAATCTCCTGTCCCCTCTACACGAACTGATTAATCGTGCATTTATCTCGCATTCGGTAATGTCCTTTCAGCCGATTCTGCGAGATCGAATCGCATTGCAAAAATTGTGCATGTTCTCTCTCATCTTCGTCTGAGCGCACTGCTCAAAGTTTTGCTTGCAGTAACGTTTATCGCTGCTTCCTCCCGCTCTCTGGCTCGTGCACAAGAAAAACCTGAAGCCCCTGCGCCTCAACCAACCGCAAATGCGACGCCCGCTTCATCCGATGGCAAAGCTGATAAAGATAATCCCGTGCAACTTTCTCTTTCCTCCGCTCTCGCGCTGGCCCGCAAAAACAGCACCGTCTACAACGCTGCTTTAATTGAAGCCGGCTCTGCCGGTATCGATCGCGCCCTGGCTCGCGATGCTCTTCTTCCGCAAGTCACTTTCAATAACGAATATCTCTATACACAAAGCAACCAGCACGGCGGCGTGCGCTTTATCGCCAACAACGCGGTGCATGAATACACCAGCCAGGGTAATGCGCACGAATCCATCGACCTCGCCGGGCTGGCAAACTATCGCAAAGTTTCCGCGGGTGCGGCGCTGGCTCGCGCCAAGGCTGAGATCGCTTCGCGTGGGCTGGTGGTCACCGTAGCCCAGAACTATTTCAATGCGCTTTCCGCGCAGTTCAAGTTGGAAGATGCCAGACGCGCCGCTGACGAAGGCAATCGCTTTCTCGAGCTGACTCAACAACTCGAACATGGCGGCGAAGTCGCGCACGCCGACACCATCAAAGCCGAACTTCAGGCCCGGGATCGCCGCAGGCAATTTCACGAAGCGCAGCTCGCAGTCTTGAATTCCCGCCTCGATCTTGCCGTCTTGATTTTTCCGGACTTGCGGGACAATTTCGTTCTTACCGACGACCTCAGCGCCACCGCTCCTCTTCCCACGCTTGAGGAAGTGCAGCAGCAAGCTACGCGTGACAATCCCGATCTGCGCGCCGCCTTGGAGACGCTTCACATGTCCTCCAGCGAAGTCGCTGCGGCTCGTGCCGGATATCTTCCCTCGCTCAATCTCGATTATTTTTACGGCATCGACGCGCCGAATTTCGCAACCCACAGCTTTTTTCAGGGTGAGCACCTGGACAATCTCGGCTCATCCGCCCTGGCTACCCTGAACATTCCGGTATGGAATTGGGGCGCCACGCGCGATCGCATTCGCCAGGCTCAGCTTCACCAGAAGCAAGCCAAGCTTGAGCTTTCTTACTCGCAACGCAAACTCATCGCCGAAATTCAATCGCTGCACGCCGAAGCGGAAACCGCACTCAACGAACTCACCGGACTCGCACGCTCCGCCGAACTTGCTGCGGAAAGCCAGCGCCTTACGTCATTGCGCTACAAGGACGGCGAAGCCACCGTGCTCGAAGTCGTTGACTCGCAAACCGCCTATGCCCAGGCCAGCAACAATTATCATGACGGCGCAGTGCGCTATCGCGTCGCTCTTGCCAATCTACAGACTCTCACCGGAGTGCTCACCACCCCATGACCTCGCGCCCTCTCCGCCTGCGTCGCGTATGGCCCCGAACGAAACTCTTTATTTTGTTCCTGCCGCTTGCCACTGCACTTTTTGTTCTTGCGGGCTGCTCGAAGAAAGAACCTGAAGTCGCGCCGGAAGTTTCCGTAGAAGTTATGCCGGCAAAAACCGGCGACGTCTCTCGCATCGTCACCGCCGAAGCGGTCGTTTTCCCGCTGCAGCAGGCCGTCGTTACGCCCAAAATCAGTTCGACCATAAAATCTTTTGCGGTGCAGCGCGGCGCCCGCGTCCGCAAAGGCCAGCTTCTCGCTGTCCTTGAAAATGCCGATCTTTCCGCTGCCGCCACGCAAAGCAAAGGTGAATACGAACAAGCCGAAGGCGCTTACGTTACTTCCACCGCGTCCAGTATTCCGCAACAAATTCAGAAAGCCGAGTTGGATGCCGCGTCTTCCAAGGCAGCAGCCGATGCGCAGAAAAAAATCGTGGATAGTCGCAAGGAACTTTTTCAACAAGGCGCCCTGCCTCGCCGCGAACTGGATGCCGCCGAAGTAGCTCTCGCGCAAGCGGAAAGCCAGTACCAGCAGGCACAAAAAGCCCTGGATGATCTGCGCCGCAGCGGCAAAGAGCAAGCCGTCAAGTCCGCTGGTGGCCAGTTCAACGCCGCAAAGGGAAAACTCCTCGGCGCGGAAGCAGCGCTCAGTTATTCCTATATCAAGAGCCCGATCAATGGTGTGGTAACTGACCGCCCACTGTATGCCGGCGAACTAGCGACCGCCAACCAGCCTCTGCTTACGGTAATGGATAACTCCAGCCTGATCGCAAAGGCTCACATCTCGCAGGCGCAAGCCGCGGGCTTGAAAAAAGGCGCCGACGCGGAAATTAGAATTGCCGGGCAGGACGATCCCGTTCCCGCCAAGCTCAGTCTGGTCAGCCCCGCGCTCGATCCCGGCAGCACTACCATCGAAGTTTGGGTGCAAGCGGCCAAGCCGCCGGATGCGCTGCGGCCTGGCATGACCGTGCAGATTTCCATCACCGCTGCCACCGCGCAAGACGCCGTGATCGTGCCTAATAATTCCATTTTTCAAACTAACGACGGCGCAAACTACGTTGTGGTTGCCGGCTCCGACAATGTCGCTCACCAAAAGAATGTTCAGCTCGGTATTCGCGGTGTCACCGAAACGCAAATCACCAGCGGCATAGACACGGGCGAATCGGTCATCACTTCTGGCGGATACGGATTACCCGACAAAACCAAAATTAAGATCGCATTCCCTGAGAAAAACGAACACGCCGATAAATCCGGCGCTGGCGAAACGTCAGATCAGAAAACCGCCGGCCCATCAGGTGAAAAGCCCGCCACTAAATCCGGCGATAACTCCGGCAAGAAACCCGCCAACAAATCAAAACCTTCCGGCTCGGAAAAGGAGTAGCGCGCATGCCGGAGCCGTCCGTTTCTCCTTCTCAGGCAAAACCAGCAGCGGAAAGATTGCAGTGGTTCCAGAAAATTTCCCAGCCGGTTCTGTTTTTGATTGTCAGCCTGGCCCTGGTCGGCAGCTATCTGGCATTCAGTATTCCTGTTTCTGTCTTTCCCAGCACCGATTTTCCCCGCATCGTGATTGGCGTGGACAACGGCGTTATGCCCATTGACCAGATGCTGGTTACCATTACCAGACCTATCGAGGAATCGGTTAACAATGTTCCCGGATTGCAGCGCGTTCTTTCCATCACCAGCCGCGGCTCCGCGGAAATAGATCTTTTCTTCGACTGGAACGTGGACATGGTGCAAACCTTGCAGCGTGTCGATGCCGTCGCCGCCCGAATGCAAGCGGAACTTCCCACCACCACAAAACTCGAAACCCATCGCCTCACCTTCGCGACATTTCCAATTGTGGGTTACAGCCTCACTTCCGATTCCGTCTCGCCCGATCGTCTTTGGGAAATCGCCACCTACGACATTAAGCCAAGACTTAATCGTCTGGATGGCGTCGCCTCGGTTATCGTGCAGGGCGGCCGCGTCCCGGAATATCAGATCACTCCTGATCCCGCGCGCCTGGTCTCGGCCGGAGTTACTGTCGCGGACATCCTCGACGGTGTAAAAAAAACTAATCTCATCGATTCGCCCGGCCTCTTCGAAAATAATCACCAGCTGGTGCTCAGCCTGGTCAGCGGTCAGGTCCACTCTCCCGACGAACTCGGACAGATCGTCGTCAAGACTTCCGCCGCCGGAGTTCCCATTCGCGTGCACGATGTCGGCAGCGTCGGGCGCTCCGTTGCTCCGGTCTATACCATGGTCACTGCCAATGGGAAATCCGCGGTGCTGCTCAGCGTCAATCGCCAGCCGGACAGCAACACTCTCGCCGTCGCCGATGAAGTGCACCGACAAATTCAATCGCTCAGCGCCGGCCTGCCTCCCGGCGTGCATCTGGAGCCTTTTTACGATCAGTCCACAATCGTGCGCGATTCCATTTCCAGCGTTCGCGACGCGGTGCTGCTGGGCATTCTTCTTTCCGTGGCCATTCTGATTTTGTTTTTGCGCGATTGGGGAGCTTCGATCATTGCCGGCCTGGTAATTCCGGCAACTCTTCTGCTCACCTGTATCGCTCTAAAGTTTTTTGGCCAGAGTTTTAATTTGATGACCCTGGGCGGACTCGCCGCCGCCGTTGGCCTCGTCATCGACGACGCCATCGTGGTGCTGGAAAATATTGTTCTGCACCGCGACGCCGGGCAAAACCGTTTTCAAGCCATCTCCAGCGCGCTGCGAGAATTGGCGGTCCCTCTTGTCGGTTCAACCATTACTCCCATCGTGGTTTTTCTTCCGCTCATTTCCATTACCGGTGTGACCGGCTCTTTTTTTCGCGCGCTCGCGGTAACCATGACGGTCGCGCTGCTGGTCTCGTTATTTCTCGCCATGACCTGGACGCCAACCCTCAGCCAATATTTGCTGAGGGACAAACGTAAAAACAAAGATGGCCCCGAAAAACCATCGTCTGCAGCGGAAAATATCGGGACAGAAAATATTGATCCCGCCGCTTTACTGGCCGCGGAAGAAGCACATCTCTCCGGATTTTTCGGACGTATAGTCAATTTCTACACCCGCTTCATGCAGCGCGTTCTCCACCATCCTTTGCTGCTAATTGGCAGTTCCATCGCAATTATCATGCTTACCGGACTTTGCTATCACTTCCTTGAAACTGATTTGCTTCCGGCGATGGACGAAGGCGGCTTTATTCTCGATTACTTCACACCGCCCGGAAGTTCGCTGACCGAATCCGATCGCATCCTGCAGCGCATGGAAGCGATCCTCAAAGAAACGCCGGAAGTGGAAAACACTTCGCGGCGCACTGGTTTGCAGCTCGGACTGGCGGCAGTCACCGAAGCCAACCGCGGCGATTTCACTGTGCACTTAAAAGCAAAACGCAAGCGCGACATCGACGAAATCATGAGCGACGTCCGCGATGAGATTAAAAAAACCGAACCGGCCGCCGACGTGGAATTATTGCAGGTTTTGCAGGACATGATTGGCGACCTCAGCAACGAGCCAGAGCCCGTGGTAATTAAGCTGTACTCGCAAGATGCGCAACTGCTTTTACAGACCGCGCCAAAGGTTGCAGAGGCCATCGGAAAAGTTCCCGGCGTGGTGGACGTGCTCGATGGCGTGGAAAATACCATCAGCGGGCCAGCTTCCACGTTTCAGATTAATTCCGCGACCGCCGCGCATTCCGGATTTACGCCGGAAGAAATTGCGATTGATGCGTCAGCAATTCTCGAAGGTGAACCCGCGGCCACTCCGGTAGTTTTGAACGATCGCGTGTATCCGATTCGCGTGCGCTTCCCGGAAATGAATCGCAGTTCCGTGGATCAGATGAGCAATACTCCACTGCTGAGTGGCAGCGGAAAAACCGCCACACTGGGTTCGCTGGCTACACTTTCCACCGATCCCGGCCAGACCGAAATCCGCCGGGAAAATCTGCAGCGTCTGATGCAAGTTACAGCGCGACTCGAAGGCGTGGGCCTCGGTTCCGGAATTGCTGCGGTGCAAAAGGCCGTTAACAATCTTCATCTTCCTTCCAGCATCCGCATCGAATATGGCGGCACTTACCAGGAGCAGCAAAAATCTTTTCGCGACTTACTGAAAGTTTTGATTCTCGCGCTGCTGTTGTTGTTCATCGTGTTGCTTTTCGAGTTCCGCACTTTTTCCGCACCCGCGGCCATTCTTGCTTCCGCTTTACTTTCCACTTTCGGCGCGCTATTCGCGCTACTGATCACACACACTACTTTCAACATCGCGTCGTTCATGGGCATCATCATGGTTGTTGGAATCGTGGCCAAGAACGGCATTCTGCTCCTGGACGCCGAGGAGCGTTTCCGCAATCTGGGGCAATCTCCGGAAGAGGCGATGATCCAAGCCGGACGGCGGCGCTTGCGGCCTATTGCCATGACCGCGATGGCCACGGTGGCGGGAATGCTACCGTTGGCTTTTGCGTTTGGGGCGGGTTCGCAAATGCTGCAGCCGCTCGCTATTACGGTGATCGGCGGGCTGCTCAGTTCCATGGTCCTTTCTCTGGTGTTCACCCCTGCGATTCATTATCGATTGCAGCGCCATCCGGCTCGCACTTCCGCCTAGAAATATTGATCGGACGCGAGTGAGCGTTCCATTTTGAGGCGGTGCGCCCCTGCCCCCCGTGTAACTTTTCGTTCGTGTTTCCTGCGGCGATTGATAAATGTGTGTCTCGGCACCGTGGTTCGGAATAAAAATCAATCGCCTTCGGTCTACCAAGATGGAGCGGATAGGAGAATTACGAGCGTAGAAAGTTTGAAAGAGTGAGGACGAAAGTTATGAAATTTTTGTGTGGAGTGGCGATGCTGTCGTGCTGGGCGGGAGCGGCACTGGCGGGGAATCATGCTGCTTATCCCAAAGAAAAGGTGGCGGAGTTCGTGGTTGAGAAGTTGGACGTCACAACGCTGCCGCCGGCAATTCGCCCCAAACGGGAAAAGGGCAAAAAGACGCTCGGCGATTACGGCTACGCTACGCGGCAGGTCGACGAGAAGGAAGCATTGGTCGAGGCGACGCCCGGCGGCGCGCAAATCAGTATTCGGATACTGGAGCAAGGGGCGTCCGGCATCTATGTTTGCGCCGGTAATACAGGGAAGGATGAGAGCAATGGGCGCGTCCAACGAGTGCTGCTGCTAAAGCTGAAAGAGTCAAACGGACTGTTGAAGAGCAGAGAATCGTCAAAGCAGTTCAACGGCTGTCCAGTGATTGGCGGGACCGACGACAGCGATGCTGCAACAGGCTCCTACTGACAACGGCCGGAGACGGTCCCGCCGTCTCAATGGCAAGTTCCGGCGCCGGAATCCTGGAACGACTTACCTGCCTGCGGGATAAATTCCCACTGGTATCGGCCTGGCAGAAGCGTCAGCTTCAACACGCCGAAGGCTTCGAGAGAACGCACTTCGCTGTTGGCATGAACCACGGTAAAAGGACGAAGATTCTTGCCGCCAGTCCCCACGACGAATTCGCGGATCCCGCGACTGGCATCGGCGACACCGTCAGGATTCTGTGGAGCAAATCGTTCGTAATCGTGGTCATGGCCGTTGACGACCACGTCCGCGTTGGCTTCGTACAGAGCATCCCAGAGCGGTTTCATGAGCAGATCGTTGCCGTGCGTGCCACCGGAACTGAAAAGCGGCTTATGAAAATAAGCCAGCGTGCACGCCGCGGGATGCGCCGAGAGATCTTCCCGCAGCCATTTGCCTTGCACGGAAGCCGCGTCGCACCCGCCTGCAGCTACGCACTCGCTATTCAGGACTACGACGTGCCACGTGCCGAGCTCATAGCTGTAATAGCCTTTGCCTGGATCTCCGGCGGCTTGGCCGAAATATTGGAAGTAGTAGGTGGCACCGGCGGAATGGAATTCGTGATTACCTGGCGCGGGGCGAGTGCGATCTTTCAAGCGGCCCCAAGTTTTGTCGTAGCATTGAAAGTTTTCGGCGGTCCCATCCGGGTAAGCGAGATCGCCGACAGCCATTACGGTTCCGGGAACATTCTCAAGAAGCTTGGCGGTGGCTTCGGCTCCGGAGAGGTCCCGGCAATCGGCGATGTCGCCCGCTCCGACCAGAACGGCAGTGGTTTCCGTTTTGGCCGGTATTCTTCGCGATGCACAGCCTTGCATCCCCAGCCAACTCAATAGGACGGCGAAGATCAAAAAAGAAATTTTAGATCGCAATGCGGATCTATCGTTTCTCGAAGGACGGGTTCCAGCGGAAACCCACTGCGTACGTTGGCTGGTAATATTCCCGCTGAATCATGAATTGTGTGCTTCCCTGATAGAAGCCAAATACTTCGTTTGTCAGGTTGAGGCCATAGGCGATGAAACTGAGGCCATGCGACAGCCTGACGCTACCTTGCGCGTCAACCTGCAAGTGGGAGTAAAAATACTGGTCGCTGAACGGGCCTTTGATGCCACCGGGAGTCGGTGTGGATGGACGTGCCGTCTTGTGTGGGCGTGCCGTCCTGAAACGCGTAGGCAGAGATGTTCGCCTGGTTGTAGCTCAAGCCAAGACGAATCGAGACTCGGCCACGGTCATAGGTCGGGCTGATGTTCCAGGTATTCGGAGCGTTGCGCAGAAGCCGCGGATGATCGGAACGGCCCGGGAGTCCATTCGCGCTGGAATCGGTATAGCCATAGTTCGCGGAAATACCAAGTCCGGCCAGGGGTCCGGGCAAGAATGAAAGATGCTGAAGGTAGGCAGCCTCAAAGCCCGATATCCAGGCACTGCCCGCGTTGATCGGTTGCGTCGCGGTGAAACGTGCCCTGGGGGACGATTGGGAACTGGCTGGAAGTTGCGTCGAGCGATGAAAGTTTGCGTGACGATGGGATCGGTCAGTCTCTTGTAAAAGTATCCAGCGGAAATCATTCCGAACGGATTGAGATAATGTTCGACCAGTACGTCGAAGTTATCCGCGGTTTCGGCCTTCAGATTGGGATTTCCCAGACGTAACCGTGGTTCTTGAGATTCCCCGGACTGCCTGAAGTCGTGAAGGTCAGGGCCTGCGCGATGTCCTGCGGGTCAGGGCGGGAAAGTCCACGGCTATAGACCAGGCGAAGGTTGGTATTGCTGGTGAAAGCGTAGCGAAGTGACACGCTGGGGAGCACCTTTACGTAGGAACCGTTGGACCCTGTTAGGTGAGAATGGTTGGCGGACTTACGGTCCCATCAAAGACGCGGTTACGACGTCGAGATTGGTGCCCTCAAAACGAACGCCGGCTACCAGGCGTACGCGGCTTGAGAGATCGATCGTATTCATAACGTAGCCGGCGGAAACTTTTTCGACAAAACTATAGTTAGCGGGATCGACGCCGGCTGTGCTGGCCGCCGAAAAAGCTCCGAGATTAGCCATGAGAAAATCGCGGACCGTCTGATAATTGACGTTATAGCCGAGTTTGTAGGAACCATCATAATAATTGTTATTGGTGAAGCCGTTTGGAAATTGGCTTAGGAGCACCGTGTTGTCGGGTGTGTAGTCGATGTTGAAGGAATCGTCGTATTTATGAGCATTGCGGAATCTGCCGCCGATCTCGATGGTCGAGAGCTTTCCGCCGAGGTGGTAGCGCTTGCCAAAGGCACCGGTCGCCTGGAAGTTCACCTGAGCGCTCTGTCCGTGATCGATTTGCACATCACCGAGCTGCATGGTGGTCGGATCATAGGCTTCGGAGAAACAGGCGGGCGTGAACTGTGGCCTGTAGATGCTCTTGGTTGCGGCAGGGTCAAATTGGCAATTGCTGTTAGAAAGAGTGCTGCCGAAACTGGCGGTTCCGGGCAGGGCGTTCTCATCGTAAGACCGTGCTCCGGAGACGTCCCACGCAAACCAGGAAGAGGAGAGATCGTGCCTTCCACCCACCAGCAGACTGCCTATTCCGATATTCGGCCTGCGGTCCTGAGTGTTGAAACTGGGCACCCCGCTGCATCCACGCCGGAAGCCGAATCGCACCCATTCGATCCCAGCAGTTGAGCGCCCGGAGTGTTGTCATTGAGCGAGTAGACCCAGCGGTCGCCATAATTCTTAAAATTCGAGTATAAAAGGCGCGCGTAGATGTTCGAACCTTCCGTTAGTTTGTAGTCGGCGCTTCCCGCGACTCCCCAGCGAGACCGATAATAGCGATATTCGCGAACGTCAATAGCATCCTTCCAGACCTGTGTGCCACCACCCGGGAAAGTAGCCAGGTCAGAGACGGGCTCGATGTCGTCAATGCCGCGTCCGGTCCAGTCGTAGGATCCACCGACTAAAATGCCGAATCGCTTACTCTGACCAAACCGCTGCCCGACGGTGCCAGTGGTTTCAACCTGGCTGCGGCCACCCAGAATGGGCATGTAGCCGCCCATCCCGCTGAGTGCCACGGTTGGGCGCTCACTGGCGGTTTTGGTGACCAGATTGATTGAGCCACCGATGCCGTCAGCGTCCATATTTGCCTGGAGCGTCTTGTTGATTTCGACGGACTCGACAAGGTCGGCAGGAATGGCGTCGAATTTTATCTGGCGGACGCCGGACTCCGGTGACGGTACGTTTATCCCGTCAATGGTGGTGTTGGTGAGTCGAGGTTCGGTGCCGCGCACCTGCACGTATTTGCCTTCGCCTTCGTCGCGTTCGAGCGTAACGCTCGGAAGACGCCCAAGCGCGTCGGCTAAATTGGCATTCGGAAGGCTGCGGATTACGTCGGCCGGGAGCACCTGCACAATATTGTCCGCGCTGCGTTCGCGATTGACGGCTTCGGCTTCGCCCGCAGCGCGTTCGGCGGTGACGATGCATTTGCTGCGATTGCGTAGCAACCTTTAGTACTTCGTCAACGCGAGCCAGGGCGCCGGCTTTGACATCAATGGTGGCCGAAACGCGTTTCCAGTCCGATGTAGCTGATGGTAAACGGTATAGGTTCCAGGAGGCACACCAGTCATTGTGAATTCGCCCTGGGCATCGGAGACGCGAGAAATATCGCCGGGTTGGAGCAGAATCTGAGCGCCTTGCAGAACGCCACCGGCCGAATCAACAACGCGACCCTGTACGGTTCCCTTTCCACCTTGCGCGTTAGCCGAGAATACAGAGGAAAAGTTGAGCGAGAAGAAGCAGAAACACGAGTGTGAATGCATTAGAACGATTGCGCATGTGGCCACCACCCAAGAGATTCGCTGCTGGTCGGAGCGTCCGATGACCCGACGGAGAGACAGCGCGCAGCGGGACAGATTTCCGTCCGGCTCTATTTCGGGCTATCTGTGCGAATGGAAGGTGACGGGGATGTGACGAGATCGTTTAAAAACTGCGGACGAGAGAGGACAAAAAAATACAAAAAAAGTCGAACCGAGCTGGGCAGCCCCGAGCAGTCTGGCAAGCAGGATTGCAGCATGCTGCGTCCCTACGAAGAGGCTAGGTCCACCAGGGTTCGACCGGAGGATCGTGGAGGACGATGCGGGAAAGGAATGCGACGGCGGACTCGAGGCCTTCATCGACGGAGGCGAGCGCATCTTCGTGCTCGATGCTGATGACGTGATCGTAGCCGGTCATTCGGAGAGCGCTTATGATCTGCTTCCAAACCAGTGCGTCGTGTCCCCAGCCGACGGTGCGGAAAAGCCAGGAACGATCCGCCAAGTGACGATAGCTTTTTGCGTCGAGAACGCCGTTGCGAGCGACATTCGCGGCGTCGAGCGCGGAATCTTTGGCGTGCACGTGAAAAATGCAGCCATCCAGAGCGCGAATGGTGACCGGAATATCGGCACCCTGCCAGAAAAGGTGGCTGGGATCGAAATTCACGCCGACGTTTTTCCCAGTAGCGGCGCGCAGGCGCAGAGCCGTCTCGACATTGTAAACAACAAAACCGGGATGGGGCTCAATGGCCACTTTAATGCCGTGGTCGGCGGCAAAGGTTCCAGCATCCTGCCAGTAAGGAATGACTTTTTTGTCCCACTGCCACTCCAGAGTCTCGAGAAATTCCGGCGGCCACGGAGCGACGATCCAGTTTGGACACTTGGCTTCATCACTATCGCCCGGACAACCGGAAAAAGTGACCACCACGGGAACATTGAGTTTTTCCGCAAGCTTCACCGATTTGCGAAATGCTTCGTCGTGTTCGCGAGCCATATTGCGGTTGGGGTGCATGGGATTTCCGTGGCAGGAAAGCGCGCTGATGGTTAGTCCGGCATCGCGAATCTGGCTGCTAAAATCATCGAGCTTGTGCGGACTGGCCAGTAAGGCATCGACTTCGACGTGGTCTCGGCCGGGCCAGCCTCCGGTGGCGAACTCAATCGCGCTGATGCCGGGAAGAGAACGCAACTTCACGACGATCTGATCCAAAGACCGATTCACGAAAACGGGCGTAAAAACCCCAAGCTTCATCGCAATGTCTCCCTTGGCTTCGCGCATAGCATACGCTTTGAGAGGTCGAAGGTAAATCGCACGCAAAGATGTTGCCGATCGAGAATTAGAATTTCAGTTTGCTTCTCTAACGAAGCAAGAGCGTCTGCTTCGGTTATCTTCGTGCGGCAGCGGTACAATTATTTCGGAGATCACGGCGCGGTTGCGATTTTTTTGGGAAGGAACAAACATGAGCAGCAGGCGTGGATTCATACGCAGGGCGTTGGCGGGAGCGGGGTTATTTGCGTCCGCGAGAACGCTTTCCGCCGGGGAGCTGGCGAGTAGCGGCGAATCGGCGAAGCAATCAAACAAAACGGGCGTGAACTCTGCACACGCCAGCAGCCCTCCGGTACTGGTGCAGACGCCGGACTTGCCGATTTTGGCACATGAGATGGACGGCGAAATTAAAGTCTTCAAATTAGCGGCAGAGCCTGTGCGCAGAAAAATTGCGCCATGGAAGACGATTGATTGTTGGGGATTTAACGGAGTGTCGCCGGGACCGGCGATCCAGGCGTATGAGGGCGACCGGGTTCGAATCATTCTTGAGAACCGGCTGCCGGAATCGCTGGCGATTCACTGGCACGGGCTGGAGATTCCCTATGCGATGGATGGGATGCCGTATCTTTCGCAGAAGCCGATCGCACCGGGCACGAAGTTCGCGTACGAATTCACGATTCATCAGAACGGCACGTTTTTTTACCATTCGCATTCGCCGATGCAGCAAATGATGGGGCTGGTTGGAATGTTTATATTGCATCCGCAGCGGGCGCACACTCCGGTGGTGGATCATGATTTTGGAATTGCGCTGCAAGAGTGGGCGGTGCTGCCGAACAACACCGTTCCAAACACGGCGAACATGGAGTGGAACTGGCTGACGTTCAACGGCGCGTCTAGCCCGATGACCACCCCGCTCGTTGTTCGGCTGGGAAGCCGCGTGCGGGTGCGTTTCGTAAATCTGGGTATGGATCATCATCCGATTCATTTGCATGGCCACACATTTGTGGTCACCGGTTCGGAGGCAGGGCGGCAACCGCAAACGGTGTGGGGGCCGGCAAACACAATGCTGGTAGGAGTCGCGCAGGCGCGGGATTTTGAGTTCGTCGCGAATAATCCGGGCGAGTGGATGATGCATTGCCACATGCCGCATCACAATATGAACGCGATGAGCGATCTGCTGGGGGATCGCATGATGATGACGGCGGACACGGAAGATCAGCGAGCGCTGAGCCAGATGCAAACACTTGCGGACCACGTCGGATTCGAGCACATACATCATGCTCCAATCGCTGCGGACGCCAACAAGGTGCTCGGCTTTCCGCAAGATGCGTTCATGGATATGGGCATGGATGAAGTGGTGGCCAAGCCGCAGAACAATGGCCTGCCGAGAAACTGGAGCGCGATGATGATGGGGATGATGACGCTGGTGCGCGTGTTGCCTCCGGATCTCTATGACCTGGTGATGAACGACGTACGCAACGGGTATGTGGCGCCTGTTCCACCAGTGATGCAAAAACATGTGCATGCGCACCCGGAAGGGGGCGCGAGATGAATCTGCGAGGCAGAATGTTTCGCGCGATGGTTGCGGCTTCAACGATGGCGGTGACAGCGGGCGTGGCGCTTTCGCAGACGCCCGCGCCTGTTCCCATCGCGCCGGGTGCAGCACAAGAGAAAAAGCAGGCGCAACAGCGGCCGGATGTTTTCTTTCCGATGAGTGAGCAGCCGCAGATGGAAATGCACCAGCACGCGCAGATTCCGGTGGTTATGCCAGAGTTTCCGCGGCTTGGAGATTCGCAGCGGGTTGTTTCAGGGCCGATCTATGAATTGAAAGATCTGGAAAAAATGGCGAGCGAGCACAACCCTACGCTTGCGCAGGCGCAACGCGAGGTCGAAGCGGCGCGCGCGAGAACATTGCAGGCGGGGTTGTACCCGAATCCGACTGTCGGTTATCGCGGCGATGAAATTCGCGGCGGATCGTATGGAGGCGGCGAACAAGGTTTTTTCGTCCAGCAACCGATCATCCTGGGCGGGAAGCTAGCACTAGATCGCAAAATGCGCGCGGCCGAAGAAAAACAGCGTGAAGTGGAAGCCGACGCGCAACGCCAGCGGGTTGAGAACGATGTGCGCATGTCGTACTACCACGTGCTTG
This sequence comes from uncultured Acidobacteriota bacterium, assembly GCA_963743735.1. Lineage (GTDB taxonomy): Bacteria > Acidobacteriota > Terriglobia > Acidiferrales > UBA7541 > Acidiferrum. The sequence continues at coordinate 60,210 of CAVURF010000017.1, forward strand.
CGGCCCAGGAACGGCTGGCGCTGAAGCGCAGTATTTTGAGCATTTCACAGAGCACAGTTCGAATCGTGGAGCAGTTGGGGCGCGTGGGCCAGGCGGATGAAACGGAAATTCTCGAAGCCGAAGCGGAAGAGCAGCGCATAGAAATTGCCGTGGGCATCGCCGAACACATGTTGCGGCGTGAGTGGACGACCCTGGCTTCGGTGGTTGGTGTGCCCTCGTTGCCTGCGGGAGGCGTCGCCGGCAGGATCGATGCGGACCTGCCGCCGTTGGATCAGGAGCAATTGCTGGCCTCCTTGCTGGCCGAAAGCCCAGCAACTCGATCAGCGCAAGCCAATGTGGAGCGCGCTGAAGCTTCGCTACACCGAGCGAAGCACGAGCCGATTCCCGACTTAATTGTGCAGGGCGGACTGCAGCAAAATCTGGAGTCGCTCGGCCCTACGCCAAATCGCAAAGTCGGCTTGCAAGGGTTTGCCGAAGTCGGGGTGCAGTTGCATCTATGGGATCGCAATCAGGGAACCATCGCCGCTGAAAATGCTGGAGTCGAAGCTGCACGACAAGAAGTGCGACGTGCGGAGCTGAACCTGCGCAACCGTTTCGCGATGTACGACGAGGACTATGGCAGTTCGCGTTTGATCGCCGACAAGTATCGCGTGGAGATTCTTCCGCGGCTGGAACGCGCGTACAAATTAATGACTGAGCAGTACGGTTTGATGACCGTGTCGTTCATCCGCGTGCTGATTCTGGAGCGCATGCTTTACGAAAATGAAACGGCGTATGTGGATGCGCTCGAACGTACGTGGACGAGCAGCATCGCACTGCGCGGATTTTTGCTCGAGGGTTCACTCGACGCGCAGAATTTAAGAAGCTCCGGCCCCGCAAAGAGCGGTGGCGACGCATTGCAGCGGATTGGTGAGGGAAACAGCTTGATTGGGTCGCCTTCCGGCCTTGGCTTCAAATAAGGGCGGGAATTCTTTTCGAGTACCGCGCGCGAGGCGAAGCATACGGTTTGATACTTATTTGCGACGGCGATCCGATGACGCAGACTTAATCGCGCTGGGAATTTGCGGACTGGGTGCGGTTACGGCCGTAGCTACGCCTGTAGAGCGGGCAACCGCCTTTCGACGTGGTCGCGCATGCGCCTTGCCCAGTCCTGACGGTCAGCGGATTGAACTTGCGCCTCGAGTTGGACACGTCGTCGTGAAAAATCCACGAGGGTTAACATGCTTAAAAAGGTGAAGGCGGGATACAAAGTAGTTTCGAGCAAGGGAAAAAATCTTGGCGGGCCGTATAAGACGTTAGAAGCGGCGAAGAAGAGATTGCGCCAGGTGGAATTTTTTAAGCACAGTAAGTAACGATTCACAAAAGGGCGCAGATAGCAGGTCAGGACACGGTCGACGTGTGCGCGGAGAGTTTCCAGCACTCGCGTGCGATGGCCCAATCTTCTTGTGCGCGGATGACGAGGATTCGAGCGGTTGATTCTGGAGACGCGATATCGGTGTCGACGCGATTGGCGGCATTTTTCGCAGAATCGAGCAGCAAGTTTAGGAATGAAAAGTGATTGCAGGTGTTGGCGCGTACTTCTAGCGAATTCTCACCGATGCCGCCGGTAAAGACGATGGCATCGGCGCCGTTTAGCGCAGCGAGCATGGCGCCGACCCCGGCACGCAACCGATGCACGAAAATATCGAAAGCGAGCTGCGCGCGCCGGTTACCGCTTCGCATGGCGGCAAGGATTTCGCGCATGTCGGCTGAGACGCCGGATATTCCCAGCAGGCCCGATTTAGAATTCAAGATTTCATCGAGCGCTTTGCCGTCCAGATTTTTCTCGCGTATCAAGTAGGTAAGAATGCCGGGATCGACGGAGCCGGAACGCGTACCCATCATCAATCCGTCCAGCGGAGTGAATCCCATGGTGGTGTCGATGCTTTTGCCGCCGCGAATTGCCGCCAGCGAGCAGCCGTTGCCGAGATGACAGGTGATCAGTTTCAGGTCGACAAGATTGCGGCCAAGAATTTGAGCGGTGCGCCCCGCGCAATATTGATGATTGATTCCGTGAAAACCAAATTTGCGAATGCCCTGTTCCACCCATTCGTAAGGGCCGGGATAAATTGCGGCTGCATCCGGCAGGCTGCTGTGGAAGCCGGTATCAAAGACCGCGACCTGCGGCACAGTGCCGCATAATTTTTCGATGAGCGCGATACCGTCGAGTTCCAGACGATTGTGAAGCGGCGCAAAGATGGCCATCTTTTCTATCGCGGACTTTACCTCGGCAGTGATCAAGTTGGGACGGTTGTAGGAGCGCCCCCCGTTCACGATGCGGTGGCCGACGACGTCGATCTCGGACAGTGATTCGAGCACACGAGTTTTTCCGAAGGTCAGTTCGTTGAGCAGGTGGGAAGTGGCGGCGGAGCGCTGGCCCCGCTCGACATTTTCCTTTGAGACTGCGCCGGATGCGGTGCGAGCTTCGAGCGTGACTCGATTGTCGCGCCATTCGAGCTTGCCTTCCCACAACGGCTTGGGCGGATCGTCCGGAAGCGGTGCGTCGAGGTCAAACAGACACGCCTTCTGGCTGCTCGACCCGGAATTGAGCACCAGAATTTTCACTTAGTAGGGCCATTTCCAATCGCGAATTTCTGGCAGGTCGTCGCCACATTCGCGAATGTATTGTTTGTGCTGGACGAGTTTGTTGCGCAGATGCTGTTTAAAATGCGCATTGACGGGCCGCAACCGGGGGACGCGATCCACGACATCGCCGGCCAGATGGAAGCGATCCAGTTGATTGAGCACGGTCATATCGAAGGGCGTGGTGGTGGTGCCTTCTTCGCGATAGCCGTGCACATGGAAGTTCGCATGATTCGCGCGTTTGTAGGTGAGGCGATGGATGAGCGTTGGATAGCCGTGAAACGCAAAGATCACCGGCTTGTCAGCGGTAAAGATGGAATCGAATTCGCTGTCGGCGAGCCCGTGCGGATGTTCGGAGGAAGTTTGCAAAGTCATCAAATCGATTACGTTGACGAAGCGAATTTTTATGTCGGGGAAATTCTGGCGTAACAAATCAACGGCGGCTAGCGTTTCGAGCGTCGGGATATCGCCGGCGCAGGCCATCACAACGTCCGGTTCGATTCCTTTGTCGGTGCACGCCCACTCCCAAATGCCGAGGCCCGCCGAGCAATGCTCGATCGCCGATTGCATGTCGAGATATTGCAGTGCCGGCTGCTTGCCGGCGACGATTACGTTCACGTAATTGCGGCTGCGCAGGCAGTGATCGGCGACGGAGAGCAGCGTGTTGGAATCAGGCGGTAAATAAACGCGAACAATGTCGGCTTTTTTGTTGACGACATGATCGATGAAGCCGGGATCTTGATGGCTGAAGCCATTGTGGTCCTGGCGCCAGACGTGCGATGTGAGCAAATAATTCAGTGAAGCGATCGGGCGCCGCCATGGAATTTTCCCGGTGACCTTCAACCATTTGGCGTGCTGGTTGAACATGGAGTCAATGATGTGGATGAAGGCTTCGTAGCATGAGAACAGCCCGTGGCGGCCCGTGAGCAAATAGCCTTCGAGCCATCCTTGGCACATGTGCTCGCTTAGGACTTCTAGCACCCGACCGTCATGCGAAAGATGCTCGTCGGTCGCGAGCATCGGCTCCATGAAAACTTTGTCCGTCGTCTCGTAAAGGGCGTCCAGGCGGTTGGACGCCGTTTCATCGGGACCGAAGACGCGAAAATTTTTATTGCCGGAGTTGCGTCGCATGATGTCGCGCAGAAGCTGACCGAGCACGCGAGTGGATTCGGTGAATTCTGTTCCCGGTTTGGTTACGGGGAACGCATAATCGCGGAAGTCCGGTATCGAAAGATCGCGGAGAAGCAATCCGCCGTTGGCGTGAAGATTTGCGCCCATGCGGCGGTTGCCGGACGGCGCAAGCTCGGCAAATTCTGGGATGAATTTACCGGTCTTGTCGAAAAGCTCTTCTGGCTTGTAACTTTTCATCCAGTCTTCGAGCAATTTAACGTGATCAGGTTTTTTTGCAAAATCAGTGAGAGGAACTTGATGCGCGCGCCAGGTGTCCTCGACCGGTTTTCCGTCCACTACCTTTGGACCAGTCCAGCCTTTTGGCGTTCGCATAATGATCATCGGCCAGAATGGCAAAGCTGCGGAATTGCCGTTACGGGCAGCATTTTGAATCTCGCGAATCTCTTCCAGAATGATATCCATGGTTTGCGCCATGAGCTGATGCATCGTGTCGGGTTCGCGGCCTTCGACGAAGTAAGGTTTGTAGCCGTAGCCAGTAAATAGTTGGGTGAGCGTCGCGTCATCCATACGGCCGAGAATAGTGGGATTGGCGATCTTATAGCCGTTCAGATGAAGAATCGGGAGAACAGCGCCGTCACGCGCGGGATTCAAGAATTTGTTCGAGTGCCAGCTTGCGGCTAGCGGCCCGGTTTCGGCCTCGCCATCTCCAACCACGCAGCACACAATGAGGTCAGGATTATCAAACGCCGCGCCATACGCATGCGCAACCGAATAGCCGAGTTCGCCGCCTTCGTGAATCGAGCCCGGTGTTTCTGGAGCGACGTGGCTGGGAATTCCACCTGGAAACGAAAACTGTTTGAAAAGGTGCTGCAAGCCTTCTGCGTTTTGCGGAATGTGCGGGTAAACTTCGCTATACGTTCCTTCCAGATAAGTGTTCGCGACCAAACCAGGTCCGCCATGTCCCGGGCCTGCAACGTAAATCATGTCCAGGTCGTGTTTCTTGATCAGGCGATTCAGATGTACGTAAACGAAATTCAACCCGGGAGTCGTCCCCCAATGTCCGAGCAAGCGGGGCTTGATGTGCTTCAACTGCAGCGGTTCTCGTAACAACGCATTCGCATAAAGGTAGATTTGCCCGACGGAGAGATAATTGGCCGCGCGCCAGTAGGCATGCACTTTGCGCAATTCTTCGGGTGAGAGAGGCTGCGTGGATTCGGCAGCTTTAGCCGTTCCGGTGGTGGAAGAAGAAGGCATAATCGTAGCTCCTTCAGTGAAATTCTAGCCTAATCAGACTCTTGATTCCGTTCAAAAAATACCGACACTCGACTGACACGAGAGAGTGTCTCAACGAAGCTATGCCTTTCCAGAAGGAAAATGTGGCCGAATATTCATAAATGCTTGAGCGGAAGAAGTTGGCTCCCCGGCCCTAGATTCGCGGCCGGGTACTGCTACCTGCCTTTTTTCTGGCCAATCTTCCCTTTAGAGAATTGGGTCACCGCTGTGCGTGCCACATGCCGTCACACGGCGCCGGTACGAGTCTTGAATGGGCGTTAACATTCGTCCATAAGAGCTCATCGCTATTTAGACGGGCAAGACGACTGGTCTTGGTCCTCGCCAGGCTCGTCCTCACTCCTACCCTCGACTGAATCCGGTAATTTCTTCGCCGTTCGTTTTCGCAACTGCTTGTCCCGCAAACGGTCAGTGGTTCGTCTGACCTTTGAATCCCGGCGACCCTTTCTTCTTTGTCTTGAAGCTCTTAGGGAAATCAGGATTGGCAGGACAGGTGCGCTTATCCCTTGCATGAGCGCGACATTTTTGCAACCGAAGTCCAACAGTTGGCACGACGTTCTAGAGGCGCCTCGAAGAGGCGACATGGACGCATTCAGCGCACAGGTATTGCCACACGTATCTAACCTCCGGCGATTAGCTTGGCGGATCACTCGAAACGCGGAAGATGCCGAAGACGTCTGCCAGGAATCGCTAATGAAAGCGTTCACGAAGTTCTATCAATTCGCGAGACCTGAGGAAACCTCTAGAAACGGTTTCCGCTGTTGGCTCATGAAGATCACGGCCAATTCCGCGATTGATTTCATGCGGCGCAAGCAGGCTCGCAAAATGGTTCCTTTGGATGAATGTGAACAGATTCAAGGCAAGTGCTACGACGCTGGAGCTGGAGGTTGGGGCGAGAATCCGGAGGCAGGCTACTTGCGTCGGGAACAAATCTGCGAGCTTGCGGAAGCAATTAACAAACTGCCCGAGGAGCTTCGCAAGGTTTGTTTCTTGCGAAATGTGAACGACGTTTCGACAAAGGACCTGGCGGTGCGACTAAGAATTTCATCTGTTGCCGTACGACTGCGTCTCTTTCGCGCACATCGTCAACTCAGGAAGAACCTGGCCCTTGTGCGCAAAGCTGGAGAGAGAAGTCGTGGCACTGCGCAGTCTGGACGAGGGAACCGCGGTGTTCTCCGGCGGAATGAGCGCTGAGTTCCATAAGGGAGACCTAGTCGGAGTGTTCTCATGGCGATTAGCGGATTTTTTGCGGCAAGTGTCCGGTCATGGGACGACAAATCCCAATATCATCGAGTCGTGATGGCAACGCCAAACTCGATCGACGGTAAACCACAGAGAGCACAGATGCTTAGCGAATTGAAATTTCGGCAGCGAGTTTGCCGGTAAGATTGGAGACCTTATTTCCCATGGACATTCCACGCCCATCAAACGCTCGAGCCAAAATGATTCGTAGAACGGTCCTGGTGTCGGTCGCTGTTCTTCTCTTAGGCGGTGTGACGCTTGGACTCTCAAGGCTACGTCCAGCCGCTCCCACGGTGGACCGGGCGGCTGTGTGGACTGACGAGGTGAAGCGCGGTCCGATGCTGCGCGAAGTTCGCGGCCTGGGAACCCTGGTTCCAGAGGACATTCGCTGGATTGCAGCGCAGACCGATTCTCACGTGGATCGCATCGTGCTGCATCCCGGCGCCATCGTGAAGCCCGATTCCATCATCCTGGAGTTAAGTGACCTACAGCTGCAGCGCGATGTTCTGGACGCTGAATATCAGCTTAGAGGAGTGCAAGCCGATTACGCCAACCTCAAAGTGCAGGTGAATAGCGAACTGATGAACCAGAAAGCGGTGGAGGCGTCCCTCCGCAGCGATTACGAGCAAGCAAAGATTCAGCACGAAGTGGACGAAAAGCTCAAGGCGGAAGGAATCGGTTCGGATGTGACCGCAAGACTTTCCAAAGTAAGGGAAGAACAACTTGCAATCCGCTTACAACTCGAGAGTGAACGTACCAGAGTAGCCGCAGATTCCGCCATTGCCCGCCTGCAGGCGCAAGAATCCCATGTGGAGCAGCAGAAAGCGCTCTATCAGCTGAAAAAAAGCCAGCTCGACGCGCTTCATGTGCGCGCCGGCATCAACGGCGTGCTGCAGCTTGTGCCCGTCGAAGTGGGCCAGCACGTGACTCCGGGAACGAACGTGGCGCGCGTAGCCGATCCCAAGAAGCTGAAAGCTGAAATCAAAATCGCAGAAACCCAAGCGAAAGAAATTGCAATCGGATTGAAGGCAACGGTCGACACCCGCAACGGCGTGGTCGCGGGACATGTTTCGCGCATGGATCCGTCGGTACAGAACGGCACTGTAACCGTGGATGTGGCGATTGATGATCCGTTGCCGCCCGGCGCGCGCGCCGATCTAAGTGTAGACGGCACGGTGGAAATCGAAAACCTGAAGGACATTCTCTACGTAGGACGTCCGGTGCACGGTCAGTCCGACAGTACGATTGGCATCTTCAAGCTGGTTGACGATGGCGGTGAAGCCGTTCGCGTCAACGTGAAACTGGGCCGCGCATCGGTGAACACGATCGAAGTGCTGAGTGGCTTGCAGGCCCGAGACAAAGTGATTCTTTCCGACATGTCGCAGTGGGACAACTTCGACCGCATCCGGTTGCGATAGCCGTGGGCAAAAAAATCGGCCGATGCACGGAAAGAGATTTTTTGACGGTGAGTGAACAGGGTACAGGGCACATTCGTTCCTAGAGTGGGAGAGGATGCGATGCAAACGCTCTGGCAGGACTTCCGATACAGCCTGCGAATGCTGGCAAAAAATCCTGGGTTCGGCGCCATAGCGATTCTGACGCTGGCACTGGGAGTTGGCGCGAACACCGCCATTTTTAGCGTGGTGAACGCGGTGTTGCTGCGGCCGCTGCCGTTTGAGGAGCCAGATCGCCTGGTGCAGATCTGGCACACGCCTCCGCAGGCAAGCTTTCCGGGCATGCCGACGTTTGCGGTGTCGCCGGCCAATTTTCTGGATTGGCGTAGTCGAAGCCACTCTTTCGAGGGCCTGTCGGCTTATGGATTCGGGAGCTACACCCTAACCGGTACGGGCCGTCCCGAGGCTGTGCGGGTGGTTGCCGCCACCAGCGGCTTCCTTTCGATTTTGCGGGCGAAGCCGATGCTAGGTCGCACGTTTCTCGAGGAAGAAGATTCACCCGGGCGCGATCACGAAGTTATTTTGAGCTACAACCTATGGCGTGGACGTTTCGGGGCCGACCGGGACGTGGTTGGAAAGGATATCGCCCTGAACGAGGAGGCATTCACGGTGATCGGCGTGATGGGTCCGAATTTTGAGTTTCCCGTCTCCGCCGATCCGGACAACCGCCCGCAAATGTGGAAGCCGTTAAGCTGGACCGACCAGGAACGCGGCGTTCGTGACGATCACAACTACGGAGTGATCGCTCGGCTGAAATCTGGCGTTACGTTACGGCAGGCTCGGGCCGAACTGGACAGCATCTCCAACCAGTTGGCGCTGCAATATCCGGGTGACAACAAGGGTTGGGGCGCGACGGCGATTCCGCTTCGCGAAGACTTAGTTGGCGATGTTCGGCCGGCGTTGCTGATTCTGCTCGGTGCCGTCACGTTGGTACTGCTCACCGCCTGTGCAAACGTTGCGAATCTGCTGCTGGCGAAGACACTGTCGCGACGGAAGGAGATCGCGATCCGCGCTGCAATGGGCGCCAGCCGCTACCGTCTGTTGCAGCAGGCACTCTCAGAAACCGTGCTGCTGGCTCTCGCCGGGGGCGCGTTCGGCTTGATCTTCGCGCATTACGGCGTGGTCTTGATTGTGAGATTTTTGGCGCAGAGGCTGCCGCGGTCCACGGAAATCGGGTTGGATGGTTGGGTCTTAACGTTTGCGTTTGGCGTTTCGCTGTTGTCTGGAATAGCTGTTGGGCTGTTGTCAACGTTACGTTTGGCGAAAGCAGATGTTAGCGAGTCGCTGAAGCAAGGTCTTGGCCGGGCGTCTTCGGAAGCAGGCGGAACTCGACTGCGCAGCGTACTTGTTGTGTCTGAAGTGGCGCTTTCCCTGATGCTTTTGGTCGGTGCGGGTTTGCTGATTCGCAGTTTGTCGGCGCTGCGTCACGTAAATCCTGGTTTTGATCCGCATCGCCTGCTGACTTTGGGGGTTTCAATTCCGTGGAACAAATTTAGTGAGCCGGCGCAACAGGTCAGATTCTTCGAGCGCGTTCTTGATCGGGTCCGGACTTTGCCAGGAATTCAATCTGCTGGCTTCATCGACAGCCTGCCGTTCGGCGATGATGGTTCGCATCAACCGGTTTCTGTGGAGGGCCGGCCGGCCGTGCCAATGGCTGACCAGCCGGAAGTGGATGTGCGGCTGATCAGTCCCGGATACATGAGCGCGATGCATATCGCCCTCCTGAGTGGCCGCGACATTGACGCTTCCGATGTCCCTAACCGTCCTGGTGCGGTGCTGATCAGCCAATCGATGGCGAAGCTTTTCTGGCCGAACGAAAGCCCGATCGGTAAGCATTTGACATTGTATTTCTACCGCGATCTGCCGCGGGTGGTGGTTGGCGTGGTGGCTGACGTCAAAATGGATTCGCTGAACCAAACTCGGCCTGCGCCAACCCTGTACTCCCCATTGGCCCAAGTCTCTCCTCCGACCGGCAGGACTTGGCGCTCATTCGGGATGACATTAGCGGTGCGGACGGATGGTGATCCGCTAAACGTCGTATCAATGGTTGCAAATTCGATCCGAGAAGTGGATGCAGAAGTGCCTTTGCTAAACATCCGAACCATGGACGAATCGATGTCGGCGTCGCTGTCACCGCAACGGTTCACGATGTTGCTTCTGGCCGCGTTCGCCGGAACGGCGCTGCTGCTTGCGGCGGCTGGCATCTATGGTGTGATGGCGTATTTGGTTACGCGCCGAACGCAGGAAATCGGCGTCCGCATGGCGCTGGGAGCTGTCGCAGGCGATGTGCTCCGGCTGGTGATCGGCCAGGGGATGTGGACCACCCTCGTCGGCATGGCGATCGGAATCGGTGGGTCCTTCGCCTTGACTCGAACGATGCAATCGTTGCTGTTCGGTGTGAGCGCGACCGATCCGACGACACTGCTGGGAGTCGTGGTGTTGCTCGCAGCCGTTTCGTTCCTGGCATGCTGGATTCCGGCGCGAAAAGCGACAAAGGTCGATCCGTTGGTGGCACTGCGTTATGAGTGAAACATGCTGATGCAAACACAGTGGCAGGACCTGCGTTACGGACTTCGCATGCTGGCGAAGAATCCGGGATTTACGCTGACTGCGGTGCTGACGCTGGTCCTCGGCATTGGCGCCAACACAGCGATCTTCAGCGTGATGAACGCGGTGCTGCTCCGTTTTCTTCCCGTCGCGAATGCTGGGCGCCTGGTCTGTCTCCATTTCCGCAATCAGCCGCGAGAAACTTCACAGACTGGCCACGGCAATCTTTCGCTTTCGCAGCCGGCGTTCGAAGCTATGAGAACCCAGAAGGAGGTGTTTTCGGATTTGATGGGATTCGTGCCACTCAGCTTCAACAAGATAGTTGTGCGGTTCGGCGACACTCGGGAAGAGGCTGCTGTGGACATGGTCAGCGGCAATTTCTTCTCCGGATTGGGCGTGGTGCCGTTACGTGGAAGGATCTTTGCGCCGGAAGACGAATCACAGCACACGCAAACCGCGGTGCTCGGCTACAACTTCTGGACACGGCGATTTGCGCGCAACCCGTCGGTACTTGGCGAAACTCTCTATATCAAAGGTGTTGCGTTCACCATCGTTGGAGTTGCCGAGCGTGATTTTTCCGGGGTGGAAGAAGGGGGCTCGACCGATGTGTGGATTCCGTTGCAGACGTTACCTCAGCTGAAACCATGGGGATTTTCGCCGCAGGACAAGTCGGCTTTGTACGGTTCGCCGAACTGGTGGTTCATGATGATGATTGGACGCCTGGCTCCGGGTGTGAGCGAAGCGCAGGCACTGGCGCGACTGCATCCGATCTATCGACAAGCGGCGTACCTCGGAACCTCCGGACCCCGTTCGGGCGAAGAGCCGCCGCAGCTTTATTTCACGGCTGCGCGCGGGATCGCGGGCTTTCGAGATTCACTGGAAACGCCGCTGCACGCGTTGATGTACACCGTCGGGCTGATTCTGATTATTGCATGCAGCAATGTGGCGATGCTGCTGGTGGCGCGGAACTCGGTACGGCAACGTGAATTTAGCTTGCGCGCGGCGCTCGGTGCAGGTCACGCGCGCCTGTTTCGGCAACTTTTAGCTGAGAGCCTGCTTCTGGTTGCGACGGGAGGAGCGGGCGGGTGGGTGCTGGCTCTGTGGGGAAGCCAAGCACTAGGACGGTGGGCCGGATTGGATGCAAGCGTCGCGCCCGACGGCACAGTGCTATTTTTCACGGTAGGCATTTGTTTTGCGGCGGCGTTGCTCTTCGGACTTGCTCCGCTTCGCGGTGTGGCGAACATTCCGCCATGGGTCGCCCTGCGAGCTTCCGGTATAAGCGCAAGCCAGGAACGCGCTGGATTTCGTGCAGGTCGAGCTGTAGTCGCGCTGCAAATGGCTATGTGTGTGGCGCTCCTGCTTGGCGCGGGGCTTGCCGTGCGTACGCTGCTGAACCTTGAAAACGCGAATCTTGGGATGCGAGCTGAAGGCCTGCTGGTGTTTGGCATAACGCCACCACCGAGCTTGCGCAACGACAGGGAAGTGATTCGTTTCTATGACCGACTAATAGACCGGCTGCGTGTTCTTCCAGGAGTGGAATCGGCGACGACCGTGCAGCTGCGCCCGGGAGCGGGCGGAAGCAACAACACGATCGCCTTTGTAGACGGCGTACAACCGCACGAAAACATCATGGACAGCATGGTTCGTTGGAACGCAGTGGGCGCGGATTTCTTTCAGGTGATGGGCACTCCCATTTTGTTGGGACGAGACTTCGCAGGCGCCGATACCTTGACGTCCAGCAAAGTTGCAATCGTCAATCAAACGTTTGTGGAGCGTTTTTTGGCCGGGCGTGACGCTCTTGGACACCACCTGGCGATCGATGGAGAGAAAGGCGAACAATACACCATCATTGGTGTCACGCAAAACAGCAAATACCGACGAGTGCGCGAGCCAGAATTCCCGATGGCGTACTTCCCGTACCAGCAGATACCCGATATCGCGAGCATGCAGATTGAGTTGCGAGCTCACGGCAATCCAGACGCTTTGCTGCCCGAAGTAGAACATGTGGTTCACGATTTTGGGCCGGACTTGGCTCCTCTGCAACCGACGACGCAGCAGGCGCAGTTCGAAGCGTCGTTTTCGCAAGAGCATCTTTTTGCGCGGCTGGCGATGTTTTTCGGTTTCTTGGCCGCACTTTTGGTAGCCACTGGATTGTATGGAACGTTGGCGTATCGCATTACGCGGAGAACTTCGGAAATAGGCGTGAGGATGGCTCTGGGCGCGCGACGTCAGCAAGTCTTGTGGATGGTGCTGCGCGAGAGTTTGGCTGTAAGCATGGCGGGAGTTCTTTTGGGTTTGCCGCTGGCGATTGCGGGAGCCAGGCTGCTGCGTTCGCTCCTTTTCGGTCTCGCGCCTAGCGATCCGCTGGCGTTAGTGCTGGCCGTGATGGGAACCTGCGCGGTTGCGCTGGCGGCCAGCCTGATTCCCGCAAGAAGGGCAACGAAGATCGATCCGTTGGTGGCGCTGCGTTATGAGTAGGGAATACTGATGCAAATAGTGTGGCAGGACGTGCGTTACGGACTTCGCACTCTGGCGAAGAATCCGGGATTTACGGCAATCGCTGTGCTGACGCTTGCTTTGGGCATCGGTGCAAACACCGCAATCTTCAGTCTTGTGGATGGCATTCTTCTGCAGCCACTTCCGTACGCCAGGCCGGATCAGCTCGTTAGCGTGACTGGATCTTACCCAAGGGGCGCGTTTGTCGCGATGCGCAAGCAGGTACGTACGCTCGACGTGGCCACGTACGCGGAGGGCCATGAGTTCAACCTCACTGGCCGGGGCGAACCTGTCCGGCTTGCGGGCACGTTCGTCTCCGCCGAACTTTTTTCGGTGCTTAACGCTCGTCCGGAAAAAGGGCGAACATTTTATCCAGGCGAGGACGCGGCCGGGCAGGACAACTACGTAATCCTGAGCCACAGGTTGTGGGAGCAGCGATTCGCGGGAGATCCCACAATCATCAGCCGATCGATTGAGCTTGAAGGGGTAGACCGGCAGGTCGTCGGCGTGATGCCAGAGAGTTTCCGGTTTCCATCCGCAAAAACGGAATTATGGATTCCGCTGCATAACGATCCGCGGACTGTTTTTGAATATTGGGCGGGCGATTTCATGCCCGTGGTCGGGAGGCTGCGTCGCGATGCTGGGATTAGCGAAGCTCGTGCGGAAATTCGTACGTTTCAATCCCGAGTATTCGCCCTGTTTCCCTGGGCGATGCCGGCGAGCTGGAACGCGGACGTCAGTGTCGTTCCGCTGCAAAACGGCATGGTTGCGGACGTGCGTGTGCGGCTCGTGCTCTTGCTTGCCGCTGTAGCGCTGGTGCTGTTGATAGCCTGCGCCAACGTGGCCAACCTAACGCTTTCTCGAGCGGCAACCCGGGAGAAGGAAATTAATATTCGCTTCGCGCTGGGTGCTGGAAGGCAACGAATTGCCCGACAGCTTCTGACGGAAAGCGTATTGCTGGCTTCGATGGGTGGATTACTCGGATTAGTTTTCGCCAGCGCCGGTCTTTCGTTGCTTCGAGCGGCGCTTCCGGCGGACACGCCGCGTCTCACGGATGTGCACATCAACTGGCAAGTGCTTGTCTTTACGGGCGGGCTCGCAATACTCACGGGTCTTATCTTCGGACTCGCGCCAGCCCTGCAGTCGTCGCGCCAGGGCCAAGTGCTGACCGATGCAATTAAGTCCGGCGGGCGCGGCTCGGTGGTTTCCGTCTCGCAGCGTCTGCGTAGCTCGCTGGTGGCCGGCGAAGTTGCGTTCGCGGTGCTGCTGGTGATTGCCGCGGGACTTTTGATCCGCAGCTTCTGGGCGCTTTCGCACGTGAATCCGGGCTTCCGAGCACGGCAGGTAGTGACAGCGCGAATCACTCCCAATGAATCGTTTTGCAGCGACGCAGCCCGTTGTCTGGATTTCTACCGCGACGTTCTGGAGCAATTGCGAAACTCCCCGGGCGTGACCTCCGCAGCCCTGGTGAACACACTTCCACTGGGTGGCAGAGTGAGCAAGCGATCACTCGAGGTCGAGGACCTGAATCCCGGTGACATCTCGCCGCTCTTCTGGCTCGACATAATTACTCCAGATTATTTCCGGACCATGAACATTTCTCTGTTGGCGGGCAGGGCGTTTACCGACGCCGACACAACAGGCGCCCCGGTCGCGATCGTAAGCGCCGAAACTGCGCGGCGCTTCTGGCCCAACGAGGGTGCGGTCGGAAAACACGTTCGGCTCCTTGACGAGAGGGAGTGGCGCACCGTCGTGGGCGTGACTCAAGAAGTGCGCGCTTACGATCTGCAACAGAATGTCCCGAATTGGATTCGCGGCACGGCCTACGTTCCATACAATCGGACCGCCACGCTGGAGACGCGACGAATACCGGCGGAGATGACTGTAGCGATTCGCATGGCTTCGGATACCGCACAAGCGGGAGCGTTGCTTCGGCGGGTGGTCACCGACCTAAATCCGCAGGTTCCCGTCAGCGAAGTGAAAACGATGACTGCCGTGGTCTCGGAGGCTGTAGCCACTCCGGCGTCAACTACTTCCCTTTTTGTTGCATTCGCGGGCCTGGCACTTTTGCTGGGGATGATTGGCATCTACGGCGTGCTGTCATTTCTGGTATCGAAGCGTACGCGCGAGATTGGTATCCGCATGGCATTGGGGGCGCAACGTCGCGATGTGTTGTTGCTGATCATAAAGGAGGGAGCGAAGTTCTCCTTTGTGGGCGTCGTGCTGGGAGTGGCAGGCGCATTCGGAGTAACTCGATTGTTGGCGAGCCAGCTCTACGGCGTCACTACGACGGATCCAATCACTTATGCCGTCGTAGCCATGATGATGACGGCGGTAACGCTCTTGGCGTGCTATATCCCCGCGCGCCGCGCCATGCGAATCGACCCGTTGGTGGCGCTGCGTTATGAGTAGGAGGCGCTGATGCACACATTCTGGCAGGACGTGCGTTACGGCTTGCGAATGTTGGGGAAAAATCCCGGCTTCGGCGCGGTCGCTGTACTATCGCTGGCGCTAGGAATTGGCGCCAACACGACCATCTTCACGGTTGTGAATGCCATTCTCCTCAATCCTTTGCCCGTCAAGAATATTACTCGTCTCGTCGAACTGGATACGATCGACAGTAAGACTCGAGTGACTGCGGCAAATCTTACGAAGCTCGGCATGTCGTATCCGAATTTCCA
Organism: uncultured Acidobacteriota bacterium; assembly: GCA_963743735.1. GTDB lineage: Bacteria > Acidobacteriota > Terriglobia > Acidiferrales > UBA7541 > Acidiferrum. Next base: position 75,673 of record CAVURF010000017.1, read on the forward strand.
GGATTACGCCAGAGAGAACCAGGTTTTCGCCAGCGTTGGATGCTTTGTTGGCCCCCTTCCATTGACGTGGAGTGGTGGCGCGGAACCCAAGCAAATTTTCGGACAAATGGTCAGCGCAAACTATTTTGAAATCCTCGGGCTGCGTCCTGTTTCGGGGCGTTTCTTTTTGCCTGACGAGGATACCAAGCCGGGCGGGAACAATGTCGCGGTAGTAAGCTACAGTCTGTGGGCTAATAAATTCGGATCTGATCCCAATGTGGTTGGCAAGATTCTCTCTCTGAACGCCACGCCTTATACGGTGATAGGAGTGGCCCCGCACGGCTTCAAGGGTACGTTTACGTTTGGCAATGCCGAGCAAATCTGGGTGCCCGTCAGCATGTATCCGCAGTTAATCGCGGGTTTCTTTAAAGATCATTTTAATGACCGCAGATTGCTGACCACCACCGTGATCGGCCGCCTCAAGGACGGCGTTAGCTTGAGTGTAGCGGAAGCCTCGCTGAAGACCATTGCATCGCATCTCGAAAGCGCGTTTCCAAAAGACAACGCCAGCCGGAGTGTGGCCCTCACACCTCTCGCCGATGCTGCTGTCGGAGTGAACAATCGCAATCAAATCGCCCTCGCCGGTGGACTGATGATGGGGATAGTGAGTTTGGTGCTTCTGATTGCATGCGTCAATCTGGCAAATCTGCTGCTGGCTCAGGCTGCTCGCCGGGAAAAAGAAATTGGGCTGCGAGCTGCGCTCGGAGCCAGCCAGGGCAGGGTCATGCGGCAATTACTCACAGAAAGCTTGGTGCTCGCGATTCTCTCGGGAGCTGTCGGCTTGGTGATCGCCTATGGGGGCCGTGCGGTGTTGTGGTCTTTCCGGCCGCCATTCATCCTGGATGGTGACGTCGATTTGGGTTTCGATTCCCATGTGCTTTTCTTCACGGTAAGCATGGCGCTTCTTACGGCCGTGCTCGTTGGGATCGCTCCGGCGATCAAGGCCGCCAAACCAAACCTGATCGAAGTGCTGAAAATTGGTGGACGAGGAGGCACGGTGGGCCTAAAGAGAAACCCGTTCCGTAGCCTTCTGGTCGTAACTGAAATTGCGCTCGCGCTTGTCGCGCTCGTCGGAGCGGGTTTATTTATTCGCAGCATGCAAAACGCGCAACGCGTCGATCCAGGGTTCGAGTCGAAAAATCTCTTTGTGTTCGCTTTCGACCTAGGAGCTTTGCATTACGAGGAAGGCCGTGCGCAGCAGTATTTTCGCGCAGCCATCGACCGCGCCAAGGCGTCGCCGGGCGTCGAGTCGGCCACTATCGCCTCCAATTTTCCGCTCGGCGGAGGACTCTCGCGGACCGTGTTCCCCGAAGGTCAAAATGAAGCTTCCGGCTATCGTGGGACCTTGACCCAGCTCAACGACATCGCGCCGAATTTTTTTGCGACTCTGCGCATTCCGTTGCCATTCGGCCGCGAATTCACTGACGCAGATCGCAAAGACACAAAGCAAGTCGCCATCATTAACGAAGCAATGGCCAAACAATTCTGGCCAAATGAGAACGCAGTCGGGAAGCGCTTCCATTTCTTCGGAGAGTCCGCCCTGCGCGAAGTCGTTGGTGTCGCGCGCAATACCGTGGTGAATGCCATCGGAGAAGAGCCTCAGCCGTTGGCCTACCTGCCACTCGCCCAAGACTATGCCCCTGCGGTCACCATGCAGGTGCATACTAACGGCCGGCCCGAAGCAGTTATCGCCACAGTTCGGAGCCAAGTTCAATCGCTAGACACAAACCTCGCGCTAACGAACATCAACACGATCGGAGAATTGATCGATCAGGGACTATGGGCGCCGCGAATGGGCGCTGCGCTGCTGACCGTGTTCGGTGGACTCGCGCTATTCCTTGCGGTGGTGGGTGTCTACGGCGTGCTCTCTTATTCAGTGAACCAGCAAACGCGCGAAATCGGCGTTCGTATGGCCATGGGTGCGCAGAGCAGTCGCATATTGAGGCTCGTGGTGGGTCAAGGAATGCGGTTGGCAATCGCTGGACTAACGCTGGGGATCTTGATTGCTCTCGCAGCTACGCGGGTCCTTTCCAGCCTGCTCTTCGGAGTCAGTGCCCACGATCCGCTTATCTTCGGTGGCGTCTCGCTGGTTTTGGCGGCCGCCGCTATCCTCGCTTGCTACATTCCCGCCCGGCGCGCCACTCGCGTCGATCCGTTGGTGGCGCTGCGTTATGAGTAGGAGAGGCTGATGCAAACACTCATGCAGGATCTGCGCTATGGACTTCGCATGCTGGCGAAAAATCCAGGCTTCACCGCGATTGTAGTGCTGACCCTGGCGCTGGGCATTGGCGCGAACACGGCGATTTTTTCCTTGATGAACCAGATTTTGTTGCGGCAGCTCCCGGTGCAAAATCCGAACGAATTGGTTGTGCTTCACGCTCCAGGGCCAGTTCAGGGACATGTGTCCGACGATGGTGACGAGACAGAGTCCTTTTCTTATCCGATGTATAAAGGGCTCAGAGAAAGCAGCACAGCGGTTTGCAACATGCTGGGCCAGTATGCCTTTTCAGCGAGCATTTCCAGCCACGGGCAAACGGAGCATGCGTCGGGCCAGCTCGTCTCTGGGAACTACTTCGAAGCGCTCGGCGTTCCGCCAGCGATGGGCCGTGTGTTCAGTCTAGACGACGACCGCGTGCCCGGAGGGCATCCCGTGGTCGTGCTAAGCCATGCGTATTGGATACGGCACTTTGGTGGCGATCTCGACATCCTTAACAAGAGCCTGCTTATCAACAACGTTGAAATGACGGTGGTCGGGGTTGCACGCGCGGGGTTCTCCGGCGCGCAAGTAGGCAAATCACCCGATGTTTTCGTGCCGCTGATGATGACTCCACAAATGACTCTGGGCCAGGACACACTCGACGGATGGAACGACTACTGGCTAAAGGTGCTGGCGCGGCGCAGGGCAGGCGTTTCTGAGCCGCAACTTGTTGCCAGCTTGAATGCTGCATATCACCCGCTACTGGAAGAACAACTGCCAAAAATCAACGGCTGGAATGAGCTGAAGCGCCAGGCTTTCTTGAACAAGAAAATCATCCTATCTTCCGGATCCCGCGGCCGTATGGTGGTACAGCGCGACACTGCCGGCCAGTTAATCACGCTTTTCGCGATGGTGGCGCTGGTGCTGCTCATCGCTTGCACCAACGTGGCGAACCTGCTGTTGGCCAGAGGCGCCGCGCGACAGCGCGAATTTGCAATCCGGGAAGCGCTCGGAGCGAGCCGCGGAAGAATCATTCGTCAACTCCTCGTGGAGAGCCTGTTGTGCGCGTTCGTCGGCGGATCACTGGGCGTGGTTCTCGGCTCTTGGCTGATTGGCGTACTAACGCCGATTGTTGTTGCGAACGAGGGGATTCAAGGACTTACGCCGCATCTCGATTCCACGGTCCTGGTGTTCGCAGTGGGGACCAGTTTGCTCTCAGGAGTTTTCTTTGGGATCGTTCCCGCGTTTCGCGTCACCCGGTCTTCGGTCTCGGAGACGATCAAGGATCAGGGATCGACATCCTCAGCCAGCGTTTCCCATGTGCGCTTTCGGAAAGTGTTGGTTGCGGGACAAATCGCTTTCACCACGCTGCTTCTCGCTGGAGCGGCGCTGTTTGTTCGTACCCTGTGGAACCTGCGCAACGTCGATCTCGGTCTCAGAACCGAAAATGTGATCTGCTTTTCGATCGCACCCGCTCTCAATGGCTACAACACGCAACGCAGCATCGCGCTAGTCGACCAGTTGCGCGGCCGCATCGCTTCCATACCTGGTGTGCGTTCCGTCGGCACAGCCGAAATTGCCGCGCTCACCGGCGACGATGAAGGAAGCAATATTACCGCCGAGGGAGGTGTCCAGCTTCCTGAGGATCTGCGGCACGTTAACCGTGTCCCCGTCAGCGCGGGTTACTTTTCGACTCTTGGAATACCCCTGCTGTCTGGTCGCGAATTTACCGACGCTGACAGCGCGATGAGCTCCAAAGTCGCGGTGGCGAGTGACGCGATGGTCAAGCGCTTCTTCCCCGGCCGCGATCCCGTTGGGATGCATTTCGCTTTCGGAGGCGGCAGCAAGATCAAGCTGGACATTGAAATCGTCGGCGTTGTCAAGGACGTAAAGCAGGACCACGTGCGAAGCGTGACGCCGAATCCGTACGTTTACCTCCCGTATTCGCAGAGGTCCAAGCTGTCGGGCATGACCTTTTATATAGGTTCCATCCGGGATCCTCTGCTGCTTGGCCCCGAATTGCAGAGTCAAGTCCGCCAGCTCGATGCGACCCTGCCTGTCGACAACGTCAAAACGATGGAACGCGTCGTGGAAGAGGATTTGTTTCCGGCACGGATGGTGGCGGTCCTCTCGGCGAGCTTCGCCGCTTTGGCAGCGCTGCTGTCGGCTCTGGGCATTTACGGCGTTCTGGCATACCTGGTGGTGCAGCGTACGAGGGAGATTGGGATTCGCATGGCTCTCGGCGCGGAAGCCGGCGATGTGCGATGGCTGATTGGCAAAGAAGTTGGCGCAATGGTGATCGCCGGAGTAACCGTCGGATTGCCGCTGGCCTATGCCCTGGCTCGCCTTAGTGAATCATTGCTGTTTGGCGTGAACGCCGGGAATTCTTCGGCCTACGTTCTGGGGCTTGGGCTGATCGCGGCGGTGGCGCTTGCGGCATGCTGGATTCCGGCGCGGCGGGCGACCGAGGTCGATCCGCTGGTGGCGTTGCGCTATGAGTAGGAGAGCTTGATGGAAACACTTTGGCAGGACGTGCGCTACAGCTTGCGAGTGTTGGGCAAAAATCCCGGCTTCGCGGCGATAGCGATTCTAACGTTAGCGCTTGGTATTGGCGCGAACACGGCGCTCTTCTCCGTGGTCAACGGCGTTCTTCTCCGGCCATTACCTTATCCGCAGTCCGATCGGATCGTCGCTATCTCCGAGAATACAGCGAATTTCGAGAGATCCTCGATTTCCTACCCGAATTTCCTCGATTGGCAGCGCACCAATTCAACATTTTCGTCCATCGCCGCCTATCGCAGCGACGATTTCAGTATCACGGGAAGGGGAGAGGCGGAACGCGTGCGGGTTGGCATGGTTTCTGCCGGATTCTTCGAGATTCTCGGCGTAAGTCCGGCCCGTGGACGTCTGTTCACACCGGAAGAAGACCGACTCGGCACGGCGCCTGTCGCGATTCTCAGCGCGGGCCTGTGGCAGCGCAAGTTTGGCTCGGCGCCCGACATCGTGGGAAAGAGAATCACCATGAATGGCGTAGCCTACACTGTGGTTGGCGTCCTGCCTGCGAATTTTTATTTTCAAGGTGCGAATTATGATCGAGCCAAGGATGTCTTTATCCCCGTCGGACAATTCACGGATCCATTCTTTCAGGATCGCGACGTGCACGAAGGGACGCGCGCGATTGGCCGTCTAAAACCCGGCGTGACGCTCACCGCTGCCCACGCCGACATGGATCAAATTGCGAACAATCTTGCCGTTACCTACCCGAACGCGGATAAAGGCGCGGGCATAAGCCTGCTGCCGCTCAAGAAAGATATTATCGGCGATGTCGAGCCATTTCTGTTGGTCCTGCTCGCAGCGGTCGGATTTGTGTTGCTCATCGCGTGTGTAAACGTTGCAAACCTTCAATTAGCCCGCTCGACCAGCCGCACCCATGAATTTGCCGTTCGATCCGCTCTCGGAGCGGGCCAGTCTCGCGTCATTCGGCAGTTGCTTACGGAGAGTATCCTGATCGGCTTGGCTGGAGGCGCTCTCGGCTTATTATTAGCAGGTTGGGGAACCCAGGCGGCGCTGCGCGCTCTTCCCGAAACTCTGCCGCGAGCTCAAGATGTCGCTCTCGATGCGCGCGTTCTGCTCTTTACACTCGCTGTTTCCATTCTGGCTGGCGCAGTCTTTGGTCTGGCGCCAGCGTTGAAAACGTCGCGCCCAGATCTCCAGCAAAGTTTGAAAGAAGGCGGCCGGGGAGGAAGCGGCACGCATCACCGCGCCCAGGGTGTATTCGTGGTCATCGAGATGGCTATGGCGCTGGTCCTTCTCATTGGCGCGGGACTAATGATCCGCAGCCTGGTGGACCTCTGGAGCGTGAATCCGGGATTCAATCCTCGCGGCGTCCTGACCTTCTCCGTCTCGCTGTCACCGTCTCTCGGCGTCAATGCGGCCACAACGCGGTCCGCGCTTCGTCAACTGGACGAGACACTAGAGAGCATCCCTGGCGTGGAAGCCGTCGCCTCCACCACCGGATCATTACCGATGAGCGGTGACAGCGAATACCCTTTTTGGCTCGAAGGTCAACCCAAACCCGCCAATGAAAGCGAAATGAAGCAGTCTCTTTTTTATGTCGTGCAGCCGGGATACCTGAGGGCGATGCAAATTCCGTTGTATCGCGGACGATTTCTCACCAAACAGGACGACGAACATGCGCCGCCGGTGATCGTCATCGACGAAGACTTCGCGCGCGAATATTTTCCGAAGCAAGATCCCGTTGGCAAACGAATCCACGTGAGTATCCTCAATACCGAGCCCGAAATTATCGGCATCGTCGGACACGTAAAGCATTGGGGTTTGGACACCGATGGCGATGCCAAGCACTCGATCGTGGCGCAAGCGTATATACCCCTGATGCAAAACCCGGATCAGGTTGGGAGCGGACCCGGACCACCTTATTCGCAGGTAGTTGCTCGAATAAAGGGGCCGGCGGCGGGAATGTTCCCGGCCATCCGCGAGACCATTGAGAGAATGAACGGTGAGAACGTGCTCTACGACGCCAAGTCGCTCGAAGAAGTCGTAGGGGATTCGTTGGCCGCGCGCCGTTTTACGATGGTTTTGCTCGGCGTTTTCGCCGGACTGGCCCTTCTCCTGTCAAGCATTGGCATATACGGCGTGATTTCTTACGTGGTGAGTCAGCGCACCAACGAGATCGGCATTCGCATAGCTCTCGGCGCGCAGCAGCGTGATGTTTTGCGTCTCATGCTTGGCGAAGGGATGAAGATGGCCCTGCTAGGCGTCTCCATCGGCTTCGCAGTCGCGCTTGGACTCACGCACTTGATGGTCAACATCCTTTTCGGCGTAAGCCCAACCGATCCCATAACGTTTCTTGGCGTGGCGACGTTGTTAGTTGTTGTGGCCTTAGTCGCGTGCTGGATTCCGGCCCGCAGAGCGACGCGAGTCGATCCGTTGGTGGCCTTGCGGTATGAGTAGGAACAGCCGATGCAAACACTCTGGCAGGACGTGCGATACGGGCTTGACTGCTGTCGCAGTCCTGACACTGGCACTGGGTGACTGCGCCGCGAATGAATTTCAGTTTTTAAATGCTGGGCGAAAAAGGCAGGAGAGAAAATGACGTCAGCGAATAACAATGTTCTGATCAAAATGGAAGGCGTGAAGAAAGTCTTCTTGACGGACGAGGTGGAGACGCATGCGCTGGAGGAAATTCACCTGGAGATCCACAAGGGGCAATACGTGTCCATTTCCGGGCCGTCCGGCTGCGGCAAATCCACTCTATTGTCCATTCTTGGGCTGCTGGATTCACCCAGCGAAGGGAATTACCTGCTGAACGGACAGCCAGTTGCCAATTTGACCTCAAGTGAGCGAACCCGCATTCGCAACCGCGAAATCGGTTTCATTTTTCAGGCTTTCAATTTGATTGGCGATCTGACCGTTTACGAAAATGTTGAACTACCGCTTACTTATCGCGGCACGAGTTCAGCGGAACGTAAACAAAAAGTTGAGCACGCACTGCAGCGTGTTGGCATGGCTCATCGCGTACGGCACTACCCGTCGCAACTTTCCGGCGGGCAACAGCAGCGCGTTGCGGTGGCGCGCGCCTTGGTCGGCGATCCTCTGATTTTGATGGCCGACGAGCCCACTGGAAACCTGGATTCAAAAAATGGCGAAGCAGTGATGGAGCTGTTACGTGATCTGCACCGCAACGGCGCCACAATCTGCATGGTCACGCACGATGAACGCTACTCACATTTTGCCGAACGCACGATTCGCCTGTTTGACGGCCGTATCGTTGAAGAAACCAAGGAAGCTGGCGTCGCAGTCTGATTGCAGGAGGAATACGTAGATGCACTCCATTTTCCAAGACGTTCGCTTTGGTCTGCGGATGTTGGCCAAGAACCCCGGAATAACTCTTGTGGCGATTTTTACCCTGGGACTCGGAATTGGCGCGAATACGGCTACGTTCAGTCTCTCCAATACTTTTCTGCGCAAACCTGTTTCATTTCCAGAAGTAGAGCGACTGGTAATGGTTTTGAATCGCGCGCCTGGTCAGCAGGGACAAGACTGGAGCGCCGCGTCCCCGGCTGACTTCCTGGATTGGAAAAAGGAAGCCCGCTCTTTCGTAGGTTTAGCCGGGTACGAATGGGCCGATGTGAACCTCACGAGTGCTGGCGAGCCCGTCAAGGCGCAGGGCTTCCGCGTCACGCCAGATTTCTTCGACGTGCTCGGCATTCGCGCCGCGTTGGGCCGGGGTTTCGTTGCAGGCGAAGACATTCCTGGCCAAGACGCAAGAGTGATTCTCAGTTACGGTCTGTGGGCGCGGCAATTCGCCAGTGATCCGCGAATTGTGGGAAAAACGGTGAAGCTGGATGGCCGTCCATGCGAAGTTATTGGGGTCATGAATCAGGATGTGAAATTTCCCGCGAGCGCGGACCTTTGGATCCCCTTGGCGTTTAGTCCCGAGGAAAAACAAGATCGCAAATCCCACTACGTGTACCCGCTGGCGCGGCTGAAAACTGGCGTATCCCTGAGGCAAGCCCAAGCGGAAATGAACGCGATCCAGCAACGGATGCCATCTCTGTATCCCGCAGCCGAGACTGGATGGAGTATCACGGTGCAAGATTTGGGCGAGTTCGTTGCCGGTTACGGCCGAAGCTACATGCTCCTGATGCTCGGAGCCGTTGGATTTGTACTCCTAATTGCATGTGCCAATGTCACTAATCTATTGCTGGTCCGCAGTACGTCCCGGCAAAACGAACTGGCCATTCGGCGGGCATTGGGTGCAAGCCGGGGACGAGTGATCCGGCAGTTGCTCATTGAAAGCCTCCTGCTAGGTATGGGCGGTAGCGTTGCAGGCTTGCTACTCGGCGCGTGGGGAATCTCCCTGCTCCGCGGCAACATGCCTCCGGAAGTGTCCCGCTACATTCCTTCTTGGAACAAGGTGGGCCTCGACCGCGAAGTATTTCTCTACACTCTAGCAGTTGCTTGCCTGGCCGGAATCATCGCCGGGTTGGTTCCAGCTTTCCAGGGGTCGGACAGTGACTCTTCCGAAATGCTGCGAGCTGGCCAGCGCGCCGGCAGCAGCCGTTCCCGTACGCGCCTGCGCAACGCCTTCATTGTGGCGGAGATTGCTCTTTCGCTGGTGTTGCTTGTGGGCGCCGCGCTGATGTCCAAGGGAGTACGGTCGCTCTTCGCATCGAACTTCAAATCGGATCCCCAATCGGTTCTCACCATGCGCGTGGCCCTTCCTGGGTCAAAATATGCGACTCCCAGCCAGCGCTCCGCATTCTACGATCGTTTTCTGGAGCGAATCCGAGAACTGCACGAAGTCGACTCCGCAACTGTCGCCAGCGTGATTCCCTATGACAACGAGGATGACACTCCCGCGTTCAGTATCGAAGGCCAACCGAGGCAATTGGGTGAGCTGCGCACAGCGGAACGGAATTCGGTTGGCCCTGATTATTTCCGGCTGCTACGTGTCCGCTTGATGGAAGGCCGTGAATTCACCGATCGGGACTCCGCGGACTCGCCGCGCGCTGCGATTGTCAGTGAAAGTCTGGCGCGTCGTTACTGGCCAGGAACCAGCGCTCTCGGCCGTCGTCTGAAAATCGGGGACGACGATTCAAAGACCCCTTGGATAACTGTAATTGGAGTCGTGGCGGACGTGGACTACAGCCCTTGGGAGCATGACCTTGTTCGTGCGATCTACTTTCCTTATCGTCAGGACCCGCACGGCAGTTCCTATATCGCGATTCGAGCGTCGGCTGATCTCCGCTCCATTATTCCTGCCGTCAAGGCGGCCTTGTCCAGCGTCGATCCCGATCAGCCCGTTTACGACGTTCTCCCCTACGAGCGCGTGATTTCCGATCAGATCCTTGGACTCGCTTACGTCGCTGTTGTGATGGGTGTTTTGGGCCTGATGGCGCTGGTCATGTCGGCCATCGGCGTTTCCGGAGTGATGGCGTACTCTGTCACGCAGCGAATTCAAGAAATTGGCTTGCGCATGGCCCTGGGCGCGCGGCCTCGCGACGTGCTTGGTCTTTTCCTTGGTGGCGGGCTAAAACTTCTCGCGATCGGCACGGCGATCGGCCTCCCAGCTTCGTATGCGCTGGCGCGATTGCTTTCTAGCCTGCTCTACGGCGTACGCGCCGCGGACTTTTTCAGCTATGCATCCGGCGCGATTCTTCTTGCTGTTGTGGTGGTGCTCGGCTGTTACATTCCTGCACGCCGCGCTACGCGCGTTGATCCCATGCGTGCCCTACGCTATGAGTGATCGTGAGGAGCACATTATATGGAACCGCTAATTAGGCTACGAAATCTCGAAAAATCCTACGACCTGGCAGGCGGAAAATATTTCGTGCTTCGCCGCATCTCTCTTGATATTGAGCCGGGCGAGTTCGTTACCGTCATGGGTCCATCGGGTGCCGGCAAATCCACGCTGCTGAGCATCCTGGGAATGCTCGACGGGGCCTGGTCCGGCGAATATTTTTTCCTCGAGCAGCCGGTGCACAAACTCAGCGTGAAGCAGCGCAACGAGCTGCACAAGGCCAATATCGGATTCGTGTTTCAGAGCTATCATCTGATCGACAATCTTACCGTGTACGAAAACCTTGAGATTCCACTGTCTTACAGGAACATCCCGCACAAAGAGCGCGTCAGCCTGGTCTGCGACGCTCTGGATCGTTTCAACATTGTCGGCAAAAAAGATCTGTTCCCGAACCAACTCTCGGGCGGACAGCAACAACTGGTCGGAGTGGCTCGCGCGGTAATCCAAAGACCGAAACTTATTCTTGCTGACGAGCCGACAGGGAATCTCCATTCCGCACAAGGCGACGAGATCATGCAGCTTTTCAAGAAACTGAACGAAGAGGGAACAACAATCATTCAAGTCACGCATTCTGAGAAAAATGCGACCTACGGAAATCGCATCATCCAGTTGGGCGACGGCTGGGTCGTCAGTCAAGAGACAACTGCAGCTGCCGGCGGCGTGTAGTGATTCCGGCCCGCCGAGCGACCGGCCGTTGATCTAGGGGTGCACTTCGACATGAATAGGAGCTGATGATGCAAACGCTGTGGCGAGACCTTCGTTACGCTCTTCGCATGCTCGAGAAATCTCCCGGGTTCACCGCGGTTGCCGTTCTTACACTTGCCTTGGGTATCGGCGCAAACACCGCCATTTTTCAATTGCTGGACGCGGTGCGGCTGCGCACGCTTCCGGTAAAGAATCCAGAGCAAATCGCGAAGATCAACATCGATCACCGCAATGGAGCGAGCGGCAGCTTTACGTCACGGTACGCCGACCTGACCTACGCCCAGTGGGAACAAATCCGCCAACGGCAGCAGGGATTCTCAAGCGTTTTTGCCTGGGGGCCCAATCTGTTCAATATTTCACCCAGCGGCGAGGTTCACAATGTCCAGGGGCTTTGGGTAAGTGGCGAATTTTTTCAAACACTGGGCGTCGAACCTGTTCTAGGCCGTGTGCTGACGACTGCGGACGATGGCGCGAATTGCGCCTCTCCTGGCGCTGTTATCAGCTATTCGTTCTGGAAGCACACCTTTGCAGGCGAGAACTCCGTGATCGGCAAGACGCTGCTGATGAACCGGCATCCCTTTGAGATTGTCGGCGTCACACCGGCGGATTTTTATGGTGTGGAAGTGGGGCGTTACTTTGATGTGGCTGTGCCGCTTTGCGCGGAGCCAATCATTGACGGCGAAGACAGCCAACTGCACCGGGCTGACGGCTGGTGGCTTTCAGTAATGGGCCGGTTGAAGCCCGGGTGGACCATCAAGCAGGCCGCGCTTCAGTTGCGATCCATCTCGCCGGGAATTTTCGAAGCGACGATACCTCCGACTTTCAATACCGACCAGGCCAAGCATTACAGTGGATACGTACTCGGGGCATTTCCGGGTGATTCGGGCGCTTCGACTTTGCGGCGTGATTTCGAAAACCCCTTGTGGTTTCTCCTTGCTCTTGCGGCGCTAGTGCTGCTGATTGCTTCTGCCAATCTCGCAAACCTCATGCTTGCTCGAGCGAGCACGCGCGAAAAAGAAATGGGCATGAGGATGGCGGTCGGAGCGAGCCGAGCTAGATTAATTCGCCAATTGTTCACCGAAAATCTTCTCTTGGCAGGGATGGGTGCAGCGCTGGGCGGTTTGTTGGCGCACAGCCTCAGCCAGATTCTCGTGGCCTTTTTGAGCACGCAGGACGATCCGTTGTTTGTGGATCTCGGGACCGACTGGCGTGTTCTGGGCTTCTCAGCCGCTCTCGCCTGTTCCGCCTGTGTTTTGTTCGGGCTCGCGCCCGCGCTACGCGCGACCAGTGTGGCGCCCGGCGTCGTGCTAAAGGAGAGCGGCCGAGGAACAACAGAGGGGCGATCGCCCTTTAGCTTGCGGCGCATTCTGGTGGTGTCTCAGATTGCTTTATCGCTGACACTGTTGGTGAGCGCGCTGCTGTTTACGGGCAGCCTGAACAATCTTGCGAAAGTGGATGCCGGTTTCCGGCGGGACGGCATTCTGGTGGCGGACATCGATTTTACGGCTCTGAATCTTTCAAACGAACGCCGCCTTTCGTTCGCCGGCGAGCTCTTGAATCAGGTGAAGGCCATTCCCGGAGTGGATGCCGCGGCGATCGCGGAGATCGTTCCTCTAAGCGGCAATGGCGAGAATCACGATCTCTTGATGGGCAGTTCTGGTGAGCCAAAAGGCGAGCGACCCGTGGCCGCCTTCAATCGCGTTAGTCCAGATTTTTTTCGGACACTGCAAACGCCGATGCTCGCGGGACGCGATTTTGACGAGCACGATGTAGCCGGTGCACCGTATCGAGCAATCGTGACCGAAGAGTTTGCCCGCAAATTCGCCGGTGGACGCAATCCAGTCGGAATGACCTTCCGCATCGGACGAATGCGAACCATAACCCCGCCTTACGAGATTATTGGGCTGGTGAAGAATTCAAAATACTTTGCCCTGCGTGACGAACCTGAGCCAATCATCTATACGTGCACAGCGCAATACGACCATCCGGACACGGACGCCCAGATCTTGATTCGCGCGAACGGGCCCATGGCAGGATTATTGGCGGGCGTGAAAAACGCGGCAAACCAGGTCCATCCTGACCTCGACATCAATTTCTACGCTTTCGACAAGATGATCCAGAATGGTTTGTTGCGTGACCGCTTGATGGCTGCTCTTTCCGGCTTTTTTGGAGTGCTCGCGGCAATACTCGCTGCGATAGGACTGTACGGCGTGATTTCGTATATCGTCGCCACGCGACGAAACGAAATTGGCATCCGCATGGCCCTGGGCGCCAGCCGTGCAGATGTTGTCAGGACAATCTTGCAGCAAACCTTGCTGTTGCTGGTGTGCGGCGTCGCGATTGGAGTGGTTCTCGCCCTGGCCGTCGGTCGAAGTGCTGGCTCGCTGCTCTTCGGTCTCAAGCCCCATGATCCGTTCACCTTCGTTGGAGCCAGCGCTCTGTTGCTCCTGGTAGGGCTCATCGCCGGTTTCGTGCCAGTCTACCGCGCGTCTCGCCTCGACCCCATGGTTGCCTTACGGCACGAATGATTCCGTCGCATGGTGTCAAAATCAATCGCTGCCGTTCACGAATGCAAACCGCTGCTTCGGTTCGTAATTCGCAGTAAAATGACGCGACTCTCCTATTCTCATGAAAACTGACAACATGCATCGCAATCGGGTTCTGCTGGCCGATGACCAGCCAGACATTCGCGACGCATTGCGCCTTCTGCTAAAGAACGAAGGCTATGAAACGCAGCCCGCGTCTTCGCCCGCTGAAGCTCTTGCCGCAATCGAGAACCGCGAATTCGATGCCGTGTTGATGGACCTGAACTACACGCGAGATACAACTTCTGGGCAAGAGGGACTGGACCTCCTTAGCCGGATCCAGATTGTCGACAGTAATCTCCCCGTCGTCGTGATGACTGCCTGGAGCAGCATAGAAGTCGCTGTTGAAGCAATGCGTCGCGGCGCACGCGACTTTCTGCAGAAGCCCTGGGAAAACACACGCCTCCTAAGCATTCTGCGTACTCAAATCGATCTTCGGCAAGCTCTGCGTCGTGCTTCTCGTCTCGAAGCGGAGAATCGTTTACTTCGCGCCGAGTCTCGCCCCACTCTGATCGCGGAATCCGCGGCAATGCAGCCGGTACTTGAGCTCATCGCACGCATCGGGCCTTCCGATGCCAATGTTCTTATCACCGGAGAGCACGGCACTGGTAAAGAAGTCGTCGCGCAAACCCTCCATGCGTTATCGTCCCGCGCCGGCAAAGCCATGGTCACGGTCAACGCAGGAGGACTTTCCGAAGGCATCTTCGAAAGCGAGCTCTTTGGCCATGTAAAAGGCGCCTTCACCGACGCCCGCTCTGACCGCATCGGCCGTTTCGAGCTTGCTGATGGCAGCACGCTTTTTCTCGATGAGATCGCGAATCTTCCCCTCAACCTGCAAGCCAAACTCCTGCGCGTCCTGGAAACGGGCGAATTAGAACGCGTTGGATCCTCGCACACCCGCCGCGTTAGCGCGCGTGTGATCGCTGCCACAAATGCCGATGTAAACGCCGAAGCGGAGGCCGGGCGCTTTCGTCAGGATTTGCTTTTTCGCCTGAACACGATTGAGATTCATCTTCCTCCTTTGCGTGAACGTCGCGACGACGTGCAGCCGCTTGCCGTTCACTTTCTCCGCGGCTACGCCCAGCGTTATCGTAAGAATCTCGCTGGATTCGAGCCTGCGGCGCTGGAGGCGCTTCAAGAACATCCATGGCCCGGCAACGTGCGCGAACTGGACCATGCCGTCGAGCGCGGCGTTCTGCTTTCCACTGGCCAGTTCGTTCGTAGTTCTGATCTCGGCCTGCGATCAAATCCATCCGGTGGTACCGCGCGGCTCGAAGACATGAGTCTTGAAGAAGTCGAACGCCATCTGATCCAGCGCACGTTGGGTCGCCATGGAGGCAACGTCAGCCATGCGGCGAAAGCTCTCGGTTTGAGCAGAAGCGCCATGTACCGCCGCCTGCAAAAGCACGGTCTCGAATGAAGTCTCTCACCTACGAGCATCGCATCCAGCTATTGGCGCTGGCTGCGGGCTTGCCAGGGTCGCTAATCGCCATCCTTTTGCTTTGGTTCGGCGATTATTCCTCGCAAACTGCCTGGACGCTTACACTCCTCATCATCATTTTTTGGCTCGGCTTTGCAATTTCGCTGCGGCATCGCGTCGTTTTTTCCTTGCAAACTCTTTCCAATCTGCTTGCCGCCATGCGTGAAGAAGATTTTTCCATCCGTGCTCGCGGTGCCCGCAGTGACGACGCCCTCGGCGAAGTCATGATCGAAGTGAACGCGCTCAGCGAAACTCTGCGCGAACAGCGCTTGGGCGCTCTGGAAGCTGCGGCGCTTCTCCGCACCGTCATCGAAGAAATTGACGTCGCCATTTTTACCTTTGACAACTCTCACACGCTGAAACTCGTTAATCGCGCCGGAGAACGCCTCTTGGCTCGTCCTTCCGAAAGGCTTCTCGGTTTCACCGCAGCGGAACTCGGCCTCGCTGGCTGCATCGAAGGAGAATCGGCCCGCACGGTGGAACTGAGTTTTCCGGGTGGCGTTGGTCGTTGGGGACTGCGCCGCGGCTCTTTTCGTCAGGACGGCCTTCCTCACGACCTGATCGTGCTGAGTGATTTGAGCCGCACCTTGCGGGAAGAGGAACGCCAAGCCTGGCAGCGGCTGATCCGCGTCCTCGGCCATGAACTCAATAATTCACTCGCGCCCATTCAGTCCGTCGCGCAAAGCATGGAGAGCAATCTGCAGCGCGCGCAAATCGATACGCCACCTTCGTCGAAAATAGACATTGTCCTGGACGATCTTCGTCAGGGACTCGCGATCATTCGATCGCGCACCGAAGCTCTCGGCCGTTTCATGGCTGCTTATGCGCGGCTGGCAAGATTGCCGCAGCCAACGTTGGCACCAGTCGACCTCCGCGAACTGGTCCGCCGCGTTGCCGAACTTGAGACCCGCGTGCGAGTGCGAGTCGTTGAAGGCCCGCTACTGACAATCTCTGCTGACCGGGATCAACTCGAACAACTATTAATCAATTTGATCCGTAATGCCGCCGAAGCTGTGCTCGAAACCGGTGGAGACGTTCTGGTCAAGTGGTCGCTCGAGCGGTCGCGAGTTCAGCTTTCGATCATTGACGACGGCCCAGGACTTTCGAACACCACCAATCTGTTCGTCCCATTTTTCACCACCAAGCCAGGAGGGTCGGGAATCGGTCTTGTCCTGTGCCGACAGATCGCGGAAGCTCACGGCGGTTCGCTCGCGCTCGAAAACAGGCACGGGTGCCGTGGCTGCGAAGCTCGGTTCATAATGAACGTTTCCTGATTCTGTGAGCTGGCAACCTAGCTCATCAGTTCAGAAAGCCACTAGGTTGAAATTGTTTTTTTTGGTGTCTAGAGTTCCGATGATTACTTTTGGAAGCGTAATCATCCGTTAACAGATGCTCCCGCGATGGTCATTTCCTCAAACGCCATTTAGCCCGCATAGCGACCAATGTCATCCTAAGTGTGCGCCGGGCGAGTTTCCCGGATCACCGCTTGTGGACGGCTCATTGATGTGCGTCGACCGGGGCTTGGCCGTCCGGGGCCGACGTAACCGAATAACCGCGCTTCTCAAGGATGTGTACTGCTATGGTTTGGTTTACCACATTATCTTCGGCCGACAATATTTTGATGCCATTCTTCTCCTCCCGCAGCGTGTGGCGAGTCACTAGCGGCATCTGCTGTTTCTGTGCCGTCTTGTCAAGCAATTGACAAATAGCATCGAGCAGTTCGCCCTGACGTATAGGTTTAACCAGGTAGGCAGAGATCCCTAGCTCACGGCACGGCATCGCGTCGCATCGCCCGAGATGGCCGGCCGACGTAAGCATCATGATCGTGGCATTCACCGATTGCGAATCCTTTTGAATATGTTCGGCAAGCGCGAAGCCGTCCATTTCGGGCTTCTGGCCATCCAGGAGGATCAGCGGAAACGGGTGTCCAGCGTTCCGCCTCAATCGCTAGCTCCTTGATTGTCTTTTCAATTCTATATTCATTTCCATCGACCCAGGCCCTTGCGCCCAACTTCGCGTCGGCCACCAACGCCGCCTGTAATGCCTGTAATGCTGAGCTGTTGACCCCACGCATATTTTTCCTTAATCTTGTGAGTGCATTTCCATGCACTGGAATACCTCCTCCATTCGCCTGTTAGCTGTATGCCTCGTGCTCCTCTTATTGGGCGCGCAGTTCCACTTTTGCGGCGATTTTTCCTCCGCGAATTCCAACCCTCACGTTTGCCAGGTTTGTGCGACTGCAGGGCATGCCGTAATCGCGCAAGCCCTGCTGACGGAACTCACGCCCGCGATCCGTCGTCTGGAAATCTCTTGCTCCCGACTTGCCGCTTCATCGCTCTTTTTTTCGGCCACGTCGCCCCGCGCTCCTCCGTCTCTCTGAAGTTCGCTCCCCGGTTCTCGTAGTCTCACTTAACGAATCATCCGTCGCTTCGGTACAGACCTAAGAGGTACCTTCACAATGAGGATTGTTGTGGCTTTCGCCGCCGGGCTGCTGGCCCTGGCGTCGTCCGCTTTCGCGCAGGAGGCGCCGCCCGCCAGCCCGACGCCCGCGCCCACATCTGTGTCTCCCGCGCAAAACACAAGTGCGTCCGCACACATAACTCTTGAAGATGCTTTGCGTCTCGCTGTGCAGCACAACCACGCCCTCCTGGCACTGCGCTCCACCATTCTGCAGAACCAAGCCCAGGAAATCACCGCCAATCTTCGTCCCAATCCCAATCTGGCCTGGGACGCGCAATTCATCCCGCTCTTCAATCCCAGCAACTTCAATAGCGATTATTTCGACAACAACGCGCAATTCGATATCGGCGCCAGCTATCTTTTCGAACGCGGCAAAAAACGCCAGCATCGTCTGCAGGCCGCAAGAGATGCCACCTCCGTCACTCGCTCGCAAGTCTCCGATTCCGAACGCACTCTGATCTTCAACGTCGCACAACAATTTATTAACGCGATTCTCGCCGAATCCACTTTGCAATTTGCTCAGCAGGATCTGGACAGCTTTCAGAACACCGTCAACATCAGCGACGCCCGCTTCAAAGCCGGCGCTATGAGCGAAGGCGACTTCCTCAAGATCAAGTTGCAGCTGCTGCAATTTCAAACCGACGTCTCGACAGCCATGCTCAACCGCATCCAGGCTCTCGCCAGCCTCCGCCAATTTCTCGGCTTCGAATCCGTTCCCGACGATTACGAAATCACCGGCGACCTGGACTATCAGCCAGAGAATGCCTCTTTGACTGACTTAAGGGTTTTGGCCTCGCGCTCCCGTCCTGATTTGCTCGCCGCACAAGAAGGCGTCACCGCCGCGCGAAGCCAGGAAGCGCTCGCACGCGCCAATGGCAAGCAGGACCTCACTGCCGGCTTGAGTTATTCGCACACCGGTGGCGTCAACAGTTCGACTGTCTCGTTCAGCATTCCTCTTGCCATCTTCGATCGCAATCAAGGCGAAATCGCCCGCACCGGTTACGCCATTACCCAGGCCCAGGAAACCGCCAGCGAAACCACGCAACAGGTTTCTACCGACGTACTCGACGCTTACGAAAATCTCCACACCACCGATCAGATTGTCCAGCTGTATCGTGGCGGCTACGTCGATCAAGCCAAACAATCCCGCGACATCAGCGAATACGCCTATCGCCGCGGCGCCGCTAGCCTGCTCGATTTTCTGGATGCAGAGCGCACCTATCGCGCTAACCAGCTTGCTTATCGCCAGGCTCTCGCCAATTACATGCTCGCACTCGAACAGTTGCGCCAGGCCGTTGGCACAAGGAATCTTCCATGACACGAAATTTGCCGCAAAATCGCATTCGCTTATCCAACTCCCGCATCTGCCTGCTCGCGATTCCGTTGCTGGCTGCGGCCTGCGCTGGTTGTGGCGGTGGCTCCGGCGAATCGAAGATGACCTCTTACACCGCCAGCGAATCCAAAGCCGACAGCGCGCAAACTTTTCAGATCACGCAGGATCAGTTGGCCCACATTCAAGTCGCGCCAGTCCTGAAAGAAAATCTTCCCCGCACCCTGCGCCTCACCGGAGCAGTTGCCTACAACGCGTTTGAAACCGCTCCTGTCTTTTCTCCCATCGGAGGACCGGTGCAGCAAATTCTCGCCACTCCGGGCCAGGTAGTTCACCGCGGCCAGCCGCTCCTTTTCGTGACCAGCCCGGACTTTTCCGTTTCTCGTTCCGTCTACCTCAAGGCGCGCGATGCCTCAGCTCTCTCGGACAAGCTGTACGCCCGCGCAAAAGATCTTTTCGCCCACGGCGCCATCGCGGAAGCCGATCTTGAGCAGGCCGCACTGACGCAAGCGCAGGCTCACGCCGATCTCGCATCGTCCACTGACGCTCTGCGCGCGCTGGGCCTCAAAGATCCCGACGCCGTCGCTAAAAATTCCGCCACTTCCACCGCGGAAATTCCGGTCATCGCACCCATCGCTGGCGAAGTGGTCGAGCGTCTCGTCGGCCCCGGCCAGCTTCTGCAAGCCGCCACCACGCAATGCTTCACCATTTCCAACACCGATACCGTATGGGTTCTCGTCAACGTCTATCAAAGCGATCTGGCCTCGGTTCACGCAGGTCAGGACGTCGAAATCTCGACCGACACTTACCCCGACACCTTCCACGGAAAAATCTCCTACATCGCGCCCGCCCTCGACGCCACCACTCGCACTCTGCAGGCCCGCATCGTCACGCAAAACCCCGGAAAGAAATTAAAGAAGGATATGTATGTCACCGCTACCGTCCGCGCTGCCACTTTGCAGAACGTACTTACCGTTCCCGACGACGCCCTTCTGCGCGACACCGAAAACCAACCTTTTGTTTACGTTCAGTCTGCTCCAACTGAATTCTCGCGCCGCCAGGTTACTCTCGGCGAATCGGGTCAGGGCCGCGTTCAGCTCAAAACTGGCGTCAAGGAAGGCGAACGCGTTGCCGGCAACGGCAGTCTGTTCCTGCAGTTCATGAATTCGTTGCAGCACTAGACACCATGAGAACTCACGGTAACCAGCGATGATCCATCGCATCGTACATTTCGCGCTTCGCCAGCGTTTTCTGGTCTTGATGGTCACCGCTCTAATGGTGATTGCTGGTATTTGGTCCTTCAGGCAAATGCCGGTCGATGCTTATCCAGACTTGTCTCCGCCCATGGTTGAACTCGTTACCCAGTGGCCCGGTCACGCCGCCGAAGAAGTCGAACGCCTCACCACTTTACCGCTCGAACTCGCCATGAACGGTACCCCGCATCTTCAAGTGATGCGTTCCATCTCGCTCTACGGACTCTCCGATGTCCGCCTCACCTTCGACGAAGGCGTCGATCCATACTTCGCCCGCCAACTTGTTTTCCAACGCCTCAGCGACGCCACTCTTCCCCAGGGCATCACCGCCAGCATGTCGCCGCTCTTCAGCCCCAGCGGCCTTGTCTATCGCTACGTCATCGAAAGTCCCGACCGTTCTCCGCAGGAACTCCACACCATGGAGGACTGGATTATCGGACGCGCCTATCGCAGCGTCCCGGGCGTCGCCGACGATTCCGGTTTCGGCGGCCCCACCATGGAGTATCACGTACTGCTCGATCCATCCCGCCTCTACAGCTACCACGTTCCCGTGGTGCAGGTCGTCACTGCTCTGCAAAACAACAACGCCAACACTGGTGGCGGTTTTTATTCCCAGGGCGGCCAGTTTTATTACGTGCGCGGTCTTGGACTCGTAAAGTCCACCGACGACATTGGCGAAATCGTGGTGGCCAGCAATAACGGCGCGCCAGTCCGCATCCGCGACATCGGTCATGTGGAGATCGGCCACGCCCCGCGTCTGGGTATTTTCGGCTTTCAGGACAAAAACAAGAACAACGACGACGCCGTGGAAGGCATCATTCTCATGCGTCGCGGCGAGCAAACGCAGAACGTCCTTGAGGGCGTTGAGCGAAAGACGGAGGAAATCAACAAGACTCTTCTGCCACGTGATGTCAAGGTCCGTCCTTTTTACGACCGCAGCGACTTGGTTCACGTCACCACCGACACCGTCGAAGGCAATCTTCTTCGCGGAATGATTTTGGTTTTGGTTGTCTTGATCTTTTTTCTGGTCAGCGTGCGTGCTGCCGTCATCACCGCGCTGACCATCCCTCTCGCTTTGCTTTTTGCTTTTATTTTTCTTCACCTTACCGGCGAAGCTGCCAATCTTCTCTCTATCGGAGCCATCGACTTCGGCATCATCATCGACGGCACCATCGTCATGGTGGAAAACATTTATCGTGAACTCAGCGAACGCCATGGCCAGGATTACCAGTTGCACGAAGTTCTGCTGCACGCCGCGCGCGACGTCGATCGCCCCATTTTTTATTCCGTCGCGGTCATCATTGCCGGCTATTTGCCTATTTACGCACTCACCGGACCAGCCGGAAAACTTTTTCATCCCATGGCCGATACCATGGCCTTCGCGCTCATCGGCGCCCTGCTCATTACCCTCACAATAGTTCCCGTTCTCGCTTCCTACTGGTTCCGCAAAGGCGTCAAGGAAAAAGAAAACCGGATTTTCAACGGCATTCGTGATTGGTACTCCGGCCGCCTCGAATGGTGTCTCGATCATCCCAAGTCCACCATTCTGGCAACCATGCTGATCTTCAGCTCCACTCTTCTTCTCATTCCATTTATTGGCGGCGAATTTCTGCCGCATCTCGATGAAGGCGCGCTGTGGGTTCGCGCCACCATGCCTTACACCATTTCATTCGAAGAGGCTGCCAAGTTCGCGCCGGAAATTCGCAAAATTCTCAATCAATACCCGATGGTCACTGTCGTTGGTTCTGAACTCGGCCGGCCCGATGATGGCACCGACCCTACGGGATTTTTTAACTGCGAATTTTACGTAGGCCTCAAGCCTTATAACGACAAGGCCTGGAGCCAATCCTCTGTCCGCAACAAGGAAGAACTCGAAAAAGACATCCAGCACAAACTCGAATCCTATCCCGGCGTAATCTTCAATTACACGCAGCCTGCCGAAGACGCAGTTGACGAAGCGCTTACCGGCCTCAAGTCTGCGCTGGCCGTAAAAGTTTTCGGCCCCGATCTCGAGGTGCTGGAAAAGAAGGCTGTCGAAATTCGCAACATCCTCGATCACACTCCCGGTTTTAAGGAATTAACTGTGGTCCGCGAACTTGGCCAGCCCAGCCTCATCATCGACGCCGATCGGGCAAAAATCGCTCGCTATGGCATCAACGTCTCCGACGTAGAGGCCGTCATTCAGGCCGCAGTCGGCGGGCAAGCTGCCACTCAGGTCATTCAAGCCGAAAAACTTTTTGATATGGTTGTTCGAATGGAGCCGCAATTCCGCTCGAACGCTCGCGATATTGGCAATTTGCTGGTTCCCGCACCTGCCGGCCAGCAGATTCCCCTGTCCGAGCTTGCCACAATTCGCCAGGCCTCCGGCGCTTCCTTCATCTATCGCGAAAATAATTCCCGCTACATCGGCATTCAGTTTTCCGTGGAAGGCCGCAACCTCGAAGGCATCGTAAAACAAGGCCAACAGAACATCGCCAAAAGTGTCCAAATGCCCGAAGGCTATCGCATGGAGTGGGGCGGCGAATACAGCGAATTGCTCGAGGCCAAATCGCAGCTTTATATTATTGGTCCGCTCGCCGTCTTCCTGATTTTCATGATTCTGTTCGCACTGTACGGCAATTTAAAATTTCCCATCTCCATCGCTCTCGGTGTCGTTCTCACCGAGCCTGTGGGCGCGCTCGTCGCGTTGAAACTCACCCATACTCCGCTCAGCGTTTCCAGCTTCCTCGGACTTCTCGCGCTGCTCGGCGTTTCCGTGCAGACCGCCGTGATTCTCGTCAGCTACATCAACAAGCTGCGCCTTGAAGGCCGCACGATTCGTCAGGCCACTCGTGAAGCCTCACTGCTGCGTCTGCGCCCCATCATGATGACCGCCCTGGTCGCCTGCCTCGGCCTGCTTCCCGCCGCCATGTCCACCGGCGTCGGCAGCGACACGCAAAAACCATTCGCCATCGTCGTCGTCGCCGGCCTGCTGTCTCGGCTGGTCCTCGGCTTCTTCATCAACCCAGTCCTCTACGAAGTAGCCGCCCGCGAAGGCGACCGCCTCCAGGTCTGATCTTGTTCAAAAACTCTCCAAGAAACGGAGGCCATTCGACGGAAGTTTTCGGGGAACCGCCACCCTGGTCGGCTCGCCATTGTAGAGAACCTACGATGGCGCGGCCCGTCCTACAACCGTGATCAGCAGCTGGAGCGATACCCAACATCCTGCCCTCCACTGGTTAATCTCCTCAAGGAACATCGCACAAGGAACTTTCGGTAATGGTCTAACAGAAACGGTAGCGTACAACGTTGCCCTTCAACCTTGCCGTGTGGAAACAAACTCAAGCGCTGCCTATCTTTCGCATTGCGCAGACGCCGTCCCCAGTGGCAATGTTCTGGACCTTACGGGGGTTTAATTCGGGATCTGCGAATAATGGCAACAATAGAACCAATCCTGCCCTTCCGGGTCGGACGCTCCTTCTACGGGCATGCGCGAGTTCGAAATACAAGAACCCGGCGGCCACTTCGTCACCTTCGCCCAACCCGCCGCCCCGCCCAAGCACCAGCCTTTTATTCGCACTTTTTTGTAAATGAAGAACGCCCGCGCCCCTTGCAAGAGCGCTTTATTTCTTGGTCGGCAGCGGTGGCGGCCTGCGCTCAATTTCCGTGACCACCGCGATCGAACGCGCACCATTCTTCCCCACTGCGCGCACCGCAAAAAAATGATTGTCCGTCGACACGCCCTTCAAAACCGTCTGCCTCGCCGAAGGCACAAAATCGTACACCTGCCACCGCGGCTCCGTAGTCTCGCGCCAAAGAATCTCAAACCCCGCCCGTTCGGGATCGTCTTCCGCCGACCAAGATACCTTCGCATCCGGAGTAACCGCACCCGCAAGCTTCGCGTCGGTGGGTGCAGCGGGAGCCAACGCCAATTGCCGCAACGCCTCTGCATTGTCTCGCGCCACATTTCCCATGAACGCAAAGTTCAGATACTTCACGAAATCGCCATATTCCACACCGTTTTCCGTGCGAGGCGTTTGGTGCTGATGATCGTAATTCTCCAGCGGCTCCGTAAAGCGCACCGCGGGCAGTCCGGCCTTGTAAAACGGATAGTGATCTCCGCCACGCCCATACCGGTCCACCCGAAAAATCAATCGAATCGCCGAGCGCCCATCGATCTCCTCCACCGCGCGCCCCAGCTCGCGCGAAGGCGAGTCGCAATCTTCAATCTCGCCGTTCCCAGAAAACAACCGTACGCGATGCGGCGCTCCCGGCGCAGGATCGGCTCCCACAATGTCATCGTCCAGCATCCCGCCGACCGTGTAGCCCTGCTGCTTCAGCCAGTCCAGCAAATGCGTGCTGCCCAGTAATCCTTGCTCTTCGCCCGACACAGCCGCAAACAGCAGCGTAGCGCGATAGCCTTTTCCATTCGCCGACGCTTTGCTCAGCAATCGCGCCGACTCCACGCTCACCGCCACACCTGAGCCGTCATCGTCAGCGCCCGGCGCATCTGCCTCGGGATCCATCACGTTCGACGGCCGCGAGTCAAAGTGCCCCGAAACAAGAAACACCGTCTTCGCCAGCTTCGGATCGGTGCCCGGAACAATCGCATACACATTTTCCAGCGGCACCGGTTTCCCCGCCGTCCGCTCCGCAGTCATCTCAAACTTGTCCACCACCACCTGCAACTTGCCTCCGGAATCCTTCGCGATCTCATTAAACCGCGCCACGATTTGATCGCGCCCGCAGCCCGCACCGCGCTTCGGATCGCCCCACGAAGACAATGTCAATCGTGTCCCGCAACCCACCAGCTTCTCAATCAATGCGCGCATCGACTTCTCATCCACGGATTGCCGCGCGACCGCTCCTCCCGGCCGCGGCAAAATTTTCGCGTGCGGCTTGCCTTGTGCGGGTTCCGCTGGATCACGTTGGGTGTCTCCCGCCGAAGCCGCAGTATGCTGCGCGGCCGCCGGCCTCGCGTGAAACGCAAACGTCAGTCCGAAAATGCTCATCAAAATCACAACAAGACCCTTCGACCAGCACTGATTTCTCATTAGTGTCCCCAGTCCGCGCATTCACTCTGGTTACAAACAAGTCCGGCATTCTAACGCGAATACCCATTGAACAGAAACCATCTGGTGTTTACTGTTATTTTCACTTTGCGTTGTGCGGCCAGAGCGATTACGATTCCTCTCCGCTGGCAAGCCCCTGGAGGTGCAAGCTTTGCGTACAATCGCCTTGTTCCTTCTCTTTGCGTCTGTAGTCACTCCTGCTTTCGCTCAAAAGAAAAGATCCAATCCGGCCACGGAGCCCAAGGAGTCTGCGACGCAACAGCAGGGATGAAATGCCGACTTGCCATTACTAATCCGAACGCACGTGATCGTTTCGTGCTCCTGGGCAGCGGAAGTGTTGTCGCGGAAGGCGCACTTGAGGATCTCACTGCGCTCGCGAGCGACCGTCTCGGGAATCCGCCCAGCCTGAATCTTGAGGAGATTTTTCTTGCGCTTACCTGATCGCGCGTGGATCTGGCTTTTGCAGAAAGAATGGTGTGAGATGTCTGATTCGCATTAAATCCGCGCCACAGACGTTTTTTCGTCCATCGCGTTCGCCAACAGCAGGATGGCTCCGCAGAAAAGTAGCGTGTCGAAGAAATAGTTCAGCGCAACCACGTCGGTGGGCGCTCGCGAGGAGCATCGGCAGGTAAATCCACAACACCGTCAGCAGAATCGTGAGCCCTAAAAACGTGGCTGCCATGCGCGTTTTCTTATTCACGAGCAAGCAGACGCCTGCGACAATCAGAATCACGCCAACAAAATAACTCAAGAAAATTCGCCCGGGAATCCACTCGGGAGTGAGTTTTTGCAGAGGAACTCCCGGCGCGTACGCCGGGTGGAGCAGATGCTCGACCCCATAGAATAGCGAAGGAATGCCCACGAAGAATCGCGGAAAGGCGGTCCGTGCAGCGATCGGCTGTGCGGCCGACGACTGTCTTGGCCGAGTGCTCCACGGCGACATTGCGAAAGCGAAAGCGCCACCGCTGAAGGCAAGTTCTCTCAACATCAGGGCCCAAAAAAATCTGTTGCGTGGGTGCGCAACGACGGCTGGCATGTCCATTACGAATACGAAGATCAGCAGCGTCATTCCGACCAGAGCCGCTGCCAGCCGTGCCTGGACGAGAACGGCAATACTGAGCGCCGCGCAAAGAAAAGCAAGGCCCACCAGATAGACCCAAAACGTATGCGCGGGAATCCAGCGTGGAACGAGGGTCGCAATATCGGCCGTGGCGGTGAAATGCTCGGAACCAAAAACGGCCATGGAAATCGCAAAAAACAGTCGGCCAAACGGCATGATCTTGTCGACGCCATGTTCCAGCGGCAGTTCATTGAGAATCTTGATGAAGCCTATGATGAAGAGCAGCAACGCACAAACATAAATCCAGAATGGCGTCGCCGGAATGCCAAAGGGCGCCGCACGCAGATCAGGTACCACGACAGCGAACTGTTGGAAACAGCACAGGAGGATTTGCAACGCTGGGCGCTCCCCGCGTGACGAGTAGGGAGATTCTAAACCTGCCAACCAAGGGAGGCAATCAGACTGTGGCCGGTACACAAGATTCGCACGCGAGACGCTGGCTAATCGACGACAAACTCTCGAAATGTACCACCCCGCGCACCGGCACCTCTTCACCGGCGAAAACGGAAGTCCACGTTGTACAAGGATTGAAATGAAGCAGTTGCGCACGACAACACGCCGGTCTTAGTGCCCGCCATTAGGAGATTAGAAGATCAACACTGAGAAAGCTTATGGTAAGTAATCTCTGCGCTTGCATCGACTCTGGACGGCACGGGCAACCCGGAAATAAGTCTCGCGG
This sequence comes from uncultured Acidobacteriota bacterium, assembly GCA_963743735.1. Lineage (GTDB taxonomy): Bacteria > Acidobacteriota > Terriglobia > Acidiferrales > UBA7541 > Acidiferrum. The sequence continues at coordinate 102,898 of CAVURF010000017.1, forward strand.
AGGTGGTGTTGTGCTAATTACTTTGCGAAAAATCCTTTTGGCTTACGCGGTATTGCTATTTTTCGTATCGTCGGTCCAAATCGGCGGCTCTGCGCGACAGAAAACCGGTGTGCCAGCAGCGTCGCCTGCTCTCCCGGCTGTTGGTCCCGAGCGGTTCCGCGCGGATATCCGCACGGTGCAGAGTTTGCTGCCGACGATTTCGGATCGCGGCGCAGCGCGGTTTTTCCTGGCGTGGTTATACGCGCATCTCGAGGATTACCAAGAAGCTCTTACTCTCCTGAAAGAATGCCCTATAGGTGAAGGGTTCGATCCAAGCAACATCGAGCGGTTCAAACCTCTCGAATCGAATCCTGAATTCCGCAAGTTGGTGGCTCGGGTTCACCGGCGCTATCCTCCCGTGCATCACGCGCGTATAGCCTTCACTATTCCGGAAAGCGATCTATTCCCTGAGGGTCTTACGGCAGATGTGGAGAGCCACGCCTTGTACATGGGAAGCATGCATCTCAAAAAGATCGTCAGGATTTCGGAGGCGGGCAAAGTCTCGGACTTCGTGAAACCGAATTTGTATGACTTGATGCCGGTGGGCGGCGTGCACGTAGATCCCGCGGATCACAGCGTGTGGGCGGCGACAGACCCGGGCGCCGAGAACCGCTCGGAGATCGTGCACTTCGACCCGCAAGGGACATTGCTGGAGCGGTTTCCTGCTCCGGGCGCGGGTCCGCATGATTTGAATGACCTCGTGCTCCGCGATTCGCGGGAGATTTATGTGACCGACACGGACGCGGATCAGGTCTATCGTTTCGATCGGCTCACACATCGTTTCTCGCCGCTCGTGTTTCCGCGGCCGATTTTCTACCCCAACGGCATCACACTCTCGGGCGACGGGAATTTTCTTTTTGCTGCGGACATGCTAGGCGTGCTCCGCGTCGATTTGCGAAACGGTGAGACGCAGGAAGTTAGAGTCGACGGGCACTATACTTTGGCTGGGATTGACGGACTCTATTGGTATCGCGGAAGCCTGGTGGGAGTGCAGTACGGAGCTGGGGCGTACCGCGTCGTCCAGTGGCAGCTTTCGGCAGATGGAAAGAAAGTCGCCTCGGCCGAAATGCTGGAATATCGGACACCGCTCGTGAAGGACCCCACCACCGGTGTGATTGCGGGCACGAATTTCTACTTCATCTCAAACACTGGCATAAGTAATTTGGATGACAATGGCAAAATTATTGACCCGCGCAAACTCGAGCCGATCCGCGTCTCGGTGATTGCTCTGAGGTAGCGCCGACGTGGGTATCATATTGCTAGTTTCGAGAGATTATGTCCGAAATGTACATCATTTTTCGGACAATAAGAGGCGTCTTTGACACCTTTTTCACATCGAGCGGCTTGGCCCGGATCGACTTTCTGCCGGTCCTTTACCGGTCCTTTATATGTATATGTGTGCGCTCCACGCGCACTCGGGTTCGTGCCCTCCCGAGTCTTCATGCCACATGGGACTCACACATCTTCCAACTGAGCTTCGGTCATCCCAAAATAGTGCCCTAGTTCGTGGATTACCGTCAGACGGACTTCCTGGCGGATTTCATCTTCATTGGAGCAGACGGCCTCGATGTTCTTCTGATAAAGAACGATGCGGTCGGGACCGGAAGGCACGTCAAACACGCTTTTCTGAGTTGTGGGTACGCCCTCGAAGACACCGAGCACCAAACTATTAGCATCGTCCGCATCGGCGATCCCTGCATTCCGCGAGCCTCTATGTGACAGCCGCTCCGGAGGCACGTTCTCGACTAGAACCGAGACGTTGTGTATTCGTTTGCGAAACTTCGTAGGCAATGCGTCCAAAGCCTCTTCAACAAGTTTGACGAACTTTTCTCGCTGCATGTGACGATCCTAGTCTGGACCACGCTTTTGGATCCATCTCTTTCATGCTGGTTCAAAGCTCCTTGATGAACTCCCTGCCCTAGCCTTCATCGGTTCGTGAAACCTTATAAACAGCTGCCGCTGTCTTCGCCAATGCAATATCTGGTGTTTCGCGAAGAGGCCTGGCGAGAGAACTCGTCATGCTTGACAATATCGCGCATCAGGCCAGATTTACGTACGAAGATTTGGGAAGCTCATGAACAAAGCGACGAGGGAACCAGAGGCGACAGGTCTGCTGGCACTCATGCTGCTGCAGGAATCGCACCGCACCTCGAGGACATCTTCAACTGGCGACCTCATTCTTCTCGAGCAACAGGATCGTGTGCTCTGGAACAAGAGGCAGATTGCGGAGGGCATTAGCAGATGCGCCCAATAGAAACTCGACCAAGTCATCCATACTCGTGCATATCCTGTCGGGCGTCGCGCCAAGCTTGTCCATAGGAAGGTTGAAACGATTGACCCACACTGTGGTGTAACCGAAGCGCCTGGCGCCGTACGCGTCCCAGCCTGCAAACGCGGCAAACACGATCTCGTCCTTTCGCAGATGAAGTCTCTCCATTCCGAGTGCATATGCGCGCGGATCAGGTTTATAGGTGCCATTCACTTCAGTGCTTAAGAGCTCATTAAACAGGTCGGCGATTCCGGCGTTCTCAGCGTTTGCTCGGAGCATCGCTCTGCTGAAGTTTGAGATCGTGATGATATGCAGGCCAGCGGCTTTCAATTTCTTGAGCGCCGCTACAGCATCCGGCCACGGCTTCAAGGTCGAATAAGCCTTAAGGAGTCTCGCGCGTGACTCGGGCGTCACTTTCAGATGCATTTGCTCGACGGTGTAGTCCAGAGCGTCGCTTGTGACCTTGAAAAAATCTTCATGGTTGTTTGTAATCGAGCGAAGAAAACCGTATTCAAACTGTTTACTGCGCCAGGCCTTAGTAAACTCAAATCCTTCCCCGGGAAATGCTTTTTCTGCTTCAGTCAGAACCGAGTTGGGATCAAAAATCACAAAATAATCGAATGCGACTGCTTTAATTCGAATGTCGGTTGCGCTGGCCGCACGGGTCTGCCCACTGAAAACGAGCAGTCCCGCGGTCAGTGTTAATGTAATGGCCCTAGCGATACTCAGCCGATACATATTGGCTCCGTTTCTCTGTTGCTAGCTATCTAGCGATTTGTCCGATTGCCTAATTTCGCCGTCCGATCGGTCGGAGATGCCGAAGGCATCGCTGAGAATCTGATTCTCGATCACTAAGACACTTACAGTTTCTGTGGGCGTTGCTATCCAGGCTACGTCACCAGAATTTCCACCATCGGGTTATTACGGTTGTCCTCGCGACACTTGTTAAGGCTCCATGAGTTCAAGTTCGAAACAAATGCGGAACGTACCAGCGGGCGTAGGTCGCCAACCCCAATAAGAAGACAACCCACCAAAATATTAATACCGTTCGCATCCAGAGCTTGTAGTTGGTGATTCGGAGCTTTCCTGGCAAAACGTTCGAGCCTGCGGCCAGCAAAATGTACAATCCCGCGATTTCGGTCATTGTTCCTAGCAAAGCGTGTGCCGTCGCTAGCGCGTAATAAGACCTTCCGAGTTTGAGCGGTATCTGCGGACGCACGTGAGCACGAAAAGAAGGCATCATCACGAACACGATCACAGCAAGGTTGAGAAGCACGATCGCCGACTGGCACCACGCGTGGGCCCGAAACCTACGCATGCGAGCGAGGAGTGCGCCGATGAGCAGCCATACTGCCATGGCACTCTCAAGGAGCAGAATCAAGTTGGCGTATGGAGGAGCCACGGTTGCTAGGAGCCTTCCCTTCAGAACATCGTCTTCGGCGCATCTAGCCCGGACCGTTTACGCCACTTAGAAACCCGCCGAGGTGCGCCGTCAGCCCTACAAGCAGAACCACGACGGCTTCGATTGTTAGGCGGTATTTTGGTAAGGATTTCTCCGGGTGACGCCGCACTCGCAGATGGATCCAAAACACAAACCAGATCAGCACGCTCGATAGGCAACCCAGAACTAGGTGCATCTGGAGAATCCCTTTTAGCTTTTGGCCCTCCAGCGCCCACTGCCAAGCGACAAGACCTGTAGCCACAACTGGCACGGTTGAGACGGCAGCCAGCAGAAGATTGAAATACGCCGCCCCAGCTAGCATCCGGTTCTTCGTCCACAGTGCGAGATAATCGAACGCTACGGCCGCGGTAAACAGCGCAATCGGGAAGTGAATCAGCACCACATGCTGTGCGTGCTTGGCAAAAAGCACAGTCTCTATGTCGAAAGGATTTACGCTCATCCTCGCCTCACTGCACCACAACTTTGCCGGTCATCTTTGGGTGAATTGAGCAGAAGTACGGATAGGTGCCCGCCGTGTTGAAAGTGAAGGAAAACTTTTCGTCGGTATCCAATACTTTGGATTTGAACACTTTTTCCGTACTGACCACCGTGTGGGGAATATCGTCACGATTCGTCCAGGTAATGGTGGTTCCCACCGGCATCGTCAGCTCCGCCGGTCCGAAACTGAAGTTGTCGATCTTGACTTCCAGCGTTTGAGGCTTCTGTTGCGCGCTGGCCGCGAAATTTCCCGATCCGGAGGCCAGCCCCGCGATTGCGAGCCCCAACATTGCCAACAAAACCGCAGAAGACACACCTCTCCTCATGATTTTTCTTCCTTTCCTGTTTTTTACCGCTCGTTCGAACTGTTATTGTTCTTACTGACTCTTACGCGAGCGAAGAATCGACGACCGCTAGCGCGTGTTGTCCTCGTACGTAGATCGTGCAAAAGCTCGTTTTCTTTCTTCTCGGACATCTTTGCCCTCCTCGTCTACTACTCGTGTTCGTTCCACCCTCTGTATGCAGTTAACTGGCTCGCGTAACGGGCGCGAGCCCACTATCGTGCTCGCTTGAAATCGGTGCAATGGACGGGCAGTTCCTTCCCGCTGGAATGCGGGTCCCCTGGTAACTGTCATTCAATAAAAGGCTTACAGGAAACTGTCCCCGCCCGATGCTCCAGTAAGCTCTCTGCGGTGGTAGACTCCCTTTTCGATTGAGGTTCACTTCTTCATGCGGAAAGACGATCAGCTTCGCGGGCGGCTCGGCTTTGGGGCTTTCGAACTGGATCTTCGCGCTGGCGAATTGCGCAAGCACGGCCTGCGAATTCGCCTTCAGGAACAGCCCTTCCAAGTCCTGGCGATGCTGCTTGAGAACCACGGCGAGGTCGTAACTCGCGAGGAACTTCAGAAAAAACTCTGGCCCGCAGACACTTTTGTTGATTTCGACCACGGGCTCAACAAAGCGATAAACAAAATCCGCGAGGCCCTCAGCGACTCCGCCGAGAGTCCCCGCTTTGTGGAAACCGTTGCTCGTCGCGGCTACCGGTTCCTCGCAGAGGTCAAAGTTGTTGATGCAGACCCTGTTCGCAGTTCGGAACTCGCAACTCAGCCGCCTCTCGCGGCAAATGCCCCTGATCGCCCGGACCTCGCCGGCAAACTCGTAATGCCCAAGCGTTTTCTGCCGCCCCTTGTGTGGAAGATGTCAGTGTCCGTGCTGCTCCTATTGATGACATGTCTCGTCACCTGGAAGCTTCATTCCTGGAGCCGCCCGTCCGCTGTCATTCGGTCCTTGGCTGTCCTTCCGTTCGAAAGCCTCTCGAGCGATGCGTCACAGGATTACTTCGCTGATGGTATGACCGACGAGTTGATTTCGGACCTCGGCCAAGTCAGCGCGCTGCGTGTGGTTTCGCGTACCTCAGTGATGGTCTATAAACACGCGCGCAAGCCTCTGCCACAGATCGCCCGCGAACTGAATGTGGACGCTGTAGTGGAAGGCACCGTGCTCCGTTCCGGCGACCAGGTCCGTATCACGGCGCAGTTGATCGAAGCCTCTGCGGACAAACACTTATGGTCCCAGAGCTATGAGGGTGAATTGCGGGATACCTTGGCGCTCCAGAACAGGGTAGCTAAAGCCATTGCAGATCAAATTGGGATCAGCTTGAATCCCCAGGAACAGGCTGCGCTGAAAAGCGAAAAGGTTGTCAATCCGGAAGCTTACGTGTCGTATCTCAAAGGACGCTATTTCTGGAACAAGCGAACGGCGGATAGCTTGAAGGTTGCCCTAGCATATTTCAAACAGGCAATCGAAGAGGACGCGAAATTCGCCCAAGCTTATTCTGGCTTAGCCGACACTTATGCTTTGTTGGGGGACTGGCAGTATGCGGTGATGACCCCCAAGGAAGCACTCCCCAAAGCGAAGGCCGCAGCCATCAAAGCCCTGGAATTGGACGGCGCGCTCGGCGAAGCCCACAACTCGCTTGCATTCTGCTTGGACGGCTTCGACTGGGATTTGGACTCTGCCGGGAAGGAATTCCGGAAGGCCATTGAACTGAACCCAGGCTACGCAACCGCTCATCATTGGTATGCTTGGCATCTGGCTCTATTGCGTCGGTATGACGAAGCTATCGCGGAAATGAGAAAAGCGGAAAACTTGGACCCCTTATCTCTCGTTATTAACGCCGATCTCGCAGAACTTCTTGTCCTTGCGCATTCTTATGACGAATCGATACTACAGAGCCGCAAGACGATCGAAATGGATCCGAATTTTGGTCTCGCACATAATCACCTTGCCCAGGCATACCTTCAAAAACAGATGAATGATCAGGCGGTCGCGGAACTACAAAAAGCGGTCCAGCTTACTGGGGGTAGCCCGACATGCATTGCGAATCTTGCTCGCGCCTACGTCGCATCCGGCAAGAGGAGCGAAGCGGAAAAGCTACTGAGCGATCTCAAGAAGCGTTCAAGCCCTAGCCATTCGCTTGCCTCGGAAATTTCCGTGATCTATGTAGCTCTGGGGGATACGGATCAAGCGATTGCTTGGCTTAAAAAAGGCTACGAAGAGCGATTTAACCCAGGCGTCGTGCTGCGGCCGGGCTTCGATCCTCTCCGCTCGGACCCGCGCTTTGAGGATCTTGTGCGCCGAATCGGACTCCCTCGTTGAACCAGAGAATTTGACGTTAAGATATTGTGCGTTCAGAAAGCGGGTCAAACTCGTTGCCACGCTCCCATGACTGTCCGGCTTACGGCAGATGAGTTTCATGCAATGAGTCTGATAGCCGACATCAACTGCCATTCGCGGGCTAGAAGCGGGCAAACCTGAAATTATCCGCTAGGTACGTCGGGTGGGCCTCGGGTAGCAGGCCAAGGAACTAATTCAATTAGAATTTGCCGAAACTGACGCTAGTCGAAGGGAATCAGTGAGTTGTGACGAAACCGACGAAGCACGTTCTCCTTCTTCGTTCACTTTTCATTCGCATTTGTCGCCATTCACCGCGACTGCTATTACGAATTTATGACGGCCCGGAAACCTGCCCCGGGCGACATCGATCTAGCAAAATGCAGTACCATTCACAATTCCGACAGCCACCTCGCCGTCCGGTTTCTCAGCTTGGCAGGAGGGCGCCATGCCTAAAACCAATGGAATCCTTGAATCCTCATTGTACGTGAGCGATGTACCTCGCTCTGTCCGTTTTTACCAGGACACATTTGGTTTTCGCGTTATCAAGGAATTTGGCGAGCGTGGCTGCGCGATGAACGCAGGCACAAGTCAGGTGCTGCTGCTGTTCAAGAAGGGCGCTTCGCGCACCATCCAATCTCCTCACGACGGGGACGGCGAACTACACGTCGCGTTCGCTATTGCGTCGGCCGACTTGGCCAACTGGGAGTTCTGGCTCCGAACAAGAGGAATCGAAGTGGAAGAGAAGCGAAATTGGGAATTGGGAGGCTGGAGCCTCTACTTTCGAGACCCGGATCGACATTTGATCGAACTCGCCACGCCGGGTACATGGTCGGTGTATTAATGAGAATTGCTGTCAATCCGAGCAGTTGCGAACGACAACGTCGCAAGACGAAGTGTCGCAATCAAGAAAAATGGCGTACAACGACAGAGATAGACGGGCCAACTCCAAACATGCGGACGGCAAGTTGGCGGAGGAAGGCGCCAGCCGAGAATTTGCGTTTGGAACCCAAAGAACAAGCCGCGCAGCTTCCCGAAAAGCGCGGCGTCTACATGTTCAAAGACGCCGTTGGCCAGGTCATTTACGTCGGCAAAGTCCGCTCACTCCGCAATCGCGACAAGAATCGCAAAACGCCGGGCGACTTTTCGCGCTGAGTCGTTCTTTTACTCGTCCCGTCGGAAATCGTAGAAGACACGAATGAGGTTGCCATCGAGATCGGCGGCCATAAACTCGCGCAGCTTCCACGGTTTGTCTTCGGGTTCGGAAACAATCTTCGCGCCCGCGGCCTTCCACTCTGCGAAGAGTTCGTTTACCTCAGCCTTGCTCTCGAGATTGAGCCAGAAAAGGACAGGGCCTGTGTTGCCATGCGACTTTCGGAAAGAGGGATTAGTAATGAACAGCCTGCAATTCCCCCGGGAGATGCCGGCGATTCCACCTTTCTCGTCGCCCCAATCGAAGGTGAAGCCCAGCGTCTTTACATAGTAGGCAGCAGCCTTATCGACGCTGGCTGCGGGAATTTCGGGGACAGCAGCAGGAAATTTCATGCGGTGAATCGTAGCACGAGCACGCGGCTCTCAGATCCGTACCGGCCGGGGAAAATCGGTCAGGGTCAAGAAGGTCGAATCGATTTTCTCCGCCAACTTGCCGTTCTCTTCGGACTTGGCTTTCACGCTCTTCCATTCCGCATCGTCTTGGAATGCCTTCCAGTTCGCGGTCGCCGCCTCGCGGCTCGGATGCTCCAGAATGTAAAAGAACATGCTGCTTTTCACGGGCTCGTCCAGCGCTGTCCAGTAAGCAATGCTCTTCATTCCATGTTTCGCAAAGAGCGCATCTGTATGGTCTCGAAAGCGGGCCACGAGACTGTCCAGCTTTCCGGGGACCACGTGATAGATACGCAATTCATGGACCTTCGCTGATTCTGTCATCGTCTCACCTTGGCGCCTTCCCTCCGTATTCGGAGTCCCGGTTGGGGCCTCTAGAAACGCGCGCTTCCTTGCCTCGGTTATGCCAGCCGGCAGGAACAATGACAGGGGCGCAGCCTGCAACCATGTTCGCCTTTTCATGCGCCGGATTCTAGCAAACCTCCCGAAGTGCGACATCAATAATTCGGCCTGATACGTATAGGGCGGCAGTTCCTTCTCAATTGACAACTACTGACACAGCAACGGACACTGCAACTGGCGCATGACTCTGCCTGCGAAAAATGGCGTGTGAAATCGAGAAGACTTTTCTTCTCGGACATCACTTTTGTTTCCCATAGGTCCCGAGTGGCTTTCACCGCGCTCATCGTTCCATATTATTAGTGAGCTGCTAATCAGATATTCGGTCAACTTCGAGCGAGTCGGATAATCGGATAAGTGCCCTCGCTAGCCGGAAACGTGATTGCGCGATGGAGAATACGAGGCTTTGGGCGTGTTGTCCGTAACTAGCACTCAATTACATTAAATCTCTAGACATCTTCTAAATGCCAGTGGTGTCAAAGGGCCGCCCGGGCATCAGGCGTTTGCGACTGCGCGTTGATTCGGTGAAGAACCGCATCGAGAGCTTCGGGAACACTCGTTAGTAGGCCACGTTCAACCAGATGTTTGAGGAATTGCTCGTTTATGCCACCGGCAGTTGCGTGATTGGCTCGGCGAATGATTGAAAGCGGCGCTCTGGCGCCTCGACGGCAGTCGTCGTCAATCCAAAAAACAGTCGTCCAATATAGTCTCTGGCTTTCGATTCCGGAATCCCCTGTTGCGCCAACCAGGAAGCAATCCTTTCAACGAATGCGAAGTACGACGCAATAGTTGCAGTTGTCGCGCAGATCGCATCGAACTCCCTCTCAGTTTCGACTGGAAAAACGGCTCCAAGCGATGGACCAAGTTTCGAGTGAGGTGGTGTTTGTTCAGCTTGTCCCAGTATAAATCACCTAATTCGTCGTAGCAGACTTTGGTGGGAAACGACCTCCGTGAATATCTGCTGAACGAATCGGGAACTCGCTCAGGAAGACTGGGGAAAGGGATTCATTGCCGGCGGCTTGGACTTGCGGATTCTAGCTTCCAAGACAAAGACTACGGTTACAGGCATCAGGCTTGATACGGCCTCACCTCATTGGCGAACTAAAGACGGACTATAGATTCTCGAGTTGAACTAGGAACTTTCTCTTCGCCGGTGCAAATCCGTGCTCGGCAGCACACGAAATGGTTTGTTCTTGCCCCAGCGGTAGACTGCGAAATCCTGATCCAGAGTCAGAATATCCGCGGTCCCAAGCTGGTCCGCCAAGCGAATCAGGCAGGCATCCGCAAGATCAATCTTCCGGTCCTTGTATTTTCGCAGTAATTGCTTGACAGCAGCAGTTTCTCGGGAAAGCTGAAAAGGAACCTGGAAAATCCCAGCGGTGATGTTCTCGATCACCGCCTCCGACGCGCCCGACAAGTTCCGCAACAAATAGCAAGTCTCGGTAATGACGGCTTCGCAAGTAACCAGGGGCGCCTGCACTTCTCGCACCGTCCGAGCGCACGTCTTGTGAAGACTCTCGCTGCGGTCTAGCAGCGCAACGATGAAACCTGTGTCGAGCAGGACCGGCTTCATCGCCCAAAATTCCGTAGATGTTTTTTATTCGACCCCAAGTCCGGCACACCGGATTCGAACTTACCCAGGCCGATGATGCCCGGCTTCTTGCGCCGCAAGTAACTCGCTTCCAGAACACGCAGTCCCTCGCGTACAACCCGCGAAGGAGTCCAGCCCAGTTCTCGTACCAGAACTTCGAGCCGCTTCCGTGATCGGTCATCCAGCCTGGCTTGAATTGCGACTCGCATGTATACCGATTGTACTACAAGTAGCCGTTTGTATGACACATGAAATTCGCATGGGCTCGCGTGGAGACTGCTCAACGAAAGAAGAGCGAAGGCACAGAGGAGGGGCAGGACGCGCCTGAGTTGGAGCCGGTTCATGGTTAACTACCAGGTAACGACGGAAAGGGCTATACCATACACGGAAATAACGAATTGCGTCGATAACGGCCGGTTACATTTTTGTTAGGACTTTCCGTTTGGTACTCACAGGCGGTCTAAGAATGCAGCTGCTCAGAGACAGACTAAAGTTGAGCCTAATTATGTTTGAAGAAGGGACCGGGGTGGTTGGTGAGGGAGTTGTAGATCGATGAAGGAAGAGACCGGAAACAACGAGAAAACGACCTCCCTTAAGCCATCGCGACTATGACCTAATCTGGCACATCGGGACCTCCTCGAAGCGCAACGTCGATATTCGAGTACAGATTTTTGACTGGCAGTCCAAAGCCCGAGGCGAGGTCCATTTTCAAGAACGCCAAGCGGACAAGAGTGGTGAGTGGGAGAACCTAAGAGTCCATCGGCAGTTTTTCTTAACCGCGACGGACTGTCTTGAAGGATGCCAGAGCGGTTGCCTCGTCCGCCGGAATGTCGAACACCCGGTCGAGCTTTGTTATGTTCAGGAGGTCCTGAACGCTCGCGCTGGGATTCACCAGCTTAAGCTGGCCGCCATGGCTGCGAACCGACATGTGCGAACGGACAAGCTCGCCGAGACCGGCGCTGTCGATAAAGTCGACATCTTCCAGGTCCAGAATGATCTGGTCATTTCCTCGCCGAAGGAAATCTTGCACCGTATCGCGAAGCAACAGCGCTCCGTCACCCAGCACAATTCTGCCCACCACGTAGGCGATCATCGGACCATTCACCTCACGAGTCGTCACCATCGATCTCGAAGTGCTGCTCTTCTTCGTCTTGAGCCCCAGCCGGTCCAGAATCTCGCAACCGATAGTCGCGAGCTCTGGAAACTCCGTTCGAACGATGACGATCGAGTACCCTTCATTCAGCACGCGGCGAAAGAGCGCGAGATCTTCCAGCGAACCAGACACATTCGGCCCCATGGCGAATACTGAACCAACTCCAGGAACGGTCTGCAAACTCGTGGCGCGAATCCCGGCAGACCCATCCGTCGCTCCGCCAGCCGCATCACCTGCACCTGCTCCAAATTGTTTTCCCACGGAAATGGCGTCATTCTCAGAACGCGTAAGATACACTACAGACTCTTCTGGTACTTGATGCTCCAAGAGGCTCCGCAGCGCTTCTTCCGCACGCTCACGAGTAGGGAATACTCCGATTGCAGTTTCCATGCAAAAACCGTCCCCGCAAATGCCCGGCTCGCCCGCTGTGCGGTCGCTAGCTCAGCCGGGCGTTCGTCGAAGGTGACTTCAACCTTAGCCAGTAGCGGAACTTGCTCGCAGTTTACACGGAAGCCATGAAACCGCCGGTTATCGCTCCGCATCAGTCTACATCTAAGCAGCCTTCCCGACGAGGGCCAGGTCGTAACGATAGATTTGGACAACGTGCAGAAGGAATTACTTTCAGCACAGCTGTCAGGCACTTCGATACTGCGGGTTTTAACAGGAGGCTGTTTGCACCTTTCAGCAGTCCGCATTCTGCCATTGGAGCGTAAGGTTCAGCCTTCTTGTTTAGCGTTAACCTTGTGAATATGGTTGGAAAAGTTTACGGAGTCTACTGCGTTGCGTGCGAATCGTTCATTAGAATAAGGGGTCTGGAAGGGGACGGCAATTTGAGCCCATCCGCCGAAGACTAGCGCCTTCAGCTTCTTTCCGGCTCGGTTCGCAAGAGAAGCTACGCTGCCTTGCATTCGGCGACGTTTGCGTCTATACACTGTGCTCGGATTGTTCGCCGGGTGATATCCGCAGCGCCGAGGCAAGCGCAGCTGAGCGCAATACTGCTCGAGAACTTTCGGGATTTGCTCGACAAGGTGTTCACAGGGGTTGTAGCCGTCGGCGTTGACATGCTTCCGAGAAAATCTACTTCATGAAGTTTCGCAGCTCGCGTGGCGAACGGGTTTGCTTGCCGGCTCGAGCTCGGATCACGCGGTTGTTCTCGAGCCCTTTTGTTTTCTAGCTTCTTTGGAGGCGGATTGCAATCCGAACGGAGTGATGGACCAGGCCAGGCTTCTGGTTGTCGACCTCGATGGCTTGCTGCAGCGCCCCGATCGTCAGTCGACTTGCAAAGTCCGATCCAGTGCCCAGGCCCACCACTTCTGCAAGAACAAGCCACGAGGATCATCGCTAATAGTCAACTCGGCTTTCAGCCGGGGAAGGTGATGTCCCGTTTCTCCAAGCACGAGCGAGGCGACACCCAACAGGTGCGCCATATACGGCACTTGAGTCCCCTTGCGAAGGTTGACGTGAACTTGACGTGCGCAATCCACGGCCTGGGTGAAGCGAGGTGTCAGCTGGACGGGATTTTCCATGGCCTATTGTATCCAGATCGATGCACCTGGTGGCGGCTGCAGCGGTCTGCACTCGGCTCTCGGAGCGCGACCGGAAAACCCCACGCAAAACGTTGCATCGAACGCCACTATATTAAGGTACTTGCTGGCGGCACTTTGGGCGGGCGGAAATCTGCAGTTTTGCGCTCACACATCACGCACAAAACCGCCAGGTAAAGCGCGTCCGAGGGTAACTTCCGGTTTGCCACTCGGAAGTTGCCGCGACTTTGTAGCGCGAGGGAAAACCGGGGACGGATGCAAAGCTGGGGCAGCTACTGTTCCCATGATGTTCCCAACTCTTGGCAAACCGACGCGGCGAAGCAAATCCCGGAAGCGGGCTTCCGAGCGAATCGAATCAAACACCGGATCCACGGCGAGATACGACATCCAGACAGCACGATCACGATAGGCAGCCTCAAGCCACTTGTAGGTCTGCTCTTTATCATTCAGAGTGGAGTAGATCTGCGCCACACCGTAAGGTGAAACATAGCGTTTGCCAGAAATGGCTTGCAGCACACGAATGACGCGAAGAGCTTCCTTTTTTTCTCCGGCCAGACCTAGGCTCACTCCGACCTGGGCCATGTAGAGTGGGCTATCTCCGGACAGATCGGCGGCTTTCTGCAGCTCATCGAGACCTTCCTTGTGCTTCCCCTGCTGTACGTAGCTTTCGCCGAGGATGAGGTGGGCGGCTGCAAAGTTCGGATCTAAGTCGACCGTGTTCCGGCTTTGCTCGATTGCGCCGTCATATTTGCGCGCGAAGTAGTAGCGCAAACCGACCCAAGTCCCGATCATGAGATTTAGCGAATCGAGTTCGAGTGCGCGTTTGGCCTCAACCAGAGCTTCGTCATGCCGTCCCTGGATCGACAGATAATCGCCGTACCAGTGGTGCGCGTCGGCGTATTGAGGGTTCAACTCCAATGCGCGCTTGAACTCAGCCTCCGCTGCAGGCCAATCCCATTTGTGATCAAGAACCAGAGCTAGCGAGGCGTGAGCCTCAGCAGATTGCGGATCGATTTCAACCGCCTTCTGAGCTGCTGCGTATGCCTTCGGAAGCACCTCCGCCGGGGACATAAACCCATGCCAGGCCAGTCCACTGTTGCAATCGGCTAATCCCGAGTAAGCGGCGCCGTAGCCCGGGTCTTTGCTTATTGCTTGTTCGAAATAAAGCGCCGCTTTGGGCATACTGTCGGCGGTCCGCTTGTTCCAGTAATAGCGGCCTTTCAAGTAGGCTTCGTACGCTTCCGGGTCTACTGTGCGCGCGGAGCTAAGACTCGCGTGTTCCTCTCCGGTGATCGTGACCTCTACTTTTCGCGCGATGGATTGCGCTACATCGCTCTGCAGGCTGAGCACGTCGCGCAGCTCGCGATCGTAAGCCTCCGACCAGAAGTGCTCGTCGGTTGCGGCGCGAATCAACTGAGCGTGAACGCGGATGCGGCTGCCGTCACGGATTACGGAGCCTTCGACGATGGCGTCAACCTGAAGGGTTTTGCCGATCTCCGGTACCGATAAGTGTGTGTCCTTGAAGCGCGTCACGGAAGTGCGAGAGATGACGCGCAGGTTATGGATTCCAGCGAGGCGTCCGATGAGCGCTTCGGTCATTCCGTCTGCGAGGTATTCCTGCGTTGGATCGCCAGAGAGGTTCTTCAGAGGCAGCACTGCTAGCGACCGGATAGGCGGTCGCTTTGCCCCCTTGGCACTGCCGCGGTAGAGCGCCAAAGCGACAGAGATCGCTGCCAACGCGACTACTGCCGCGAGCACAACCCTGCGGTGCCTTGAAAAGAAAGTCTTTTGCTTCGCCGCGGCGGCATAGCTAGAAGCAGCTACATTCGTTTTCTCCGGCTCGACGCTTCCTTTCGACCCTTCCACCGGCGTAGGAAGAATCGCGGGCGC
Organism: uncultured Acidobacteriota bacterium; assembly: GCA_963743735.1. Lineage (GTDB taxonomy): Bacteria > Acidobacteriota > Terriglobia > Acidiferrales > UBA7541 > Acidiferrum. The sequence goes on from CAVURF010000017.1 coordinate 117,997, forward strand.
AACATCGGCCAGCCGCCCTACGAAGCGGTAGCCGCGCCTGGGAATGGTCTCGATATAGCGAGGTTTCTCCGCCGAATCTCCCAGCGCGTCGCGGATCTTTCTGACAGCCGTGTTCAGCCCGTCGTCAAAATCCACGAACGTATCTGCCGGCCACAGCTTCCGCTTCAGTTCGTCCCGAGTAACAATTTCGCCGTGCCGTTCCAGCAGGACTCGGAGTACCTGGAACGGCTGGTCCTGGAGCCGAGTTCGGTTGCCGCGCACCCATAGCTCGGCGGATTGCGGGTCGATCTCGAATTCATCGAAACGCAAGCGGTGGGAAGGTTGAGCATTCGCGGCCAAATGCGCCTCCGTTGGTAGGCAGCACTATAAGCCTTAGTCCCGACCATCGCAATTCCGTTTCGCGGCTTACCCAAGGGCAAATTATTCCTCTAAGTTCTTCTCTCGAATTGGCTTATCTATCCGGCAAAAATCCGGCAACAGTTCAGCCGCAGTCCATTGACTCTTCGGCTCGCAAATCCAAGAGTTGCCATACCTCAAAAGGAGAGGGATCCCATGAAAAAGTTCTCGCGAATTACTTCAGTTTGCGCCCTGCTGCTCATCGGCATCGCGGCGACGCCTCGCCCATCCGCAGCAGCTCCGCCCGACCCAGTGCTGGAGTGGATCGGTGTGATGAACACCACGGTCCTGAAAGCGGGGACTGCTCCAAACGTCACCGGTCGCGTCGTCGCGTTGGTCTCGGCATCGGTCTTCGATGCCGTCAACGGTATCGAGCCACGCTTCCGTCCACTGCATGTGAGGCCGGACGCGCCTCATAATGCGTCGCAACGCGCAGCTGCGATTCAGGCGGCGTATGTAATTCTAATGAACCTCTATGGAACGCAGCAGGGCGCGACCCTCACCAGTCAGCATGATGCATCGCTCGCGGCGCTCGCCTCCACCGAAAAACCCGAATCCATTGCCGCAGGAGTCGCGTGGGGACAAAGCGTGGCGGACGCCATCTGGGCCTGGAAGCTGACGGACGGGTTCGCCCCGACTCCGCCGCCATTCTTTGGCGTCCAGAGCATCGCCGGAACGCCGAATTCGCTGGGCTTTTGGCGCCCGACTCCGCCGGCAAACGCATCAGGCGCAACACCGCAACTTGCCACAATAACGCCCTGGGTACTGACGCGCCCCTCGCAGTTCCGCTTGCCGCCCCCGTTGGCCCTCAACAGCCCGGAGTACGCGGCCGATCTCAACGAAGTGAGAGAGATGGGTAGCCTCTCCAGCACAAGCCGCTCAAGTGAACAGACGGAAGTCGCATTGTTTTGGGCGCTGAACACTGCACTAGCCTGGAACCGCATTGCAGCGCAGCTTTCGGCGGCGCGCGGGCTCAGTCTGACCGAGAATGCGCATCTATTTGCCGTGCTCAATGTAACTCTCGCTGACGCGATAACGGCGTGCTGGGATAGCAAATACCGCTACATTTTCTGGCGGCCAGTCACCGCGATCCGAGCAGGTGCCGCGCCGGGAGACCCCGACGCCGATTGGAGGCCATTGCTGGACTCTCTGACCGGCACTCCTGCGCATCCCGAATATCCGTCTGCGCATTCCAGCTACAGTGGGGCCGCCGCATTCATCCTTGCCGCCGCGTTTGGAGAAAACACCGCATTCAACCTCACCTCCGAGATACGTCCAGGCACTCGTTCCTATGCGAGCTTTTCCGAGGCGATCGCCGAAATCGCCGATGCGCGCGTCTTTGGCGGCATTCACCTCCGAAGCAGTTGCGCCCAGGGGAATTCCCTGGGTCGAGCTGTCGCGGATTATGTATCGACACACGCGATGCGGGCGGGCGGTGACGATCAAGACGAATGAGAAAAGTAAACGCAAAGGGCTCGGTTACTCGATGAGGTTGCCGGGCACATAGCTGAGGCACCGATGGGGTGGCCAGAAGCTCGGTTCTGGGCAGTTGCTCCAGGAATTCCGGACGGATGACGGGCAACTCATAATGCTGTCTGCCCTGACGGTGAGGCCCTCGGTCGCTAAAGACGGCTGAGGGCCCCTGTCGTCTCGCACTCACTTTAGGACTTCGCCTTGAGCGCCTCCTGGAAGTGCTTGGCGTCAGGGCCTGCTTTTGCCCACGGCTCCCATGTCATTTTTGGTCCTTGTGGCCTGTACACTTTTACGAATTGAGCCTTCGTCGGGCGTCCGGCGAGAGCATTTCGCCCTACGCTGTCAGAACATCCTTAAGCGTCGGCATTAATCCCATCTCAATTTAACCGCAATGAGCCCCAATCGCGGCAGACTCCTCACAGTACAACCGTACCATTTGAAATAAGCTCGAACCGCGATATTCTTTCCACGTATCAAGAGCGGGCGCGTAGTCGGCGCTCCAGCAACCGAGCCACAGAAAGGCCACGGTGCTAACCTTCGAAAGAAGGGATACGGCCTGTAGGGGCAAAACCCACCTTAGCCTTCTCCCAAATTCAACTTTCGAGGGCATCTTCTCCATCAGGAGGAATGATGTCTTCGCATAGCGATTCGTTTGTAGCTTCCGGCAGTTCACCCACAGAAGGTGACTCACCCACCCGGCCAGATTTCCTGCTCGAAAACCACTTCTCGATCTTCCTCCCCGAGACGAGGCTGGACAACTTGATGTGCGCTTCTTCGAGCAGCGACTCCAACCGGTTCTGGAGCTGCACGCGGTTGCGCGTGATCTGGTACTTGCGGCGCATCACGGTGCGCCAGAGACGCTGCTCGGCGTCGGGCACGAAGCTCAGGGTCAGCTCCTGAGCGACCAGGCGCTTCACCAGCCGTTCGGCATCTGGGAAGTCCCTCTTGCGGCCGCCGCGGTCCGCGATTCGATTGCGCTTGTGCGAGATGCAGAGTGTGCCGCGAGCCGCCGGCGCGCCGTCGCTGCTTCCGGCGTGGCGGTCGCCAGTGCCGTTCCAGCGCTTCCCACACCGGCCGCCAGTACTGCGCGGTCGATTCCATGACGACTTCCTCGACCTCGTGCTCGACCAGCCATCGGCCAGCATGCGCAGTTGTTCGGGGTTGCTACCAGACCTTCTGCCGCTCGAAGTGGAACTCGCCTTCGACTTCGACGTCGGCCACAACTACAGCCAGCATCTTCTTGTGAACATCAATTCCCGCGATCCGGTACGGCATCGGTCTACTCCTGCGGGAGCGGAGAGCGTGCTGCGCGTTACTTCAGTCAGGGTCGCGGGCTATCGCCGCTCCCACGGGGGAATGCAACGACGCCCAATTATTCGCTCAATCACGCACGCTCCGGATCAGACAGTTGCTCGGCCTCGACGTCTCCACTGTTGTTTCGATCTCGCCGCTCCGGGCCCTTGCGAGCGTACCTCTACGTGATTTTCATGGCGTTTCGCGGGCCGGAGGCCCTAAAGACAACTTACACGACCGGGTCCACGGTTCGCGTGGACGGAGGGGGGCATAGCGTAGGGAGGCGTCGGCGTATGCGTGGCAACTGCTTCAAAGGAGTGGAAAAGGAAAGTGTCTACCCGGTGCGTTGTTCTCGTCGCCGGCGCTCATGCACGCATCGAATCCAGAACGAAATTCACTGTTTTGCGCAAATTCTTCCGGTACGAGGAGGGGGTGTGATGCCGATCAAGCAGCGAGTTCTGCGCAAAGCTAACGATGATGTGTGCTACGTCTGCCGAGCGGACCGAGGACCGGCGCGGTTTGAATTCGCCGTCTCGAATGCCCTGCTGCACGAGGCGAGTCAGGAGTTTCTCGCCATGGCGCAGGCATTCCTCGACCGCAGTCCGCCCAAGCTGAAGGTTAGCTTGAAAGAGTTCGTGGCCGCTTGCCGTCCCGTGGACGATGTCCGAAGTCGCGCCGTACTGCGCCATGACAGTTGCGAGAATTCGTTCTTTGGCAGACCCTTTCTTCGCAGCGGCGGTTTCAGCAAGAATCCAAGATTGCGAGTTAAATCGCTCCAGCCCAGCCACAAAAAGGTCTTGCTTCCTCTTCCAATAGAGGTAGACCGTGGCGCGCGCCAGTCCAGCTTCTGCTGCGACATCGTTGATCGAGGTTCGGCGGTACCCGAACTTGCTAAACCTCTGTATGGCCGCAAAGAGAATCTTCTCTGCCGTGTCTTCGGATTTTTTCCTTCCAGGCGCTTTCACGCATCAATCATGCCACGCGACTGTCGTCTATGTGAAATCAGGGCTCGCCACAAGCCTTCACAGCTTGAAAAACCACCCGGGTCTAGCTAGACGAAATAGACTATTTATGCCATATCGTCTACCATTCTGAAATAACCTCGTAAGGCATTTGTCGTGCCCGAGGCGAGAGGACCAATGATCGGAAGGAATTCGATGCGCGGTTGTCTCCTGGTGGTCGTCACTTCACTAACGTTGACGACGGCTGCGCCAGGGCAAGAGCGAACCGAGAACGTCCTAACCTTGGATCAAGCGATCGAATTGGCGCGATCGCACAACCGCGAGTTGAAACAGGCCGGACTCGAAATCCATAAGCAGCAAGAAGCTTTCAGCGAAGCCAGGACGCAGCTCTATCCACGCTTTGATACATACTTTCTCGGATCGGAACTTCTCACGCCGCTGGACTTCACAATTAAATCTGGCACGCTCGGAACGTTTCCGGCTACGGGTCCCATTCCAGCGAAAGACTCGGTGATTCACACCCCAGCTCGTCCCGTTGCAATTGCATCCGTCACCGTAACCCAGCCTCTTACCCAATTGCTTCGAATCGACCTTTCCATCAAACAGCAGAAACTAGCCACGGAGCTCAGTCAGCAGTCTTATCTGGAACATGAGCAGATGCTTGTGAACGAGGTTCGGCATGCCTACTACGCCATTTTGCAATCCCAGAGCGAAGTCGAATCGCAGCGCGCTTTGCTTGCCTACCTTCAAGAGTTGCAGCAGCTCATCGCTCGACGGCTACAACAAGAGGCAGTGCTGAAAGCCGACAGCCTCCGTATTACTGCTCAACGCACAAAAGCTCTCTATCAGCTTACCGTCACCGAAGATGCGCTGGCGGACCAGAAGGAGGCTCTGAACCGTTTGCTGGGCCGCGACCTTCTGGAGGAGTTAACCGTCGAAATGGTTCCCGCTTCGCTGCCCGAGGAATCGAGCTTGCAACAAGCAAGAAAAGTCGCAACCGAGATGCGACCCGAGATTAAGGGCGAAACGATCAAGAAGGAAAGAGCCGCGTTAGACACGAAAATCGAAAGGACCCGGTACATTCCGGACATTTCGATTCAGGCGAACTACCTTACAACTCCGAATATCTCTTTCCTCCCGCAGAACGTCGGTGCGGTCGGAGTGCTGTTGACTTGGCAACCCTGGGATTGGGGGCAGAAGCGTCACAACATTGCCCAGAAGGTTGACGCCGAAAAGCAGGCGCAACTTTCCATCGATAACGTAAGAGAGCAAGTCCTGCAGGACGTGGACTCCACATTTCGGCGGCTCCGCGAAGCACGGGAACTGCTCACCGCGGCACAGGCTGCACGAGATGCGGAAGCGGAAAAGCTTCGCAACGAGATGGACGCCTATTCGCACCAGACGATTGTGTTGAGCGATCTCCTGCAGCAACAGTCCTCGGTTGCAAATGCAGAGGACCAGTATCGGCAAGGTTTACTTGCGTTCTGGAGAGCGCGAGCAGATTTCGAACGCGCATTGGGTGAGGAGTAGCCTCATGAAGGTCGCCATAAGCAGCCTACGAAAAGATCGAAGATCAAAATTGGCTGGACTTTGTGCGCTGCTGGCAGTGATGTCTGGTTGTCAGCGGAATGCACAAATCCTTTCGAAATCTCCGGTACCTGTTCGCCTAGCGGAAGTGAGTTCGTACGCATCTCCGGAAGGTCTGCGCTATTCAGCTTCTATCGTGCCCTTCGCACAGGCGGCTCTGTCGTTCAAGTCTTCGGGCTACGTAACAAACATTCAACAGGTAGTCGGCGCAGACGGCCGTCGACGGGATGTCGGCACGGGAGATTATGTTGTTCGCGGAGCGGTTCTTGCGCAGATTCGTCAGCAGGACTTGAAGAATCAGCTTGACCAGGCAGAAGCACAGGTCAGTCAAGCTACGGCCCAACACGTTCAGGCGGGGCAGGACTACGAGCGCGCGAAGGCGCTTTACGCCACGCAAAGTCTTACCCGACCTGATTTTGATCAAGCGCAAGCCAAATTTGCTTCCACGCTCGCGGTTGTAAACCAGACCAACGCCGTTTTTCACCAAGCGCAATTGGCTCTGAACGACTCGGACCTCAAGGCGCCATTTTCCGGGTACATCCTTGCGCGGAACATTGAACTAGGTAATCTAGCTGCGCCCTCGACTACAGCCTTCACGATTGCCGATACCAGCGCAGTGAAAGTTAGCTTTGGAGTGCCGGATTACGCGTTGAAGCAGCTGCATCTGGGACAAGAGTTCACGATTCGCTTACAGGATGATGCCAAAGGTTATCAAGGGCGCGTGACCAGTATTTCTCCGAATGCGGATGAGCGAAACCGCGTTTTCACAGTGGAAGTGACCGTATCGAACCACAAAGATTCGCTGAAGCCGGGGATGATTGCGTCCATCACCCTCAGTGGCGTTCCGCAACCTGCCGCTGCCTCCGTGCCCCTTAGCGCCATCGTTCCCTATCCTTCGCAACCCGGTCGGTTTGCGGTGATGTTCGCGCAAGAACATGCGGGCAAATGGACAGCCAGTCTGCGAGAAGTGCAGTTGGGCGAGACCCACGAGAGTTCGATCACCGTCGTGGGAGTGCAACCCGAGGAGAAGGTGATCGCCGTCGGTGCCCAACTCGTGACGGATGGAGAAACCATCGAAGTCATTCCCTAGGTAAATGAGGCTATGGCACACAGAAGCGACCAGGATTGGATCGAAAAAACGCGCAACGTTCCTAGATTCTTCGTCGAGCACCCTCAGGTTTCTTGGGTTCTCCTCGTTGGCGTCCTCGTTTGGGGCTGGTTTGGCTACCATTCCATGCCACAAAGAAAGGATCCTGACATTCCGGTGCGGGTGGCTGTCGCCTCCTGTTCATGGCCCGGCGCGACCGCACAGCAAGTCGAGCAATTTGTTACCCGGCCGATTGAAGACGCCGTCGCTGAGAATAAGACCATCCATCCCGGAACGGCCGCCGACTATGGAATCCGTTCGATCTCGATTCCCGGTTACGCCTACGTCTACGTGCAGCTCGCCGAAGACGTCTCGGACGTAAAGCGGCAATTCAGCGACATCAACCTCAAGCTGAATGCGCTGAACGGCCAGCTCCCTTCGGGTGCCGGTCCTATCTCGTTCCAGAGTGATTTTGGAGATACCGCTGCGCTCATGTTGACGATAGCCAGTCCTAGAGCAGATTCGGTCGAAATCGACATACGCGCACGAGCTATTCAATCGGCCATCGAGACAGCGAGGGCCGCGCAGAAATACAAGGAACACGGAGCACCGGTTACGATCGTCTACTCGTTTCCTCAGTCTCTTTCCTCGAACAAGACAATCCTGAACGCGGCGCAACTGTTCGAGCAGCAAGCAGAACAAGCGGGAATCGTAGGGGCACCGCAGCTAATACAGGGGAGCGGATTTATCGCTGTAGACGGTGTCTCGACCGCGGACAACGCATCGATCCATAACTTCATTCAGACTTTCTTTCAGACGCAATTGCAGCGGGCCGAATTGCACCCCGACGCTTGGGAACCAATCATCATTCGCGATCCCCAGGAAACTCGCGGGCAATTGGCCAAGGTCGCGGGCGACAAATACAGCTACGCCGATCTTGATGACTTTTCGGACCTCATCGCTCGCACCGTTCAAGGCGCGCCGGAAACGTCCAAGGTGGAAAGGCACGGAATATTGCCGCAGGTGGTCTATCTTGAATTCTCGCAGGATCGGCTAGCTGCATACGGCCTCCAACCAGCCGCGCTTGGAACTGTTCTCAGTGCTCGTAACATCATCGCCCCCGGCGGCGCGTTCGAGACCGGGCAGCAGCAGATCATCCTCAACCCTTCCGGTCAATTCCAGAATATAGACGCGATAGGGAATGTCGCTGTGTCTGCCTCAGCAACCGGCGCACCAGTTTATCTCCGTGACCTAGTTGACGTCAGTCGCGGTTACCAGAGTCCCGCTCAATACTTGAACTACTACACATGGGAAGACGCAAAGGGGCAATGGCAGCGGAGTCGTTCGGTCACGCTTGCAATCTACATGCGCGACCAGCGGCAAATCGCGACATTCGGTCAATCAGTCGACCGGAAACTTGACCAAATCAAGAAGATTCTACCGTCGGACCTGATCATCGCGCATACCTCCGATCAGCCGCTGCAGGTCAAAGAAAACATTCATCTATTCCTGCGGGCTTTGTACGAAGCGATCCTCCTGGTCGTCGTTGTTTCTTTGATTGGTTTCTGGGAATGGCGACTGGCGCTCATCATGGCCCTGGCCATTCCGATCACTCTGGGCATGACTTTCGGTGTTTCGTACATGTTGGGAATTGATTTGCAGCAGGTGTCGGTGGCGACGTTGATCATCGCGCTGGGCCTGCTGGTAGACGTACCGGTAGTAGCCGGCGATGGTATTAAGCGTGGTCTTGCCGATGGCCTGCCTCGTGCCATCGCAGCATGGCTGGGTCCTTCCAAGCTGGCGACCGCAATCTTTTTCGCAACGCTAACGAATATCATCGCCTATCTTCCTTTCCTTATGCTTACAGGGAACACCGGGGAATTTCTTAGGAGTCTTCCCATCGTGATGACAGCGGCGTTGCTATGCGCTCTGGTTGTTGCGATGACATTCGTGCCGCTGCTCGGTTACTACATCCAGAGGCCAGCACAAAAGAAAGAGCTAACGGTGGAGGAAAAGCGCCAGCGAGGTTTTTACGGTTTCTACAATCGGCTGGTAGGTCGGGCCATTCAGCACCGCTGGCTGGTGCTGGCGGGTTCCTTTCTTTTTTTGCTGATTGGGGGCCTCGTGGCCTCTCACCTGAAGCAACAGTTCTTTCCTGAAGACGTCCAATATTGGTTTTACCTCGACGTCTGGTTGCCGAACGACGTGCCCTTGACCGCGACAAACGACGCTGCGCTCAAGGCGGAGCAGGTTGTCCGCCAGGTTCTGGAAGCTTCGGCGAAAACCGTCTCAGAGGCAGGACCGGGCCAGCATCTCCTCACCTCCATGACAAGTTTCATTGGCGGTGGCGGACCACGTTTCTGGTTTTCGATCTCTCCCGAAGCGCCCCAGACCAACTATGCACAAGTCATTGTCCAGGTCACCGACAAAGAAGCCACCCCAAAACTGATCGGACCTCTGCAAAGCGCATTGAACAAACAGGTGCCGGGCGCATGGATCACCGTCCGGCAGCTGCAAACGAATCCCGTAGAAACTCCTGTGGAGATCCTCATCTCCGGTCAGGCGGACACGGACCCCCGCACGGAAATCCAGGACATACAAACTCTTCGGACCCTGGCTTCACAGGCAATGGCCGTTGTCCGACAGTCCAACGGAGTTGCGGTGTTGAGGGATGATTGGGCTCCCGATAGCCCACAGGTGCGGATTGAGATTGATCCGGATCGCGCGAACGTAGTCGGCATCACGAATGCTGATGTAGCCAATTCGTCCGCAGCCGCGCTCAGTGGAACAGCAGTTGGCACCTTCAAAGAAGGCGACAAGAGCATTCCGATTGTTGCCCGCCTGCGTCCTCAGGACCGAGCACAATTGTCACAGGTCAAAAGCCTCTACGTTTATTCCTCACGGCAAGAGACTAAAGTTCCTCTACTCTCCGTTGCGAGCGTGAGGAATATTCTTGAAACGGGTCGCATCCGGCGTCGTGAGCATTTTCGCACCCTCTCCATTTTGTGCTTTCCGGCGCCCGGAGTCCTCGCGTCCGAAGTTCTCGGACCCATCCAATCCAAACTGAAGGATCTGCAAAATACCCTGCCGCCCGGATATCAATTGCAGATTGCTGGCGAGAAAGCAAAGCAGGATGACGGATTCCTGAATCTCGCTGTCGTTCTCCTAATCTCTCTCGTGGGCATTTACCTTGCTTTGCTCGTGCAATTTAAGAATGCCGTCAAGCCCTTGCTTGTGTTTGCGGCCGCACCGTACGGAGCAATCGGGGCGCTGATCGCGCTTGCGATCATGGGCACGCCCTTCGGGTTCATGGCATTCCTTGGCGTTGCCAGCCTCATCGGCGTCATCGTCAGCCACGTGATCGTGCTCTTCGACTTCATCGAGGAGATGCACGAAAAAGGGGAGCCGCTCGAGCGCGCTCTTCCGGATGCCGGGATTGAGCGTATTCGACCTGTAATGATCACCGTTGGCGCGACAATCCTTGCCCTTTTTCCTCTCGCGCTCGAAGGTGGCCCGCTCTGGAAACCCTTGTGCTATGCCCAGATCGGCGGACTGGCTGTCGCCACCTTCATCACCTTGCTCTTGGTTCCCGTCTTTTACTCGATCTTTGTACTCGATCTGAAGTGGATCAAATGGGAGACGACGGAGAACCCAACATCTTGATTCTTACTGGAGGTAAGCAATGCAGGAAAGAGGGATACCCGCATATATCACCAGCCTAATCCGCCATTTCGGTGATCTTCGCGACGGCACACACGGCGGCTCGGCAAATCGAAAAGATAAGGAAGCTCATTTCGAGAAGGCGGTGCACCTACTGGCTCCCATCGCTCGCCAAGTTCTTACCGAACTAAATACGAACCTGCTGCTCGACGCGGGACAACTCCACGAGACGGGACTACGACGCACAGCAGATGGAGGGCTCAATGCGTCCTGGGCTTTGAGTTGGCCTGAACAACGAGCGGCTGCGCTGCCGCCAATTACGCTACTCGCCTATTTCGGCGGCGGCTTTCACCACCCTCACCTTCGGGGGGCGACCATTCAAGACTGGCCGCTGAACGTGTTCAGCGACGAAGACGCCGCAGAGCAGCTATCCGTACTTCGAGCCATCGCATCCGGCGACCTGCACAATTTGGTCTATCGCGCGGACTATCGGATCGTCCCTGCAGTCACAGCAAATTCCTCATCTCGCTCGTCGGCGTAGGTAAAGCATCGCAAGGGGTAGTGGAGGAACTTGTGCCTGCTCAACAAGCAGACAGTGACGACAATGCAAGCCACACCCAGGCGGAGTGCCATCACAGACGACAACGCATATGTACTTCAACAGCGATACTTCTAGTGTTTCGGAATCTCGACTGTCATAGCAGCAGTAGCACTGCCCGAGTATTTAGCGCTGAAGTCAACTTCCATCAGCGCGCAAAGATTTCCTAGCCCGACCTAACTTTTCTAGAGCGAAAGATCTGAAGTTGTCTACGACTGCCGCTCGAACGCGTTTACTGACAACGATCGCAATTTCAGACATCGGTATCTCGTCTGACAATGTCACAGGCGATTACCGAAGCAACGCTATGTTTCACTGCCGATGCGGGCAGAATGGCGACACCCATGTGCGCAACGACTAGCGAGATCAGCGTTGAGATTTCTGCTGCGGTCTGCGAAACATTGGGAACAATCCTGGCATCGCGAAGCATTCCGAAGATTAGATCGTGGAATCCAGGGGCATAGCTGCGCTCATACATCACGAAGTCCTGACCCGACACTTCGCTTAGGCGCACCTTTTTCCTTTTTGCCAGTTTGTGGGACGCGGGTACCACGAGTACGAACGGTTCGCGATGCACTGTGACAACATCGAGGGCCGAGTGCTCACCAATCGGCAGACGAAGAAATCCGATGTCGAGCGACCCGGTCTCCAACATCTGTACCTGATCCGCCGTGGGGATAGCGCGCAAGGAGAACTCCACTTCGGGATTTAAGCTCTCTAAACTGACGAAAGATATTGGGCACAATCTCGCTTCCTGCAGTTGAGATGAAGCCGATCCGCAACAGTCCCAGTTTTCCATTGGCAGCCAGCCTGGCCCTGCGAATCGCTTGGTCCAATTGCGAGAGCGCTCGAGCGGCATCATCGCGAAAGGCGACACCAGCCGCGGTGAGCGTTGTTTTGCGTCGGTTCCGCTCGAAGAGTCGCACGCCGACATCCTCCTCAAGAGCTCGTATCTGAAGGCTTAAGGCTGGTTGGCTGAGATGAATCAACTCCGCAGTACGCCCGAAGTGCAGAGTCTCGGCGATCGAGAGAAACGATCGAATTTGACGAAGCTCCATACGTTTACTCTTATTTGCATATCTTATCACAGATCACAAAACAAACAATGTCTCTAATTAGAGCCCGAAGCGTCCAATCGGTGTGTGCAAGGAAGTAGTTCGATGCCACGGAAGAAAGGACTAAAGAACATGAAATTCAATTTCTTACAGAAGCAAACCTCACGCCGCGAAATGTTGCGAGGTTCGGCCACGCTGGCCGGCAGCGCCTTTCTGGCGCACCTCTTTCCCGCGACGTTGCTCCGCGCCTCCGCAGCGGGCTACGCGCAACAAGCGCCTTCGGCGGCCGACCTGGTCGCGAGTATGCGCGCCAAGTTCAACGCCGCTCCCATCCAAACGCAAAAGCTCGCTGACAATCTCACTATGCTCTCCGGCCCCGGCGGAAGCGTGGTAGTCCTCAACGGCCCCGACGGCAAATTCGTCGTGGACACTTTCGTTGCGCCCGCTTGGCCGAGACTCAAAAAGGCGCTCGACGGCATCGATAACGCTCCGGTGAAATACGTCATCGACACCCACTGGCACTTCGACCATACCGATAACAACGCGCCTCTTCACGCCGCGGGAGCCACAGTCCTTGCCCACGAAAACACTAAGCAGCGCATGTCCGAGCCGCATGATCAGCCGGTCTTGTATAGAGGACCAGACGGCGCGCTCCACGACTTGCATTTCGACGCCTCGCCCGCGGAGGCCTTGCCGCAGCAGACCTTCGCCGCCAGTTACAAGTTGCAAGCCAATGGCGAAACCCTCGCTGCTCCAGCACTTAGCCCCCGCGCATACGGACACGGACATCTACGTTCATTTTCAAAAGGCCAACGTGATTCAAATGGGCGACACGTTTTTCAACGGCATGTATCCCTATATCGACCCCGGCACGGGCGGCAAAATCGATGGCATGATTGCCGCCGCCGACACAATTCTCTCGCTCGCCCGCAATGACACCAAGATTGTTGCGGGGCACGGCCCGCTCGGCAACAAAGCGGACCTCACGAAATCCCGGGACATGCTCGTCACCGCCCGCGATCGCGTTCAAAAATTGAAGTCCGCGGGAAAATCCGCCCAGGAAGCCGTCGCGGAAAAGCCGTTCGCCGATCTCGAACCCGTCTGGGGCAAAGGCATCATCAACGGCGACCAGTTCGTCCAAGTCCTCTATCTGTCGCTCTGAGTCTCCGGCTGAGTATTTTCCTGACGAGCAATCCGTCAATGGGCGCACCGATTCTCGCGGCGAAAAGGCAATCAATTCGCAAAAAGGAGCGACAAAATGAGTAATTCAATGAAGGCTATGCGAGTAGCAAGAGGAATGTCTCAGCTCCTTCTGCGTCGTTTTATTGCTGTTGACCTGTGGCGCGCTCTCAGCGCAGAACGAAGAGCATCGCGTTCGGAATATTGTTCTGGTTCACGGCGCCTGGGCCGATGGTTCCGGCTGGAAAGGCGTTTACGACATTCTTGTCAAGGATGGCTACAACGTCAGCATCGTCCAGGAGCCGGAAACTTCCTTTAAAGACGATGTAGCTGCCACCAAGCGCGCCCTCGCTCTACAAGATGGACCGTGCATTCTTGTCGCGTCATAGCTATGGGGGAGCCGTAATTACGGAAGCGGGCACAGATCCGTCGGTCGCCGGATTGGTGTACATCGCTGCCCACATGCCCGATGCTGGAGAGAACGAGGCGGACGATGGAAAGCGCTTCCCAAGTGACCTCAGCAAGTCTGGCGCGATAAAGAAGACCGCAGACGGTTTCACTTACCTCGACCCCGCGCAGTTTCATGAGTATTTCGCAGCGGACCTTTCTGCTGGAGCAGGCCGCTTTCATGGCGCGGTCGCAAGTGCCCAATTTCGCCGACAATTTCAAAGCTGTGATCACCACGGCTGCGTGGAGAAGCCAAACCAAGCTGGATGTTGGTGGCGGCGCAGACAGAACCATCAACCCCGACCTCGAACGCTGGTATGCCACACGCGCCAACAGTCACAAGGTCGAAGTCTCGGGCGCCAGCCACGCGGTCTACGTCTCCAGGCCGAAGGAGGTTGCAGCTCTGATCGAAGAAGCCGCATCGCACGTTCGGTAGAAGAGGATATGAAAAGGGCTTTGTAAGCGATCATGGGAAACTC
>CAVURF010000018.1:0-23751 GCA_963743735.1 uncultured Acidobacteriota bacterium
AATTGGCGCTGCATACCGACAACCACCGATCACCGAACGGCAACCGCCAAATGCGGCGCGTTCTCAACCAGGCTGCCAACGCCGCAGCCAGGACCAAAGGAAGTATCTTCGAGATTGTCTATCGCCGCTCGGTCCCGCGCCTCGGACACAATCAGACCATCGGAGCGATTGCCCATCGACAGTGTCGCCTCATCTGGTTGATCTTGCACCAAGGAGTGCGTTACGAAGAACATGGCCCAGCTGTCACCAAACGGGCAAAGCAAAAGCGGACTGCCAGAATGATCCGACAACTCCGAAACCTCGGCTACCGGATCGACCTACCCTCTCAACGCCCTAGTCCAATGCAGGCAGAGTGACTTTCGACCCTGCGGTGAACAGGAACTGAACCACAGTGATGGACAAGCAGAGAAATTCTATCGAGACCTGAAGCAGCGAGGAATCTGCGTGCGTGTAGGAATGGAGGCTACCGGATATTCCCGCTGGTTCGAGCGACTGCTGGCAGAGTTAGGGTTCGAAGTATGGATGGGCGATCCCGCGGAGATCAAGGCCAAGCGAGTGAAGAAGCAGAAGTTCGACCGCGAGGATGCTCGACTGCTGCTGCGACTGATGCGGGAAAATAACTTTCCGCGAATCTGGGTACCGGGGCCGGAGAATCGGGATCTGCGACAACTGCTGTGGCACCGGCATCGGTTGGTACAGATGCGCACGCGGATCATGAATCAGCTGCAGGCGTTGGCGATGAACGAGGGCTATCGCTGGAAGAAAAAACTATTCAGCGAACAGGGGCGAGCGCAGTTAGAAAAGCTCGCGTTAGCTCCTTGGGCTAGTCGGCGACGGCAAGAGTTGTTGGATTTGCTGGACCGCATGAATCCGACGATTGCAGAGCTAACGGCAGCTGTCGAGCGGGAAGCCAGAAAGCGACCCGAGGCTCTGCGACTGATGACTCATCCTGGCGTGGGTCCGCTTACGGCACTGGCCTATGTGTTGATCATCGGAACACCGACACGGTTTCAACGAGGCAAGCAGATCGGCACGTACGTGGGGATGATTCCGAGTGAAGACTCCAGTGCTCACAAGCAACGGTTGGGGCACATCAGCAAACAAGGCAATTCCTTGTTGCGCTTCTTGTTGGTGGAGGCGGCACAAGCAGCGGCGCGGATTCATCCTGACTGGCGGCGTCGGTACATGCACCTGGCGATGCGTCGACACAAGAGCATTGCCAAAGTAGCGATGGGACGCAGGCTGGCGATTCGGTTGTACTGGATGTGGCGGAATGGTTGTGGATATTCGCAGTCGGTAGAGTTCGGTTCGTACGCGGGACAGCTCGGTACCGGACATGGTGGGAAGTAAAACACCGCTCATGTGATGGGGCATCCCGCTCCCTGAAAAGGGAGTTTGAAGAAGTAATCATGGTCGAGGTTTTGATCGAAGAGATGTTTGGGTCGGACTGAAGCCGACCGAAAGATTACAAGCGAGCCGTAGTCGTCGATACAGAGGTTAACAAAGAACACTACGATGTGGCGGGACCATGGTCGTCGCAGCCGACATATTCTTGCAAGACGCGGTTACCCTTGTACTGCAACCATCATGAATGCCGATTTTTGAAGTGTAGTAGCCAATCACGGTCATCGTTTTAGCTCGATAAAGAAACGGGCTTCAGGAAGGTCGGTCATTTCCACGTGGTTGGACAGAACAGTAGAGAACGATGGCTCACTACTAGATGCTTCTCCAGGAACGCCTAATCCATCGGCAGGCCGACGTAGTTTTCCGCAAGCGTTTGTGAAGCGGCGCGAGAGCTGGTGACGTAGTCGAGCTCGGCGATTTGGCGGCGTTCGTCGAATGGATTGTCGTTCGCAAAGCGATGCAGCATGGAAGTCATCCACCAGGAAAATCGCTGCACTTTCCAGACACGGCGCAGGCAGACTTCCGAGTAACGATCGAGAAGCTCGGTTTTTCCTTTGGCGTAAAATTCTGTGACCGCCTTCGCCAGCACACGCACGTCGGCGACGGCCAGATTCAGTCCTTTTGCTCCCGTCGGAGGCACGATGTGAGCTGCATCTCCCGCTAGAAACATTTTTCCGAATTGCATCGGCTCGGTCACAAAGCTGCGCATCCCGGTGACGCCTTTTTGGATGATTGGGCCTTCCGTCAGCTGCCATCCATCCGCTGTTGCCAGCCGTTGATGCAATTCCTGCCAGATTCGATCGTCGGACCAGTTCGCGATATCCTCGTCCGGTTCGCATTGCAGATAGAGACGGCTGATTTCCGGCGAACGCATGCTGAGCAACGCGAATCCGCGATCGTGATGAGCGTAAATCAACTCGTGCGAGGAAGGCGGCGCCTGCGCCAGAATTCCCAGCCAGCCGAACGGATATTCTCGATCGTAAATTTGCAACGCAGCATTTGGGATCGACGTGCGGCAGATGCCGTGGAAGCCGTCACAGCCGGCAATGAAATCGCATTGCAATTGTTCGGTGACTCCATTTGCGCGGAAATGAACCCTGGGCGATGCGCTTTGCAGATCGTGAACGCTGACATCTTCCGCTTCAAAAATAATCAGCTGGTTCGCCGCCAATCGGGCGGCAATCAAATCCTTGGTCACTTCATGTTGCGCGTAGATGGTGACGCACTTGCCGCCGGTCAGTTCCCGAAAATCGATCCTGTGTCCCCGTCCGCCGAATCGCAGCTCGATTCCGCCATGTTCCAGGCCTTGCCGCTTTAGCCGCTCGTCCACGCCAAGCTCATGCATGAGGTCAACCGTGCCTTGTTCCAGTACTCCGGCGCGGATTCTTTCTTCGACGTACTTGCGGGTATGCATTTCCAGGACGACGGATTCGATCCCCAGGCGCTGCAGCAATAGCGACAAAAAAAGCCCTGCAGGACCCGCTCCGACAATTCCGATTTGAGTACGCATGTTCCTCTGAATTGCTTATGTTTTTGCCCATTCTCTGCAAAACGAAAAAGTCAATCGTCCGCACTACGGAGAACGATACTCCACCAGACTCAGCGTTTCCATTGCCGCCACGGTTCCGGGCAAAGGAAGGCCTTAAAATAATTCTCCCGACGGGCTCGCGAATCCCATACAATGCCGCGCTGGCAGAGCCGAACTGGATGTCCATTTTTTCCGCTCGTTGTTGCACAGCGCGGCGCATGAGCGCGGAGTCTATGTTTTGCGGAAAGAGTGCCAGTCATGCAATTGAACTCAGTCTTGCTTCGAAGCACGGTAGTCGCTGCCCTGGGCGGATTGCTTTTTGGATTTGACACCGTCGTAATTTCGGGAACGACGCAAGCTCTCACCGACCTGTTTCAGTTGTCTCCGTTTGCATTGGGCCTGACTGTTTCAAGTGCGCTGGCCGGCACCATCATCGGCTCCATGCTGGCGGGTATCCCCGGCGACGCGTACGGACGTCGCGACAGTCTGCGCGTTCTCGCGGTTTTCTATTTCATTTCGGCGATTGGCTGCAGTTTCGCGTGGAGTTGGAGCGCGCTGGTCGTCTTTCGGGTAATCAGCGGCCTGGCCATTGGCGGATCTTCGGTTTTGGGTCCGATGTACATCGCGGAGATCGCTCCGGCAAAATTTCGTGGCCGACTGGTCGGACTGTTTCAGTTCAATGTGGTCTTCGGAATTCTGCTTGCCTATCTTTCCAACTACGTGATTGGCACCTTGAATCTCGGCGCTGCGGAATGGCGCTGGAAGCTTGGAATAGCAGCCGTCCCTGCGGCTTTTTTTCTGGTGATGTTATTCGGTATTCCGCGCAGTCCACGCTGGCTGGCGAAAAAAGGCCATATTGACGAAGCGCGCGAAGTGCTGCGCATCACTGGCGAGGAAAATTACGAGCGAGAGTTGCAGGATATCATCGCTTCGATTGACGCAGAGCATCACGCGGGCGACTCGCTTTTCAACGGCAAGTATGGATTTCCTATTTTTCTCGCTGTTTCCGATTGCGATGTTCAATCAACTTTCCGGCATCAACGCGATTTTGTATTACTTGAACCAGATTTTTGCGCAGGCCGGCTTCAACAAGGTTTCTTCTGATCTGCAGGCCGTTGCGATTGGCACCACCAATCTGGTCTTCACCATGATTGCCATGACGCTGATCGACCGCATCGGCAGGAAAAAACTGTTGCTGACGGGCGCAGTGGGCACAGCATTATGCCTGGCAGGAGTCGCGTACGTTTTCCTGTCGCACAGCCACGAAAATATTCTGGTGGCGCTGCTGGTCTGTTACATCGCGTTCTTTGCTTTTTCGCAGGGTGCGGTGATTTGGGTTTACATCGGAGAAGTTTTTCCAAACCGGGTGAGAGCGTCGGGGCAAAGCCTCGGCAGCTTCACCCACTGGGTAATGGCTGGAATTATCTCTCTGGGTTTTCCAACGGTCGCGGCAAAGTCGGGTGGTTATCCGTTTGTCTTTTTTTCGGCCATGATGGCGGTGCAGTTCTTCGTGGTGCTGCTCTGGTATCCGGAAACCAAAGGCATCACCCTTGAGGATATGCAGAAAAAACTCGGTATCGCGTAGCCTTCATTCACCGGGAATGGTGGGCGCACCAAGCCCGTTATTTCGTCAATTTTTCGATATAAAAACCAAACGGTTCCAGCGTCACGGTTTTTCCATCCACTGCCGACGCGCCACTCGCCAGCGCTGGCTTTGTTTGCCCTGCGGCAAAACCTTGCGGGGCGAGACCGAATTTCGCCGTCTGTTTTGCGTTCGAGAAATTCAACACCACCAGGAACGCTTCATTTTTATATCGCCGCAAGTACGAGTAAATATTGGGGTCGTCGTTGTTCACCGAGACATAGTCCCCTTCGATCAGCGCCGCCTCTGTGTGCCGCAGCGACAGAACCTCTTTGTAAATCGAGAAAACGGAATTCGGATCTTTTTCTTCCGTCGCGACATTATGCGTCTTGGCGCTCGGCGGAACCCGTAACCACGGTTTGCTCTGCGTGAAGCCAGCATTCTTGCCGTCGGTCCATTGCATCGGCGTGCGTTCGCCGTCGCGTCCTTTATCGGTTGGCCAGCTCAGCTTGCCTACGGGATCCTGCACATCGTCACGCGACTTGGGATCGTTGTTTTCCATTCCCAATTCTTCGCCGTAGTACATGATTGCTGTGCCTCGCAGTGTCAGATAAAACGCCGCCATCAATTTCGCAATTTCGTCGTTGTGCTTTCCATCCGCGTAGCGCGTGTAAGATCGCGTGATGTCGTGATTGCTGATCACGTACACCGGCCAGCCGTCCGCGGAATCCATCACCGCTACGTGTTTGCGATAGGCTCCCGCGGAGAAGGGAAGTCCATTTAGTAGCAAATCCATCGGCAGCTGCAGTTCGTCGTTGTGATTCCCGTAATATTCCTTAAGCTGCGAAACGTCGGAAGTCCATGTTTCCCCAATCAACACTGCGTTGTATTCGTCGGCCACTTTGCGAAGTCCCTTCAGTGCCGTATGTACCTCAGGGAACTTTTTGTTGTACTTCTCCTCCATGTTGGGCCGGCCAAATTTGTCCTTGCCGGGAATAATCGGATTGTCTTTCAGGGCCGGATCTTCGAAAAGAGTATCCACAGCGTCGAGGCGGAAGCCGGAAACGCCGCGCTTGTACCAAAACCGCGTGGTGTCGAACATAGCTTTTTCAACCGCGGGATTTCGCCAATTCAGGTCCGGCTGCTCCGGATAAAAATAGTGGTAGTAATACTGCTTGGTCGCCGGATCGTATTTCCAGGCGGATAGCCCAAAAGTGGAAAGCCAATTGTTCGGCGGCTGGCCGTCGCTCTTGCCGTCGCGCCAGATGTACCAATCGCGGTGCGCGGAAGTTCTCGAAGATTGCGAATCCAGAAACCATTTGTGCTGGTCGGAAGTGTGATTCACCACAAAGTCCAGAATCACGCGAATGTTGCGCTTCTTGGATTCGGCGGAAAGTTTGTCGAAATCCGCCATCGTGCCGTACATCGGGTCGATTGCTTCGTAATCCGAAACGTCGTAGCCAAAATCCACTTGTGGAGAAGGGAAGCAGGGCGTAATCCAGATGGCATCAGCGCCGAGATTTTTCAGGTAGTCCAGCTTTGAGGTGATGCCGTTCAGATCGCCGATACCGTCGTTGTTGCTGTCGGCAAAGCTGCGCGGATAAATTTCATAGAAAACAGCGTGCTGCCACCATGGGTGGCCCGCGGCATCAACCGCCTTATCTTGCGCGGCGGCACCTGAAGCCAGTAAGACGAGGCAAGCGAGCAGAAATATTGCAACTTTAAAGTCTTTGCGCATGACGTCCTCCTACAATTGTCAATCCGTTCTCGTAGCGCACTGAGAATCGTGATCCAGCCACTATTTCTTCGAAAGCTTTGATTTAAAGTGAAAAACGACTTTTGTGAGCGGATACGCATCTGAGTCGCTCTGGGGAATTTGAATCGCAACGAATGCACTGGCAAGCAGCTGTGAAAAGTTCAGGCCAGCGCCATCAACTTTTTCAATTTGTTCCGCATTCAACACTTTAAGTAGGTACTCGCTGCCCGCCTTCCCCGAAACCTCCAACACCAGTCGGTCTTTGGAAGGCGACCAAGTTTCCGAGATAATCCGCAAACCCTGGCTCGTGCTTCCAAGCGGCGGAAGCACGGAATCCTTACTGATCGCGAAATTATCCGCTAGAAAAATCTTTAAGAAATTCTTGTGAGTCTTTATCGGAATCCGCACGACTACATGCTGATCGGTGTCATGTATCTCTAGTCGGAAAGGAATTGGAGCGCCATTCAGTTCAACTTTTTGGACTCGTGCCCGCACACTTATGGCCGGACGAAATTCAACGATACAATCGTCGTTACCCTCAGTTCGATCTGCCTCTAGAACAATAACTTCCGCTTCCGTCCTTCTGTCACTGTAATTCAGTAGAAGTGTGTCTTCGCCGAGACGGACATTCTCGACCGAGAAATGGGTCCAGTCGGCAGGGACATGCGGCGCGAACGTCAGAGTGTGATGGATGGCATCGCCTTCTAACCCGAACATTCCGCGCAGCATCGGACGAATCACCATCGCCGCGGACCAAATCTGGTGCGGCGAACTGGTCGAAAGCGGTTGGTAATAATCGCCGGACAGGACTTCGGTAACGTGTCCCGGCGATCCATCCAGCGCCAGCAAAGCGTTCGCTCGCAAATTATCGTAAGCGGGCTGTGGCCTGTGATAGCGGTATTCCGCGACAGACGCCCATCCAGTAAAGAGCGGCCACACTGAGCCGTAGTGATATCCACCGCCGCTATATTTCGGAGCGCGGTTCGAAATGATCCGCATGCCCCAATCGGTTTCGTGCTCGGGCTTCGAAAGCTCTGCAATCGTCTGCTGCGATTTTGCTTCATCCGTCAGACCAAACCACATCGGAACGGTCGTCAAAACCGTCGGCTCGTCTACCCTCTTGTTGTCGCGATCCAACGCAAACGCGAAAAACGTCTTTTCAGGCGACCAGAATGCTTCGTTCAGTTGTTTTTGTTCCTTCGCAAATTCCTGCGTCAGCGATTTCGCTTCGGCCTCTTTTCCGGTGAGCTGCGAAAGATGAGCGAGCCCCCGAATCGCCGCTACCGCCAGACCGCTGTGGTAGAACTCGCTCTCGATCGGCAGCATTGGGCCACCTTCGATCCAGCCGTGCCCAACGCCAAAATTCTTTGGAAATCCGTTCGCATCGTATGTCGAGCGCAAAAAATCGTAAGCCTTCGCGATGTGTTCCCAGTTCGCCTTTGCGAAAGCGACATCACCGCTGCTTGTAACGTAATCATCCACCGCAGCGATATAGAGTGGCGTTGCATCCGCCGATGCGAAGGCGTACGGATAGCCCTTGAACCAATCCACAAAACTCGCGCCTTGCGCAATCTCATGCGGAATTTTTCCATCCTCCCGCTGAAACTTGGCAATGAATTCAAGCGCAGTCTTCGTCGTGGCAAAATCGCCTTCACTGTTCAATGCCAGCCCACACCACAGCGAATCTCTTCCAAAAAACCATGCAAAACCAGGCCGATAGGTTTCGCCTGAAGCACGGTAGCCGGCAATCAACCCATCTCCCATGGTCGGATTTGAAACCAAACCCTGAATCAGGCTTACGCGTGACCAGTCGTATGCGCTCTGCAATTCCGCGTCCGGCAGTTCCACACTGGTGGTACGCTGCAAATATTGCTGGTAAAACTCCGCAGATTCTTTCCAAAGCCGCTGATAATCTGATGTAAGCAGGCGATAACTTTTTTCAGCCTCGGCGCGGCCATTCACCGAACCGGAAATCACGATAATTTTGGTGTCGCGCCCTTTGCTGGTCACGCCCAGCTTCATCGAGCTGGTATGCGTGCCGCCATAATTCGTCTCGTACTCCAGTTGCGGTTCGGCGGCCGTCGGCGATCCGGCAAGCGCCGCAAACTTCTGGTGATCTTCGCCAAAAACAAATCCGCGGAGTTCCGCATTCCAGTTGACGTATGTTCCGCCCATCGAAGCCGGCCATTCCAGCTGAAAATCCCGTATGAAGGTCGCCTCCAATTCGAGCGGTCGCTCCGTCTCCACTTGAATTTCAATCACAGCACCCGGCTGATCCACCGGCACGAAAAAAGTTTCGCGAATCGAAAATGTGTCTCCCGTGTACACCAGCGTCGTCGATTCAGGATGCGCAATCACGGTTCGAACCAGCGTCTCAGCAGGAATTTCGCGGCCCTCAGTAAGCACCGTAAGGCGCAAGTCCCGCAAAATCTTCAGAGGATAAACCCACGCTTCCACTTTGCCGGACTCATTTCCCAGTAGACCAGCGCGCTTCCCGACCGCCGCAAGAAATTCCCATGGCCGCGCAGTGCGTGATATTTCCAGCTTTTTCGGGGCTGCGGCAGCCTGCGCCGACTGTTGCCCAGCCAGGCTCGGCCCCGAACCGCCTGGAAGAAGCAGAAGCAAAGCCAACAGCTGGACACGAAGCATCATCGAACAAGGGCGGTGAATGAGTGGTCGCATATTGATTTGCATGAGAAACTTTTGAACAGCGTGCCTCGCTTGCAAAGCCTCGTTGCACTGTCTATAAACGAAACGGCCAGAGTGTAGCACGCGACTTTGCCTGACAATAGCTCGTCTGCTTCGGGCCTGCTTCGGAAAGGTATCGCTCGATTGTTTTTTCCGCGCCGCAACTTCCTTAAGTTTCTCAGCCGCTCCGCGCTCGTTTTGTCTCTGGAAAATATCCTTGCAGGAGTTCGTCCGCTCTTTGCGGGACGAACGCAACCATCCGGCACATTGCAAAAGCCGGCCGCGGCCGCGCCTTCGGCGACGCCATCCATTGGTGTCAACTTTTTGAACATCGCCAAAGAATCCGGCCTCAATGCAAAGACGATCTTCGGCGGCGAACACAAGAATAAATTTTTGCTTGAGACCACCGGCTGCGGCGTAGCTTTCTACGACTATGACAACGATGGCTGGCTGGACGTTTTTCTGGTCAACGGATGGCGCCTGGAAGGTTTTCCAAAAGCCCAGGAACCTCGCTCGCATCTCTTCAAAAATAATCGTGACGGCACTTTCACCGACGTCACTGCGGCTGCCGGTCTCGTGCATTCCGGCTGGGGACAAGGCGTCTGCGTCGGCGACTACGACAACGACGGCTTCGAAGATCTTTTCGTCAGCTACTTCGGCAAGAACGTTCTCTATCACAACAACGGCAACGGCACTTTCACCGACGTCAGCGATAAGGCCGGCATCGCAGGCAACGGCAAGCGCTGGAACTCCGGCTGCGCCTTTGTTGACTACGATCGTGACGGCAAACTCGACCTCTTCGTCGCCAACTATATTGATATGGATCTGGCGACTGCGCCGGTTCCCGAGTCCGGCCCCTGCTTATATAAAGGTGTAATGGTTGCGTGCGGCCCGCCCGGTCTGATCGGCGGCAAGAATATTCTTTATCACAACAACGGCGACGGCACGTTCAAAGATGTTTCCGAGTCCGCTGGAATCTTCTCCGCCAACGGCACTTACGGCCTCGGAGTTCTCACCGCCGATTTTGACAACGATGGCTGGCCAGACATTTATGTCGCCAACGATTCCACCGCCAGCGCTCTGTATCAAAATTTAAAGAACGGAAAATTTTCCGACATCGCCATGGAAGCCGGCTGCGCCCTCAGCGCCGACGGCAAACCGCAAGCTGGCATGGGTGTCTCCGCGGCCGACTACGATCTCGACGGCAACCTCGACATCGTCAAAACAAATTTCGCCGGTGACACTCCTTCGCTCTACCACAATCTCGGTGGTGCAACGTTTGAAGACACCACGTTCAACGCCGGCCTTGGCAAGCACACGCAATATCTCGGCTGGGGCTGCGGTTTTTTTGATTTTGACAACGATGGCTGGCCGGACATTTTAATCTGCAACGGCCACGTCTACCCGGAAGTCGAGCAACTCACTACCGAGGCGGGCTACCCGCAACGCAAATTGCTCTACAAGAATCTACGCAATGGCCGCTTTGAAGACGTTTCGTTGAACGCCGGCTTGGGAATCTCCACGCCTTCTTCTTCGCGCGGTGCAGCCTTCGGCGATTTCGATAACGATGGCGACGTCGACGTGGTCGTCAACTGCGTCAACGACTATCCCCAGCTCTTGCGTTGCGACTCCTCGCTGAAAAATAATTGGATCAAGATTCGCACCATCGGCACCAAATCCAATCGCAGCGGCATCGGCGCACGTCTGCGTTGCGTCACGCACGTCGCGGACCAAGCAAAACCACATCAACAGATTGACGAAGTGCGCAGCGGCGGCGGCTATTTTTCTCAAAACGATTTGCGCGTGCACTTCGGTATCGGCTCCGCCGAAAAAGTCGATGTACTGGAAATCCGTTGGCCCAGCGGCCAACTCGACACGCTGAAAGACCTGAAGCCAAACCGCCTTTACTATGTAACCGAAGGTCAGGGAATTACGCGCACGGAAATTTTTCCCTCAACAAAACGCGCCTGACGTCACTCGCACACCGCGCAAAACTCAACTCAAAATCCGTCCAACAGCCACACGTTCGAATTCCCCACGGCCTCCAGGACCGCCAGTCGTTTTCCGTCTCGCGAAGGAATGGCCCAGCCCACGTGCGGCGTTTTCTCTTCGAGCACTGTTTTGGTATGGCCCTGCAGATCAATGTTCACCAACGTGCGGGTTTCCCCGCGCAATCTTGCGCTGGCCCACAAACTCCTGCTATCCGCGGCCCAATCGATAGTCGAAAGTCCTGCCCAACCCTCGATATGGAGAACTCTTTCGGCTCCTCCTTCCAGACGCACCAACCGAATATCCGCGCCCGTGGAAACGTGCATTTTTCCCTTGGAGAGAGCGACCATTTTGCCGTCCGGCGATAGCGTCCAGTTGTATCCTTCCCATTCCGGACTCGCGTCGGACGCGCGGATCCATTCCTTTGTCGCTCCGCTCGAAGGATCGAACTTGAAAAATACCATCGCGCCCTTCACGAACTTGCTGAAAAGACACGCCTGCGATGGCGCTCGAGCGCACTGAAAATTATTGATTCCTGGTTCTTCGAAAAGCACTTGAGGCGTTCCTCCCGAAAGCGGTACGTGCATCATACGCATGAGCCGGGAGCGGAATTCGTGCCCGGTTTCCGGCTCGGTCGGGTTCTTTCCGTCCGGCTTTACTGCCGCCTGAGTTTGCGCCTGGCCGCTACTGTCTTGGCTTTCTACCGCCGGCAATTCGCTTGTGAAGAAAATCTCAGTACCTTCGGGATTCAGCCGCAGGATGTTTGTGGAATACGGTGTGCCAACCACCTGCTCCGGCGTGGTCGCGTCAATGTCTTGCCGGAAAATGTGAAAAGCCCCGTCATGGTTGGAAACATACAGAACTCCTTTGCCGTCCGGGGTCCATTCATAGGGACGATTGCTCAGTTCATCCATCGTCAATCGCTGCAGCGGCGCAATCTGCTTGGTCCGCTGATTCACTTGTGTGATGTACACCGTCGGAACGATGTTCGTCCGGATGAAAGCCATGCGCTTCCCATCCGTAGAAACGCTCTCCAAAGGCTTGGCGTCGGGTCCGCTCGTGATCCGCTCGGGCTTGCCCACCGGTTCTCCGGTGCGGCCATCGATGTGAAGCGCCCAGACATTGGATTCCACTTGATTGGGTGGCTCCTCAGAGAGCGAGAACAGAAGCCTCCCATCTCGCATCCAAGCCACGCCTTCTTCCAGCCGATAATCGGAAAGGATGGTTTTCATCTTTCCGCTCTTCAGTTCGTAGCTTTCCAGCTCAACTTTTTCGTCGTTGTATCCCGGCCAGAAGATTGCTTTTGGATAGGCCAGCCTCAAGCCGTCCGGCGACCACGCAGGTGGAGCAAACACGTACCCCGAGATTTCGGCCACTTTCCGTTCTTCGTTTCCCTCAGCGTTCGTCAAATACAAATCTGTCTGGCTGAACCGGTTGCTGCGAAGCAGGGCAATCGTCTTTCCGTCCGGCGAAGCGCTTCCACTCTCCGAGCCGTCAGCTATTTTTCTTGGCGGCCCGCCCCAAATCGAAACGTTCCACAAACTCGGTCTTTCCATTGGGCCATTCACAGCCGTCACAAGAAGATGTGCTCCGTCAGGCAGCCAGGACAATCCGTGGACTCGAAATCCCTCTGGCACTGACAGCGGATGCGACTCTTCGGTATCCAGTGCGCGAAGGAAAACTCCCCGCGGGTCGGAATACGCCAGAAATTTGCCGTTTGGTGAAATAGCCGCGTTATAGACAGGCAAGTCCGGGGAGTTGGCGGTTAGCCGCCTTTCCCGAAGCGCGGGCGCCGCAGAAGTACTGTGGGCGACATGCCAACCTACAACTATAGAGAAACCGACGACTAGTAGCGTGCCCGCAACCCAGCGTCCGACGTAGCCGGGACGATACCGCGGGTTTGCTTCTGTTTTTTGGTCACCCGGGACCGTGCCTGCCACGGGAGCCACAAAGCGGTATCCGCGCCTCGCCAGTGTCTCCACAAAACGCGGATTGTCCGCCGAATCACGCAACGCATCCCGCAACCTCTTAATGGCTGCATTCAAGCTATGGTCAAAATCGACGAAGGTGTCGGCAGGCCAAAGCCTCCGCTGCAGTTCCTCTCGCGAGATCACTTCGCCCGGACGCTCCAGCAGCATCGTCAACACCTGGAAGGGCTGCTCCTGCAGCTTGATCTTTACTCCGTTCCGGCGAAGTTCCCCGGCGTGCGTGTCCACTTCATATACCCCAAACCGTACCACGCTTCCCAAATTCCCGTTCAGCCCCGTCGCCACTCGGATTCACCCTGTTCGATTACTTAGACGTTCGACCTTCGCTGCTTGGTATCTCTCTCACAACTACGTACGCCGTCGCGCTTCGTTCCGTTACAAGCGCATAAAACTCTTCCTTTTTCGGGTCATCTCGCTTCGTAACATCCTGCAAAGACGGCCCTTAGCTCGTCACTCACGTTTCAGTCTCGCGTAACCCGTCAAGCCTTGAGGCACCCCGCTGCTCGCCGCACCTTTGCGCATTCCCGCGAGGAGCGCGTTCATGAAAAAGACGATATTAAGTCTCTTGGTTCTGGCATGCAGCGTTCTTTCCCAGACGATCTCCGCCCGGGAGCACGCGCAATCCTCCCCATTAAGCCTTATCGTATCTGTCTTCAATGACGCTGGCGTTGAGCTATCTGTCTGGTCACAGGCGCAAGGCCGCGCCACGGAAATCATGGGGCGCTCAGGAATATCGCTGATCTGGCTCGACTGCGGGTCCCCAGCCAGCCGAGCGCCAGATCCGAATTGCAGCTCGATTTCGTACCCGGCACATTTGTCAGTTCGCGTGGTGCCAAAGGTCAGTCCGGTGAAAGCACACATTTTCGGGCAAACATTTCAGGACACGGCGGGAGAAGGGAATTATGTGCTCGTTTATTACGCTAGCATCAAGGCTTTCAGGGCGGCTACCACTATCCCAACCGGGGAATTGCTTGGATGTGTTATCGCGCACGAGCTAGGACACCTATTGCTTGGCACCGCTTCTCACTCCCAAGCCGGCTTGATGTCCGCCGTCTGGCAGGATCCAGAGTTGCAGCAGGCGGTGCGCGGCAACCTGTTTTTTACTGGCGGCGAAGGAGAACGCATGCGGTTCCGGTTCGCCGCCGCCACCGCCCGTTTGCGAAAGCTGTCCGAACAGCAGCCTTCCGTCTCCGGAAAGTAAATCCGCCAACCGCAAACCACATCACCGTGCAGCTTTGTTAATCGCCGCGCCCGAACCCTCTCGCAGGTTCCGAATTCCGTCCACGCGCAGTCCGGTGAATTTCTCTGTCAATCCGCTTGGCCAGCGAACCTCGACCCATTCCACGCTTTCATTTCGCCCAAGTCCGAAGTGCACGCGCATATCGTTGTTCGAATCATAGCTGGAGCCGCTGCGCACCTCGTCCACCAATATTCTGTCGCCTGCCTTGACGCGAATCTTGGCTCCAATCCCGTCGCGATTTGATTTTGTTCCGGCGGCCTTGAACGCAATCCAATGATTCCCCGATTTCACTTGATTCACCAGCAGGCTCACAGGCGCATTCATGTTGCTTACTACCGCGGACACTCTTCCGTCATTCCACAAATCCCCGATCGCGAGTCCACGCCCTGATTTGGCGGTAGTGATGCCAGGGCCTGCATCTGCTGAAATATCCTCGAAGCTTCCGTTACCTTTGTTGTGATACAGAATCCGCGGCTCCTGATAGTCGCTTCCCAGATGCTGCTTATCGACCTCCGGATAAACGTGTCCGTTAACCAGGAGCAGATCCGGCCAACCGTCGTTGTCAACGTCGACAAACATCGTGCCCCATCCCAGATATTTCGTGTACAGCCCAAGTCCCGCCGCAAACGTCACGTCATCAAATGTACCGTCTCCATTGTTGCGATACAGCGTCGCCGTATCGTCGGAAAAATTCGTCTTGAAAATATCCGGTCGTCCGTCTCCGTTGTAATCGCCGATGGTTGACCCCATGCCCGCTTGTTCTTTTCCGTCCTCATTGAACGCCGCTCCCGCCACCACCGCTACGTCCGTAAACGATCCGTCGTGATTGTTGTGGTAGAGAATGCTGGGCGTGCTGTCGCAGGCGACGAAAATATCCGGCCAGCCGTCATCATCAAAGTCGAAGGTCGACACGCTGAATCCGTAGTGCCCGTTCGTCCGGTCGATTTTTGCTTTCTTGGTCACATCCTCAAACGTGCCGTCGCCATTGTTGTGGTAGAGCAGGTTGTTCCCCCACGGCAATCCACGCGGCCCGCACATCACCGCAACGCCCTTCCACATACACGACGCTCGTTCGCCCGGACTCGGCGCCGTTTTCAAGTCCAAGTCCACGTAAGTCGCGACCAACAGATCGAGCTTTCCGTCGCGGTCATAATCGACGAACGCACATCCGGTGCTCCATGCTCCATTTCCCGCGACATGCGCTTTTTCGCTCACGTCCGTAAATGTTCCGCCGCCGTTATTGTGGTACAAAACATTTTTTCCGTAGTACGTCACGAACAAATCTTCGTAACCGTCGTTGTCGTAATCGCCGACACAGACTCCCTGTCCCCACCCGGTTTGCGCCAGTCCGGCTTTTTCCGTCACGTCGGTGAAAGTACCATCGTGATTGTTGTGGTACAGATGATTCGTCGGTGGCTTCTGTCCCGGCAGAGGATCGAGCGTCGTCCCATTCACCACGAAAATATCCGGCCACCCATCGTTGTCGTAGTCGAAGATGGCCACCCCCGTTCCGGTAGTCTCAATAATGAATTTCTTGGTATCCACTCCACCAAACGTATTGGAAGCACTTAGTCCAGCTTTCGCGGCTTCATCCACGAAGTGAGCGATCTTTTTGGGTTCGGGTTTGCTGGAACGATCCGATATTTGCGCGTACACCGGAGGAACCAACGTGCTCGCAAGTATCGTCAAGCACGACGCAACGCTCTTGAGCCGCGCACCAATTTTCGTCAACTTACGCCCCGATTCCCGCTCATTATTTTGTATTACGTGAAACCGTTGCCCATTCTGTTGATGTAGCGGCCGCCTTCTGCCTGCCCGTTCTTAACCGGGAGGCGGGCGTTCTTTGCGCCGCGTGCAATGTCGCCGCCGTACTGGCTCTTGACTTAATGCTAGTATGAAATTTCCCGATTCGCATAGCAGTTGGAGGCGAAAACGTTGTACGCACGCGCCCGCATGATCAACGTAGAATGCCTGCTTCGTCTGCTTCCGCTGCTGCTCATCCCTATTTTGCTCGCCGCGCAGACGCCTTCGTCCGCCACTCCGCCGGAAAATAGCAAAGTATTTTCGGAAGGAGCCGCGGCTTTGCAGCGAGGCGATCTTGCCGCCGCTCGCGCCGCTTTCACGAAAGCGATTCGCGAAAATCCTCGCAATGCCAAGGCCGCCAATGCTCTTGGCCTGGTGATGCTCGCGCAAAACGATGCGGCTTCCGCGATTCCGCAATTCCAGGCCGCACTCCGCGTGCAACCTTCCTTTGTGAATGCGCGCATCAACCTGTCCAGCGCGCTGCTGCAAATGCACGATGTTCAAGGCGCCGTAAGAGAAGCACGTTCCGTCGTGCGCATTGCCCCTAACCAGCCGGACACGCACGTCGCACTGGCTCGCGCTCTGGAAGCTGCGAATGATCTCGATGCCGCTGTCGCCGCAATTCGCCGCGCCGTGGAATTATCTCCAAGGCGTGCCGATCTGCATGACAATCTGGGCACGCTTCTGGTCCGGCAAGATAATCTTCCCGGCGCCACCGCGGAATTTCAGAAAGCGCTCGAATTTAATCCGCAATTGCCCGCAGCACTCTTTCATCTCGGCGTTTTACAATTCGAACAAAAGCAATTCGAACCGGCCGAAAAATATCTGGCTCATGCCGTCGAACTCGATCCGCAAAATTTTCTCGCGCAAAATTTTCTTGGAAGGAGTCTGCGCGAATCCGGAAAATTGCCGGACGCCATTTCCGCTTTCCAGGCTTCACTCAAACTTCAGCCGGCCCAGCCGGACATTCTCAATTTGCTCGGGCTATCGTTGCAACGTGTCGGGAATCCCGCGGAAGCCGCCGCAGTTTTTCGTGAATCGCTTCGCATTCAGCCGCAAAATGCTGAGACCCAGAATAATCTCGGCCTGGCTCTTCTCCAATCTGGGGATGGCGACGGAGCTATCGCAGCTTTTCGCGCCGCATTGCAGATTCATCCCGGCGATTCAGGCTATCAAGGCAATCTCGGAGCGGCATATCTTCAGAAAGCGGATTATGTCGCGGCGACAGCCGTGTTTCACGATGCGCTCGCGACAGCTCCCAACAGCCAGTTGCTGCACTACAATCTCGGCCTCACGCTGAAACTTCAAGACAAACTTCCCGAAGCGGTTACCGAGTTGCGCGCCGCCGAAGCCATCGATCCGTCGCAGCCAGATTCTCCTTACACTCTCGGTGTCACGCTTTGGCAAATGGGCGATGCGGACGGCGCAGTCGAAGAACTGAAGAAAGCCACCCAGGTCAAACCTGACTACGCCGAAGCCTTCTACACCCTCGGCACAGTTCTAAAACAGCAATCGAAGTTTCAAGAAAGTGCCGCGGCACTGCGCGAAGCCATTCGCCTGCAACCCGACTTTGCGGGAGCCCACACCACGCTGGCGGCTGTTCTGCGTCAGCTGGGAGATGCATCCGGCGCGGCCCGCGAATCACGTATCGGCGCCGAACTCGCGAAGCAAACCACCAATTTGCAAGCCGCCCTGTTCGCAACGAACTCAGGACGCCGTCTGCGCAACGCAGGCGATTTGACGGGGGCCATCTCACAATTCAGGGCCGCCATACAATCTGTCGCGGACTACGCGCCCGCGCATTTCGAATTGGCAATTGCACTACGCCAGGCAGGAAAAAAGCAAGAAGCCGCAACGGAATTTCAGAAAGCTGCCGCGCTTGATCCCAGGTTGGTCGCCCCTGCGCAATAGCTCAGCAACACGGTGTCAGCAATTCAGGTGCCTGCCCGCCAGCGGTCCTCTAATTCAACACGCGCAGCGCCACCAGCGACGACTCCACCGGTACTCCGCGCGCCACCTTCACGTGAATCACCGCTTCGAACGGCTTCAGTTCGCTGGGCTGTGTCACGTTCATCCTTTTCAATAGTTCATCCAGATAATTTTCCCGCGTCACATACTCCACGGCGGCTTGCGTTCCAATCGTGGTAGTGCCGGCCAGGATTAACTCCGAGTGCTCCGGATTGATTCCTTTCACCAACGCCACCACCGCATAGTCCTCCGCCAGCGAAGTGTTGGAGGGGGCCAGCACGTATTTGTCGGCTTCGCCTTTTGCTGGGTGCACATTCACGATCTCCACGTTTCCCTCTTGCGGCCCGCTTTCCACTTTCTTGAACACAAATTCCGTGGTGCTCGGGATTTCCAGCAGCGTCAGGTTTTCCGAGGGCGATCCCATGAAAATCAGATCGTTGTTTTTGGCATCATCCAGCGAAAACAAGCTGCCGCGTTTTACGCGCAAAGCCTGGTGCAGTTGGCCGAACACAATGTCCAGGCTGTGCACCGCCAGCACTTCTCCTACACCCGTGTAGTGATCGAGGATTGGCGATTTCGCGTCTCTCGCTGCGTCGTAGTAGCGCATCCCGGTGTTTGGCCGGCCAACAAACGCCGCGTTGCTAAAGATTACCCACGGCTCTTCCCGTCCGCGCACAAATCCTTTCCAAAATATCTGAATTGGCGCGGGCGCCGAAATTTCTCCCGCAGCGTTGGCCGAAGACGCAGCCAACTCTCGCTGTGTCCACAACAGCCACCCAGCCATCGCTAGCGCCGCGACCAGTGCGACGCTTAACACCGGCACCAGGTACTGCCTTTTCGCCACCGCACCTTCTGCGGGATCGCTCGCCCAAGTACCGGTAGCGCTTCCGTTTCCGTGCACCGTCGCCGCATTCGCCCGCTCATGGAAAGCCACCGCATAGCTGCCCTTTGGCAGCTCCACTACGATTCGGTCCGTGCCGCCTTCTGTGTTGTAATACTCCGCTAGTTTAGTTCGTAGCCGACCCGCCTGTACCCGCACCATTGAATCCAGTTGCGGATCGAAGTCGGCCTGCCTGCCAAACACTTCTGTCGCAATTTGATACTCCTTCACCGCGGTCCCTGGGTGGTCCAGCGCTTGCTTGCCTAGGTATCGCAATAACTTGCACAGGGACTCCGACCCGTGCAGCGCATGGCTCGCAACCAGTTTTTCAATTTCTGCCTGAAATTGTGCCCGATCGGTCAAAGAAACTCCTGTTACCTCGGTGTAACAGGAGCGTACCAACTCGCGCATCTCCATGCAACAGCGGTGTTTATGTCGTGTAACCGTATCAGACGCAGGGAGACTTGCCTCTGCCCGGCAAAAAGCCGATAACTTGCATCACATTTTTCGCTCGAACGGTTCCGGTGCGAACCCTTGTTCGGCCTGTTTAGAGCTCAGCAGCGAGACGTTAGGGGGCGGCTTGTTGGGGGTGCGCAGGTGACGCACCTGCATCGCTCCACGTCTTTTCCCCTTTTTTCAAAATGTCGAGACGTTTTGGGTTTGGTCTGTCGCAGCAAAGTCCTTCGCGCAGCTGGGGTAGCTGACGTGATTTGACTGGCGGTGAAATTAGGAGGGGTGGAATGAGAAGTCGTGCGTTATTTCGGCTGGTTTCGCAGTTTTTTGTCTGGTCCTCGCGATGTCCGCGCCAAATTCCTCGGCTCAGGCGGTTTTCGGCAGCGTCATCGGCACGGTTACCGATGGCCAAGGCAACGCTGTTGCAGGAGCTAAAGTCACTGTCACTTCGATTGCGAAGAGTACGGCATTCGAAACAACTACCAACGATAGCGGCAACTTTTCGGTCACTCACTTGATTCCGGATAGCTACAAGATTCACATCGAGGCCACGGGATTCAAATCCTACGACGTCGCGAGCGTTGACTGTAAGCGCCGACTCGTCTGTGAACGTTGACGCCGCGCTGCAGGTTGGCGAGTTACGCAAACCGTCGAAGTCACCGGCGAAATTCCTCAGCTGAAAACTGACCGGGCCGACGTGGCCATCGAGTTCAGCCAGAAGTACGTTGAAGATCTGCCGGTGCTCAATCGCAACTTCACCAGCTTCGAATTGCTCTCGCCGGGCACTCAGAAATTGCCCGGTTTCAACCACGCCGCCACGGAAAATCCTCAGGGCGGCGGCCAGATTCAAGTCAATGGGCAGCACTTTTCCGGCACCAACTTCGAGCTCGACGGCACTGACAACCAGGATCCAATTCTCGGCATCATCGTTGTGAATCCCAACCTTGATGCCATCGGCGAAGCCAAAATCGCTCTCCAGGATTACGACGCAGAATCCGGCAAGGCCACCTCCGGCATCGTTAGGGTGCAGACCAAATCAGGTTCAAACGAATTCCACGGCAGCGGCTTCTACTACTACCGCGATAGCGCCCAGCAGGCGCGCGATCCGTTCACCAACAAACCCGGTGTTCCACTCGCCGCAGCGAATTGGAAACAGTTTGGTGGTTCTGTCGGTGGTCCCATCATTAAGAACAAACTCTTCTTCTTTGGCGACTATCAAGGCACCAAGCAGACAGCTGGCATCACCAACCTGTACAACGTCCCGACTTCGGAAGTCGTCAGTCACTTGCAATCCCGCGACGAACGCTGCCAGCGATACTCCCGGTTTCTGCGACTTGAGCGAGTATTTGAATGCCTATCGGGACCAGGTGTGGGGCAGATCTTCAACCCAACGACTGGAACCAGCCTCGACGGTTCAGGGCGTACCCCGTTTCGCGAACAACATGATTCCCATTGGCATGATCACCCAGAATATGGGTAACATTCTTGCTTTATTTCCCAGCTCCGCAGGTGACGGATCCGACATCTCCCAATTTTGTTACCAATAATTTCGTCGCCCAGGGATCTGGTCCTTTCGATCAAAAGTCCTTCGATGTCCGAATCGACTACAGCGCTCCTCACAATTACCAGGTCTTCGGACGCTTCAGCCTCGATTACTTCTCGCTGTCCGGGACGGGCGGACTCGGCGAACTCGGCAGCGTCGGATTTGGCCCCGGCGGTCTCAACGGCAGTTCCAGACGTTCACAACTACAGCTTGGCCACTGGCGTTACCAAGCCGATCGGCACCAAATGGCTCACCGACGTCCGCTTCGGATATTTCAAGTACAATCCGAAGAACGGCATATTCCGACCAAACTGCCACCCCCATGGATGCATCTCGGGTTTCCCTGTCTGAATTCTACTAGCACCGCTCCCGGCACAAATTGCGCTCAAGGAATCGCTGGCGCCCCCTTAACCGGCGGGTTCTCCGGCTTTCTCGTTCCAACAGAACGGCAACAACTCGCCGGCGAACGGCGCCTTGGTAACAACAACTGGTGGCACCTTTGCCTTCGGCGATGGTTTGGATGCCGCCCGTTGCAATTGCCCGCTTGACCGAAAGTGAACAGCAATTTCAGGTTGTAAACAACTGGACTCGTACGCAAGGCAACCACACCATCAAGTTCGGTGCCGACATTCGCTACGCCATGAATCTTCGAGTGCCCAGCGATCAGAGCCGCTCTGGTCTATTGACTTTCGATACCGGCGATACTTCCAACGCGAGGGACCGGTGGCCTCGGATTGGCCACGTATGCTTCTTGGCGATGTGACGTCGTTCCAACGCTATGTCAGCACCAGCACCGACGCCGCCGAACGCCAGAAGCGCTGGTTCTTTTACGGTCAGGATTCCTGGCGCATCAGCTCCAAATTCACCATGACCTACGGTGTCCGCTGGGAAATCTACTTTCCCGAAACCGTCAACGCCAAGGGCAATGGCGGTTTTGCTAACCTGGAAGACGGCCTGATCAGGGTCGCTGGCTTCGGCGGGGTCGGTTCGAATGGCAACGTGATCAACACATATAAAGCGTTTGCGCCTCGCCTTAGCTTTGCCTACGCGTTCGATCCCAAGACCGTCGTTCGCATCGGTTACGGCCGCGGCTTCGACATCGGCGTGTTTGGCTCCAACTACGGCCACGTCGTCACCCAGAACCTCCCGGTGCTCGCGCGTCAGAACCTTACGGACACCGGGCTAATCCCAGCGCAACAAATACGCGCAGTGCGGTTTTCACTCTTTATATCCTGATAACGCAGGCGGCAGCTTTGACGTTTGGTCCTCCAGCATTTGACTTTTCGCCTATCCTGGGCGCCATTTCTTCCGCGGAACCTTGCCCATCAATGGCATTGACGGCGCCACTCAGGGTGCGCACGTCCGCTCGTCCAGCGGCCTTCCTACTCATTGACCAGTGGAATGCCACCATTCAGCGTCAGCTTACCCCCACGCTGAATGTTACCGTCGCTTACGTCGGGAACAAGGGAACCCACGTTTTTGCCGGCACCGGCCCTTCCTATAACAACAATGAAGTTGCGCCAATCGGCGGCACGAACCCGGTGGTATGTTCGACGGATTCGACGACCCTGGTGACGACCTGTAAGCCGGGCGGATTTCAACCCTTCCAGCCGGCATCGTCTCGAACCCGTTTATTTGCGAATGGCGTGGCGGCCTTCACCTATCCGGGCTTTACCTTCATAAACCCGGCGACCGGTTTAGTGACTCCAACGCCGTCTTGCTGCGCGGGCGGTACCACCTATTACGGCAACGACGCCAGCAACAACTACAACGCTTTGCAGGTGACGGCCGAAAAGCGCGTGAGCAACGGCCTCCAGTTCATCGCCCACTACACGTTCTCTCATTCCTTTGCTTACGACACCAATCAGTACTCCACTGCCTTCAAAAAGTTCGCTTGGGGTCCAAACCCCTTCAATCGCAATCAGGTCTTTGTGGTCAACACCAT
Organism: uncultured Acidobacteriota bacterium; assembly: GCA_963743735.1. Lineage (GTDB taxonomy): Bacteria > Acidobacteriota > Terriglobia > Acidiferrales > UBA7541 > Acidiferrum. Next base: position 22,768 of record CAVURF010000018.1, read on the forward strand.
CTATGAACTGCCGATTGGCCATGGCAAGAAATATATGAGCAACGCAGGCCGTGCCGCGGATCTCGTGATTGGTGGGTGGCAAGTAACCAACACGCTAACCTACGGCACCGGCCTTCCCTGGACGCCCAGCATCGCGGAGTGCAGCAGCGTCACGGACATAGACATTTGCCGTCCTAACGCGATACAAGGTCAGACAGCTTTCGACGGGCGTTTCTCACTGCCAACGGTGGCACGTTCTGGTTCACGCCACTCGCCCCACTCTCCTATCAACCTTACTCCGGCCCAAGTCGGAGTAGATACCTGCACCCTAGCGAGGCCGACCACTGGTGCGTTCGCTCTCCCCGCGTGCGGCCAGATCGGCAATGTCGGCTTCAATTCCTATCGTGGTCCACATGCCTTCTACGATGACATGGCGCTCTCGAAGAACTTCACCATCACCGAGCGCATTAAGGCTCAATTCCGCTTCGATGCTTACAACTTGTTCAACCATCCTGTTCTCTGCTCTGCCAGAACCAACTGCGTGGATTGCGGCACCACCTCTGGCCAAATTGCGGATATCGAGGCCGATTCCGCCCCTGGAGCTCCCGTTGGCATGCGGCAACTCCAGTTCGGAGTCAAGGTCACTTTCTAACCCCTAACACCCCAAACAAAACGGGGAGCCCGCTCGCGGGCTCCCCGTTTTTTATGTTCTAATCCTTTTTTGCAGTGCGGCTCGCCTGAGTGTGTTTACGAGGGCTTTTTTGGGAGTGTGGCAGCCCAGCTGCCGCTTTTTACGGGTTTATGCTCTTCGACCAAATGCAATTTATGCTCAGACGATCTACCGCATCTTTGATTCTCTTGTCCTGTGCGAGCCATCAGCGAGCCCGCAATCCTCAACCGCCGCGCCGCCTTCCATGGTTCAGGTTCACCATCTCACCGACCAAGGCAAGTTCGACGAAGCTCTCGCCACGCTTACGGGGATTTTCAAATCCGATCCGGCAGCAA
>CAVURF010000019.1:0-159776 GCA_963743735.1 uncultured Acidobacteriota bacterium
AGGGGTGATTATGGCAGTCGGCGAACTCAGCGGACCTGTCAAAATGAACAGGGGAGGACTTCTTACCTGAATCACCTTCTGATTCGTCCGCGTATCGGAAACTCGGTGCTCCTTCTTTTCGAAATATCCTAGGCTTGGGACTTCGTCGGATTCGTTTTCACAGGGGCCGCAAGCGCTTCCGTAGTCGCAGCTGCATGCTCTCCCGTAGTCGCGGGGGTAGAAGCCGTGCTCACAATCGCGGCACAGAGAGCCTATTTCGCAGATAGCTCGGAAGAAACTAGGGTTTACCCTAGTGTGGCAGAATGCCTGAACGCCCATTGGTTCCGTTCGTTCGGAGAGGCGCAGCGGATCGCTCTCGGGGAGAAGGCTCCCAACGAATTCGCCAAGGAAATCGCGGCTAACCGCGATTTCCTTGGCCAATAAACTGCCGAAGACTCACCCTAAAGTTGGTCTCGAAAAGCCGGGGCGCTCAAGATACAAAGACTCTCCGACTCCTCGTGGACTAGACTCTCGCTCACTCACAATCGTTCTAACGATGTTGGTGGCGGCGAATCTGGAAATCGGTCAGACGCAACCAAGCAAGAAAAAGGCGACCAAGAGATCGGGAAATCCTGCTCTAAATTGCAGCCTGAGCAGAAGCGTCTGGTCGACGACTACGTTAGCCATTACAACCAGACCACCGGAAGCAAGATTGTGCCGCAGGAAGCCTACGATAATGCTCGGCTATCTATGCGAACGACGTTTGATGCAGTAACCGCAGTAACCCACCACTCTTGAAAGCGAAGCTGACAGATGCCAAAGGGAAGAGCCTCGGTCGCGCCGTTGACCTTGTGAATGCCATTGACGAAGTGATGGGAGAGCAATCCGGTGTTGGAGGCGATCGCCAATTCCGCATCTATGTCTACCTCAAGCCGAACGCGGTTGACGTCCTCGCAAAGAGCCAGGAATTCTTTCGCGATCGCGACAACACCTCTTATCACAAGGGTTTTCCAATCTCGTACCGGCTGAAGAACGGCCCACCGTCGATTCAATTTTCGATCCCGCGCGACAACAAAATGGCGGACGTTGACGTGGATTACCGGTCCTCGGGGTTTCCGAAGGGCTTAGTGAACGGGCACTTGTCGGCTTCGAACTCGGACGTGCGCGCAGGGAACAACCCTAGCTAAACATGGCGAACGTTGGGCGGGGTTAAACGGTTGGTGGCGGGAAGGTTCGGAATTCTCGGTCGCATGTCGGCTTCGCGCTCAAATCTTACGGCACGGATGGCAAGCCGACGACTCAACCTGGGCGAGCCTGTAGCCAATGGAAAATCTGGAACTTACGAGGCACTATCAGGAACATTGAATAGCGTCTAGCGCAGGCAGCACTTTCTTTCCCTGCCTTCAGCTGGACCGCACAATAAAGGTCAATAAGGTTTTCATGCCATTTGTCCACTTGAGGCTGATAAATGGTGAAGGTGTCGGCGCCGCTGATGAAGGTGCGCGGCCAGCCACTCTCCCACCCTGCCTTCGTTTGTGTCTTAACGTTCTTCGTTTTTGGAGTATCTGGAAGTGACTTCTTCGGGGCAGGTGTGTCCGAAAGCGATTGCTGCGCGTTGGCTGCATTGCAAAGATGGGAAAACAGAAAAATCAGCGCACGACACCGAGGATGCAGCATCTGTCGCGGGCCTACGAATTCGCATGGCGAAAACTCCAGAGCAAGTCTTCTACAGAACTGGTGGTTCTAAACGGATATTGCCCTTGGTCCTCGTTCCGTGGGTGAGCCCGAACGGGCACTCCGAATCGAGCCGTGAGATCCGCCGGAGGTAATCAAGAATGGGCGCCCTATTTTACGGATGAAGATGCGGTCGAGGCCAGCGAATAGAGGTAGTAGAGCATGCCAATGGCAATGAGAAAGCCGCCAACACCTACAAATAAGATAAATCCGATCGGACTGCCACTCAGCAGGCAAAGGCCTTCGACAACGAGGCCGACGATGAGGATCATTCCAGAAATTTGCAGCTTTCGGTCAAATGCATTCGTACTCAGCATCAGCTACCGCCATTCCAGAATTTCGAATTCTTTAGGTCCTTCACATTGTGCACGACTTCATGGCAGCCGCTTGATATGCACGACACCTTATTCGTTTTAAGCGCAGGTAGCAGTTCCGGGTCGGCTGTGTGGACGGCTCCTTCTTCGAACGAACGCGCACCCGCATGGCAATGCAAGCACTCGCGATTGTTGTATGGCTCATAGAGCTTGATGTTCTCAGGCGAAGGAGGTGTCCCCAGGTAATAGACATAGATGTGTTTCAGGCCCCCAAACTTGGCCTTAATGCCACCGAACATTGCGTAATTCGTGTGGCACGTATAGCAAGCATCTTCCCGGGGCACGCGATGGTTTTGAAAATGTGCTGCCGCCAAATGGGTCGGGTCATCCACGCGAAGACTCTGGCCGTACGGTTCCATGATGTGACACGAAAGACAGAACTTTGTACTCTTGGCGTGCGCGAGTTCGCTCGACGCACCCATTCCCGCGCAAAGGACGGGCAGGGTAAATAAGGCCAGAAATGCGGCGATTTTCCCTGCTAGCGTCTGCGTGATTTGCGGGCGAAAGATGAATACGGCGATCAGAGCGACGGTCAACCCGATCAGAGCAATTGGCAAAGCAGTAGGCATTTTGATCTCACAGTCTGGTTTCGACCGGGAATCGCGCGGTCGTCTCGGCTCGAGGGCCTTTCGGTCGGGTCACTTTGCCAAGCTGCGAATGTAGGCCACCATGTTTTTGATTTCGTCCGGCTTCATGCTCTTGCCATAGCCGGGCATCTTATTTTTTCCCTTTTCGATGATCCCGGCGAGATCGTCGTCGCTTGTCTTGACTACCTCCGGGTCCGCGAAACTACGCACTTTGGTACTCTTCCCGGCAGGCGTATCGCCTTTTCCGTCAGCGCCGTGGCATGTCACGCATTTCGCTTTGTAGGTTGCAGCGCTCTTGTCGTCCGCCCTGGTCCCGGTGCAGAGCAGGACCGGAGCGGCAACAATAGTTGCGAGACAAATTATTTTCGACATCGATTTGGTTTTCATCGTGCAAGTTCCTCCTAAACTAGAATAGAGACTTCTTCAAAACGCATACCTAAGAGAAAGGGTGACCAAATTTGCGTGAAAGTTGCGTGGAACGAAAATGTCCTGAGGCGATTGGGGAGTCTCGTCTTCGTGATAGCCGTGATAACCCCAATAGGCCTTTCCGGTCCATCCTTTTGCAAACGCATATTCGAAGCCCGCGACAGGCTGAGCCCAAAATGAATTGAGCGGCCCGGACGGTCCGTTAGGACTGAGAATCAACACTGAGCCATTCGTGCCGGTAAGGTTCGCGCCCAAGTGCAGTGTAAGGCGCTTCCAAGGCGACCAGTTCGTGGCAAAGTAGCCATAATGCGACGTATTGGTATAAGTCGAGAGCTCCTGCGCGAGCGACGAGCCGGGGCATGGACTTAATCCGGGGGACGGAACACTGGTGACGTAAGCAGATCAGAATTTGGGAGAAGACGTCATTGTAGTCGTAGCCGAGCTCCAGCCCGAGAGATTCTCTCGGTTGCAACGATGCCGAGAAACCATAGAAACGATTGTGTTGAAGGTTGTCAATCTCCGGTACGTTGTTGCGAGCTTCCCAGATGGTGATGGATCCGCTCAGATTCAGCCAGGGGGCTGGCTTGTATGTCGAACGAAGACGATATTCCTGCGACTGTCGCGGACTAATGCGGGTGAACGAGTTGTCCGCGCTCATCAATTCGGTATCGAAACTAATCTTCCAGGCGGCAAAGGCTTGGCCCAAATGCCGAAGACGCCAGAGTATTCGTTAATAAGAGTTTCGCCGGTGTCGAGTTCGATGGGTCGTGGAGTTGTGAATGTGAATGAGCCGTCGCCGTTGGACGTGCAGCCTTCGGGAAGCACGCCGTTCTCGAGAGCGCAGTCTCCACGATTGGCATTGTCCGGGAAAAAGACTTCGGAGAGCGCTTCGAAGTCCTTGTCGTTGATCGATCGGTGGCGATAGCGAAATCCCAGCCGAGCTCCGAGCCGCGGCGAAAATTGGTACTCGAGTTCTGCAAGATTGGTTTTTTCATCCTGTTTCAGGAAGAGGCTGGACTGGGCGAGTGAAAGGTCGGGACCGGATTTTGAGTTGTGGACGGGCGTGCCGACAAGAGCGCCCGAGGGCGCCGTGCAAGTGAGCGGCAAGGCCGCCGCGGACGAAAGAACGGTCGGGGGCGTAAGGAGATTCGGGCCGAAAAAGGAACACGTGGAGGGGTCAAACTCGACGGGATTGTGGAAATTCGAATAATGGAACGAATCGATGAAGCTCAATTTACTGGTTAGGTGCCAGGTCGCCCCGAAATCAGCTGTTGCCGCCACGCGCTCGCCGAAGACCGGTCCAGTGATTGTTTCGCCTCGGTTGTTCGATTTTGACTCGAGACCGTTCCAATTCTCGAGCCAGTCAAACACGTTGGTGCTTCCGCTGGTATAACTCACTTTGGCCGAGAGATCCCAGCCCGGCAGGTAGTTCGATTGCAGGCTCAGCTGCTCGGTAGGCGCATTGGTACGGGTCCTGCCGTGGCGGAGGTAGTCGAAATAAGCGTTGCAAACGGGATTGACAACACCTCCCGCGAGAAAGGTACTGGAGCAAGGCTGACTCGCTCCGGCGTTCAACGAAACGCCTATGTCCACGGGAGCTCCGCTAGAAAGTGCGAAGAGCTGATTCTGGTCGTTAGCGCCGGTGTCTCCCTTGTAATAGCTCCAGATCTGGTCATAGCTGATGCTGGTTTTCGGCAAGATTCGGAAATCGACACCGAGACGGTAGTTGTTTTGCGTTGTCTTATAGTCTTGAAACAGCAGCTGCTCGGTGCCTTGATGGATGGAACTGAGTCCGGGGCCTTCGAAAATTCCTCGCGAGTAGCCAAAGCGGAATCGAATCCTCGATTGCGGGAGCAGCAAAAGGTCGAAATCGCTGAGTTTGTGGCGTGTACTGTAGAGGTGAGGCGACGTGCTAATAATCGGAGTAAAGCCCGGAGGAGCATTCGCGAACGGTGGCGTGACCGGATTCAACGGATTCGCGAGCAGGGAATAGTCCCATGCGTATTCGTTGCGACGGAAGAGCGCGCTGAAGTCGTACCATTTGTTCTTGCTGATGTTCAGCCTGGATACATTTTGGGGGTCTCCGCCGTAACCGAAATTGCTGAAGAACAGTCGATCGAAGAACGTACCTTCATGGTTCAGGGATCTCATCTCGGTTGTGAAGTCGAGCAATCGCGGACCTTGCTGGAGATTCACGAACGTGTCATAAGTTGCCTGGCTACCGGTAACGTCTGTGAAGCGGTAGCCGAATTCCACGGATTGTTTGATGTTGTAATTTCCTTGCTCAATGCCTTCCGGATCTAGCTGCTGCGCGGAGCAACATCTTGCGGCAAGCAGGAGGAGAGCCGCGCCGAAAAGAAAGATCGAGGCATTCGGAAAGCAGCAAAAGAGGTATTCGAAGCCGGTTCTGACTCTACGCATCGCCCACCTCCTCATGGCTTGAAGAACACATTGCTCGAATTGGAGCCGTGGATGGCCACGTGGCAAAGGGTGCACGCCTGATACTTCTGGTCTTGCTTATGAAACGTAGGTACGGCGGGAGCTCCAGCGTCCACGGTGAGCGAATGGCATTCAAGACATAACAGGTTCACCTGACTGCGCTTGAGCAAGCGCGGATTGGACGAGCCATGAGGCGTGTGGCAGGAAATGCAACCTTCGATCTTCACTGCCTGATGCTCGAAGACAAAGGGACCGGCTTTGTCCGTGTGGCATTTGAAACAGACGGTGTCCTGGGAGATAGTCGCTCGCGCCTGGCGAACCAGGAATCCACCATGCGGATTGTGGCAGTCGTCGCATTTCACTAATCCCTCGTTAACCCGGTGATGGAAGGTGCGCGTGAACTGCTGCTTTGTTTCGAGATGACAGCCGTAACACAGCTGCGGCTGCTTTTCCTTCATCAGAAACTGGCTTTCTTTGGCGTGATGTGGCGAGTGGCAATCGGTGCACCCGACGTTGTTTTGCAGGTGCGCGGAGCGGCCAAAATTTGCGTGCTCTTCGCCATACTGATGGCAATCCAGGCAGCGGGCACTCACTTCCTTTGCCGAAACGTCCTTGAAGGTAAAAATCTTACTTTTGTCTCCGCCTCCATCGACGTGTTCCTTGCCCGGCCCATGACAAGCCTCGCAACCCTGCCACTGTGGCCCTTTCTTGGTGTCCATGGTGGTTACGAAGTGCGGAGAAGCCTCGTAGTTCTTGTAGAAATCCTTAGTGGGCGTGTCCTCGTGGCAGCTTTTGCACACTGCGGAACCAACATAGAGCGAAGGGTCGGTGGGCCGCTGGTAAATCTTGGCTTTTTGCGGAGAGCCAGGATCGCCCCGGCTCTGTTTCGTTGGAACGACCGGAGCGAGAAAACACAAAGCTACGGCCACAACGGCACGCGCCGCAGGGAGGCTTTTTTTGAACAGGGTCAATCGTCACCTCGGTTTCGCTCTGCCAAATTAACCCACGTCGTTCCGTGGGAGAGTACGGGAGCCCACGACAAAAAAGAACCTGTCAAAAATGACAGTTTTCATTGGCTCCAAGACAGAAATATCGTTTAAGCAACCAGAATGGTCGGCTTGTGGGTAAAAACCGGCGATTCATTCGGATCGCAGAGCAAGGTTTATCGCGCGGACAATTCCTCATCCCGCGGGAAGAGAGCCCTAACCATGGACCCGAGCAGCAATCCGAGAACAGAAATCGATGCTCGGGATCGAATCGAGCGTGGTCCGAGGACAGAGGCGTTAACATCCATCAACCGACGAGATTGGTTAAGGCTGACAGCGGGCGGTGGCGCAGGGCTGGCGATTGGTGACCTCCTCGATCTGTCCACGGTGAGGGCCGCCACACAAAAGTTAAAGCTCGAAAACATCAGTGAATTCACTACCTCGTGCAATTTCTGCTCATGCGGGTGCGGCATGGTCGCCGCCGTACGCGAAGGCAAGCTGATTGCCATGGAAGGCGATTACGATCACATCGTGAACCGCGGATCGCTGTGCGTCAAAGGCATCTCTATGTTCGCGACACACACATCGCCGAACCGGCTTCAAACGCCGCGGTATCGGGCGCCGGGCAGCGACCACTGGGAGGACATCTCCTGGGACGACGCAATCGCGCGGGTCGCGCAGAAGATTCGGAAGACGCGCGACGCGACCTGGATCGCCACCGAGAAGGTCGGCGACAAGGAGGTTCCGGTCAATCGGACGGATGCGATCGGGTTCCTAGGCGGCGCGCAGAACACGAATGAGGAGTGCTACCTCTTCCAGAAGGCGGCGCGGCTGCTCGGCTTAGCTTACGTCGAGCACCAGGCCCGACTTTGACACAGTCCCACGGTCCCCGGTCTGGGGGCCTCGTTCGGGAGGGGGGCGATGACCAACCACTGGATCGACCTCCAGAACTGCAAGACGATCTTGGTGGAAGGCAGCAACGTGGCCGAGAACCATCCCATGGCCTTCAAGTGGATCCGGAAGGCACAGGAGAACGGGGCGAAGATCATCCACGTCGATCCGCGATTCACTCGGACCTCCGCGGCAGCGGACGTGTACGCGCGCATCCGGCCCGGAACCGACGCGGCGTTCCAAAACACGATGATCAACCACATCCTCGTTAACAAGCTGTACGACGAGGATTACGTCGTCACCCACACCAACGCCCTCTTCTTGGGCAATGAGGCGTTCGACTTCAAGGACGGCGTTTTCAGCGGGTTCGACGCGGAGAACCACAAGTACCACACGGAGACTTGGGGATATCAGCTCGATACCAGGGGTAAGCCCCGTATCGCCAAGAGCCTCGATGACCCGCATTGCGTCTTCTCGCGCCTGAAGACCTTCGTTTCACGGTACACGCTGGAGACGGGAGAGCAGATCACGGGCATTCCGGCCGGGCAGATCCAGCAGATCGCGGAGACGATGGCGAAGAACCGTCCGGGATCCATCCTCTACGCGCTCGGGATGACCCAGCACACGACCGGTGTGCAGGGGATCCGGTCGTTCACGATCCTGCAGCTCCTGCTCGGCAACATCGGCAAGCCGGGTGGCGGTGTCAACGCGCTGCGCGGCGAGCCGAATGTACAGGGCGCATGCGACATGGCGGTGCTCTACAACTACATGCCTGGCTATCTTAACTCTGCATCGAACGCCGAGCCGACCATCTATGACTACGTGCGCAAAAACGGGATCGCCGACAGCCGGTATCTTGTCAACACGCTCAAGGCGTTCTTCGGTGAGGCGGCCACCGCCGAGAACGATTATGCCTATGCCTGGCTGCCCAAGCGGAACGCTTCCAAGGACTACGGAACCCTGCCGATGTTCGAGGATGCCCTCGCCGGGAAGCTGAAACTCCTCTGGATCGTCGGCCAGAATCCCGCGGTCACCGTACCCAATCTCAGGCTGACGTTCGACGCGATGGCGAAGCTCGAAACGCTCGTGGTCCAGGAAATCTGGGAGACCGAGACCGCGGCATTCTGGCGCCGGCCCGGTGTGGACCCGAAGTCCATCTCCACCGAGGTGATCCTGCTGCCCGCGGCGTTCTTCATGGAAAAGAACGGAACCATCAGCAACTCGGGCGGCATGGTGCAATGGCGCCACCGCGCCGTGAAGCCTCCGGGACAGTCCAAGTCCGACGGCGAGATCGTGGACCTCGTCTTCCGCAAGGTGCGCGATCTAGTCAAGGACTCGAACGAGCCGAGGGACGAGATCATCCGGAAGGCCTTCTGGAACTACACCACGGCCGAGGACGTCCTGCGCGAGATCAACGGGTACGCACTGCGCGACAACCCGGAGACCGGCCTAAAGGCGGGCGATCTCGTCCGCAAGGTCAGCGATCTTCGGGCCGACGGTTCTACGTCGTCCGGCGCGTGGATCTACGCGGGCGTCTTCGCAAACGGGGAGAACCTCTCGAAGCGCCGCGACTCGCAAACGGATCCGGGAGGCCTCGGACTCTATCCGGGCTTCGGGTGGACCTGGCCCAACAACATGCGCATCCTCTATAACCGGGCGTCGTGCGATCGGAACGGCAAGCCCTATCCGGGCTCGAAACCTATCGTCTGGTGGGACAAACAGGCGAAGCGCTGGACGGGATACGATGTGCCGGATGTACCCGTCCTGACCGACGGACCGGACACGCCGAACGGCCAGCGGGCCTTCCACCTGGGCGCAGAGGGCGTCGGGCGCCTGTTCGCGGCCGTCTATTCGGACCCGGACGAGAAGCATCCGGGGTATCCACGCGACGTGGCGTACGTGCCGAAGGACGGTCCGCTGCCGGAGATGTACGAGCCCGTCGAGAGTCCGGTAGAAAACATTCTTCACCCCCGCGTCAAAAGCAACCCGATGCTCAAGTATCCGCGCGTCGCGACGCATCAGCCCATCGGCACCGCCGACAAGTACCCCTACGTGCTGATGACGTCAACGGTCGCCGAACACTGGTGCGGCGGCTCGACCACACGGAACATCCCTTGGCTCAACGAGCTCGTTCCCGAACCGGTTCTGGAGATGCCAGTAGCCCTCGCCCAGAAGCTTGGGGTGAAATCGGGGGACTGGGTCAGGGTTTCTTCGGCGCGCGGGGCACTCGAGGTAAAGGCCCTCGTCACGCCCCGCATGAAAGCGCTGAAAATCGGCGACCGCGAGGTCACTGTCGTCTGGATGCCGTACAACTGGGGATACCAAGGGCTGTCGGCTGGCCCGAGCGTCAACCACATCACGATCGACGCCGCAGATCCCGGAGCGGGAACCCAGGAGACGAAAGCGTGCCTCGTCAACGTGGTCAGGGCCGGTCGCCCGACCGCGCGAAGATCCGGATCCTCGGGGAGACGCACATGACGAACGCTGCAGCCGCGGGCCAAATTAGGGCGACGCTGATCGATATCACCAACTGCATCGGGTGCCGGGCGTGCCAGGTAGCCTGCAAGCAGTGGAACGAGCGAGAGGGCGAGGAGACCGAGTTGGAGGCGCAACTGGGCTTCCAGAACCCAGCGGCTCTCAGCGCGAAGACCTACACGCTCATCGCGTTCCACGAGATGGACAATCCGCAGAAGCCGGGCGGCTTGGATTCCGCCTTCGTGATGCAGCGGTGTCTCCACTGCCTAGAGCCGGCCTGCGTTTCCGCCTGCCCGACGACGGCGCTCTACCGGCAAGCCGACGGTCCGGTGTCGTACGACGTTGACAAATGTATCGGCTGCCGCTACTGCATGCTGGCGTGTCCCTGGGACGTGCCGACCGCGGAGTGGAACTCGCACGCTCCGAAGATCTCGAAGTGCACGCACTGTGCCGACCGCGCCGATCAGCCGGTGCCGGTCGCGTTTAACGGGAACCCGCTGTCCCACGATGCGGGCAAGCGGTTCGCCGAGAGTATCGCGACTCCCGCCTGCGTCAAGGCGTGCCCCGCCGACGCCCTTCGCTACGGAACCCGAGAGGAGATGTTGGCGCTCGCACACAAGCGGATCTCCGACCGGCCCGACAGGTACGTCGACCACATCTACGGAGAGAAGGAGCTTGGCGGGACTAGCGTGGTGTACCTGTCGGCCGTGCCGTTCGAGAAACTCGGCTTCCCGACGTACGGGGAAAAGCCCTTTCCGGCCTTCACCAGAGCGGCCCTCGGCGCTGTTCCCGCGGCCGTGATGACAGTTGGCACGCTGCTCGGTGCCGCCTACGCCTTCTTCCGGAAGCGGGTTCAGGCGGTGGCGGACCGATCGGCTGCGTCGAAGCATTCCAGAGACCACGACCACGTGGAATTCGAGCCTCTCCGGAGCAAACTGATGACCCCTTTCAACTGGGTCCTTCTCCTGCTCATGGCGTTCGGCGGCGTCTCGTTGGTCGCGCGCTTCGCGTTGGGGCTCGGCGGCAGCACTCACCTGTCCGACACCTACCCGTGGGGCCTGTGGATCCTCTTCGACCTCGTGTGGATCGCGGTGGCAGCGGGCGCGTTCGCGATGGCCGGGGTGATCTATGTCTTGCAGCGAAAAGACCTCTACGGGCTGGGTCGCACAGCCGTCCTGACGGGCCTCCTGAGTTACTCCTTTGTAACGGTCACTCTGATCGCCGACCTCGGCCTGCCCTGGCACTTCTACCAACTCGGCCTGCAGGCTCCGGAGCACTCCGCCATGTTCGAGGTCTCGTGGTGCGTCGGCCTCTATGTCACGATCCTCCTGCTCGAGTTCCTGCCGGTTCCCTTAGAGCGTTGGGGATTCCATCGGGCCATGGTGGCTTGGCGGCGATGGAACGGCGTCTACGTGGCGGCGGCGGTGACGCTGTTCGTCTACCTGCTTTCGCGGAACCTCCTTTACGCCCTCGCAGCGGCCGTGATCTTCGGCGCCCTCGCCTGGATGTTCCGCGCGCGGGACGAGAGGGCCGAGCCGATCATGCTCGCGATTGCCGCCGTCACGCTGTCGACCATGCACCAGAGCTCGCTCGGCTCCTTGTACCTGCTGATGCCGAATATGCTCGCCCCGCAGTGGTGGTCTCCGGTGATGCCTGTCTCCTTCTTCCTGTCATCGATTGCGGCCGGCACCGCGCTCGTGATCCTGATAGACATGTGGATCGCAAAGGGGTGGGGCCGCCCGCTCGAGATTACGCGACTCGCTTCGGTCGGACAGATCGCATTCTGGGCGCTTCTCGCCTACATTGTGTTTCACCTCGGAGACATGGCGATTCGCAACCAGTTCTCCGGAGCCTTTGCGGGAAGGTTAGGTCTGGCCTTCGCGGCCGAGATCGTCCTCGGCGGCGTGCTTCCGCTCGTCCTGCTGGCCCGCAGGTCGCTTCGGAATCGTCCCGACGTGCTCTTCGTCGCGGCCCTCCTCACGGTCCTCGGCGTGGCGTACAACCGCATGAACGTCGTCTTGTTCGCGATGACCTTTCGGGGCCGGATGCCCTGGCGCGCGCCAGAAGGCTACGCGCCGTCGATCGTCGAGTGGGGGATTTCGTTCGGCCTGATCGCCGCGACGATCTTTCTCTTCGGCCTGGCGGCCCGTCTTATGCCGGTTCTCTCCCGGGCGGATCCCAGCGAGGCACACTTAAGCCGATGACTCTGGATCTTTGGTTAGAGGCGCATTCGTACTTCCGGCCGCTCGCCGACCTGTCCACTCAGGTCGATCGCGCGGCGGCCGGGATCGAAGTCTTCGACGCCCGCATTCCAGACTGGGAGGATTACAGCGCGGATTTTCTCGCCGGTGTGCCGCTGCTGCCGAGCACCGCCGCCGCTGTTGATCTCGAACCGGGTGGGCGAATGGCGGAAGCGCTTCTCGAAAGACTTGCCTCCGGAACGTCGATGGGAAAGCTCGCGACGGAGACCCGTGCTCTCGACACGGAACTGCGCCGCGAGTCGTGGAACTCGCGCCGCATCGCAGACTTTCTGCTGGGCGACGAGACGCTCAGACCGCCGTTCCCCGGGCTGTTGCGTTATCTGTCGTGGACGGCGACGGCGCGGTTCCTCCGCCCCGTGGTGAACGCCTTCGACGGTTGGCGAGACGAGGAGCGGTGGCTTCGCAGGTATTGCCCGACGTGCGGATCCCTGCCCGCGATGGCCCAGCTGGTCGGCGTCGACCCCGGCCGCAGGCGTCTTCTCTCGTGCGGCTGTTGCGGCACGCGCTGGCGATATCGGCGAATTGGGTGCCCGTTCTGCGAAAGTGCGGACGATCATCGGCTCTCGGCCCTTGCGATCGAGGGAGAAAAATACCTTCGTATCGACTACTGCCAGTCCTGCGGGGCCTATCTCAAAACCTATGATGGGGAGGGGAGCGAGACTTTCTTTCTGGCGGATTGGACTTCGCTTCATCTCGACGTGATCGCCTGCGATCGTGGACTGAAGCGCTTGGCTGCGTCGCTATACATTCTGCCAATCTAATGCTCAAGAGTAGTGGCTGCGTCTGGATTTTGCCGCGGGATTGACGCTAGCGGCACCGCTTGCCGGGACCTTCGGCTGTAATTTTTGCCAGTACTTCCAGGGGGAAGCGCAACCTACTGTGAAGCGAGCAGAGCGCACGTTGTGCAGATTGTGAGTGCGTGAGCAAACGTGTTCGAGAGGCTCATCTGGTTCGAGCGGACGATCGAGAGCGGAGGCAGCGATGAATCCGAAACGAAAATGTTGGGGTCCGACTTTCCGATGCGTGCTGGTGACGGTCTTTACGATCACCATCGTACCCGGCGACTCATTGGCATACATGCCGTCGCCTCCTTCGGCGCAGGCAGCTTCACCGCAGCAGCAGGCTGCGAAGATTCCACCCGACCAACTGGACTCTCTCGTTGCGCCCATTGCCCTTTATCCAGACCCTATGCTCGCGCAAACCCTCGCGGCTTCCACGTATCCTCTCGAACTCATCCAGCTCCAGCAGTGGCTGGCAAAGAATCCCGACTTGAAGGATAAGGCACTCGCCGATGCCGCCATGAAACAGACCTGGGATCCAAGCATTCAAGCGTTGGCTGCACTGCCGGACGTGGTAAAGCGCCTGGCGGACGACATTCAGTGGACCACCGATCTAGGCAACGCGTTCCTGGCACAGCAGAGCGATGTGATGGATGCCGTGCAGCGCATGCGCAAGAAGGCCAAGGACACAGGCAACTTGAAATCGACCGAGCAACAAAAGGTGGAAACCAAGGTCATCGAGAGCAAGAGTGTGATTGTGGTCGAGCAGGCCAATCCACAGGTCGTGTATGTACCTTCGTATGATCCTGTTGTAGTGTACGGCCCTCCGATCTATCCCTACCCACCCATTTACTATCCGCCGGCGGGATACTACGCCGCGGGCATGGCGATCTCTTTTGGAGTTGGCATGATGATGGGGGCGGCCTGGGGCGGCGGCTGGGGTTGGGGCTGCGGGTGGGGCGGCAACAACGACATCACGATTAATCGCAACAACAATTTCAACAGGAACTCGAACATTGGCGGCAATCGCCCGTCGCAACTGCCGAATGGCGGGGGGAATCGTAACAACATTGGGGGCGGCAATCGCCCGTCGCAGCAGCCAGCTCGCGGCGGAGATTCCAGTTGGAAGCACAATCCACAGCATCGCGGCGGCGCCCCGTATGGAGACCGAGGTACGGCGAACAAGTTTGGCGGTACAACGCGAGGGGACTCGCTTTCCAATCGGCAGGCTAGTGCACGGCAACAGGTTGGCCGACAGGGCGGAAATTTGGCCAGCAGTCGCGGCGGAGGAGCTGGCGTGAGCGATCGCGCCAGCGGAGCCGGTGCTGGTAACCGAGGTGGCGGTGCAGGCGCTAGCAACAGGGCTGGTGGAAGCGGAGCGGACCGGGTGGGAAGCAGGGACGTCTCGCGCGGCGGTAGCGGAAACCGGGATGCCTTCGGAGGAGGTTCCCGGGGCTCCAGCGGTTATAACGGATCGAGCGCGAGCGCCAGCAGCAGCCGCGGTTCCTCGAGCATGGGATCTCGAGGAGGTGGCGGCGGTGGCGGACGTGGTGGCGGGGGGCGGCGTAGATAAGCGGCCCAGATACGGAATGGAAGTCATAGGAGCAATAGATAATGAAACCAAGATCTGCGAAGGCAAGCCTCCTCAGGGATGTTTTGATCGCGGGTACATTGGCGTTTCTGTCGATGCCCGGTAACCTCACGGCGCAGCAACCTGCCGCAAAACCTGCCCCTGGCTCTGTTGCTGTCGGTGCCAAAACCTTCGATACTCCGCAGCAGGCTGCCGATGCACTGGTCGCTGCGGCCGAGCAGTTTGACCAGCACGCTCTCAGTGAAATTTTCGGTCCGGGTGGCGAGGACATAGTCTTTTCCGGTGAATATCCCCAAGACCGAAAGCGGGCATCTGACTTCGCTGCAGAGGCTCGCGAAAAGAAAAGTGTCTCTGTGGATCCTAAAAAGGGAAACCGGGCATTTCTTCTTGTGGGCAACGAGGACTGGCCGTTCCCTGTGCCAATCGTGAAGCTGGGCGCCAAATGGGCATTTGATGCCAAAGCCGGCCGCCAGGAACTCCTCTATCGTCGCATCGGAAGCAATGAACTGGACGCCATTGATATTTGCCGAGGCTACGTGGAAGCACAGCACGAATATGCACTCCAGAAGCGCGAAGGCTACGACGCGAACCAGTACGCCCAGCGCATTGTAAGCACTGCAGGCAAACAGGATGGCCTGGCATGGCACAACTCGGACGGTAGTTGGGCCGGACCGATTGGCGAAAAGATTGCCCGTGCGATCGAACAGGGCTACACCGGCGGCGCGGAGCCATACCATGGCTATTTCTTCAAAATTCTGAAAGGTCAAGGACCCGCGGCACCACTCGGCGAAATGGGCTACGTCATAAAAGGCGTGATGATCGGCGGATTCGCGTTGGTCGCTGCACCGGCCGAGTATGGGGTGACTGGAGTAAAGACATTCATCGTCAGCCACGATGGTGTTGTCTACGAGAAAGATTTTGGATTGGCGAGCTTGAGTGAATTTATAAAGATGGAGCGCTTCAATCCGGACAAATCCTGGACTCCCGTGCTGGAGGAGGATGAATAAGGCAGCCAATTTGGAACAATGTGAAGTTCTGATTCGTGGACCGCGACGCGCACATTGGTCAGTGCCTGGATGGCAAAGATGGAGTCCATCACGGCCGCGAGTGTTGGCTTGTGGGGGTTACTTCACACGATCCTCTTTGTCCGCAGTACAACAGTTCTTAGCCAGATTCCTGGCCAGGGACCCGCTCCAGGTAGCGCCTCCAAATCGAACGCCGCAAGCCTCCACAAGAATGCACGTCCATTCGCAAAGTTGATGCCCCGATTACGACGGAGCAGAATAGATTTACGGAGATACTCTTCTGCGAGCACCGCCGCTGATTGCGTTTTCTTCCATACGATATCCTCTGCTCAGGTTATCTCGGCCGAATCTTCTCAGACTTGCGTAGTCTCCTCCTTGATTAGTTCGGATCGCCACCGCGCAGACTTTCGTGGGCTCTCCAGTACCTTCGTATACCTTCGTAGATTAGAGCGGAGATTTCATCGCAAAGAAATCGTACAATTTCTCCAAACCCTTTCGTTTCTTGGAAGGTTGGGCTGGTGGTCTGGGGAGTCGCGAGCTTTCGCGTTACGCGACAAGATCTCCTCCCGCCTCACGCCCCAGTAGCGGGTTTAGTCGTATTCAGTTTGTCGTCTTTGTAGTACTTGGTACCCTGCAGGGTCAACTGTAGGGCGAGGCCATTCTTGGTGATCTGGTAGACCCATACTCCCGGGGCAACTTCAGCCGCTCCCGAGTAAGCTCCGCCCTTCTCGCCTGCTTTGGCGGCAGCGTCCGCTTGCCCTGAGCCGGACCAGCCGGAGTCCAGAAATTGCGCAACCGCCTTTTCGTTCTCGAAGACGAACACCACGACATAGTCTTTCACTCCCATGCCCACACCGGCACCGGCCGAAGCCATCTTCATGAAGGTTTCTTGCTTGGTCTTGTTGTTGACGGCCAGTCCTGAACCGCGTGCCGTGCTCAACAGCAATACGTTCACCCCCATGTTGTCGAAAACGGCGTAGCCCGCCGCTTTCTGGATAGCTGCTTGAGCAGAGGGTTCCAGCTTGTACAAATCCTGCAAGGCCTCGGCTGCCATCTTGCGGGTTTTCTCCCGCTTTTTTTCGTTGTCATCCTCCCCGCCGTATGCACCCACAGTCAACAATGCCACGGCGAGAATCGAGGCGATGATTTTGAATCTCATTTGAATGCTCCCTTCCAAGTATCAAAACAGCCAGACATTCGAGGGGCCCACTGGACGACGTAGAACTCCTGGAGTTGCTTGGATATAACGAGTCGTAGAGCGAAACGCTCCTCAGCCACACGCTCCTCAGCCACGAGTACTACCAATCGACGGACACTTTCAACTGTCAAAACACGCAGGCGTCACAGCAATTGTTCGCGCCCGAGTTGTCGTGGCGCAACAAGCGGGCACTTTTACAAGTGCCGTAAAATCGTGTCGGCTGAGGAGTTACCTGAAAGGAGCCAAGTCTTCTGAACAGCTGGCCTTATGGTCTAGTTTCTTACCGACGCGCCGAGGAGTGGCGATCCGGAAGCGTTGCATCAGTCGAGCAACCAAGCACCAGGCGATCCTGCTGCAACACCTGAATCTGCACCACCAAACTCGTTAGAAATGGCCCAGTGTAGTGAAGACTCGGGCATACCCGTGTTGGAAACACAGGTATTTTAACCTTCAAACTGCGGACCTTGAGCTAGGAACCGCCGGCACATCTGATTCACTTAAGTGCTTTGGAATCAGTCAAGGCTAGGAAGCTTCACTACAGACAGCCTCCCGGCGGCCGATACCTCGATTCGCACTCTGTTTTTGTGTGACAGCGGGTGTTGCTCGGAAAACGCGTGCTCAGCCAGTCAGCCTGCAGGATTCGGATGTCCACATTGGCCGCTTGTACGCGGCAGAATCACCTATCGTCGATCGACCGTCCGAACCCAACAGCATGGCAATCATGCCGATGTCCGATCCGACGTTCGATCCAATACCGCCGATAGGCGTTATTCCCCCAAGAGCGCATGGACAAAAGCCGCTGCACCACGGGTCAAACGCGCGGTAAGGACTGGCCCACAGTGCAGGATATATGCGTTAACACGATGCTCCGTTGATAAGCGCGGCTGAAGTCCCTTCGAGTGATGCCAAGACCATATGATTTGAAGTTACCTGTAACTGCGACATTCACAACCGCTCGGATTGAAGGCAAGGCTGGAGCGGGGCAAGTGGTATCCGTCGCACCATCAACCTTTTGAGCTTTTTCTTATCCACACGAAACTGGAAGGTCTCACGAGTGACCTGGTTCAGCGAGACACAGACACGACAGCACAAGCAGCAGCATCGATTTCGCGGCGCCCCACCATCGACAATCTCGCGGAAGGAAGGTTCAGCCTGCAGGAGCTTTGACTGGCTCCCGCGCTCGCAGCAGTGACGTGACTTGTGGCACTCCCGCCATACGAGCAGCCGCTCTCCTAAATGTGGAGTCTGGCCTTCCTTGGAACAGTTGCGCGTCGCTGGCTTCGATTCTGCCCGCCCGAGCATTGATCCAGCAAACTGTCAATCATGACAGTCCTTTGCTTTCGCGGAGCTTTTATTTCTTACAGTTCCTTTCCTTCACCGAGCTCTCTAGCATGCGGTGTGACCCCGCGATGAGACCTTGCCTGGCTAGGCTCGCAACATCCGCGCAAACACTTCCAGCACGGTGCGCGGTGCTTCTGCGTCTACACTCCCCGTGACGCGAAGCTGTCCCTTCGCAAGTTTGATCTCCATGGTCCCGACAGCGGACGTGAAGACTCGCAACCAATTCGCTCCAAAAATAAATGCAGTGAATTGAATGGTTTTGGTAGGGGCGGTGGGATCGAATTGTTATTTAACTTTATTAAGCCCCGCGTTTTCACGGTGCTACCCACTGCCAGCCAAATGAATTGGAGCCAAATGGAGCATCGTCCCAGACGAATCGGGTCGAAGGATAGTTCCGGGTAGCCGACAACTCGGGCGCAAGTGTTGTAGCTTCCACTGCCCGAGCTTCGACACAAAAGAGGCGGGAATCTACAGCTCACTATGCAGCCGCCATCTGTCACATTTGCCACTTGTAGCCAAGATATTCTCTGGGTAGCGTGATCTGCGCGAGTTCTGCGTCATCATGCGAACCGCAAAATGAAACGAGGAGAGGAAAGCCATGGCACAAGATCGAAGAGTGGGACGCGAAGTCCTCCCAAGTCCTGGTTTCCAGACCCGCGAAACGCCTGAAGCAATCAGCATCCGAACTAAAGATTGAGGAGGTCAAAGCAAAATGCCAGACGATGCGCGTGTTGAAACAGATTCCTGCAGGAGACAATTTCTTCAAGCTGTTCTCTCAAGTGCAGTCGTCGGAGTCGCGAGACAAGCTGGAATCGAACTAGCTACTCCGGACCAGCTTAGCGCTCAAACCAGTCTGGGTCCCGATGCAGCTCTGCAAGAATTGCTCGCAGGCAACCAGCGCTTCGCCGCAAATCAGCTGACGTCGATTGAGCACGACCTGACCATCCTGAAAGAGCATACGGTGGGCAAACAAGAGCCCTTTGCCGCGGTGCTCGCCTGTGCCGATTCTCGCGTACCTGTGGAACTGGTCTTCGACCAGACGATTGGCCACATTTTTGTCACACGAGTGGCCGGCAATATTGTGACACCAGAGATTATTGCCAGCCTCGAATATGGCGTTGCTGTCCTCGGAGTCAAAACTCTTCTCGTACTTGGCCGTAGTAGCTGCGGAGCAGTAAAGGCAGCAATGAAAGCCGACACTGTCCCCGGACAAATCAGCTCGTTGTACTCGCCCCTGCGGCAGGCAGTGGAACAGTCTGGTGGCAATTTCGATAAGCTTCAGGCTGAATTGCTGCGCACTTCCTCCGCGATGCTGTTAAGGCTGCCAAACTGAATGTAGAAGCGGGAGTCTATGATCTCGCTACTGGCAAAGTCTTTTTGAGCTAAACATCCAAGTCCTGAAAGTTTCCAGCATGATGGGGCATAAATGAAACCACCTGACTCGCATGAGGAATTACGATGGGAAACCACCCGGCCGGTCAGAAAGCCTTTGCGGCCCAGTTCCGCCCACATGCTCGGATGGACCGCCAGCTTTTTGCTTCTTTTAGTGTGTGCGGGCACACCGGGCCACACACGTGCTGGCAAAGATGAGTACGTCCGCCTGCCGACGCCCAAGCTGATGACGTTCGACGAGCTCGTCGAGTTAGAGAAAACAGACGAACCGAGTGCAGAGCTCGCTGCTCGGTTGGATCAACTCCTTCACACCGCATTTCTCAGCAATGAAGCGTTTTACGACGGCGCAAAGCCGAATCTGTCCTTCTTCTGAAACTTTTGGTCCGCCTGCACTCCGGGCCCAGTCGGAAAATACAAAGCCCAGCAGCACGACTCCTGAGCAGTCGCAGGCGAAATCGTCTGAACGAATTTTCGGAGTCGTCCCCACCTATACGATAACCGATGCCCGAAATGCTCCGCCATTGACACACTCGCAAAAACTTGCTTTATTCGCTAAAGGCTCATTGGATCCTTTTCCGTTCGTTGTGTATAGCTTACAAGCAGGCATCAGCCAGGCCCAGGATACCCATGGCGGCTATGGACAAGGCGCTGCCGGATACGGCAAGCGATTTGGCGCTGCATTGGCCGATGGAACTTCGGCGCGATTCTTCGGCACCTATGTGTTCCCGTCGCTCCTTCATCAGGATCCCCGTTACTTCCGTAAGGGTGAAGGGAGTGCACGCTCCCGTATAGGCTACTCCATATCCCGCGGATTCGTAACGCGGGCTGACTCCGGTAAGACGCAGCCAAACTGGTCCAACCTGTTGGGAAAGCTCACCGCTGGCGGTCTGTCAAACGTCTATTACCCAAAAGAGGATAGCGGTGCAGGGCTAACATTTTCTCGGGTTGCCATTAGCCTCGGTTACCAAACGCTTGGGAATCTCGCGATCGAATTTTGGCCGGAAATTCACCGCAAATTCTTTGGCGGGAAGAAGAACCAGAGGTCTTCATCACCCCAGTGAATCGAACGAACACGCAAATCGACTCGTCAGCGAGTACGGATTCGCTGCGCCTCGCGGCGCCTCACCAAACGTGCGCACCAGAGGCAGTCTCGGGTAGGAGACAAAATGGAACAAGAGGTCAAAGGAACCGTGTCCAGGGCCTGGAAAACGTCCCTTCTCAAGGTGAATTTCATTCTCTTACCTCGATAAAAACGAAACATGAGGCGTCGAAGCGGTTTGGAGGCGCGATTCCGACCAACTAACCAGGTGTGTCAGCCGGTTTCATGAAGGCCCGAAGATTCGGGTCGCTTTTTAGTTGCTCAAGAAGGGATCACTCTTCAAATTCAGTACGACGAATGTCGGAGAATCGCTGCGTAGCCATAAAACGAAGTGGAATTTGCCGTGGGCAGAATGGACGGCGGATGGCTAGTTGTCCAAGTTGCCTGTTTGAGGTTATGCGTCACAAAACGTAAGTGGTTGCAGCACCGCGTCTTATAAATTCTCATTCCCTCGTCGCACCGATCAGGTCGCCGGTTCGACCCCAGGTCTCGTCCACCATCTTTTCAATCACTCGTTCTGACAGCGTTCTACCGGACTTTGCTGCGCCGAACAGCGCTTGTGTTGATGCGCCGCTCGTCCCAGCCTTCTGGCAGATGGCCAGTTATGCCGGCCGCCGCCACTTCTCAGGTAGCTATGGACCAGCATCCTGACTGTCGCACAAGCTCGAGCGATCTCCTGTTGCCCCAGCCCAGCTCGAAGCGGGAGGCGGAGGGACTTCCTTGATCTTGCGCATCGGACAATCTCCTGGTCGGCACGCCGTCTCGCCCGTAAATAGCAGAAAGCTCGCCTTCTTTGATGTCCAGCGCCATTCCTGTGACAACTTCCGGGCGATCGTCGTCACCGTTCTGGGGATCGCGATCAACTGATCACAGTCAGCCCGGAATAAATGATCATCTTCAGCTCGGAATCCTGATCACCAGCATCCCGGAGTCGCCATCACGATCGCCCGGAATCACCGATCACCATTGCCCGGAATCCGCAGAAGGGGGATTTGGCTCGCCCAAGGAGACGATTTTGGAACTTTTCTGGAGGATTTTGTCGCAACCTCAGGACGGATTGAGTTCCGGGCTGGACTGAACCTGTAACAGGCTTGTTGCTACTTGCCAAGTACAACGTCGATCCCCGAGACCAATTCTTGCTTACGGGGTGGGAGCTCGCCGACTCGGTCAGTCAGAAATCCTTGTCTAAGAACCGTTTGCGGCTGGTGGAAGTTTGCTAGGGTCGCCGGCAGGATTCGTCGGGATTGGGACCAACGCATCGTTCAAAAAGGCGGACCGCCCAGGGTGAGACCAGCGGTATTGCTCCTGCTGGTACTGTAAATCTTCGCAGTTGAAGTGCCATCCTCGGCGCTTTACAAGAAATAGAGAACATGTCCGCCAACAGCCACGCCGCAGGGATGCCCGATTTTCGATGGGTTGGAGCTTTGACGCGCTGACCCCACGGAGAAACCAATGACAGTAGATACGAAAAGGTCCCATATTTTGATCGACGATTGGGTAGCTCTGTCTACCGCCAAGATCCGATCTGCCGTGTTCAGAGTCGGTGAGCGACTGCGGGGGTGCCGTCAGTGGGCACGCAGGAGTGTTTTCGAGATCGGATGGAAAGCAATAAGGGAACGCGGGCGAATGAAAGAAGCGGCCCGGCAGCGAGAGATTCGTCTCACGAAGTTGTTGACGGACACTCCTGATGCCGTCGTCTTAATGGATAATAAACACCGTCTTGTCGTAGCAAATGATGCAGCAATGCTCCTGTTTGGGATTTCCGAGAGAAACATTAGCAAATTCACGCTCGATGCTTTCCTTCGAAATAGTGAAATCTCTGAATCTGAGCAAATGGGCCGGCCTTTTATCAGGAAAAAGGGGCAATGGCACAGCTGCAAGATTGTGCGATTGGATGGTAGCTCCCTGGTGGCTGAGATTGCCTTTCATCCCAATGTGGCCCCAGGAAGGCACCTATCAAGGTTCCGCAACGTTAAGTCCTGCAGACACATACCTTCGCAGATGCGAGCGAAAGCGAAGGTAGCTTGGGAAATTTTTGGGACAAAATGATGGGCTGGCCAGAATCGTCCCGAAACTTCGGGACTGGGACGGTTTAGAATCCCTGTTGCCTTGAGTGAGCGACCCGAGACATGGGTGACAGATCGTAACGACGCATGGGTTACACTCTTCGCCCAGGTAAATTTTGCAGGTCGAATTCCGCCTAACTGCGCAGCCAAGACCAGGGCTGGCTGGATGCGAATCGTCCACAAGTTAATGAGTGGCAAATACGCCGGGAAGAGACCGGTAGATGAAATTCTTTATCCAAGAGTTCGCGTTAGCGCTGACGGGCACTGCAGGTTTTTTGCGATGAGATGAAAGGACGACATCCCGAACGGTGTGCACGGTCCGGTATTGCACGTAAAACGTAGTGCTCGACTCCATCCGAGCCCAGCCAGAACACCTTGTGCGTTGCTCCACGGCGTTCAGCAGTTGCACTGGTATGAAGAACAAGCAAAACCCGGAGTCGCGTGGACGCATATCCCGTAGCTGGGTCAATGTGCTGGTGCTCGCTTGTGGTCTTGCGGCGTGCGGACAGTCACGACCCACCCCAGATGCCAACTCCACGGAGGCCGTTCGTGGCGCGCGAGCAGCGGCGCAGGTTCAGACTGCCGACTGGAAAATCTGGAAGTCCGCATGGCTCCGCGCACCGGCGACATCGATGAGATGGACAAGCGCCGCGTGGTGCGCGCGCTGGTCAGCTTCAACAAGACGACCTTTTTCTTCGATAACGAGCGCCCGCGAGGAATGACGACGCGCTGGTGGAGTTTGAGAAATTTCTAAACCGCAAGCTGCATCCCAATGATCGTACCGGCAAAGAGAAGATCCATGTCGTGCTGGTGCCCACGACTCCGTCCAAGGTGGCTTCCGACCTGCAGAATGGCTTTGGTGATATCGTCGCCATGGCCGTTTACATTACCGAGGAGCGCAAGAGGATCGCGGATTTCGTTCCCCTCGCGAGCAGCAGGCACGATGTAATCGTCTCCGGTGCATCCGCACCGGGACTTGCTGGCCCGGACGATCTGTCTGGCAAGGAGGTCTGTGTCGTCAAGGAATCGCTGGCTGGGGAGAACCTGACGGCACTGAACAAAAAATTTTCGTCTGCAAAAAGAGTCAAGATCAACCTGTTCCCCGCGGACGACAATCTGGAGCCCGAAGATATCCTGGAAATGGCCAGTGCCGGATTGCTGCAGTACGCCGTCGTCCCTTCGCATCTCGCGCAACTCTGGAAGAACGTGCTGACGGACCTGAAAATCTACGAAGACTTCCCAGTTACAGACAAGATGGAATCCGGTTGGGCGGTGCGCAAGGATTCCCCCAAGCTGCGGATATTGCTCGAAGAGTTCGCCCGCTCGCAGCGTGAAGGGACAGCCTCCGGGCGAGCCGCCTTCCTCGCCCGAACCGAAATGGATTCGGACACGAGTTCCGCCGTCATCAGCATCGGCGGGATCGATGCGCGCATCAGTTCTCCCTGTTCGCGAAGCTTCCCCGTCTCCGCCCTTTCTCGTGCCCTGCTAGCGAACGACAGTTGCACTCCTTCGCGCGTTCCAACAACACGAAGCCCTTGCACAAGTTTCTGCGCCGTGCGACTGGGAGTCGCGTAATGTTAGGCTGCGAGTGGTAGAGTAAATTTGTACGAGCGAACGGATTCAATCGGGCCCGGAATCGAACTGGCTGGACAGCATCCTCGATCGGCTAGTGCACAACGCTCATCGTATCGTTCACCAGCGGATGCCGAACGTAAGCGGAAGAATATTGGTCGAAAATTTATCATAAGAAGCGTGGTGATACCTGACCTCTGTGTAGAGCTTCGCGTGACTCTCCCCCAGCCGATACGTGAGGCCTCCGCCGATATTCTCGCCAAATGCGTTGGCGCTTCTGCTTCCCGTTATGATGTTCACGCTCCCGATCGTGCATCCATACCACCAGGACCAGTAGGGATCGCAGATGACACCCACACCGGGCGTCGTTGTTTCACCAGAGCGATGGTACCAGCCTATTCCACCGATCACGTAAGCTCCGACCTTTCGTCCGACCGGAAAGTGGACAATAGGATTGAAGGTCCATGCATGCTGTCTGGCGCTTGCGCCGGGTGTCTGTAGCAACTGCTTGGTCGTCGAGTTGATGGGCAAGTCGTGCCACATGTATTCGCTGTCCACGCCGATATTCTTGGTGAAGTTAACTCCTCCTCCGATAACAAAATGTCCCCCATTATTGACGAAGGAACTCAAGTCTCCCTGAGGGAAGCCAATACCACCTCCCGCATTGAAGAGCCATTTGCTGTCATCTTGGGCGTGCGCTGAGGCAAGCACACCAAGAGCAATCGGTATTGCTAGTAAAAATCGCAAACGAAGCATATCGTCCTCCTGTGAAAACAATAGGTTCAAATTGCGGCGCCAGAACCTGTCAAAAATTACAGCAACGAAAGGAGACAATGCTGAGGGAATGTCACCAGCAGCGCGCGCAGCAAGTCAGACTCGACGCAGTGCGTGCACCCGGTTGTTCAACAGTCAGTGCGCGCTCCGCAAGCTTCACTGTTTCGATTGGTGAGCAAACCAAATTAAGCTCGCCCTGGGCGCGCGGTCTGATGGTGCGGGTATAGGCGCGAACGATCGCTTCCAGCCTCGCGTTTTTGGCATTAGCCCTTCGACGCTTCATTTCGTCAGCCAGTTTGCATAAGCGCGGATGTCGATCATCGGAACCGTGGCGATGCTCTGCAGCCGAGCAATGAATTCAAAAAGGAACGCCGTCGCCGGCTTGCCATGAGGCGCGATGCTGTAACAGGCCTTCTCGTCGCAGCCGAACATCCCATGCGCCGCAGCGCAGCCGATATCCAGCCCCCTTTCGGGATCGCCGCCCGCCAGCGCGTCCATCAACTCACAGGCAAATGAATGAGTTACGGGGTCGTGACAAGGTCAGACGTCCTCCAACGGTTGCCGCATCACTTCCAGAACATTGCGATGAAATTCAGGCAATCATCCAGGAAGAGCACACCGTTATGCCCGAGCGAAACTTCGCCAGGACGTGGCACCGCACCGCCACGGCTTGGGCTGGCCTAAGGGATCTATCTTTGAGAAGACGGAACTACCGGCTCGAAGAAAATCTTGAAACTTTTTCAATTTATAGCCATATGATCGATCATCTGCCCAGTTGAGATAAGAATCTGGCGTCGCTTTACACTCCGACACCCCGCACGTATAGTTCGAGTAGAGCTTTCCAACACTTTTCTTGCGTGAGGTCTACATGATCTGGGCGCTGCTGATTGCCATAGTTCTCGTCATCGCCATCCTGATTGGCATGTACAACAGCTTGGTCAGGCTGAAAGTACAAACCGACAACGCCTGGGCCGATATCGACGTACAACTCAAGCGCCGCTACGACTTGATCCCCAATTTGGTTGAAACGGTGAAGGGCTACGCTGGCCACGAAAAAGGCACGCTTGAAGCGGTCATCAACGCGCGCAATCGCGCCATGAACGCTACTGGTCCCGTCGACAAGGCGCAAGCCGAAAATATGCTGAGCGGCGCACTGAAAAGTCTCTTCGCTTTATCCGAAGCCTATCCGCAACTTCGCGCCATCGAAAGTTTTACTTCGCTGCAAAATTCGCTCTCGCAAATCGAAGACAGCGTTCAGAACGCGCGCCGCTATTACAATGCCGTGGTGCGCGACCTGAACACCAAAATTCAGCAATTCCCGACCAGTATTTTTGCCGGCATGCTCGGCTTCAAGCCGCGCGAATTCTTTGAAGTGACTTCCACCGCGGAGCGCGAAGCGCCCAAGGTCAGCTTCAATTCTCCCGCGGCGCCCACGGCCTGAAGGCCAATCGCCACATGCGACGCTCCCTCAGCAGCACCGCGCGATGGCTGGCTTTCTTGCTCCTCTGTCTTCTCGGGTTGCCGTCCGCAAATGCCAAAGAACTTCGCATAGAAAAATTCGACGCGCAGATTGCTGTCTTGCCGGACAGCAGCATCAATGTGACCGAATCTATCACCGTACACTTCATCGGCGGCCCGTGGCACGGCCTATACCGCGAAATTCCGGTCGAGTACGTCACCCCCCAGGGAATGAATTACTCCCTGTTCCTGAATGTGACCAGCGTGACCGACGGTGCCCACAATCCTCTCAAGTTCGATGCGTCCCGCGAACGCCACTACCGCAAATTTAAGATCTACGTGGACCATGCCGACAATTCAGTGCAGACCATCATCATCCAATACGCGGTCTCCGACGCGCTGCGCTTTTTCGAAGACCACGACGAATTTTATTGGAACATCACAGGCGACGAGTGGGACGTTCCCATCGCCTCGGCGTCGGCAACCATTTCCCTTCCCGTCGAAGCAAAAAATATTCGCGCCAATGTTTATAGCGGGAGCTACAGATCGAGCGCCCGAGATGCGATAGCTGAAGTCACAGCAAACGGCGTCGAAGTCCACACCACGGCACCGCTCGCCTTTCATCAAGGCGTGACCATCGCGATCGCCTTTGACAAAGGCGCCGTGCAGCCGCCGACCACTGCCGATAAGCTGGGACTTTTCCTGCGCAGCAACTGGCCGCTCGGCTTGCCGGCAATCGTCGCCGCAATCATGTTCTGGCTCTGGTGGACCAAAGGCCGCGATCCCCGTTTGCGTTCGATCGCCGCGCAATACGAACCCCCGGACAAACTCACGCCCAGCGAAGTCGGCGCTCTGGTCGACAATTCCGCCGACATGCGTGACATCACCGCCTCCATCGTCGATCTTGCCGTCCGCGGCTACCTCGTCATCGAGGAACACACCCGGGACCACATGATGGGTCTTTGGAAAGACAAGGATTACAGCTTCACCCTCAAAAGAGATCGCAATCAGTGGACCACGCTCAAGCCCCACGAACAGGCATTGCTCGATGGAATTTTCAGCGTCGGTACCCCTGGCGAAACTGTTTCCATGGCCAGCCTGCACAACGAGTTTTACAAGAGCCTGCCTGTCATCAAAAATCGCGTTTTCGATTCCCTCGTTTCGAGTGGCTATTACACCCGTCGTCCCGATAGCGTCCGTAGCACTTATATCGGCGCGGGCCTGGTGCTCGGCTTTCTTTCCATCTGGGGAGGCGCCATGATCGCCCGCAACCTGGGCATGGCCGCCCCGCCCTTCATCATCGCCGGAGTTCTCAGCGGTGCGATCGTCTGTGCATTCGGCTGGTTCATGCCCGCGAGGACAATGAGCGGCAGTCGTACCCTCGAAGGTGTTCTGGGATTCGAGGATTTTCTCGCTCACGTCGAATCCGATCGCTTCAATCGCACCATCAAGACTCCGGAAATGTTTGAAAAATTCCTACCCTTCGCCATGGCTTTGGGAGTGGAAAAAAACTGGAGCAAAGCCTTCCAGAATATTTACACCCAGCCCCCCAGTTGGTATCAGGGAGGCAGTTTCGGCCCGCCTTTCTTCGCCTACGGCTTCGTAAACAATCTCAACGCGATGTCTTTGCAAGCTGGAACGGTTTTCGCGTCGGCCCCGCGCAGTTCAGGCGGTTCCGGATTCAGCGGTGGTGGCGGCTTCTCAGGCGGAGGCTTCGGCGGGGGGGGCGGTGGCGGCTTCTGACGCTAGGCTCCATTTTGTTTTTGAAGTTTTCCCGTTTCAGGGACGGTCCTTTGTGGAGGGCCCACTGAAAACCGGTCTATAAAATTAGGATTTCGATTCCCGCGACGAACCAAACTACTCCTCGCTAACGACTCCGCACCCGATACAACGTCAGCACATCGTCCAACGTCACAACTCCCAACAGCTGATGCACATTCGCCCGGCTCACCACGGGCAGCAGGTCCACATTTGCAGCTCCCATCCGATCCAGCGCTGTGTGCAAAGAATGGTCCGTGTGCACGTGCGGGAAATCTCCCGGAGCCAGTAGCTCGATGAGTGTCTTGTCCCCGTCGCCGTTCTTCGCTGCTGCTTCGATCGCTTCGCGTCCCACCACTCCGATCACTCTCTCATGCGAACACACCGGCCACACGCTCAAAGCGCTCGCTTTCGCTTTGGCTTCCGCGTCGCGAACCGTCGTTGCAGCGTCCAGCGTTTCGGCCGCCGCGCGCATCGCCTGCAGCACACGCCGGTTTCCTTCCAGCGCTCGCGACTCCGCCGTCGGCAAATGGATTCCATCCTGATGCGCCAGCACTTCGTAGATCGGTTCCTTCTGGAACCGTGACGCCACGAAAAAACTTACCAGGTTTGAAATCATCAACGGCACAATCACCGCATAATCCCGGGTGATTTCAAAAATCATCATCACGCTGGTCATTGGAGCGCGAACAATTCCCGCGAACGCCGTGCCCATTCCCACCAGCGCGTAAGCGCCTGACGTTCCCACATGATTTGGAAACAATGCGTGGCCCGCAGTGCCCACAACTCCGCCCAGCATCGCTCCCAAAAACAAACTCGGACCAAAAATGCCGCCAGCATTCCCCGACGCATAACTCACCGCCACCGAAACCAGTTTCAGCACCAGCAGCAGCGCCATGATTTTCCACACCATGTGCCCGTTTAGCGCATCGCCGACGTACTTGTATCCCACGCCCAGATTTTGCGGTACAAACCAGCCGATCAATCCGACCAGCAATCCTCCCGCCACTGGCTGGAACCAAACGGTTTTTCGCGGCGCCGCAAGAAACTTTTCGCGCAGTCCGAGCAAGAGCCTCGTGAACGCGGCGGAAATCAGCCCACCCGTAACGCCCAGCACGGCATACAACGCAAACTCCACCGGATTCACCAGTTGATATTGCGGCGCTTCAAAGAAGGGGTGGTCGCCGAGCAGCAGCTGCAGCACGGCCCATGATGTCGCCGACGCCAGCACTACCGACCCCAACACCGGCGCATGCAAATCGCCAACTACCTCTTCCAGCGCAAATAAAACCGCCGCCAGTGGCGTGTTAAACGCCGCCGCAATCGCCGCAGCGGCTCCCACCGGAATTAAAGCTTTTACTTTTTCTGGACTTAATCCGAGTTTGCGCCCCAGTACCGACGCAATTCCCGCGCCCACTTGCACCGCCGGGCCCTCGCGTCCCAGCGGAATTCCGCTGGCCAGAGTCGCGGACGTGCAAAAAAATTTTCCCAAAATTGTCTTGATCGAAATTCGGCCGTCACGTGCATACAGCGCGGCCTTTGTCTGCGGCACTCCACTTCCCCGCGCGTCGGGAAAAAATCGGAACAACAAATATCCCATCCACAGCGAGCCGGCAATGGGAATCAACACGCGCCGCCAAGCCGCGCTACCCTCCGGATACAGCCGCGCGCCAAACCGCTCCGTCAAAAGAATGAAAGCCACCACGATCATTCCCACAACCGCGCCGATGAACAGTGTCAAAATCAAAAACAACTGGTCCTCGCGGCCAGACACCACCCGGCGCCATAGCCCACCGCTGGATTCGTGATTTATAGGATTTGCTTGCGTGCTCACTGGCTTTCGGTTTTTCCGCTTATGCTGGTATCAATTGACCGCTACGTTGTAGGCAGCCGACCGCGGAGATCATCCTGGATTTTCTCGATCGTCGTCCTAAGAGCTACGTATCTTCTTGCTCCGCGACCTGCTTCCCTCGCCTGAAGAAACACTTTGCAGTCGCCTGTCGCCATTCCGGGTCCTCCCGTCACGAAGCAACGCGTCGATTGCCTTCACGAGCTCCCTGCCGCTGGCTCGCAATTCGCCGATTCTCTGCCGCACCACTCGCTCTAATAGCTTTTCGCCGCGCGGCAAAAGCGAAACCAGCACTTGCCGGCGATCCTCTTTGCTGCGCGTCCTGCGCACCAAGCCTCGCTGCTCCAGTCGGTCCACCAGCTCCACCGCGCTGTGATGCTTTAACGATAGCCGCTCTGCGAATGTCTGAATTTTTGGCGGCAATTCCGGCGACAACCCGCGTACCGCCAGCAGCATTAAATATTGCTGCGGCTCCAGTCCAGCCAGCCGCGCCGCCGAGTCGCCTTCTTTCAAGAAAGAGCGTATTTTGTAGCGCAGCTCGGCCAAAGCTTGGAACTCCGCCGCGCTGATCTTCTTGCGCATAGTCACGATTCTATCGTGTAGCGATATGTTTTGCCAATCCAGCAATTAGGTTAGTTTTCGGCCCGTAACACTCACTTGCAGGTTTCTTCTTGAGAGCGCAGCCTGCTCACAAAGACTCTTCGGGTGTGCAAATTCACGCAGATGGATAATTTTGGTTAAGAGGAAAAGAGCAAAGAACTGCCTACAGATATTTCCGAAACGTCTTTTGCGTCTTGTACTGCTCGTATCCATTGCGCAGGTAAAATTCGTGAGCCCGCTCGCGAATCACATTCGATCGCACCGACATGCTCTTACAGCCCTTCCCCGCCGCCCATCGCTCTGCCGCTGCTAATAATTTCGCGCCGGTCCCAGCACTCCGCTGCGTCTCATCGACTACCAGCCCATTTACTTCCGCGCGCAACGGCACTTCCAGCAGCGGTGTTACGCTTACATGCAGCCATCCTGTCACGGCTTTTCCCGACTCCGCCACAAAAATCGCGTGCAGCATCGCAGGCTGCATCCGCTTCATTCTTTGAAGAATTTCGTTACGGCTCGCCGGATAGCCAAGCTGTCCGCTCAATTCGGCCAGTCGCGCAGCATCACTAAGTCTCGCCCGCCGAATTTTCAGTTTCTCCAATCCACCCAACTTCATCGATCTAGTCCTTCTTTTGCTGCAGGCGCCGCTGCACAGCATCGCTCCGCAGCTCCCGCAATGCGTCCGCGGCAATCCATCTTGCCGCGCGCGACTCTCGTCTGCGCAACTTTTCCGCGACTCGAATTGCCTCTCGATTGAGCTTTATGTTTCGTTTTCCAATATTTCGCAGCGCCCAGTTTACCGCTTTCTTCACGAAGTGCCGGTGATCCTCTGCTTCTCGCTCAATCACCTTCAGATATTTCTGGAACGGAGCATCCCGCACCGCCTTGTCATGAACTGCCAGGTATGCCGCCAGCGCAAATCCAGCCCGTTTTTCGAATTCTTTTTTTCGGCCGCTCCACGCAAACGCTTTCACCCACGCCGGCTCTGCAAACACAAACAGGTGACAACACGTTCCATCGCAAATATCCCAGTTGTCGAAATCCCTCACCCATCTGTCCATCAACACGGCCGTTACCCGCTCCTTCTCCGCAACCATTCCCGCCAGGATCCGGGCATCGTGGATATCCGTTTCCCATAGTTGTAATGCAAGTGTGTGATTCCTGCGGATTTTCCTGGCCAGTTCGTCCATTCGCGGCTTGGAAACGCCTAAGACTTTTTTTGCGCGAATTCCAAATCGCTCCATGCCTTCGATGTTCCGGCTTTCACCGAAGTGTCTCAGCGCGGCGATCGTGCGTTCCACATTCCAGTCGTCAACATCTTGTCTAGCCAACGCTCGCCGGCTAGAACGTTTTTTCGGAATCGAGGAGGATCGTGACCGGCCCTTCATTCACCAACTCCACCGACATCATCTCCTGAAAGATTCCCGTCGCCACTCGCACGCCCAATTTACGTAACGCTTCGCAAAATTCATCGTAAAGCGCCTTCGCCAACTCTGGCGGCGCCGCAGCAATAAAACTCGGCCGCCGTCCTCCACGCGCATCTCCGTACAGCGTGAATTGCGAAACTACAAGCGCCTCACCCTCCACATCCAGCAACGACAAATTCATCTTCCCATTCTCATTCTCAAAAATACGCAGGTTCGCCGCCTTCTCCGCCAGCGCCGTAGCAACAGCAGCAGTATCCTCGCGCCCTACTCCGAGCAAAATCATCAGGCCCGCGCCAATCTCGCCAGTCGCTTCGCCCCCAACACGTACTCTCGCGCGACTCACCCGCTGCACCACTGCTCTCATTGCACCTCGATCATGCATTTGTACGGCGGCAGCATGCTGGGCCCCAGAATGCCCGGACCTATGATCCAAGCCGCTCCGTCAATCTTGTCTAATGCGCGCTATTCTGCGCCACTTTCGCAGGCTTCCGCGGCAACATCTCCGGCAACTCCGCCACGTTGTACGCATACACTGCCAGCACCTGCGCGCCCTCCGCCAAATCATCCCACTTCACGCGATCCAACGTATCCGCCTGTGAATGGTGATCTTTCTCGTAGTTCGCGACTTCCTGAATGCACCAGGAAGCCGGCACACCCGCATCATCAAACGGTACGTGATCGCTTCCGCCCTCCGAGCGCAAACTCGGCTCTGCAAGCCCGATACTTTTGTCTTTCGCAAGCGAATACAGCGCGCGGTCCATCGTTTCCCGCGCCGCATAATTGTGCATCAACCCGATCGTCAGCACTTTTCCCGTTCCCGTGTCATGCACCAGCACGCCGGAAATTTTGCTCAGCTCATCCTTGTGCGCCGCCACATACGCCTTCGATCCATTCAGCCCCTGCTCTTCTCCTGTGAATAACACAAAACGAATCGTGCGCTTCGGCTTTACTCCCGACTTCACCAGGGCTCGCGCCGCCGCCAACACCGCCATCGATCCTGTTCCATTGTCGGTTGCGCCAGTCCCCAAATCCCACGAATCCAGATGCCCTCCGATAATCACCACTTCATCCGGCTTCTCAGTCCCTTGGATCTCCGCCACCGTGTTGTACACCGTAACCGGCTTTCCGCTAAAGCTTGCTTCGATGTTGACTTCCGCTTCCACCGGGCCCGCATCCAGCAATCTCCACAGAAGCGTGGCGTTCTCTCGCGTCATGTACGCAGCGGGCAGCACTCCCGGCTGGTACTCGCGCGAAAATCCCGTTCCCATATTCAACAGCCCGTACCATTTTTCGGACACCAGCAGCACCGCCGCCGCGCCTTCCTCCTTCAAAAACTTCGCTTCGTCGGCCATCATCCGGAATCTGCCGCGGAAATCCGTCAGTGCCATGTTCTTCGGATGATCCAGCGGCAGATTGCTTTCGGCAAACGGCGTCAGCATCGGATTCGAAGGCCCTTCGGTTTCTGCCGGACGATCCATCAACACGATCGCGCCCTTCAGCTTCCCGCGATATTTCTGCAAGTCGTCCAGCTTTTGTACGCCCACCCCAACCACCGCGCCGCGCACTGCTCCATTTGTACTCGGCGACCATGCCGCCGCTGCCAGCGTCAACGTTTTCTCCGTCGGAGCAATCACGTGCCCGGTCGCAGGAACGCGCGTCCAGCTATTTGCAATCGTCCACGGCTCCAGGTGCGCATTCTCCAGTCCCAGCGCCTTGAACTGCTCCATCGTCCAGTGACTCGCCTGATCCAGCTGCCGCGTCCCCGTAAGCCGTGGCCCGATTCGATCCGCCAGATAAGACAAATCCGCCTGCAACTGGCCCTGGTCCGCTTTCACTTGCGCAATCACTTTTGCGTCTATCTCCGCGACCGGATCAGGCTGTGCTGCTTCTGTTTTCGCAATTGCTTCCGTAGGTTGATATGGCAGCGGCCGCCGCGGCAGCATCGCGGGCAATTGCGCTGTGTTGTACGCCCACGCCGCCAGCACCTGCGCCCCTTGGTTCAAATCATCCTTCCAAACTTTATCGAAAGTGTCGGACTGGCTGTGGTGCGTCTTCGAATATTCCGCCATATTCTGAATGCACCAGAATCCCGGCACACCCGCATCGTCAAATGAAGCGTGATCCGTTCCAAACGTCCGCACCATGCTCGGTTCCAGCAGCCTCAATTCCTTCAATGGTGCCAGCACCTGGTCGACAATTTCGCGATCCTGATAATTGTCGTGTAGCCCCAGTGTCAACACTCTGCCAGTTCCCGTGTCGTGTACCAAAACGCCGGAAATTTTTTCCAGATCGTTCTTGTGCGCTTCCACGTACCGCTTCGAACCGACCAAACCTTCTTCTTCTCCAGTGAACAACACAAATCGAATTGTGCGTTTCGGTTTCAAATTCAATTTCGCCAGTGTGCGAGCGGCTTCCAGCACCGCCATCGAACCCGTTCCGTTGTCCGTCGAACCCGTTCCCAGGTCCCACGAATCCAGATGCGCGCCCAGAATCACCACTTCATCCGGTTTTTCAGTGCCGCGAATTTCGCCGACCGTGTTGTACACTTCTACCGGTTTGTCGCTCAGCGTATTCGTCATTTCCATCTCAATCGTTACCGGACCGTGCTTCAGCATCCGCCACAACATCCGGTAACCTTCGCCGGTAATAAACGCCGAAGGAATCCCGCCAATATCAAATTTCTCTCCGCCCACACCGGTCATATTCAGCAAACCGTGTGGCTTTCCGGAATCGCGCAGCACCGCCGCCACACCTTCCTGTTTGAAAAAATCACTTCGCGCTCGCGCCACTTCCATCAGCGCCGTAAATGGCGACGGCGCCGCCGGTTGGCCCTTCATCGGCGGAGGCGCCTGCATCGCTCGCACATATTCTTCGTTCACGTCTTCCGGCTTCGGAGGCGAAAGCACCGATGGTTCCTGGTAAATCACCACCGCGCCTTTCAACTTCCCGCGAAACTTCTCAAAGTCCGCCTTGGCCTTCGCGTCGAAATAAACCACAGGTCCGCGAACCACTCCCGCCGTGCTCGGCGACCATCCTGCTGAAGCAATTGTCAGCGGATGCTCCGCCGGCGCAACGATTCGCGCCTTAGCCGCGCCCCGCGTCCACGAATGCGCGATCGTCCACGGCTCCAGATGCACATTCACAAGTCCGTATTTCCTCATCTGCTCCGCGGTCCAATCGTTCGCCTGCTTCAATTGCGGTGATCCCGTCAGCCGCGCTCCAATATTGTCCGAAAGATATTCCAGATTCTGCATAGCCTCGCTATGCTCGCGCACTTCGCTCAAGATCTGTTCGTCCGCCGCCGCAAAGTCGCTCGTATCATCTTCCGCCGCCTTCGCGAATCCTCGCAGCCCCGCGACTCCCGCCAGCATCACCACGCATAACCCCACCGCCACTCGATTGAAACGCATCCTCAGCCTCACTTTTGGAGTGCGGCACCCCTGCTGCCGCTTTTCCGACACATCCCCACACCACTGCGCCACGCACATCCGTATCGCAGAAAAAAACGGGAACTATACCTTCGACGTACGCGACCGCACCTTGCGTTTCGCTTTCTTTCTCGCGACCCTCGCCCTGCGCGGCTCCCGCTTTTGGAGTGCGGCAGCCCTGCTCCCGCTTTTCCGTCTTGGCGCCCGCTGGCATACAGGACAAAAATGACTGCTCCTGCCGGCCACCAGAATCCTCTTAATCCGCGCCCCGCAGCGGAAACACTTCTCCTCTTCGCGCCCATACACTTTGTGGTGCTGCTGATAATCTCCTTCCACACCATCCGCGTCAACAAAATCAGAAATCGACGAACCACGCATCTGAATCGCCTTGCGCAAGATTTTCTGCAAAGCGCGTAGCAGAGCCCCAACTTCTACCGGCCTCAAGCTCGCGCCCGATCTTGCCGGGTGTATCCACGCGCTCCACAAACTTTCATCCGCATAAATATTCCCGACGCCCCGCAGCACCCGCTGATCCACCAGCAGCGCTTTGATCCGCGCCCGGCTGCTTCGAACTCGCCGTGCAAATTCATCGGCCGTAACTAGCAGCGGCTCCGCCCCAAACCGCAACAACTCCGCAGCCAGCGTTTCCCCCGCAAGATACGCCATCCGCCCAAACCGCCGCGGATCCGTATAGCGCAATTCCCTGCCGTCATCTAGCACAAAAGTCACATGCGTGTGCTTAGCCAGCGGTTGCTCCGCATGATGCGGTGCAAGGTGCCCCGTCATTCCCAAATGCACGAGCAGAGCCTCCGCAGTCGCTTCCGGTCGCGTTACACCGCTCGCAGCTGCTCCGTCTTCCGCAACCGCGCCGAGCGCATCACTCTTGCTCGCCAGCCGCAGCAACATAAATTTCCCAAACCGTTCCACCCGCGCAATCTGCCGTCCCGGCAATTCCCGTTCAATCGCCACCGGATCGTCAATAAAATCGGTTTTGCGCAACGTAACAGACAAAATTCGCCGCCCCGCCACCGACCCCTGCAGCCCGCGCGCAACCGTCTCAACTTCAGGAAGTTCGGGCATTCATCCTTCTCTCACCGCTAGCGTAAGAGTCTGTTTTCGCTGCCAGATCGTGGCAGTCGCATTCAAAGCCACTAGTCGCGAGCCAGCTTTCACGGGTTACTGCTGGTGATAATTCGGATAAGACGGATGATCCGGCAGCACCACCGGATGTTCTTTAAGCGCTTCCATCGTCACCTGAACAGCTCTTTCCAATTGCGGATCATGCCCCGCCGCCACCGACGCCGCATCATTTTCCACTTCAATATCCGGAGCGACCCCATGATTTTCCACTTCCCACTCACCGTGCAGTCCGTAAATCGCCACGCGCGGAGAAGTTACCCGCCCACCGTCAAGCAGCGGCGGATAATTGTAGATCCCCACCAGTCCGCCCCATGTCCGCGTGCCCACCAGCGGGCCGATTTTATCCTCCCTGAACATCCACGGCAGCGCGTCCCCGCCCGACCCGCTCATCTCATTAATGATCATCGTCTTCGGCCCATAAATTTGTGCCAGCGGCGAACAGAACTTGCTGCCCTCGCGCGAAATAGCGCAATTCCGTAACGGTCGCTCCAGCAGATCGATAAGGTAATCGGCGATCGATCCGCCGTGGTTATATCGCTCGTCGATCACCGCCCCCTGCTTGCCGATTTGCGCAAAATAAAAACGGTTGAAATTCAGATATCCGCCGGTCGAAGTATCCGGCACATGCACATACGCCAGTTTTCCGCCGCTCAGTTCATCCACTTTGCGCCGGTTGTCTTCTTCCCAGGCGCGGTTGCGCAGCGGAAATTCATCCGCCACCGGAACGACAGTCACTTCGCGCGCGTCCTTCCCTTCCGGGGACGCACTCACTTTTATTTTGATCTGCTTGCCAGCCGTATTTTCGAAGTACTTGTAAACCTCGCCCGGCGGCGCGTACATCAGTGCCATTCACTTCGATCAAATAATCTCCCTGCTTCACGTCTACTCCCGGTTGCGTCAGCGGCGCACGCAACTCCGGGTTCCAGTTTTCGCCGTTGTATATCCGCGCAAAGCGATACCGTCCATTCTCAATTTTGTAATCCGCGCCCAGCAAGCCGCCTTTTACTTCCGGAGCCTTCGGAATATCGCCTCCTGCGACAAACATGTGCCCCACGGTAATTTCGCCAAGCATTTCTTCGAACAGATGATTGATATCCTCGCGGCCTCCCGCGGCGGTTACGAACGCCGCGTATTTTTTCTCCATTGCCGCCAGATTCAATCCGTGCAGGTGCGCATCGTAGAAAAAGTCCCGCTGGATTCGCCACACCTCTTTGTACATCTGGTTCCACTCCGCTCGTGGATCAACGTAAACCTCAAAGTTATCCAGCTTTAGCGCGCCCTCTCCCGGCTTCGGCGCCGCCGACGTCGCAGCGACGAACCAGGACGTTTTCCCTTGCCTGTACAGCACTTTTTCACCGTTCGCCGAGATTGTGTATCCGCTCACTCCATTCAGGAACGCTTCTGTCTTTCGCGTCGAGAGATCAAATTTGCTGACAGTCAATTGCGGCGGCCCGGGCGGCGAGATTACGGGCGCTTCCGTCAGGTACAAGACACCCGCTTTGCCCGGCGCCAACCCGACATAATTCGTTGCTTTGATCGGCAATGACACGATCCTTTGCCCGATTCCATCCAGATCGATCGTCACCTTTAGCGGTTCTGCTTTTTTTTCATCCTTCTTTTCGTCTTTCTTGTCATCTTTTTTATCGGCTTCTTTGCCTTTGCTCGAGTCTTTTTCCTTGTCAGTATCTTTGGATTTTTCGTCGGCCTTTGCTGGTCCCACTTTCTCGTCGTCGCTCTCCGGGTCCACCGGCGACGGCTCTCCCTTCTTCAACACCACCGAATAAATGTTGCGCGATACCGGATGCTGGTAACTCGTCAGATCCAGCCACCCGGCGGAAAGTCCATAGTCCGTACTCGCTCCCAGGTAAATATATTTGCCGTTCTTGTCGAACACCGGAAAACGAGCGTCACTCAGGCCGTCCGTAATCTGCGAAATCTTTCCAGAATCGATCGAATACACGAATATCGCCCGGAAATGGCTGGGCAGAAACCGCGAGTAGGTCAGCCACTTGCTGTCCGGCGACCACGCCGGGTCCAGTCCGTAGCTCGGGTCTTCATACAAATCCGTGTCCACTTTTTTCATGGCGCCGTCTTTCTCGATTTCCACATACCACAGGTTCAAGCGCTTGTCGGTGAATGCGATCTTCTTGCTGTCTGGCGACCACGTCGGGCTGTAAAAATACGATGGCGGATTGCCCAGAGAGATCTTCTTCACTGTGCCCAATCCGGATTGATCTACCAAGTGCAACGCGTATTCGCCCGACTCGTCTGAAAAAAATGCGATCCATTTTCCGTCCGGAGACCAGGCCGGATCGCGATCCGCCACACTGGGCGTCCGTGTCAAATTCCGGATGTCGCCTTTTTCCGCCGGCGCCGTCAGTATCTCCCCATGCGCCTCGAATACCGCGCGCGCTCCCGTCGGGGAAATCGCCGCATTCTCGATTTTGTCCGCTACCTTTTCCCAATGTGCTCGCGTCGCCGGCAAATCTCCCGCAACGTGAATGTCCACGTGCCGCGCCTGTCCGGATTTCAGGTCGTACACATAAATTCCGCCAAATTGTTCATACGCCAGCGCCTCCGGTCCCGCGGCCAGCGATTTCAAATCAAAACTCTTGTTTTCCAGAACCTGCTTTACTAGTTTCGTTTTTGTGTCGTAGGAAAAAATCGTGACCGGTCCATTCCGGTCGGACAGAAAATAAACCGTATCTCCCACCCACACCGGGCTCGAATCGTTCGAGTTTTCCCGCGGCACTTTCCGCAACGCCAGATCCTTCAGCCGAACGATGTATACCGGAGTTGTTTGCCCACCTCGATAGCGCTTCCAGGCTTTCTGCCACTGGAAATTCGGCACATAAGCGAACTCCGACCCGTCCGGCGAATACGCTCCCTCCAGCGCCCGCCACAGCGGCAGCGTCTCCACGACTCCTCCTTCCGCGGGCACCGTATACAAACGCGTAATGTCCGCGTACGCATCGCGCGTCGAAACAAAAAGAATTCGCTTTCCGTCCCGCGTCCATCCCATGGGCGCGTCCTGCGCCGGGTGCCACGTCAACCGCTTCGGCTCGCCGCCGCTCGCGCGCATAACATACACATCTCGATTGCCGTCGTACTCCCCGGCGAAAGCGATCCATTCTCCGTCTGGTGAAAATACCGGACTCGATTCGTGCCCACCTGTAGTCAACTGACGTGCTTCGCCGCCTTCACGCGGCACGCTCCACAAATAACCGCCGTACACAAACACTATCTCGGTTTTGTTGATCGCCGGCTCGGTCGCCAGCAGCGGCGCATCCTCCGCCGCCATCATAATTCGCGCAAACAAAAGCCAGCACGTCAACAGTGACAATCGAAAACGCATTTCTCCTCCGATATGGCTACATTTCCGTTCATCAAAATCTTTTCTTACGTCGGTGAATAACCAGTGCGCTCGCTACCTGCCCATCGTTCGCAAACTTATGATTGGATTCGGCATGCTCGATCTTGAACTGACTACTCATTACTGATTACTGAAAACTGCCTTACTTCGCACCCGGCCAGAACCCCGGCTGGCTGATTTTCCGCGAATCCTGCTGCGCCGCATATTTTTTAACGCCTGGCCCTATCTCCGACGCCTTTCCGATCAACATAAAAACC
Source organism: uncultured Acidobacteriota bacterium (assembly GCA_963743735.1). Taxonomy (GTDB): domain Bacteria; phylum Acidobacteriota; class Terriglobia; order Acidiferrales; family UBA7541; genus Acidiferrum. Next base: position 40,277 of record CAVURF010000019.1, read on the forward strand.
AGGTTCTCTTCCGGAAAATGTTTTGCGATCACCTGCTTCGCGATTTCCGGAGTCACTGCGTCAATGCGCGCTTCCAGCTGATTAATTTCGTCGTCGCCCAGTCCGTAAAACTCGTTGGCTGCGATACGCTTCGCAAGTTGCTCGGAAGTTTCAATCGAAGGCGGAAACTGCCCCTTTAAGTAGGCCTTGGCCGATGTCAGCTGCTCCGCTGTCACGCCGTCCTTATGCAATTTCGCCAGCACCTGCAGGGCCAAATCGATAGCCTGAACGGTTGACTCATTTTTCGTGAAACTGTAAATCGCAAACGCACCCGCCTCTTTTCGGGAGTCGAAAAACGCTTCCGCCCCGTACGTTAGCCCTGATTCCACGCGCAATGCTTCATTCAAATCCGAAGTAAATCGTCCTCCAAAAATGGTGTTCACCACTCGAATCGGCACCCGGTCCGGATCGTTTTCCGCCGTTCCAATGTTTCCTAACACAAAAAATGTCTGGGTTGAATCCGGCTTGTCGACCAGCAATAGTTTTTTGCCCTTCACAAATGTCGGCCCGATAATGGCCGGCAACAAACTCGGCTTTGCCGTCCAGCCTGCCAAAGTCTGCTCGATTTTTGCGCGCATTTGCGCGGAGTTGAATTCTCCGGCTACTGCAAGAATCGTATTCCCCGGCGTATAATTCGTTCCATAGAACCGCACAATCGTGTCGCGCTTGATGCGCGCCAGGGAGAGCTCGTCGCCTCCTACAGGCCGTCCATACGGATGCTTGTTGAAAAGATAGCCATAGTAATAATTCAGCGCCACTGATTGCGCTTCGTCTTTCGCGGCTTTGATCCCGTCGATTTCCTGCGCCAGCAATTTCTCCACTTCCGCTTGCGCAAACGCCGGATGCAGCACGGCATCAGAAAAAAGATCCAGCCCTTTGTCCAAATCCTTGGCCAGAAACTCGCTCGAGATTGCCGTGTAATCCGCGCCGGAATCTGCGCTGAATTCCGCCCCGATAAAATCCAGGTCTGCTGCGAACTGTTGCGCGCTCCGCTTCGCCGTGCCTTTGCGCAGCAACCCGGCGGTTACTGACGCCAGGCCCTCTTGGCCCGCCGGATCCGCCACCGACCCGGCCTTCACAATCGCTGCAAAATTCACAATCGGCACGCCGTGTTTTTCCATCAACAACAGTGTCAGTCCATTTTTCAGCACAATTTTTTCATGCGGTGGCAGCTTTAAAGTCTGCGCCCCGACACTCCAGGCCAGCCCCAGCAACAGAACCGCACTGGCCGCAAGGCGCAACGCTTTTATTTTCCGGTTCATTACTTTGTGCTCCCTTGTTCCCCATTATCTGGAATCAGCGTCGCTACTGTGCGGTTGTTCGCGTCAAAATATTTCTGCGCCACGCGCTGCACATCTTCTTTCGTCACCGCCCCATAGTTTTTCTCCGCATCAAAAAGCTTTCTGTAGTCGCCGAAGAACACTTCGTACGTGCCGATGGTATTCCCGCGGCCATTGATCGTTCGCATTTGGTGGTAAAACTCCACCAGCCGGATATTTTTCGCCTTTTCCAGTTCCACATCGCTGATCGGGGTTTTCTTTACTTTATCCAGCTCGTCATAAATCGCCGCTTCGCATTTCTGCGGATCCACTCCCTGCTTTGGCTGCGCGGCAAAGATCGCCAGTGTCGGATCGAATGCCGGCGATTGCGAGGCAGTGACTTCCAGCGCGATCTGATCCTTGTCTACCAGCCTCTGATACATCCGCGAACTTTCTCCCTGCACCAACACCGTCCGCAGAACGTTCAGTGCGTAAAAATCCGGGCTGTCGGTTTGCGGAACGTGGTATCCAATCATCAGCAATGGCAACTCTGCCTGCTTACGAACGATCAGGCGGCGCTCGCCTATTTGTTCTGGTTCCACTGTTGTTACCGGTGGCGGCGGCGCGTGTTGCGGAATGGGCTCGATGTATTTATTGCACAGCTGAAAAATCTCTTCCGGGGTAACGTCTCCCACCACCACCATCGTCGCGTTATTCGGCGCGTAACCCATTTCGAAGTGACGCTTCAAATCGTCCATCGTCCAGTGCTCGATGTCGCTCATCCAGCCAATCACCGGCCACTGGTAAGGATGTGCGATGAACGCGGTTGCTTTCAATTGCTCGTCCAGAATTCCGCCATTATTCGCGTCCACGCTGGTCCGCCGCTCCGACGCCACAACTTCGCGTTCCGAAGCAATTTTCTTGGGATCGAAATTCAAGTACTGGATGCGGTCCGCTTCGATATCGAAAATCAGATTCAGCGCTGACCGCGGAAACCAGTCCTGGTATACCGTTACGTTTTCCGTTGTGTACGCGTTGTTCGAAGCGCCATTCGCCTCCATCGCCTTGTCCAAATATCCCGGACCATATTTTCTCGCGCCATTGAACATCATGTGCTCGAAAAAATGCGAAAGCCCGGTAGTTCCCGGACGCTCGTTGCGCGAACCGATCTTGTAGAAAATGTATAGCGCGATGTTCGGGATGCTGTGATCGGTCTGCACCAGCACTTTCATCCCGTTTTTCAATGTTTTTGTGGCTACCGGAAATTGCTGCGCTTCGCTTTGTCCAAGGGCCGCAACAGCGCCCGCCGCAAGCATTGTGACCAGCAGCAATCCGCGCAGCCCCAGCGTCATTTTGTTCATGGAACCGCCCTCAGAGACCTTCCCAGCTATTCAGACGTATAGAGTCCAAGAAATGTTCTAGCGATTACGTCTTTTATGCACGCAAGCACGCCGCTCTGTCTTCTATCTTTCTCTTCATCATGTAGGGGCGCAGCATGCTACGCCCAGGCATAAAATTCAAAACGTCAAGGTGAACCTAGCCTCTTACCTGCCATGGCGCTCTCGCTACTGCGCCATCAACCCAAAGACCCGCACCGGCCCACCCGATCCGCCTTCCAACTTGATCGGCGCCGCAATCAGAAATGCCCCCGCCTCGGGCAACTCCTTCAAATCCGCCAAATTCTCAAGCTGAAAAACTTCCGCTCCCAGCACCGTGTGATGCACCGGAAAGTCTTTGGAATTCCCCGGATCGATGCTCAACGTGTCGCAGCCCAATCCGCTGACTTTCCGCTCCAACAAAAATTTCGCTGCTTGCACCGAGAATCCCGGGAAATGCATGGTTCCATTCGCATCTTGATTGCGATATCGCGCCACGTCCGGCCACCGCGAAGCCCATCCCGTCCGTAACACCACAATCGCTCCCGCCGGAATCCTGCCGTGTTTTTCTTCCCACGCTTCGATTCGTTTCACCGTCAATTGATAATCCGGATTCCGACCTGCCTCGTTGCGAACGTCCAGTACTACTGCCGGGCCAAAAAACTTTTCCGCAGAAATCCTGTCGATGGTGATGGTTCCCGGCGGAAAATGTGCCGGAGCGTCCATGTGCGTTCCGTAATGCTCTAGCATCCAGAAGCTGCGCGTAAAGTATCCGTTTTTCTCCACTGTCGCGTTTGTTTTCGCTTCGAACCCCTTCGCATCGCCCGGCCATGGCACCAGTTTGTCGCTCAACGCGTAGCTAAGATCGATCACGCAAGTCTTACCGGTGGCGATTTCTTCAAGCTGAGGTTTTTGCATTGGACTTGGTGGGAGTGCAACCATTACCGCACAGAGCAGAAATGCAACGGGAATCGCCGTTCGAACAGACAACTGCATACGTCACCTCATCGCACACGGCCGGTGAGAGTGCCACGGTGCGAAAAATTCAGGGCAGCGGGATTCCGGGCGTCGCGACGATTCCCGCCATTTTCAGAATTTCCACGTATTCTGCGTCAATGATAGGGGAAACGATTAATCGCACATTTTTCAGGAACTTTACCTTTCGCAGCGCTCTGTTCGAACGCAGCTCCGCCAGCGTTACCTGCCGCGGCAGTTTTTCAAACGCGCGCAGGTCCGCCACCAGATTCTTGCCTTCCGAGTCATGCGGGTCGGGATACGGGTCGCGCGACACTTCCGCGATCGAATAAAACGACCGTTCCGGCGCCGAGTGGTAGCACAGCACCCGATCGCCCTTGCGCACTTGTTTCAATGCGCGAACCGCGTCGGGTTTCGAGCCGGCACCGTGCCACATTTCCTTGCCCTTCACAAAAAGGGTGTCCCAGTGGTAGTGGTGCGGGTCTACGGTGAAGATCCAGTAATGGCGAGTCGCTGTCGGAGTGGTCATCGAACCAAAGTTCGGCGGTACTATACACGCCAGGGACTGCAAAACCAAACAAAATGTGAGGGTTATACGAATTCCGGTGGAAATTGTGCTCCCGTCAACCAGTACTTTAACGAAACTGAACTCAACTGCTTTAGTTTCTGTGATTTACGGTGATTGTCCAAGACTTACAAAGACTTCGTCTTGGCGAACTTCAACCGCATAGCAACCCACTCCGACGTTGGGATTTTGCATCGCTTTTCCGGTGGTCACGTCAAATTGCCAGCCATGCCACGGGCAAGTCACTACCTTGCCTTCAAGCTGTCCTTCCCCCAGCGGCCCGCCTCGATGCAGGCAGGTGTTGCTGATGGCATAAACGGTCCCAGCGACATTTGCCAGCGCGATGGCCTGTCCTCCTACTTGCACTTCTTTGATTGATCCCACCGGAACTTCAGCCAGCGTCGCTGCCCTCTCAAATGCCATTCTTTCCCCCGCAAAAAGTGATCCCCTCGAACGCACCAGCTTACTTTTCGAGTCCGCCGGGCAGTATAACCTCCGGCCCGCCCACCGTAAAGAAACACGGACTTACCGCCATCGGAGCGGCTGTCATTCCGAGCGTAGCGAGGAATCTCTCTTCGGCAATTGCAACATGGACGGATGGTCTAGACAACCAAGCTATCAGTCAAGCTTCGCGATGTGCACGCAATTTCGCCCCGCGCGTTTCGCCTCATAGAGCATTTCGTCCGCTTTGCGTACCAACGCGTCAAAATCTTTCAAGCTGCCGCTCTCACTGCCCGCAACTCCAAAGGTGGCGGAAATGCTCACACTTTTTCCCGCAAACGGAAACGACAGCGCGCAAAACAGCTCGCGAAACCGGTTGATGGCCAGTTCGATGTTGTCACCGCTTACGTGGGAAATCACAATTAGGAATTCGTCGCCGCCGAACCGTCCGCACATATCTGAAATGCGTGTCAGCTTTCTCAGTGTGTCCGCGAAGGTACGTAAGACCGTATCGCCCGCTTCGTGCCCGAACGTATCGTTTATTTCCTTGAACGAGTCGAGATCGCCAAGCACCACCCAAACTGGAAATCCATGCCGTGCCGAGCCCTTCAGTTGTTTGTTGGCCCATTCTTCAATCGCGCGGCGGTTCGGCAGGCCGGTGAGAACATCGGTGGACGCCACTTCTTCCAGTTCCGCGCTCTTGTCTTCGAGCTGGCGGTGCAAATCGATGATGCGCCGGCCAACTCCGATCCGCGCAAACATCTCGCTGGAGTCAAAAGGCTTGATCAGGTAATCGTCCGCACCGGCTTCCAGTCCTTTTACCACGCCGCTCTTTTCGTGGTTGCTGGTCATCAAAATGATGTAGGTGTACGGCGTGGATTTGTCGGCCCGGATGCGCTCGCACAGTTCCAGACCCGAGAATTCCGGCATGATCCAATCCGTGACGATAATGTTTGGCGACTTCTCCTGGTAGCTGCGCAGCGCGTCGTTCCCATTGCTGGCAAATGATAGCGAATACTCCGCTCCAGACAGCATCTGCTCGAAAAGTTTGTGATAAACAGGGGAATCGTCTACGACCAGCACATTATATTTTGGCGGGAGTACCGTCATGGAAGGTTTTCTGAAGTGATCTTTATGCAGTTTTTCCGCAGGGCTACGGAGGGACTGCTGATCATTTTTAACTGTAGCGAATCCAGAATGAATACCGACGGTAAATAATATCCGCGATTGTCGCATCGATTACAAATCGGATTGCAAAGCCCGCGGGCGAACACCAATCGTTTCAACGAACGGAAGCGAAAAGCCTAGACAGTTCGGCCGCAAGCGCCGCAGAAATGCGCACCAGCCGGGCCCAAAGTGCCACATTGCGAACAGAAACGACCGACGCCCGCCGGAACATAGTGGATATAGGTTGGCCGGTCGGAAGCGATGGCCCAAATGAACGCGGCGACCCATCCGATCAGCGTCCAACCCAGCAAAAGATTCAGAAGGAAAATACGGTTGGCGTCAGATTTGTCTCTGCCCAGGATTGCCGGCAGAAAATAGAGAACTACCGCGAACAGGAGACTAAACATGTTGCTGACTCCTTCGGGAGGGTCGGTGAAAACTGGTCCCGCAGCCCTCTATTCTTAATACGCAAATCGTGTCACAAAGTTCCGCGACGCTACTTGCCGACCTCTGAGCGGCCAGTGGTCTTTCGTCGGACGTTTGGAGTCTGAAATAAATCACCAGCCCAACGAAACCAACCGGCAGCAGAACAACGACAACCCGAAACCGGAACTCGCCTATTTCAAACCATTAGGAGTAGATGGGATCAGATTGTGAACAACAACATTTCGCCTTCTTAAGCCCCTTGTACTCTTCACCAGGAGGTCGGCGAATTTTTGTTTGCGTTCGGCTTGATCTTTGCCGGATTCGGCTTCGGCGAGTTGGGTGATGTTCATGCTGCAGAATTTTGGTCCGCACATCGAGCAGAATTTCGCTTCCTTGTAGAAATCATCGGGCAAATGATTCGTCATGCATGGCGCGGGCAGTTTCCGGATCGAGCGAAAGCTCAAATTGCTTGTTCCAGTCGAAGAGGAAGCGAGCGTAGCTGAGCGCATCGTCGCGATCGCGAGCACCGGGACGATGGCGCGCCACGTCCGCGGCATGAGCGGCAATTTTGTAGGCAATCACTCCTTGTTTGACGTCTTCGGCGTTGGGCAGGCCGAGATGTTCTTTCGGCGTGACGTAGCAGAGCATTGACGCGCCGTGCCATCCGATCATGGCCGCGCCGATGGCGCTGGTAATGTGGTCGTAGCCGGGAGCGATGTCCGTGACAAGTGGGCCTAACGTGTAGAAGGGCGCTTCGTGGCACCAGTCCATTTCCTTGTCGACTTGCTCCTTGATTTTGTCGAGCGGGATGTGGCCTGGGCCTTCGATCATCACTTGAACATCGTGTTCCCAGGCTTTTTTGGTAAGTTCGCCGAGCACTTTCAGTTCAGCGAATTGCGCTTCGTCGCTGGCGTCAGCAATGCAGCCGGGGCGCAAACCGTCGCCTAGTGAAAAGCTGACGTCGTGCTTTTTGAAAATTTTGCAGATTTCGTCGAAATGCTCGCAGAGAAAATTTTGTTGTTTGTGATGCTCCATCCAATGCGCCATTAAGGAGCCGCCGCGGCTGACGATGCCGGTGATGCGTTTGCGCACCAGGGGAATGTGTTGGCGCAAAACGCCGGCATGAATCGTCATGTAGTCGACGCCCTGTTCGGCCTGCTCTTCGATCACTTCGAGCATCAAGTCCATAGTGAGATCTTCGGGACGACGCACGCGGGAAATGGCTTCGTAGACGGGGACGGTGCCGACGGGAACCGGCGACGCTTCAATGATCGCTTTGCGAATGGTGGGAATATCGCCGCCGGTGGAAAGATCCATCACGGTATCGGCGCCATAGTGCACGGAGTGGTGCAGCTTCTTTAATTCTTCGTCGATATTGGACGTGGTAGCGGAATTTCCGATGTTGGCGTTAATTTTGCAGTTGAAAGCAATCCCGATGCCCATGGGCTGCAGATTGCGGTGATGAATGTTGGCAGGGATGATGGCACGGCCGCGGGCGATTTCGCTGCGCACAAGTTCCGGTTCAATTTTTTCGCGTTTTGCGACGAAGAACATCTCTTCGGTGATGACGCCTTTGCGCGCCAGGTTCATTTGCGACATGTTGCGGGCGCCGTTAGCGCCGGCGGCCTCGCTTTCACGCTTTTCGATCCAGGTATCACGCAATGCCATAAAACCCCCAGTGAGAGCAGCCAGTCCGCATCATTGCGACGCAGCCAACATCCGTGCTGCAAGTGAAAACAAGTATGGCATCGGCGCGAGTTGGCGGCAACCGGAGGCAGAGCATGCGGCAGATGACTGGTACCAAGCGCGAATGGCGATTCTACGCGGAGTCGAAAGCGGATTCAGTGACGGTTTCAGACAATCGGGGAAGAGTTTTGCTCGATCAGCGCGGATCAACGACGGGGCTGGTCAGTGTTGAGGCATTCGTTCCCGTCGCTCATGTGAACACGCTCTATGCACGCTGGGGAGACTGGGCCCCGTGGTTCTGGTGGCAGGTTTTGTGGGCTTTGATTTCGGCGTTTCGCTGGCATTATGACATAGCGAAAGCACAAAACGGCGCGAAAATCCGCGACTGCTGTAGGCGACAAAGCAGAGCAAAAAATTATTGCGCTAGGCGGAGGCTGAGGAGGATTTCAAGAGGATGTCCAGGTCGTCGGGGTGGATGGAGCAGAGCTGGGCGTCTTCCTTGTCAATTTGGTTGGAGTGGATGAGATGGACCAGGGATTCTTCGAGTGTGAAGGATCCTTTCTTTTTTGTGAGAGGAATTTCCTGGTGAAGGTGTTGCAGGGCGTTCTTGCGGACGTGGTGGCGCGCGCCGTAGCCGACCATCAGGAGTTCAGCGGCGGGGATGCGGCCTCCGCCTTTTCTGGGGAGGAGGATTTGCGTGTGGACGGCGGCGAGAGCCATCGCCAGCTCCTGGCGAATAGAATTCTGACGTTCTAGAGGGAAAGAATCGGAGATGCGGGAGATGGTGGAAGCGACGTCCACCGTGTGCAGCGTGGAGAAAACGAGATGGCCGGTCTCAGCGGCAGCTACGGCGATGCGCATGGTTTCGGGGTCGCGCATCTCGCCTACCACGATGATGTCCGGAGCCTGGCGGAGGGCGCCGCGCAATGCGGTGGGAAAATCTGGCGCGTCGGTTCCGATTTCCACCTGTTCGATGACGCTGCGAATGTGGTGGTGTTCGTATTCGATGGGATCTTCGATGATGACGATGTGGCGGGCTTCGCGGTGATTGATTTCGTTGATGAGCGCGGCCATGGTGGTGGATTTGCCGGAGCCGGCGGCGCCGCCTAGAAGAACCAAGCCGCGAGGAAGTCTTGCGAGATTTTCGACCGTCGGCGGAAGGTGCAGCTCCTTAAGCGAAGGCACCTTGTTCGGCAATGCGCGAATGGCAGCGGCGGCGCGGGAACGTTCGCGATGGAGATTAATGCGGAAGCGGCCGAGCCCTTCGATGCGGTAGGAGGAATCGGCGATTCCGGATTCGCGGAAACGATCGAGCGCGTGCGAGGAAAGCGCGGGGAGGACTGATTCTTCTATTTCTGCGCCATCGAGAACTGCTGGAGGAGATTTTGCGGACTTCGCCGTCCACGCGAATGCACGGTGGCGCACCGGGCACGAGCAGTAGATCGCTGCCGCGGCGGCTGACGAGTCCTGCGAGCCAACGGTCGAGTCGGGAGGTCAGGGCAGTGTCGTCAGAGACGTCAGGGCTCATCAGGGAGCGAGCGACTTTGTCGAGATCGGAAGAATCGTTCATGCAGCCACCTGCTAAGAATTATCGGCGCGGAAGCCAGATCGGGGGACCGAGCCCGGAGAGATTCCTCGTCGTTGCGCCGTCCTGCCCCAGGGCAGGCTCCTCGGAGTAAAAATCAAAGGGCGGGTTTTCGTAGCCCAAGAGCTAGCCCTAACGCGTGGAGTGTGCCGCAAAAGAGCGGTGCGGTCTATAGTCCATGGAAAGATATTTTTGCCGGTAGTCCGAGTGAACTACGCGAAATTTGCGGGCAGTGAAGAAAGCAAACCGTGGATGGTTGCCCATCCACGGCCGCCTGCTCCTTTTGGCACTCTGGAGGAAAACTGAAATTAGCGACGGAAACCGTAGCGACCGTAACCGCGATGACCGAAGCCTCCGCCCCAATAAAAGCCGATCGAGGGTCCGTAGTAGCCATAGTAAGGATTGTAGTAAGGTCCACAACCCCAGTACGGGCTGCAACCTGCGTAATACGGTGGATACGCGACAGGGTAGCCGGCGGCGTAACCACTAGGGCGCGGCCGGGGCGAGCGCGAATTGCCGTAGTCATCGGAGCCGACGGGCTGAAAGGCCAGCCGGCTGTTTTCTGTTGAGACGGTGACGGGTTGTTTGATGCGGAAGCTCAAGCGAGCTTCCGGACCTAGCACGGTGGGCTTGCCGCGGGTGAGAAGAACCGCAGCGATACCTAGGGCCGCGCCAGCGCCCGCGCCGATGCCGGCTCCTTCGCCGCCATTGGCTGCGGCGCCGATGATGGTGCCAACCCCGGTAGTAGTGGCGATTGCGGCGGCATCATTTCCATGCGAAGTGCCGGCGGAACCGTTCCACAGTTCAGTTGCGAGCGGGAGTTGCTGGCCGTCAACCACGGTAAGGTCGGTAAGTTCCAGGCCCAACTGTGAAACGCCTTTGACGCGTCCAGCTTTTTTCGCGGAGGTGACAGTGCCGACGACTGTTTCGCCGCGGCGCGCTACCAACCAGCCGTTCACGACGATAGGCTGATCCAAAGTTGCGGTGAAACCTTCGCCAGCATGGCTGTGATCGCTGGAAAGCGGCTCGTTCAGACGAATGAAAATAACTTTGCCAGCCGGAATGGTGATGGTTCCGGGAACGTCTGCGGCCGCTTGCGGGCGACTATAGTTCCGGCGATTTGGACGCTGCTGCCGGTCGGAATTGGGATTCTGGCTAGGATCCTGATCGGGCGCGCCTTGTGCGTGCTGCGGAATATTGTCACGCGAAATCACACGGCGTTGATCCTGAGGTGGAGGCGCGTCTTGGTCGTCCTGAGGCCGTGCTTGCGGTTGCGCCTGTTGCTGATCGCCTGGATCCTGCGCAGAGGCGCGTACGGTTGCGAACAAGGTGAGTGAAGCTACTACTGCGAAGAGCGCCAACCAACGGGTCGCGCGCCTAGAACTGACCCGAGAAGGCTGAGCTAAATCCAATGTTTTCAATGCATTATCCATTAGTACCCTCTGGCACCGGACCTCTCGTCCGGAAATTGCCACTCTGTATAACACAGCTATTGGATGGAAGTTGCAGAGCCTTGGATGCTTGGCGCTGTGATAACGAAGTTGGGATGTGTCGGATTGGGAACGGGTCACGCTTGTCGGTGCGCTCACATTCGTCGGAGGAATTCGGAGGAATCTAGTCAAGCCAGACGCGGCGATTCGGAGAGGTGCAGACTGGCGATTATCTCGCTGGCGAGTTGTTGTGGCGTGCGCGATACGTCGAGGACGAGAGCGTTGTGCGGCTCTTGGAGGTCGGCGAACTGGCCCGCGAGGATAGGTTCGCCTGCGAAATGGCCGTGACGCGATTCGATGTGATGGCGCATCACGTCGTAGGTTCCGCGGAGATAGACGATTTGCATAGTGAGGCCAGCGGAGAGCAGGTCGCGGTAGGACTGTTTCAGAGCCGAGCACGCCAGGACAACATTTTTTCCTGACTGAGTGAAGCGCCGAAGTTCTGTGTGAATGTTTTTGAGCCAAGGCCAACGATCGGCGTCGGTCAACGGACTTCCGTTGTGCATCTTCTCGATGTTTGATTGCGGGTGAAAATCATCCGCGTCCAGGAAACTCCACTGCAGTCGAGCGGCGAGTATTTTGCCAACTGTGGTTTTTCCCGCGCCGGTTGTGCCCATCAAAAGGATGACCATGAAGGATGACCAATGCGACGGCCGTTCAGGACCGCCGCAGTGTGAGCAAAGAAATTTCTGGCGGCACGCCCAGGCGCACGGGAGCGCCTACCGTGCCGAGTCCGCGATTCACATAGATTGCGGAATGTGGGCCCTGCAGCGCGGTGGCACGCAGAAATTTTTGCGAAGCCACAGTCTTCGCCGGAGTGAAAAGCGGCCGCAGGTAAAGACCCGCCACGTAGTCGGTGATGAAACGCGCAGGGCTCAGGCGGTGATCGAGAATCTCCACTTGAATCTGGCCGCCATGGGTGTGGCCGGCAAGAGAGAGTTCAACGCCCAATTCCGCGGCGCGATTGAATGAATTGGGATTGTGCGAAAGCAAAATGTTCGGAACGTCCTTGCGGATCAGTGGGTCGATACCGACCAGGGCGGAAACTCTGCGGCCGCCGGGAGCGCGTTCGCGCTGATAATCGACGCCGACCAAATTCAGTTGCGCGCCGCGGAAAGTAATCAGCGCATTTTCGTGGCGCAGCAGCTTCATGCCCTGCTGGGTAAACAAATCCTGCACGCGGTCTTCGGCGTCCGCATAAATTTCGTGATTGCCGTTGCAGCCGTAAATCCCCAATGGCGCGGACAGGCGGCGAATTTCTTCAATACATTCCTCGAGCGGATCGCCGGCACCAGTGATGAAATCTCCAGTGACAACGGCTAAATCCGCGCCGAGGTCATTGGCCATATCCACGGCGCGACGCACTTGCGCGCGCGGCATGTAGCCACTCATGTGAATATCGCTGAGCTGCGCGATGGTCATGCCATCGAGTGCGGCGGGAAGATTTGAGATTGGAATATCCACTCGGCAGACCTGATAGTTCAGGCGCTCCGCGGCGAATCCATACATCGCGCCGAGGAAAGGCGCGGCACCGGCTGCGGCAGTAGCGGTTTTGAAAAAGTAGCGCCGGCCGGGATCGATGGGCAACCCTTCGTCGCCGGGAACAGAGGCTGGCCGGTTGCGCGTTTTGAAGAGTCGCCAGACTCGCTCGATCCCGTAAACGCATTTCACCGCCAGGTACGCAAAGAGTGCGCTGAAAAACCACAGGCCAGCGAGCACATTTAGAAACGTGCCGCGAGGGATCAGGCTGCCTTGTCCGTTGCGAAGTGAGTCCACCAGACTCGCGATGATGAGAAGCAGTCCAACCACATATAGTGCACGAATTCCGACTCGCAGCAGGTTGGTGCCCCAACGACTGCTCCAACGCCACAATGAGCGGTACCAGAAGCGCTGCGAAAGGAACAGCACCAGGAGCATGGAAATAGCGATTGTGGTACGCAGCACGAACCAGGAAAGAACCACTCGGTGAGGCCTCCAGCGAACCTTCTTAGCTTACCATGCGCTGCGTCAGCCAATTTGGCCGTGCGCTACGTGGTTACTGTCAGTAAGATGCTGGCGTCGGAAGTACCGTCAACCGGGCTTACATCCGGGGTGGACAACCGTCGAAACATGCATCTGTCCCGGTAGCAGAATTCGAAATGGAAAATCTGCGCAAACCGGGGCTCGGAGGAGAGAGATGAATCGAACGAAATTTGTAGCCGGATTGTGTGCGATAGCGTTTCTAGCAGCTATGCCTGTCTTCGGGCAGACGGATGCCAACAAACCAAAAGATCCGCCAAAGCCGGCCTTAAGTCCATCCGCGGCGATCATCGAACAGTGGAATGACATCGGACGCAAGCTGATCGCAATGGCGGAAGACATGCCGGAAGACAAGTACGATTACAAACCAAATCCGGATTCGCGGACGTTTGCCGCGAATCTGATACACGTTTCCGCGTCGATGTATTACTTCACGGATTTGGCGCAGGGAAATAAGCCTCGGTATCCTGATGATCCGAAGCGGGATGACTTGAAGACAAAAGCGCAAGTCGTGGCTTTCGTAAAAAAGTGCGTTGCGGATGGAGCAGATCTACTGAAAGCCAAAGGCGACGCCGCGTTGATGACGCCGATCAATGCGGGTGGACCGAGGATGACCAGCTATGGTGATCTGGCTTACGGCCTTATCGAACATTCGGGCGAACACTACGGGCAACTGGTCGTGTATTACCGCAATAACGGAATAGTGCCGCCGGAATCGCGGCCGAAGAAATAATATTCCCGAACAACAGGCAAAGTTCACAGAGCCGAAGGAGGTTGATCTCCTTCGGCTTCTTTTTTCTGATATGTGCACAATTAACTCGCCGTGGCGGACGCTGGCTTGCCAAGTAACAGGGCTTTGAGTTGATCGGGATCGCTCATGGGTGGAAAACAGCTATTGCCGGAGCATACTAGCGCGATTGCTTTGTCTGTCGGCAGATGGGGAATGGTTTCGCGAAGAGCAAGCGGCAACCAGGCCGGCGCCGCGCCCGGCAAAATTCGCAACACGGACTTGCCGAGGCGGAAAATCGAATTTGCCGCGGATTCCAGCGCTTTCGCAGCCGGATCGTTGGCCGGGCCCATGATGACAGCCTGCGCGGGATGGTGCGCGAAAAGCGTCGCGGCCAGGCCGTATGTCGCGGCGAACATTCCGTATTGCGGGGCGATGCCCGCGAAAGCTTCCAGCGTTTTCCGCGCCCACTGCTGATATTTCCGTTCGCTGGTGAATGCGTGCATGCGAATCAGAGCGACGGCGGCGACGGAATTTGCTCCTGGAGTGGGCGAGTCCTGAAACGGCTTGCGCCGAACATCGAGTCCACCCATCGGCGCAGCGTCTGATGAGCGATCGAAAAATCCGCCGCGCTCCGCGTCGCCGTATTTTTCGATGGCGATATCCATGGTGCGCTGCGCGGCACGAAAATATTTCTCATCGAGAGTTGCTTCGTAGCTGTCGAGCAACGCGAGCACACCGAAGACCTGATCGTCGAGCGAGCCATCCAGAGACGGACCGCCGATTCGGTGCGCAAATCCTTTTTCTTCGGACCACGCTTCGGCCAGCATGCGGTCCACAGTTTTCAGGGCGAACGCGCGGCAACCCAACCCCAGCGAATCCTGCAAGACGCGCGCAGCCTCCAGGTAGGCCGAGACAAACATGGCGTTCCAACTGGCGTAAAGCGTTTTGTCCACATAGGGCGTGGGGCGAGGCAACCGCGCGGATAGCATTTTTTCCTTGCCGCGCGCAATCGTCAGCCGCACTGAGGATTCTTCGGTTGCCAGTAGTGCTGCTATGTCTTTCGGCTCCCGCGCGACCCACAAAACATTTTTTGCCGGGTTATGGTGCATTTCACCGTGCGTTTCCACGTCGTAGTAAAGCTCGATGACGCGCGCTTCATCGGGGAGGAGCGCGCCGCGCAGCTCGTCCAGCGTCCATGTGAAGTAATCGCCGTCATCGTCGAGAGAATAATCCGCGTCCTGGCTGGCATAAAATCCGCCGTGATGTTGATCGGACAAGACTTCATTTATCCAGGTGATGATGCCTTCGGCAGTTCGCTTCAAGAGGGGATTCTGCGTGATTTGCCAGCCATGCAGATAATTTTTCAGCAGCTCAGAATTGTCGTAGGACATTTTTTCGAAGTGCGGCACCAGCCATTTTTCATCAACAGAGTAGCGATGGAAGCCTCCGGCCAGTTGATCGTACATACCGCCATTGGCCATTTTCTCCAGGGTAGTCTCGGCCATGGCCAGCAAATGCTGGCCCTTGTCGCCGCCGTTGCTTGCCAACTGTTGATGATGTTGTTCCAGAATTAGATCGAGCGACGAACAGTGCGGGAATTTCGGTGCCTTACCGAAGCCACCATTGCGAATATCGAAAAGCTGAGTCAGCGAACTGATTTGCGAGTCGACTACTCCGACGTCGAAGGCGCCGTGTGCGCCGGTGAAAGTTTCGGCTTGCGCGACGGCGTCGGACAGCGAATCCGCCGCACGAATCAAATCGGGCCGTTTATTTTTGAACGAATCGGCGACAGCCAGCAGCACGCGGCGAAATCCCGGGCGACCCATCTGGTCTTCGGGCGGGAAGTACGTGCCGCCGAAAAACGGTTTTCCGTCAGGCAGCAAAAATCCCGTCAACGGCCAGCCACCTTGGCCGGAAACGGCGCTGATCGCGGACTGATAGCGCGAATCGACATCGGGCCGCTCGTCGCGATCCACTTTAATCGCCACGAAGTGTTCGTTGATGATTTTGGAAATCGTGGGATTTTCGTAGCTCTCGCGATCGATGACGTGGCACCAGTGGCACCACACCGCGCCGATGTCCAGAAGAATCGGCTTGTCCTCGGCTTTGGCGCGCGCGAACGCTTCGTCGTTCCATTCGTGCCAGTCAATCGGCTGGTGCGAAGCGGAACGCAGATACGGACTGGCCGAGTCTTGCAGACGATTTGGAGAATGTTCAGTCAAGAATGTACCCGCTTAAGGAAAAATTATTTGTTGATTTGCAGTAGCGTGAATCCTATTGCACCGTATCGCCTGTACCGGGATCGCGCGGATCGATTGGCTTGCGTCCAGCAAAACCTTCATCCTGGCGGTGATAGTAACGAATGCGGTCTTCGCCCAGTTTCCAGCAAAGATAAACTTCTTCGTTGTCAATGATGGAAGGAAAATCCAGCAGACCCACGTCCAGATCCTTGATCACGCATCCGGTTTCCAGAATACGTTCCAGCGAGCTCTTCAAACTTTCCGCCAAGCGGGTGTGTTCGCGGCGCAGTTTGGCAAGCGCCTCGTACGGCACGATCACACCGCCCATCATCATGATGCGCGCGGCGACCGCGGAAAGATCGTTGTCCAGACCGGAAAGTTTTTTGCGGCACTCCATCGCTTCCACCAGAAATGGTTCAAGTTCCTGGCGTGCGCGTTCCGCTTCCGTCAGCGTAAACAATCGTTGCTCGGGCTCCGGAGTGTCGTCTTGTGGAAGTTCGTCGTCTTGATCGGCCATGATTTTCCCCTGGCGAGATTGCACTCTAGTGGGGACTGTTTTCAGGGTTTAAGCGTTTGTTTTACAAACCCTTGGACAAAATAAGTCGTGCTTACAAACCCTGAGTGATCTCGTTGTAAGGCTAGCGCAAAGAAAGCATGCGGTCGAGAGCGGCCCGCGCGAATTTGCGCGTGCGCTCATCAACGGAAATCTGGTTCACGACTTTTCCGGCGCCGAGGTTTTCGAGTGCCCACAACAGGTGCACCGGAGTGATGCGAAACATGGTGGTGCAAACGCACACGCTGGAATCGAGCGACATTACCTGGCGATCCTTCAATTCCTTGCTTAGGCGACTCACCATATGAATTTCGGTGCCAACGGCCCATTTCGATCCCGGCGGCGCTGCTCTGATCACGCGAATGATACCTTCGGTCGAGCCGATTTCATCCGCGGCCTGCGCGACTTCAAATTTGCATTCAGGATGAACGATGACGCGAATGCCGGGATTTTCGCGGCGCACTTTTGCCACTTGTTCCGGCGTGAATCGTTGGTGCACGGAGCAATAGCCCTTCCACAAAATGACGCGCGCTTTGGCGACCGCTTCGACCGTATTGCCGCCGAGCTCTTCGTAAGGATCCCAGACGATCATTTCGTCCAGCGGAATACCCATGCGGTACGCCGTGTTGCGTCCGAGATGTTCGTCCGGAAGAAACAAAACCTTTTCGCCGCGCTCGAAGGCCCACTTCATTACGGCAGCAGCGTTTGAGCTCGTGCAGGCGGAACCACCGTATTCACCGGTGAACGATTTAATGGCGGCGGTGGAATTCATATAGGTGACGGGAATGATTTTGCTGGTGTCCGTCACGCCGGCGAGTTCGCTCCAGCACGCTTCAACCTGGCCGATATCGGCCATGTCCGCCATGGAGCAGCCAGCGCTTAAGTCTGGCAGCACCACAATTTGGTTGCCGCGGCGCAGGATGTCGGCACTCTCCGCCATAAAATGCACGCCGCAAAAAACGATGTACTTGGCGTCGGCTTCGGCGGCCTGTTGCGAAAGCTTCAAGGAATCGCCGCGAAAATCCGCGAACTTCACCACTTCATCGCGCTGGTAGTGATGGCCGAGTATCACTAGATCCTTGCCTAGCCTGGCTTTTGCGGCGGCGATGCGCTCGTCCAGCGAGGTGTCAGGCACGAGCAAATAACTATCAAAATCGCAGCCCACGCCTTTTTCGATTTCCGGCGCGCGTAAAGTTTCCGGCTGTTCGATTCCGATCAGCTGCGTCGAATTCAAGATGGAGGTGAGTCTGCTCATGGTGTGATGGGCAATTTGTTAGATGAACTGCGGAGTTCGCCGGTTAGGACCTATGGTAACCGTTTAGCCGCCGATGAAAACCATGGTACGCGATGGCGACACAAAATCCGGCTCATTGATGCGATGGCCTCTTTCCTTCTCGTCCACAACGGAACGGATATAAATTTCCAAACCTTCATCGCTGGCATTTTCCCGCAACAATCCGCGCAAATCATGGTCTTCCTTGCTGAACAGGCAAGTGCGCAATTTTCCGTCGGCGGTCAGACGGATGCGCGAACAATGGCCGCAGAAAGGTTGTGTTACCGGAGCGATCAAACCGATTTCCCCGGGCGCGCCATCGGCGAAGCGATATTTGCGCGCGGTCTCACTGGCTTCATTTGGGATTTGCCGCAGCGGCCAGCGCGCGTTGATCCTCGCGTGAATTTCCGCGGCCGGCACCATCAGTTCGCGCGACCAATGCCGGTCCGCGTCCAGCGGCATGAACTCAATGAAGCGCATGATCACGCCGCGCTCGCGGGCAAATTCAGCGAAGGCTTCGACTTCGTCGTCGTTGAAACCGCGCACCAGCACCGCATTGATCTTTGCCGGACCCAGACGCGAATTCTGTGCTGCGTCAATTCCTGCCATCACAGAGGAAAAAGTTTTCGTGCGCGTAATTTTTTCGAATTTTACCGGATCGAGAGAATCGAGGCTGATGTTGATGCGCTTCAGCCCGGCAGCAATAAGGCGGTCGCAACGTTCGGCCAATTGGTGGCCGTTAGTGGTCATCGACAAATCAGGAAAGCCGGTTTCCGACATTCGCGCGATAAAATCCTCGACGCCAGGGCGCACCAGCGGTTCGCCGCCAGTCACGCGCACTTTGCGGATGCCCAGACTATGAAATACGCGGCCCAGCCGCTCCAATTCCGGCCATGACAAAATCTTGTCGTGCTGCTGGTAATTCTCCGGATCGGCGGAACGACAGTAAATGCACCGGAAATTGCAGCGATCAGTGACCGAAATTCTCAAGTCGGTGATCTGCCGCCCGAATTTATCTTGCAGTGTCACGTCTTCGATCATCCGAAATACAAAAAAGCCCGATTCGGGCTTGGAATCGGGCGCACAACCAGAATATTTCCTGGTGTAGCGCTCCTTTCCAATCCAGCCGATCTGATTTGTCCGGCCGGCGCGGTTACGGCATTTTTGCCAAGTCGCGTACGGGAGGCCCAGGCGTTTCCGCCAGAACCCTCATCCCAACTTCGGGATCGCCAAGAAGGCCATGGGTTGTCTCCCCTTCAGGCCGTCCTGGTCGGAGCTATAAGCAGAGTCTACGCCTGCAGGCTGTCAGCCGCAAATCTGAGTAAACGATTTCCGACCAGGGAATCATGCAAATTCGTGCAGATTCAATACGTATTAAGTCGAATTGACTTAACGAGCTCGACCGTATTGAATTATCACATAGCCGGCCCGCCGCCGCTGAGTGTGTCTTTGTGATTCTTTTAACAGGGGATCCTCAATGAATTTGCACCCATTACTTATTGATGTGTCAAACTTCGGCGCCGCAAGGAGACAGTGTGGAAATTCTATGTGGCGCGCAGCTATCGGGATCCTGCTATTGGCAGCGTTTATGCCGGCGGCGCACGCGCAAGTGTCTGCCAGCATAAAAGGTAGCGTCACGGATACTTCTGGCGCAGCGGTTCCTGCAGTGACAGTGACCGTAAAAAATATTGAGACTGGGGCGATTCGCAGCAGTGTCACGGACGATGCCGGAAGATACCTGGTAGTAGCGCTTAACATCGGTGAATATGAGGTGCGCGTTACCAAGACGGGTTTTAGGGATGCGCTTCGTAGCGGGATATATCTCTTAGTCGGGCAGGAAGCCAGCGTCGATCTTCGGCTGCAAATCGGAACGGTCACATCGGAGCTGATCGTAAGAAGCGATGCGCCGATGGTAAGTACATCAACGAAAGACATCAGCGGACTGGTTGGCGAGCAAGCGATCAAAGATCTTCCCCTCAACGGGCGCAGCTACGATCTGCTGCTTCCGCTGAATCCTGGTATCGTAAATTTTACGTCGCAGAAAACCGGCGGCACGGGTATTTCCAACTCCAGCACGGCCAATAATTTTTCCGTTTCCGGCAATCGCCCACAGCAGAATTTATTTTTACTGAATGGCGTCGAATACAGCGGCGCCGCGGAAAATAACATGCAACCGGGAGGGGCCAGCGGCGAATTGCTGGGAGTCGACGCCGTGCGCGAGTTTAATGTGCAGCGCGACAACTATAGTGCGGAGTTCGGCAAACGGCCCGGCGGCCAGGTGATCATCGTCACGCAGTCCGGCAGCAACCAGTGGCACGGTTCGGCGTTCGAGTTTTTGCGCAACAACGCGCTGGACGCCAAGAATTTCTTTGATCAGGGTTCAGCGCCGCCATTCCAACGCAATCAATTTGGAGTTGCATTCGGCGGACCGGTCAGAAATGATAAAACATTTTTCTTCGCTAACTACGAGGGGCTGCGGCAAAATCTCCACCAGACATCGGTTGCTTTTGTCCCGGATGCCAACGCACGACTGCTGGCTGCTCCCAGTGTGCAGCCCCTCCTGAATTTGTGGCCCATCGCGCCAGCCGGTGCGCCCGACGCCGCTGCAGGCTCGATTAACGGCATGCCAATCGGGATTGCCACGGTTTTCAGTAGCCCCCTGCAGACGATCCGCGAGGATTTTGGAACCTTACGCATCGACCACAGGTTTTCCGCGAAAGATTCTCTCGCGGGAATCTACACCATCGACGACGGCGGCGACGTGACCGCGACGCCGGTCAATCCCTATGGCTCCGACATTCTTAATTTGCGCGAGCAAGTGTTCAGTCTGGAAGAAACCCATATTTTTTCGCCAACGCTGCTGAATCTGGCGCGCATCGGATATTCGCGCGCTGGATATTTTTTCACTGGCGAGCCGACACCCGGAACGCCGGCAGCAAGCGTCCCGGCTTTCCTCACAGGTCTGCAGGTTGGCGCAGTCGTTGTGGGGGGAAGCGCCGCGTCGAATCCGCAAGCATCCATCGGCCTGGCGGGAAGCAATAACGGAAGCAATCTACATATCGCGCGGAATCTCTTTACCTACGAGGATCGCGTCACACTAACGAAAGGCCGGCACCAACTTAGCTTTGGCGCGTGGTTTCAGCAATTCCAATCCAACGAAAACATCGCGCTCAGCCAGTACGGGCAAGCGACTTTCGCCAGCCTGCAAACTTTCCTGCAAGGAACGACTTCCTCGTTTCTATATGACCCCGCGCCGACTCCGATGAATTGGCGTTCTTTGTTTGGCGCGTTTTACGCGGAAGACGTTTTTCGCGTCAGCCCCAAGCTGACCCTCTCGCTTGGATTCCGCGACGAATTTTCCACCGGATGGAATGAAGCGCACGACCGCGCCGCCAACTATACATTCCCGAACGGAGTGATTTCGACTAACCCACACATTGGCGGCTCTTTCTTTACCGAGAACCACGCAAAATTCTTGCCGCAGCCGCGCATCGGCCTCGCCTGGAGTCCGCTGAGCAGCAAAACAGTGCTGCGCGCCAATTTTGGCATGTACAACGATTTGCAGGACGCACTCGGCTATCGCGCCGACCAGAATGCGCCATTCAATCCGGTCTACAGTATTTCCGCACTCGACGTTTCCAGTCTGCCGATCGATCCGAATGCCCCAGTGTCTGCAAAGGCCAGACTCGTCCCGGGCGGTGTTCAACCGGACATGCGAACACCAACACTGATCTCATGGTCGCTGCGCGTCGATCGCGAAATTTCTCCGAATACTTCGTTGACGGTTGGTTATGTCGGTTCGCACGGCTATCACGAACTGATTGGCGTCGACGCCAACGAATCACAGCCTGTGATTTGCCCGGCTGCTCCCTGCCCGGCGGTTTATCCGACGGTGAATCCAAATGCTACTCCGCCGGTCACAATTTCCACCGGATTTCCAGCTAGCTCGCCGCTGGCTGGCGCTCCAGTTCCCGACGGCGCTTTCTACATACCGGCGGGAACGCCGAAAGCAAATCCGGCCATCGCCAATACCTGGACCTGGTTCTCAGAAGGCACCAGCAGCTACCACGCGTTGCAAGTGGACCTGCGGCGGCGCTTCAGTCACGGTCTTTTACTGCGCGGTGTTTACACGTTTGCGAAAACTCTGGACGACGGAGATTCGTTGAACCAGACCACTGCAGGGAACGCCCCGGGGCTGGTTTCAAATCCTCTGGATTTGTCTTCCGACAAAGGATTGGCGACTTTCAATATTGAACATGTCGCGGTCGTCAGCGTTCTTTACGAATTGCCGTTTGGCCGTGGACAACGTTATGCAAATGGCAGCCGTGGTTTTGCGAGCGTGGCGATTGGCGGCTGGTCCGTTTCCAGTATCATCACCGCGCAGACCGGATTTCCATTTACTCCGCAGCTTAGCTACAACCCTTCCAACAATGGCGATACGCGAAATCCGGTGCGGCCGTTTCTGAATCCCAATTTCACCGGCTCGGTGGTTCTCGGCAATCCGAATCAATGGTTCAATCCCAATGCCTTTATCGCGCCGCCCGCAACCAGCGGCTTTTACGGCAACGTTGGAAGAAACACCTACATCGGTCCGGGACTTACGACCTGGGATTTCTCGGTATTGAAAGACACTAAGCTGCGCGAACGCTTGAATCTGCAATTTCGCGCCGAAATATTCAATTTGCTGAACCACACGAACTTCAATACGCCGAACCTGATCGCTTTCACTCCGCCGACTGCCGCCAATCCAAGCGGCGTGTCCGGGACGGCCGGCGCCATCACCAGCACCTCCACCAGTTCGCGCCAGGTGCAATTCGCACTGAAGCTTCTCTGGTAACGCAGCGTCGGAGGCCCGTGGCAGTCTGTGATAGAGTTTTGCGACGCCATGCGCATCTTTATCCTGGGAGCCGGGGCGACCGGCTCACTTCTGGCACAAATTCTGCAACGGCAGGGCCATCACGTGTGGTGCGGTGACCGTGATCCTGACCGCGCGCGGCGTTTCCTCGGCAAAAAAAGCCCGATTGCCGTTTCGCAAGTGAATGCGCGAAACCTGCGCGGCGTCGTGCGCGCTGCAAAAGGCTGCCAACTTCTTATCAACGCTTCGGCTTCGGTTTTCAACGAAATTGTACTGCGGGCCGCGCTGCGCTTGCGGTCCCACTATCTGGACTTGAGTTCGCACCTCACGCGCGATCCATTCCGCGCCGAACAGTTTCGCTACAGCCAACGCTTTGAGAAAAAGAATCGCGCCGCGGTAATCGACGCAGGAGCGGCTCCGGGGCTTACCAATCTTTTGGTCAAGCGCGCGGCCGATCAGTGCGATGAAGTTATTTCCGTTCAAATCAGGCTTTACGAAAGTTCTGAAAGCGACGATCCGATTTCGCAATGGTCGCCGGAAGTATCGTTTGACGAGGCCATTTCGCGTCCGCGCATCTATCGCGACGGAAGATTCAAGCTGGCAAAACGCTTTTCTGAGCTGGAGAGATTCCGCTTCATGGATCCGGTCGGCCTCGCGCGAGTTGTCCTTGCAGCGCAGGATGAAATCGCCACACTGCCGCGCTTTATTCCCATGCGCGATCTGGACGCAAAGATCGGCGGCAACGAAATCGACCGCCTGCGCCGCTGGCACAAACAGGGCAAGCTTTCCAAATCGCGCGGCATGGCGCGGCGACGATTTCCGGAAACCGCGTCACCGCGAGCAATTGCCAAACTAATCCGTCAGGGTATCCTGCAGAACGCGCGCTTCGCCGCCGCCGTTCTGATGCGCGGCGTCCAGCGTGGCTCGAAAGAAGATGTGCACGTGCTGATTCGCAGTGACGTGCTCTTTCCGTCCCTTTACACCATTCGCCGGCGGGGACTCTTCACAACGCCGGTTGCGTTTGCAACCGCACACGTTGCCGCGCAATTCGTGAAGAATTTTCCGCGCGAAGAATCCGGCGTTTTTGCGCCGGAAAGCCTGCCGGTGGAAATTCGCCGGGAAATCCTTGCCGGAGTCCGCTCCCAGGGCTTGAAAATCGTGCACAAGGTAACAATTCTCAAAACCTCGCAGGACGAAGAAGAAATTTAGCGGGAATATTTTTCAGAGCGGTGCCTACATGCGCTGTTCTTTTCCTATGGCCGCGCTTCAAAAACCAGATTGAACGGCGTCTGCGTCGCCCGGCGGAAGCGCGTGAAGCCTCCGGACGTCACCACATCGCGCAACCGTTTTTCACCGGCTTGCGCTCCCAGAGCCAGCCCTACTTCCTGCGAAAGCGAAGCCGGCGTACACAAGAGGGTTGACGCTCCATAAAATGCGCGTCCGATAGGATTCAGATTGTCCTCGATTTTGTCTCCCGCAAACGGTTCAACAATCATCCACGTACCGTCTTTTTTCAGGCTGCTGTGCACATGCGCGGACGCTCCGGCGGGGTCGCCCATGTCATGCAGGCAATCGAAAAAAGTTACGAAATCGTAGTCGCGTCCTGGATACGTTTTCGCCATCGCCACTTCGAACACGATGCGATCAGCCACGCCGGCGTCTTTCGCGCGTTGCTTCGCCGTTTCGATCGACTTGTCGTGATAATCAAAGCCCGCAAACTCCGATTTCGGATAGTGCTTAGCCATCAGAATCGTGGAAGCGCCCAGCCCGCACCCGACGTCCGCAACTCGTGCTCCCGCTTTCAGCTTTGCGTCCACTTCTTGCAACGACGGAATCCAGGATCTGACTAGATTCGCGGCATAACCGGGGCGGAAAAATCTCTCGGTGCCTACGAACACATTTGCATGATGCTCGTGCCAGCCCATTCCCTTTCCGGTTTTGAAGCACTCTTCGAGTTGATCCTTGGCCTGAATCGCGCCCAGGGCCGCTTGAAATGCGCCGGGCAGAAATGCCGGGCTGTTATCGTCGGCGAGCACGAAGGTCTGTTCTTCAGTTAAGTAAAATTTGTTGCTCGCTGTTTCGTAGTTCACGTAGCCGCCTGCTGCCTGACTGCACAACCACTCTCGCACGTAGCGTTCCGTCGTGCCGGTACGCTTCGCGAGTTCAGCAGGGGTCTGGTGACCGCCGGCAGCCAATCCTTTGTATAAACCAAGTTTGTCGCCGATGGCGATCAGCGCGGCATGAAACGTCGCGCCAAAATCAACAATTCCCTTACCCAATAATTCATGAAGTTTTTGCTCGTTGATAGCCACAGTGCGTCCCTCCGTAGCGAAAATAGGATCCATGCTGGGCGGACCTGCTCGAGCGGAATGCATTGAAGTCTACGGAACGACGCGCCGGGAAACAAGCCCCTCGCACGGAACCGCCATGAGAGCACTCCGTGTCTAAACCGCCCGGAGACGCACTTCTAGCCAGGCAAATACAGTTCGCGTTGAAAGGCGGCGCGCAAACGCCGCCATTGTGCGGGTCGCTTCAGTTGCCCGCAGGGGCTGTGTTCGCCCGCCCCGAGAAATGAATGGTGATCAGAAAACCGTTGGTACCGTCATACGAAAATTTGTGATCCTTGCCTTCAAATTCTTCGTGTTTGCTTTTCCACATCCGAAATCCGTCGTTAGATTGAGCCGTCCAATACTTCAAGTTCTGAACCACGATCTCATGGTTGGGATCGTCACCTTTGTATTTCTCAAGAACCACTTCCCCTTTTCCGTTGTTCATCTTCGCGCGAGCCACTCCGCTTTTTTCGTCCACGTCCCAGGTGAAGCCCTGTGTATCCACGTCGAACTTTTGCCATTTGAACGGATAGAGCTGCCCGATGATGTCGTTCAAAGCCGTCTTCTGCTCCGCTGTAACACTCGGATCGTAATTCAGCACCGCCCAGGAATCTTTTCCAGTGCTCCAGTCGCTTCCCAGGTCGGTCGCGATCCACACTTTCGCACCATCGAGTTTGGTGTTTTTGTAATGACCCTTGTCCACTTTCAAAACCAGGTTGGCGCGGCAGAAGTGATCGTCGCCGTGATGCGTGGAATGACTGTTGAAGTAGCAGGGACAGAACATGTCGCAGCTACACGCTTCGATGTAGGAGCCAGTAATGTCAAAGTCCGGTTTAGCTGCAGCCGGCGCCTTCTCCTGCGCAACCGTCACCGCTTGCGCTAAAAACACTACGACCGTCAATGAAATTAAAGTGAAGTACAAAGAATTACGCCGCATGGCACCCTCCCTTCGGCGCTCGATTTTTGGGGAACCCACCCTGGGGGTAATACGCCCGATTCTATTCCTGACATCGGCTGGAAAACAAGATGCTTTAGGTCCGATGGCTGGATTGAGGCTGGCTGCTAGCAGCAGCGGCTTACGCGCGAATATTTTTTCTGCAATTGCGAAAGGTAGAATTCTTCGCGACTTAACGGTAAAGTCGCATCAGGATGACGCGACTGCGCTTGCAGGTAGCGATCGTACGCCGCGTCGCCGCACCATTCGCGAATTCCACGCCATACTCGACGCAACAGGAATTTTGTGCGCAGATTTCGCTTCGCGGAACCAGTTTTCATCAGTCCCCTTCCGCTTCCGCGATCCAGGCTGTCGCGACATACGGCGTTTCGTGCAGCACAGCGACGCGTCGCTTACTCAGGATCGTTGTCCACTGAATCATAGCTTCCACCAGCAGCACCAAAACCATCGCGGCGAGCACTGCCGTCACCGCCGCATCGAGCCTCTGATTGAAGATCAGCCGCTGCGTTTCCACGATTTTCGGGGCGGGAATTTTTCCGGCGGCGATCTGCGCAGCCATTGCGTTCGCCGCGGACAGAAATCCGATGCGCGGATTAGTAGCAAAGATTTTCTGCCAACTTGCGGTCATGGTGATGATCACCAGCCAAGTCATCGGCCCCAGCGTTACCCAAATCCAGCGTAGCTTTCCCATTTTCAGCAAGATTGTCGTCGCTACGACGAGCGCGACGGCTGCCAGCAGCTGATTTGAGATTCCGAACAACGGCCACAACGAATTGATGCCGCCCAACGGATCGATTACACCTTGATAAAGAAAATATCCCCACGCGCCGACAATGAGCGCACTGGAAAGCAACACTCCTGGCAGCCACGATGTTCTGCCAAATGGCTTCCACACGCGGCTGCCCAGCTCCTGCACCATGAACCTGCCCACGCGCGTCCCGGCGTCGAGCACCGTCAAAATAAACAACGCCTCGAACATGATTGCAAAGTGATACCAGATGCTGAGCAGCCGCTCGCCGCCGATGGTGCTGGAAAAAATCTGCGCCATGCCTACAGCAAGAGACGGCGCGCCGCCCGTGCGATTGAATAATGTTTGTTCGCCGACGGCGTGCGCTAGGGCGTTCATCGTCGCGGGGTCAACTCGATAGCCCCAACTGGAAATCGTCGCGGTCGCTGCTTCCGCAGTTGCGCCCACCACTGCCGGCGGCGAATTGATCGCGAAATAAACTCCGGGCGGCATCGCGCAAGCCGCGATCATGGCCATCACGCCAACAAACGATTCCAGCAGCATCGCTCCGTAACCGATAAATCGCGCATGACCTTCGCGCTGAATCATTTTCGGCGTGGTACCGCTCGAAATGAGCGAATGGAAACCGCTGATCGCCCCGCACGCAATAGTGATGAAACAAAATGGGAAAACTTTTCCCGCGAACACTGGTCCCGTGCCGTCCACGAATTTTGTCAGTGCCGGCATGTGCACTTCCGGCCGCACGATCAAAATTCCGGCTGCCAGCGAAAAAATCGCTCCGGCTTTGATGAAAGCGCTTAAGTAATCGCGCGGCGCAAGCAACAGCCAAACTGGCAAAGCGGACGCGGCGAATCCGTACGCCATCAAAATAAAAGCCAGCGCCACGCCACCAAACGTAAATGCCTGCGCCCAGCTTGGCGATTCGGCGACCCATTGTCCGGCAACCACCGCGAACATGACCAGCGCCACGCCGATCAAGGACGCTTCCAGGACTCTGCCCGGGCGCAAGTAACGCAAATACAGTCCGAGCAGCAGCGCGATTGGAATCGTCATGGCAAGCGTGAACGCCGCCCACGGCGACGATTTCAATGCGTTGACGATCACCAGCGCCACCACGCCCAGCAGAATGATCATGATTGCCAGCACCGCGATCTGAGCGATGACTCCGCCGCGCTTGCTCACTTCATCGCGAGCCATTTCACCCAAGGTTTTTCCATCACGCCGGATCGAGCAGAACAAAATAATAAAATCCTGCACGCATCCGGCGAACGCGCAGCCGGCAATCAGCCACAACGTCCCCGGCAAGTATCCGAATTGCGCGGCCAGTGTCGGGCCAACCAGCGGACCGGGCCCAGCGATGGCGGCAAAGTGATGCCCGAACAAAACCCATTTGTTGGTCGGCACAAAATCGCGACCATCATCCAGGCGTTCTGCAGGCGTTGCGCGCGTCTCGTCCAGTGCCAACAGTTTGGCGGAGATAAATGCCGAATACAGCCGGTAGGCAACCAAGTAGGAACAAACGGCCGCCACAACGAACCACGTCGCGCTGATCGATTCGCCGCGGTACAGCGCAATTTTGCCGAGCGCAATCGCGCCCCCAATCGCGATAGCCAGCCACGCTCCGGTCGCGAGCATCCGTTTCACTTCGACGCGCCCTTCTGCGTAGCGGCTTTTTGATCCGTGCTGGCTTGAATGAATTGCGACAAATCCTGCTTGAGTTTTGCGAGCGATGGCTGATGCACGTACATCATGTGGCCGGCTTCATAGTAGCCGCCTGAAAGATGCGAGCGCAGAGACTCATCGAGGCTTAAATGGTCGAAAGTATATTCCGCGGCGAAAAACGGCGTGGCCAAATCGTAGTAACCCTTACCGACAAACACGCGCAGAAAAGGATTTTGCGTCATCGCGCTGCGCAGCGTCTCCGCGACATTCACATATTTATTCTGGTAAGAGTCGAAACTCCACGGTTGCACGCGGCCGGTCAAATATTCATAAAAAAGATCGCTCTCAAACTTCAGGTCGCCGCGCACGTAATCGTGGAAGGTTGCTGTGTACGGTCCGACAATCGCCGCGAGACTTGGATCGTAATCTGGCCGCGCTCCAGCAGCATCCTCATCGATACCGATAAAGCGGCCGTCGAGCCGGCCTACCGTGCGGCGTTGCTCGCGCAATAATTCTTTGTCAAAACGCTGAATTTCAATGCGCAGATTGCTGCGTTCGACATACTCCGCGGAAAGTCCGGTGAGTCGCGACAGCTTTTGCGCGATCTCCGCGCGCCGCGGGGCAGGCAAATTGTCTCCGCCCATCAGCGCGTCGGCGTATTCATGCGCGGCAAAGTTGCGCGATTCCTCAACCGCTTTTTGCAAATCGCCTTGCAGATCCGACGGCAATTTTTTGTGATACCAAGCGATTGCTGTGTACGTGGGCAAAAACAAAATATAAGGAAGATCGTTGCCGGTATCGAATTCCGCGGTCTGAAAATTCAAGATCGAAGATATCAAGATAATTCCGTTCAGATACATTCCATAGCGCTGCTGCAAATAACCAGACAGGCCTGCCGCGCGCGTGGTGCCGTAGCTTTCGCCCGCCAGAAACTTCGGCGAAGTCCACCGTTTGTTCCTCGTGGCGTAGAGACGAATAAAATCGCCGACCGATTGAATGTCTTCTTCGACCCCGTGAAACTGGCGAGGCGCTTCGCCCGGGACAGCGCGGCTGTAGCCCGTGGAGACCGGGTCGATAAAGACCAAGTCCGTCGCGTCCAGCAGCGAATATTCGTTGTCCACCAGTTTGTAAGGCGGCGGAAGCAGCGCGCCCGCGTCTCCCATTTCCACGCGTCGCGGGCCAAACGCTCCGAGATGCAGCCAGATCGAAGCCGACCCCGGCCCGCCATTAAACGTGAAAGTCACCGGACGCTTCGCCGTGTCGCTGACATCATCTTTTGTGTACGCCACATAGAATACGCTGGCCTTCGGCGTACCATCTTCCAGCTTCAGCAAAATTGTTCCAGCCGTTGCCGTATATTTTAGTTCCTGGCCGGCAATCTTGATCGAGTGCTTGGTCTGTACAACTTTTTCTTCGGGCTTCTTTTCGTCCTTCGCTTTGTCTGGCTTGTCGCCAGACTTTTCCGCGGATTTTTCCGCCGGCTTTTCTTCCGGCTTCTGCGCGCTGCCGCGCGCCGCCGTGAACATCACAAGAATTCCGGCAATGATCAAAAAAGTCAGTCGAGGCATGCAGGCCATCCCCCAAATACACAGCATACTGCGCTCCGCATCGTATGCGAGTCTTTGCAGAGCGTCAATTTGCCATTTCCCCGCAAGCTTGCCACACCACGTTTGTCTCAAGGATTTCTGCGCCTTGCGTCGCCGCAGGACACAAATCCAACAAACGTTCGACGAATTAGAGATATCGCCGTGACACCATCTGTCCCGAATTTCCTTAGCCTCTTTCTTGGAACTTCACTTCGAAACGCGAAGCGCTGCGACCATAACAGCGGTTACCAGCGGCTGTGCCAGAAAAAGGAGAATTACATGCAAGAATTCGGTCAGCGGGGTACGGGGTTTGTACTTACAAACCCTGAGTCAAAGGACAGAAAGGAGGCTGGCTCCAATCGGCGGACCTTCCTCAAAAAAGGAATGGTCGCTGGTGCGGTGACTGTGGGCGCCGGTCTCTTGGCGCGCAGCTCTTCCGCGCTAGCGCGGGACGAAAAGAGCGAAAAGAATGGAGGCCTTACTAAAGGAGATGCCGCGATTCTTCGATTTCTGGCCGCTGCAGAAATCATCGAGAGCGATCTGTGGTTGCAATACCAGGAACTCGCGGGCACCCAGGACAACGAAGTCTCAACTCTGGCCAGCCAGCTGATTCCGGGTTATCCCGCGCAACCCACCGGAGGCAATCCTCTTTACACCGCCGCCGTTTCTCAACTCGACTCAGACATGGCGCAGTACATTCACGACAATACCGAAGACGAACTTTCCCACGAAACTTTCATCAATGCGTATCTCGCCTCCAAGGGCGCAGACACCGTGAGCCTCGACCAATTCCGCACTCTGCCCAGCAGCAAAGCGACGGGCGCCAACCAGTTTGGCCGGCTTACCAACCTTACGCAGCTTTCGGTGGACACCAGTTGGTGGACGCGCTACCGCAGCCGTACGCAGAATCCGGACCTGGGCGACACATTTCCTCAGGCGCTTCCGACGCTCGCCGTCGGTCAGCACACCGCCATTCCCCGCTCCGATGCCGATCTGAGCAGCTCCAGCCATCTGCAAGCCATCGCCAACACGGCTGGCTTTCACTTCGGTACCATCGAGCAGGGCGGTTCGAGCCTGTACCCCTCCCTCGCGCAACGAGTCACGCACTCCGAGGTGTTGCGCGT
Organism: uncultured Acidobacteriota bacterium; assembly: GCA_963743735.1. GTDB lineage: Bacteria > Acidobacteriota > Terriglobia > Acidiferrales > UBA7541 > Acidiferrum. The sequence continues at coordinate 71,361 of CAVURF010000019.1, forward strand.
TCTTCTCAGCATAGGCGGAACGGAAATCATGCATTTTCAGACCTGGCAGGACAAAGCAGGCAATGCTCCCGACACCACGGACACCGACCCAGTGACCGGCGTGAAAGTTGTCTTTGACCTGATGAGCGCGTCTCGCTTCGACACCGAGGATTTCCAGTCCAACCTGATCATGCCGGAGCCAACCGTTTTCCTGAGCAAGACCTTCCCGGCGTGCTCCATCATTCGCCCTACGGAAACAAACAATGCGGCCATGGCAGCGGCAAATTTCCTGAAGGCCAGCGGCCTCTTCATCGGTCAGTCCCCTGCGTTTTTCGCTCTCGTGCAGGATCTGGCCTCAGAGGCCGACGCCGCCCGCCACGGCGACTAAGCCCACGAACCTCGCAAACCCCGCACATATCTTTCGGCCCCGGCAAACAGGCGCATCCGATTTTAACGCCGGGGCCGAAAGCCTCCCATCCGCACGCAGCACGCACCCATCTGCTTATCCTGAGATGCAAGGGCCCGCGCGCTTTTTTCGCGCTGAAGCACGTGGGCCAAATCTTCCGCCGATTGGGCAAGCGCGTCCTGGACCAGAAAAATTCTGCGCATTCCGTAGTCCAACAAAAATTTGGCTGACGGAAAATCCTGGGGAAACGTTTCCAACGATTATCGAAAACTTCCGGTCCAAAATCTCGCACTGAGCCCGTACGCGAAGCATCCAACAAAAACGCGCGACTCGCGTTTGCGGAAATATTCGAGGCTGCGAGCTGTACTGCTCCGATGCATAGCCATCGCAGAGTCTGGTGTGTCGTATCCCTCCAGGTGTTCCGCGAAGGCGACGACCATTTTTCAAGAGCGAAATAAAGCGCGAACGCACACGCGCACATGCTTTTGCAATAGTTGCAATCAGAAGCAGCAAAGAACATTTACGCCGATATGAAATGTATTGCAATAAGAAATGGGGGTCGCAGAACAAATAATAATAATTTCAGAGCGCCGTGAATTTCAGGAGCGGCAATACATCGCGGAAGATTTTGGCGAGCTCAGCGCAAAACGAAGCGCGGGTTGCGGTGGTGGGCGAAAGTTTCTTGCGTACAATCCAGGCTTGCAATTTGGGCCAGTCTGCGGCGGTTGGCCAGCCGTCGTGTTTTGTCCATTCGCCTTTTACGGTCGCATACCAATAGCTTTCATACTTTTTGCTCAGGCGTTTTCTCTGTTGCGCGAGCCACTTCGGATTTTGCGCGATGCGCGGTTCGGCCACCAAAGCGATCGAAGACAATTTGCGCTTTGGTTCAGCGTAAATGCGGAATCCGGCGGTCACTGCGTCAGACGAAATTCCTGTATAGAGCTGGCCGCTCTTCATTTCGCCCGGAAGTGGAACACTAAACTTCAGATACATGTGGGTGCGGTAGGGTGTTTTGTCTTTTGCGAAACGGATGTCGCGGTTGATGCGGGAAAAGTTTGCGCCGCGGCGGCCCATAGCGTCGAAACGCGGATCGAGTTTCAGGACCACTGGCGATAATTCTTCGCACAGGCGGCGGAATGGCAGCACGACCGTTTCCTGATAGCGCTCCCGGTTCGCATCCATCCACACTTTTTTGTTGTGGCGGCCGAGCTCGCGGAAGAATTGAAATATTTCTTTGTTGAAAACAGCCGTTGCGGCGGCCACTAGTCGTCACTATCCCCCAGCTCAACAGAGTAACGCATTCCCAATGGCAGTCAATTCGACTATGCTTTCCCGCTGCCGCGAATTACGGCTGCGGTTTATCTTTATTTATTCTGCAAAAGGACAGGCGGATGCGACCTTTTACTGGGCTCTCCATTTCTTTTTTTGCCGTATCTCTGTTTTTCGGCGCACTTGGATTTTCTGCACTGCCTTCAGTTCACGCCGACGAAAGGAAATCTTCGGTGCCGGATACTGCCGCGACCAGCGCTAGCAAGAAAGAACCGTGGAAGCCGGAAGACGTGATCTATGCCGAGTCGGCCGCTCCGCAAACTCGAATCTCTCCCGATGCAAAATGGCTGGTATGGGTGAAATCCACTGCCGACAAAGAAAAGGACGCGCGCGTGTCCAATTTAATTTTGTCGAGCCTCACAGAAAAAAAGGAGATTCCGCTGACGCGTGGCAGCGACAACAACGGACAGCCACAGTGGGCTCCCGATGGCCAACTGATTGCCTTCACCAGCAATCGTGCGCGATTTGGCGCGAAGCCGGACACTGCGCCGGTACAGATTTGGCTGATCAATGCGCATGGCGGCGAACCGTGGGTGCTGACGGAACTTGCGCGTCCGCCGCGACGCATAGATTGGATCGACAAGGAGACGATTATTTTCAGCGCGCAGGAAGATCCGGCGCTTTACGAACAGGAGATGAAGCGTAAGAAGGACGATTCGGAGGTGGTGAATGATGCCGAGCACGAGCCGCCGGTACGGCTCTATAAAATCAGCGTGAAGGACAAACAAATCACACGGCTGACGACTAATACGGATTGGATAGAAAACTGGTCAGTATCAAAAGATGGGAGATACGTTGTTGCAAACCATGAAAAAAGCTTGCACTACACCTTCGACCAAAAACTTCCACCAACCACGATTCTGCACAACTTGAGCGATGGAACCGAGAAGCCGATTTTCACGGAGGGTCGCGTCTATCCGCGTGGATTTGAGTGGCTGCCGGATAGTTCTGCTTTTTATGCGTGGGCTCCATTTTCCACGCATCCGAAATTTCTGACTGCGACCATCGAGCTGCTTTATTTTTATGATCTTGGAAGTGGGAAGAGCGTGCAGGTGCCGCTGGATTGGGAGAACGGGATCGGCTCGGACCTGACGGCTACGCAAGATGGTTTTGTCTTAGGGCTTGCGGCGGGATCGCGGTACGAAACTTCGCGCTATACACGGTCCAAGCCTGGAGGTGCATGGAGCTGGAAACGCGCGGCGCTCGAAGGCGAACACGCGAAGAATATTCAATTCTTCGAGGTGAGCGAAGACGGCAAGACGATTGTGTATTTCTATTCCACGGCCAGCAAATTTCCGCAGATTTATCGCGCGCGACTGGACGGAGCAAAAATCGTTTCGCCGGTCCAGATAACGAAATTAAATGAAGGGCTGGTGAAAAATCGCACTTTCGCAAAAACGGAAGTGATTCGCTGGAAGGGCGCGAACGATGAAGAAGTGGAAGGGATTCTCTATTACCCAAAGAATTATGAAGCGGGGAAAAGATATCCGGTGATCACCGCGATTCACGGCGGGCCGACCGGGCATGATGCGGACTTGTGGGAGGACAACTGGGCGTATCCGATTAACTTATTGACGCAGCGCGGGGCATTTATTTTGAGGCCGAACTACCACGGGAGCAATAACTACGGGTTGAAGTGGGTGGAATCGATTTGCTGCGGAAAATATTATGATCTGGAAACGCCAGACATCAACGCTGGTGTGGACTATTTGATCGCGAAAGGATTTGTTGATCCAAATAAAATCGCGACGCTGGGCTGGTCGAACGGTTCGATCTTGTCGATCAGTCTGATTACGACCTATCCGGATCGCTACAAAGTTGCGAGCGTTGGCGCAGGCGACGTGGAATGGATCAGCGACTGGGGCAACGTGGTGTTCGGCGATTCGTTCGATTCGTATTATTTCGGAAAGTCTCCGATGGAGGATCCGGAGCTGTACATTCGCAAATCGCCATTCTTCAAGATGGACAAGGTAAAAGCGCCAGTGCTGATTTTCCACGGCACAGCCGATAACCAGGTTCCTCCGGCGCAGAGCTGGTCGTTTTTTCGCGCGCTGCAGTATTACGACAAAGTGCCGGTAAAGTTTGTGGTGTTTCCGGGCGAGCCGCACGGTCCGCGCAAACTGACGCACCAGATGCGCAAGGTTGAAGAGGAAGTCGCCTGGTTCGACAAATATTTTTTCAAGAACGCGCCGACCGCGAACGAAGCGGTGAAAAAGGGTTCGCCGCTAGAGGACGCGCTACATCGAAAGAACATCAAACGCGGAGGCTTGGCAAATCACTTGTATGGCACATCGGGCTGGCGAAACGATTTCGATGCGCCATGCGGGGCCGAATTTGCGCCGCCAGAAGTGGTGGCTCGGGACGCCATACAAATCGGAAGATTCGAAGTTACGCGAGCGCAATTTCACTCCTATCTTCATTCGGCATGTTTGGATAAAGACGACAAATTATTTCCGGCGCCGGGTACAGAAAACTTCCCTGCAAGCGGTGTAACTCTGGATCAGGCCAAGCAGTACGTTGAGTGGCTTTCCCGAGTGACAGGAGACGGCAAAGAAACGCCTTATCGCATTCCGTACGAGGATGAAGTGAATGAATTGTATGAACATCGCGACGGCGAAAACACTCTTGATTATTGGGCGAGCTATGCGCCGAATCCGGAGGATGCGACGCGTTTGCGCGAGAAAGCGAAAGAACTTGGCGGAACGGCGCCGCTCTTGAAAGAGGTCGGAAGTTTTCATGGTCAAGGCAAAGATGACGAGGAGCCGATTTATGATCTTGGCGGAAACGTGGCCGAGTGGGTGCTGACGCGCGACGGGAAAGGCAAAGTGATGGGCGGTAGCGCGGATTGTCCTGCGGATGCGAAGTCGAATTGCACACCTGCGCCGGAGTATGTTGGGTTCCGCGTGGTGCGTGGTGAGGCGAAGCCCGCGGCGCCGATCAGTCCGAAGTAATTCCTCGCTTCGCTCGGAATGACGGATTTGGCCTGGGCGGTCGGGCTAAATTAGTTTATGCGACGAGTGGGCGGCGCGCAGACCACCGGCGGAAACTCAGCGAAGGGCCCGATATATCGTGCCCCTGCAAAAGCCAAAACCATCAAGCCAGATTGGCACTTGTATGAGTGCAGAGCGAACGATAGGCTCTGCCAATGAGCACATTTACACCTACGGAACGGACGCAAGTTAGGCGGCTGCCGAAGCGCGGGGCTTACGACCGCGAGACGGTATTTAAAATTCTGGATGAGGCGTTTGTTTGCCATGTGGGATTTGTGGTGGACGGGCAGCCCTATGTGATACCGACGAACTATGGGCGGGCGGGGGAGACTCTGTATTTGCATGGGTCCGCCGCAAGTAGAATGTTGCGTACTTTGAGTGAAGGCATTCCAGTTTGTGTGACGGTAACGCTGGTGGATGGATTGGTGCTGGCGCGGTCGGCGTTTCATCATTCGGCGAATTACCGGTCGGTGGTAGTGCTGGGGACGGCTCGGCTGGTGACGGACCCGGCGGAAAAAATGGAAGCGTTGCGATTGTTTACCGAGCACATCATGAAGGGTCGGTGGGATCAGATTCGCTGGCCGACTGAGCAGGAGTTGAAGGGTACGACGGTGCTGGCATTGGCGCTCGAGGAAGTATCGGCCAAGTTGCGCACGGGTGGCCCTATAGATGACGAAGCGGATTACGAATTGCCGATCTGGGCGGGTGTGCTGCCATTGCCGGTGGTATCTGCAGCCCCTGTGCCGGATGCTCGGTTGAAGACGGGGATTACAGTGCCGGAGAATGTCGCGCGGTATTCAAGGGATGGCAGCGGTAAGTAACGAGTTTTGCGTTGTAAGTTTTCGAGGAAGCGGGGGTCGAGTATCAAGACAAAGGAGTTAGCGATTCAAATTGGATAAGAGTTTCATTCGGAAGGACTTAGGATTGAAGCGATGTATCCTGCGGTTTAAATATAGTTTACCTAATGGGAGCGGTACCAGAAGTTTACGGAAATGTCGCGCAAAATCGGTGCTCTAAGCCAGAAACTAAATTCAGGAACTCAAAAAAGGGGTTGGGGCGGCAGGTCGGAGAGCTGAGCGGCCATGCCGGCGGCATCCCAGTTTTGCCAAGCTTCGACGAAGCGGCCGTCCTTAACGCGGACGATGGAAGTGCCGGTGATTTGAGCGGTCTTGCCGGTGGCGATGTGTTTACATTCGGAGAACCAGTGAACGCAAGCCAGGTCGCCTTCGGCCAGTGCCAGCACCGGGGAAATTTTGAAATCGGAAAAAACCGCGCGGAGGCGATCGTAGAATTTTTCAAATTCCGCGGGACCGTGGATGATTCTGTCGCCATCGTAGAGTACGCCATCGGGAGCGAAGAGCTGCGCAATGGTATCGCGATTGCCTTTGTTCCAGACTTCTTCAAACCAGCGAATGACGAGCTGTTTGTTTTGATCGAGAGAGGTTATGGAATGGGAGGCGGACATGAAGGGTACCTCCTTCAGGTATCGGGGCGAGTATACCGGAACGGCATGGCACAGAGTAGTTGGGAAGCGAGTCCGGTGGATCTATTCAGATATAGGCCGAAGTGAAGAAATGATTTGATTGAGTTGAGACTGGCTGAAACAAGTCTTGCCTGATCTGTTGCCGATGATCAGCATTAGCTGCCGGTCCTGCGCGTCATAGGCTTCAATTACCACTCCGCGATCGCGGACGAGATCTCCTTCCTGAAAACCACGCAATGCATGGAGTCACGAAGCTGTACAAACCATTCTTGAAGCGCTTCGACTCCAAAAAGATCCTCGACGTTTCCAAGCCCGGATGCTGCTCCCTGCTGCCTGTCTCGAACCAGCCAGCCCCCGGATTGGGGCTTTGAGATCGACATCCCGGCGCAATCCGAGAACGTAAGTATCACAGCCGATTCGACTTTCCTGTCCTCCTTGACATCACGCACGGGAGAATCGAATTCATAACCGAAATAGGAGACCCTTGAAGTGCTAGAAGGAGCAATGGAATCCCAGACTATCGGCTTTGGAACGACTCAAATTTGAGGCGAATTGTGGGCCACCCACCTCGTATGTGCTACTAGAAACAGCAACGGACCGTAGAACACAGCGAAGGCTGCGAAGCCGACACAGATAAGAATAGGGAGGATGCGAGAGACGCGAATACCCATGGTGATCGGGTAAGCCTATCCAAGCCCTTCAGGAAAGAGCAACGAATCGCTTGATAATTATTTGGTTTTGGAGCCGGAGAAGGCGGAGGCCAAGCCGAGGGCGATGAGGGCACCACCCGAGACGTTTCGTTGGACGCGGCGGAGACGAATGCTGCCGCGAAAACGGTCAGCGACAGTGCCGGCAAGCACGGCCCAGACCGAGTCGCTACACCAGCCCATCAGAGCAAACAGTACTCCCAACTGGAAAATCTGCAGCGTGGGATGACCGAGAGAGGGGTCCACGAACTGCGGGAGAAATGCAAGAAAGAACAGCGCGGTTTTGGGGTTCAGCAGATTGACCAGCACGCCCTGAGCGAAAATGTGGAGAAGCCTGCGCTCGCCGTTGGCGGCTTGCAGAAGTTGCGAATCGTCGCGCCGGAGAGTGCGAATGCCAAGATAGATCAGATATGCGGCGCCCAAATACTTCACAGATTGGAACGCGAACGCAGAGGAAGTGAGTAGAGCGGAAAGTCCGAGCGTGGCCGCGACCACGTGAAAGAGCGTTCCGGCTACGACGCCCATGACGGAGACGAGTCCGGCGGCTCGTCCGTGGACGATGCTTCGGCTGACGACGTAGGTTACGGCCGGGCCGGGAATTATGAGGAGAGCCGCGGCGCCGGTTACGAACAACAGCAGAGAAGAATGGCTGATCAGCATCGGGGAATCTAGTATCGCGCCCCTACGGAAACAGGAAAAGTGGCAGCTGCTGCCGCACTCCACGCTAGTGGCAGCTGCAACCGCCGCCGCAGCAGCCTCCGCCGCCTGAGGAGCCTGAAGAGGACTTCGTTGCGCCGCCGGCTACTGTGGAGCTGAACACGGAGAGTTGGATGGTGGCCTTTTTGCTGGAACATTGGGGGCAGGAGATTTCCTGCTGGCGGTTGATGACGATCTTTTCGAATTGGGATTTGCAAGCGTCGCAGATATATTCGTAGATTGGCATGTGCGGTTCCTTTTTGTGATGAGTGATTATAGCAAATTCGCGGAGGCGAGGCAGGCTCTGCCCGTGTCTGGATTGCCGAGGATAGTCGAAGTGTTGCCGAGATCCCTGTCGTTGCTTATCGCGGGCTCCAAGTACAGCCCGCACCCGTGCGCGGCCCGGCGCTCGCGTTTGCGAACGCAATCGTGATCCACAGATCGTCAATCGGGCGAAGACACCTACGTCCGTGAGAGTTTTCTCGAAGAGCGTTCGGATAGCGGCGAGTGAATTTTAGGGGTTCGCGGAATCAGTGGGGCGCGTCGGGACTTTGCAGCGCTTCATAAAGAGCCACGCCGGTTGCGATGCTGGTCACAATAATTGCGATCAATAGAAAATGGCTCTTGCCAGCTTTGAGCGGAGGGCCGCCTTGACGCGTACCGACCCCGCGTGGACCCTGCGCGTTTTCCGCGTAATAGGAACTGGGATCGAGAATGACGCGGTAAGCCATGGCTTCGGGAACGACCTGGGTTTCGCCGTCAACGGTGATGGCCAGAGAACCGCGGGTGCTGCGCACTTGTAATTCCTTATCGTTGACGTATGTAACTTGAGCCACCGTCGGCAGATCAGTCTGCGGCCGGATGTCCGCGGTGGATGCGTGCAGCAAAAACGCTTTTGCGTTTGCAGTAGAAAAAACCACCGTGCCGCTCAGCAACCTGGCCGAAGGAATGGCTGAACTTGGGTCTACAGCGGCGGAACTGGCGCTCGAGAGCATGAAGCGCGCGGCTCCGGCACGTACTTGAAGGCTGCCAAATCTTTCCGTGCTGAGATGATCGCCGCCGAAAACGGTGGAACCAGGGGATGCGGACGCTGCGCCAACATGCGCGCCGGTCGCTGACGTGATGGTACCAATCGCAGCGGGCGTCGCGCCGTTCACCGGCATCAAAAATAGGGCATAGGACACTACCACCGCAAGAACCACACGTGGGCGAAGCATTTCCCCTCCCGGAGGGCTGGTAAGAGAATACTCACCACATTGCTGAGCGTCAACGCTATTCGCATAGGGATTGTGCGGTATTTCCAATTAGTGGTATTTCCTTTACTGGCAGCAGCGGGCCTCTGACTGTTACAATGCGTTGACAAATTTTTGGCGGGCTGCAAGTACAGCCCGCACCCTTATGGCGGATTGGAAACAGATCACGGCCCGGATTCGGCGCGCGCGCGGCAGCAGAGACCCTGCTGGACAGCTGCTTTTGCTCTACGAAAAAACTAATGACGCGATGGTGGCGTTCGAGCTTGGCCGCCATTTCGAAATTGCCAAAGATTCCGCGCAAGCACTGCAGTGGTACCTGACTTCGGCAGCCAAGTTTCGCCGTGGCGAGTGGAAAACAAAAGCGCGTGAAGCAGTGGTTCGAATGGGAGGCGAGCTGCCACCCGATTCAGAGCTTGGGCAGGAGCCTTCATCCATGCAGACTGCGGAAGCGAAGGCAGGCGCCGCACCGCCCGCAATTATTTTTCCTGAGCCGACAGTTCCGTTCGAACAAACCGCCACGGCTTTCGAATCACTGGTCGCTGCTGACGCGGAAGGGGTGCCCACGCCAGATTCTACAGACTCCGCGAGTTCCGGCGCGGACAAGAAACATCGTCGTCGCGGGCGACGCGGCGGTCGCAATCGCCGCAAGGTAACTTCGCCGCACGTTTCAGGGGAATCTCGTGCTTCCAGCAAGTCCTCGACGCATGCGCGAACCGCAGAACCGCCGGCAGAAGCCGATGTGGAGGAAATTCTTCCGCCGCGAGTGATCGATAGTCGCGCGATTCCACGCATTCCTGTGGAACAGGTTCCGGAAAGCGGCGCACCGGGAGTTAAAGGGCGCTTCGGAGATCCTGGGCTGGCATCACGGCTTTCGCTGCTGGAGATGCAGCTTCGCCGGCTGCTTACCTGTCCTGCTGTGAAACTCGATGAGGCGGCGCATGCGCCGGCGGGCCCGGGCGTTTTCGTTCTTACAGACGACGACATGACTACGTATTATTACCTCGAGGCCTGCGATACATTACGGATCGCGATCGGAAGCCTGGCACGGTCTGGAATGTCGCGACGCGGCAACACCAATCTGAAGGCTCTTCTTGCCGATCATCTGGGGATTCCTGAAACTCGCGTAACAAAATACTTGAGCGATCACTGCGTGGTGCGCTGGTTGCAACTGGACGAGGGCGCGATGAACTTCTGTCACTTCGCGATTGCAGTTCTTCGGCCAAATCTCAACGAGTAGCGAAAACCGAACGGAAGCCCGGCAAACTTCCCGAATGAGGAAATTCCAATCATTTTGCGGCGTAAAAGCTACCCCCTACAGGGGTTCCCCGCATCTCCGTTTAATCCCCCAAATCCCCGTTCAACCCCTGTTTTTCCCCGTTCAATGCAACTTCCTAGCCTGAGCCTTATCCTGTGGCAAACTACTGGAGCCGAAAGACTTAGGCCCGTAATGCAGGGCGTGTTACGGTTTCATGTCAGGGTTCGTAAGTACGAACCCTGAACCCGGGAAAGTGGCCTTTGGGGGTAGTCCAAAGAGGCCGAAAAGCATCAAACGATTTAATTAAACGTCAGCCTTAATGTCAGTCGCGTCAAGGCTTCTGCGGGACCTTTGAGGGTTCTCGCATCTTTGAAAGTGAGGGTGGAGGTTTATGCCGAACTCAGTAGGCACGCAAATCGCAAGGTCGATCGATTGGGTCCTTTGCAAGACAGCAGCTGTCACCTTCAACAGCATTCAATATTTCAACAAGCGCAACCCGAATCCTTCGGTTACACCGCAGTGGTCTGACAAGCCTCTTCTGAAATCATGGGAAAAGTCCAAGCCAACGCTGGGCTTTCCGCGCCAGACAGATTCGCTCTGTCCCGGCTGCGTCAAGGAAGCTCGCGAAGCCATCATCGCCGGGAAAAAAGACTGGCGCGATTTGATGAGCGAAAAGATCGGCGAAATTAAGGCGCAGATTATTGAGCGTGATGGGCAGGTGTGGATGGTGAAAGACTGCCCGCTGCACGGACACTATGAAGACATGATGGCCATTGATTCGAAATGGCTTAGTTGGATCGAAAAGCAATATCCTGGCCGCGATATTCCTGCGCACAACGACGAAGATCTGCACAAGCATGGCTCTTCTACTGTTCTGTATGGCCGCGGGTCAGTTCTCACGGTCGATCTCACCAACCGCTGCAACATGATGTGCGATCCGTGCTTCATGGACGCAAACCAGGTTGGCTACGTGCACGAACTTGGCTGGGACGAGATCAAGGAAATTCTCGACAACGCACTGAAGATCAAGCCGCGCCGGCAGATGTCGGTGCAGTTCTCCGGTGGCGAGCCGACGATGAGCCCGAACTTCCTGGACGCCGTCGCGTATGCTCGCAAGATCGGCTACAACTCAGTGCAAGCGGCGACCAACGGAATTGAGTTCGCCAAGAGCAAGGAATTTTGTAAGAAGGCGTTCGAAGCGGGTATGCGTTATGCGTACCTGCAATTCGACGGTATCGGAAACGACGCCAACGGACACCGCCAGATCGGCAACCTGTTTGATGTGAAGCTTCGCGCGATTGAAAACATGCACGAAGCGGGCATCGAAATCGTTCTGGTGGTTACCATCGTCAACAACGTGAACAACGATCAGGTTGGCACTGTCGTGAAGTTCGCGATGGAAAATCCCAAGAAGATTTCCTTCGTCAGCTTCCAGCCGGTTTCTTTCACCGGGCGCGACGAAGACATCACTCCGGAGCGCCGGCTGCGGCAGCGCTACACTCTGTCGCATCTTGCGCAGGATGTCAGCGCGCAGGTCGGTAAAGTTGAGCCTACGCGCGACTGGTTCCCGATTTCTTTCATTTCGACGTTCGCAGGATTTGCGGACATGGTGAAGGGCAACGAATCGCAGTGGGGTTCGCTCTCCTGTGGTTGCCACCCCAATTGCGGCGTAGGGACTGCGCTGATGATCAACAAGGAAACCAAGGAATGGGCGCCGGTGCCGCGCTTTCTCAATGCCACTCAGTTGACGGCTGACGTTACTGCAATCACCGACGCGGCTCGCGGCAAGACCTTTTCCAACTTCATGATGGCCATGGCGCTCCTGAAAAATTATCAGCCGTTCCAGGGACCGAAGGGACTAAAGCTCTACGATCTCTTCAAGAAGTTTGACAAGACTTGGGCGCTGACCAAGAAATCCACCACCAAGTACGGCCGCACTTCACCCGAGCGCACCTATGAAGACGCCATGAAGCGCCGCCAGACGGACCCGTGGAATTTCCTGTTCATCGCGGGCATGTGGTTCCAGGACCTTTTCAATTACGATTTCCGCCGCACTGAAATGTGCATTATTCCTTATGCCACGCAGCAGGGCGAAATTTCCTTCTGCGCGTACAACACTGGCGTGGGCTGGCGTCAGATTATTGAAAATATGCACAAGAATGCGACTGTCGCTGAGTGGTACAAAAATCACGGCAAACACGAAATTTATGCCAAGGGCAAGGCTGTCAATCTGCGGAGCTTCGAACACTCGCTGGTGATTGACGCCAATGACGCCGCGCGCGTTCGCCACCTCGAACACGACGTGCCTCTCACTGCAGCGGAAGAAGATCGCACGCGGCGCAAAAAGGCTTATGAAGAACAAGCCAAAGTTCGCGCCATCTACGAAGAACTTGTCCTGAAAAAGCCGCAGCCGACGGTGGTGCAGATCGGCTCGCTCACCGACATCAGACAAGCCACACCGGCCAACTTCGCCAACGCGAATAAGCCAGTCAACATCACTCCGGCAGCCCCGGTCACGGAAGCCGAAGCCGTCGCCGGCGACTAATCGCCAGCAATCCATCCTTTCCCTCAGGGGCACGATACGTCGTGCCCTTTTTTTATTTGGAACGCCTAGAGAGTGGCGATGGCTTCGATTTCTACCAGAGCGTCTTTGGGTAGGCGGGCCACTTGGACCGTGGAGCGGGCGGGCGGGGCGGCCGGGAAATATTTTCCGTAGGCTTCGTTCATTGCGGCGAAATCGTTCATGTCTTTGAGGAAGACGGTGGTCTTCACGACGTGGTGAAGATTCGAACCGGCCGCTTCGATTACTGCCTTGATGTTTTCCATGGCGCGTTCGGTTTGCAGGCGAATATCGCCACCGAGGAATTCGTTGTTGCGCGGGTCGAGCGCGACTTGCCCGGAAGCAAAAAGAAAGCCATTGGACTTCACGGCCTGGGAGTAAGGTCCGATAGGTTTTGGACCTTTGTCGGTAAGCACGATGTCCTTCATGGTGTAGCCTCCTTAGCGGTAGTTTCCTGCCTTGCAGTCGACTGCGCATACGTTGCACGAAAATCGTCTGGAACGCCAGGACGCTTGAGCCACTGACGAACGAAGGGTCCGACGTCCTGGTGGGATTCTTCCTCGACCGCTGAGATCAGGTCGCTGAGATCGAAGCCGCGCTGGCGGCGGGCGAAGAGCATGTGCTGCAGGGCTTTCTGGAATTGTTCCGCGCCGACGCGCTGGCCTAGGGCGTAAAAAAGAAGAAGACTCTTGGCGCGGGAAACGGCGGGATCGTTGTTGGATTGCGGCGATGCCTGGGCAGGAATTTGTGCCAGGGCGCGGCGAATAATCTGTTCACGGACTTGCATGCCGTTAGAGCGCTCCAGCGCCAAGGCCGCGGCAAAAGCGGGAAGCGCGGACATGGGAGGCTGCTGTTCATAAAAGCCAGGATTTTGCCCGTAGCCGAGCCACCCAGAGGCCAGAGCCGGACCGGTGAGGGCTTCGGGCCGCGCAGAGGCGGCGCGGGGATCGAACAAAATGGTATCGCGCGAAATCATTTCGGCTGAATCTTCGGATGATTCTCCATAAAGCAGAGCACCATGGGCCGTGGTTCGTTGCGAAAAACATCCTGCGTCTTCCGGACACTCGACAATCCAAAGAGGCGGCCTGGATTTGCCGCGGGTCGCAAAAAGCGCATCGTAGGTGGCCAGCGTTTTGGAGAGGGCTTCGGTGGCCTGCTGAAGCTGTGCGGAGCTCACATCGCTGCGGCTCCAGATGCGCAGTTTCTGACTTGCCAGCAGGTCCTGACGGGTTTCGCGATAACGCCCGGCCACCACGAAAGGATTTAGATCCTGGGCCGTCTGCTCGAAGTGAAATTCCATTTCAGCTTCTTTTGCGGAATGTTTTTCCTTGCCGCCGCTGGCATGGACCAGAAACCCGTTTGGCACGCGGACGACCAGTTGCCACTTATTCGGCGGCACTCCGCCGAAACCGAATGGGCCGCGAGCCTGGGGAAGCGCCGGGGTCCAGCCTTCGGCGGGAAGACCGAAAGCGTCCGAGGAAAAACCCAGCGCGCCTTCCTGAGCCGTGGCCGAACGCAGATCGTACGCGAACTGAATGGTGTGAGTCGCGCCCATGGACCAGGGATCTCGAAGGCGAAGAAACGTGTCGCGGGTATTGGCTGCCGAAGTTGCCAGAGGAAGTTCGGCACCATCCCACAAAATTGTAAATTCCGCAGGGCGAAAACGGCGTCCAGGAAGACGAACATCGAGGGATTCGAGTTCGCGAATGCCGGTATTTTTTAAGTGATATTCAGCGACAACGTGAACGTGAGGCTCTGGCTGCGCTAAGAACGAGACCCGAATTTCCTGTTTTTCAACGACGTACCCTGGCCCCAGCGAAGCAGCGCAGCCAGCAAGGCAGCAGGCCACGCAAAACAGCAGGGTTAAGGAGGGAGAGCGACGAGTAGAGGAGGGCGCCACGACCTGAAGATTGTAACGGGGGAGTAGCAGGCCTGCAAAGACCAGGTTCAAATTGAATCGAACGGCGGCGATCAAAAGTTTTAGCGGCGGCGACGCCCATGCGCGCGTACGAACCCCGTGCCGCTGTGCGCGAAAGCTTTTTCGCGAGCTGCAGCTTCGGCGTCGGCTTGGGCGTCCGTCATGCCGGTTTGTATACGGGCAACAATTTCTCTTTCCGAGAGTTCGGTGTTTTTCAAGCGGCCGATCTCGGCGCTGGAGAGGGTTGGAAGTCCCTTCATGCGGCGCTGCAGAAGGACTTGCACGGTCGAATCAGAAAGGCCGATCAGGCGGAGCATAACGGCATCTCCGCTAAGAGAATCGAGCTGGTCGTTTTTGGCAATGGCTAGGATTTGATCGTCAGTGAAACCCGCGCTGTTCAGGCTTTTTGCGGCTGCGGCGCTGGTAAACGGATGGTGATGGTCGTGCGCCGCGGCAACCAGTTGCACGCACACTTCGTCGCTGACACCGGAATTTTTCAGCGCGACCAGTTGATTGACTTCGGCATCGCTCACGTTGAGCTTTTTCAGGTCTTCCAGGCCGCTGGACCACATGCCGGCCTTATCCAGTTGCCGGTAGTCGGTAAGAGGGTGGGACTTGCAGCCGGCTAGAAGTGCAGGCAGCAATACCAGCATTGCGAGGCTTGGCGCGTTCCGCATGTCTCTAGTGTAAAGACCAGAAGCGGTCCGCATGCGGAGTGTGCTTTTGCAGATACCGGCTGAAAGGACAGGTGGCAGGATCTTAGTCGCCGGAGGGCTGATAAACGCGTTCGACGCCGTGTACGCCGGAGATTTTGCGGATATTGGCAAGAATGCTTTCGAGCTGGCGGCGGTCGGCAATTTCGAGGCTGGCTTCGATACGGGCATTCAACCGATCGGGACGGCTTTCCAGGTTGCGAATATTCGAGCCTGCAGCGCTGATGACCGCGGTGATATCGGCAAGCAAGCCGGCGCGGTCTTTTGCCCGGATGGCCAACTGCACCGGGAAAGTTGCGGCGTTGTCACCGCCCCATTCGACGGCGATGCGGCGCTCCGCCTGATACATGAGATTCTGCACGTTTGGACAAGTACGGGTATGAACGGCGACGCCGCGTCCGCGTGTGATGTATCCCACAATTTCGTCGCCGGGAATCGGATTACAACACTTCGCGCGAAAAACCAGCAAGTCATCGTGACCCTTCACGACTAGCGGCGCTTCGCCGAAACCCAGCAAGCGCTTGACGGTGCGCACTAATGTGGGCTTGGTATCGTCCACATCGGTTCGCGGCGGTTGAGCCGACTCTCCCAGAACCTTTGTGAGAACTTGCCTGGCCGAATATTTTCCAAAGCCCACGGCAGCATACAAATCTTCTGCCTTGGAAAGCCCCCACTCCGAAGCGGCCTTTTGCATATCGGCTTCGGGAATTTTTTTCAGGCTGCGGCCAAACGCGCGCGATTCCTTTTCGAGCAGTTTTCGACCCATTTCGGTGGCTTCTTCGCGTTCGTGAAGATTGATCCAATGGCGAATTTTGCTTTTGGCATGAGAGGACTTTACGAAGCTGAGCCAGTCGCGACTGGGACTGTGGCCTTTTTGCGTAAGGATTTCAACCACGTCGCCGCTGGAAACTTCGTGGCGAAGCGGGACCATGTGGCCGTTCACTTTTGCGCCAACGCACTGGTGGCCCACTTCGGTATGGACGGCGTAAGCGAAATCGACCGGAGTAGCGCCTGCAGGAAGTTCCAGAACGCGGCCTTTGGGCGTGAAGGCGTAGACTTCGTTGGGCGCTAGATCCACTTTCAAAGTGGTGAGGAATTCGCCGGGTTCCTGAAGTTCCTGCGACCATTCAATCAGCTGCCGCATCCAGATGATTCGCTGGTCATCGTCACTGGAGGGTTTACCGTCCTTGTATTTCCAATGAGCGGCGACGCCTTCTTCCGCGATGCGATGCATTTCCTGGGTGCGGATCTGCACCTCAAACGGCTGGCCAGCATGAATGACGGTGGTATGGAGGGATTGATACAAGTTGGGCCGAGGCATGGCGATGTAATCCTTGAAACGGCCCGGCACCGGGCGCCAGATATGGTGCACGACGCCGAGCGCCGCGTAACAGCTGCGTTCGGAATCGGTGATGACGCGGACAGCGAGCAAATCGTAAACCTGTTCCAGACCGCGCTGCTGGCGTTCCAACTTGCGATGCAGTGAGCACAGGCCTTTGACGCGGGCTTCCAGCTCCGCCGGTATGCCGCCCTCGACCAGCTTGGTGCGAATCTCGGCCTGCACTTCTTCCAGAAATTTGTGGTGTAACGGCTGGTTGTCGCTCACTTCTTTTTGCAGAGCGAGAAAGGATTCAGGCTCAAGAACACGGAAGGAAAGATCTTCGAGTTCATTACGAATGAGTCCCATGCCAAGCCGGTGCGCGATAGGCGAATAAATCTCCAAAGTCTCGCGTGCGATGCGCTGCTGCTTTTCAGGCTCAAGATATTCGATGGTGCGCATGTTGTGGAGCCGGTCGGCTAGTTTGACGACCACGACGCGAACATCGTGGACCATGGCCAGAACCATCTTGCGAACGTTTTCGGCCTGTCGCGCTTCGGGAGCCAGCATGTTGAGGCGGCCAATTTTGGTTACGCCTTCGACGAGTCGGGCGGTCTCGTCGCCAAAACGTTCCTGAATGCGGGAGACGGGAAATTCGGTGTCTTCAATCACGTCGTGGAGCAGAGCGGCGGAAAGTGTTGTGGAGTCCATGCGCATGTCGGCAAGGATGTGCGCGACTTCGAGCAGATGGGTGAGGTAAGGATCGCCGGAACGGCGGAGCTGATCACGATGGCGCTCTGCGGCAATCTCGTAGGCACGGCGAACCAGCCACGGGTCGTCCGAGGGGCGATTCTTCTTCAGCTTTTCGAGAAGTTCGTCCAGGCGAGCGTCCAGCAGCCGTTCGGCGCGGTCGCGGTTGAATTGCAGCGGCAGATTAGCAGACCCGGACATCTCTTAATGTTACGCCTGAAGGGCCGGAAGGGCGAGGGCGGCGGAAGAGGCGACGAGAAAATGGAGCGCCGCGTGGCGCTCCAGGATAAATCAACTTATCGGCGGTGACCGACGCGCATCAGGTGGTAGGTGCGGGCTGCGAAGCACGACGCTGCTTCACTTCCTTCACTTTGTCCACCAGATCATCAGCCTGCTTCTGTAGAGCGGCGCGTTCGTCAGCGCTCTCCACAGTATCAGCCTTGCGGCGATAAAGAAGGTTCAGATAAGCCATGGCGTCGTCGTAGTCAGGACGAATCGAGATGGCTTTCTGCAGGTCGGTGACGCCTTCATCGATAAGAGGGCCGTACTTGCTGAGGTAATCGGTGCGAATTGCGGCAGGCAGAGGATCCGTATCTTTCACCTGCTTGCGAATATTTTTTTCGTTGTATTCCTTGCGCATTTCGCCGTTGGCGCGGAAGGCCAGAGTCCAGTCAATCACGCCGATCCAGTAATAGGGCTCAGGATCTTCGGGCTTCAGCTGAATGTGCTTCTGATGGTAGCTCTTGGATTCTTCGAAAAGCTTTGGGTCGTACGGAGTGCCAGCCATCTGGAACAGGATGGAACCGATGCCGTCGATAGCGCTGAGGTTATCGGGGTTAGTCTGGAGAATCTCCTTAAATTCCGCGATGGCCTGTTTGCCGATATTCTTATTCTGCTCGGAAGGAGCTCCGGGAATGTACTGGCTGGCGTAAGCGGTGGCGAGATAGAGACGCGCGTTAAGGAGCGAAGGATCGAGATCCTTGGCTTGCTTGAAGTCCTCGACCGCAGCGTCATACTGGCCGTTCTTAAAAGCCGCCACGCCCTTGTTGAGAAGGTCGCGAGCCTTGAGTTTGTTGCAGCCGGAAAAACCAGCAGCGCAAACAAGCAGCGCCAGCAGAGCCGCAGCCCGGCGGAAGGAAAATACGGACTGGCAAACGTCCGTGCGTGCAAGCGATGCATGAGTCATCGAAGCGTCCATCCCCACGATGCGCGGCCACTAAACGGGCCGCGCGAGAATTCAGATCCGCCCTGCGCGGGCTATTCCATCACAATCAGCGCCGTTGTTCCAGTCCTGGAGTCAACAAGCCGACCGAAATTCCCGAGCCGTGCAGCACATCAACCACCCGGGCAACAAGAGCGAACTCTACAGGAGCCTCGCCGCGAATGAAAGCAACTTTTCGAGCGCGCTTTTTGTAGATGGCTTCCATCCGGTCCGCCAAATGATCCCAAGCGACGGGTTCCTGATTGATGCGAAGCCCGTCTTCGGACAACACCTGCACGACGATACTATCGTCCGGTTCGTTGGGCCTGTCGATAGCCGGCTGGGGCACCATCGCCTTAAGGCCCTTCTGCTGATGAGAAGCGCTCATGAAAATCACGAGCAAGACCAGCAGAATATCAATCAGCGGAACGACGTTCATCTCGGTGTACGTTCCGCGGTTCGCACCGCCTACTTGCATTGCCATCATCCACCTCGCAAAAGATTTACCCGGCGAGGAGGACTCTCACAACCCTGCGAAAAACCACCGGCCGCGAAATTTCGCGGGAATTACTGCCCGGCTTCGAGCTTGGCGGTGATCAAACCAACTTTGTCAATTCCAGCGCCGCGCATGATGTCAATGGCGCGAGCCACTTCTTCAAACAGCACGGCGTTGTCGCCTTTTACGAAGGCGACCTTTTCCGCGCGATCTTTAAAAATTTCTTCGATGCGCGGGCCCAGGCGGTCCCAGGTGGAATCTTCATTGTTGATCTTGACTTTGCCGTTTTTGTCGATCTGCACGACGACGGTCTTGTTTTCCAGATCCTGATTCTGCTGCTGATTCGGATTGGGCTGCGGAACCAGGGTGTCCATGCCCTTGGGCGTCAACGGCGTAATGACCATGAAAATGATCAGCAGTACCAGCAAGATGTCGATCAGCGGAACGACGTTCATTTCCGCCATCGCACCGCCCTTATTTTCTCCTACGCTCATCCCCATTGCGAGTCTCCTGTCGGCTCATCCCTGCGAAGGACTTAAGCCTTTGCGCCGCGCCGGGTGGGAGCCAGCGCGGCATCGGAACTTCTTCATCGGAACTTCACTAACCGACTTCCATCAACGAATGGTGCAGTAAAACTTTTGCGAAAAAAACTCAGTCACCGTTTGGGTTTTGACTTGGCGGAGGAGGCGGCGGCGCACCACCTTTCTCATTGCGTTCGGTGAGCAAGCCTAACTGGTCAACGCCGGCGGAGCGAATCTCATCCACAATGGCCACGACGTCACCGTACTTGGCGCGCGCATCGCTTTTGAGATAGACCGTCTTGTCCAGCTTGTTGGAAATGCGGTCTTTCACTTGTCCAGACAGGTCGGCCTTTTGTACCTGGGTGTTGCCCAGAAAGATGTTGCCGTCGCGAGTGACTGCCACCACGACTGCATCTTCCTTATCGGCGTCTTGCATGTCCCGGGCGGTGTTGGTGTGCGCCATGTCAACCGGCTTATTCTTCTGCAACATGGGCGTGACGACCATGAAGATGATGAGAAGCACGAGCATGATGTCCGCCATCGGAATGACGTTGGGCGAAGACATCTGGCTGCCCACCTGCGGCTTATAACGGCCGCCGCTTGATTGGATTGATCCTCCAGCCATGGCAAACCTCCTTTATGAGAGATGACCGCGAAGCGGTCAACTACTTCTTTGCGCCGCGACGAAGGATGAAGTAGTTGATGAGCTCCATCGAAGAGTTATCCATCTCGACGTCGAAGGCTTCAACTTTGTTGGTGAAATAGTTGTAGGCCCATACGGCGGGGACGGCAACGATCAAGCCGAACGCGGTGGTGACCAGGGCTTCCGCGATACCACCAGCGACGGCTGACAGACCGGTGGCATGACTGGTTTCGATGCCCTTAAACGCGTTCAAAATGCCGACCACAGTACCGAACAGTCCGACGAACGGAGCCGTCGAGCCGATGGTGGCAAGAGCCGAAAGGCCACGCTTCATTTCCGCGTGGACGATGGCGACGGAGCGTTCGAGACCGCGCTTGGCGGCTTCGACGACGTCAGCATCAGAAACTTGCTGAGAAGCAGATTGAAATTCGGAAAGGCCAGTCGCGACAACCTTGGCGATGTGGCTCTTCTTGTTGCGTTCGGCGATGGCGATGGCTTCGTCCAGCTTGCCGTCCTTCAAAGCGCCGGCGACCTGCTGCACGAAAATGCGCGACTGCTTGCGCGCGGCACTGTACATCAGCGCGCGATCAATCATCACGCCAAACGAATAGACGGAAAGGACGAAGAGAGTGATCACAACCAACCGGGGCAGCAAGCTCATCTGTCCCCACATGGTTCTCAGATCCCAGGTTGAACCGGTGGTCTGAAGAAACATGGCGGCGTAAACGTACAAAGTGGCTACCATTCGTTTTGCTCCTGTAGGCGGGCCGCTAAGGCGGCATACCTTTATAAGTTCCGCGTGGCAGGTGGCGCTGTTTGCGCCACAGGCCAACGAGTTACTGCTGAATCTTTGCTACTCGAAGCGCCACGCATGTCCCACGACCCGCGAGACGCTTCGCTGTGCTACTGGTTCAAAGAGAAAATCACGTCAATCGTGGTGTCGACTTCAACCGGTTCCCCGTTAAGGGTGGTCGGCCGATATCTCCACTGCCGCACCGCGTCAAGGGCCGCCTGTACCAAGAGTGGATGCCCTGAAATTACTTCGAGTTGCTGAACCGCTCCACCCTTAGAAATAATCGCATGCAGACGAACGGTGCCGGAAATCCGCGTCTGGCGAGCGAGCGGAGGATAGACGGGTTGCACTCGATTGATGAGCGATGCAGCGGTAACCGCGCCACCCTGGCGAATGCGCGTCTGAGTCGGCTTCGGCGGAGGAGGCGCACCACCAACTCCACCGATGACGCCGCCAATGACGCCGCCCATTTGGCCGCCAGGAACGCCGCCAGGAACGCCGCCGGAAACTCCCATCGGATCGGGTTCAGCCTCTTCCTTAATAATCTTGATGTCCTTGGGGATCACTTTGGGCGCAACAAGCTTGCCCGCATCCATTAAGTGCACTTGCGGCTTGACGTGCACGACGGGCGCGGCGGCCGGCGGCGGGGGCGGCGGCGGGGGCGGCGGCGGAGCGATGAGCAAAGTCGCCAGGCTGGCTCTCGGCAGCGCTTCCGTATAAATCAACGGGATCAGAATTAGGATCGCTAGAAATGTCGCCTGCAAAACCATGGACAAAATCACCGTCCACGGCTTGTTGGTCTTTTTTGTTTTCGGACTGGAAACAACCATCTCTTCAAACATGGTGATTACCTCCTCCCGGCTGGGGAAAGTCGCCTTGCGGCGCCATCACCATTCCGGGGTTTGTTTCCGGCTGCGGGTCCGGTTCCTGCCGACGCTTTCTGGTCCTTCCAACGATGCCACCAGACCACGAGCGGAGCAGCAATGCCAAAACTGGAATACGTTCCTACCACAATCCCGACCACTAGGGCAAAGGAGAAAGCACGAAGCACCTGGCCACCCATCAGGAAAAGAACGAGCACGGTGAGGAAGGTCAGGCCGCTGGTAAGTATCGTCCGCGATAACGTTTGATTGATGGATTTGTTAACCACCGCGGCAAAATCTTCCTTGCGCAGCAAACGGTTGTTCTCACGAATGCGGTCGAAAATGACGATAGTATCGTTCATCGAATAACCAACCAACGTGAGCAAGGCAGCGATCACGGTGAGTGAAATCTCATAATGCAGCAAAGAGAAAAATCCCAACGTAATCAAAACATCGTGGAATACTGCCAGGACGGCGGCTGCCCCAAAAACCCACTCGAATCGGAAGGCAATATATAACAGCATGCCGCCTAATGCATAGAGGGTAACGAAAACTGCCTGGCGGCGAAGCTCGGCTCCCACTTTTGGGCCCACGATTTCAACATTCCGGATTGCGAAGGGCCCGAGTGCGTAGCCGTCTTTCAGCGAAGAGAGCACCGCAGGAGTCACGCCGGAAACTTTTCCGAGGTCGTCGAAATTGGAGACCAGGCCGTTCAGCGTTTTGTCGCGGTAGTCCAGAATCTGTCTCGCCAACTGCTGATACCTATCTCCGGCCGTTGCGGAGAGGTTCAGCGGATCTTTCTGCGTGAGGTAGGCGGCCAGGCTGCCTGGCGTGGCCGCATTGAAATCGGCTTTGCCGACGTTGGCAGAATTGTAAGTGGAATTCAGGGCGGACAAAACCTGGCCCTTGCTGGAATCGCGCGCTTCGTCGCCGGTGCCATTCTGGCTGACGAAAATTAGGACTTCGTCGGATTTTCCCTGACCGACGGTACCGATGCTCTGGATTTCCGTGTTGCCCAATCCTTGCGAAGTCAACGCGCGGCGCAGATGGTCGATGTCGGGTGGTTGCGCAAATCGCACGTCCACGTTGGTGCCGCCCTTGAAATCAATGCCGTAGTAGATGCCCTTGAGGAGAATCGACGTCCAGCCGGCCAGCAGAAGTAGACCGCTTAGGGCGTAGAAATATTTGGCCTTGCCCATCCAGTCGATGTTGGGCTCTTTGAAGAACTCTATCATTCGAATTCTGCTTCCCTTCTTTAGACTCCAGCGAGTTTCGGTTTGTTCCCGGCTCGCGGCAGTAAGCGAAGGCGGTAATCCGCCATCGTCTCCTGAAAGCAACCTAGGACCAATCCCGCATTCCACCTAAATTTCAGTAGGAAGGAAGGGTTAGAAGTCCTAGTACAATTAAATCCGCGCCCTAAATACTCAATTCGGCCTGGCGGTCCATTTTTGCCAGGTGATACTGGAAAATTGTCTTCGAAACATAGACTGCGGTGAAGATGTTCGCCACCAGACCAACCACCAGCGTAATCGCGAAACCGCGGATGGGGCCGGTTCCGAAAAATCCCAAAAATGCTGCGGACACGACGGTCGTTACGTGGGTGTCGATAATGGTCAGAAAGGCTTTGTCGAAACCTGCGTCCACGGCGGAGGCCGCGGATTTGCCATTGCGCAACTCTTCGCGAATGCGCTCGAAGACCAGCACGTTGGAGTCAACGCCCATGCCGATGGTCAGGATGACTCCGGCGATTCCGGGCAGCGTCAAGACTGCGCCCGACATCGCCATGAACGCCAGCAAAATCAGTAAGTTCAGAAGCAACGCCACAACAGCGTTAGCGCCCGCAATCCGGTAGTAGAACACCATGAACAGCATGACTACGATCAAGCTGAGGGCCGATGCCTGCATGCCATGGCGAATGGAATCAGCACCGAGCGAGGGGCCGACGGTGCGCTCTTCCAGATATTTAATGGAGGCGGGCAGCGCGCCGGCACGCAGCACCAAGGCCAGGTCGTGCGCCGATTCCTGCCCGAAGTTTCCTTCGATCATGCCGTTGTCGTCGATTCGTCCGTTGATTACCGGTGCGGAATACACGCGATGTTCCAGCACGATCGCCAACTGACTGCCTTTGTTATTTTCCGTGAAAGGCCCAAAGCGGTTGGCGGCTTCCGCAGTCAGGACGAAATTTACCTGCCACTGGCCCGGATTATTGGTGTTGCGCGATTCGGTAGCGTTCTTCAGGTCGCGGCCAGTCACAATGGGTGCGCGGCTTACCAGGTACCACACATCGCCGGTCTGGGGAGCGCCGTTGGCAGCGCGGGTTTCGTTGCGTCCCGGCATCAATTCTGTTCCAGGGGGAAGGATTCCGTTATGCGCTGCAAGACCTTCTGACTGTGAAGCGTAAGTGCGGGGATCTTCCACCAGTCTCAATTCGAGTTGTCCGCCAGCCTGAATAACGGCCTTGGCTCGCGCCGGATCACCCTCACCGGGCAACTGGACCAGGATTTCATTTTCGTTTCGGCCACGCAATTGAATCGTGGGTTCGGTCAGTCCCAGTTCGTTGACGCGCCGCGAAATGGTTTCGACGGATTGCGCCATCGTGGAAGCCTGGATGTTCGCGAGCGCAGTGGGACGCAGCGTCAGCGCGTAACCGGAGGATTCGCCAGCCGCAGGAGCTTCCTCCCATTGCCCGCCATATTGCTGCTGCACGAAATCGCGGAATGCGGCTGCCTGGTTCGAATCCACGTTGCGCACCAGAATGTGCGTATCGTCTACGCGGCGAATCTCGTCGTAATGGATATTCTTGTCGCGCAACTGCTTGGTCAGGCGGTCCACCATCTGATCGGTTTCCTGAGCGATGGCTTCCTGCACCTGCACCTGCAAAACGAGGTGCGTGCCGCCCTGCAAGTCCAGACCGAGGTGGATCTGTTTGGTGAAATTGTCCTTGAGCTGCGCGAAGGACGTTGGGAATGTTGGCAGTCCGAGCAGTCCATAGATGCAGAGAAGGATCACCGCCAGGATGAACAGCGCTTTCCACTTCAAATTAGGATTCATGATTGAGATAGACGGCTGGAATTGCGCCGCAAATGGAGTCGGTCGCTTTGCGACCGCAAAGATAGTCGGCTATGTTTTGGCCGCTGAGCATAGATTTGCGCAAAGACAGTCAAGACGGCGTCAGCTGGCATTTTCTTCCGCCTCTACCTGTGCGATTGCCGAGCGCAAGATACGAATCTTCACCTGGTCGGCGATTTTCAGAATGACGGTATCGCCGTCAATGCCGTTCACGGTCCCATAAATTCCGCTGCTGGTGACAACCTTATCGCCGTTCTTGAGTGCCGCAAGCATGGCTTGCGTTTTCTTCCGCTGCCGCTGCTGCGGCATGATCAACATTACATAGAAAATCCCCATCACAATTACCATCATCACCAGCGGACTGCCGAGAATCCCGGCGCCTCCGCCTGTCTGCCATAGAAGTGCTGCCATCATCGGATCGTTTGAACTCTTCCCAATTAAGATTCAGTGCGTATAACTATACTCAGGTTCGAACTGCCTGCGCAAAACCTCAACACCCGCCAAGGGCGAGTGCTGCTCCCTCGCGATCACTGCAAATGGGTTCTCTGTGCGATTCTCCGAAGCTTCGCGGTTTTACGCAGGACCTGCGGCGTAGCGCGCCCGCACCTCGGATGAGAATTTTACTAGATTCCCAAACTCGATAGCCTCGCGGATTTGCCTCATTAAGTCAAGGTAAAAGTGGACATTGTGGTGGCTAGCAAGGATGGCTGCTGTGAGCTCTCCGGCGGCGAAGAGATGCCGAAGATACGCGCGGGTGTAGCGGCGGCAAACGCTGCACGTGCAGTTCGGATCGAGTGGTTCCGGATCCTGCGCGTAACGTGCGTTCTTGATCAGCAGCCGGCCTTCGCTCGTGTAGATGCAGGCGTGGCGAGCGGCGCGTGTGGGCAGCACGCAATCCATCATGTCGATGCCGAGTCTGACGTAATCCGCAATTTGCTCCGGCCTGCCAACCCCCATCAGGTAGCGTGGCTTTTCCTTTGGCAGGAGCGCCGTCACCTCGGCTGCCATCTCGCATGTCATTTCATGCGGCTCGCCAACGGCAAGTCCGCCTACCGCATAGCCGGGAAAATCAATTTCGAGCAGTCGGCGGGCGCTTTCACGGCGCAGATCGGCAAATGTCGCGCCCTGCACAATTCCGAATTGCCACTGCTCTAACTCTCCGTTTTGCTGGGCGCGTTCGAGAAAATAATTTCGTGCGCGCTTCGCCCATTCGGTTGTTCGCTTGAGGGCGGCTTCGGCTTTCTCGCGCGGCGCTGGCGTCTCGATACATTCATCCAGCACCATGGCGATATCAGAACCGAGCGCGAGCTGAATTTCTACCGCCTTCTCCGGCGTCAGCAGGTGCTCCGATCCATCGAGATGTGAGCGGAAGCGCA
Source organism: uncultured Acidobacteriota bacterium (assembly GCA_963743735.1). Taxonomy (GTDB): domain Bacteria; phylum Acidobacteriota; class Terriglobia; order Acidiferrales; family UBA7541; genus Acidiferrum. The sequence continues at coordinate 97,680 of CAVURF010000019.1, forward strand.
CTCCGTCGTCTGTAATTTTGCGAAGCTCGGACAAGCTGAAAACCTGATAACCGCCGGAATCGGTCAGGATCGCGCCATCCCAGGACATGAATTTGTGCAGTCCGCCAAGCTTGCGGATCAATTCATGTCCGGGGCGAAGATAGAGATGGTACGTATTGCCGAGAATGATCTGCGCGCCAAGTTCTTCCAGCGCTTCGTTGCGCAGGGCCTTCACAGCTCCCTGCGTGCCTACCGGCATGAAGAAAGGAGTATCGACCGGGCCATGGGGCGTACTTAGGATTCCGCGCCGGGCTCCGTTTGCATCGCTTCCGGCAATTTCAAAGGAGAAGTTCACTCCTGACAGTGTATCAGGAGAAAATCCACGCTCCGCCCATCTTGATCGCTACATAAACTGCCCAGACAGAGATGGCGATGCTCAGAGATTTGCCTTTTAGCTTCTTGGGATTTGCTGCCGTGAAACCCATCGAAATTAAAAGCAACGTCCAGAAGCTGAAAATATCAATCGATTTACCCAACGACATCAGCGCCTTTGGCGTACTCTCCGGGAGGAACGCACCAAGGTTCGTGGCAATGGGGTTATCCAAGTCGACTGTGCCGGGCGCCTTCAAGTAAAGAATAAGAATGAATAGAAACGAATACAGAATCCACGGGAAATACGCGTGGGCGGTGATTCCAAAGGAGGTGCCAAATCGCGCGCCCGCCCCACCAATCAAATTGTACGCGAGCAACAGAATGCCCCCAACGATCAACGCTTGCAGAATCGGCCACGCTATCCCAAAGCCGTAAGCAATTCCCGGCGAGATCTTTGCGCTCATTGCAATTTGCTGTTCCTTCTGTTCGGCGCTTAAATTCGCCGTTCGCGAGCTCTCCTCAATACGTTTGCTGGCGACATCTCTCCAGTCCACCTTTTGGTTCATAACAAAGGCGACGGCTGCTCCGAGGACAGTCATCAGAACGACAGGTAGAATCCAACTTGGTCGTTTAGCGATGTCTTCGAAAGTTGCTTTGGGCGAGAAAAACACGCCAATGATTCTTGCAAAATGGTTAATCGGGCCGGGCGTTTGCGGCGCTTCCGGGGCTATCACAGGGGGCGTCGACATCAGGCACTCCTCCACCACGTAGTTTTGCTACACACAGCGTTGCCCGGTTATACGTGCGCGACGGCAGCAAAATATCACCGATTGGGACGGAAGTGAATGGAAGGAATTCTAGTGGCAGGAAACGGGCTACCGGAGGGCAATCTCCGGCACCGCCGCGATCAGGTCTTTCGTATATTGCTGAGTGGGCTGGCGAAGCAACTGTTCCGCTTCTCCGAGTTCGACCAGTTTCCCGGCGCGCATGACGGCAATTCGCGTCGCGATCTGCGCCACGACCGGTAAACTGTGGGAAATAAAGACGTAGGTAAGACCGAATTCGCGCTGCAGTTCCTGCAGTAGCAGCAACACCTGCGCGCCGACGGAGACGTCCAGCGCAGAGACCGGCTCGTCGGCAACGACCAGTTGCGGCTGCAGGATCAAGGCACGCGCGATCCCGATACGTTGCCGTTGACCGCCGGAAAATTCGTGCGGGTAACGCTTCAGCGCATTGGATTCGAGTCCCACGCGCCGGAACATCGCTTCCGCGCGCTCCAGGCGCTCTTTTTTGCCAAGCTCCGGTTGGTGAATCGCCAACGGCTCGGCCACGATTTCACCCACGCGCATCCGCGGATTCAGCGAAGCGAAGGGGTCCTGAAAAATCATCTGCATCCCGCGCCGCGCCAGGCGTAATTCTTCGCCGCTCAATCGCAAAAGATCCCGCCCGCCGAACTGAATTTGTCCCGCATCCGGCTCGATTAAACGCAGTAGCATACGCGCAAGCGTGGTCTTGCCGCAGCCGCTCTCGCCCACAATCGCCAGAGTCTCGCCGCTGCAAACATCCAAGTCCATACCATCCACTGCGGCGACCCGCGCTGCGCCCGACAAGCCTTCTGCGCCGCTCCGCGCGTAACTCTTGCTCAGGCCGCGCGCCACCAGCAATTTTTCAGCGTTCAAACTCATTGCTTCCCCAATCGCAAGCGCCGTCGAGCACCGCGCTTGTACCTTGTACTCTTGTATTCTTGAACTTTGGCTACTTCTGCGCCACTTTCCTCTTTTTCCATCTTGCGAATCAAACTAGTACGCAGCGAGCGTACTGCTCCGCCGAAGCCTTACGTAACTCCGGCACCGCGATCCTGCAATCACTGCGCCGCAAGGCGCATCTCGGTTCGAACGCGCAGCCCGGCGGCAGCGCCGTCAATTGCGGCACAGTTCCCGGAATGGGCGTGAGCTTCCCACGCTCCAGCCGCGGCGAAGCCGCCAGCAAACCTTGCGTGTACGGATGCAAGGGTCGCGTAAGCACATCCGCAACTGCTCCTTTTTCGACAATGCGCCCCGCGTACATCACTGCCACGCGGTCCGCGACTTGTGCCACAACTCCCAAATCGTGCGTGATAAAAAGAAGCCCCAGTCCTAATTCACGCTGCAGTTTTTGCAGCAGTAGCAGAATTTCTTTTTGTACCGTGACGTCCAGCGCGGTAGTCGGTTCATCCGCAATCAGCAGGCGGGGTCCCGCGGCGAGCGCCATGGCAATCATCGCGCGCTGGCGCAATCCTCCGGAAAGTTGGTGCGGGTATTGTTCCCTGCGGCGCTCCGGTTCACTCAACGCGGCTTGCCGCATCGCACTGATCGCTCGCTCTCGCACTGCTTTTTCTTGAAGCTTCGGTTCATGTGCACGAATCGCTTCTTCAATCTGTTCGCCCACGCGCATCACTGGATTCAGCGAAGTCATCGGCTCCTGAAAAATCATGGCAATCTCGTGACCACGAATAGCGCGCCACTCAATTTCAGGCAGCGAAATCAGATTTCTCCGTGTAGTTGTGGCGGCGCCTTTCAGGCTGTCATCTTTATTTTCAGTATTAGGCCGCTCGCCCAGCGCCGAGGCATTCTCTAACCACGCCTGACCATTTACTCGCGCACCCGTCGGCAATAGTCCCATCAGCGCCAGCGATAGCATGGTCTTTCCGCTTCCGGATTCGCCTACTAATCCAAAACACTCGCCCGCGCCAATTCGTAGCGATACTTCATTCACCGGGCGCACCCATCCTTGCGCCGTCGGCAATTCCACGGTTAGGCCGCGGATCCCCAGCAGTTCCTTCACTTGTTCATCTTAGGGGCGTGCGCGGGAAGTTGGAACGGCTTTGCCAAAGCGGCAATCCAAACGAGTACGGGCCAAAAGAATCGAGCGTTAGCGTTTTTCGAAAGGAACAACAAATTTTAATGCGGTATGGGTGGAAGAGAAGCCCACCACTTTCACATCCTTCAGTCCGGCTTTTCTTCCCGCGGCGATCACGTCGTTTTCGCTTAGGTCTTTTTTCCCTTTTGCATACACCACCCACAGAGCTTCGGCGCCGCTGATCTTGCTGGCGTATTTTCCGATCGCGGCCAGCGCTCCGTTGCCGTCCGCGACCAAAAAGGTCTGATCAACATTCAACACAGTTCCTGCTGGAATGACCTCTGCACCGGTGCCTTTCAACTCCTTCACAAAATCGCTTGGGAATTCTCCCAGGAGACGCACCTTTGCTCCCTCCTTCACCCCAAGTTTCTCTGCTCGCGTCTTGGGATGCAGGATCTTCTCGCGCCACTTTTCTGCCGCGGTTCCAACTTCAAAAGTCAACACTTTGCCGTTCGTTTCTATGCGTAATTCTCCGTTTGCGGCTTTCACATCACGCACTTCGCCGAACGCAATCTTCACGCGGTAATCCGTACCGCGAAAAACCAGTTCGCTCGTTTCCAGTAGAATTTTTCCTTTGTGGCGTTCTTTTCCAACGCGCACCGCGCCCCGCAATTCTTGTCCCATGTATCGCTCCGGAACACCGCCGTCTGGAACCGGGCAAGCTCGCAACTGAAAACCGCTTACTGAAAACTGTAAACTATAACGTCGCTATGTCCACGTCTACCGCCGCCACTCCCGCTCGCACTGATTGGTCGCTGATCTGGGCCGCACCCGGCTTCCGTTATTTTTTCTTCGCGATGTTCATTTCCCTCTTTGGCAGTGGAATGAACTTCGCCGGCGTCAGTTGGCACATCCTCGCGCTAACGCATTCCACGGTCAAGGTCAGCTTCCAAGTAATCGTAGCGACCGCGCCGGGCCTCTTGATTCCCTTCATCGGCGGCGTGCTGATCGATCGTTACGACCGCCGCTATCTGGGCATCGTTCTCGACGGCGTGCGCGGAGTGGCAGTTCTTGCCACTGCCTACATCGCATGGCGCGGCCGTCTGGAACTATGGCACCTCTATGCCATCACGTTCATCACTGGCGCTGGCTCTGCGATGTATTGGGCAAACGTCAACGCTCTGGTCCAGGAAGTCATGCCCGCAAGCCAGTTTACCGGCGCCAATGCCGCCGTGCTGATCGGGGTGCAGACTGGAATGCTCTTCGCAGGAGCGCTGGTCGGCTTTATCTACGACAGCGCAGGCATTGCCGGAATTCTCGGCATCGATGGCCTTACTTACTTCGCTTCGGCGTGGTGCCTTTACAAACTGCGCAAGGGTTACGTTTCTCCGCGCGATCACCTGACAAAATATCCGCGAGAATTTTCTTCCACCACCGAAGCAACCGCCGAAGCTCTTGAAACCGCTGAAATGCCGGAGGTCGCGGAAGCCGGGCTCTCCCTGGCGGTATATTCCGATCTGCAGGAAGGCTTCGCGTATTTGCGCAAACAACCCACCGTTCGCGCGCTCGGTACCACGCATTCCATTTTGATGGCGGGAGTGGTCAGCGCCAATGTGTTGATCGTGGCGCTCGCGGCGGACATTCTCCACGCAGGCGCCCGCGGACTGGGGTTCCTGGAAGCGGGTTGGGGGCTTGGCGCGGTCATTGGCGGCCTGCTGGCCTCGCAACTTCCTCACCGCCTGCGCATGACGTTGTACGCGTTATCGATTGCGGGCCTGGCGCTAGGGCATCTGGCGATGCCATTCATCACATTCCTGGTGGCGGCGGTATTTTTTCAGATACTTTTCGGATTTTTCCGAGCGCTTTCTGGCGTGGTCGCGCAAGCCGCGCTCATGCACATCGTCCCGAGGCACTTCATGGGCCGCACGCAATCGGCCATGGCCGTTCTCACAACCGTCCTGCAGCTGGTAATGAGCTTCGCGCTCGGCTGGATCTCGCAGCAACTGAGCATCTTCGCGGGGTTTGCGCTGCTCGCGCTCATCTATGCGTTCGGCACGCTGTCCGCGTTCCACGCCCGCAGACTGCTCCGCGAACAAGGGCCCTGAATTGTCGTTTTGCAATTGGGAAAAGATACGCAGTAAAACCTGCATCAGTTCCTAGCGTTTGCGAATCCAACCTTCAATGTGGCCCTAATTGTCATGAAAACTTGCGTCTTGCCTCTGCGGATGAAGACGGCTCGACGAATCCCGTTGCATCTAGCCGTAAACTCTGGCAAAACAGGGGGCTCATGGCACAACGACCACCCTTAAACATTTTCGCCCGCCAAGTGGGCGACGTCACGATCCTCGATCTCACCGGCGACATCACGCTTTTCAACTCGCCCGAGATTCGCAAATCCCTCATCGAATATTTGAAGGACAGGCGCGTGCCGCACCTCATCGTAAATATGTTGGGCGTCCCCTACGTTGACAGTTCCGGCGTGGCCTCGCTGGTCGAAGGTCTAAAGCTGTCTCGTGATCTCAAATCGCGTTTCGCTCTCTACGGCCTCTCCAAATCCGCGAAAACCGTTCTTGAGTTGACTCACCTTCTCCGCATTTTTGAAGTTCACCTGACGGAGCAGGAGGCTCTGGATGCGCCGCAGCCACCACCTTTTAGCCCGACCGTTTCCAAAGTCGAAGGTGCATAACATAACGAATTTCGTAACGCTGTTCTGAAGTAAGGTTTTCGGCGCAACCCCAAAATGCCCTTTACCCAAACCATTGGCTCAGCCACCATCGATGGGCTTTCCTACATCGGTGGCCTCGCGCGCCTTGCTGCACGCGCAACCCGCGCCTTGTTCATGGACATCTTTTCGCCCCGGCGCCTGGCCTATGGACGGGCGGTTCATCAATCCATGGCCGTTGGCATCGGCGCATTGCCGATTCTTTCTTTGATTTCGTTTTTCATCGGCACCATCCTGGCGCTGCAAGCTGCGTATGAACTTAGAAAATTTGGAGCGTTGCAGTTTGTCGCCAGCGCTGTGGCCATTTCAGTTTCACGGGAGCTCGGGCCGCTCATGACCGCCATTCTGGTGATCGGGCGTTCCGGTTCGTCCTTCGCCGCCGAACTCGGCACCATGAAGGTGAACGAAGAAATCGACGCAATGGAAACCATGGCCCTCGATCCCATCCGCTTTCTGGTCGCGCCAAAACTTTTCGCGATGCTCCTGATGATGCCGTGTCTCGCGATTTGGGCCGATTTTATGGGCTTTCTCGGCGGTTCGGTCTTCGGCGTTATTGCCGCCGGATTTACCGTGAAGACCTACTTCATTGCGACGATGGATGCGCTAGTGCTCCGCGACGTGGTCACCGGACTCATCAAGAGCGTCATGTTCGGACTCGTTATCACCACTGTCGGCTGCCAGGAGGGCCTGCGCACCGGACTCGGCGCGGAGGAAGTAGGCCGCTCCACGACTTCGGCGGTAGTGAAATCGATATTTCTGGTTGTGATGGTTGATCTGGTGTTTACCGCGCTCTTCTATATAAACGCGAAACCGTGATGCCAATGCCTAACGACCAAGCACCCAAGGCGATTCCGTCCAACGTAATGCAGGGTCCTGCCATCTCGATTCGCAATCTTCATGTGGCTTATGGCGAACGCGAGATTCTTCATGGCGTTACATTTGACGTTCCCGCGGGTGAAACCGTGGTAATTCTCGGCGGCTCCGGCTCCGGCAAAAGCACTTTGTTACGCACGCTGGTCGGCCTCGAAGCTCCCACCAGCGGCGAAATTATCGTTCGTGGAAAAAATCTGCAGCAGCTCTCTCCCGCAGAATGGCGCGAACTTCGCCAGCACATCGGCATTTCGTTTCAAAGCGGCGCGCTCTTCGGCTCCATGACCGTCGGCGAAAACGTAGCTCTACCTCTGAACGAACACACCGATCTCGATCCCGCCACCATCGAAATCATGGTTCGCTTGAAATTAAACGAAGTCGGTCTAAGCGGTTACGAAGACTACATGCCGGCACAGCTGAGCGGAGGAATGAAAAAACGCGCTGCCGTCGCTCGCGCCATGGCCATGGACCCCGAAATTCTTTTTTTTGACGAACCGTCCGCGGGTCTCGACCCCATCATCGCCGCTGGAATCGACGCATTGCTGCTTAAATTGAAAGAAGCCTTCGGAATCACCATGATCGTCGTGACCCACGAGCTTGCCAGCGCCTTCCTCATAGCCGACCGTATGGTTCTGCTGGACAAAGGCCGCATCGTCGCCAACGGCACTCCCGCCGATCTACGGGCCAGCACGCAACCGCGAGTTCGCCAGTTCCTCGATCGTGTTGCCGAGCCCGAACTTAGCCAGGAAATCGATTATTTGCAGATGTTGACCGGCGAAGTTCCCAGGGAGCGCCAGTGAAACAGCTCAACCTCTGCGCTAACTATGACGCCCGCCGCTCGCGGTCATATTCTTTTTGCCGCCGTGTTATACTCCGAAAACTTTCCGCGCAATTCCTGACTGGAATTGTGATTTCAGGATCAAGCTCTGCGATAAACAGGTCCGAACGTTCATGAACTCCGCCACGACTCGCCGCCAGGAAGCCATCGTAGGACTATTCGTCCTGATTGCTGCCGTACTGCTTATCGTTACCGTTTTCTCGCTCACTGGGTTTTTTAATCGCGGCGATGTTTTGTATCGGGCGTTTTTCAAGAACGCTGGCGGTTTGCGTCCGGGAGCCGAGGTTCGTTACGCCGGCGGCCCGCCCGTAGGCCGCATCGAGGATGTGCGTACCGATGCTCACGACACTGCGCGCATGGAAATTACTTTTCGTGTGAAGCCGGACATCCCGGTCAAGACCGACAGCAAGGCTGCCATCAGCAGTAACAGCCCCTTGAGCGACAATTTCCTGCAAATTGTTCCCGGCAGCAATGCTGCACAGCGTGCGCCTTCCGGCTCAACCCTCAATTCAATTGAATATGTAGGCTTTGGTGATTTGGAAGCGGAACTCGCCGATCTCGCGCCCCAAGCCCGGGTGCTGCTGGACAATCTGAACAAGCGCATCGTTGAATTGCAGACCACAGTTGCGCGCGTGAATGACGTTCTGAGCGACAAGAACCGTGCGAATCTGAGCGCCAGTCTGGGAACTGTGCGTGGCGTGCTCGACGAGAATCGCCAGCCGCTGCACTCGACCGTTACTCATTTTAATGAGGCCAGCGCAAAAATAGCGCCATTGCTCGACGACCTCAAGAGAACCAATGCCGACGCGCAAAAAGCCATCAACACACTTGAAGGCACCATCGCGGAGAATCGTTCCGATCTGCGGGAGTCCATCGTCGAATTGCGACGGGTCCTGGATACCGCAAACAACGTCACCGATCAGCTGGACCGCACACTGAGCGCGAACGGCGAAAACATTGACGATATCCTGAGCAACTTCCGCCAAGCATCGCAAAACCTGCGCCAGTTCACGGAAACGCTCAAGCAGCGGCCGTATACATTGCTTCGTTCATCTTTGCCGCCGGCGCATGAACCTGGAAAAGTTTCCAAGCCGGATTGAGGGGAACGGAATGAAACGTCTCGTTAGCTGGACAATTTTTCTCGTTTGCCTTGCAGCGGGCTGCACCACTGCCAGAGCTCCGCGCTATTACCGCTTGAATCTCACTCCAGCCGCCCCCGCTCAATCTAACCCGTCACCGTTTCCAGTTTCGATTCTGGTCGGACGTTTGAACGCTCCTCGCATTCTGCGCGACGACCGCGTCGTTTATGGCATGAGCGACGTGGAACTGGGAGTGGACGAATACCATCGCTGGATTGAAGCGCCCACGGAAATGGTCGAAGAGCTTCTGGTGCAGAAGCTTCGCCGCTCAGGGCAATACAAGTCCGTCCAGCGCATATCGAGTACCGCGCGCGGTGACTATCTTTTGCGCGGCCACCTTGGTTCGCTGAACGAAATCGACGATCCCGCCGGAATTAGAGCCCGCTTCGACATCCAGCTTGAACTCTTTGAGCAGAAGTCCGGCAGCGTAGTCTGGACTGGCAGCTACTCACACGACGATCCGGTCGAAAAGAAAACGGTCACTGCGGTCGTTGAATCGTTGCAGAAAAATGTAAACGCGGGAATCGTGCAGCTTACCGCCAGCCTCGCGCAATACTTCTCTTCCCTTTCCGCCAATTGACCCACGTTTAGGATTGAATGGGATAACAGACAGCTTGCTTTTGCAGGTGCGCAACATGCTGCGCCTCAGCTTGCCCGGGATGGACTAACCTGTTCGCCTCGCTTCAAGACGCAGGAGTCGGCGCGGGGACGGGAACACTCTTCACATTCCGTTTTCCCAGCAGTTCCACGGCAGCCTGATTCAATTTGGTTCGCAATTGCGAACGCTGATTTGCCTGCGTGATGTATCGAACGGAAAGTTCAATCCCGCCCAGTACCGGCCTCAGATTGATGGATGGGTCCGCGCTGAACGCACCAATATCGCGGCTGCCGGCAGCATTCCGCAATTCCAGTGCCGCCTCCTTTGCCGTTGCTTGCGTGGCTTCGATGACGCACTTCTGAATTGCATCAATCATCGGATAGGGATCCTCCCCCGTCGGCAGCACCACTTGCAGTTCGTCCCATAACCACTGCCCGGAGGTGGAAAAATTAAAATAGTGCCCTTCAATGGCGTAGCTGTTGGTAAACGTAACCCGTCGCCCGGTCGGGTGGCCCGAATCCGTCCAGTTTCCCGTTTCCAGCAGCACCGTGTGGAACAAACCGATCTCGATCACTTCTCCCGTCACGCCGTTAATTTCCACCCAGTCTCCCAGCCGGATTCCGTTTTTCCGCATCAGCACGAACCAGCCCAGGAAGCCCACGATGAAATCTTTCAACGCAACCGTAAGACCGGCACCCGCGAGTCCCAGGAACGTGCCCAACTGACTCGGCGGGCCAAAAGTCACCAGTAAAATCAGGAGCACCGCCACCACTTGTACTGTCAAGCGTGCGGTTGCTTTCAAGGTTTGCACCTGCCGTTGATCCAGGTGCGTCTTGCCAAGCAATTTTTCCAGCCAGGTGTTGAAAAACAGTCCGACCAACGCGATCCCCAGCACAATCACGACGCCGATCAGCGTGCGCTGCAGCACCGGACGTTGCCTTTCCCCTACCAGGTCTATCCACTCGCCGTAGGTTTGTGACAACTCCTTCTCGTTATCGATTCTCTTGTCCAGGTTGGTCAGGTTTCGCTGGTCCGCGGTAATTGCCTTGGTGGTTGCCAGCGCGGCCTTGGAGTCGGCAGCGCTGCGCGTCTTGCGCACATTCTCCGTCACCGTTGCCGCTACGGATTGTCCCGGCGTCGCGCCATTCACCGCATCCGCTAGCTTCGAGTGTGCCGCCAAGTCCGGCGAATTGAACTTTTCCGCGTCCACCTGCGCCGAGAGCGCATTGTGCTGCTCCGCCAGCGCCCCCGCCATCTTGTCGGCGTCCGCTTTTCCGGCCAGCAATGATTTTTTCTTGCTGTTCAGCGCAAGCCACTGCTGCACGCGATGCACGACTCCCAGTTGCTCCGGCACTGCGGCCGGAAATTTCGTTCCATCGTTAGCCTGAGCTTTGTCCGCGGCCTCATGCTGCTCTTTCATTTTTTCGATGCGGTCGTGAACGTTTCCGCCGGCATCGCTCAAATCGCGCTTGGCATCATCCACGTCGTTGGTTGCCACGTCCAGGCTGGCCCTGGCCAGGTCAAATTGATCCTGCAAGGCATCTTTTCTCGATGCACTGGCCTTGGCAATCTCCGCAGTGAGTTGGTCTACCTGCGCCTGCAGCGCCTGCTGTAAGTTCTGCGCCTTGCGCAGCCTCGCCTCCATCTCTTTGGCCTCCGCGGAAAGTTCCGGCGGGTGCGCTTCCGCATCCTGCAGCGCAATGTTGAAAGATAAGTCCAGTTCCCAATCACTTAGCCGCAATGCCGCCTTGGCCAGCTTTTGCTCTTCTGGCGTATCCGCCAACTGCGCCAGTTGCTGTGCCATCTTCACCGGAGTCTGATCCACCAGCGCGACTTCCGCGGCGGCCGCCTTTTCTTTCGCGGACACCGCCGAGGGACGCCCGAGAACAAAAATCCCATAACCGGCTGCTGCCAGCGCCACCATCAGCCCACCCGCTGCCACCTTCTGCGCGACTCTCATTTCATTCTCCGAATGTTGGCCAGGAGACTTTGCTACTCTTGAATAACTTCATGGAACTTACCACCATACTCTATCGACCTGTAGGGCCGAAAGAACTTCGCCGCATTGCAGACTCCGGATATCATGCCTTTCCGATTCGATTGCCAGGAGAGCCGATTTTCTACCCGGTATTGAACGAAGAATATGCAACAAAAATCGCGCGCGACTGGAATGCCCAAAATCCGTCGCAGAAGAAAGGCTACATGGCAAAATTCAGCGTAAGGACCGAGTTTCTCTCAAAATATGAGATTAGGACGGTTGGCGGTAGGGTTCATCAAGAATATTGGATTCCTGGGGGCGACTTGCAGGAAATTTAATGCGAACATCGTCGGCCCAATCGAGGTTGTGGCCGAATTCCGTGTGAACAGCGCGGCGCCGGGCAAGGATCCAAGCAAGGACTGACATGAACAGGTACTTAATCGTGGTAGAAAAAATTCAGTCTACATTTTCAGCTTATGTTCCTGAGCTGCCTGGTTGTGTTTCGACCGGCACGACACGCGACGAAGTCGAAAACAATATGCACGAGGCCATTGCTTTCCATCTGGATGGCCTGCGGGAGGACGGCCAGCCAATTCCCGCACCGCAAACATATTCGGCCTACGTAGAACTGCCCGCCTGAGATAGAAACGCCCCCGTTTCCGGAGGCGTTTCTATTTTCCAATTTCACGACTTTTCCGATTCCCCTTATAAGTAATCTCGCGAAGGCCCTTCCAGAAACGCGCGCAACTTGCGCGAACGCGATGGATGCCTCAGCTTACGCAGCGCCTTCGCCTCGATCTGCCGTATACGTTCGCGCGTCACCGCGAACGACTGGCCTACCTCTTCCAGCGTATGCTCGCTGCCATCGTCCAGCCCAAAACGCATCTTGATGACTTTTTCCTCGCGCGGCGTAAGCGTCTTCAACACCGAAGAGGTCTGTTCCTTCAAGTTGAGATTGATGACCGCATCGGACGGCGAAACCACCGCTTTATCTTCGATGAAGTCGCCGAGATGCGAATCCTCTTCCTCGCCGATCGGCGTCTCCAGCGAAATCGGCTCCTGCGCGATTTTCAAAATCTTGCGCACCTTGGACACTGGAATGTCCATGCGCTTGGCGATTTCTTCGCTGGTCGGTTCGCGCCCAAGTTCCTGCACCAGTTGACGGCTCGTCCGCACCAGTTTGTTGATCGTCTCGATCATGTGTACAGGAATTCGGATAGTGCGCGCCTGGTCCGCAATCGCGCGCGTGATGGCCTGGCGAATCCACCATGTCGCGTACGTGGAAAACTTATATCCGCGGCGCCATTCGAACTTATCCACCGCTTTCATCAAGCCGATGTTGCCTTCCTGAATCAAATCCAGGAACTGCAATCCGCGGTTGGTATATTTCTTCGCGATCGAAACCACCAATCGCAGATTAGCCTCGATCAATTCCTTCTTGGCCTGTTCCGCTTCCGCTTCGCCGCGGTGAATAAACGTCAACGTCCGCTTCAGCTCCGTCAATCCGACTTCGCTGGCGTCCTCAATGTCCTTCAGTTCGGAGCGCCGCGTGCGCAATTCCTTGCGCGCTTCCGCCGCCACATCGCCCTTCGCCACATCGGCGCGCCGCTCCAGCCGCCCCGCTTCGCGTTCTAGTGATTGCAGCCGCTCCACCGTTCCGCGCATCTTGTCGATCAGCCGTTTCTTTTCGAACGGGTTAAAATCGATTCCTCGGATTTCCAGCGAAATTCCCACGCGCGTCCGCGCCACATCCCACTTCGCCCGGATGTACGGGCGCTTTTTCGCTTTAGGAGTCTTGTCAAGTTTCACGGCCTGTTTCAGCGCCGTGTCATAAAGTTTCGCGATCTTTTCGATGTACTTCAGCGTCTGCTTGGTTTTATTGGCGATTTTTTCTTCGGTGAGCTCTTCGTCGTCAAACTGCACGATTTCTTTGATCGACCGCGCGCCTTTGCGCAAATCCTCGCCAACCGCGATCAGCTCTTTGATGACAATCGGTGACCGCGTGATCGACTTCATCACCACCAATTGCCCGCGCTCGATGCGCTTCGCGATGGTCACTTCGCCTTCGCGTGTTAGCAGCGGCACCGTTCCCATTTCGCGCAAATACATGCGCACGGGATCGTTGGTCTTTTCCATCGAACCCGGAGTCAGATCCAGGTCGCTGCCGCCGTCTTCCGCGTGGGCATCGTCCTTCACCGCGCCGTCGCGCTCGCTCTGTTCGACGGACAACTCCACGGCGCGCGCCGCTTTAGCCGCCGCTTGATCCTCGTAAATTTCAATGCCGTTCCGCTCAAATGTCGTCAGCAGATCGTCAATCTCTTCCGAGGAATGCACTTCGGCAGGAAGCGAATCGTTCACTTCGTCATAAAGCAGGTAGCCGCGCTCTTTGCCGACCGCAATCAGCGCGCGTACTGCCTCGTATTTTTCTTCAAGACCCTGCGCCACGAACTCCTCCCAAAATCGTTATGCATCGTCCCGAAAGCGTTGCAAGCCACCTTTAGGCTCTCCGCCGGGCGACAGCGGACAATTAACTACGGCCGTAAAACGGTCTGCAATCTCGTTATCAGACACCTTAGGCGGGACGCGCAAACGCACGTTTGGGGACTTAGCCCCTGCTCACTCGTCAATTTTTTGTGAAGCTCGCTACGCCGCGCCGCCGCTTTTTTGCTCGCCCACTTGATCCAAAGTGCTGCCCGCTTCGCACCCTGGGGGGCCGATTCCCGCCGCTAACTACATAAGTATAGATGCAGTTAGCCCGAAAACCGTTACCCGAAAAACCCTTCTACGCTACATGGATAACTCCCGCCCCGTCAATATTTTACTTGTAGAGTTCCTGCCGGCGCCACGCGGCGTACTATTTGGCTGCATCTCCTGTTCGACTGCTCAGTGTTCGGCGTACCTCACCTTAACTCGAAGCCGCCAGCCGCCTCATCAACTCTTGTTTCCGCGTAAGCAACTCCCGCATCGCCGCCGCGGTAGGGTTGGCCTCAATCCCCCTCTGTACATTCGTGAGCTCCCGCTCAATTTGCTTTCGCGCTAGAGTATCCAAACAGCTCTGTGCCTCTTCCCAAGCCGGATCCTGCGCATCTTCAAACAAAATCTCAAAGAATAACCGCCGCTCGCGATCCGCAAGCTGCGCTCCTACCTCCGAGGCATGAAACGGCTCGCCAGAAAGCGTCGCTCCGATCAGCGCCGCAAAAATCTTTTCCGTCTCCAACCCCAAATATTGCTGTGAAGCCTGCAAATGCTGTGCCAATTCTCGGCGAAATCCGTCCGCCTCCGCCAGCATTCGAATCAATCGCCGCTCCGCTGGAAGCGCCGATTGCCGCACCAACTCCGGCCGCACTTTCACTTCGCTGCGCCGCTCGGTCGCCGCTTTGCTCAAGGCTGCGCGAAGCACAGGCTCATCCAATCGCAACTGCTGCGCAATCCGCGTGGCCCACTCTGACCGCAAAATGCTGTTGGGAATTTTCTGCACATATGGCAAAAGGAAATTCACTGCCCGCTTCTTCCCTTCCCCGGTCGTTAAATCCATCTGGCTCGCACGCCGGATCAAATAATCCACATAAGGCGGCGCTTCCTTCACCTGCTTGATGTACGCCTCCGCGCCTTTTTCTCGAATGTACAAATCCGGATCAGCTTTCTTGTCCCCAACCGGTGGCAGGGCCAGCACTCGCACCTCAAAATCCTGCTCCAGCAGCGCCAGCAACGACCGTTCCGTCGCAGCTTGCCCTGCGACATCCGGGTCGTAATTCACGATCACGCGTTTCGTAAATCTTCCCAATAATTTGATCTGCGATTCCGCCAGCGCCGTTCCGCAACTCGCCACGACGTTGCTGATTCCCGCGCGTGCCACGGCAATCGCATCCATGTAGCCTTCCACCAGCACCGCAAAATCTGAGCGTCGCAGCGCATCCTTTGCGCGGTCCAGGTGATACAGCACGTTGCTCTTCGAATAAATCGACGTCTCCGGCGAATTCAAATATTTCGGCTGTTCATCGCCCAGTGCGCGAGCGCCAAACGCCACGATCTTCGCTGACTCATTCGCAATTGGAAACGTAATCCGTCGCCGAAAACGGTCAAAATGCCGCCCGCTCTGATCGCGCGAAATCAGTCCGGACTCTACCAATGTTTTCTCCGGATACTTCCCGCGAAAATGTCGTAGCAGCAAATCGCCGCCGCTCGGCGCATAGCCAATGCCAAATCGCTCGACCGTGTCCTTATCCAGTCCGCGATCTTCCAAGTACGCCCGAGCCGCCTTTCCTTCCAGCGTCCCTTCCAGTTGCTTGACAAAAAATGTTTGCGCCTCGCGATGAATCTCCACCAGCACGGCGCGCAATTGATTTTCCTTGCGTTCTTCCGGCGAACGTTCTTTCGGCCGCGGCACCGCGATCCCGCATTTGTCCGCGACGATTCGAATCGCTTCCGGAAACGCGCACTTCTCCATCTCCATCACGAACTTAAAAACGTCTCCGCCCTGTCCGCAGCCAAAGCAGTGATAAATCTGCTTCGTCGGATGCACATTGAACGACGGCGTTTTCTCCGCATGGAACGGGCACAGCCCGCGGAAATTCTGCCCGGCCTTCTTCAGCGGCAAGTATTCCCCGATGACCCGGACAATGTCCGCCTGCTGCTTCACCTTCTCCGCAAATGATCCCGCTTCCGCCATGTCAATTCCGCAAGTCTACGACCGTGACCGCCTTTCCGCCGCGATCTTCAGCTTCAGTAGCATGACTCGCAACCAGCGGATGCGTTCGAAGAAACTCGCTCAATCCCTTCCTCAAAGCTCCAGTACCATGTCCATGAACAATCCGCACACTCGGCAAATGCGCCATCGCCGCATCATCCAAAAATTTATCCACCTGCTCAGTAGCCTGCTCCACTGTCTGTCCAATCACATTAATTTCATTCGCCGCGCCAAACCGCGCTGGCGAACTCACTGACCCACTCGCAATCCAAGCACTCGCGATCTTTCCAGCAGACACAGACTCCACGCCAACAATTTCCTCCGCTGCAATCTTCATTCGCAACGGCCCAGCCTCAATTTCGGCATTGCGTCCTTCCAGCCGCCGCAAAATCACTGGCTTGGAAAATCCCCGCACCCGAATCTTAGCCCCCGGCTGCAGCAATGCCGTATTCACCTGTCCCGCAACGCCAGACGAAATCCCTAAGTCTTCCTGCGACTCCGAAATTGTCTGCACCACAGCCGCGTTCAATTCTTCTTTCGCCGAACTCCGCGCCTCTCCCAATTTCCGCCGCGAAGTTTTTTCCACCTGCCCGCGCAGTTCGCGCTCTTTCACCGCTTCCACTACGCGCGCCACATTTTCTGCAAACCGTTTCTGCATCTCGCCAAACTGCGCTTCCAATTCCTGAATCCGCTTCTGCTGACGCCCCGCCCACTCCGTCCGCAATTTCGTGCGTTCTATCTCCAGCGCGTGCCGCTCTTCCGTCATCTGCTTCTGCATACGGTCCAGCTCTTCGCGGCTGCGATGCAAATAGGCAATCAAATCCGCGGCCTCCCGCGATTCCGGAGAAAGCAGCGTCCGCGCGCGCTCGATAATTTCTTCCGATAATCCCAGCCGCCGCGCAATCGCGATTCCGCTCGACCCGCCAGGCACTCCAACCATCAAGCGATATGTCGGCCGCAAATTCACATCGTCAAATTCCACCGCGCCATTTAATACACCCTCCGCCGTCGAAGCATACGCCTTCAGCCGATCGTGATGCGTTGTCGCCAGCACCAGACATCCCTTCGCGCGAAATTCTTCAAGCAACGCCACCGCCAGCGCTGCTCCTTCTTCCGGCGCCGTTCCCGTTCCCATTTCATCCACCAGCACCAGCGAATCCAGCGTCGCCGTCGCCAGAATCGACTTCAGATTCAGCATGTGCGCCGAAAATGTGGATAAATCCGCAGCGATCGACTGCTCATCCCCAATATCCACCAGCACATGATCGAACAACGGAAGCGTCGCCCGCTGCGCAGCCACCGGAATTCCCGATTGCGCCGCCAGCGCCGCCAATCCCGTAGTTTTCAGCGCCACCGTTTTTCCGCCCGTATTCGGCCCGCTGATTACCAACAATCTTTCTTCGCGACTCAACGAAAGATTCATCGCCACAATCGCACGGTCCTCCCGGTTCAACTTATCTTGCAGCACCGGATGCCGCGCCGCTTCCAGCCGCAATTCACCGTGTTCAGAAAACTCCGGCAATGCCGCATCAAAGTCTCGCGCAAAACGTCCGCGTGCAAAGACTCCATCCAGCAGTGCGATCGTTTCCGCCGCCGAAACCAAAGCAGGCCGCACGGCCTGCAATCGCTCCGTCAATTCCCGCAGCACACGCAAACTCTCCGCTGCTTCATCCTCCGAAAGCTGCACCAGCTGGTTATTCGATTCCACCGTTTCGAACGGCTCAAGAAATACCGTCTGCCCCGTTCCACTCGCTCCGTGCACCACTCCCGGCGTACTCCGCCGTGTCTCCGCGCGCACCGGAATCACATACCGGTCATTCCGCAACGTGACGTAGTCTTCCCCGGCCTCCGCATTCCGCGTCCGTAAAATCTGCTTCAGCGTTTTCTGAATCGATTCCCGTGTCTGCGCCATGCTGACGCGAATTCGCCGCAACGCCGGTGACGCATCATCGCTGATGTCGCCGTTCGGCAGCACACTCCGCCGAATTGCCGCCAGCACTTCGCGAAAATCCCCCACTCCCCCAGCCGCCGCGCTCAACAACGGAAATTTCGCTGCCTCTTCACCAAATTGCCGTCGCAACCACGCCGAAGCTTCCAGCAACGAAGCCGCATCCAAGAATTCCGCCGGCTCCAGCGCCACTCCGATTCCGGAAATTTTCTCTAACCAGCTCTCGGGATCAGCCAGCCCGCCAAATCCCAACTCATTTCCGCTTCGCAAGCACTCCCGCGCCTCACGAATCAACACAAACTGCGCCTGCAAAAACTCCGCATTCTGCGAAAACGCCAAGCCCTCCACCGCGCGCCGCCCCGGCACACACGTCGTCCTCAACCGCAGCAACTCCCGCAGCTTGTCAAACTCCAAAACGTCTTGCGCGCTTCGACTCATCCCTCTGCCTTTGTAGCGGCCGCCTTCTGCTTGCCCCGCTCTTGGCGGGAGGCGGGCGGTTTCGGCTCCTTCTATTTCATCAACGCACGTCGCAAAAACTCCACCACCTCCATCGGCGTCGCCATGCTATGCGCCAATTTGCCGTTCGCTTCTCCCCACGGCGACGCGTGCCCCAATTCCACTTCCCGCACCCGCTCCAGAATCGGCTCCCAGAAATCACCCAGCAGCACAAACGGCTTTCCCTCAATCACCGATTTGTTCAACATTTCCCAGACCACCGCAATCTCCGCGAGCGTTCCCGTCCCGCCTTTACAGGCCACAAAGCCATCGCCAATGCGAATCAACTCAAACAGGCGGTGCTGCCAGTCATCCACGCGAATTTCCCGGTCAATCCAGGCGTTCGGGCGAGCTGTGAAAAATTCCGCTGTCACTCCATACGTCATCGCGCCGACCGTTTTTGCCCCGCGCGAAACCGCTTCCATCACCCCGCCATAACCGCCAGTGCAAACATCAAATCTGGCTTTGCCCAGCGCTAAACCCAATAAAAACGCTTCCTTGTAATCGGCGTCATCCTCGTGTGGACGCGAACTTCCAAATACGGTGATCACCCGTTCGTTCATTTTTTCTCTGTCCACGTTCACTGCGCCTTCACGCAACAAGCCGCTCCCGCCGCGTCAAACTCCTCCATCATCGCGATACTCAACGCATCCAGAGCATCCGTAGCCTCATGCCCCTTGGAACCCATGTTATTGCTCAAGAACGAAAACACCAGCCGCCTCCCGTTAGGCAAATCCGCATAACCTGACCGTGTGCGCACATGCTCCACCGATCCTGACTTGGCGTGCAGCCTTCCATCGGCAATGCTGTTCTTCATGCGGTCTTCCAGCGTTCCATCGATTCCCGCCACCGGCAACGAACGCGAAATACACGTCAAACCACGGTTGTTTCTGCGCATACAGTAGCAGCGCCACCAGCGCTCGCGGCGTCACCAGATCGTGCCGCGAAAGGCCGGACCCATCCGTCTGCACCACGTCGCCCGACGGAATTCCCGCTAATGTGTAAAACGTCGTCGAATAATTCGCCAGATCTTCCGGAGTTGTCCACGCTCCGTCCTGCCTCGCTGCCGTCCGCAGCAACATTTCCGTGTGCAGGTTCTGGCTGATTTTGTTCACCAGTTTCACCGAGTCTGCCAGCGGAATCGATCGGTGTTCCGCAAGCACCACTCGCTTCTCTCCCTGCGGCGCGCCCGGCGGCAGCGACAGCTTCCGCACCGTTCCATCTATTTTGATGCCGCGATCTTCCAGCAGCCGCTTCAGCATCACTGCCGCATGCAGCGCAGGCTCCTGAATCGCCAAAATCAATTTCCGTGGGTTGCTCTTCGCGGGCAGCGTCCCCAGCACTGTCACTAAGTTCGACCCAGGTTCACGTTTGAGCGTTAGGTCAGACTTCACGCCCACTGCGGACGTGATTACCTGATTTTCCACTGTAAATTCCGGCGCATTCGGCGAAACCACTGCGACCACGCGGTCTCCAGCTTTTTCGCCCGGCGTCAACGTCAGTTGCACTGTATTGTCGTCCACCACGATGGCCGAAATCGCCGCGCCGTATTCCCACACCATGTCGTCGATTTCCCAGCCATTTGGATAGCGCTCTCGTGGGAAATAACTCTCGTCCCCCACAATATCCCCGGAAATTTTCTTGATTCCTTTCGCAACAATCGCGTCCGCCAGCTCGGCAATTACTTTCTCCGACGGCCCGTCGAATTCCTCCTTCAATACATACGGGAACTTGCGATTCGAAAGGTTCGGGTCGCCGCGGCCCACCAGGTACAGCGGCCCGGTCAGATTTCCGTCCGCGCTTGGCTCTGACGCGGCTTCGAGCGTGGTTCGAAAGCGGAAGTCCGGGCTCAGCTTCGCCAGCGCCAGCGCCGTCGTAAACAGTTTCATGTTCGAAGCCGGCACAAAATATTTGTCGGCATTTTCCTCGAACAGCACCTGCCCGCTGCCGCCATCCGCAATCAACAATCCCCAATCGCCTTTCGCCGGCTGCCCGCTTCCTAATATCATTCGCGCCCGAGCCGCAAAGAGCTCTGCTGCGGACAGCTTCGGCGCTGCCACATGACCGCCGCCATTTCCGCCTTGCGCCGCGCCTGAGCAGCACTTGTCTCGGCCTCGTGCGCTGCTGCCATCTGGTCGCGTAACTCTCTGCGGTTGCCCTATATCCTGTGCTTTGCTGCTTAACGCAAAACAAAACGCGACCATTCCACAAATGAGCCGCATTCGAACGCCTCGCGCCTTCACAATAGGCTCCGCTTTTCCCCTGCTGGAATATTCCCGTCAAGCCAAGTATATTCCATACGCCACGGAACACTTCCTCGAAGCGCGCGGCACCAGCAGCCGCCCATCTTCGATACTGGATTCGGCGTTCCGCAGCTCGCACGATATTGCCAAAATCCCACACCAGCGGGCCCATAAGTTTCAAAGGAGAAAAACAATAATGAAAAAGACGATGGCTACCTTCTTGGTTTTAGCTCTGGGGCTGCCGCTCGGCGCTCAGGACAAGGAGGACAAAAAAGAAGCCGAACGCCTGGAGAATTGCGGCACCGTCATCAAGGAAATCATGGACATTCCCGATGATATTCCGCAGGACCTCATAGACAAAGCGGAGTGCATCATTGTTTATCCATCCGTCCTGAAAGCTGCGTTCATCGTGGGAGGCAGCTATGGCCGCGGCGCAATGATCTGCCGCACCGGCGAACATTTCACTGGTCCTTGGGGCGCTCCAACCATGATGGCCCTCGAAGGTGCCAGCGTCGGCTTCCAGCTCGGTGGCCAGGCCACCGATTTCGTTCTGCTGGTCATGAACCCGCGCGGCGCTCGTTCCATTCTTTCCAGCAAGGTTAAACTTGGCGCGGATGCGTCCGCTGCTGCTGGCCCCAAGGGTCGCGACGCGGAAGCTTCCACCGACGTGACCTTGCGCGCTGAAGTCCTTACCTATTCGCGCGCTCGCGGCCTTTTCGCTGGCATCTCTCTCGCAGGCTCGACTGTTCGTCCTGACAATAGCGGCAACGAAAGAGTTTATGGCAAAAAAGTCGAAGCGACCGATATCGTTTTCAAGGGCGCGGTCCGCATCCCAGCTCCCGCTCGGCCCGTCGCCGACTATCTAAACAAGAAAAGTCCCAAGAATCTATCTGACCCAGAATCACTCAAATAATCTGTCTAACCCTGTTGAACTGACTCGATCTCATTCCTCACTGGACGGTGATTCGAATCGAAAAGTCTCTCTTAGGGGCGCAGCCTGCTGCGCCCCAGCTTGCCCGGCCACTGCCGCCTCCGGGCAAAACCGCAGCCTCATTGAAGGGCGGAGTTAAGCGTCACTTACCATCCGTTCTTCCGCGCTGAAAATTTTCACCGTACCAATCTCCGTGCACTCTGTGACCTCTGCGTTAAAAATCCCATGTAACAGCTCGGCCATCGTATAGCCGCGCTTGTTGCGCGAGAACCACACAATTCCGATATCCCACGGGGGCGAAACACCTTATCGCTGGAATAAATTCCTGAGATGACCTATAGTCATCTATGAGTTACGGTCATGAAACGACGTTCCCGTTCCCTTCGGTCCGTGCGTAAGCCCCCGGTTTCCTCCCGGCGCGTTCGCCGCAGCACTGAACTCCGTGAACGCCTGTTCCGCGCCGCACTCACGCTGTTCGGCAAAAAAGGCTATGCCGAAACCACCGTCGAGGACATTACCGAAGCGGCCGATGTCGGCAAAGGAACATTCTTCAATTACTTCCCGACCAAGGAACACATACTAACGGCATTTGGCGAAATGCAACTAGGAAAGCTGGAGGCCATTGTCCGCGAAGCGAAGCAATCGGACCTGCCCATGCAGGACGTTCTGCGCGTGCTCGTCCTTCGCATGACGGAAGAACCTATCCGCAACCCGGCCATTGTTCGTGCGTTGTTGCAGGCAAATCTTTCTTCCGTGCCCGTCCGCGGGGCGATGCTGCGTATTCACGATCGCAATCGCGCCTTGCTCGGACAGCTGATCCGCCATGGCCAGGAACGCAGCGAGATTCGCACTGATTTGCCGCCGGAAGAAATTGCGCAAGTCTGGCGGCAAACGATTTTTGGCACGCTGCTTTTCTGGTCGCTGGCTGGGGATGCTTCGCTCGGCGAGCGCATCGAACAGTCGCTGGAAGTCTTGTGGACCGGAATCGCTTCTCGTCCATCCACGCATATTGCAAAACGCCGAAAACAAACCGGAGAAAAGGATGAAACGTAAGCCGGTCATCATCGTGCTCGTAGTGATGGCCATTGTGGTCGCGGTCGGAATTTCTTTCGGCGGATGGTTTCATCGTGACAACGCTTTGCAGGGTTCCGGCACCGTGGAAGCGCGCAACATCCGCGTAGGTTCCGAAGTCGGCGGACGCATCGACAAAGTTCTGGTGCGTGAAGGCGACATCGTCACGGCCGGACAGGTTTTGATGACTTTCGACGAAAAGGAACTTCTCGCTTCGCTCGCGCAATCTCGCGCCAATGCGGAAAAAGCAAAACGTGGATACCGCCGCGAGGATATCGAAGAAGCCCGCGCCGCTGCGATGCAGGCAAAAGCGGATTACGAGATGCGCAAAAACGGCTATCGCAAGGAAGATATCGCCGCAGCGCAAGCCGATGTGGAACGCGCAGCCGCCGACGAGACACGCACCCGATTGGATTTTCAGCGTTACGACGCGCTCGCCAAGAAAGATCTTGTTTCCAAGCAGCAGCGCGATACCGCCGAAGCAAACTGGAAAATGGCGGTCGCACAAAAGGATAACGCGCAACAAAAACTCGACCAACTGCAACGCGGCTACCGTCCGGAAGAAATCGCGAGTGCGGAGGCTCGCTATCTGCAGACACAAGCGACGCTCAATAAATATGCGCGCGGCAACCGTTCTGAAGACATCGACGCGGCGAAAGCGGCAATGGCATACGACGAAGCGCGTTTTCGTGAACGACAGGTTCTCGCGCCGAGTGTCGCATCCGTGGAAGTCCTCGATGTACGGCCCGGCGATTTGATTCCACCCAACACGCCTGTCGCGACCTTGCTCGAGCGTGATGAAATTTACGTGCGCATCTACATTCCGGAAACCGAAATCTACCGTGTACACGTAGGACAGAAGGCGCAGATCACCGTTGACTCAGTCGGCAAAAAGGTTTTTGACGGCGTAGTCGAACAGATCAACCAGCAAGCGGAATTTCTGCCGCGCAACGTGCAGACTCGCGAGGAAAGAGTGCACCAGGTTTTTGGCGTGAAGACTCGTATCGATGACTCGTCGCACCGGGTGCTGCCGGGAATGGCCGCGGACGTAAAACTTTTGGACGAAAAATAGCCGATGCCCGCGAACGATGCCAAATCGAATAGCGGAGCTGGCGCGATCGGCGCAGCGGACGCGCCGGATCCTGCGATTTCCGCGCGTGGCCTGGTGAGAACATTCGGAAACTTTACCGCCGTGAACGATGTGAGCTTCACGGTGAAACGCGGAGAAATTTTTGGTTTTCTCGGACCGAATGGCAGCGGCAAAACCACTGTCATCAAAATGTTGACCGGCTTGCTTCCGCTGAGTGGCGGAGAAGCCAGCGTGGAAGGTTTGAATGTTCGCACCGATGCAGAGCGGGTGCGCGAGCGCATCGGCTACATGTCGCAGAATTTCAGTTTGTATCCCGATCTTACGGTCACTGAAAACCTCACTTTTTATGGCCGCATTTACGGATTGAGCCCGGAGCGGTTGAAAAAACGCATGGATGACATCATCCAGATGAACGGCCTCGATCCATATTTGAACCGGCTGGCGGCGCAACTTTCCGGTGGATGGAAACAGCGATTGGCGCTGGGTTGCGCGATGCTGCACGAACCGAAGCTTCTTTTTCTCGACGAGCCAACTGCTGGAATCGATCCGGTCGCGCGGCGCCAGTTGTGGGACCTGTTGTTTGATCTTTCCGGACATGGCATCACTTTTTTTGTGACCACGCATTACATGGACGAAGCGGAACGCTGCAGCCACGTTGCCTATATCTACTTCGCAAAACTGATTGCCGACGGCACGCCAAATTCCCTGCGCGAACTACCCGACGTGACGCCGGCGGGAACGATTCGCGTGGAAATCACCACGCCTGAAGTAACACGCGCGTTGAAAGTCGCGCGGCAAATTCCCGGCATCCGCAGCGCTACGATTTTTGGCCAATCGATTCATGCATTGATGGAGGAACACTTTGACCTTGAAGACTTACGCGGGCAATTGCAAAGGCAAGGAATCGTCGTTGCAGAAATTCGTCCGCTGGCGCCCAGTCTAGAAGATGTTTTTGTCGAGCTGACTTACAAAAACCAGGCAAATGGCTCGAAAGAAACCGAGTCCAATCGTGCGTGACATGTTCCGCGGATTCCGTGCCGTTTTTTATAAGGAGACGTTGCATGTGCGGCGCGATTTCGGAACTCTGTTTTTTTCCTTAATTATTCCGCTGCTGCAAATGCTGTTGCTGGGATACGGAATCGATACCAACATCCGGCAAATCAATACCGTGGTGTTCAATGCCGATGGCCGCCAGGAAAGCCGCGAATTGCTGGATCGCCTGAAAAACTCCGACACGTTTCACGTGATCCGCTACGTGAGCAGCGACCAAGAAATGAACAATATGATCATCGCGGGAAAGGCGCATGTCGGCATCAAGATTCCCGTCGATTACTCCGATAAATTGCTGCACAAGATGAGCGCGCAGGTTCTGGTGCTGATTGACGGCTCCGATTCGTCGGTGGCGGGGCAAGCGATCAATGTGACCACCTCGATCGGTTTGGATGAATCGCTGCGGCGCACACTGGTCAACAACGAGACTTTCGCTGTGGACATGCGGCCGAAGCTGCTGTTCAATCCGGATTCGCGTTCGCCGAATTTTTTTCTGCCCGGACTTACCGCAATTCTGCTGTTGAATGTGACCACGTTTCTGACGGCATTTTCGATCGTGCGGGAAAAAGAGCGCGGCACGCTGGAACAATTGTTCGTCACACCGGTGCGTCCGATGGGATTACTGCTCGGAAAGTTGTTGCCTTATCTGGGGATCGGTTTTTTTGAACTGTGCATGATCCTGACGTTCATGCGCTTCGCATTTCGCGTGCCGATTCATGGCAACGTAATTTTGCTGGCCATCCTGTCACTGCCCTACATTTTTGTTTCGTTGTCGCTGGGAATTCTGATTTCCAGCAAGGCCAACTCGCAATCCGAGGCCATGCAGCTGGCGTTTTTGACGATTCTGCCGAGCATCTTTTTTTCCGGTTACATTTTTCCACTGGAGACGATGCCCAAGTTTTTTTATACGCTGAGCTATTTTGTTCCGGCGCGATATTTTATCGATATTACGCGAGGGGTGATTCTGCGTGGCGCCACGATTGTGCATTTGTGGCCGGATGCCCTGGCCCTTTTCGCGATGGGAACAATTCTGCTGGTGATTGCCGCGCGCCGATTCCAAAACAAAGTCATCATGGCGTAGTGCCTTTTGCGCACAAGCCGCGCCCTCAATGAAAAACCCAAAAGAAAGACGCGGACATAAAGTCCGCGCTACATAAACCTTTCGCAACGAAGATCTTGAATACATTTGTGCGTGTTTTGTGTTTCGCTCGAACGCGGAGTATGCTGCCGAGTCGCTGCAAATATTCCGGCGAGAACATTCAGGGGACAAATTGTGACCTGTCCGATTTGCGGGAAGCGCAAAGCCACGCGGTATTGCCCGGCGAAAGGCGAAAAGATTTGTCCGGTGTGCTGCGGAACGGAGCGCGAAGCAACCATCAATTGCCCGGCGGATTGTACTTACTTGATTGCGGCGCACCGCTACGAGGACGAGCATAAGCGCGCGATGCCTGCCGACACGCCGTTCATCGAAGAACGATTGCCGCAGGACATTTTGCATTCGCAACAGCAATTGATGAGCTTGCTGGCATTCCAGATCGCGAAGTTCGCGAGCGGCGAATCGACTGTGACGGACCCGGATGTCCTGGCGGCGATTGCGGCGCTGACTGGAACTTACAAGACATTGCAAAGCGGGTTGCTCTACGAAAAAATTCCCGACATTCCGGTACAGAGGGATTTGTATTTGGCGCTGACGAAGTTTCTGGATGAAATCAAGAGAGAAGCGGCCGAAAAAGGAAACTCCAGCGCGGTGAAGGATTCGAGCGTCTTTCATGTGGCGGTATTTCTCTACCGGATGGGAACGTTGCGGTCGAATGGCCGGCCACAATCGCGAAGATTTATTGAGTTTTTGCGCGGCCAGTTTCCGCAGGCCGAGCAGCCACAGCGGGAAGAGCCGCGGATCATCGTTCCTTGAAGCGGCGGGCCTTAAAGCGGCTGGCGGCAACGCGTGGGACGCTGGCGGGCTGAGTTGTGTAAGTCGTTTCCTGTCAGCAAAACCGGAACTATAGTTCCTATTTGGTGGCGAAGCACAGGGGATACCCCTACCCTTTTTCGACGCAGTGGCAATGTCGACACTGCTCCGCCTCGCGTTTTGGTTTGCTCACACTTTTCACGGCTGCGGCCCTCCAAGAAAGTGATCTTGAGTTAGAGGGCTAGGGAGAGTTGGGGGGTCGGGGCTATGGGGTGACTGAGTTGTTCCCAGGGGTGGAAGGAGAAGCCTAATTGGGACTTGATGCGGGCGAGCCGGGCGGCGACTTTTTGGCGGTAGGGTTCGGGGGCATAAGCGTTTTGCGAATACCAGGATTGGTATTGGCGGGTGAGGCGGGGAAATCTTTCGCGGAGGAATGGAAGGAACTGTTTGGCGGAACTGGGCATCAGGAATAAGACGCCGGAGGAGATCCAGAGCGCGCCGGCTCCCATCGCAGCCGCGGCCAGGGATTCGAGTTCACCTTCGCGGTCGGTGATGCCGGGAATTAACGGCGAGGCGAGTGCGCCTACGGAGATGCCGGCATCGCGAAGCTTTCGGATGGCGGCGAGGCGAAGATCAGGGCGAGGGGCGCGGGGCTCGAGAAGGCGCGCTAGGCGCGGGCGAAGCGTGGTGATGGTGATGTCCACGTACACGCGGGAGTGTTTGGCGATTTCCTGCAAGACGTCTATATCGCGGGTAACGAGATTGGATTTGGTGGTAATGGAAACACTGAGACCGTGGTGGCGGGCGAGTTCCTCCAGGCAAGCGCGGGTGACGCCATATTCTTTTTCGGCGGGCTGATAAGGATCGGTGGCAGTGCCGATGCAGATATGCTCGGGGGCGCCTTCGCGGCCGGCGGCGAAGGAATATTTGGTGGCGATCTCGTGCGTGAGCAGAACGGCGGCGTCTTTCTTCACGAAGATTTTCTTTTCGAAGGCCAGGCCGTCCAGTTCCATAAATTCGTGGGTATAACGGGCGTAGCAGTACTTGCAGGCAAATTCGCAGCCGCGATAGGGGTTGATGGTCCAATCGAAGGGCACGCGGCTGGATTCGCATTTATTGAGAATGGATTTCACCGGGAGAAGAAAATATTCGGGGCGCTCGTCCGATGTGCGGCGCGTGGGTGCGGCAGGAGAAATAGAAGCGAGGCGGGCGATGCCGACCAGCGGCGCCGCAGCGTTACGCGAAGCGCCTGGTACAGCGTCTTTTGCGACAAGAACAGCATCCTTCCGGAAATCCTGCGCATTGCGGAGTGGGTCGCCGCAAGGCGCAGGAATGGCAAACGGAGGGCAATCCGAGCCGCCATTGTTTGGAATACTATCCGGAACGATGCTGCCCGGACCGTGGAGCGGGGTACGCTCGCTGGTCCGTGTGTTCGGGCTATGATCAGGGCAAACAGGAAAGAGAGAAGTTGAGGAGAATGAAGCGCGGCGGCGGATAGGAAAGCCCGCCGGTTTAGATGAGGAAAGAACTGGAGACATAGCCCACCTCGATACCAGGTGAGTATTTCGCTTTTCTTTCGCCTTGTCAAGCGTTTTCGTATTTTGTTCGCTATTGGTGATAAAGGTGGCTCGCACTCGTCTTCGAAGAGGAAGCGAGATTCTTCACCGCGCGGGCCGACGCTTTCGCAAGAAGCGAAAGCGGAAGAATAGAGTCGGTCCCCTTGGTTCAGAATGACGGTTTGGCGGTGCGGCGGCAGCCCCAGTTGCCGCGCTTCAAAACGCCGTTAGCCGGGCGCGGCGGGAGACGAAGCAGACGATTTTCCTGACGCCCCACGGCCGTGAACAAGACTCCGTAGATGGCAAGGGACTGACAAAACGGCGCCATAGGACCGAGGCGGTGACGGCGCGCGAGCCGGACGAAAACGATCAGCACGGCGAGGAGCGAGCAGGCCCAGCCATTCATACCAGGCCCAATTGCTGAGGAGAAAATGGGGACGGGTGCGGTTCTTGCGTTCGATAGTGGCATCTGCTGTAATTCGTCGGGAGTCGGCCTGAGACGATCATGTTCCACAAGAAAATTCGGTTCCACGAGAAAATTCGAGGGTTGCGCTGGGTAGGAACGGCGCTGTTGACCTTTGCGGTTCCCGTGTTGGGGCAGGCGCCTGCGAACCCGAACCCGGCGGGGCAAGCTCCGGCTAGTGGCGGAGGCGCGAAAAAGCCGGGAGTTGCTCAGGCTCCCGTGGCTCCCGCGGCGCCGCAATCGAAGCACTTTCCGATTTTGCTGATCGCATCGGGAGTGGAACCGAGCTGGAGTGTGCGAATAGGGATGAAAGGGGCGGAGCGGTTGGAGCGGGCAGGATATCCGCCGATAACGCTGGAGCCGGGAGAAATCGCTGCGGACGATTCGGGAACGGCCTGGACATATCACGCCAAGGACATGGGAACCGGAGCGGACGTGACGGTACGATTGTCGCGGGAAGCGTGCACGGAAGGAACCAGCGAGAGCAAATATTCGTTCCGAGCAGTGGTGACACATGCACAAATTGGCATTTTGAATGGCTGCGCGAAAATAGCGGCAGAAGAGTTTCCAGAGTTTAAGCAGAAGAATCTGGACGAGGATGATCCAGAGAAAAAGAAAGTGGTGCCTCCTCCGATTACGGGATTCAAAGCGCCGGTGGCGATGGCGTTTATCGATGGGACGGGGAAAGTGGTGCTGGTGCGAAGCGGCATGGCGAAAATTGTGGCACCTGCGGGGAACCAGCTTTCGCTCTCGCACGACGGGAAGCGGCTGCTGTTCACAAGAGAGGAACAAGGGAAAGACCGGACGATTGTGATGTACGACGCGGTGAGCGGAAAAAGCGCTGAGTTGATGCGAGGATTGGTGCAACGAGCGTTCTGGTCGCCGGACGACTCACAAATCGCGTTTATGAGATCGACTGGGCAGGACTGGACGGTGTGGACGATGCCGCCGGGATCGCCCGAAAAGGCCTTGCAGTTGAGCGACAGCGGCGTTTGGGAGCTGCATGGATGGGCGGATGCACACACGGTTCTCGCTTCTGACGATACGAAACTTTATTTTTTGCGGACGGAGAGCCCGCCGGCGGCGATGGCGATTCGCGAAGTTTACGGTGACGGATATGAAGTGATGAGTTTGGACACCATTCGCGCGAATCCGGCGAATCCGGATTTGCTGATGGTGACAGCGTATGTTTCGCACCCGAAACCGGGGATGCCGACAGATGCAAAAACGGGAATGGGCGGAGCGGCTTTTTTGTATGAGCTGAAATCGAAACGGCGCGTGGACGTGACGCCGGCAAACGTGTTTGCGCAGGATGCGGAGTGGTCGCGCGACGCGATTCAGATTTTTTTCACGAATCGCGAGAAGGCGCCCGTAATTTGCAAGGTTTTCTGGGATGGGTCAGGCTACAAGCGAGTGCGAGCGGGAAGCGATCTTGTGGTTGGAGAGTAAGCCGTGTGGAAGCGGATTTTGTTAACGATGGCGGTGCTAGTTTGTGGCCGGGGATGGGGGCAGTCTCCGATGGTGAAAGGGCAAGAGATGCCGCCGGCGACATCGTCGACGCCAAAATCGCATCGCATGCCGATGATGCAGAAACTGTCCTATAGCTGTGATGGCGGCAAAAAGTTAGTTGTGTTTTTACGGGAACGAAATGCGCGGGTGGAGTTTGCTGGCAAGTCATATTCGATGAAGCAGATGAAAACGGCGTCGGGAACAAAATATTCGGACGGCAAAACGGTTTGGTGGGGCAAGGGCGAAGAAGGATTTTTGCAGGACGAGGCGAAAGAAGAGCAGCCGGTGCGGCTGGCGGAGAACTGCAAACTCGAGAAGGCGGCGGACGCGGTTCCAACGTCGGTGGTCAGTGGGACGGTGGCTTATCGCGAGCGCATTGCGATGCCGGAGAATGCGGTGCTGACGATGCAGTTGCAGGACATATCGGTACCCGATGGGACCCAAGGGAGCGACGTACCCGCCACGGTGATAGCAGAACAGAAATTCACGTTTGCCGGACACCAGGTGCCGCTGCCGTTCGAACTGCACTACGACGCAGCAAAGATCGATCCAAAACATGCGTATGTGTTGAGCGCACGGATCACGGTAGCCGACCAACTGATGTTCATGAATACAACCGCATATCGTGTGATTACGCAGGGCAACCCGACGAAGGCGGATATTGTGCTGCAAATGGTGGAAGGTCAGACGAAGGGACCGCAGCAGCAGTAGCCCCCAGCCAGCGGCCCTTTGGTACAGGTGGCGTTTTAGGCGACGCGCGGCGTGAGTTGCGATTGTCGCAAAGCTTGAGAACTACACTTGTAGTATGGCGTCCCCTCTCCCCGTAGAACCGAAGCCGGTAAATATTCTGGTGCTGGACCAGGAAGGTCCTAGTGCGACGGCGTTGCGGCAGGTGCTAGACTCCGAAGGCTGGCGGGTGCGGATTGTCGGGGAAGCAAAACTACTGCTGACTGAATTGAAAACCGGCGAGTGGTCGCTGGTCATCGCGAATATCGCGCTGCTGGGAGTGGATTCGCCGGGATATTTGACGTTGCGCGAACTGGCGAGTGTGCCGCAGGAAGAAGGCGGGCGAGTGCGCGGATTGTTTTTGGTGCCGGAAATGTCAGGAAGCCAGTTTGTGGGCACGCTGGAAAAGGCGCGGCTGCCTTATGTAGTGCGGCCGTATCACCTGCACGATTTTCTGGAAAAAGTGAGCGACCTGCTGGTAGAAGTAAACGCAATTGCGGCGCCGCTACGCCAGGTGCGGTACGAGTTTGGCGGGCTGCGAAAGAAGAAGCGCGAAGCCAGCCGGACGAGTTCGATGTTTGCTTCGCGTGATGAGTACTCGTATTCGGAGGAAGAGTTGGCGGAGTACGAGAAGCAAGAGGCGGAGAGTTCGCGTAACAAGCGGGGGAAGCTACGGACCAATCTGGGCGATCCTGTGCGATAACCGGTGTTGAATTCCTGCCGCACGCCGGAAAAGATCAGTGCTTGTCGGTAGCTTTGGTTGCTGGATCCGTGATTGGCGGCGCCAGTGTGGGCAACGCGGTTGCCGTCCGGAACGCCTCAAAATCCGTCCATACACGTTGCACGGTGCTGGGATCGAATATCTTTACCACCGGCTCTGTCGAATTCTTGGAAGGAAAGATTTCCAGGCGCTGTTGGCCGCAGGTTGGAGAGATGGCATCGGGCGGGTAGGTGTAGTCGCCAAAAGCTGCGGAGTCAGTGAAATTTACGCCGTAAGTCTTGAGAGCAAACGCCGCAGGAATTTTCCCCGGATGAATCGGAGCGATCTCCTTCTCTCCGCACATCAGGCGCATCCGATAAAAATCGGTCTTGAACTTCAAATTTGCCGGCGTGAGACCGCCGGATGCAGCTCGTCCCATACCCGACCAAAAACCTTCTTTCGCTTTGGGCATTACGACGATGCTGACGATGGCTTTGTGTCCGCCTGATTCGGATTCCCAATTTTTGGGGGCTTCTTCGGTGGTAGTTGCGTCGGATTCCTGGCCCTGCTTCTTGCGGCGTTTGGCCCGCGCTTTTTCGGCTGCGAGGCGCTTTTCTTCCTGCGAACGATACTCCATGGGCGGCGTGGATAGCTCGATGTAGAAATCCCCAACGTTCATCGAATATGGATGCCAATCGTACTTGTCAGGCAGAAGCGCGGCCTTCAGGCCTTCCAGCGGGAACGGTTTTAGCGGTTCAACCGGGAGAAGTGCTCCTGAGGGCGCGGTCCCGGTAGTTTTTGCCCGATTCTGTTCAATCATCGCAAGCGCGTCCTCAATGCGCACGACGCCGGAAACTCCGGGGCCGCTGCCACCGTGCTGGCCAAACGTGGTAAGGCCAATTACGACTCCAGCGGAATTGAATAGCGGCCCACCAGAGTTGCCGGGATTGATATTCACATCGGAAAGAAGCGTGTGCTCTTCCACCTTACTGACAACGCCGGTGGTCAGAATTTTGTCCAGTGACAGAGGACTGCCAATCGTAAAGACGCGCTCCCCTTCCTGCACAGCAACTTTTCCCTCTTCATGTTTTGCCAGCGGAGCGGCGATCGAGGTCTGAAATGAAGCCATGTTCGCCCAGAGCAGCGCCACATCCTTTTGCGAATCAGAGGCGAGCAACTCGGCGACTACCTTGTGCCCTGAATCGAACTGCACGGCCAGATAGTCAGAGTTGGCGATGACATGCTGGTTGGTCAGGATCAGACCGTGATCGTCCACGAAAAAACCCGTGCCATGGCCAGATTCAGTGAGCACCGTGACCACGCTGTTTTTCAGACGCTTGAACTGCTCCGACAAATCGGATCCCGAAAGTACGTTAGCTGCTGCAGGTGCATTTTCGATTTTCGCGTTGTCGTTGGACAACAGGATCGTCTGAGTGGCGCCCGCGAGGTTTACTTCCATGTCCCAGCTATAGCGCTTGCCGTCAAAATCCACGGCTTTCGAAACAGCCAGCAGATATTTCCCGGCCGGCAGATCTTTCTCCGAGGTTCCGTCCAAACCGGTTTTCATCTCTGTAATACCAGTTGAATTCCCAGGGCCTTTAAGGGTTATGAGAACGAACGGAACGGGCTTCTGGTTCAACTGGCTGTCCACGAGAAGGGCGCGGAGCTTAACTTTGACGACCGGCGCTTGGGCGCAGGTCAGAAACGCACAGGTCAGCGACAGAAGGGCACCCCAGAGTTGTCTTTTCATAGCCTTCCTCACGGAATGACGATTGCGCATATCCTCGCATTTTCGGGGTTGTGTGAAAAGCGACAAGGTATGACAGAGTGTGTCAAGGAGCGACACACTCGGCCATAGACTCCCCGGCCTACAGCCGGGTGACGCGGCTATTGTCCGGCGTTTCGGCGAGAAGGCCGCTCACGTTAGCGGTCCACTGTGGGAGTTTTAGCTGCGGCGCGATTTCGGCGAGGGGCGCGAGAACGAATTTTCGCTGAAGCATACGGGGATGTGGGATTTGCAATTCGGGAGTGTCGAGCGATTGCTCGCCGAACAGAAGAATGTCTATATCGAGGAGGCGCGGGCCCTTGGCGAAAGCTTTCTTGCTGCCGAGTTGGAATTCGATGGCGCGGAGGGCGCGTAAAAGATCAATGGGCTGCGAATCGGTTTCGCCTTCGACGACGCAATTGAGAAACCAGGGTTGATCGAGGTAGTCGACGGGCTCGGTTTCGTAGAAGGAAGAGGCTTTCTGTGCGCGGAAATTTGCCGAGGGCAGCGCGGCGATGGCGGTTTTGAGATTTGCGGCGCGATCGCCTAGATTCGAACCGAGCGACAAGTAGATGCTTGTGGGTATCATGGGATTTTCCGGCCGTCGGAACAAGCGGCGAAAAACAAAGGTCCGCCATTCCAAGCGCAGCGAGGAATCTCTCTTATCGTATCAATCGAAGAAGAAAAGAGATTCCTCGTCGCTGCGCTCCTCGGAATGACAGCTGAAACCGTGGCGTTCTCTGAAGCCATTTATGAGATTCCTGATGGCTTCTAAAAAAGACGTGGCTGGCGGCGCGGCAATTCCCTGTCGAAATATTGGTAGGCGCGTGGCGTCGCTACGCGGCCGCGCGGTGTGCGATCGATCATGCCGATCTGCATCAGGTACGGTTCGTAGATTTCCTCGATGGCGTCTTCCTCTTCTGAGAGCGCGGCGGCGAGAGTGCCGAGGCCCACGGGACCTCCGGAATATTTATCGAGCAACGCCAGCATCAAGTTGCGGTCCACTTCATCGAGGCCACTTTCGTCCACTCCGAGCATGGCGAGAGCTTCCTGGGCGACAGCGCGGGTAATTTCTCCGGCGGCGCGAACTTCGGCAAAATCGCGCGCGCGACGGAGCAAACGATTGGCGATGCGGGGCGTGCCGCGACAACGGCGCGCAATTTCTTCCGCGCCACCTTCTTCCATCTGGATGTTCAGAATTTTTGCGGAACGATTGATGATGATCAGCAGATCTTCCGGCTCATAAAAATCCAGACGATGCACAATGCCGAAGCGCGAACGCAGCGGAGCGGTGATGAGACCCGCACGGGTAGTGGCTCCGATCAGGGTGAAGTGATTGAGATGAAAGGGATGGATGCGCGCGCCGGGGCCCTGGCCGATGATCAGATCAACGCGAAAATCCTCCATCGCGGGATAAAGAACCTCTTCGACGGCGGCCTGTAATCGGTGAATTTCGTCCAGGAAAAAAACCTCGCGCGATTCGAGCGAAGTGAGGATGGCTGTGAGATCGCCTTTGCGTTCGAGCAGCGGCCCGGCGCTGGTCTTGATGGGGACGTTGAGTTCATTGGCGATGATTTGCGCGAGCGTGGTTTTGCCGAGGCCGGGCGGGCCATAAAGCAGCACATGGTCGAGGGCTTCGCCGCGATTGCGCGCGGCTTCGAGCGCGATGGAAATATTTTCTTTCACGCGCTTTTGGCCAATGTATTCGTTGAGAGTTTTCGGGCGAATGCTGGCGTCGAGGCGCAGATCTTCGTCGTGCGCGGCGGCGGACACAATGCGCTCGGGGCGATCCGCGCGGGCAAAGTCGTCCTTATTTTTATATGAGGTCATTCGTTTTGCGGTTCCGTCCGCCACAAGTCCTCTAATCCAGGATCGCCCGCTTGGTGGTTCATTCAGCTTCCAGCGGCAACATGCTTCCCTTGCGGTCCGCTTAACCCCTGCAGCGCGGCCTTCAGCAATTTTTCAAAGCTGGAAATTCCAACCGTGCGCTTCCCTTCCGAAACGGCATTTTCGGCGGTGCGGCCATCGTAGCCGAGATTGGTAAGCGCGGAAACGACATCGGCTTCTACTCCGGCTTTCGAAGCGGGAAGCTTTTCTTCGGCAATGGTAACCGCTTCGAGTTTGTCCTTGAGTTCGACCACCATGCGCTCAGCGGTCTTGCGGCCCACTCCGGGGATTTTTGTTAAACGTGACAAATCTCCGGTGCGGATGGCAGGGACCAGTTCTTCAACGCTCATGCCGGAAAGGATTTTCAGCGCCAATGACGGGCCAACTCCGGAAGCGCCGAGAAGCAGTTCGAACAGATGTTTTTCGCGGGAAGATAGAAACCCGTAGAGAGAGAGTGCATCTTCCCGAACGTGGGTGTGAATCAGAAGAGTGACTTCGGTGTGAAGTTCGCCGAGCGAGGCGTACGTAGACAGCGGGACTGCGACTAGATATCCCACACCGCTAACATCCAC
Source organism: uncultured Acidobacteriota bacterium (assembly GCA_963743735.1). Taxonomy (GTDB): domain Bacteria; phylum Acidobacteriota; class Terriglobia; order Acidiferrales; family UBA7541; genus Acidiferrum. Next base: position 133,616 of record CAVURF010000019.1, read on the forward strand.
CATCACCTGGTTGGGGCGTTTATCGGCAAGCGTGCCGCGGAGCTGTCCGATCATAGGTGTCCGATCACAGGTCGCCAGTATTGCCGCTTTCTCTTCGCCCGTCAACGCGAGGTTCGCACAGTCGAAGATTTTGCTCGACGCTTCAACTGTTCTCCGGATCGCTTAGGTCCTCGGCACATTCGTGAATACCAGGCCGAACTGTTTCAAAAACGCAAGTTATCCTCGGGCTCAGTTGCGGTCCGTTTGGCAGCCTTGAGGTTCTTTTACTGCAAGACGCTCAAGAAGGGTTGGAACATTGCCGAGACTCCCTATCCGAAAAGGGAGCATCGCCTTCCCGAGATCCTCAGCCGGGAAGAAGTCGCACGATTGATCCAGGCCGCTGGCACTGCCTTCCATCGCACCCTGCTGATGACGCTCTACGCCACCGGTGTCCGGAACGCCGAGTTGACACACCTAAAGTTCAGCGACGTCGACAAGCAACGGATGGTCGTTCACATCCAAGGCGGCAAAGACCGCGACGTGATGCTCAGTCCTAAATTGCTTGACGAACTTCGTGAGCACTGGCACCGCTTACGCCGAAAGCCAAGAGTCTGGATCTTCCCGGGTAACTACGACCATAGCGCCGATCACCCGATCATTGCGAAAGCCGTTTGGAAAGCGTGCCAGCAAGCCGCCAAGCGAGCTGGAATCCAGAAAGGTGTTCATCCTCACACCCTTCGTCACTGTTTTGCGACCCACCTATTCGAGGCTGGTGCGGACCTGCGCACCATTCAGATCCTGTTAGGCCATAACGATCTGAAAGAAACGATTCGCTCCGTGCATCTTTCCCAACGCCACCTGCATGCGGCCCCCAGTCCGTTGGATTCACTGCCGTTCGAGGGCATTCGCCGCAGGAGGAGTAGATGGCCCGGCCACCCCTCGAGGTGGCCGACATCGTCCGCGCTGCGGGAGATGCTTTCATCGAACGAAACCGCCACTGGCTCCGTTGGAAACATGTCAAAGTGCTACTGGCCATTGCGCGGTGTCGTACCGCCGCACTCGGCGGTCATCTTGATGAGTCCGCCCGCTGCGGGCATCGCGCCATCTCGTTTAATAGCTGCCGAAATAGGCACTGCCCGAAGTGTCAGATCGCTGCTCGGGAACGCTGGATCGCCGCGCGTCGGCGTGAATTGCTCCCGACCCGCTATCTGCACGTGGTCTTCACACTCCCCGGCCGAATGGCGCCATTGGTTCTGCAGAACAAGAAAGTTCTCTACGATCTCTTGTTCCGCACCAGTGCCGAAACCCTTCTCGAAGTGGCATGCAATCCAAAACATCTCGGCGCAGAGATTGGTTTCTTCAGTGTGTTACACACGTGGAGTCAGAAGCTCAAAATTCATCCGCACGTTCATTGTGTCGTTCCTGCCGGCGGCCTCTCGCCCGATCACACCCGCTGGGTTCGCTCACGAGACAACTACTTTCTTCCCAAAGAAGTGCTGCGTACAGTTTTTCGCGGCAAGTTCGTCGACGCTCTCGAGCAAGCCTTCCACAACGGCCAGCTCCACTTCCAGGGAGATTTGAAACTCCTCGCTCAGCCCAAGATTTTTGCTGCCTGGCTACGCCCTCTGTTCCGCCAAGATTGGGTGGTCTACTTGAAGCGCCCCTTCGGTGGCCCAGAGTACGTGCTGCAATACCTGGGTCGTTACACCCATCGTGTGGCCATCTCCAACCATCGCCCGGTCTCCTTCGCTGATGGCCAAGTCACCTTTCGCTGGCGTGATTCTGCTGACCACGACAAACAGAAGTTCCTGCCTCTATCGGTCGACGAATTTCTGTGTCGTTTCTTACTGCACATCCTTCCGCAGGGCTTCGTGCGCATCCGGCACTTCGGCTTTCTCGCCAATCGGCGGCGCGCCACTCTTCTGTCACTTTGCTTTCAGTTGCTCGGCTCAACCCAGCAACCGCAAACTGAACAACACGTTGCTTCCACGGAAGACCCGCCTGGTCTTTGGCTCTGTCCCATGTGTGGTGGCCCAATGAAGGTCGTCGAACGGCTCACCGCTGTCGAAATTCAACTCCGTTCTCCACCTCCGGTCACCGCTGCAGCATGAACTCACTCTCCAATTCGAAAACTCTGCGCCCTTCCCGGCGCTCCGTATCTCTGTGCCTCGCCGTCAAACTGATTTCTTCTTCCAGCTTCTTCAACCACAGTCTTCGCGATACTTTTTCGCCGTACTCAATTTCTGGGCCCAGGATGTCATGTGTCGTGCCCTGCAGCGCAGTCTCGGCACGGCTTAACGCCGCTCCTTCCCACGATTGAATTTGCATAGAGCCCGCGTCCACCGCAACCACGGGCGGCCACGTCCAAACGGCTTTACCGGACGCGCGCAGAACTCCCCGCCTCCGTTCACTCCTCACCGAGAACGCGCATCCGGTAAAGCGCTAGCGTTAATCGGGACCTAGTGCAACTTCTGTAATAACTTCCGGGTCGCCGACCAACCGCCCGGAATCAGCGTGAGCCTACAGGTCGAAAACAAACAATTCATTGGAAATGGGCACCTCATCGGCTCATCGCTTAGGTGAACCGCATACTTCTTTGCCTTGATATGCAATCGGACGGGTCACCGCATTTTCTAAGAGTGCCACAGGAAAGACCGATGTATCATTCAACATCTAGCCCGCGTACGTCACGTTTACCGTGCGAGGAATTATCGGGACCGAGGAGCGGACCTTCCGAGGTTGGGTCACCCACAAGTACACGAAATCCCATGACAGATTGGCAAATGCGAACAAAGCGGCCGCTCCGAGGACCGGTGCGCGAGGAAGCGGGGCCGACACTCAAAAACTACATCACGCCCGCCGGGTTGCAGCGGCTGAAAGACGAGCATCTGTTCCTACTGAGTCGCGAGCGGCCCGCGGTGGTGGAGGTTGTAGCGTGGGCTGCTAGTAACGGGGACCGCAGTGAAAACGCCGACTACCTCTACGGCAAGCGACGGTTAGGCCAGATCGATTCGCGGATTCGCTTTCTCACGAAACGCATTGACGCGGCCGTGGTCGTCGATCCCGCCGCTCCGCGGCCAGGGTCAGCCGCTACGCGCGTCTTCTTCGGCGCAACCGTGACCTACAAGGACGCCGCCGGCCTCGAACACGTCGTCTCGATCGTCGGCATCGACGAGGTGGACCTCGACCGCGGCTACATCAGCTGGCGCTCGCCTCTCGCCAATGCGCTGATGAAGGCGAGCCCCGGCGACCGTGTGGACCTGCGCGCGCCAGCGAAGACGGAGCATCTCGAGATCATCGAGGTCGAGTACTCGCCGATTCCGATGGATCCTTTCCGCGAACCGCTAGGAGCTCAGTCGAAGATGTCCGGCTCGCAGGTTTAGAGCAGCAAGACGAACGGTGCGGAAAGAACCGCCAGAGTGTCCTGAACTCGCCGTTACTGCTTTGTGGGAGACGGGAACTCCGGGCTCACGTGCCATGTTGCCCCTAGGTGTTGATGAAGCGACTGCCCTGGTCATTACAGACACGCAACAAGCCGGGCTTCAGCCCCCGACGTATGCCTTCGCCCCCACCCAAAAAAAATCGTCACCCGTGTCGATTCGGCACCTTCTCGTTCGACGTATCGGTAGAGCATCAATTAAGCTCTGAACTTGAACGTCAGACCAACTCAACCCGAAAGGACAAACAAAATGCGATTCATGGTCATCGTCAAAGCCACGAAAGACTCCGAAAACGAAGGCGCACCCCCCGATCCCCAGCTCATGGCCGACATGAACAAATTCAACGACGAGCTCTTAGAAGCCGGAGTCTTGTTAGGCTACGACGGTCTTCACCCCTCCTCCAAAGGCGCCCGCGTCCACTTCTCCGGCAAGAACCGCACCGTCATTGACGGCCCCTTCGCCGAAAGCAAGGAACTCATCGCCGGCTTCTGGTTCTGGCAGGTCAAGTCTCTCGAAGAGGCCATCGAGTGGGTCAAGCGATGCCCCAACCCCCACGAAGGCGACACCGACATAGAGATCCGCCAGATCTTGGAGCCCGAAGACTTCGCATCTGCCTTCAACGACGAGGAAATTCAGAAGGAAAAAAACTTCCGCGCTCAAATGGCAGCTCGAGCAGCCAAGAAATAGTCCCACTTGCACTGACGTATCCGAACTGGTGCGATCGGTAGCACGCTGAATGTTCGAAAAATACAGGTTCGGTCGAAGTGTGAACGGAGAAGTAGAAAACGAAAAAAAACAGGAGGGGTCGATGCGAACGTTCCTCGTCGCCATTCTTCTTTTTGCTGCTTCAAGCGCCAATGCTCAACAGGTTGCGCCGGCCCCGAAGTTCATTCGCGAGAACTCACCAGTGATCGCATTGCCCGAAACTCGGAACTACCCACTTTGCAAAAATCCGTTCGAGGATGCGTACCGTGCGAGGTGGTCCTTAATCGATAAAGGGAAATTCATGCAGTTTGTCCTAAAAGACCAGTCAACAATCAGGATTCGCCGCTAGAAACTGACGAAGCGTGCAAAGAGGGCACTTTCGCTCTAGCCTATCCCCTATCCCGTCAACGCGAGGTTGGGATAGCGGATACGGCCGGAAAAAAGGGACCACCCTTCGCGCCAGTCTGCGACAGTCCGTTTTGATCTAACGAGGAACCGGGGCTTTCCAGATGCGAGCATGTCTATAGAACACTTCATCAGCAACGCGGTCAAAGACGAGTGTTTTGTTACTTAGCCAGTTCAGGTCATAGACTTCGTCTTGATTCTTCTGAGTGACTGGGCGAGCCGTTGACCCGGCAGAAGCCGAAATCACCCAGATCGTCGTTCCTCCGCAAAACTGCAGATCTGGACGCACCCTCATTGGACGCGGCTCGAATGTGACGTATGCGATCGATTGGCCGTCTGGTGAGGGCACTGGAAGCCCTGCCGGACCATTGATCGTGATCTCCACGTTCGTTGTTCCGTCGGGGCTCGCGATCACAAGCGTCGAATTCCTGAGAAACACCAGTCGCGAGCTACCGGCAAACCAGGGGGGGCCAGTCTGGCTGTATGTACCACCAGTCCTTATCCGGATGGATGCTGATTTTTCCCAAGTCCGTCCACGACTGGAGGCGGACGTCATAAATGCGGAGATCTGCCTGCGGGAATTCGCCAAAGACGGCCAGATATCGACCGTCCGGCGACGGAACCACGCGCTCATGTCGAAACACTTCTTCTCTCACAACCGTGCGACTTGGCGTTTCAATCGCTCCATGAGAGTTGTCGATAAGCCGGCTCCAAACGATCGTCGCGAGGGATGATGAATGTTTCGTACCCTCCTATCTCCTATCCCGTCAACGCGAGGTTGGGTATTTCCGCTCGCCCCAGATTATTCCTTACCAATCTTTCTGAACATTTGTCCGTTTATCGTTAATTGGAACGACGATTTACTTAGTCGTTATAAGACGGAAACATACGCAAATCCGTATTGTCTCTGACGCAGGACAGGAGTAGTCTGCGTTTCTATGCCCACGTCGCGCCGGCCCTGAATCCTAGTCGTTGACGACAGCGCCGCCGTGCGCGGTGCCATTCGCAACTTTTTTGAAACCAAAACTCGCTACCGATGTGACGAAGCCAATGATGGTTTGTCCGGCGTTCGGACTGCCGAAGAAAACCACTGCGAATTGGTCCTTCTCGATTTGAATATGCCAAACCTGAACGGCGTAGAGACGGCAGCAATGCTGCGCCGGAAGTTGCCTCAGGTGAAGATTGTGGCCTTTTCTGCTCTCGCCAGGGACGTTGACTTTAAGGACCAGTTGCTGGCCACCAAAAACTTCGACGCGGTGCTATCAAAGTTCGACGGCTTGGTGAGGTTGGTGGATGTGGTTAAGACGCTGCTCCCTGAACCAACCTAACCGCGCTGCGACCGCAACCAGCGAAGCCTCGCGATTCCTGATTCGTTGATCCTATATTCCAATGTTCCTCGACCCGATGAACGCCTTCCAATAGGTGAGGAATGCAGCTGCACTGCTACTTTTAGCGGTCGCGTCGGGCCGCTGGCTGAGCCGCTGCATGCGTCGCAACTCCTTATGACGAGCTTGTCTTTGGGGGTCGGTGCAACCGCTCCCATTCCTTTTTTTCGTTCCAGGTCTCTATATGGCATCGGATCACTTTCGCCCGTACTTTCTACATTGACACATCAGCCATCGTCGAAGTTGGATACCTCTAAGCACAGTAAGTTGCGTTCACCCCGCGTCGTGCCGGTGGGACGCAGAGGGCACTTTCGCTCCCTCCTATCTCCTATCCCGTCAACGCGAGGTTGTCCTTCCTTAAGTAGTTCCAGGAAAGCAAAGGCGAAAAAACACAACACTGGTAACGGTAGACGTCCGCCTCAAATGGCGTTTCGACCGCTTACACTCGTTATGACCAGAAAGGGTTGTTAGCGGCGTTCGCCTAAACATCGGGGCGAAGCGCGAGCCGTCGGATCACTGCCGGACTCGTGAGCTCCCTCAGCGCATCTTTCCCTACCCAACGCGCTACGGCGTTTGGTGAGCGAGCTAGGCGGCGGGCAACCGTTACTGCGGCGGAATTGAGAGCGCGATTCCGTTTGCCGATTGCTCGCAGGGCCATGTTCACAGCCTTCTTGACGAAGTTCCGTTCGTCGTTCGCGGCGCGCTCGATGAGAACGAGGCCCTTGACGAACGGCTCGTTGCCTGCGCGCTTGTCATGCACGCTGAGACTCCAAAGCAACGCAAATGCCGTGCGCTTGACGAACTCGTCCTTGCTGCTGCTCCATTGAGTGACCTTGGCCCAAGCGTGCGGCGTGCGGTCGAATAGGTTAAAACACATGGTGTCGCAGATGCCCCAGTTGTCGAAGTCCTTGCACCAGCGGTCCATCTGCGCGGGCGTGACCTGTGACGGATCATCGACGAACGATGCCACCATGCGCGCCTCGTACACGCCGGTGCCCCAGAGGGCGTCGGCGAGTTCATGGTTTGTCCCGAGTTGCTTGCCCAACAGCTTCATATCTCTATAGGCAACGCCGAATGCCTTGTCCGATGGAATTGCATAGCGCGCCATCCCGTCCAGAGTGGCCTTGGTGCTATGGCTCTTCAGCCATTTGAGCGCCGACTGAACTTCATCTTCGAGCGATTCCCGCGTTGCGGTTCTGGCTTTGACCATCTCATTTGATCCTTGTCCCGATTGCGCTACGTTAGGCATTCACTGTAACCCAGGTCGTGTTGGCCTCGAAAAATGAGAAACATTACATACGAATGTTTCCCCGCCAATGAAATGCCCGCTCTGTTGGACGGATTGCGTTCCTACAATCACCGAAGTGTCGTGTGGTACTAATACGAGCTTCCTAAAAAGCCACAGGGGATTCCCTTAAAGGTCTTTCAGGTAAATCCTTGTTCCCACTTGATGCAAGAAGGACGTTTTTAACCAGAAGACGGTCCCCTGCAGAACTCTGCCGCTTTTCCGGTCCGTGCCGACGTCCACCCTACAGTCACTGAGAGGAGGGTCCGTGATTCGAGTATTTCTGGCTTTCGACGACGCGACTTTCGGCCACCGCCTTTTTGAATATCTGAGAGAGCAACCTGGCTTTCAAACCTGCGGGATTGTTGACCTAGGAGAGGAGGCAGTCCGCGAGGCCGGCAAATTACGGCCTGACATAGCCATCCAAGCCCGGAGACTGAGAGGAAGCATTGGCTCACGGCGTGGACGCGGTATTTCCGAAGCAAGACGATCCGCGGCTCTGGCTTTAAAATGCGCGGGCGCTTTGCGACTGATTAGCCGTAATCGGAACAGGTTTAGTCAATAAAGTATTCTGGCTCCGCTAGCGCACGCGAGTGCCATCCATCAAATTGGCGCGCACCCTGCGCGTACGTTGTCGGACGCGCGTACGTTCCCCTCTTCGCCGCCCCTATCGACATCCTCAGCCGAAGCCGCGCTAATTTTTAGTCTCTGAGGTGCTTGTCCAGGAAAGCGGCCATGAGGTGGTCGGCTTCTTTGGATTCGGGAAGCGCGGGATTGTTCCAGAACGCATGCGGCAGGGCTTCGAACACGACCAGTTGCGCGTCGACGCCCGCGTGCAGGTAGGCACGATGCAGAATCGTGGTACCGCTTAAGAGCAGATCGCGGCCACTCGTTATGAAAAGTGTCGGCGGAAATCCGGTGAGGTCCGCGTACACCGGAGACAATACTGGGTCATTCAGAGGCGCCGTGCCCGTGTAGTCCTTACTGCCGCGATCGTTGGGGTCGGGATGATCCAGGTGTCCGGAGAAACCATTCAAGGCAAACAACGCAATTGAATCTCCCGCGTGCCCGAGGTCACCTAGGCCGGAAAATATTCCAGTAACCCCAGGCAGCGGCAGCTGGAGTTGTTTCAGCTTCACCGTAACTTCGGACGTGAGAATCGCTCCGGCGGAAGTGCCGTAGATCCCAATGTGCTGTGGCCTATACGTCTTCAAAAGTTCTTTATACACCGCGACTGCATCATCGAGGCCCGCAGGGAAAGGGTGCTCGGGCGCCAGACGATACAGAACGGCGACCACTTTTATTCCGGAAAGATTGGCGATAGGAATCGTTTCTGAGAGCGAGCCGGAGTCGGAATTGAATCCGCCGCCGTGAAGATTGATGAGCACGCGGTTGCGCTTTTCCGTGGCGACGGTAAGCGGCGTGACCACGCGCACTGGAACGCCCGCGATGGTGTCCGAAGTGATAATCACGGGATAGAGTTTTTTCGAGGCTTCACCGACGCCGGCTTGCCATTTGTCTGTGCCGGTTCGGCGCTGTTCTAGGCTATACGGAACTTTAGCGTCCGATTCGACACGGGCGAGCACTGTCTGCGCTTCAGGGCTGATCGTAGCGGGCACTGGCACGATGCGCGTGACGTACGCCGTACCGTCTGGAGCAATCTTGCTGCTGTTGGTCTGCCTGTCGCTGCATGGAGGCTGTTGTGCAGACGCGTCGGCTGCGATCAGAAAAGCGACGACTAGAGTGCCTAAAGCAAGAACGCTTCTGTTTCCAACCATGTAAGATCCTCCGCGTATTCCAAACGATGGACAGAATATCAGCTACGGCCACATTACGAATTATCTTACTGAGCACGGCACAATCTTTCGCAGCAAGCCCGTAAACTGGTAGGCTACGCAGCGAATCATGGAGCTGACGCCTCGGCAGCATCGAGCACTTTGTTCGATTTGCGATACGTTTCTGCCCGCCGCGCCCGGATGGCCTTCGGCGGTCGAGCGCGGCGTGCCCGACGCACTGGCCGCGGCGCTGGATTTCAATCCGCGAGCCGTCGACCGTTGGGAATTTCTCAACTTGCTGGATCTGTGGGACTATTCGCTGCATAGCTTCATTGAAGTGGGCTACTGGTCGCAATTTTCTGAACTCGCCGAAGAAAATAAACACAAAGTGATGTTGTCGTGGGCGGATAGCCGGTTGTCGCTGCGGCGCGCAGTGTTCCAGGCGTTGCGCAAAGCCGTGGGATTTTTGTATGTGATGTTGCCCGGCGCAATGGGCAAGGTAAATCCGGTTTGGGCGAATATCGGATATCCAGGCCCGATCGGAGTGCAGCGACCGGACGCGCCGCGCAAGTTGAACGTGATCGTGCCGGAAGCCGAGATGACGCTGAGGTGCGATGTGTGCGTGATTGGTTCGGGCGCGGGAGGAGGAGTAGCGGCGGCGGTGCTGGCCGCGGCGGGCAAAGAAGTAATCGTCCTGGAGGCTGGAGGATACCTGGACGACGCGGATTTTGACGGCGCCGAGCTTACGGGCTTTCAGAACCTTTACACCGAGTGTGGATTTGCCTCCACGCGTGATCACAGCGTGGGACTTCTTGCCGGCGAATGTTTGGGCGGCGGAACGGTTGTGAACTACTGTACGTCGTTTCGAACGCCAGATGAAATTCGCGAGGAGTGGGCCGAAAACGGCGTTGCATGGATTCGCGGAGCCGAGTACACCCAGAGTCTCGATGCGGTGTGTGAGCGGCTTTCGATAAACAGAGATCACAATCGCGTTTCGAAACGCGAGCAAATCTTGGAACGCGGATTGAAGAGCCTCGGCTGGCACGTGGACGCGATGCCGCGCAACGTCCTTGGCTGCGAACAGGGCAAAGTATGCGGGTATTGCGGTTACGGATGTTCTATAGGAGCGAAGCAATCCACTGTGAAGACCTGGCTCGCGGATGCGCAAAAACACGGCGCAAAACTTGTCGTCGAGACGCGCGCGGAAAAAGTGCGCGTCGAGCGCGGCACGGCCACCGGAGTGGAGGCGTGGTCGAAGAAGGGCCATCGCATCTTCGTGAAATGCAAACAGGTCGTTGTGGCATGTGGCGCGATTCATACTGCGGCGCTGCTGCTGCGCTCCGAACTGAAAAACGAGCACATCGGCCGACACTTGCATTTGCACCCCGTTTCGAACGTGAGCGGAGTTTTTGACGAGGAGATTCGCCCGTGGGAAGGAACCATGCAGGCAATTTATTCCGACGAACATCGTAATATAACCGGTAATTTTGGCGTAAAGTACGAGACCACGGCGCTGCAACCGGTCATCGCCATGGCGGTAATGCCGTGGCGCGAACCTGAAGATTTTCGCGCGCGAATGTCGCAACTGAAAAATACTTCTGCAATAGGAGTATTGCTGCGCGATCGCGGCGCGGGACGCGTCACTATCGATCGCGAAGGCCATCCTGTATCGAGCTATACGCTATCGGACTTCGACCGCAGGCACATGCAGCGCGGCTTTCGTGGCGCAGCGGAAATTCTTGAGGCCGCAGGCGCGCGCAGAATCTATTCGCCGCACGCGAAACTCTGCTCGTATGAGCCTCGGAAAAAAGGCTCGCTCGAGGTGTTCGTAAACGATATGGATGTTGCAGGCTGGGGAAACGCTCAAGTTGCGCTATTTTCATTTCATATCATGGGTACAGCGCGAATGGGAGATTCGCCAAGGCTTTCCGCTACCAATCCCGAAGGCGAAAGCTGGGATGTGAAGAATCTGTACGTGATGGATAGTTCCTCGTTTCCAAGCGCGTCAGGAGTAAATCCCATGATTTCGATTGAGGCCATCGCGCACCGCAACGCAAGAGTGCTTTCGTCGCGAAGCTAAGCGTACTAGGCCTTGCTCTGGCACGGTGACGTTGAAATTGCGGTGACGTGGAGGATCTGTGGCAAAGGTAACCGGGCTGGGTGGCGCATTTCTGCGCGCAGAGGATCCGAAAGCTCTTTATGCCCGGTACGAAAAGCCTCTTTGGCGTCGCCAGTCCCGATGGCTGCTTTTCCTTTTCGGCAGAAACACAGCGGGAGTACATTGCAGTCGCCTTCTTCCCCAAGGCTTGTGAATATTTTCCTGTCTCTCAGCCCACCATGCTCAACTTCCAAGTCGACGATCTTGACGGCGCCTTGCAAAGGCTGTCGGCTGCGGGTGCGTGGGTCGATCCCTAGCGGGAAGAATACGACTACGGGCGATTTGGATGGTTTAAGGACCCGGAGGGAAACAGAGTGGAACTGTGGCAGCCGCCGACGTGAACTTGCTCGCCAGGAGACGGCCCGGCGTATAATGGAGGAATGCCAATTGGCCAAAATAGTGCGCTGATGCATGGCACAACCGTCTTGTGCGTGCGCAAAGACTCCAAAGTGGTGTTGATTGCCGACGGGCAGGTGACCATGGGCGATCACGTGATGAAGCACACCGCGCGGAAGACACGGCGTTTGTATCAGGACAAAGTGATTGCCGGATTTGCAGGATCGACAGCGGATGCGATTTCATTGTTTGAAAGGTTTGAAGGAAAGCTGCAGGAGTTTTCCGGTAATTTGCAGAAGGCGGCGGTCGAACTGGCAAAGGATTGGCGCAAGGACCGCGCGCTTCGTCATCTGGAAGCTTTGCTCATCGTGGCCGACAGCAAAGGAACATTCATATCTGTCCGGCAACGGCGACGTGATCGAACCAGATGACGGTATCGTGGCTATCGGTTCGGGCGGTTCGTATGCACTTGCGGCCGCACGCGCCCTGATGAAACACTCAAAGTTGAACGCCAAGGATGTGGCGATGGAAGCTATGCGCATCGCCAGCGAGATTTGTATTTATACGAACGCGAATTTTACGGTCGAGGAATTGGGGTAAAGGCAGTTGTCAGTCAGCCACCGGTATTCGATACTCAGCTATGCTGAAGTCCGCTTACTGGTTGCTGGTCGCTGATCGCTGATCACTTTCTTATGCCAAGCAAGTCTGACAAAGAGCTGATTTTGATGCCCGGTGGCGCAAACGCAAATGGCGGCGCGCCGCAGAATGAAGAATTTCTGCCCGCGCTGGACGACATGACGCCACGCGAAATCGTGGCGGAACTGGACAAATATATTGTCGGCCAGAATGCGGCCAAGCGAGCCGTGGCGGTGGCGTTGCGGAACCGCGTGCGGAGGCAGAAGCTGCCCCCTGAGATCGCCGAAGATATTTTGCCAAAGAACATTTTGATGATCGGCCCGACCGGTGTCGGCAAGACGGAAATTGCGCGGCGCCTCGCGCGTTTGGCTGGCTGCCCGTTCGTCAAAGTGGAAGCATCGAAGTACACGGAAGTGGGCTATGTCGGCCGCGACGTGGAATCCATGGTGCGCGACCTGGTCGAAATGTCCATCGACATGGTGCGCGAAGAAAAATTGGACGAAGTGGCGGAGCGCGCCGAGCAAGCCGCCGAAGAGCGCGTGCTGGACGTCCTGCTGCCTCCGGCGCCGCCCGCCGCGCCAGGCACCACGGAAAGCGATGCCGCCGCGCAGCGCGAACAAAATCAGCGCACCCGCGAAAAATTGCGCGCACAGTTGCGCGAAGGCAAGCTGGACCAGCGCATGGTGGATATCGAAGTCCGCGAAAAGATGATGCCCTCCTTCGAAGTCATTTCCAATCAAGGCGTCGAGGAAATGGACATCAACTTCAAGGAAATGCTGAGCGGGATGTTCGGCCAGCAAAAGAAGAAACGCAAAATGTCGGTGGCTGACGCGTTCGAATACCTGATCCAGGAAGAAGAAAGCAAGCTTCTGGACATGGATCAGGTGACGCGAACTGCGGTGGAACGCGCCGAGCAGATGGGAATTATTTTCATCGACGAAATCGACAAAGTCGCGGGGCGCGAATCTGGCCACGGCCCCGACGTCAGCCGCGAAGGCGTGCAGCGCGATATCCTCCCGATTATCGAAGGTACCACCGTCAACACGCGCTACGGCATGATTCGCACCGACCACATTCTCTTTGTGGCTGCCGGTGCGTTCCACGTGACCAAACCTTCGGACCTGATTCCAGAGCTGCAAGGCCGCCTGCCGATTCGGGTCGAACTGCAATCCCTGAAAGAAGAAGATTTTGTACGAATTCTGACCGAGCCAAAAAACGCGCTGATCAAACAATACGTCGCGCTGCTCGAAACGGAAGGAATCAAACTCAATATCACCGAAGACGCTGTCGAGGCGATCGCGCGCTTCGCCACCACAGTGAACGAGCAGACAGAAAATATCGGCGCGCGCCGCCTGCACACCATCATGGAAAAAGTCCTGGACGAGCTATCATTCGAAGCGCCGGACTTGAAGAAAAAAGCCGTCAAGATTGACGCTGCGTACGTGAACAAACAACTCGCGGATATCGTCAAGAACCAGGATTTGAGCCGTTACATTCTTTAGAGACCGAATTTCGCACCACGATATTCTAAAAAGTTAAACACGAAAAACGGGAGCCGCGATTTCGGTGAACGGCCGCTCAGCCAATCTTTCCAGACCACTGCGTTTCGATCTTTCCTTTGTGATGCTCGGTTTGCTGTTGCTCGCCGGATGTGGAGCCCCAGGGGAACCGCAACCACCGTCGCCACCAATACCCACGGCCGTGAACGATCTTGGCGCCCACCAGCAAGGCAATGGCGTACAGCTGTTGTTCACACTTCCGAGCCACACCGTCACCGGCGATAAGCTCTCGGAGTCTCCTGCCATCGAAATTTTTCGCGGTTCGTCGAAAGCAAACGGTTCGCCCGACAATAAAACTTTCAAGCTGGTTTACACCATTCCCGGCGCGCTGGCCGATTCCTATGCGGCACAGGGCAAGATTCAATTCACTGACCCGCTTCCGGCAGAAGATTTGCGCACCAGGCCGGGCGTTATATATGCCTACCGCGTTCGCACGCGCGCTTCCAAGAAAAAAGATTCCGCCGATTCGAACACCGTCACCACAAAGCTATACCCTGTTCCAGATCGAATCATGTCGCTCAATGCGCTAGTCACCCAGAACGCCATCGAGCTCTCCTGGCCGGTGCCGCAGTCTGCCGAGTCTGCAGACTCCGCAGCGCTCTCGGGCTATCACGTCTATCGCGGCGAACTCGATCCATCATCGCCGCCTCCCACGCCTAACGACCTCACTCAGGCCAAGTGGAAATCGCCGCCGATCTTGCTTGCGCCAGCGCAGAGCAATTCGTATCGGGACGCGCTCTTCGAATTTGGGAAGGCTTACGTATACCAAGTGCGAAGCCTGGTTATCGCCGATGGCAATCCAGTCGAATCTGACGATTCCGTTCCAGCAATCGTCACTCCGCGCGATACTTTTCCACCGGCTGCGCCGCAAAATCTGGTCATTGCAGAAATTCCCGGCGAAAATGGCGCTGTAAGCGAGGATCTCTCCTGGTCCATTAATCTGGAAAGCGATTTGGCCGGTTACCGCGTCTACCGAAGTGAACAGCAAGGCGAACGTGGGCGTTCTTTGCAAGTCGAGTTATTGTTCGTCACCGGCGTATCGCGACGTCTCCGTGCAGCCCGGTCATCGCTATTGGTATGCAGTGACGGCAGTGGATCGCGCGGGAAATGAAAGCGCGCCTTCCGAATCCGTACTTGCCGATCTGACGAAACCTTCGCCGTAGAGTTGCCTGCTTTCGTCGCCGCCGCCGTGATGATCGCGCTTGTTCGAAAACTCCGGCAAGATCACTTGCCGCACTGGCAAGTGAGTCGCTGACCTGCTGCAGTGACTCTGGACTCTGCTAAACTCACGAAGTCATGAAATTTTGCAGATTTATTTCTTCTGATCCGCCACCGATTCGGCGCTTCCGCAGGTACGGCATCCTCGATGGCGACTGCTGTGCGGGAAATTTCCGCTGCTCCGTGGACAAAATGGAGCGCCACAGGAGGATCTTTCCCGCCAGCCATCGTGCGTTTAGCCGCTCCAGTCGCACCAAGAAAAATTGTCTGCATTGGCCGCAACTATGCAGCCCACGCCGCTGAACTCGGCAATGAGGTTCCCAAGGAGCCGTTGATTTTTCTAAAGCCATCCACTTCCATCATCGGGCCTGGCGATGCGATCGTTCTGCCAAAATATTCGCAACGCGTGGAACACGAAGGCGAACTTGGTCTAGTCATTGCACGCAGCTGCTCGCATTTGAGTGATCAGGAAGATGCTTTAGGTTACGTACTAGGCTACACCTGCGTGAACGATGTAACGGCGCGTGATCTGCAGAAGTCCGATGTGCAATTTACTCGCGCGAAAGGTTTCGACACCTTTTGTCCTGTCGGGCCGCACATCGAATCTGAAATCCACCCGGAGGATTTGCTTGTTGAAACTCTGGTGAACGGAGGACTCCGCCAGGCCGGCAGAACATCGCTAATGGTTTATCCACCGGCTTTCATCGTACGCTGGGTTTCCCGCATGATGACTCTCGAACCCGGCGACCTGATCGCCACGGGAACACCCGCCGGCGTCGGCCCGCTGACGGGCGGCGACGTGGTGGAAGTCCGCATAGAAGGAATTGGCGTGTTGCGCAATCCGGTGCATCCTGCTATCGCGTAGATACAAATCGGTGGTGCGGTTTGGTTAAGATAGTTGCGCTTGGGACTGCCGTCAGTTCGGCGAGCGAACCGCGGATGCGTTGCTCGCGGACGGCGGGTACAGCCATTAACAGACGCAGAGGGTCGGAACGTTGAAGAGCTTGATTGCCGATTGGAAAACTGTTGCCGCAGTTTCGGGCGCCGCGCTTGCTGGAATCGCCATGATCGCCTATGCATTTTTTCGCCCCACGGTCGACCCCGAAGAGGCTGAGCGCAAACGCAGGCTTCACCTGAATCAGGTTGGTCGCATCGCGGAAGGCCAAGTGGTCGAGCTGGCAGAGCACGAAGCCGTGTCACCGCCCGCTTCGCGTGGAATTTTTGGCAGCAAACCGAAGGTTGCCGTCAACGCCCGTGCGCGCCAACTGGTCTCCTACAGCTACGCCATTTCCGGCGTCACTTATCACACCGCGCAGGATATTACCGGTCTCGAAAGCCAGGTCCGTCTCGAACGCTTGGTCGCCGGGCAGCCCGCCAGCATCAAGTACGATCCATCGAATCCGGTGGACTCGATACTGGTGGCCGACGATTGGTCCGGTTTGCGCTAAGCTGAAGCGCTTGCGTTCTTTGCCGCTTCACAAACAATTTCCATGAAACGAATTCTCGCCTCCATCCTGACTACTGTGCTGACCATCGCGATGACCTTGGTCGCTATGTATGTCCTCGTTGAGGCCACATTAAAGGTCACTGCCATCGTTTCGCCTTGGGAACGTGCGGTAGCCATCGCCGCGGAGTTGGTACTCGGCATCGTCTTGCTACTCGGCACCGTTTGGCTGGCCACCCATCTCGCAGTCCGTATTTTCCACGTAGAGCAACCGCTCCCCAGGAGCGCCGCTTGCCTGACAAAAAATCGATTCCCGCAGAAGCGAATTCGCAGCAACGCCGCATTGCAGAATTACGGAGCCGCAGCGAAGAAGCCGAAGCCGGTGGTGGATCGGAGCGACGCGAACGCGAACACAAAGCCGGCAAGCTTGACTGCGCGCGAAAGAATCAATCTTTTGCTCGATGAAGGTTCTTTCGAAGAGCTGGACAAATTCGTGCGCCACCATTGCACGGACTTTCGCAATGGAGTCGCAGCGCCCAGCTGGCGATGGATTCGTCACCGGATTTGGCCGCGTGGATGGCCGGCTCGTTTATGTGTTCGCGCAGGACTTTACGGTATTCGGCGGTTCGCTTTCGGAATCCAATGCTCAAAAAATCTGCAAAATTATGGATCTCGCGATGCGTAATGGCGCTCCCGTAATCGGTCTCAATGATTCCGGCGGGGCACGCATTCAGGAAGGTGTGATGTCGCTCGCCGGCTACGCGGAAATTTTTCTACGCAACACGCTGGCTAGCGGTGTAATTCCGCAAATCAGCGCCATCATGGGCCCGTGCGCGGGCGGCGCCGTTTATTCGCCCGCTATCACCGATTTTATTTTCATGACGCGCGAAACGTCCTACATGTTCGTCACTGGGCCCGACGTCATCAAAACCGTCACCCACGAGGAAGTCACCAAGCAGGAGCTGGGCGGCGCCATGACGCACAACGAAAAAAGCGGCGTCGCTCATTTCATTTCTCGCGACGACGCCGATTGTTGCGCCATGATCCGCGAACTGTTGGGGTTTCTCCCATCCAACAATTTGGATGATCCGCCGCGTCGCGCCATGAACGATCCCGCCACGCGCCGCGATCCTGCTCTTAATTCATTGGTCCCCGAAGATCCGCAAAAGCCTTACGACATAAAAGACGCCATTCACTCCGTCGTGGATGATGGTTACTTCTTCGAAGTTCATGAACACTATGCAAAAAATCTTGTAGTGGGATTTGCCCGCATGGATGGCCGTCCCATCGGTATCGTCGCCAACCAGCCTGCCTTTCTTGCCGGCGTTCTCGATATCAACGCATCCGTTAAAGGCGCAAGGTTCGTGCGCTTCTGTGACGCTTTCAACATTCCGCTGATCACGTTCGAGGACGTGCCGGGATTTCTTCCCGGCACGCAGCAGGAATTCGGCGGCATCATCCGCCACGGCGCAAAACTCTTGTACGCATTCGCGGAAGCCACCGTTCCAAAAATTACCGTGATCACGCGAAAAGCCTATGGCGGAGCGTATTGTGTTATGGCTTCAAAGCACATTCGCACCGACGCGAATTTTGCCTGGCCTATGGCCGAAATTGCCGTGATGGGCCCGGAAGGCGCCGTCAACATTGTTTATAAACGCGAACTCGACAAAGCTCGCGAAGCCGATCGCGAAAACCTACGCCAGGAAAAAATCGCCGAATTTCGCGCGCGCTTCGCGAACCCATTCATTGCCGCGGAACGCGGCTACATCGACGCCGTGATCGAACCCGCCGAAACTCGCACCCGCATCATCACCGCTCTGCGCTCCCTGGAAAACAAGCGTGACAGCAATCCGCGCAAAAAGCACGGCAACATCCCACTATAGCGCATCGCTTGCTGGGGCGGTAAGAAACGGGTGTGAGCTCCGGCGGGAGGGCGCTCGTCATTCCGTCTATCACAATCCGATAGCGAATAGAACCTCCACGGTTCCCCGCCATAGGGAGATTAACGAAATTTGCCGGGACCTTGGTATCTTCTGATCCGGATTGAAACGCAGCAACTATCTCAGCAGATATTCCTTCAGAAATTCCACCGTCGCGTAGAACTGAAAATCCAGGTTGGTCTTTTTGCGGAAGCCGTGTCCCTCGTCTTTCCCCAACAAAAACCATACTGGCGTGCCTTGCTTCTTCAGCGCCGCGGCAATCTGTTCGCTCTCGCTGACCGGAACTCGCGGATCATTTTTGCCCGCCACTACCATCATCGGCTTCTTGATTTTTTCGATGTTGTTCATCGGCGCGATCTTTTCCAGGAACTGGTGCATCTTCGGGTCGCGTTCGTCGCCATACTCCACACGCCGCAGGTCGCGCCGGTACGCTTCCGTGTGCTCGAGGAACGTGACCAAGTTGGACATGCCCACGATGTCCACCGAGCACTTGATCCGATCGCTGTAAAAAGTTGCAACCGCCAGAGTCATGTGCCCGCCGTAGCTTCCACCAGTAACACAAATCCGGCTCGCGTCCAGGTCAGCTTGCGTTCCTATCCAGTCAAACAGCGAATTGATGTCCTTATACGTATCCTCGCGTTGCAAACCATTGTCGAGCAGTGAAAATGTCTTTCCGTATCCCGTCGACCCGCGCACGTTCGGATAAATCAGCGCGATGCCCAATTCATTCAAGTAATAGTTGCTGCGACCCAGGAATACCGGCTGCGACTGGCCCTCAGGTCCTCCGTGAATAACGACGAGAACCGGTCGTTTACCAGGAAATTTCGCAAAAGGCGGCCGGTAAAGAAAACCTGAAATCTCTTTTTCGTCGAAGGTTTTCCATTTCACCATCTCAGCTTCCGGAAACGCATCCGTCTTCACTGCGGTTTCGCTGTTCGTCCAGCGTTCGATTTTCCCTGTGGTTATATCAATCGAGAACGCATCGCCCGGTCCGCGCGCGTTCGTCACTGTGAAACCAAGATCGTGGTTGTTCTGGTGCCACCGAATCGTGCCCACAACTCCTGCGGGAAGTTTTGGCAAGGAATCGTCTTTTTCGAAGTTTGATTTGCGGACGTGTACAACGCTTACGCCGGCTTCATTCGTCACGAACGCGAGGTTCCGCCCATCACGTGAAAGCCGAAATGCTTCCACGTCCCAGGGAATATTGGAAGTCAGATATTTCGTCCGCTTCGTCGCTAGATCTAGATAGGCCAGCCGGTGAAACTCCGATTCCCGGTCCGTTGTTAGGTAGACGCCTTTGCCGTCCTTGCTGAACTGTCCGTCGCCGTAAGAGATTTTTTCTTTGCCGTCGCGCGCAGTGAGTACCGTCTTCTCTCCCGTGTTCGTATCAACCAACCAGAGATAGGCCTCATTGATGGAAAGCTCTTCTTTCAAGAGAATCCATTTATCGTCAGGCGACCAGTCGAGTGGTTCCCATCCGCCGCCTTCGAATTTCGTCAAGAGATGATCCGTTCTTGGATCGGCGGGATTCATCACCCACAAATCAGTGTCTTTTCCGGTACGCCGTGTGGACATATACGCGAGCTCATCGCCTTTCGACGACCACGGGCCAATCAGATTGCGCGCCTTTCCGTCGGTTAGCAAAGTCACGTCGCCCGTCTTCAAATCGCAACGATACAGCTGATACCATTCGCCTCCGCCAATATCTTTGCTAAAGACAATGTAGTCGCCGCCATTCGGATGAAATCGTCCGTTGGTCACCGCGTCCGAATAAAACGTAAGCTGATGCCGCGCGCCGCCCGGCGTACGGACCAAGTGAAGTTGTGGCGTGTCTCCGAAACGCGTGGCGATCAACATTTCGCGCGCCGTCGGATTCCAATCGGACAATCCCGCGCTCCGGTAAGCGCCGTACCGCCCCGCCGTTTCAGCGAGTGCGGTGGGAATCTTTGCCACGTTATCGGCCACAATACTTTCCGGTGGCGTGATCGTTGCCTCTTGCGCACTATTCGCAGCCGCAAAAATCAGCAACGCCCCTGCGGCAAACATGCCTTTCTTTTGCATAAGTCTAATCATGGTTGCGGTTCCCCTTTAATTGCGAAGACTTCTCTTTATACCCGAAACAATTGGACACGCAAGCGAAATGGTCCGGATTTCCATAGCGGCGCGCATGCTAAAATTTCGCTGCATTCCAACGAACGCATGTTTCGCAAAATTCTCATTGCCAATCGCGGTGAAATCGCCGTGCGCATTCTCCGCGCCTGCCGGGAACTCGGCATCCCCACCGTCGCCGTATTCAGCGAAGCCGACCGTGCTTCCCTGCACGTGCGCCTGGCCGACGAAGCCTACCCGATTGGCCCCGCGCCATCGCGCGAAAGTTATTTGCGCATCGACAAAATCATGGATGTCGCGAAACGCGCCGGCTGCGACGCCATTCATCCCGGTTACGGTTTTCTCGCGGAAAATTCCGCTCTGGCTCGCGCGCCTGCGCCGAGGCCGGCATCACTTTCATCGGACCGACCGCCGAAGCCATGGAAACGCTCGGCTCAAAAACTGCCGGACGCCAGCTTGCACGCCGCGCGGAAGTCCCCACTGGTTCCCGGAACCAACGACCCGATTGAAGATCCGCAACAAGCGCAGGAACTCGCGCGCAGCATGGGTTATCCCGTCTTGCTGAAAGCAGTCGCCGGAGGCGGCGGCAAGGGCATGCGCCTGGTCAGCAACGATCGCCGAGTTTGCCGCTGGATTTCGTGACGCGTCTTCCGAGGCGCTCAACGCCTTTGGCAACGCTAGCGTGTACTTCGAAAAATATCTCGAACAACCGCGCCACATCGAAATTCAGATTCTGGCGACACCCACGGCAATGTCAGTTTCATCTTGGCGAACGCGAATGTTCCGTGCAGCGGCGCCACCAAAAAGTAATCGAAGAAGCGCCTTCGCCAATCATGACGCCGGAATTGCGCAAACGCATGGGCGATGCGGCAGTACGCATCGCGCGCGCAGGCTGGCTATACGAATGCCGGAACAGTTGAGTTCCTCGTTGACGCTCACTACGATTTCTATTTTCTCGAAGTGAACACGAGGCTGCAGGTCGAACATCCTGTTACCGAACAGGTTACCGGCCTCGATCTGGTGAAATTGCAGATTGCGATTGCGGCAGGACACCGCTTGCCGTTTGCGTGGGAAACCATCACGCCGCGCGGCCACTCCATGGAAGTGCGGCTGTACGCGGAAGATCCGGAAAACAATTTCTTCCCGTCGCCCGGAAGAATAGTCTCTCAGCACCAACCCAGCGGCCCGGGCATCCGCGTGGATGAAGGCGTGTACGAAGGCTGGACGGTCCCGATGGACTACGATCCGCTGCTCAGTAAATTGATCGCATGGGGCAACAGCCGCGAAGAAACCATCGCGCGCTTGCGCCGCGCGTTGGAAGAATATTCCATCACCGGAATCAAAACGAATACTGCGCTGTTCCGACGAATTCTCGCGGAACCTGATTTTCTGAAAGGGGAAATCCATACCAAATGGCTGGACGAACTTTTGCAGCGCCCGCATCCCGCCGCGCAAGATGATGCGAGTGGTACCGACGCGGCGGCCATTGCAGCCGCGATCTGGCAAGCCACCCACAACGGCGCAAATTCCGTGAATTCGAAGGCCGCGCCGGAATCCGAGTGGAAGCGCGAAGGCCGCCGTCGGCAGCTGGGGCGGCTATCGTGAAGTACGAAGTGCTGCTGGCCAGCAAAAGGCGCGTGGTGGAATTATCTCGTATCGACGATGCATGGAAAATTTCCCTCGACGGAAAAGAGCTCGATGCCAGCGTCGCTGAAGTCGCTCCGAGCACTTTCAGCGTCTTGCTGAACGGAGATTCGCATCAGATTCGTATCGCGCCTAGAGCCGACGGCACGCTAACCCTGTACACCAGCCTCGCAGAGTATCACGCGGAAGTGATCGACCCGCGTGTTTGGCGAGGCCGTCGCCATGGCGCACTGGAAGTGGAAGGCCGCCAGCAAATTACCGCGCCGATGCCCGGGAAAGTTGTGCGCTTGCTGGTGAATGAGGGTGATACGGTCGAAGCGGGACAAGGAGTGCTGGTGGTGGAAGCGATGAAAATGCAGAACGAAATTCGTTCGCCTAAGTCCGGCAAAGTGGAAAAGCTTCTAGCGAGAGAGAATCAGGCGGTGAATGCGGGAGACGTACTCGCCTGGGTGGAATAATTTTTGGAATTTGCATGAACAATAGGTTGCAACCCTTTGGCGACAGGAATGCGCCCTCAGAATTGACAACTTGCGATGGCCACTGAATTAAGAATGAAGTTGGCTGAAACGCTAATTTTGCGGGACGACTGGCTTCGGGGGCAGCGTTGACTTGGCCGCGGCCGGTAGTTTGCCGTTCGATTCCAGCACTTGCTCGGCAAGATAGTTGCGGACCCGCGCATCGTCGCGAGCGACGGCGAGATACGCAGCGCGGAGCAGCTGTTCCTTGCGGTTTCGCAGCGTGTCGCGAATGGTTTGCTGCACTTGCGGATCGGAGAGGCCGCGCAGGCCAGGAGCTTCGCGGGTAACCAGTTTCAGAATGCGGATGCTGTCTTTCAGAACGATGGGCGCGCTGACTTGCCCCGGCTTTAGCGACATCACAATTTTTTTCAGTGTTGGATCAGACTGGTTCAGCGATGACTCCGGGACGTAACCGAGATCGCCGCCTGTGGTCGCCGAATTCATGTCCTCGGAATAGTCCATCGCCAGTTGCGAAAAATCTGCTCCGCTGTTCAAACGATCGACCAGCATCTTGACTTTGCGTTGCGCTTCCGTTTCGTTGGTGGCGTCGTCGTTCTTGCGATTGCGGATTTGCGGATCCTTGCGCGGGGTAACGACTATCTGGGCGATCCGGTATTGCGGCTCGGCGACATTAAATTGCGCGCGGTTGGCATTATAAAAATCGGTGATGTCTTGATCGTTGATTGCCACCTTTGAAACCACTTCGCGATTGATCAATTTCTGAATTGACAGCTCGCGCCGCACCGTGTTCTTCAAGTCCTCGACGGTGACCCCACGCTCCTTGAGCTGGCGTTGGAATTCGTCTTCTGTGTAGGGGCTCTTGAACTCGGTAAACTTGTCCTCGACTTCCCCGTCGCTGGCTTCCAGATTCAGTTTCTTGGCCCGTTCCAGCAAAATTTCATTATTGATCAGCTCGTCGATGACGTTGAGCTTGAGCGAGAGCGCTTCTTCCTGCGAAGGCTCCTGGCCTTCCGGACTGATGCGCGTGCGGTAGTACTTTTCCACTTCGTCGCGCTTGATTTCCTTGCCGTTAACTACCGCCCAGACGTCAGCCGAAGGCGCAGCGGTATTTTTGCAGCCGCTGGCAACGAAGACTACGGTCGGAAAAAGCAGCAGCGCCGCGAACGGCAGCAGCGTCGCGCTGGCGCGTCGCGCCAGGCTGGTCGCAGAGTTGCGCGGTCGGAGGGGAATCGGGCGCAGAGTTTGCAAGGAGTTTGTCCGGCTTACGCGGCTTTTTTGACTTTGCCCGCGCGAATACACGCGGTGCAGACTTTCACGCGCTTGCGTGCGCCAGAAATCAGTGCGCGCACGGACTTCAGATTTGGATTCCAGCGTCGTCGTCGGGTATTGTTGGCGTGGCTGACCACATTGCCGAAGCTCGGACCCTTGCCGCAGTATTCACACTTCATTGCCATGATTCTTCCTATTAATTCAAGGTGGAATTCGCGAGAGTAATAAGTATAGCAAAGGATTGATTGGGGAGAAAGCAGGTGCGTCCGGCGCGTCGGCGCGTCGTTCTCTCTCGGCGTCTTTCCAGCGACTCGCGCAGTGCCGGAGAGCGAGCTCGCGCGGGAGCAGGCGCGCGCGAGGAAGCGCGAAAGCCCCTGCCCCTCTGTCGTGGCGAAAAGAGCGCAGAATGCCCGCTATAGGGAAAATGCGTAAACGCATGAAAGGAAAGCAATTGTTCGCCGTCCGGCGAGAATCTTCCCTTCCCCCTTGCAAGTATGCTGACAAATCCTGGTCACGATGTACGCACGTAACGGAACCGGTCCGAATACCGAGCGAATGAGTATCCGTGTCGCGTGCAAGGGAGAGTGCTGGTGTGTCGGAGACCGGGCTGGCACTCAGCTTTACAATTGTTGCTCTGTGTCAGCTCTTTAGCTTGCCTTGGATCCGACATCTTGAGAGCGTTTCGCTGGATGCGCGCATCGTCGCGCTTTTCTTTCGCGTCTGCTGCGAGGTCAATCAAAAGGGGAACGTCGGCTGGAGTGAGCTTCTGAGAAAGTATGTTCTGTGATCCGGTGTTGTAGCCCATTTCGTGGGCGCCTTAGATGACGGCTGTTGAGGATCGTACGTCGAGCACGTTCGGCGGGCTCGGCGTGTTCGGGCTGGCGATTGGGAATTTCCCGCGAGACAGAAACTGGCGAATAGAAGTAATGAGCGCGGGCTGTGAGCTCATGAGCTTCATTTTGGTTGGCAGCCATAATACACGACAAGCGAGAAATCACTTCGCGGGGCGGATGCGGTCGGCAGGGACTTCTACTTGGGAGACGCCGCGGAAGGAGAAGAGTAGTTCTACTAGGTATTTGGGAGGCTGATCGGAGGTTTGTTTGATGACGTGGGCTACGGCGTCGGTGACGGCGGCCTGGAAGGAGACTCCGCCGGCATCGACGCCGGCGAGGTTTACGCGAACGAGTTGGCCTGGTTGGAAGGTTGGTTCCACGACAGAATCCTCGCGCTGCGCGCGGTTGAATGCAAGGAGAGTCCGTTGGAGCAAGAATAGGAAAAGGTAAGGCCGAGACGCGGAGGGCGCAGAGCTAAAAAAAGAGATTCTTCGCTTTGCTCGGAATGACGGCAAAGGCGAAAGACAGATGGTGGAATAAACCCGTCGCTACATGAGACGGCCTTTTAGTGGTTGTGGGAGTCGGCAGCGTGTGCCACGGGAGATGCGGAAGCGGGATGGCGGAGGTCGTTGAGGGCGGCGGGATCTTGCGGGACGAAGTAGCCAACGACAATGCCCATGGCGCCGCCGTGGAGAAGTTTACCAGTCGGATTGTTATAGCTGGCACTGACGGTCAGCTTGTCGTCCGCGGCAAACGGGAAACCGCCGGTCTGGAAAAAAGTGACGACCGGGATCGAGAGAAGGTGGCCTTGTGCATCGGTTTTTGCGGAGAGCACGGCGACGAGAGCTTTCGCGCCGGAGTCTTCCAGAGTCAGTTGCTGGCCATAGTCGTGCATGTGGCCACCCACACCGAGCAGGACGCCGGAATATTTTACTGAAACCGAGCCAACTTTTTTGCTTGGGCGGGCGGGAAGGTCGTAACCGGAGTTTCCGCAACTGGCGACGTCCATCCATGCAGGATAGACATTCTTGACCGGTGCAGGAGCCGCGTCGTCCATGTACGGAATGGAAATCTCCAGAAAAACCCCTTCGTACAACGTGGCCGTCGGATTGTGAATCATGGTCTCGATGCGTATCCGGTCGTCTTTTTCCACGCGATAGCCGAAGCCGGGAATCTGCGCCCAATCTGTGAGCTCGCCGCCCGCGCCAAAGATGTGTTCTTCCTTGTTGGGGCAGAGGAAATCAGAACGATTTTCATTCCAGAAAGCGACGCGGTGAAGAACCACGCCGGGAACGGAATTGCCCGCAGCGTCCATAACTTTGGATGAAACGCGAGGAGCCAGCCGTTCATGGGGATGGTCCAGACGAGATCGGGTGGCTGCGGCATTCTCATGTGGGAAGTGTTGGCTGGCAGGTTCATGGGACCGACGCGCAGCGTGATGATGTGGGAACTCTGATCGGACTCAGCATCTAGCATGACGCCTGGTGCGATTGCGTGATGCATTCCGCCTTGCATGAAGCCATCGTGAGTATGGGCATGTTGCGCGTGAGACATCTCATCAT
>CAVURF010000020.1:0-132092 GCA_963743735.1 uncultured Acidobacteriota bacterium
CAAATTGAATGAAAACGACCACGAGCTGCAGCAAGACAAGGACACCGTTATTCGCTTCCGAAACGATGCGCGTTTCGCTCAAGAACTTGGCTGTTTCGACCGAGACGATCTTGCCGCAGCACCGTTCTACCGCGCCAAAGCCATTAGCGAGTTCAGCCTAACGGCGACAAGTTCGCATGAAAGCCTTGTGGCAATTGGGACCAAAGGTGAAAAGAACGCACGCACGTTTCTAAACCATTTTGATCCTGAAACGCTCGATCGCAAGGTCTTGGGCTTCTCTCCCATCCACCCGCATTTCAGCTGGTTCATCTTCGTCGGCGAACGAACTCAGGCCGTTTGTGAACAAACGCGGCATCCAGGGGATGAAACAAATCCAAACCCAGGAGTTTGAGCAGTTAATTCGGAAGCATGTTGCAAAAACTCCGATTTCCGGGAGGGTATTCGGCAGGTGAACCAAACGGCCACCCTGGTTGAACATCACCTCAAGGAAAACAACTTCGTCGATGTCCTGGATTCCATCGAGTTAAAGGTCGAGCGCATCGATAGCAGTCTGACCCGTATTCTTGCGCAGTTGGAAGAATTCGCAGACGTGACCTTTAGCACTGACCGAGACCTGTTCGGCAAGCGCGCCGACCGGGACCAGATCAATGGGCGATTGAGACGTTTGAGAAGCTGCTGCGCGAAATCGACAACCACCGGGGCCAGCGCCTCCAACTCGCCGATTACTTCGATTTCGTCATCCGCGTCCACGAAAATGGCCACGACATGGGCTGGAGGAAGTCGCTTGATCACATCGGTTCGACGGGAACCGACTACCTAGTCAAGATGCTTATCTACTTGTCCCTAATCGAAATTTATCGCGAACGGGCCATTGATGCCAAGGCAGGATCAACCGTGCATTGCATTCTCGACGAAACTGGAGTGCTCGCCCCCAAATATGTCCGCAGTGTGCTTGAATACGCACAAAGGCGTGGAATCATCCTGATCACAGCCGGTCATTCCCAACAAACTGTGGGGTTCGCCAATTGGATGCATGTCCGCAAATGTGGCCAGCGGTTTGCCGCCCAGACCGTCCTGCGCAAGGTCTTGAAATGCGACCGATTATCGGCAGTGGACCAGGCGGCTATGTGGCCGCGATTCGTGCGGGCGAACTCGGACTGAAGACCATAGTCGTCGAGAAAGACCCATTTCTGGGCGGCACTTGCCTGCACGTCGGATGTATCCCCACTAAAGTTTTGCTGCACCACGCGGATATTTATGACCATTTCAAGAATGGCGCGGAGCTGGGATTCGAAGTCAGCGGGCTGAAGGTGAATTGGGCCAACGTGATGGCTCGCAAGGATAAAATCGTCAAAAAGCACGCGAAGGGCATCGAGTTTCTTTTTAAGAAAAACAAAGTGGAATTTGTGCAGGGCTGGGGACGCTACGAAGGTC
This sequence comes from uncultured Acidobacteriota bacterium, assembly GCA_963743735.1. Lineage (GTDB taxonomy): Bacteria > Acidobacteriota > Terriglobia > Acidiferrales > UBA7541 > Acidiferrum. The sequence goes on from CAVURF010000020.1 coordinate 1,435, forward strand.
CGGGCAAAATCAGCGTCGAGAAGGACGGTAAGAAGTCCACCATTGAAGCGTCCAACATTTTAATGGTCAGCGGGAGTGAGGCCCGTTCGCTGCCCGGGATCGAACCGGATCACAAAATGATTTTGACCAACCGATCGATTCTGGAGTTACCGACGATTCCTAAGACGCTGATCGTGGTGGGAGCGGGCGCGGTAGGCGTCGAGTTTGCGTCCATTTACAACTCGTTCGGCACGCAGGTGACGATCCTCGAAGCTCTGCCGCGGGTTGTACCGGTGGAAGATGAAGAAATTTCCGCCGAGCTCGACAAATCCTTCCGCAAGAAAAATATTCAGATACAAACCGGTTGCAAAGTGGAGAGCGTCAAGAAGGACGCCAAAGGCGTGACCGTTTCGTTCACCGATAAGGACGGAAAAAAGCAGACTGCGCAGGCGGAAAAGCTTTTGTTGGCAGTGGGTCGCAAACCGCTAACGGAAAATTGCGGCCTCGAAAAATCTAAAGCGAAACTCGAACGCGGATTTGTTCTTGCCGACGAAAACATGGAAACGGAAGAAAAAGGCTTGTACGCGATCGGCGATATCGTCGCGGGAATGCCGCAACTGGCGCACGCTGCGATGATGGAAGGCATCATTGCGGTCACGCACATTGCCGGCAAACCGACGCAGCAGATTCGCAAGGACCGCATTCCCAACGCAACGTATTGCGAACCGCAGATCGGCTCCATCGGTTTGACGGAAAAACAGGCCCAGGATGCCGGGTATGCCGTAAAAGTTGGAAAATTTCCATTTGTCGGAAACAGCAAAGCCACCATTCTGGGAAACCATGGAGGCTTCATCAAAGTGGTCAGCGATGAAAAGTTCGGCGAGGTCTTAGGGATTCACATCATCGGCCCCCTGGCTACGGAAATTTTGGCCGAAGCTACGGCAGTTCTGAACTTGGAAGGCACCATCGATGATTTAATGAATATGGTGCACGCGCATCCAACCGTATGGGAAGCGATGGGAGATGCTTTCGCGTCTGTGCGCGGTTTGCAAATCAACGTCTGAATCATGAGCGCCTGCTCGATCGTCGATCTTGGCCTGATTGCTTACGCAGAAGCGTGGCAGCTGCAGAAGCGTGTAGTCGCGGCACGCAAGGCCGGAGCGATCGGCGATGTGCTGCTATTTTGCGAGCATCCGCATGTGATTACGCTCGGCCGAAGCGGCAATCGCGCGAATCTTCTGGCCAGCGAAAATGTTTTGCGGCAAAAGGGCGTCGAATATTTCGAGACCACGCGCGGCGGCGATATTACCTATCACGGGCCGGGCCAGGTCGTGGGTTATCCGATTCTGAATCTGGACGCCATTCGTCGCGATGTGGTCTGGTACGTACGCACGCTGGAAGAAGCCTTGATTCGCGCATCGGCGGACTTGGACATTGCTGCTCGTCGCGAGGCAGGCAAAACGGGGATTTGGGTGGACACGCAAGAGGGGATTTCAGCACAGAGTTCACAGGCGCAGAGAAAAGAAGAGACGGCAGAAAAGTTGGCGGCAATAGGCATACATATAAGCCGCTGGGTCACATCCCACGGATTTGCCTACAACGTGGCCACCGATCTGCGTTACTTCGAATTGATTGTGCCGTGCGGAATCGCTGACCGCAAGCCAACATCGCTGGAGAAACTGCTGGCACGCAATGTTTCGGTGGCAGAGGTCAGGCCGCTGCTCGCGAAACACGTGTGCGAAGTTTTCGGTTTAACGGTTCGAACCGAGGAACCGGCAGGACTTTTCGCCCAGCTGGCGGAGTTCGAACAGACTCTGGCGGTTTCGGCGTAGGATTCGCTGGTTTGCACTAACCCAGCACAAGTTTTGGGAGCGCGCATGAAGAAGGAACTGACGCGGCAGCAATATCTGGACTTGTATTACTTCATGCGGCTGAACCGCGCCGTCGAAGACATGATGGTCAAGCTTTTCCGCCAGAATAAAATTGTGGGCGGACTCTATTCAAGTTTGGGTCAGGAAGCAGTTTCTGTGGGCACTGCGTACGCTCTCGAGAAAAAAGATTGGCTGGCGCCGATGATTCGCAATATCGGAGCGCTGCTGGTAAAGGGCGTTCCGCCGCGCGACGTCTTCATGCAGCACATGGCGAAGTATGATTCGCCGACTAAGGGCAAAGACGGCACCAGCCACTTCGGCGACCTGGAGAATTTACATATCGTTTCTCCAATCTCCATGCTTGGCGATTTGATTCCCGTAATGACCGGCGTGGCCATGGCAGGGCGCTATCTCGGACAAAGAATTGTGGCCATGACCTGGATCGGCGACGGCGGCAGCTCCACCGGCGTCTTCCACGAAGGCCTGAATTTTGCGGCGGTACAAAAAGCCCCGTTCGTGCTGGTGCTGGAAAACAATCAGTGGGCGTATTCGACGCCGGTAAAACGTCAGGTTCCGCTTGAGAATCTGGCCGACCGCGCCAAAGCCTACGGCATTTCCAGCTACACCGTGGACGGAAACGATGTGGTTGCGGTCTACACCACGGCAAAAGAAGCCGTGGATCGCGCCCGCAACGGCGAAGGGCCGATTTTGATTGAAGTGAAAACGTTTCGCCGGCTCGGCCACGCGCAGCACGATCCCGCCGAGTACGTTCCGAAAGAAATGCGCGCATATTGGGAAGCGCGCGATCCTATCCTGCTGTATGAGAAATTTTTGACCTCGGAAAAGTTACTGGACGCCAAGAGCAAAAAAGAAACCGACGAGAAAATCGAGAGACTTCTGTCGGCGGAGCGAGACTTCGCGGAAAATTCTCCTATGCCGCCGGCCGAATTTGCTGCGCAGGGCGTCTATTGCACCGGAGATGATTGCCATAAAGTTGCACCAAAGTGGGAACGACCGCTCGCCGAAGTGGAGCCGCCGAAATCCAGCGTGACTGCGGTGTGGACGGTAACAGGTTTTGGCAGCGGAAAAGCTTCCAGCGGCAGCGCGCCGATTCATTTTGGCGACACGCAAAAGCAGGAAGACCAACCCGAAATTGGCAAGGACGCGAAGCCCAAAGATACCGAAGTTCCGGAAGCTGTGGCTGCGACCATCAAGAACAAGGAAGCCAAACCAACAAAGGTCGCGGAAAAAGTAGCCCCGAACGCGCCGGCAAAAAGTTCTGCGAAATCTCCCGTGAAGGCGCCGCCAAAAAATAAAACAGGGTCCAAAAAGCCGGCGAAACCTGCCGTCGTTTCCGCTAAATCCGCGGCAAGAAAGGCACGGCGATAGCGATGGCAACCACAGCCAAGGTCCCGCAAGCTGCAGAAAACACGCAGGTCACTTTTCTCGAAGCGATCAAGCAGGCCATGTATGAAGAGATGGAACGCGATCCCGCGGTGGTGCTGATCGGCGAAGATATCGGCGTCTACGGCGGAGCATTCAAAACCAGTGAAGGTCTGCTGGAACGATTCGGCTGGGAGCGGGTCATTGATACTCCTATCAGCGAATCGGCCATCATCGGCGCGGCGTGCGGCATGAGCTATCTGGGCTTGCGCCCCATCGCTGAAATGCAATTCATCGACTTCATCGTGTGCGCGTTCAACCAGATCACAAATTTTGTGGCCAAAGGACACTATCTTTGGAATGCGCCAGCGCCAATCGTGATTCGCGGACCTTCCGGTGGCGGCGTGCACGGCGGACCATTTCATTCCGCAAATCCTGAAATGTATTTCGTGCACACGCCGGGACTGAAAGTGATTTATCCTTCCACGCCCTACGACGCCAAGGGGCTGTTGAAGTCTGCCGTGCGCGATAATAATCCGGTATTGTTTTTCGAGCACAAATTTTTGTACCGGCGCATCAAGGAAGAGCTTCCCACCGAAGATTACACCGTGCCCATCGGCAAAGCAGTCGTGCGGCGCGAAGGCAAGCAGCTGACAATCATTTCCTACGCAGCAATGATGCACACTTCCCTCGAAGCCGCGGCCGAATTAGCGAAAGAAGGCATCGAAGCCGAGGTGATTGACCTGCGCACGCTGCTGCCTCTCGATGAAGAAACCATCCTTGCTTCCATCAAGAAAACCAACAAGTGCCTGGTGGTGCACGAAGACACAAAAACCGGCGGCATCGCGGGCGAAATTGCGGCCATACTCTGTGAGCGCGCTTTCGGCGATCTGGATGGACCGCTGATGCGTGTGACGGCGCTCGACACGCCAGTGCCCTACGCGCCATCGCTCGAAGAGTTTTTTCTGCCTAACAAGGAGAAAGTACTGCACGCAGCGCGCACGCTGGCAAAGTACTAAAATAATCAGAGCCGGGAAACTGGCGTTGACATGGGTTTCGACTGATTACTGACAACCGTCCGCAGAGAACTTGTTGTATTTACAGGAGACTCAAATGGCAGCCGATGTCGTAATGCCCCAGATGGGGGAAAGCATTTTTGAAGGCACAATCACCAAGTGGCTCAAAAAGCCAGGCGACAAAGTCGAGCGCGACGAGCCGCTGTTCGAAATTTCCACCGACAAGGTGGATGCGGAAATTCCCTCGCCGACCGCTGGCGTCTTGAAGGACATCAAAGTCAAAGAAGGGCAGACCGTGCCGATCAACACGGTGGTCGCGACAATTGATGGGGCCGGCGCGGCAGCTGCTGCTCCCGCGCAAACTCCAGCCGCAGCTCCGGCTGCGAAGGCGGAACCGCCGAAACCGGCGGCCGCCGCGCCAGCAGCGACGCCTCCCCCGCAGGCCAGGACCGGTTCCTGTTCCCACGCCGCAGGCCGCCCCCGCTGCATCCGCGTCAGCAAGAGAAGGCGCGCGCATTCACAGTTCACCGCTGGTTCGCCGCATGGCCAAGGAACACGGAATCGACCTTGGCGGAGTTCCCGGCAGCGGCGCAGGCGGGCGCATCACCAAGGAAGACATCGAATCCGCCATCGCGGGCGGAGGAGCCACAACTCCATCTACCGCCGCGCTGCCTTCCGGTGCGGCTGCCGGGTATTCCGAGCCCCCATCTCCGCCTGCGCCCTCACGGCCTGCGGCAATGCCCCCGCCTCCGGTCTCGCCAGCTCCCATCGCAGGCCCCGGCGGACAAGCAGCGCACGGCACACAGTACATTCCGGCGCTGCAATTGGGTGTCCCACGTGAGCGGCTGTACTTCGGCAATTATGAAGTGCAACCGCTGTCCGTGATGCGCACCAGAATTGCCGAGCACATGGTGGCGTCCACGCACGTATCGCCGCACGTGTACTCGGTGGACGAAATCGACATGACCAAAGTGGCGGGCCTGCGTGCCAAGGCCAAAGCCGAATTCGAAGAACGCTACGAAACCAAGCTGACCTTCATGCCGTTTTTTGTGAAGGCCGTCGTCAACGGCCTGCGCGCATTTCCCACGTTGAATGCTTCGCTCGATGGAACCAACATGATCCTGCATAAGGAAATCAATGTGGGCATCGCGGTAGCGCTGGACTGGGGGCTGATCGTTCCTGTCGTGAAAAACGCCGACGAAAAAAACATTCTGGGCATCCAACGCACGCTTAATGATCTGGCAGAACGCGCACGTTCCAAGAAGTTGCGTCCCGAAGAAGTACAGGAAGGAACTTTCTCCATCACCAATCCCGGAGTCTTTGGAGGGCTGTTCGGCTTGCCGGTCATCAGCCAGCCGAACGTCGGCATTCTTGGCCTCGGAGCGATTGAAAAGCGCCCGGTGGTGATCAACGATTCCATCGCCATCCGCTCCATGTGCTACGTCACGCTGAGCTACGACCACCGCGTGGTTGATGGAGCCGTCGCTCACCAATTCCTGCACAGGGTGAAAGACACGCTGGAGAACTGGTCGGAACCGCTGGTGTAACAGGGAGGAATCGGTAGTTAGGCTGGGTCGCTAGTGGGAGAAAAAACGCAGCGACGTTAACGGTGTAGCGCTCCCGACGACCATGTCACGGCTTGCTTGCGTGATCCATCGTCGCAGCTGGCGCGACTTGGGGCGACTTCAAGAATCGCACTAATTGCCACCGCTGCGGCTCCGGCAGCTTGGACCATGCCGGCATTTTCTTTCTAACGACGCCATTGGTCAGGATCCAGAACAATGTTCCAGGAGTTGCGTTCTGCACATCGGAAACTCGCAGGTTTGGACCTTTCCTGCCGCCTTTGGCGTCGTCACCGTGGCACTCCGCGCAGTGATCCGCAAACAGCAATTTTCCGGCGGCCGCCGCTTCGGGATCGTTTTCAAGAGGATTCGAACGGTTCGCAGCTTTTTCTGGCGCTTTGCGAAGCTCGGCGTAAGTATCTGAGCCGAAGTGGAATTGCATGCTGTTGAATCCTGGCAGAGAGGCGCCACTATTCGCGGATGACTGCGAAATGGCAAGCAGCATCGCGGAAATCACAAGCGCCGCGATCACCGCCTTCATGATTTCGCTCCGAATAAACGCCGCACCAGCTGATCGAATCCGTTGATCTCGCGCGAGACTCCCCAGCGCAGCAGAAATTTGTGACTGTTGTCATTCAGCCCGAATCCGGGTGAAAGACGCAGCGTCCATCCCTTCGGCAAGTTCCAGCCGCCGACTGGCGCAAGATAATGAGACGTATCTCGCAACCCGAAGCTATGACGGTCGCCCAAGCCGCCGTACATTTCCGCGCCGACGATGAAATTTTGGGGGCAGAAAGTGCATCGACTGGCGGAGGCCTTCAGGGCCAGCGGCCGGCTGGCCGCCAGCGCATAGCCGAATTCCCACGGCTCGTTGGATAGGTTTTTCTCCGCGATGATATTTTCTGAAAAATTCCAGCCTTTGCTGTTGCTGGAAAGGATCAGCTTCAATTCCATTTCGCGTTTATGTTCCTGCCGGGCTTCCGCATTTGCCGTCAGATAATCCGATTCCACGTCGTGGCCAACCACTTCCTTGAGCGTCTTATCGGTTCCGTTGAGGTCTTCGAACTCCGCGTAGAGCACCGGATTAATCCAGTGCTCGTGCTTCAGTACGCGAAACCGGTTTTCCCACTTGAATCCGGAGTACACGGTGCTGTCATGAAATGTGGTCTGCGCATCAAGGTAGAATTCGGTGGTCCACCAGGCATTCACGCCGTACTCAAACTCGGTCCAGTACGCGTGGAAATTATTTCCGGCACGCTGTGTGCCGAACGTCGAAAAGTACTCGATCTCCAGGTTCCCGGGCTCCTCAAGATTATGGTCGTAAGCGATGAAGTATGGATTCTCCTGGCCTGCCACAGGCCGGGAAAAAGCCAGGGCGGGCAGCGCGAGTGCCAAGACAAGGGTCAGACGAAGGCGGATCAAACAACTCTCTCCTTGCAAGTGATTTGCAGAACAGAACTAAGACTAACCCAGTCCTATATCAGTTGCAAGCAGGTTGCATATACTTTGCATCCCCCAGCAGTTGACTCTGCCTGCCTTTAGGGCGCACTTTGTTCAGCATTTGCGGCCGGGAGGCGTCGATGAACAGGGATGCTGTAATTCTTCAACTATTTGAAGAGGCCTACGAGCGAAAGACCTGGCATGGGCCGAATCTGTGGCAATCATTGAAGGGAATTACGGCAAAACAGGCTGCCTGGCGGCCTGGTCCCAAACGCCACAACATCTGGGAAGAGGCTGTGCACGCCGCCTACTGGAAATACGTCGTCCGGCGGCGACTGCAAGGCGGTAAGCGCGGATCATTTGCCATCAAGGGCAGCAACTTCTTCCCGCGTCCGCAGCCCGACAAGTTCACGGAAGCCGCGTGGAGGGCCGATAAGGCAATCCTGCGCCTGGAGCACGAGGCCCTGCGTGCGGCCATCAAACAGATTTTGGCGAAACCTGTTTCTTCAAAAGTGCTGCGAATGCTCTGGGGGGTGGCTTTCCACGACGTGTATCACGCGGGCCAAATCCGGCTTCTGCGGCGTCTGGCAGAAAAGTAAAAAAAGAAAATCTGGCTACGGCACTCATAGCAGCTGCGGGCGCACAAAGCTGTGCAATTCCTGCAGAGTGTCCGTCAATTCCACAGCATCCTGGAACATGCGAATGGCGGCTATGCCGGCTGCTCCGGCTTGCAAGCAGGCCACGGCATTTTCCGGTGAAATTCCACCGATGGCAATTACCGGAACGGCCACGGCGCGGCAAACGAACGCCAGGCGATCCAGCCCTTGCGACGGCCCGTAGTTGGCTTTTGAAGGCGTATTGAAAATCGGGCTGAAGTAAATATAGTCCGCGCCGGCTCGCGCGGCCCCCAGCGAAGCGCCCAGCGAGTGGCAGGAGACTCCCACCAGAAAATCGCAATTTTCACCGCGGGACCGAAAGAATTCGTCTCTTAAGCGGCATGCGTCGGAAACCGGAATTCCGTTTTCGCTGAGGTGGACTCCGCCCGCGCCGCAGGCTAATGCCACATCCATCCGGTCGTTCACGAACAGTCGGGTCGCAGCGCCGGCTCGGGAGATCCGGCGCAAAGACTCGCGCACCAGGTCTTCCCACTCTTTGCCGGAAAAGTCTTTTTCGCGCAGCTGAATCCAATCAACGCCTGCAGCGGCAACGCGTTCCACACTGTCAAACAACAGCCGATGCGCGTCAGTCGAGGTGGAAAGGGGCAAGCTGCGACGGTCGGTTACGTAACATAGTATCGGCCGGGCAGCGCTAGCGAGGAGTGGCACGTGGAGCTTCCGGCCGCGATTGTAACAAGCCCAAGGCGACGAAAATATCCAGCACGCCGAGGCCGCTGATCAGGCCCCGCACCGAAGGGTGCAGCACGAACGACATCAACGAGGGAAAGTGCAGGAGGAAGTAATTATGCTCCCAGAAATTCGACCACGGCAGATACAGCAGTAGTGCCCCCATCTCAAAGCACAACACGATTACCATCGCCCGCAACACTTTGTTCATGAATATCGGAGGACCTGGAGACACTCTCGATCAGCGCGTGGTTTTCTGAAGAGCGGCGATACGATCCGCTACGCCGCGGTAGTCGATATTCACCGCGTAGACCTGCGAAAAACTCTTCAGCGCCGCGTCCAGGTCGTTCGCGGATTCCTGGGCGACTCCTAAATCATACCGCAAGGCCAGCGTACTTTCCGCGTCAACTCCGGGAGTGCGCAGCGCTCGCTCGTACCAGATGGCTGCAATCGCTGGCTGTCCCTTTTCCATGAAAGCCAGGCCTAAAAGGGTGCAGCATTGCATGGCGTAGCGGAATGCTTTGCCCTTTTCGTTGGCCTTTGCGACCTTCTGGAATTCGCTGATCGCTTCTTCCAGCAGTCCCATTTCGCGAAACGCGATGCCCAGATTGTAATGCGTTTCCAAGTCTTCGTCTTCCGCTCCCATTTCGCCGATTTCCGCTCGGAAATCGTCAAACACTTCTTTCAGATGATCTTGCTCAGCGGGTGATGCCGGAGTTTCCGCCTTGATCGCAGCGATGGGCGTATGTTCCTTTGCCGCTGGCTCGGAAAAAGAAGGCGTCAATTCACCGATGCCCAGTTGATCAATTTCATTTGCCAGGTCCGCAAGGAACTGGTCCGACGCCAGAACCTGCGAACCCACCGGCGCAGAGTGTTTCGGCGGTTCCGCGGCAGCTGCCGGCGTGGACTCCGGTTGTTCCGCTTCCGGCTCGGGCGTCAGAATCAGTTCGTATTCCTGATCGAGTTCAATTTCGACCGGAGGTTCCAGTTGCGACGCCGCTGGAGAGCGTGCCGGAATTTCCGGCTTCGGCGGCAAGTCCTCCTTGCCGCTTTCTTCCACCGGAATGATTTCTATGGTTTGTTCCTCTGCGTCTGCCGATGGTCCCGACGCTGGAACTTCGGCTTTCGAATTCGCGGCGGTGGGCGTTTCGTGCGTGGACACCTTTATCGCCGCATTCTCGACCGGAATCTGGAATTCGGAAATCTCAAATTCCTGCGGAGCAGCTGACGCAGGCGCCTGGCTCACTGGCGCAACCTCTTTGGCGCTCACTTCAGCAAGCGGGGGAGGTGGTGACTGGACAGGACCGGTCGCCGTGGGAGATGCGCTTTGTTCGAGAAGCGACGCCCACTCGTCTGACAAATCCACTTCGTGAACCGGCTTGCTGGTTTCTCCGGGCTTCGGTGGCGGCGGCACGCCCGAAGAGACCGCTGCGGGCGCTGTTCCCTCCGCAGAAACGGCAAGTTCCTCCAGCGTCTCTTTGTCGGCCGCCGAAGGCAGCAGCTGCGACTGGCGGGACCGCAGAAGGATTCGCTGCTGCTGCGATTTCTTCATCGGAAAGGCCCGCGGCGCGCTGGAACCTACGGCGCAATTCGCCGAAACGCTCGGCCCCGGCCGCATCGCCTCGCTCCCTGTGAATTTCTTCCAGCCGCGCGGAAAGTTCCGCTGTGCGCCGGTCGTCGCCCGCACCGAGCACAAAATCTAGAAGCTTTTCGAGAGTCGGCGCATGATTCGGCGTACGGCGCAGAATCGCCTCAAGAAGCCCGATGGCCTTCTGCGTCAGACCGTAGCTTGCGAACAAATCCACGTCGGTAAGTGACTGCGCAATGAATTTTTGCGTCTCCTCGTCCAGGTGTTCTTCGACGATCGCCGCTGCAGCCACACGCTCTTCCGGGGGCGTATCAATTTCCGGACGGAGTTTGGGCGCCTCCGGCTGCGCAATTTCCGCTTGCAAAGTCTCCTGCACGGGTTCCGGCTCTTCTTCCGGCGCTGGCAAACCCATACGCCGCAACACATCGTTCAACTTGCGCTTGCTGGAATCACTCTCCGGCTGGCGATCCACCAATTGCTCGAATACCTCTTTAGCTCGTGTCAGCTGCTTCGCGGCGACCAACGCATCGCCAAGTTGCGCTAGCGCGTCCGGCATGCGGAACGAATCACTGGTCCGCCCGTAGGAATCAACCAGCCATTCCAGCGGCTCCAGCCGGCCCGGCACCTTCGCCGCCAGTTCGTTCAGGAGCTTGGTGACCGCGTCGTGCTCTCCAGAATCAAGCATGGGGATCCGCAAACGGGATACCAGCGCGAGCGCGCGATCGTTCTGCTCCGATTCCAGCAGAGATTCGGCAACTTTTTGCGCCAGGCCAAAATTCTTCTCATCGCCATCGAAGACCTTCAGAGCCAGCGCGGTAGCCTCATCCCAATTTGAAGACTTGAGATACAGGTCAAGCAAGAATTCGCTCTGTTCGCCGCCCTTGTCGAGCCCGGGCAAGTTTTTCAAAAACGCCGCGGCATCGGCAAAGCGCCCTTGCGAAGAGGCGGAACGCGCCTTCACAGTAAGCGCGGCTGCGTTCGCCGCATCCAACTTCAATGCCTTATCCGATTGTTTGTCGGATTCCGCGTGGTCGCCTCGAGCCAGCGCCCGTTGCGCCGCCGAAACGTAGGTTTCCACCGCTTCGTTTGGCTTACCCATGACCTGATACAGGTCTGCCAGACGAATCTGGATACGAAGATTGTCGGGTTCCGCGAGCAGCAGCTTTTTAAGCAGCGCGACGGCTTCCGTCTGCCGGTTGTGCTTTAGATGGATCTCCGCCAGCTGCAAAAAGAGCGGCCGCGCCTCGCTCATTACGCCTTGCTGCACGTACAGGTCGGCAAGCCGTTCCAGCGGCTTGATCTCTTCCGGCGCCAGTTTTGCGATGCGCTTGTAAACCGCTATGGCCTTGGTCAAGAACCCGTCGCCGACAAAAATTTGCGCCAGCCGTTCAAAGTACTCGATGGCCTGAAAGGTCTCGCCTTGCCGGATATACAGCTCGCCGATGGTCATCAGCGTGACCTGATCCTTCGGCTCGTACTTTAAAATGAGTTGGTATTCAGCAATGGCCTGGGGCACTTTGCCCTGGTTCAGCAGCTTCTGCGCAGCTTCGACGTATTTGCTCTTGTTATAGGCCATGCGTGAACCCGGACGGCGCCCAATGCAATCTCAATCGCTCGGCGATTGATTCAAACGCAAACCGCAGAGCGGTTAGCGGGGCGCTTCCAGGACTTTCTCCTCGGTTCTGTTGCCACTGCGCCGACTCCAACCTTCGACCACCAAAACGGTCGGCTCAAAACACAAATCAGCTAGGGCCGCACATGGTCGGCAACACGCCACTCTTGTACGCTACAGGCGGGGGAAAGGAGAGTCAACGCGGGCTCCACGCGGTGTGAGCAGGCAGTTATCCCCGTGGCGAGTACGCCATTGGGGCGTCCCGTCCCTGGGGACGAGAAATCAACCAAGCCAGGCGCAAGTGATCCCCGGCCGCGGCAAAAAGTGGTATCCGAAGCGCTCGTACCGTTAACTAACCCCGCCGCGTTTGCGCTTCATAACGGTAGCGGCGTCTGCGTGGCTCCAGTGGACCAACACCGCGATTCGCGCACCGGAGCAAACGAGTTGCGGTGCAGCGGCGTGGGACCAAGCCTGCGCAAGGCTTCCAAGTGTTCTGGTGTTCCATAACCCTTGTGTTGCGCCAATCCATATCCTGAGTAAACGACGTCCCATTCATTCATGCGCGCGTCGCGGTGGGTTTTAGCCAGGATGGAAGCCGCTGCGATCGAAATGCTCCTGGCATCGCCCTTGATCAGCGATTTCTGTTCGATCAATACATCAAGTTGCATGGCATCAATCAGCAGGTAATCTGGCAAGATCGATAGTTGTCGTAATGCCGCAGTCATCGCCTGGCGGCTGGCCTGATAAATGTTCCAGGCGTCAATGCGCGAGGCATCGATCTCTGCCACCGCCCACGCCAGGGCGTGTTCCTGGATGCGAGGAGCCAGCTCCGCGCGCCTCTCAGGCGTCAACTTCTTAGAATCGTCCAGGCCGACAATGCGGCGCTTCGGATTCAGGACTACCGCCGCGGCTACCACCGGACCGAAGAGCGCTCCCCGCCCGGCTTCGTCAATGCCGGCGATGCGCGTCCAGCCGAGTTGCCGCGCGGCTCGTTCGAAACGGGATGAGCACAGGCGCGCCATGCGTTGTTCGCGCGAATTCTAACACGCCGAACGCCGGAAGTTTCGTCTTCGAGTTGAGGAAATTGTTTCATATCGCCGCAAAGCGCGGCGATTATGGCGGCGGAATGAACGTCTGTGGCCACTCGGAGACGATAATTCTGCCGTCGCCGGTCCGCTCCAGCGTGGGTGCGTAAGGTCCGCGGAATTCGCGCCGCCACCACTGCCCGGTAGCTCCCTTGGTAGCGCGCTCGGTGAACCAATATTGCCAGATTACCGAGCGCAACCATTTTGGCGGCGTTTTGCCAAATGGATCGGAACGAAACAGCGCCAACACATCCGGATCGTTCAGCAGAAGCTGTTCCTCCGTTCGAACTACAAACGGATTCTCACGCCATGTTCCAAGCGACGCGAACCATAAATTCCATTCGAATCGCGGTTGGTATGGCGCGTAGATCCCTGGCGCCTCGTTCAGATTCTGCGGCTTGTAACGAAACGGATAAGCGACCCAGTTCACGCCGTCATTCGAGCCCTGAAATTCAATTTCGTAGCGTGCCCAGGTCATCCTCCCGAAAAGCCCGTACGAATTGGCGATTCGAAATGGCTCCAGCGCCGCTACCGGCTTTATTGGTAACGGCAATCCCGGCGAAATCTGTTGCAGCATCAGAAACGCCATCGCGTAGAAAACCCACGTCAGAAAAAACGTCTTGGCCCACAAACCAATTGCTTCCAATACTTGGCCGATTATTGAATGAGTGCGAGCAGGCGAAACATTCTTTGCGCCAACTGTTTTGGACGTTTCCTCACCTGAGCCCACGAGCGAAAGCGAAGTCGGTTCGTTAGGCCCTTCGATAGTTCTCAGCAAGCTCGCATACCACGGACCGGCTGACGGCTGTTCCAGGTCCAGGCGGACAGCACGGCACCAGCTCCTGGGCACAAAGAGCACCAGGAAAAGATCATCCAGAAGGAAAATGCCCAGTGCCAGGACCAGATAGTTCAGAAAGGCATAATTCGCGGTGAGGATGATTCCGATCTGCAGGATCGTCACGAAGAAGAAACAGGCAATTCGTGCTCGCCGCGGTAGCCACAACATCCACGGAATCAGTAACTCCAGACACAGAGTTACCAACGCAGTGGTTTGGTGGCACCAGTGCGGTAGCTGATGTGCGTACCAGCCAACCCAAGTCGGCAGCGGGCCATTCTGGTAGTACTCATTCATAGCGCTTAAGTCGCGCCAGGTCGGATCGCCACCAAAATATTTCGCTACACCGGATTCGAAGTAAATCGTGAACCACAAAAACCGCATCAAAAAGAGCGGCGCTCGCGCAGGAGGCGCTCGCTCTCCCAGGCCCGGCCTCCAGCCTCGTGGCGCGAGAAAATAACTGATGAAGCCCGCACAAAGCAACATTCCGTCCGATTGATAGCCGGAAAAGTCCTGTGCAGCCGCTACGAAGGAAAGAAAACAAACGAAACAAATTGCCAGCATGGCTCGCGGCCAGATATTGATGAACAACAAAACCGCCGCCATCAGGCCGGCCCAGCACAGAAGCATTAGTGCGTGGTTCCCGTTCGCCATCCACAAGAGAGTCGGCGCGTACCAATAACGCGCCCTTCCCATGACCTTGGCAACTTCTTCCAAGTAGCTGCCGGCGGGCAACAAACCCTGCGGCCCAAGCATTCCGCGAATTTGAGTTAGCAGAGAGTAAAACGCGGAGAAATAAATTACGCTGATCGCACGCAGGAAAAGCCAGCGCGGCACGAGATGACCCGGCGGACCCGCGGGTCCAGGCCCTACCCACCAGCGCGCCAGTCTTGAAGCGAAATTCTCCATACCGCAAATGATATCGCGGCAGGCTACCCGCTTACGCAGTTACCAACGTGAAGGCGACTTTTTCTCTGCATGGACGCTGCAAGTTCCGTCCTCGCAAACTGCACGGTTCCAACGATAGCGATTTCGCGCGATCCACGCGTAAACCTTCCCCGCCATCCAGCGAACTCCCGGCACCAACAGAATCCATGCCAGAAATTTCCATCCCGGCAGTAGCAGCCCAATGCGCGCCCAGGCATCGCTGCCCGTGAAAGCTTTCCCCTTCGAATCGATAGCCTGCATCCAACGCGTTGCTTCTTCTCGATTCACCTGGGGAAATCGTTGCTGCGCGGAGGGATCGTGCAAGTCTAGAAATTCGATGCGCTTCGCCTTGTCAAAACGCTTCGCACGTTCCGCGCTTCCTCGGCACAGATTGCAGGCTCCGTCAAAAAGTACGGTGAGATCAGACATTGGAGTTCATGCGGCTCCGCTTTCCGCCACTTGAGCCGGCATTTGGTTTGAGTGTACTGCCACCGTCTTCGGTTACTTGTGGATTTGCTTGCGCAGTCGCTAAGAAAAAGGCTCTCGCGTTGGAGAGCCTCTTCTGCAAATCGATAGGGAGCTACAAACCGCCGCTGTCTTACGCCGTTGTGGTGGAACTGGCCGCCACGGCAGCCTCTTCCTGCACACGGCTGGCGCGCTTGATGCGAGCCGCTTTGCCGCGCAGTTCGCGCAGATAGTACAAGCGCGCGCGGCGCACATTGCCCTTGCCGGTCACTTCGATGGATGAAATCGTCGGCGAGTGCAGCGGAAAAATACGCTCCACGCCGGTACCAAAGCTCACGCGGCGTACAGTAAAGGTCGCGCTTGACGCGCGGCCCTTCTTCGAGATCACTACGCCTTCGAACGCCTGGATGCGTTCCTTGACCTTTTCGCCTTCGCCTTCTTGCAGGCGCACATTCACCTTGACGGAGTCGCCGGGGCGAAATTCAGGCAAATCTTTGCGCAGTTGCGCGTCGTGTAACTTGCGAATAACCGGATTCATGTTCCTTATTCCCTGCAGACCCACTCAGGCGGGGCCAGCTCTTCTAAGACAAACCGCAATTATACGCAATTTCCGCACTTTTTCCTAGCGGGAATCTCGCGAAATTGATGACGTTTTTTCCTTAAGTGCGCCCTGCGAACCGCTGCGTCACTCGTCCAGGCGCTAGGCCGTTACCGAGCGCGGCGATTCGCGCTTAATGACCGTCTTCGCAAACTGCTCCATCTCTTCCATTTGCGGGCTAAATTGTAGCAATACCAAGTCCACACCAACCTTCTCAAATTCAGCAAGCCGCTCCGCTACCTGTTCCGCTGTTCCGACCAGGCCCGAACGAAGTCCCCTATTCGAAACAGAGTAGTCTTCCAGCGAAACGCGCTGCTCCAACTGCGTCCCTGCCAGCCATTCCTGGTAGTTCGCATAGCCCGCGGCCGATTGCCGTACGTCCGTGATCCGCCGCACCTCGTCCTCGGCTTCCCGCTGCGTTTCCCGAACCACGGCATAGCCTGCGACGCCATATTTCAACGGTGGCAAGTTGTGCCGCGCGCGGCGTTCGCGCAAATCTCTTATTTTTTCGCCCACGCGCTCCGCAGGATCGCCATGCATCAGGTACGCATCACACTTTTCCGCGATTAGCTCCTTCGCCGCCGGCGATTCACCTCCTGCATACAACGTCGGCCGCGGCTGCGAAACCGGTTTTGGCTCCAGGACATTATCTTCGACGCGATAATATTTGCCCGAATACGAAAAATGGTCCTGCTTCCACGTGCCGTCCAGAACGTCCAGCCATTCCCGCGTGCGAGCGTAGCGATCGTCATGCTGCTCGAATGTCACGCCGTACTTCCGCGCTTCCTCGGCCCACCAGGAAGACACAACATTCAGAGTGAGTCGTCCGCCGCTGATGTGATCGATATTCGCCGCCTGCTTCGCCAGCAACGCGGGTAAATGGAACGTCGGACGCACCGCAACCATCAATTCGATGCGCTCCGTTACGGCGGCGAGCGCAGCCGCAGTCGACCAGGCGTCGAGCGACGACGCTTCCACTCCCTTGATGTCATTGAGATTCAGCTCGGCGATCAGCGTCAGGTCGAAACCAATCTGCTCGCTGCGCTGCGCCAGCTTCTTCACATAAGACCAGCTCGCCTGCATGTTTTCGTTCTCAACGTTGCGCAGCCAACCGCCAAAAACGGGAAGCCAGTATCCGTATCTCATCGCCGCGCCCCGCTTGCGACTGGCTTCTCTTCACGGCCTGCCCCTTGCCGGGCGCTTGCATGGCGAATCGCTTCCTCAATCAAGAAATCCGCCAGCCGCGCGTACGGATCGAATCCAATCACTCGCACCGGATCTGCGACAAAATTCGAAAGCGCATTCACGTCGTAATAGAGTTGCCGCCCAGTGCGGTCGTCGGTTACATATTCGATTCCGCCGACTTCTACTCCGGCTAGGCCCATAATTCGTTCTGCGTCCTCGATCACTTGTACCGTCGGTTTGTAGCCTTCGACCGTCATCCCGGTTCGCGGCGCATCCGCTGGACAGGCAATGCGCGTCAACTCTTCGCCTTTTGTGCTTTGGCAAATGTCCGCGGGACACAAATTAAAACTCTCGCCGGTGGTATGAATTTTGATCGCGTACAAATATTTGCCGCCCAGAACTTCAATCCGCGTAATCACGCCGTCACGCGGAGTGAATGCCTCCTGAACTAGCGCGGTCGAATCGATTCCAAAATACAAACGATTCTCGTCGACAGCCTTTCGCAATTCAGCAGGCGACGAAAACTTTTCAATTCCCGCCCCGCTGCCTCCGATGTTGGGCTTGATTACCACCGGATAGCCGATCGCATTCGCCGCATCGAGCGCCTGCGAAACGTTATTAATCACACGCGCCTTCGGGTACGGCAATCCCAGCTTTTCCAGATTGGTAAGCTGCTGCGCTTTCGAAATTTCATGCGCGAAGCCCCGATAGCCGTTTACCACGCGTACGCCTTTCGCCTCCAGGTGCGCCAGGTAGTTCAGCGTGTAGAAAATGCAATGGCCCAGCCCCCGTTGCCACGCCGACGGACTCATGCGGTTGAAAAGTAACGAGAACTCTTCTTCCGCTGACGCCGCGTCATATTGGTGATTTTTGGCGTCGATTTTCTTCCAGGCAATGCCGCTCTCGTCCAATCGTTGAAACAGCGGCCGGAACCAATCCGGATGCTCGTAGTAAATCGCAATCGGTCGCTGCAATTCGTGGCGTTGTTCGTTCGTGCCGCTGCTCATTAGGCCTCGCCTTCAACTGAATTGTTCCGCACGCAAAAAAGCCGCTCTTATGAGCGGCTTTGGAAATCTTGCTGTTTCTCGCTGAATCTAAGCCGCTTCGCCGTTTCTCATTGGATGCCAACGCAGCGACAACAATGACAGGGCTTGAAACATTCTTTTTGTCCGTAGCTCGTCATTGGCATGCTTTCAACGGTTCCTATCGACTCTGATCCGAGTCTCCCACGCCTATTGCAATGACTGCAAGGCCCGTCGATTTATTCCCTGTCCGCTAAATCGTTCCTGCCAAAACCGGAAATCGTCATATCCGGACGGTTGCGTCGTGTTTTCGCGAGCGCTTGCTCGCGCCTCCATCTGGCGACTTCGGCGTGATTGCCCCCGATTAGCACCTCAGGGACTTTCCAGCCGCGAAAATCCGCTGGCCGGGTGTAGTGCGGAAAATCCAGCAACAGATCCGCAACCGGCTCCCGTAAAGGCGCAGCATGCTGCGCCCCTGCCGCTGAGGGGTCAGCCTCAACCCGCACGGATTGCGAAAACGATTCATTCTGCGAAGACGCCTCATTCCCGAGCGCGCCAGGCAGCAGCCGCGTGACTGCATCCAAAATTAACGCCGCCGGCAATTCGCCCCCAGACAAAACGAAATCGCCAATCGAAACTTCCTCCGTAGCCAGATGCTCCGCCACGCGCTCGTCCACACCTTCGTACCTTCCGCAGATAAATACGATCCGCTCAAGTTGCGCACAGCGCCGCGCCGTCTCTTGCGTAAATTTCTTGCCCGCCGCGGATAGCAGCACAATAGCCGTCCTAGAATCGAGTTCGCGTTTCGCCGCCGCGTCACCCATCGAATCGCCGAGCAGGTGTTCCACCGCTTCGAACAGCGGCTCCGGCTTCAGCACCATCCCTTCGCCGCCCCCAAACGGCCGGTCATCCACCGTACGATGCTTGTCTTTCGTAAAAATGCGCAAGTCCTGCACATGGATTTCGATCAGGCCAGCTTCACGCGCTTTGCGCACGATTCCATGCTCGAGCGGGCCAGCAAAAAATTCCGGAAAAATGGTAATCAGGTCAAAACGCATTGCGCATCAGTTTAGCGAAGCCAGTGAGCGGTTGTCATTGCGCCGAGTGAAATCGAGGAATAAAGCGCGGCACGCGCCGGCAGTAATCCAGAGATTGCTCGCCGAAAATCTTGCGCAAAGTGCGCTTCTTCATAAAGGACGATGAACAGTTGAACACATGTCGCGACCAGCGCCAGATAAAGAATCCTAGGAAACGACCAGAAAAATATGGCACGCGAGGCTATTAATAAAAATACTCCGACGTACATCGGGTTCCGTACAAAACGATAGAGTCCGTTCACCACCAGATTTATTGGCGCGTCAATCGGCGCCGGCGTGCCAAGGCCTTTCACGCTGAAGTCCCACGCACACCACAAATAAATCGCAGCCCCGGCAAACAACAACAAGAGGCTTAGAACTATTTGCCATCGTTCCGGTTCGATACGAAAAGGTGACTCGCTAAAGGCACGGTGAACTTGCGTGGGCAGCCACAACCCCACCGTATGAGACACAATCGCCGTAAGAATTGCCGTCCTCAACAGGACGGGAAGGATCTTCCTGTTCCGCATAACGAATTCCGCATTTACAAGTCGCGCAGGCCTTCTGGTAGGCGAACTTCGATCCTGCGAGCCGCAATGTCGATCTTCGTACAAATGTCTTCTGCGAGAGGTATCAGTAACTCGCCGCGTGAAGTATCCACGACCAGCAGCGGCGTCCCGGGTTGCCCTTCGCCCGGGAAATAAACGTCGCGCACCTTTCCAAGCAGCGCGGGAGCCTCCACGAGCGAACACGGCGAAGAAGTTACCCGCGATGCGGTTGCCGCAAGCTCAAAAACCGAGCATCCAACCAAATCCGTCACAAAAAAACTTCCCGAGGGCACTTCCGCGCGCTGCTCGAAAGGAATCTGCACTTCCAGGCCGCGCAGCTTCTCCGCATCGTTGATCGAGTCCACTCCCTCGAAATGAAAGACGCCTTTTCCGGGATGATTGCGGTCAATCCAAGATTTTCGTAGGGTAACTCCACGTCGCGCGCCAGACTCCGCGAGAAGAAACATCTTTTTTATTTCGGGAAGACGTTCGGGAAAATCGGTCAACAAGTCGGCGGCAACTTCGCCTTTATTGCCCCGCGCGCGCAGGATGCGCGCCACAGTCACAAATTTCTGTTCTGGGGAAACACTCATGCGGTGAGGACTTACTCTTCCAGAATTTCCAGCGTGAACCGCTTGTGCATCTTCATGCCCGAAGCACCCAGCAGCGTGCGCATAGCCTTGGCCGTGCGTCCCTGCCTACCAATCACTTTGCCCAAATCTTCAGGATGCACGCGCAGCTCCACCACCGTTGCCTGCGGCCCGTCGACGGTCTCGACTTTCACGTCGTCCGGGTGATCCACGAGTGCCCTGGCGATGACTTCCACCAGTTCCTTCATTCCGGCGCCTCCTTTTCCAGCGCAGGGCTTGTAAGTACCAACCCCGCACCCCGTTCAGGTTCGGGGACCAAACGGATTACTTCCGTAGATGCTAAACCCCCCGATGCCGTCGGGGGGCTGAAAAAATACCTGAGATTACGATGTGTGGGTTGTGCTGGGATTACGCGATTTTCTGCAAACGAATAAAACTGCGCACGGTGTCGCTCGGTTGAGCGCCCGTTCCAAGCCAGTACTTCACACGTTCGGCATCCAACTTGACCTCTGCGGGCTTCTTCAGTGGGTCGTAGGTTCCGACCAATTCCACTACGCGCCCATTGCGGGGCTTGCTACTCTCAATCACCACCACACGATAAAACGGCTTTTTTTTCTTCCCAATCCTAGCAAGGCGAATCGTAAGCACAAATACACTCCTCCTGAACCTTTAATTGTAACCTGTAAACCGCATTCTGAGCAATGCGATTCCCGGACTAGGATCGACCTAACCGGTGCCTCGCTCGCTGCAGGATCGCATACCTGCTGCGAGGACGGGAACTAGAAAGCATTTCCGGTTAAGTTCCGTCTTCCTGTACCAAACTGATCCACCGCCCCGGGGTGTAGCCGGATGGCTGAATTCACCAAGGCTTGCTTATGTCCTAGCATCCTCCTATGCTTTCCCTAGGAGGTTCCTATGGCCACTCTCTACGTCGAAAACGTCCCTGACGATCTCTACGAAGCGCTCCGCAAACGCGCCCGCAGCCGACGCCGTTCCATCGCCGCCGAAGTAATTCAGTTACTCGAATCGAACATTCCCACCGAAAAGGTGCTGCGTTCCCGGCGAAAGGCCTTCGCTGAGTTGACGAAATTGCGCTCTTCGCGCACACCTTTGCCCGGACCCTTCCCTTCCAGCGAAGAAATGATCCGTGAGGACCGCGAACGGTGAACTTGTACGTCGTGGATGCTAGCGTGGCCGGAAAATGGCTGCTGCCAGGCGCCTCAGAGCCTCTTCAGCAAGAAGCTGTGAATCTGCTTCGTCAGTCCGTTGATGGGCAGGTAAAGCTGGTCGTCCCGGATTTCTTCTGGATCGAAGTCACAAACCTTCTTTGGAAAGCGATTCGCACCGGCCGCTGCACACGACCAACAGCCGAAATGGCATTGTCCGCTCTGCGCCGTCATGAGATACCTACTCTTCCGGTCTTACCTCTTCTCGATTCTGCACTCGATAAGACCCTTGTCTATGGACGCAGCGTGTACGACAGCATCTACCTAGCCCTGGCGCTTGAGACCGGAGGGAAACTGGTCACAGCGGATGAAAAACTGGTCAACGCGGTAGGCGTTCGCCTGCCCATCCTCTGGCTCGGCGCGGTCTAGCCTCCGACCTCAGCGACACTGGTCAATGCAAACCAGCCATCTCGCTCGCCTTCAATCCAAGCATTGCCTGGGACAAACCTTTGACCGTGGCACGCCTGCCGCCCACGGCCGTGCTCTTTTTGCGAAAATTAGCTCAGCCGGTTCAACCCGTTAAAGGCCGCTGCCTTATAACATTCCGCTAGCGTCGGATAATTAAAAACTGTATCCACAAAATAAGTCACTTTGCCCTTTAACGTAAACACGGCCTGCCCGATATGCAGCAACTCCGCTGCTTCTTCGCCATAGATGTGCACGCCTAGCAATTCCAAAGTCTCGCGATGAAACAGCAGCTTCAGCCGCCCTTCGGTTTGTCCTGTAATCTGCCCGCGCGCAATTTCACGATAGTACGCCATACCCACTTCGTACGGCACGTCTTCCTCGGTAAGCTGCTCTTCCGTTTTTCCAATAAACGAAATCTGCGGAATGCTGTAAATCCCGTACGGATACGTTGCCGGATCACTTTGAATTTTCAAATTAAACGCGTTCGCTGCGGCGATGCGGCCCTGCTCCATCGAAACCGAAGCCAGACTCGGAAATCCGATCACATCTCCCACTGCAAAAATATGCGGCTGCACTGTACGGTAATCGGCATCCACTTGAATGCGCCCGCGATTGTCCGCAGTCACTCCCGCGGCCGCGAGGTTCAGTCCGTCCACGTTTCCCTGGCGCCCCACCGCGTACAGCAGTGCATCACCCATCACCCGCTTCTTGCTCACCAGCATTGCCGCCACGCGCCCGTCCGGCAATTCTTCGACGCTTTCCACTTCCTCGTTCAGACGCATGGTCACACGCCGGTCGCGCATGCTGTAGGTCAGCGCTTCCACCATTTCCGTATCGGCAAATTCCAGCAGCCGCGGCCGCTTCTCCACAATTGTTACGCGCACGCCCAGCGTCGCGAACATGCACGCATACTCCACGCCGATCACACCGCCGCCCACCACGATCAGCGTCTTCGGGACCTGCGTCATGTTTAATATTTGATCGCTATCAATGATTGTTCGGCCATTCACGGGAACTTTCGCATTCACTGCCGGCTTGGTTCCCGTGGCGATCAATATATTCGCGCCTTCCAGTTGATTGCGTCCGTTGCCGTTCTCCACGGCCACGCGATGGGCGTCCACAAAACTTCCCGCGCCGTGCATCATCTCCACGCCATTGCGCTGCAGTTGCGCCTGGATCACAGCGACTTCACTTTCGATCACTCGCTGCACGCGGTAATTCAAGTCCGCCATGGTTACGGTTTCTTTGACGTGGTAATTCGCGCCGTAAAAGTTCTGGTAATAAAACCCTGACAGGTGCAGCACCGCTTCCCGCATGGTCTTGCTGGGAATCGTGCCGGTATTGGTGCACACGCCACCGACTTCGGCGCGTTTTTCGATCATCGCCACTCGTTTGCCGGATTTCGCTGCTTGAATCGCGGCGCGCTGGCCGCCGGGTCCAGAGCCAATCACAACCAGGTCATACGCTTGCATTTAGAGAGTCCTGTGAGGCCGATTCGTCGGTGGGGCCTCCGGGGGCTACGCTGCCTGCCAACACAGTATGGACCGACGTCAGCAGTTTGCTGCGCGTCTTCGCCGCTTGCGTGTCGAAGGGAGAAGCCACCTGCTGCGCCACGCGCATCAAGTGTTCCTGCACCGAAATTCCGCGGCCATTGCGGCCTGTGCGCGCACGGGAAAACTTTCCGTCCGCATCCAACAATCGCGCCGCACGTGTGTCGGCCAAGTAGGCCGGCAGAATTTCTTCTTTGATCCGCCGTCGCAGTTGCGCGTCCTTCAGCGGAAACAGCACTTCCACACGCTCGTACAGGTTCCGCTGCATCCAGTCCGCGCTACCCAGATAAATTTCCGGCTCGCCTGCATTTTCAAAATAAAAAATCCGGCTGTGCTCCAGAAACCTTCCCACGATACTGCGCACACGAATCCGGCTACTCACTCCACGCAGCCCCGGCACCAAAGCGCACTGCCCGCGCACGATCAAATCAATCTCCACCCCGGCCTGCGACGCCCGGTACAGAGCTTGTATCACCGGAGGATCGACCAGCGCGTTTATCTTGACGACGATCCGCGCCGCGCGGCCGCGCTTAGCATTGCGCGCTTCGCGATCGATCAGTGCGATACAGCTTTTCGCCAGATCGTCGTGGTGCAACAAACAAGGGTCTGTAATTCGGCTGTTCCGCATACGCGGTCAGGAAATTGAACACGTCATTCACCGAAGCAGTGATCGCTTCATCGCAAGTCAGCAAACTGAAGTCCGTGTAATATCGCGCAGTCGATGGATTGTAGTTGCC
The DNA here is from genome assembly GCA_963743735.1 of uncultured Acidobacteriota bacterium. Taxonomy (GTDB): domain Bacteria; phylum Acidobacteriota; class Terriglobia; order Acidiferrales; family UBA7541; genus Acidiferrum. The sequence goes on from CAVURF010000020.1 coordinate 25,481, forward strand.
AGTTCCCAGGTGCGCGTACCGCCGGATTCTTCCGTCCGGATCTTCGCGTACCACCAGCGCCAGCTTCGCGTGCGTCTTCAGCCCAACCAGCCCGTGAAACACCTGCACACCCGCATCTTCAAAGCTACGCGCCCAGCGAATATTCGAAGCCTCATCGAAACTCGCCTTCAGCTCCACCACCACCGTCACTTCCTTTTTTGACGCTGCTTCCAGGAGCGCCCGCGCAATCGGCGAATCCGTATTCGTCCGGTACAGTGTCTGCTTCATCGAGAGCACTCGCGGATCGTGCGCGGCAGTCTCCACAAAATTCACCACTGCATCGTAAGATTCGTACGGATGATGCAGCAGCACATCGCCCTGGCGCAGCGCCGCGAACATCGAATCGGCATCATGTCCCACGTGCACCTGCCGCGCCGCAAACGCGCCGTACTTCAGGTCTGGCCGCGGCGTTTCTTCGTACAAATGAAACAGCCGCTGCAAATTCACCATGCCCCGGCACGCGAAACACCAGCGGCTCATCCAGCTCGAACGTCGTCACCAGCCGCTCGACAATTTCCGCCTGCGCGCCCGCTTCAATCTCCAACCGCACCGCCCAGCCTTTCCGCCGCTGCGCCACCTGCGAATCGATCGCTTCCATCAGATTGCGCGCTTCTTCCTCTTCCAGATAAAGATTGCTGTTGCGCGTGATGCGAAACGGCGCCGACGCCAGAATCTCGTACCCGCGATACAACTTCCGCGCATATTCGGAAATAATTTCCTGTAGCGGTACATAGTGAATCGCATTTCCCGCCGCAGGCACACGCAACAGCCGAGGCAGCGCGCGCGGCACCGTGACCACTCCGAAATACGGTTTGCCGTTTCCTCCACGCCTCCGCCGCAACAAAAATGAAATACACAGCGCCTTGTTCAGCACATGTGGAAACGGATGCGAAGGATCGACCGTTACCGGCGTCAGCATCGGTGCCACTCGCCGGTTGTAAAAATCTTGGCGCACTTTTCCGCTTTCGCGTCCAGCTCCGAAAATCGCAGCACGCGAATCGATTCCTTGGCCAGTTGCGGCAACAATTCTTCGTTCAAGCATTTGTACTGATCGCGAACCAGGCTGTGCATCGCCTCCGTCACCAGCGCCAGCTCTTGCTCGCTCGAAAGCCCGTCCGGACTGCGCTCTGCCGACCCGTGTTCGATGCGCTGCAGAAAGCTCGATACGCGCACTTCCACGAATTCATCCAGATTGTTCGCGGTGATCGCCAGAAACTTCACTCGCTCCAGCAGCGGGTTCCCCGGATCGCGCGCCTCTTCCAGCACCCGCCGGTTAAAGTCCAGCCATTGCACATGGCGGTTCAAGTAGTATCGCGGATCATCCAGATCGTTCGGCGCATGGTTGTTCTCGCAAAAAATAGAAACGAGGAAATCCCGACGTGGCATTCGTGAATTGGGAGAGCCCTTAGTCTGGACGAAGTCCTGTTACAGCCAGATGAACGTTTGCCCCACGAACACCACCAAAATGTTGTAACATCGCTCGCCGTAGCGGCTCGCAAGTTTCCATTCTTCGCAACTACCGCGCTGCAACGGTGAACGATGAAACGAAAATTATTTTCTCTCGCATTGCTTTTTGCGGCCGCAGCGGCTTCCTCGCACATCGCGCGATCGCAAACTCCCCCGCCTCCGCTCGTTTCTCCCGACGTTCATTCCGACGACACCGTCACCTTTCGCTTCCGCGATCCCAATGCCAAGGAAGTTGGCGTCCAGATCGAAGGCTACGCCAAGCCCGTGCCCATGCAAAAAGATGATCAAGGCGTCTGGAGCATCACCACTGATCCGCTCACTCCCGATTATTACGGCTACTCCTTCATCGCCGATGACGTCGTCGGCCTCCTCGATCCCTCCAACTACCGCGTCAAGCCAAACTTTCTCTATCGCGCCAACGAAGTTCACGTACCCGGGCCGCCATCGCTTTCTTGGGAAATCACGGACGTGCCGCACGGCGAAATTCATCATCACTTTTACAAGTCCACGGTAGTCGGCGACCATCGCGACTTTTTCGTTTACACCCCGCCCGGTTACGATCCTCGCGGCAAGCAAACTTATCCCGTTCTTTATCTCCTGCACGGCTACAGCGACAACGCTAGCGGGTGGACCGCCGTCGGTCGCGCCAACGTCATCCTCGACAATCTCATCGCACAAGGCAAAGCCAAGGCCATGCTGGTCGTCATGCCGCTCGGCTACGGCGAACCAAAAGTTCTCGAGCTCAACTCCGGCGTATTCCACGATCCCGGCATCACACAGCGCAACTTCGATAAATTCCGCGAAGCCCTGCTCAGCGAAGTCATCCCGCAAGTCGAATCCGCCTATCTCGTCAAAAAAGATCGCAACTTCCGCGCAGTCGCCGGCCTCTCCATGGGAGGCTCGGAATCTTTGCTCACTGGCCTGAACACTCTCGATAGGTTTTCCTGGATTGGCGCCTACAGCTCCGGCGGCATCACGCCCGAATTCGACAAAGAATTCCCCTCGCTCGACTCCAAGGCAAATGCACAACTTCACTTACTCTGGATTGCCTGCGGCACCGACGACCACTTGATCGAAATCAATCGCAACCTCCGCGCCTGGCTCGCCTCCAAATCCATCAAGCACGTAGACATCGAAACTCCCGGCGCTCACACTTGGATGGTCTGGCGCCGCAACCTGACAGACTTCGCCCCGCTCCTCTTTCATTGATTCCCGGGCAGCCAAAGAATTCTGGGGCCGCGGAAATTAAGACTAGTCCTGTTTTAGCCAACTAACCAGTATTTACCCAAACGGTTGTGCGCAGACCCATACGTTTTGGCTTAATCTCGTTCAACAGCATGGCGGCCGCTCATTCCACTTCGCCTGAAGAGCAGTCTCCGCCTTCCACATTACGAAAAATCTTTTGTAATCAGCGCGGACTTCGCTCTGGTTGGCGCCTGGCACTGTACCTAACGCTGATACTCGCGATGGCGTTTGCCCTACACCTTGTTTTTTTTCCTGTTGAGAAGTCCTTGCCCAAGACGTTCTCCGTTGCAGCCGCATTTTTGATGTTGTTATCTCCCCGCACTGGTGATGTCAAAAATCGAAAAGCGAAGCGTAGAAGCGTACGGACTGCCGGTGCACGGGGCTTTTGGTAGACCTTTTCTTGCAGGGCTGCGCTATGGGAATGATGGAAGTCACCATTCTGGTCGGGTTGCTGGCACTCGTTCGCGACCACTCTTTTGGTCCGCTGATCGTCGGCGGGAAGTCGCTAGTGAACCGGGGGATGGAATGCGCGACAGATTCTATCGCTAAGGCTCTCTGGGTTCAGTTCTGGTTTCGAGGATATACGCAATTCACGCTCGCGGAAGGAATCGGTCTCTGGTCGGCTGCCGAAGTCTTGTCTGCCCTCTACGTAGCGGCTATCACTGCAAGCGGAAGATCGGACTACGTAGGCCTGCCCATTGCATTCACGGTCGGGCTATTTTGGACTCTGGCGTTGCGGCGCATCCATGGTCTATGGTTCGCGGTTGGTATGCAGGCGGCGTTCGAGTTTGGAGCCACATTTTTATACTCTGTTCCAGATGGTGTGGTTGGACTCCCGTCTGGTCACCTTTCCGGTGCGACCCTTCGTGGCTCCGCCTGGCTCACTGGCGGAACTATGGGTGTCGAAGGAAGTCCGCTACGAATCGTCACCGTGGGAATTCTCATTTTCTTGGTGAACAAATTCTATCCCGCGAAAACTTCTGAAAGTATCGCCTGAGAACGTAAAACTAGTCCTGCATCGAGACTCCCGCCGCCCAGACCTGTATGGTTTGGCGCGGAAAGCGATCCAGTTTCTCGAACAGTTTGAGAGCGTAACCGAATCAACGTTCCGTCTATCTATTTGAAGGGCATTCACAGGGCCCTCGTAGAACACGGCGCACTCCGGCTCCGCGGTTGGTTATTGATGAGAGGACAGCGATGAGCACAATTCTAGTTACCGGCGGCTCAGGCTTTATCGGCAGCTATTGCATCCTGCAGTTGCTGGCCGCTGGCCATCAGGTGCGTACCACGGTGCGCAGTTTGAAGCGCGAAGGAGACGTGCGTGCCATGCTTAAAGAAGGCGGCGCCGAGCCAGGCGATCGCTTGTCGTTCTTCGCAGCCGATCTGGAGAAGGACGCAGGCTGGGCCGAAGCCGTGGCAGCCTGCGAGTACGTACTGCACGTAGCATCGCCATTGCCGCCGGGCGTTCCAAAGCACGAGGACGAGCTGATCATCCCCGCGCGCGAAGGTACACTTCGTGTGCTGCGTGCCTCGCGAGACGCGGGCGTCAAGCGCGTGGTGCTGACCTCGTCGTTCGCGGCAATCGGCTATGGCCGCAAAGAACAGCAAGCCCCCTTCACCGAGAAGGACTGGACGGATCTCAACAGCGAAGTTGTGGCTCCTTACCCAAAGTCGAAAACTTTGGCGGAACGCGCGGCCTGGGATTTCATGGCAAAAGAAGGCGGCAAGCTCGAACTCTGCTCCGTCAATCCGGTGGGAGTGTTCGGCCCAGTCCTGGGGCCCGACTATTCGACTTCAATTTTGCTGGTGCAGCGCCTGATGGACGGTGCCATGCCCGGCCTCCCGCAGCTCTATTTCGGCGTCGTTGACGTGCGCGACGTTGCCGACTTGCACATCCGCGCCATGACCAATCCCGCCGCAAAAGGCGAACGGTTCCTCGCCGTAGCTGGCGATTTCATGTCCTTTCAGGACATCGCCCAGGTACTGAAGAGCCGCATGGGCACGTCTGCGAAAAAAGTGCCGACGCGGCAACTGCCCAACTTTCTGGTGCGTCTCGCCGCCCTGCGTGATCCCGCGATAAGGCTCATCCTGCCCGAACTCGGCAAATTAAAAAATGCCAGCAACGAAAAAGCCAGGCGCATGCTCGGCTGGGTGCCGCGTTCGAACGAAGAGGCAGTCGTTGCCACCGCAGAAAGTCTGCTGCGCCTTGGACTGCTGAAGGACAGCCAAAAACAAGCCGCCTGACTAAAGCATGAAAAGTGCTCGTTTCGGTTAGGCGAACAGCAGCAGTACCTGGCGTTCTCCGGCGCGCATCGCGCAGCCACGCTCGCCGAACTCGCTGATGACGCCGAACGCAAAAGTCTCCTCGTAGAAAACGAACTGAACGAGGCACCTCGCTTACCTATGAGGAAGTTGCCAGCAAGCCAACTACAGCGGTAATGCATCTGGCGACTACGGAATAGTCGGTCGCGTGTTACTTGCGCAGGAGCTTCCTCGCGAAAGCACGCGCAATTGTGACAGGATGAGTCGCTAAAACGGAGATTTGCCCCAATACAGTTTGTGGCTCGTGGAAAATGCCGAGTTGTCTCAACACCGTGCCTCGGTCGTAGTAGATTTTTTCCCCGGCCAAACCGTCATCGGCGTCGAAGGTGTACAAGCCGCAAAGCGGGAACTCGACTCGTCGCCCTGTCGCAGGAAGACCACGCCACCCGCCCAGATGCGTACCGCGAATGATGACTTCCACCAGAATGGCGTCGTCTGTGACATATCTTCGCTGTACGTCGATCTCCAAGTCGGGAAGGGCCTTCATTAGCTGCTCGTAGAACAGGCAGACTCCGTTCCGGCCCGTATAGTGTTCGCCCCACGGCTCGTCATCGTACCGTGCGCTGTCACCGAAGGTGCGAAGAACACCTTCAAGGTCATGCTCGTTCTCAAGTCGAATGTGCTGCTCAACAATGGCGATACGTGCCGACCGTTTGTCTTTCGGAAGAGATGCGCTTGCCACAGTCACCTCCGGTCGCGTTTGCAACATCTGGGCGAGGTCCCAGTTTGCAAATACTACCATCCGGGGCTGTCGTTGTCGGCTATCGCGTTACCGGCGCTTCGGAGATTCCAGATGTGTGGGATTTCAGATGTAGACGGATTTCTGCGCGCGCGATAGAAACGGCAACATATGCATCAAGCTTTCGCCGCAACGACCACTCGTTACATTCGACTGCTGGAAGAAGCCACCACTTGTTCCACCCAACGCCGGCCGTAGTGATTGCAGCGTTCGCGGCGCAGCTACTGCAACGGTTAGTAGGTCCGACTAGGGAGCGGACCCACTAACCGCGCGTTCCACCGCTAAGACGCTCGCGCATTCAGGACAGCGCGACTCCGTCATTGACTTGCCGAACGCGGGACTCTAAAGTCCGGTTGGCGTGCCGCGCCGCTGCCCGCTTGTACAATGCAACCAACGTGAAGAAAACGAGTAAGCAGGCTATCGCCCAGGCTTGCACCGTGGGCCACTGAGAAACAGCGGCTTCCTGCATTGCGATCGATTTGGCAACCGTAGCAGTCGCGGCCGCTGAGCCGGAGTTTACCGCGGTCGTGTTCGCGGCATTGGCTGCCGGCGCGGGCGCTGCCTGCACAGACGTGGTAGCGCCCGGGCTATCAGGCCACTCGGTGTTTGTGATCTCCTGAGCCGGGGCTGAACTCGCCAGGAACAGGAATCCGGAAAATCCGATAACCACTGCTTGCATCCGAAGAATGTTTTGAATTTTCATGTGACCACCCCTTTTTTCCTTTAAGCCGGGCAACGCTTGGGACTAATGCAGGCGACGTGCCAGACAGAGAAGTACAAACGCCACCCAGGAAGATTCTTCAACTCCTTGCAGAGAAACGACTTGGCGAAAAACACGGCAGACCACCGTCGAACAGCGACGCGCTGCACTCTATCCTTCGGGATACAGCAAGATGCGAATGCCGACAAGACCGGAAGCCAGACCCGAATTGTGAAGTGATGCAATTCCACGGGATTCGTCGCAATTGGAAGAAATCGCTGGCCTTAATTTCCAATCAGCCGCCAATGCTCGTCGCTCTCTGTTGAGCAGGCCACCCAAAAACCATTCGGATAGGCTCTCTATCCGTCCGGATAGTAATCCCACCTTCAACTAGCAGTAGCTCAACCATTGGCGCTAAAATGGCGGCCTCCCAGTGGGCTTCTAACCAAGCTGCAAGCCCCGAGGCCAGATGTGCCAACAAGACTCCTGGTGGTCAGCGGTCCGCTACGAAAATCCCAATTCACGCTCGGAACAGACGTGGCAGTAGGCCGGGACGTCGACAACACCATTCGTCTCGACGATCCAGCGGTCTCCTCACATCACTGCCGGATTAGCTTACTGGACGGCCGATCGTTTCTGACCGATGTGGAAAGCCACTCAGGCACCTTCGTCAACGGTATCCCGGTAAAGCTGCGCGAACTCAAGGCCGGCGATGAGATAGCAATTGGAAATTCGCTGTTCGTTTTCGAGGTGGAAAAACCACAGAGCGCGGCAAGCAGCCCGATCGCGATGTGTGAAGCCGACGCGCTCAACGCAAAAGCGTTGGAGTTCCACGCCGGCGAACTTCTCAGTCTGGAGCCGCATTCCCTAGCGGCTCTCCCTCAGTCGGAACGAATGGCGCGCAATCTTAGCGCGCTCCTTCAAATCTGCAAGGCTATCGGCTCGCTGCGCGACGAAGAATCGCTTCCCTGGGTATTACTGGGGATGATTTTTGATGTAATTCCCGCCGAGCGCGGGGCCATTCTGCTGATGGAAGAGGACTCGAACGAGATCCGCTCGCAGGTAGCGTGGGACCGAGCGCTCGGCCCGGACCATCCCGTCCACGTCAGCCGCGAGATTGTGCGCCGAGTCATCGAAGAAGGAATTTCGCTGCTGGACGGCAGTTCTGGGACAGCGGAGTCTTCCGATTCAGGCGCGGGCGACGAAAAACTGCAGCGGACATTTCTTTGCGTGCCGATGATGTCCGGTAAAAAACCGATCGGCCTCATTTACCTGGAATCCAGCAACCCAACCAATTCTTTCACCGATGATGATTTCCAGTTGCTCGCAGCCATTGCCGGGCTCGCAGTAGTTGGAATTGAAAACGCTCGTCAGTTTGAGAACCTCGGCAGCGAAAATCAGCGCCTTCGCGCGGAATCCAGCCTGACTCACGATATGGTGGGACGCAGCGCTCGCATGCGCGAGGTCTATCAATTCATTGAGCGCGTAGCCCAGACCGACTCAACCGTGCTGATTCACGGCGAAAGCGGCACCGGCAAGGAGCTGGTCGCGGCCGCGATTCACAAAAACAGCCCGAGAAAAAACCAGCCCTTTGTGGCGCTGAATTGCGCCGCATTGACCGAAACTCTGTTGGAAAGCGAACTGTTCGGCCATGAAAAAGGCGCCTTTACCAGCGCCGTCAATCAGAAAAAAGGGTTTCTCGAGGTTGCCGAGGACGGCACCATTTTTCTCGATGAGATTGGCGAACTCTCCCTGATCCTGCAAGCCAAGCTGTTGCGCGTTCTCCAGGAACGCGAATTTGTGCGGGTCGGCGGCACCCGGCCCATCAAGATCAACGTACGATTTTTGGCCGCGACCAACAAAGACCTGCAAAAATGTTCGCGCGAAGGAACTTTTCGCGCCGACCTCTTTCACCGCCTCAACGTTATTTCCATCGCCTTGCCCAGCCTGCGCGAGCATCCCGACGACATACCTGCATTGGCCGAACACTTCACTGCGCGTCACGCGAAAAATTGCAATCGCAGCGTAAGAGGAATTTCCGATGAAGCAATGGCCTGTCTCACTCAGTACGACTGGCCAGGCAACATCCGCGAACTGGAAAACGCCCTCGAGCGCGCCGTGGTCATTGGCTCCTCCGACACGATATTGGCGGAGGACTTACCTGAGACCCTTCTGGAAAGCGCGGAGAGCGGAGGGAACGCGCCCGCAAAATATCACGTCGCCATTCGCAATCTGAAAAAACAAATGATCCGGAGCGCATTGGACCAGTCCGCGGGAAACATCACCGAAGCAGCAAAACTTCTCGGTGTACACGCAAACTACCTGCATCGCCTGATGCGCAATCTTGAGCTGCGCCCGCCCATAAAAAAACAAACATCCGCGTGAGTTGCAGAATTCGCCAGTTCAAGTTATTCCGCCAAATTTAGAACAGAGGCCTTCATGCAAGAAATGCTTTAGATAGGCAGGCGCATCTTCTGGAGAAAGGCGCCGTATCGCGGATCGGATCGGAGCCAGTGGCGATTTCGTTCGCCCGCCGCCGGGCGGCTACCTCGAAACGCGTGTACCGGAAACTGGTCCACCACCCAAGCCGCGAGAGCGCTTGTCTTCATTTTCGCCGGAGCGCAAACTGGTACCGAAATATAAGCACTGATCGCGTGCCACATTTTCGAGGACCATATGGCAGGGCCAATTCACGCACAAGTAAACGGAAAAAGTCGCATTTTCGAATCTGAACCCGATACAACATTACTCTTTGCTTTGCGCGAAGAACTCGGCCTCACTGGAACGAAATACGGTTGCGGCGAAGGGCAATGCGGCGCGTGCACCATCCTGCTAAATGGCACGCCGCGACGCTCCTGCCAGCTTTCCGTGCGCGACGCGGATCGAAAATCCATCCTCACCATCGAAGGCTTCGAGCAGAACGGCCAGCTTCACCCCGTACAGCAGGCCTTTCTCGATCAAGGTGCATTTCAGTGCGCCTATTGCACTTCCGGAATGATCGTCAGCAGCGTCGCGCTCCTCCAGAAAAATCCCAATCCCAGCGACCCGGAAATTGTCCAGGCCTTGCAGGGAAATATCTGTCGTTGCGGCACGCACCCCAGAATCGTCGCCGCCGTTCAGCAGGCCGCAAAAGCCATGCACGGGAGCGCGTTTCGAGGGAAGGTCTCGCAATGAAACGGACCAGAAGTTTTTCCAAGGATGTCCCACGGGAGGGCACGGCTTCACGGGCCGAGGACAAGTCCGCTTCCGCCGTCATTCCGAGGAGCGAAGCGACGAGGAATCTCTCTTCTAGCCACGACGCCGAAAAAAAGGACAGTTTCGTTCTCGAACCGGAACGCTATGAACTCCGCTCCACCGCGCTGCATCATTTCAACCTGCAACGCCGCGACTTTTTCAAAGTCATGGGTGCGGGCATCGCGATTTTCACCGTCGCCGCAAATGCTTCAGCCGCGCAGGAATCCGGCGCACGCCGCCACAACAGCGACCAAGACCAGCCCAAAGACATTTCCTCGTGGCTTCATATCAATGACGACGGCATGGTCACCGTTTTCAGCGGCAAAGTCGAAGTCGGGCAAAATACTCGCACCACGCTGGCTCAATCCGTCGCCGATGAACTGCGAGTTCCGCTCGCCAGCATTCGCATGGTCATGGGCGATACCGCGCTTACCCCATTTGACATGGGCACCTTCGGCAGCCGCTCCACTCCCTACATGTCACCGCAACTTCGCCGCGCTGCCTCCGCCGCGCGCGATTTGCTCCTCGCACAAGCCGCTACAGAATGGAAAACCACGCCCGATAAATTAACCGCCAGAGACGGAAAAATTACCAATCCCGCATCCGGAGCAACTCTCACCTACGCGCAGCTCGCGCAAGGCGAAACCCTCGCCCACGATCTGCCCGACGCCGATCCTATAACTCCACCCGAACAATGGACCGTCGCCGGCAAATCAGCGCCCAAACTGGACGCGCGTGCTTTCGTCACTGGTCAGCACCAGTACACTCCGGATCTGCGCCCAGCAAATTTGTTGCATGGAAAGGTGTTACGGCCTGCCACATTCGGCGCAACTCTCGTGTCGGCGGATCTATCAGCAGCGCAAGCGATGGCCGGAGTCGTCGCCGTTCGCGACGCAAATTTTGTCGCCGTAGCCGCGCCGACCGAGCGCATAGCGGAAAAAGCGCTCGCTGCCATACACGCCGAATGGGAGAACAAGCCGCAAAGTTCCAGCAAGGAACTCTACTCCTACCTGAAAAAGAATCTCGATACGGAAGAAAATCAAAAACCCAACGAAAAAGGCTCCGTCGCGACTGCGCTGGCCGCTGCATCCCAGCGCCACGAGCAGACTTACACCGTCGCCTACATTGCGCACGCGCCGCTCGAACCGCGAGCCGCGGTAGCCGATTGGAAGGACGGAAAACTAACCGTTTGGACGGGATCGCAGCGGCCATTCGGCATCCAGGAAGAACTCGCATCCGCGTTTCACTTTCCCAACGACCGCGTGCGCGTCATCGTTCCCGATACCGGCTCGGCTTATGGAGGCAAGCATACCGGCGACGCGGCGCTCGAAGCTGCTCGCCTCGCGCGTGCCGCAAATCGTCCCGTAAAAATTGTCTGGACCCGAGAAGAGGAATTCACCTGGTCCTATTTTCGCCCCGCTGGCGTGATCGAAATCAAAAGCGCGATCGCAGCCGACGGAAAACTCACGGCCTGGGAATTTCACAATTACAATTCAGGCGGCTCCGGAATTCAGACTCCTTACGATGTCGCCAATCAACTCATCCAGTTTCATCCCGTGAATTCACCGCTGCGCCAAGGCTCTTATCGCGGGCTTGCTGCCACCGCCAATCACTTCGCGCGCGAATCCTTTATGGACGAATTGGCCCACGCGGCACAAACCGATCCGCTGGAATTCCGTATGAAAAACCTTTCCGACGCGCGTTTGCGCGCCGTATTCGAAAGCACGGCAAAATCCTTTGGCTGGCCGCAAAAGAAAACGCGACCTGGCCAGGGATTCGGCATCGCTGGCGGTGTTGAAAAAGGCGGCTACGTCGCAACCTGCGCCGAAGTTTCCGTGGACCCAAATTCGGGCGAAGTACGCGTAATTCGCGTCGTCACCGCGTTCGAATGCGGCGCCATCGTCAATCCTGACGGCTTGCGTCACCAGGTCATCGGCGCAAACATCATGGGACTGGGCGGCGCGCTGTTCGAATCGATCGAATTCGATAACGGCCGCATTTCGAATCCGCACTTCGCGCAGTATCGCGTCCCCCGTTTCCGCGACATCCCCAAAATCGAAGCCGTGCTCCTCGATCGCAAAGATCTTCCGCCAGCCGGAGCCGGCGAAACTCCCATCGTCGGACTCGCTCCCGCAATCGGCAACGCCATTTTCGACGCCACCGGCCTGCGCCTCCGCAGCCTGCCCCTCGCCCCGCGTGGCCTCAAGGCGCTGAAGGAAGCGTGAAAATCCTCCGCGCGGCGATACGGAAATATACGGGGTTGATCAGTGGCGCAGGCATTCTTGCCTGTGCTCTCTTCGTAGCTGCTATATTCTTCGTTTCCAAGCGTTCGGATTTCGGCGCTGAGCTTCAAGAGAAAATGCCATCTGAGCAACCGTCGAAACAAATGGAAACCGTATTTTCGGGAATTGCGTCCTCTGATACTCCAGGCTTCGCAGTCCTCGTGGAAAAAGACGGCAAGATCGCTTTTGAAAAAGGTCGCGGCGTGCGCGATTTGCGCGCAAAAACGGCGGTCGATGCGCAGACAAATTTCCGGCTCGCGTCGTGCACAAAACAATTCACGGCGATGGCGGTGATGCTTCTAGTGCACGACGGAAAACTGCGTTACGACCAATCGCTCACTGATATTTTTCCGGAATTTCCCGCGTACGGAAAAACGATCACGGTTCGCAATTTGCTTAATCATACTTCCGGCTTGCCAGACTACGAAGATTTGATGGACGCAGCGGAAAAAAGCAAAGGACAAATCTGGTCGGCGGAAAAACAAATTCATGATGCAGAAGTTTTGCAATTACTGCAGAAAGAATCCCGGGGAAAATTCGCGCCGGGAACGAGATGGGAGTACAGCAACTCCGGCTACGTGGTTCTCGGATTGATTGTCGCGAAAGTTTCCGGAAAATCCTTCGGCAAATCTCTGCACGAAAGAATTTTCATGCCGCTAAAAATGGTTCACACGCTCGTTTTCGAAAAGGGAAAAAGCGAAATTGTGAATCGCGCATTTGGTCATTCGAAAAAAGAAAACGTTTTCATCGAAACCGACCAGAGTTCCACTTCCGCGACGCAAGGCGACGGCGGGATTTATTCCAACTTGGAAGATTTATCCAAATGGGATGACGCGCTGCGCAATCACACTCTGCTGAGCGAAAAAGATTTTCTGCCCGCAATTACTCCGGCAAAATTGCCGCCAGGCGCACAAGCAAAACTCGCCGAAGACGTTCCGGACTCGCTGCGCGGCCAAGCCAGCGCTTACGGTTTCGGCTGGTTCTTGAATTTGCAGGATTCGCATCCGCTCATGTGGCACTACGGCGATACCATCGGATTCAAATCCGTAATTCTTCGCTACACTCAGGACAACGTAACCGTAATTGTCCTTTGCAATCGCAGCGACCTCGATCCGGGCGCTCTAGCGCTCAAAGCCGCTCAGCCATTTGTTAACGCAACCTCTAAAAGCCGCGCAGATTGAAGTTTGTGCGACTGAAAATCACGATAAACCGGCGAGTTTGCCAAGCCCTTTCATTTTGGCGCGGGCTGCCATGGTGCCGTATTGCTTCATCATGGTGCGCATTTGCATGTATTGCTTCAAGACTTGGTTGACGTCCTGGACGGTGGTGCCGCTGCCTTTTGCGATGCGTTTGCGGCGTTTGCCGTCGATGACGTTGTGATCCTGGCGCTCCTGATTGGTCATGGAGTTGATGATGGCTTCGACTTGCTTCAGTTTGCCTTCGTCCACGCTGGCGTCTTTGGGAATATTTTGCAGCGGGCCGACTTTTGGGAGCATGTCCACCAACTGATCGAGCGGACCCATTTTGCGGATCTGGCGAAGTTGATCGCGAAAATCTTCCAGCGTAAAACCTTCGGTGCGAAGTTTGCGTTCGAGATCGAGCGCGGCTTTTTTGTCCACGGCTTGCTCGGCGCGTTCGATGAGCGACATGATGTCGCCCATGCCGAGAATGCGGGAGACGATCCTCTCCGGATAAAAACCTTCGAGCGCGTCGTATTTCTCGCCGAGGCCGACGAATTTTACGGGCGCGCCGCTGACTTTGCTGATGGAGAGCGCCGCGCCGCCGCGTGCGTCGCCATCGAGTTTGGTGAGAATGACGCCAGTAAGTCCGAGGCGTTTGTGAAATTCTCCGGCGGAGCGAACAGCGTCCTGACCGATCATGGCGTCGGCGATGAAAAGAATCTCGCTGGGCTGCAATTCTTTTTTCAAATGACCGAGTTCGTTCATCAGGTCGTCGTCAATGTGCAGACGACCTGCGGTGTCCACGATGATGATGTCGCTGGCGGAAAGTTTTGCTTCTTTGATTGCACCGCGAACAATTTCGAGCGGCTTATCGGTTCCCGCGCCGGGCCAAAGACTTACGCTGATGGCTTTGGCGACTTGCGCAAGTTGTTCGCGTGCGGCGGGGCGGTAGACGTCAGTGGAAACGACGATCGGGCGATGCCCGTGTTGTGCTAGCCATTTTGCGAGTTTGCCGGTGGTGGTGGTTTTGCCGGAGCCTTGCAGCCCGACAATCATCCAGACAGAAGGCGGGCGCGACGCGAAAAGCGGCTTGGCATGTTTGCCGAGAAGCGTAGTCAGCTCATCGCGAACCAGCTTGATGACTTGCTGATCGGGCGAAAGTTGCAGCATGACTTCGCTGCCCAGCGCTTTGCTGCGAATGCTGGCGAGGAGTTCGTCAATAACCGGGAGAGCTACGTCACCTTCGAGCATGGCTTCGCGGATTTCTGCTAGAGCGGCGTCGAGGTGCTCTTCGGTGAGCTTGCCCTGGCCACGGAGATTCTTAAATGTGCGTTGCAGTTTTTCTGTGAGGTTTTCAAACATTAGTTAGCGACCAGCGATCAGTGACCGGCAAGTTCATTTTAGGCGCGGGGAGATGGGTGGTCAAACCAACGAGCGGCAAGACGCCCTGAGAAGGCACGCGGGGCGACAATTGTTGTCGTTCCGATGGGAATGTGGCGGTACCGTCTCGCGATCTTAAAAATGTGTGGCAGCAAAGTCCAATAGAAGTGATCGACGGGACGCCGGCAGTCGATATCAGCCGGCATACGAGAGCTGTTAATCGTAGCGGGCATGGTCCATATAACCGGTCCCAACTGTATACGCGTTTGAGAATGCGAGGCAATTTCATTGCGAGATGCATTCAAGTCTGTCACGGATTGATTAGCCGTCTCATGGATTGAGGCAGGACATGGCCGGGGCGAAGTGCTTGGGTTTGCAGGTACATAAGGCCGAGGGCCGGGGCGGACACATCATGCGTGCGCGGTTACCGCTCCTGGCAGGTCCGCACCTTTTCGTGCATCCTTCCGACGGAGTAGCAGCACGGCGGTTATGCCGAAGGGCGCGTTTTGCGTCAATATCTCGATAATGTGATAGAAGCGCTGGGTGCGGCCCATCAAGGGATTGGGCAAAAGAAGCGGCACAAGCCCGCCCGCCACCCAGAGCACCAAGCCGACAGCAATGGCAGCGTGCAGCCGGGACATGCGCAGGGTGCGAATTACCGGAAGCACTGCCAAAGTCATGAGCACTCCGCGAGCAATCTGGATCAGCCAAAACCAGAGGCCTAGGCTGGCGACGATTTGCGTGGCATCGGGGTAATACTGCTTGGTGAAAAACTGGTAGGTGATTGATCCGAAGACGAGGTAATACAAAACATAAGCGAGTCCGCAGACCACGATAAGTACGGATGCTCTGCTGGTCGGCCACCGTGTCAACGCAACCTGCGGAGCGTCCGCGCGGGGCAGTTTCAGAATTGCAGCCAGGGCGGAGAGCACAACCGCCACGATCATGTACAGTACGGCCGCACCGACCAGGTCGCGGACCGCATGCTGCTGGATTTCAGGCACGCGCACAAAAATCAACGCCTCCGACCAAAGACACAAAACTGTGACGATCATGAGTACCGGCGCGATGACGCCAAACTGCGAGAGCGCGCGGCGCGGTCCGAACAGGGCCACGGGAACAAACGACGCAGATAGCACAATTCCGGCCAGCCAGCACTGGCCAATGGCGCCGGCTCCCATAGAGATGGGGGTTAGTGCCAGACCGCCAAGCACGCAATACAGAATAACGCGCAGAATTTTCATGGGATTTCTCCTTTGCTTTGCCGGTACATTGCGATCGCGGTTCTTGTCCAGCGAAGATGAGCTTCGTAACCTTGAATTCCGTTCTCTAGGGCGAGGCCGCCCGATCGCGGCATATGCACTCGATTCGCTTTGAGGTATTCGCGAAGACTTGGGATGTAAGCCAAAAGCTCTTTCTGAAAGCTTTGTAGAAATCGGAGGCAGTCGCGTTTGCTGGCAGACTGGTCCATGAAAGCAAACCCCAGCATGAGCGCATCGCAATTTCGGACTACGTCATGCCGTGTGACGGGCTGCGTTTGCCAGCGGCGGAATTCGGTGCGTCCTCGCGCGGTCAGTTGGAAAATCTTGCGACGCCGCGCGCCCTCGGCGCGGCCCCGAATGAAACCGCGCTGTTCGAGGCGGCGGAGAGCGGGATAAATAGCGCCGGGGCTATCGCTGAACGTCATCAACGGCGTCGCGGAAAAGAATTTCCTAAGGTCGTAGCCTGAACGGGGAGACTGCCATATCAGCCCGAGGAGGGCAAAGCCAAGCTTTGAGTTGGAATCGGTCTTGATCATACGCTGCGTATCATAATAGTACGAATCGTACTATAAAACCCGGAAATGTCAAAGTCGCGGAGTGTGTGGTTCAGTTGGCTTGGAGCAGGACAAACGCGAGGGCATGGCTCCGACAAGCCACGGTTAAACGTCCCCGCGGGGCTGGAAAGATGCACGAAGCACGTTGTGCTGCGACGCGACGGGCGCATAGGCAAGTCCGAGACGGGGGGGGCGACGGCTTTGCCGGTAATCGTGGGGAATTCCGTTGACGAGCGGGGCATTGAGGGCGGGGAAGCGGGGCTTCGCCGCGAGCGTCCGTGGTTCGCTCAAGATGCGTTGCGGAATTATTTTCAGTGAGAGCGACACTTCCGGCAGGGACGGCACCACCGGTGGAGACCACGACATTGATGAGGAGCGAGGCGTGCAGCTCCTGCGCGGAGAGTGCGGGAGGCGTTGCGATGGAGACAACCAGAGTGATGATGAGAACTATGACCACCTGGGCGAAGGAAGGAGCATAGAGCTTTAATGATAAGGATGGCCAAGACGCGATTGTAGGAATAGCCGCACGAAGGTGTCGAACGGTTTCTGAGGGAAAGTACCGCTCAGAAGACTCGGCCGGACACTAAGCCTGAAGGGGGCACCGAGGTTCCTTCGCCCAAAACGTCTATCGTTGCTGGAGGTGGGCGTCGAACCAGGCGACGGTGCGGCGGATACGGTCGCGGCGATGTTCGGGCTTGATGAGCATGTGGCCCTCGTGTTCGTAAACTACCAACTGAGTTTCGACATTTAGCGTTTTGAGCGCATGCCAGAATTCATAGGACTGCGGGGTGGGGCATTCGCCGTCGCTGTCGCCGACGATGACGAGCGTGGGGGTTTTGGCCTTCTTTATGAAGGTTATGGGCGAGCTTCTGGCGTAGATCTCGGGATCGTCATAAACGGATTTGCCGAAAAATGGAATCATCCACTGGTCGATTTTGTTTTCGCCGTAATAACTTTGATAGTTGGCGATGCCTGCGCCGGCCACAGCGGCTTTGAAGCGATCGGTTTGCGTGACAGCCCACATGGTCATGTAGCCGCCGTAGCTCCAGCCGGTGATGCCGAGACGATTCGAATCGATTGGCGCGATTTTGATGGCTTCGTCGACGCCCGCGAGAACGTCGCGCAGGTCGCCGTAGCCGAAATCTCTGACATTGGCGCGCGTGAAAGCTTCGCCGTTGCCGAAGCTGCCGCGCGGGTTGGGTTGCAGGACAAAGTAGCCGGAAGCGGCGAGACCCATCGCGAAATCGCCGCTGCTGGGCCAACTGGAAAGCACCGCGGCGCTGGGACCGCCGTGAACTTCAACAATCAGCGGATATTGTTTTGTGGCATCGAAGTTCGCGGGATAGATGAGCCAGCCTTGCGCTTCGTAAGGATCGGATTTCCAGCGAATACTTTTTGCTTCGCCCCAAGCTGCAGCGACGCCCTTGTTGCGCTGCGTGATTTGCTTCCACGCGCCATTGGGACCGGCCCAGATTTCCGGAGGAGCGGAAAAAGAACTGCGGATGGCGGCAGAGATTTTTCCGTCGTTCGAAACAGATGCAGAAGGGCCCCAAGTGCCGCGAGTTACGTGATCGGCTGCGAAATAAAGTGAATCAATTTTTGCAGATGCAGGATCGAGTGAAATGATAGATGACGCACCTTGCGCGAATTCGCCTGCAACGATTTTTCCTTCGCGAGTCCAGGTGAGCCAGCTTGCGGAAGTCTTGCGGTCGGGCGTGAGATTTTGCGGCTTGCCTCCGACTGCAGGAACTAGAAAGATGTCGCCACCGACGGAGTCTTCGTCGCTCATCAGGCCTTCGATGAAGGCGATGGATTTTCCGTCAGGCGACCACGCCGGATAAGAAACTTGCAGAGACGGCTTGTAGAGCGGTTTCATCAAGCCGGAGGTGGCATCGAGTATGGAGAGTTCCGCGATCCACCAGTTGTTGTCGCCATTGCCGAGAGCGGAACTAACGACGAAATTCAATCCGTCAGGCGCCCAGTCGTATTGGTAGACGTAAGTATCGACGGGAGAGACCTGGCGCAGTTTTCCGGTGGCGATATCGATGACCGCGAGGCGCTGTTCGAAGAAGGCGTCCTTAATTTCGCCGGTTTCGGCAACTTCCGCGACAAGGGGCCCGGCGGCTCGTGGTGCGTTTTCGGTGAACAGCACCGCGATGGTTTTTCCGTCGGGAGAAAATTTTGGCGAGGCGAGGGTGCCTTTGACGTCGGTCAGACGCCTTGCGGGCTGGCCGGGCGCGCCTTCGAGATACAACTGCGATTGGCCGGGATTGAGCGCGTCAGAAATAAATGCGATGCGGCGGCTGTCTGGAGCCCAGGCGATGTCAGATTCGGCTCGTGGTGCGCTGGCAGCGCTGATTTTGCGGGCAGGAATTTTGCCATCAACGGTGGTGGCGAAAATAGCGGAGTTGCCGGACTCCGTGCCATTTTTGTCGCGAAGTTTTTCCACCCAGGCGACTTTTTTGCCGTCGGGCGAGATGGCGGCTTGGTCAAAGCCGCTGGCGGCGTTGAGTGCGTGTATGGCTTGTTCGATGGCAGGGGAAACCTTATTTTTTTCGACTGCTTTGAGGCGGTTTTCGACGGCTTGCTTGGAAGTTGCCTTTTCTTGGGCAGCTGAAGAGGTCGAATACAGGAGGATTGCGACCAGGGAAAAACAAAATGCGCGGCGGATCATCAACTGTCTCCTTGGAACGGCCTTCGTACGATAGTGCGAGTGGCGATGCGGTGCAAGCAGGAGACGTTGAAGGAGTCGGCTGAACTCTGTCAGCGGCGCGAATGCGGCCTTGCGAGCACGAAGCGGTTGTTAGGTGGAAGGGAAACGCATAGAATCCGCGCAACGACGTGCTCGTTATGACCTGTGGAGGCAAACATATGCCTGATCGCCGTGGATTTCTTAGTGCAATTGGCGGGCTTAGCGCAACTGCCGCTTTGCCTATTTCCAAGATTTACGATGACTTGCAGCAAGCTGCAGAAACGCGGCACGAACATGAAGCCATGCCGGATACGGCGCTGTACGCGAAAGATGAAGAGGCGTACTGGACGGCGTTGCGCAAGCAATTCTTAATTCCGGAAGACGAAGTGTATTTGAATAATGGGACGGTCGGTTCTTCGCCGCTTCCGGTATTGAAGGCGATTGTCGATTGTTATCACGATGCGGAGCGCTTGGCGCAGAGCGATCCGGAAGACTATCCGATCTGGGGATACGCAGCGTGGAATGAGTTTCGCGATCCGCTGGCGGCGTTTGTGGGATGCAAGCGGGATGAGATTGCGCTGCTGCGGAACGCGACGGAGGCAAATAGCTACATCGCGAATGGCGTGGACCTGAAAGCTGGCGATGAAATTCTGATTACGGATCAGGAGCATCCGGGCGGCGAGCATCCGTGGGATTTGCGCTCGAAACGGTACGGGATCGTGATTAAGAAAATCGCGCTACCAAAGCCGGTACCGGATGCAGCGACGGTGCTGAATCTTCTTAACGAAGCGATTACGACACGCACGCGGGTGATTTTCTTCAGCCACATCACGACGGTTACCGGAGTGGTGTTGCCAGCGAAGGAGATTTGCGCGCTGGCGCGTTCGAAAGGAATTTTGTCCGCTGTGGACGGAGCGCACGTTCCGGGAATGATGAAGCTGGATGTACATGATTTGGGCTGCGACATGTATTCGGCGAGCCCGCACAAATGGCTGCAGGCGACGAAAGGCACGGGATTTTTGTATGTGCGCGACGAGGTGATCGATCGCCTATGGAACACGATTGCGACCGAAGGCTGGGACGATACGAAATTGCGCGCGGAAAGATTTCAGCGGATTGGAAGTTCCAATGTGCCGACGCTGTGCGGATTGCGCGCAGCGATCGAGTTTGCGAATCAAATTGGAATGGAGCGCATAGAGAAGCGCCACCGCCAGATGGCGGACTATGTATTGGCGGAAATGGTGAAACGCGGAGCGACTTCGTGGACATCGCCGAATGCCGCTTTGCGTTGCGGAATTACGACCGTGAATGTTCCGCCAGTGAAACGGATGGAACTGGAAAACTGGCTGTGGAAAGAGAAGAAGATTCGCATTCGCGGTGGCGAGCCATCGAAACTGCGAATTTCGATGCCGTACTTTATCCTGCGCAGGGATGCGGATCGGTTTCTTGCAGCGTTCGACGAATACCGGAAAAACAAAAGCGTGTGACGGAGAGCGAGAAACTTTCGTAGTGCGGCGCGCTAGTCAAACGTTTGTGGCCGAGAGCCGCGTATATCGTAAAAGGCCCATTCGTTGGGTCAGCGAAAACCTAGTCCTCCCATTTCTGCTGGCTCCGAGGTATTGTAGCCAGCGGAACCTTCCATAATGGCGCTTCCAGAATGGCTGCCACAAACTTTCAAGGATTGACTGTGCTGACGCTCGAAAGCCGGCGCGGACAGGAAATGAGCCGCTTAATTGAAACGTATGGCGGCAAGCCGCTCCATGCGCCAGCAATGCGTGAGGTGCCTCTCTCATCCAATGTCGAAGCCTTGAAATTTGCGGACGCGCTGTTTGAAGGAAAATTCGATGTGGTGATCTTTCTGACTGGTGTCGGAGCCCGTGCGCTTTCGAATGTGTTAGAAAGCTCGTATCCTGCGGAAAAAATCCTAGCGGCGTTGAGAAAAGTTTTCGTAATTGCGCGCGGACCAAAGCCGGTGGCGGTTTTGCGCGAATGGAAGGTGCCAGTGACGCTGGCCGCACCGGAACCGAATACCTGGCACGAAGTGCTGCGAGTGATTGACGAGAGTAAGCAGGACTTGCGCGGCAAGAACGTTGCTGTTCAGGAATACGGCGTTTCGAATCGCGAGCTGCTCGAAGGTTTGCGCGAGCGAGGAGCCCACGTTACACCCGTGCCTGTTTACCAGTGGGCTTTGCCAGAGGACACGGCTCCGCTGCGGATGGCGGTGGAAGAAATAATCGCTGGCCGGATTGACGTGGCGCTGTTTACCACCAGTGTGCAGATACTCCACCTTTTCCAAATCGCCAAAGACGCTGGAAAGAAGGAGGCTTTGCGAGTGAGTATGGAGGGCATTGTGAAGGCTTCGATTGGGCCGACGACTTCAGAAACTTTGCGCGGCTACGGACTCTCGGTCGATCTCGAGGCCTCTCACCCGAAAATGGGTTTCCTGGTGAAGGAGACAGCGGAGAATTCGCAAGCGCTCTGTCAGCGGAAGCGGCCGCATCCGGGATAAATTAGTCGAGAAGGATTTCAACGATTCCGAACTCTTCTGAGGTCGACGTTCTTAGCCAAAGATTGGTAATACCGCGCTCAGATTTCTTCGTCTTTTGCCTGCAAATCGTTTCGACGCAATAGAGTTATGCAAAATACCGGGATCAGGACGAGCAAGCCGAGCAGGCCAAGCTCGATCATGCTGGCGCGGAAGATGCTGGCTCTCTCGACTGACTCCCCGCTGTGGACCTGTCCCCGTGTGGCTCATTTGATCGAGCAGGAGTTTGACGTCAACTTCAGCTTCGTCATGATGTCTCGCATTCGATCCAGCGCTTCTTCGCGCTCGGCCTCGGCAGCAGATCACCAGATCATCGGCGTAGTTAACGATGTATGCCGCAAGACGCTTCTCGTGTCCGAGTTCGCTATCACGAAGGCCATGTCTGGAAGATTCTGGTTGGTCTGGGCTGGAGTCCGCAGCGACCGGAGGGGCGAGCACGAGAACGCAAATGAAGAGCAGATCCTCAATTGGAAAAAGAACGTGTGGCCGGAGCTACAAAAAAGCGCGCCGGGAGAGGCGTATCCTCGTCTTCATCGACGAAAGCGGACTGAGTCAGCGCCCGCATCGTTGTCGTACCTGGGCACCTGCGGACAGACCACCATCTTGCAATACAACTTCAATCGGAAGACTCTGTCGGTCGCAGCGGGACTGACGTTGTGGAATGGGTCTTGGGAGGGTGTATCACTTTTCCCCGCCTTGTAGCCATCCCCTGCGGATTCTTGACCCTTCTGGCGGAGGGCAAGTACACTTGATGATTCGGAGTGGGCCGCCGAGGCGGCCTGTGTGTGTTTGCTGAGCGAGGCGTCGCCGTGAATGGCGATGTGCGCAGCGGGCGCGCATGCATGAAGGGGGATTGTTTTGCCAAAGCGTACATATCAACCGCGCAAGAGACGCCGCGCCAAGACGCACGGGTTTCGCGCGCGAATGAAGTCCGCAGGCGGCCGCAAAGTTCTTGCGGCACGCCGCAAGAAGGGACGCCATCGCCTCACGCCCGAGTAAAAAGGGGCAGGAGTATCCGCGAGGCGCGCGTATTTTGCGCAAGGCGGACTTCGACGCTGTTTACCGCAACGGGAAGCGCCGCTCGAGTTCCCAATTCACCGTGTTCCTGAAAGCGAATGGCCTGCCGCAGAGCCGCTTTGGCTTCAGCATCAAGCGAGCACTGGGCGGAGCGGTGGTGCGCAATCGTATCCGGAGGCGCATCCGAGAAGTGGTGAGGCTGCATCGCGAGGAGATTTCCGCAGGATGGGATTTCGTCATACACCCGAAAGCAAACGTAGAGAGTGCAGCGTTTGCTGCGCTGGAGAGCGATCTGCTGCGGTTGTTGAAGGTGTGACGGTGTCAGCTCGAGGCAGTGAATACACAGATGGCTCCGACCTGGTCGGAGCCGCCGCGAGTGCTGGCGTGCGAATGGCGCTGTTTGCGCTGCGCTGCTACAAGGCGTATTTGTCGGTGTTGTTCGCGGGGACTTGCCGGTTCGAGCCGACATGTTCGCAATACGCTTATCAGGCGATTGAGCGATTTGGAGTTTTGCGCGGAGTGTGGCTGGGCAGCAAGCGGTTGGCGCGATGCCATCCTTTCTCTGGAAAATTCGGGTTCGATCCGGTTCCGGATGAGTTCCATGAAAACTTTTCTGACGGCAAGCAACAGGAAATGAAAATCAATCACGCAGCGGCAAATCAGGCAATTGACCGTTCTGCGGCAATCAATGGAACTATTAAGGACGGGATACGCTTGTGAGTGAGCCGCAAAAAGAAAAGGGCCTTCGGCCGGAATTGCGTATTTTAGTTGCTTCGCTGTTGTCGATGTTCGTGATTATTGCCTGGGCGAAATTTTTCGCGCCAAAAGCACCGCCACCTTCCCCGCAAACGAATAAACCTGCCGTAAGCTCCTCTGCAACAGCTGGACAAGCGGCAGCACCGACAACCAGAAGCAGTGTTCCTGGCGCGGCAAGCATGGCGGCAGCCACTACCCCGCCAGCCGCGGCGAAAGGCGAGTCGCAGGAACGCAGCATTGTGGTGGAAAACAGTCTGTATCGTGTCGAGTTTTCCAATCGCGGCGGCGTGGTAAAAAGCTGGCAACTGAAAAAATACAAGGATGACGCGAAACCGCAGCGCGTGCTGGATGTGGTGCATCCGGACGCTTCACAGGAATTGAACGCATGGCCCCTGAGCGTTTCGCTCAGCGATCCAAATCTCGACGAAAAAGCCAATTCCGGATTGTTTCAGGCGACAGTGAAGGGCTCGGAATCCGGGGCGACTTTGACCGCGCCTACGGAGCTGGATTTTTCGTGGAGCGATGGGCACCTGGAAGTTATGAAGCATTTTAAGTTCGCCGATGGCTACGTAGTGCAGACAGAAGTCAGCGCCAAGCTGGATGGCAAGCCAATTACGGCGGGCCTTTCGTGGATGGGCGGCTTTGGCGATACCACGGTACAAAATCCCATTCCCGTGGAAACGGTCAGCACTTTTTATACTGAGGGCGGCAAGCTGAACAGTTTTGTTCACAAGAAACTAGAAGACCAGGGCAAGTGGGGCCCGGCGTTGTGGCAAGGCGGCAAGGATTGGGCGGGAATTGAGGATCGCTATTTCACGGCGGTATTTCTGGCTCCAGTGGGCGCGCCGCCGGGAACGATGGAAACCCGTTACTGGAAAACCTGGCACACGATTAAGGTCACGGACAATCAGGGCAAATCGGAAGACAAGGCCGAACCGGTGCCGCAGGTGGCAACCGTTAATTCCGCGCAGCCGATGACGATGCGCATCTTCGTGGGCCCGAAGGACTACGACGATCTGAAGCACATGAATCCGCCGCTGCAGTCGCTGGTGAATTTCGGCTGGATGGAAATTATCGCTGATCCGCTGTTCCACGCGCTGAAATGGCTGCACAACTACATTCCGAATTGGGGATGGGCCATCGTTGTGCTGACGCTGGTCGCCAATATGTTGCTGTTCCCGCTGCGCATCTCGAGCTACAAGACGACGATGAAGATGCAGCGCGTTGGTCCAGAAGTAAAAGCCATTCAGGAAAAATACAAGAAATATAAGATCAACGATCCACGCAAAGCGGAGATGAACAAGGAAGTGATGGCAATTTATCAGCGCGAAGGCATCAATCCGGTGGGCGGATGCTTTCAAATGCTGGTACAAATGCCCATCTGGTTTGGATTGAACCGCGTATTGAGTTCCGCGATTGAGATGCGTCACGCGTCTTGGTTTGGTTGGATCACCGATCTTTCGTCAAAAGATCCTTATTATATTTTGCCAGTAATCATGGCTGCTTCGATGTACCTGGTTTCAAAAATGACGCCGATGACGTCAACCGATCCGCAGCAGCAGATGATGATGAAGTTCATGCCGCTGACGTTTGCGGGGATGTTCATTGTGTTTCCGATTTCGAGCGGACTGGCCGTCTATATTTTGACGAGCAGCTTAGTGGGGATCGGGCAGCAGTGGTATCTGAACCGCACGCATCCGGTGACCGTCCCAGTGAAAGCGAAGAGCGGCAAAAAGTCCTGAACCACATGTAGCGGCGATGCTCAAGCTAGCGTAAAATATCGCGACGCGTCACGTCTCCCGGGTTTCAGGGTTTCTGCTTGGAAATCCTGGGCTAAAGATGACCCAAAACTTGATCGAAAATGGCCAGCTGAATCGCTCCGCGACCGCGGAGTCCTTGCAAAAATTTCTGCACGAGCTTCTTGCCGCCGCAAAACTGGATTTGAAAATCAGCATAAGTACGCTGGCGGCGGGCAATGCTCCCGACGCCGGCGGCGCAGAAGTGTTCGCCGATTTGAGCGGACGTGATAAGGATCTGTTGCTGGAGCGCGGCGCGGAGTTGCTGCACGCAATCGAGCATTTGGCGCTGCGGGCGCTGCGGCTCGAACCTCCGTGGCAAGACAAAATACTTTTGGACAGCGGCGGTTATCGGGCGTTGCGCATAGAAGAATTACGGATGACTGCGCGTGTGGCTGCGGAACGCGTGCAAACTTCGCGGCAACCCTTCAAGTTGAATCCGATGAATGCGCGCGAACGGCGGATTGTGCACCTTGCTCTGCAGGAATTTCCGGGTGTGCGCACGGAAAGCGTCGGAATGGGCGAGCAACGGCAGGTGGTGATTCATCCGGCGGATTCGAAAGCGGCTCGTTAAATTCGCGCGCGAGTGACTACCATCATTGTTTTTCCCAGCCTTGCGAAGTCACGTTGCCGGATGCGTCGAACCGTACTCGATAGGTGAATGAAGCCGGGCGATCCGGCCGGACGGGCGGAAAGCGCAACTCCAGAATTTCCACGACAGACTCAGTTCCTTCCTTGTGAAACCGTGTGACTGGAAACCGATCGAACCACAACACTTTTTGTACTTCGGGCAATTGGCGCGCCTGCTGAATGAAATCGTTCGCGGGAGCGTCCGGGAAATATTTGTAGGTGAATGACGTCTGCGCTGCGCCTGAGGAATCGGCGCCATCGGGAATTCCCGAAGGCTGAGATACATCGGTACGAAGTTCGTAAACGCCGCGCTGCGTGCGTATTAACCCGTCCCAATTCAAAATCGACGGCGGCAGCGGAAGCGCGCCGATGGACTCGACCTGGACACCTTGAAACGCCGCAAACTTTTTGATGCGCTCGAGCGCTTTGTGATGAGCAACGACGGCTAGCGCCAGGTAACCACAAGCTGTCGCGAAGCCCGCACGATTCCAGGTCGCGCCGCGAATATGCGTTCCCCATCCCCGCATTGCCGGGAGCAAAATCAACAGCGACAAAGTCATGATGATCACACCGACGGCCGTGATGGAAATCGGAGCGCCGACAATCCGCGCAAGCGCAGCCACGGAAAACGTGAGCAGAATGAAAACCAGCCACACCAGAAGTGCGCGAAGCCTGGCAAGCTTTGCATCGCGATGAACCCATGCCAGGAACTGCGGAATGAGCAGAATGCCGGTGAAAGAAAAGTCCACGATAAAAATTAAATCCCAGGCGGGACGCGACCATCTGACAGGCGACCAGATCATGGTTCCAAACGTAGTCACGAGGTCCAGCAAGATGTGGCTCAAGATCCCTAGGGCAAAGATCAGCGCGAGGGTTCCGAAGGACGGCGCGTCCCAGTTGAATTTGCGCGAAACCCAGCGAGTAAGCGCTGCAAGAAGCAGGGAAAAAATCGGCAGCATCAGCAACGAGTGAGTAATGCTGCGGTGCCAGGTGATTACCAGCAGATGATCGTGCGAGAAAATGTCGCGCACGACATCGATATCCGGAAAAATTGCGCCGAGCATCAGCGACCAGGTGATGATGCGGGCGCGACTCATGGGTTTAGGCGGAAACATATCGTCGCCACCGCAGAGTGCTTTGCCGATCAGTGCGCCTGCGATGCCGTGTGTGATGGTGTCCATGGCTGGAAGATCTGCGGAATCAAAACCTCTTTCTGTTCGTTTAAATCATGAAACGTAAATCAGTGGTGATTTCTTTTGGATGACGGTGCCGACGCGACTCGCTGTAACGCCGTGGCGTTGCAAAGCATTCAGCGCGTCGGCGGCAGCCTCTGCTGCAATCGAAATGAGCAGACCACCGGAAGTCTGCGGATCAAAAAGAAGATCGCGATGTTCCTGCGAAACGGCAACGGCGAATTTGGCGCAATCGCCAACGAATTCGCGATTATTTTTTAGACCTCCGGGGAGAAAACTGTCTTTTGCTGCTTGCAACGCCCCGGGCAAATAAGTGAACTGCGCGTGATCGAATTCAAACGATATCGCTTCAGTTCCCTTTTCCGGATTTCCCAGAGCCATTTCACGGGCGTGCCCCAGCAAACCGAATCCGGTGATATCCGTAACCGCGTGAATGACGTTTCCGAATTTCTTTTGCGATTCGATTTCGTGCAACGCTTCGGCCGCAGCGCGATTGAGCGCGCTCATGGAGCGAATCGCGGCCGAGACTGCGTCGTCGGGCGCTTTGTCATTCTTGAGAGCGGTCGAAATCACGCCCGTGCCAAGCGGCTTCGTAAATAAAAGGAGGTCGCCGGTGCGGGCGCCGACATTCTTCCAAATTCGTTTCGGATTGATCACGCCAGTGACGGCGTAGCCGAACAAAACGTCTTCATTGCGTACCGAGTGCCCGCCGATAACGGTGCATTTCGCTTCCATCATTTTTGCCAAGCCGCCCTGCAGAATTTGCGCCAGGATTTCCGGATCGCCTTTCTCCGGAAAGCCCACGATCGAGAGCGCGGAAATCGGCCGTCCACCCATCGCATAGACATCACTCAGTGAATTCGCCGCAGCGATTTCGCCGAAGGTGCGCGGATCATCCACAATCGGCGTGAAAAAATCCACGGTTTGCACCAGCGCGGTCTGTTCGTCGATCAGATACACCCCAGCGTCGTCGCTGGTTTCAAAACCAACGAGCACGTTGGGGTCAGTTTGCTGCGGCAATTGCCGCAAAACAGAGTCCAGCGTCCCGGGACTCAGCTTTGCCGCTCAACCAGCGGCTCTGGCCATCGACGTCAACTTGACGCGATCGCTCATGAGGTCTCCTCTGTGATGTTCTTCAGCATTATAGAAGAGGATGTGAATCCTTTGCGCGGCGTATATGGTGCGTGGCGAAATTGCCGGCGAGTTGCGCTTTGTTTCCTAGGCGTGGTTACATCATGCAATGCTTCGGGCGATGCCTTGGGATTTCTGGCTTATTTTTTTGTTCCTCAGCGTCGTTCTGCCGTGGCGCGGACGCGAACGTATGCGACATTTTATGGCCCAGCCGCAAGTTTTGCGCCGCGAACGTATCCGCCTATATGCTTCCACAATTTTGTTTCAGTGGACGCTGACGGCCATTGTGGTTTGGCGCGCATTTGCTCGCGGCTTGACGCTTCCTCAACTCGGCTTGGCGGGTGGGCGGCCCGCGTCAATCTTTCTCCTCACCTTTATTGGCGCTACGCTGATCGCGGCGGCGCACTGGATGAATCTCAGGCGCCTGGCTGGTTCGAATCATCCTGCGGCTGAAAAACTTCGCGCCATGGCGGAACGGCTTTTCCCACAGTCGGCGACAGAAACGTTGCTCTTTACTACGTTGGCGCTCACGGCGGGTGTCTGCGAAGAATTCATCTTTCGCGGATTCGTGATTGCCGCACTTTTTGACGCAGGGCTTTCCAGCTGGGCCGCGGTCATTGTATCTTCACTGATGTTTGGCTTTGCGCATCTCTACCAGGGAAAAGGCGGGAGCGTCGGGACCGGAATTCTGGGCGTGCTTTTTGCGTCAGTCCGAATCGCGTACCATAGCATCTACCCCGTGGTAATCTGGCATGCGGTTCTGGACGTCGTGGCGGGTATTGCTGGTGCCAGGTATTTTGGCAAACCACCCGTATCAGAACCCGATCTGCAGCGCGGTCAACAATAATTTACTACTATGACAACTAGCGCAGCTTATGTGCCCTCCAAAGCGGCGATCGAGCGTGCCGCCAGTGAATTCCAGATTACCCTAAATGACACTCAAGTCCAGCAAATTCAACAATATACAAAACTTCTGTGGACTTGGAATGACAAGGTAAATCTGACCGCGATTCGCGATCCGCTGGAGATACTGTATCGCCATTTTTGCGAATCGATGTTTGGCTCAACTCTATTGCCTGTGGAAAACTGTCGGCTCGCCGACGTGGGCTCTGGAGGTGGCTTTCCGGGCATTCCTCTGAAGATTATCCGGCCGGATCTGCAGATTTTTTTGGTGGAATCCAACGCGAAAAAGGCCACGTTCTTGGCGGAAGTCGTTAGAGAACTTGGACTTACGGATTCGAGAGTACTTGTAAGCCGATTTGAGGAATTGGGCGAGGAGGTTGCTCCGCTAGACACGATTTGTTCTCGCGCGCTAGGCGATTTTGCCAATTTTCTGGCTTGGGCGGCGTCACCTCAAATCGCGGCGAAGCAGGCATTATTATGGGTGGGGGGCAGGGATCTCGACGAGGTCCGTGCTCTTCCGTCATGGTCATGGTCCGAACCGATTCCGGTGCCGAAGTCGCTCCAGCGATTTTTGCTCCTCGGAAATCGCATCGATTAGCGCCTCGTTGTTACGTCACTCCGTTAAAGCTCGGCGTCCGATTGCCCACACACAACAGATCGAGCCCACGGTGCAATTTTCGCGTTGAGGCAGGTCCACTTGCATCGCTTGAACCGACAAGATTTATGGACTAACGAAGAGGTCGGCCTGTATACGTCGACGCGCCAATTCTTAGTAACTAATTGAAAATAAAATAGGTTAATTGTCGGCTAGGCGACATGCTGGCAGCGACCATTCGAACGCGTCGCCCTCCAGTGCGGAATGAGGGAGTGACATTCTTAGTTTCGCAGAGGGGGCATCGTTCCACGTGGAACAAGCTTCTCTGTCCGTGACCAAGTCGTCATGTCTTTGATTCTTGCCCAACTGAGTCTTAATTGTTTCACGTGGAACAATATTCCGTTCTCGGGCGACAGCGCAGCTCCTACCACAGGCCTTCGATTGTTCCACATGAAACATCTTGCATGTGAATTTATACTTTGCTAGATTTTCGCCACGCGGAAATTCGGAGGCGATTTGGCAAGAATCATCGCGGTCGCAAATCAGAAGGGCGGGGTTGGAAAAACCACGACTGCGGTTAATCTTGCTGCCTGCCTCGCTGCCGCTGATCAGCCTACGCTTCTTGTCGATTGTGATTCGCAGGCAAACGCCACTGCAGCGATCGGCTTTCCAAAAGATCCGTCGCGCAGAACTCTTTACCACGCACTCATTCTGAACGAACCCGTCGAAGAAGATAATCCAGAAAGTCACAGGTCGAAGGATTGGATGTCGTTCCCGCCGACAAAAATCTCGCTGGAGCCGCAGTCGAGCTCGTAGCGGCAGAAAATCGCGAATATCGCCTGCAGGCTTTCTTGGACCCGCTTCTGCCTAGATATCGTTTCGTCATCCTGGATTGTCCGCCAGCGCTTGATTTGCTCACGCTGAATGGTCTGGTAAGCGCAAACGCTGTCTTGGTGCCAATCCAATGCGAATACCTTGCGCTTGAAGGTGTTTCGGAGTTACTGGATACGCTCATGCGAATCCGGCGAACGCTGAATCCGATGCTTGAAATCGAAGGTATTCTGTTGACTATGTACGACGAACGCACCACATTATCGCGACAGGTGGCTACAGATTTGCGAAGCTTCTTCGGAACGCAGGTGTTTCAGAGCGTGATTCCGCGAAATGTGCGCCTGGCAGAGGCGCCGAGCTTCGGTAAACCTATTATTTTCTATGACATACATAGTAAAGGGGCCGAGGGCTATACGCAGCTCGCTCAGGAGGTAATTGCCAATGCCGAGAAACGCCTTGGGACGGGGGCTCGGAGCGCTCATTCGGGAGCCTGAACCGGCCGCAGCTGTTGTAGATACGCAGAACGCCAGCATCAGGTGGCCACCGGGGGCGGAGCTGCCGCCGCCCCTGGCGCGCGAGGCTCTCCATCCTGGACCGCACGAAATCGATATTGACCTGGTCGAGCCGAGTCCATACCAACCCAGAACGCGATTTCGCGAAGAAGCGCTTGACGAGCTGGCTCGCTCTATCCAGGCCAGCGGCATCATTCAGCCGATCGTCGTGCGCCCGATCGGCAATCGATTTCAACTCATCGCGGGCGAACGTCGCTGGCGCGCTGCGCAACGGGCGGGGCTGAAAAAGGCTTCGGCAATTGTACGGCAAGTTTCGGACGAACTAGCGCTCGAAATGACGCTGGTGGAAAACATTCAGCGCGAGGATCTGAATCCCATCGAAGCGGCACGAGCTTTCGAGCGTTTGATGGATGAATTTCAGCTAACGCAGGAGTCGGTTGCGGAGCGCACCGGCAAAGACCGCGCCACGGTCGCAAATGCGGTGCGTTTGCTGAAGCTGGAACCGACAATCCAAGACTGGATTGAGGAAGGGAAGCTCAGCGCCGGACACGGTCGGGCACTCTTGGCGGTGATTGATCCGCAATTGCGCATGCGATACGCACAGCGGGCGGCACGAGGCGGCTTGACGGTGCGGCAGATTGAACGTCTGGCTTCGCGCCACGCCCGCGGCCGCAAAGAAAAATCCGAAATTCACGTGGACCCCAACATTCGCGAGGCGCTGGACGAATTGCAGCGCCATCTCGGCACGAAGATCCTGTTGCGCCAGCGCACCAAATTGCGTCCAGGCCAGCTGGTGCTGGAATATTACGAAGACGCGCAATTGATGGGGCTCTACGACCGGCTGATGAAGTAGCAAATCTGCCGAGAAGTTTTCGCGAAAAATTCTACTGCCCATTCGTTCAGTGGGTGCATTCGACAACTCCGCGCAGCAGACGCGTTGACTTGCGCGCGCATCCCGCTAGAGTGGCAGTATCGGCGGAGCAATGCCGACACGACTTTTGGGGAGTGTGGGAATTTTATGGCGTGGAAATGGCCCGGCAGTTCAACTCGCGGCAACAGTGAAGAGTGGACAGGATTCATTGATCAGGGCGTGACGATGGAAGGTACGCTGCAAGTCACCGGAACCTTTCGCGTCGACGGCAATGTGAAGGGTAACATCATTTCCGAGCAGACTTTAATTCTCGGCGAGAACGCCAAAGTCGAAGGCCAGATCGAAGGCAACCGCGTGGTCATCGCCGGGCGATACGACGGCGTGATTTTCGCAAAAGGCCGGGTCGAGATTCAGGCTAAGGGCGTGGTTACCGGCGAAGTCCACTCACCGTGCCTGGTAATTGACCCAGGCGGAATCTTCGATGGCCGCTGCCACATGCTGGCTTCCTCCGACACATCTACAAACGCTAGTGTCACCATTCCGATTCGCGCGCTGAGCCACGTTTAGTCACTCCATTCATCGTTGAACACAAATATTTGCTTAGTTACTATATAATATTATAGTAATCTATACTATTTTCTAGTCGTGAGAAGTGGGACCTTCGCCGGGCAGCATTGACACTCGCCAACAGCGCGACTATCGTCATTGCTGGCAATTCCGAAAGGGATACGACCAAAGGCCGTGAAAGTACTGGTAGTCGGTGGCGGCGGGCGCGAGCACGCTCTGGTGTGGAAGCTGCGCGAGAGTTCACGCGTAACCAAGATCTGGTGTGCTCCGGGGAATGGTGGCATCGCACAAGACGCCACCTGCCTGCCGGTCGAAGCAAGCGATCGTGGACGGCTCTGGTGGCATTGGCCGAAAAACTGCGCCCGGACTTGACCGTGATCGGACCCGAATTGCCATTGGTCAGCGGCTTAAGCGACGCGCTGCGTGCGCGAAATCTTGCGGTGGTCGGCCCCTCGCAGATTGCGGCTCAGCTGGAAGGCAGCAAGATATTCTCAAAGCAATTCCTCGCGCGGCATGCGATTCCCACGGCCAAACTTTATGGCGAGTTTGCCATTCCGGACGAAGCTTATTCCGCGCTCGCCGACGTGCCGTATCCTGTGGTCGTGAAAGCAGACGGTCTGTGCGCCGGCAAGGGAGTCCTCTTGGCTCAATCAGAGAGCGAAGCGCGAGACTTCGTCACCCGAGCGATGCTCATTCAGGAATTTGGCGTGGGCGGCAAGCGAGTAATGCTCGAAGAGATGCTGGAGGGCGACGAACTGTCGTTCATCATCGTCACGGACGGCGACAACTATGCGGTGCTAGCCCCCACGCGCGACCATAAGCGCGCGTTCGACGGCAATCGCGGCCCCAATACTGGCGGAATGGGGGCGTACTCCACGGACGATTTGGTGTCCCCTGAACTTCAGGAGACGATCGCAACGAACGATCGTGGAGCCCTCTTTGCGCGGATTGGCCGCCGACGGCATCCGCTATCAGGGATTTCTTTTCATTGGCGTGATGCTCACCAGCGACGGGCCCAAGGTATTGGAGTTCAATTGCCGGTTAGGCGACCCGGAAACGCAGGCGATTCTGGCGCGAGCGGATTTTGATCTGGCCGAAGCACTAGCAAATCTGGCGACGCGACGGTTCGATCCCAGTGAATGGAAGTGGAAGTCCGGTGCAAGTGCTTGTATTGTCATCGCTTCTGGGGGCTATCCCGGAAGGATTGAGACCAAGCGAGTGATCAGTGGCCTAACCGCTATTGAAGACACGTCCGGTGTTAAAATCTTGCATGCTGGCACCCGTCAGCAAGGAGATATGCTGGTTACGAGCGGCGGCAGAGTCCTTGGTGTGACCTCCTTCGGGCCCACCCTTGAGATCGCGCTTTCCAGTGCCTACGCTGCGGCGTCGAAAATTCACTTCGAAGGAATGCACTATCGCACCGACATTGGCAGTTGTGTAGGAAAAGCCCGCTCGGCCGGGGATTGAAAGACAATGGCTTCAGTGGCCCATCTCTTTCGCGCGCCCAAGGCGGCGCCTGTCTATGCAAGAACTCGAGGCCGTAGTCGCGGTCGCGGATCTCGGTTTTGCCGGTTGTGCCCATGCCCGAAAGAGCAGTAATCGCCAGGTGCTTTTGGTGGACAAAGAAACTCTGGATGCGATGGATCTTCATCCAGGCGTCATCCGTGAAAACATCACAACCGAAGGCTTGAACGTAAACGGCTTGGCACTGAACGAGCAGCTGCGCATCGGTCCTGTGCTGCTGCAAGTGAGCGCTGTCTGCACACCGTGCGATCAACTGGAGAAAGTTCGCCCCGGCCTGCGCAGGGAAAGTTATGGCAGGCGCGGCATGCTGTGCCGCGTTCTGGAAGGTGGAACAATTCGCGCTGGAGATGCTGTCGAGCGCGTGGCAGCGTCTTCCTCGTAAATCGCTAGACAATTCCTAGAAGCTACTGCGGCGGGTCGGTCCTGCGGCGCAGGGAAGGCGCTTCGGTTGGCCGATTCTTGTCGTCCTTCGCGTCTTTTGTGACTTTCGCTCTTTCGATCGGCTCATTCGGCGGCACAACCCACTGGAATCCGTGCTCCTCTTCGAAGGTTGCCATCACAAAATGGCGATCCGGATAGATCAGAGGGACCGCAGCACGTAGAAAAGTGTCTGCGTTCTCTCTGGCTGCCTTTTGCGCTTGTCCGTTGCGAGATGAACGCCACTGCTTTCGAAACGTTGATGTCGGACTTAGCCAGTTTTTCGAGGCCAGGCTCGTTTCCTTCGAGGAGTTGCTGAAGCGTGGGGCCTTTACAAGCTCCCGGGATAACAGGTTTCGACCAGCTTGCGCGGTTCATGCTTTTCCGGCGGATAGATTTGTACGAAGCGAGGACGCAGCACGCGGGTCTGCCAAAAGTCGCCGCGCGTTGCTAGGTTCGCCTGAGTCATCCGGTATTCCACGGTCCACACTTCGGGGCCGTAGTCCCGCGGACCGAAGCCAATGACCACCAGTTCAAACAGCGGCTGATCGGGCGAAATATCTAATTTGTGATGGAGACGGGCGGCAAGCGGCGTCAACTTCTCAAGAAACGCAACTCCGATCTGTTCCAGGTCGGCTTCCGCTTCGCCACTATAGTTGCCCTGGTAACGTGAATCCACTCCTCCAGTGCGTTTATAGCCCTGGTCCAGACGGATCGGATTGGGATCGGCGGGTATTCGCCATTCCGAGGAGCC
The DNA here is from genome assembly GCA_963743735.1 of uncultured Acidobacteriota bacterium. GTDB lineage: Bacteria > Acidobacteriota > Terriglobia > Acidiferrales > UBA7541 > Acidiferrum. Next base: position 60,620 of record CAVURF010000020.1, read on the forward strand.
GAACAGCACCGCCACGTGGCGGCTGTCAAGCGACATGACGCGCGGAGGCACAGAGCCTGTTTCAATCGGTTCGTCCAACGCGACGAACGTGATGCTTTCTTGCGCGGCATGAATAATCACGCGGCCGCCAGTGAGCGTGGCAACAATCTCGTCATCTTTGTCCTGCGCAAATGCGCGCGCGGAAACAGCCAAGTCGAACAGGGCAAATAGCAGCAGCGCAAAGACAGCCGCGGTAGGCAATTCGCCAATGGCTTCTGTTGTGCATCGCTTACAGTCTACTCCTGCTTGTGCGTGGCTGAAGCGGAATCGGCTGGCGAAAAATTATCGTGAAGGAAGGAACGCTCAGCCATGCCTGTGCGGGAGGTATCGCTATAGAGATGCTTCCGCTAAAATAGAAGGACAATAATGGACGAGGGAAACTAGGATTTATGTCACTCAAAAAGACGAAAAACACAACTCACGGCGGTAAGCGCGTAAGCGAAATTCTGGATGCCCACCAGCTCTTTTTCTCTGGCAAAGACGGCGGCGTCCGCGCCGACCTGAACGGCGCGAATTTAAGCGGCGCGGATTTGAGCGGCGCTAATTTAAGTGGCGCACTCCTGCAAAACGCAAATCTGCAAGGCGCGGACCTTCGCAAAGCTAAACTGGCCCACGCGGACCTTACGGGAGCGGATCTTCGTAAAGCCGATCTGCGCAGCACCGACTTGACGGAAGCAAGCTTGTCCGGAGCGAACTTGGAAGAGGCGCAGGCCAGCGGCGTGGAGTTTTTCCGCTGCGATCTTTCCAACACCAATTTCCAGCACGCCCTTCTTCGCAACACCAATTTCCGGCTTGCCAACGTGAATGGCGCAAAATTTTCCGGCGCGGACATGGGTGTTGCCATCCTGCGCGAAACGGATTTGACCGGAGCGGACCTCTCCGGCGTGGACCTTTCCACAACGCTGATGCCGCGCAACTTTACGCTGCAAAAGTCGGCATCGGCGAAAGCCGACACCAAGTCCGCCTGAGACTCTCTCATTTTCATCCCGTAGAAATCGCCGCGAGCGCGTGGTAGCCTCTGGCTGAGTTTCCTCATCTGGAGTTCCGTGGCTACAGCCAGCACACAGCTCGATCGTCCTGCCGTGCGCGAACGCGTTCTGCATATACTTCGTGCGCTTCTCAGCGAACTCGGTAGCGCAGGCGCGCTGCCAATGCTCGGGCCGTCTTCGCACTTCGATCGCGATTTGGGTTTGGGCAGCCTGGAGCGTGTGGAACTGCTGGCACGACTGGAAGCGGAGTTTGGCATTCGTCTGCCCGACCGCGTCGCAGCAGAAATCAATACGCCGGAAGAGCTGGCCGAAGCGGTCCTTGCTGCACCCCAAAAGGACTCGCAATTTGACGAAGCTCCGTCGGCTCTGCGTGCTTCGATCACGACCGGTCGATTGCATCGCACCGCTCGCAGCGAAGACATCTTCGCCGCGCAAACGTTGGTCGACGTTTTGCGTTACCGCGCGTTGCATGACGCCGACCGCACCCACCTGCACATTACGGAAGATTCCGACAACGGTGAAAAGACTCTGACGCTGACATATGCCGAACTCTACGCCGCCGCGCAAAGCTGCGCCGCAGAGTTAGCACGGCGCGGAGTTCCTCCTGGCGGTCGCGTTTCCTTGATGTTGCCTACCTCGCGCGCATTTTTTGTTTGCTATGCGGGCATTTTGCTAGCTGGCGCGATTCCGGTCCCAATTTATCCGCCCTTTCGCGCCGACCGCATCGAAGAATACGCCGAGCGCCAGTCGACCATACTCAATAATGCGGAAGTTTGTCTGTTGCTGACGTTCCGCCGCGCGGAAGCCGTGGCGAAATTGTTGAAGCCGCGCGTTCATTCGCTCGAATCGGTCGCCGACGCGGAACAACTTCTTGCCGCTGCGGACAAAGCTCCTCCGCCCGCTCCCGGTGCGTTGCCTGCGCACCTTTCTGGCAGCCGCGTGCGCAAGGGCAACGACATTGCGTTGTTGCAATATACGTCGGGCTCGACTGGCGATCCAAAGGGCGTCGTGCTGACGCACGCAAATTTGCTCGCGAATATTCGCGCGATTGGCGAAGCCGTGCAGCTGACTTCGCAGGACGTCGGCGTCAGCTGGCTGCCGCTCTATCACGATATGGGCTTGATCGGCGGCTGGCTTACGCTGCTGCATTACGGTATTCCGTTGTGCGTGATGTCGCCAATCGCGTTCCTCACGCGGCCGGAACGCTGGCTGCTCGCATTTCACAAGCATCGTGGAACAATTTCCGCCGCGCCCAATTTCGCGTATGAACTCGCGGCGCGCAAAATCGCCGATAAAGATATCGAGGGCCTCGATCTGAGTTCGTGGCGCGCCGCTTTGAACGGCGCTGAGCCGGTGAATCCGGAAACGCTCGAGCGCTTCGAACAACGCTTTGCGAAATATGGTTTCCGCCGCGAGTCGCAGCTCCCGGTGTACGGCCTCGCCGAGGCCTCTCTCGCTGTAACTTTTCCGCCGCTTGATCGCGGCCCGCGCGTCGATCTGATTGACCGCGAAATTTTCAGTGCGCAAGGTCGCGCGGTCCCGGCTCCAGAAAATTCCGCCACGATCGCTTTCGTTTCCTCCGGTCAGGCCATCCCCAACCACGAAGTTCGCGTTGTCGATGGCAGTGGATGCGAAGTCGCCGATCGCACCGAAGGTTTCCTGTGGTTTCGTGGGCCATCCGCTACCAGCGGCTACTACAACAATTCGCAGGCGACGGAGAAGCTTTTTCCTCTTGGCCCAGCGATTGGCCAAGAATTCGCGTGGCTCAACACCGGTGACCGTGCCTATCGGGCCGAAGACGAAATTTTCGTCACTGGCCGCCTGAAGGACATCATCATCAAGGGCGGTCGCAATCTTTATCCGCACGAAGTCGAGGAACTCGCAGGCCGCGCCGCGGGAATACGCAAGGGTTGTATCGTGGCGTTTGGCCTGAAGGATCTCAGCAGCGGCACGGAAAAATTGGTAATCGTCGCGGAATCGCGGGAAACCGATGCGTCCCGCCGATCTCAAATTGCGGCCGTCGTCACGCAGGAAGTATCGCAAGGGCTGGGGCTTCCGCCGGATCGCGTCGAACTATTTCCTCCGGGCAGTATTCCTAAGACCTCCAGCGGAAAATTGCGTCGCGAAGAGACGCGCGATTTGTACGTGGCCGGAACGCTCAACGCGAAAAAAGCGCCGGCATGGATGCAGATTGCGCGTCTCGGCGCGTCGGGGACACTGAAGAATATATTTCAAGCCACAACGGCAGCTGTGCGCCGCAGCCTGGAGGTTCTCTACGGCTTGTATTTTGCCGTTCTCTTCGTCGTCTGGATAATTCCGGCGTGGGTTGGAGTGTTGTTCTTTCGCGATCACCGTGCTGCGGGACGATACACATCCTCAGCCGCGAAGATTCTGTTTTTCTTCTCGGGTACGCGTGTTCGAGTTGTAGGCAAAGAATTCTTGGATGCGCCCGGTCCGAAAATCTACGCTTCGAATCACACTAGCTATTTCGACGTGCTCCCATTGATGATGGGGCTCGGCGTACCTTATCGCTTCATTGCCAAAGACGAAGTCCACAGGATGCCGTTCATCGGCACATTCCTGCGCAAAATGGGCCATCTTTCTTTTGTGCGCACCGATGCGAACGCGCGCCGCGACGCCGCGCAACAAATCGAATCCAGTGTCCGCGACGGCGATTCCGTTTTTGTTTTTCCGGAAGGCACGTTCGTTCCGGACGAAGGCGTCCGTCCCTTTCAACTTGGCGCGTTCAACGCGGCAGTCGCCACCGGCGTACAAATTGTGCCCGTTTCGCTTGCTGGTACCCGTCGTTTTCTTCGTGACGGGACATACCTGCCGAGGCCGACGTCAGTAACCATCACGCTTTCGCCGCCTCTGCGACCGAATACTCCACAGCCCGGCTCCTCCGACTGGCATGAAGTCGTTCGTCTGCGCGATGCCACGCGCGAACAGATTGCGCGCTATTCCGGAGAGCCGCTGCTCTAAAAAAGTTCCCGCTCGCACGAAACTATATCTCTGTAAAGAAACACTTTACACGCTTTGTCTTTGCAAATTTCGCGGCACGCCTGGCATCTCTTTAGACAACACAAATTATAACTTGCGTATCGCCGCTTCCCTGCCTGAAGCGCGGCGCGCACGTGATGCCGGCGCATGCGGCAGGCACGGGCCCGTTGCACCTTCTGCTCCTCGACAGCCTCATTTGCGTCAGCGGCTCGACCGCGGAAAATACAATTCACCGCAGCGTATAGATCACAGTAATGCAGGTATCCACCTCAACCGCATTTCCGTTCAGATATGTCGGCCTGTAGTGCCACTGCCTCACTGCATCCAGCGCAGAACCGACAAACAGTGGATCGCCGCTAACGACTTGTAGCTCTTGTATGCTGCCGTCTGTCCCAATCAGGGCGTGCAGTTCCACTTTGCCGCTTCTGCGCGCTTGTCGCGCCAGTGCCGGAAATACAGGCTCGATGCGGCGCTGCAATAACGCTGGGTCGATATGTCCCACAACCACTCGCTTTTCGGGAGGAACGGCAGGCGGTGGTGGTTGGCGCCTGTTGTCGGCAATGGGCAGAGGACCCGTTGAATCTCCGGCTCCTGGAATTTCGACGATTGTGTTGTGGTCCAAAGCCTCGCCCGCCGGCTGTGCTTCGTCGTGAGTTCGGATGTTAACGGGAACCCTGTTTGGCTGAAAGAAACCGGGCAACCGAACGTGTGGCCGACCTGGTGGCGTTGCCGCCGTGTGCGATTGCGCCGCATGATGGGCGTAAGGAGGAATCGGAACTACGTTACGTCCTACTAGTTCCGCTGGCTTCGCAAACAGCGGCGCAATCACAAAAACTGCCAACGCCGCGCTTTGCAGCGCAACGGAAATTCCCACCGCGCGGCGCTTGATTTTTCGTTCGCGTGCGTTTTGTTCCGCGTCGCCCTCAACCAGGCATCCGCCAAAACTCCCCGCGCCTGGCTGCGCCTTTATTAGTTCTTCGCTGGACATCACACACCTCCCAAAGAAAATGCAGATTTTCTGCGAGCTTTCGATTTGCCGCGCCAGCTCCTGCAAGGGTTCAAGGCCTGTATTTACAAGCCTTGAGCTAAAAAAGTTGCCCTAGCGGTCTCTGGCGCGGCGCTCGCAGGGATGTGAGGTGCGCGCGTCCTCATGTTCTTGGACACCACGTAGATACTTCGGTTCCCTGAATTACCGTCGGGGTGTCTCATTAAACGCTCGGATCGAGGCCACGTCCGGGCATCGGGTTCCTCATAAGTACCGTCCTTTGTATGTAATACAAGATTTTTGTAACGTTTTCGACCTTTGCTGCATCTTTGTAGCAAGGACGTGGATCCAATTCACGGGTGATCGCATAGCGGTCATCGGAGGGCTTTCCATGGAACGGCATAATCCCGAAACGATCGGGGTGCGCCGCACCGGCTGGGCAGCTCTGGACCGCGATCCGCAGCTGGACACCGTAGAATTTCATTGTCCGCACTGCGGCCGCCGCGATCAGAAAAATGCCCGCCGCGAGCGCACTCAGTATCACTTTACAGATGGCTTTTTGCAGGATTTGCAAGGTGAAGTCACGCAGTGCCACTCCTGCAAACGTTATCTTCGCGTGGTTCCCATTGTTTTGCTGCACGATCAGGACGAAACTCGGCGCTTCGCCGCAGTATTTGCAGAAGAGCCGCTGGCTGTCGCAGGCTGATCGCAAACAAATACGGTCCGCAACAAAAAAAGCGCCCTGATTTATTTCTCGGGGCGCTTTTGCTTTCAGCTTTTAGTTCAAATTTTCAGTGGCTGGCATTACGCTTAGCGCCAGCGACGCAACCGTGCATCCCAGTAGCGATGCCGAGGCGCGTAGTAACCGTAGCGATACCGTGGTCCAACGACGTACGCTGGGCCCCAGTAGGGCGCGGGCGCTGCGTAGTATCCGCCCACCACTACGGGCCCGCCGAATCCAACCACAACCCGCGGCCTCGCGGACGCTGTGCCTGCTCCCAAGAAGGCCAGAAAGCCTCCTGTCAATGCAACTCCTAATACCACTTTCCGTACCAGCCCGCTTTTAGCTTTCTCTAGTAACTTCATTTTGTCCTCCCCAACCTGCTCATAAAACACAGGCTCGCAGAAAAGGTTGCGTCTCCTCTTTCCTGCGCTGGGGGACAACGGCCGTGATTGACAGGTCTAGGAAAACTCCTGTTCATAAAAAACGAAAAGCGCTCCGTCCGCTCGGAGCGCTTTCGACTTCATCGTCGGGCTGAACTTCTATAAATTATCAATGATCGCGGTCATTGTCGTGGTCGCGGTGGTCGTGGTGATCATGATCATCCCAATCGCGATCGCTGTGCCAGCGGTTGCCATCCACGTCCCACCATTTATGGGAGTGCTCAAAGCAGTATTCGCGCGCGTTATGTAATTCCATCCGCGCGTGTTCCGCCTGTCTGCTCTCATAGCCGTGGTGCTCGATGGCCTCATGCAAATGGTGGTCCGCTTTGACGATGCGCTCCTGGCAATCGTCGGCTTTGCTGATTCCCGCTCCCGCAAACAGTGTCAACCCTGCTGCTAATACCGTCGCTCCCGCGATAGATTTCCAGTTTTCCAGGTTGATTCGATGTCGCATATCCACTCTCCCGTTAGAGTCTGCTGTTGGTTCGAAGGCTCAGGTGAAAATACTCGGGGACCATGTTTGATCGCCATACAGCATAACCGGTAACGCTGACGGCGAGTCTTGGTAAGTGTTTTTTTTGTCGAAAATGGTGAGTTTTTAATAGGCCTGCAGGACCGGGTCCACTTCCATGTGGTATTTCTCCAGTCCCGACCGAATCACGCCGAACGCATCGTCCACATTATCCGCAAATTGCAGCAGTTTGTATTCAGCTTCATTGATGGTGCCCCAGCGCACCATGGCTTTCCAGTTCAACACTTCATCCCAATATTTCTTCCCGTAAATCAAAATTAAATTATCTTTCGGTAATTTTCCAGTTTGCAAGAGCGTCATCATTTCCCACAGTTCGTCCATGGTTCCGAAGCCCCCGGGAAACACAATCAGTGCTTTCGCGATCTGCGCGAACCACAGCTTGCGCATGAAAAAATAATGAAAATTAAAACTCAGTTCCGGGCTGATGTAGGGATTCGCAAACTGCTCATGCGGCAGCTCGATCGAAAGTCCGATCGACTTGCCTCCCGCTTCGTACGCGCCGCGGTTGGCCGCGTCCATGATTCCAGGCCCACCGCCAGAACAAACCACAAATCGCCGGGGCTTTGAGCCGAGCGACATGGCCCAGGTCGTCAGCCGGTGCGAAAGCTGCCGCGCTTCTTCGTAGTATCGCGACATTTCCAGCGCGTTCTTTGCCGCGATCAAGGCTTGCTTATGCCGCGCCTTGGCTAGAGCGCTCTTGCCCGCCTTCGCTTTTTTCAAACGGTCCAGCCGCGCCAGCGAGTCTTCTCGCGAATGAATCCGCGCCGAACCAAACATCACAATGGTGTCGCCGATTCCTTCGCGTTTCAGTTGCGCCAGCGGGTTGATATACTCCGCCAAAATCCGCAGTGGCCTGGCCGGAGTGCTTTCCAGAAATTTCGGGTCTTCGTGCGGTGCTTTCGGCGCGTGCTGCGGCTTCGGCTTCACTGGCTTCGCGGACATTCCCTTGCCTCCCTGCTCAATTAGACGAACTTTTATTGTAGGTAGACGCGCCTACCGCGGCAACGCCACAACCTCAACCTGCGTCGAATTGAGTACACTCCAGTAGCGCAGCCGCATCATCCGCATCCGGCGTTTCTTGCGAAATGAGACTTGGCAGTGGCGGCGTACGCAGGGAAGGAGTAAGGAATCGCATGGTCATTCGTTCGGCTCGATCTGCCGCTCTGGCGCTCCTTTTTCTGTCGTGCTTCACGTATGCCCGCCCCCTAACGGCTCAGGCTCCCGAAGGCCCGCTTCCGCCTCCTCCCCCCGGCTCTCAGATTCAACCCACGCCCGAGGCTCTCGCGAAGATCAGCGCGCGAGTTACCCTTGTTAACACGCCGGTCACCGTCCGCGATGCTAACGGCGTTATGCTTCACGATTTTGATGAACGGGATTTTATTGTCACCGATAACGGTATTCCGCAGGAGATCACCCACTTTGATGTCGGTGGCGACCCGATTTCGTTGGTCATCCTCGTGGAGACAAGTTCTCGCGTGGATCCGTTTCTCCCGCAACTCCAAAAAACCGGCATCCTTTTCACCGAACAAGTAATGGGGCCAGATGCGGAAGCGGCGGTCGTTGGATTCGACTCCTCGCTAAAGACACTACAAGGTTTTACTCGCAGCCACGAAGCGATCCAAGCGGCGTTTTCTGGACTCAAAACTGGCGAATCTGGTATTTGCCTTTTTGACGCCATGGCCGCGGGCGTCGAGATGCTCTCCGATCGCCGCAAAGCTACTAAACAAACGCCAGTGCCCGGCCGTCGAGTTCTTCTGATTCTTTCCGAAGCTCTCGACACCGGCAGCGACGCGCAACTCGGCGAAGTATTGCGCCACGCTCAACTTGAAAACGTCACAATTTTCAGTGTTGGACTTTCCACCACGCGCGCCGAACTGAAGGCCAAGCCGCGCCAAGATGCGCCGGTCCCCATCACGCCGCCAGGTACGTTTGGCATGCCCCCGCCTCCTGGCACAGTGCAAACGCCCACCACCGAAGCCAACCAGCAAAACGCTGGCATTGACCTCATAGAACTAACAAGGGTGCTTGTCGAGCACACGAAAAGCGCCGCTACGAAACACTCTCTCGAAGTCGGCGCTGCCGCTACTGGCGGCGGTTACTACTCCACTTACAAGGGACGTTCCATCGAAGCCGCCATCGACGAAATTGGCGGAGAGCTGCACTCTCAATACATGATCAGCTATGTTCCGCAATCGCGTTCCGGCGCCGCACAGGATTTCGGCTACCACCAAATTTCCGTTTCACTCGTCGCGGACAAATCGCAAGGCAAAAAAGTCACCACGCGCCCCGGCTATTACATTCCACCTCCGGGCTCGTAGCCACTTGAGGTGCGCTGCCCGCATCAATCCCGACTCTTCTCGCTCGACCCATCTTTTTTCTGTCTTCTCTTGCAGTCGTAGCGGCCGGTCTTTAAACCGGTGCTTTCTCCTTCTGGCGATTCGCCATGCCCCCGCATTAGCCCACTAATCTAATTCGTCATCCTGAGTCCAGCCACCAAGGATGAGCGAAGGATCTCAACGCTAGAATTTTGCTACGATGTCACCTCGGCACGGATAAATCGGTGCAATTGACCATTCCCCGATGGAAAACCCAACAAACACAATCTCACTCCGCCTCGCCTCTCGCACCGACGAACCCGCTCTCCACGCGCTCATCGAAGCCTCCATCCGCGGCCTGCAAAAAAACGACTACACACTCGAACAAATCAACGGCGCACTCGGCACAGTTCTCGGTCTCGACACGCAACTCATCGCCGACGGCACCTATTTTGTCGCCGAAGCAAAAGCAGCCTGCGCCAGGATCATCGTAGGCTGTGGCGGCTGGAGCCATCGCAAAACCCTCTTCGGCAGCGACCACGCGCCCGTCCGCGAAAACGATTTTCTCGATCCAGCCAGCGATGCCGCAAAAATCCGCGCCTTTTTCATCCATCCCGATTGGGCGCGACGCGGCATCGGCTCCACAATTCTCGAAGCCTGCGAATCCGCCGCCCGCGCCGCTGGCTTCTCCCGCTTCGAAATGGGAGCTACCCTCACCGGCGTTCCACTTTATCTCGCTCGTGGTTACCAAATCCTCGAACGCCTCGAAGTCCCGTTGCACAACGGCGCGACCCTCCCCATCGTCCGGATGAGGAAAGGGTAACCTCGTCGATGCCATCTCCATCCGGGAAAGGACCGCGCCAGTCCCGGTCATTGGGAGGGCGATCTAATTGGCGGCACAAAGAACAGTCAAGTCACACAAGCAACCTTGGTGGAGCGACATTCGCGTTTTACTGCCCCCGGCAAGGTGCGCAACAAAGACACTGCTGCTGTCGTCGCCGCACTGAGTGCGCAATTCGTAGACTCCCAGCATCCCTGCGACGCTCGTTGACGCGGGACCGAGGACTGGAGAAGGCAACACACAAAACCTTCACCGGGGCTACGCATGTGAAAGTCTACTTTTATGATCCTTATAGCCCTTGGCAGCGCGGCACGAACGAAAACACGAACCGGTTGCTGCGACAATACTTTCCTAAGAGAACCGACCTTTCCATCTATGCGCAATCAGACCTGGACAAAGTAGCACTGCGTCTAAATCAACGCCCGCGAAAGACTTTAGGTTTTGAGCCTCCTGCGACTAGACTGCGAGCATCACACGGGACGCCAAATGGCTCGATGAGAGGGCATGACCCGGCCATCCGGTTGCATCGCAAGAGAACCCTCGCTTAGGAGAAACCCGTGCTGCGAAAGATTGTCAGCACGATCGCATTGGGAAGCTTTGTGCTGGTTCATGCTCGGCGCGGCGGGGCACAGCGTAATTGCTTCAGTCAAGCGCATTAATAATAAGCGCAGTCACTTCGCGGCAAGCAGCGTCTTCGCCTGCCCCAGCTCCGCGCGATCAGAATTCACCCCATCGCAGTTCTTCAGGAGCTGCGCATAGTACCCTGCAGCCTTTTCTTTTTGCTGCGCCTCGCTGGCAGCTCTAGCAGCCCCATAGAGACCGTTAAATCGGTTAGGGTCCGTGTGCAACGAAGTTTCGTATTCCGCCAACGCTTGCTCGGGCCGCTTCAAATCAAGAAGCATATCCGCAAGCATTTCGCGCGCTGGCAAAGCAGTTTCCCGCTTGCCCACTTTGTCTTGGCTATCGGCCACCGAGCGGAGCAGTCGAACCGCGTCGTCTGACTTTCCGGACGCGTAATAGGTCCAGGCCTGCACAATCTCACTGTCGTCCTTCAAGCCATCGGCGATGTAAGGCTTCGGCCCCTTGCGCGTGGCTTCCAGAAGTTCGTTGAAGCGCTTGAGCGAATCTTGCGCGGAAGCAGCGTCGTGCAGGTGTCCAGCAGCGATTGCCCGTCCCCAATAGGTTGTGATTTGCGCGTAAGGCGGCATTTCGCTGTTCGGTTGCAGCTTTAACGCATCGTTCCACTGCCGGCGTTCGATCGCGTATACCATCGGAAATCGCACTTTTTCTTCTTCCACAAAGTCGGAAAACTCTAAATCGGCATCACCTTTCCGAATTGCCTCGATGGCGGCAATTTGCTTTTTGGCATTCGCGTCGTCGCCAATCTGCAGATACGCATACTCCAGGAAGTCCATGGAATGTACTTTGTGGTGCACCACGTGTAAGTGCATTTCCGCCATGTTGTCAGCGACATGAATTGCCGCCACGTTGGAGCTGATGTCGTCCTGCCAAAGTCCTAGGCGCGCAAAAATATGCGAAGGCATGTGCACAGCGTGCGCCGAAGCCGGCGCAATGCTGGCGTACTTTCGCGCCGCGGAAAGCGCCAGGCTGGCCATCTGCGGATTGTCGCAGCTATGAATAATGTAGTGCGCGATTCCTGGATGCGTCGGCTGCTCTTCAAAAAGCTTATTAAGGATCGCAACGGCGGCCCTGGCGTTGGTCAGATTCAGGTCGTGGTCTGGCGCAGAGCCAAGCAGCGAAAGCGCGTAAAAAACGCTCGCCTCGCGATCCTGCGGATTGCGCTCGTACACCCCATGCATCGCGTTCGCGTACGCTTCAGCTCGTTTCTCGTGTTCGAGTTTATCTGTATCCGTGTAAAACACCGATAAGGCCTGGATGTAATCCCGTTCGCGCGCCGTAGCTGCTTTCAGCTCGCGTGCGGTAGCCAACAATTCCGTGCCGCGCTGCAGGTTCGCTTTCGAAGGCTGATCCCACAGCTGGTGATACAGAGTCATCGCCTGGCCCCAGTAGGCCATCGCGCATTTCGCATCTATTCGACCGGCATTCTCAAATTTCTGGTTGGCTTCCTCATACTCAAACGAGTGCAACAGCGCAACTCCCTGCACGAAGACTTTTTGCGCAGCGGGAGAACAGGACACCGGAAACGAGATGCTTCCCGGTTTGTCCGCGGCGTCGTGATGAGGCTGATCGTCAGCAGCAATAGCAGACACGGAAAGTGTTGCCGCAAGGACAAGGGCAACCAAAATAATTTTCATAAGGGGCTCCAAGCTAATCAAGGGTAGGCACGCCGACACCCGGTGTCAACGCGCGCATGAGTTTTTTCCACGGTGCGCTGGCTAGGCAATCTGCTTCCAAAATCCCACTTCGCGCGAAGCCAGCAATCCATCCTTGCGCGCGTTCCAGCGCAGAAAGTGATCGGTTTTGGTATGCGCCGTGTGGTGCTCTCGCGTCTCCCAAATTTCGTGCAGCAGAAACGCCCCAGGTCCCTCAACTGACCGGTGCAAGTCGTAGCGCAGACACCCTTCTTCTTTCCGCGTAGGCGCAATCAATGCCCGCAACTCCGCTTCCAGCATCATGTCTTGCCCTTCGCGCGGCCGCAGGATCACCGCCAACGTCACTGCGCCTTTCGGCAGCTTTCCGCCGTTTCCCGTTTTCTTGCGCCGTGACGTCGCTTTCTTCCTGGTACCTGCCCGCTTCTTTTTCTTCTTGGCCATAATGGCGGGGATTGTACTCCAATTGCCCCAATAGGCAAGCGTGCCAGTCGTAAGCAAAACAGATTGGCAAGGTCAGCTGAAAAGAAGTGAATGAGTGAAGACTGCTAAAGATGAAATCAGGCAACGCCCGCGGCTCGTCCCGTAAATTTCCCCGCATAGTCCTGCGCGAATTGAAAGAAGGTCGTTGGTTCATTTTTTGTCAGGTCGCGCACCGTGGCAGTCACTCTGGCCGCCTCGCCGCGACGGTACTGCTCGTAGTCTTCTACCACGCCTTCCGCCTGCCACGGCGGCAAACCAAAACTCAACAAAGCTTCTCTCATTGCGTCGGGCGCTACATCAACATACTCAATCTGTTTTCCCAATGCTCTTGAGAGTTGCTCCGCCATTTCTGTGTGGGTGAGCGCTTCGGGGCCCGTGAGCTCGTACGTCTTCCCCTCATGACCCGGTTCGGTCAATACCCGGGCCGCAGCCGCCGCGATGTCGCGAACGTCAATCACACTCACTTTGCCGCCTCCCGCAAGAGCGTAAAACGCACCTCTCGACGAAATGGTTGGGCGGTAATTCAGAAGTGCCTGCATGAACAGGTTTGGCCGCAAGAACGTGAACGGGATGCCGGATCGGCGAATGTAGCTCTCCACCGCGCCGTGATAACGCTGGAAGCGCCCTTCGGCCCGTTCGTCAGCACCCAATTGCGACAGCTTCACGATGTGGCGTACTCCGCTCCTTTTGGCCGCATCAACGAAGCTGCGTTGTAGTTTTTCTACGTCGCTAGACGAAGGGATTAGCAGGAACAGGCTATCCACGCCCACCAGGCCGCGCGCAACGCTTTGTGGTTTGTTGAAGTCCCCTTCCGCAAGGTCCAATCCCGGAAGGGTGATGGATCGGGCGTGCGCTCGATTGCGAACAAACGCTCGAACGGATTCTCCGCGAGCCCACAGCTTCTTTACCAGTTCCGTTCCGACGTTACCGCTGGCCCCTGTCACCAAAATCATTTCACACCCCGGACTCGGCTCAGGGTGGGTTCTTATGATACTCCAGCGCCGCCGGTTCCTCACCAACTCCAAATATGTCGGTACTTTTCGACGATGTCAGCCAATTGGTGCTGAGCGAACTGGCTCTCAGCTAGTTGTGCCCGTTTTAACGGGCACCAGCGAAAATCGTCATCCTACGGTGATAGCTTTAGGAAAAATCGTCATACCGAGCCGGGCGGACGGGCACAGCGAAGGATCTCTCTTCTCTTTGCTTTTTGCCCTGTTGTGGCAAACCATGCTGAATTATTTTTCGTCGTTCTTCCGCCCGGCATTCAGGCTATCGAAGTTCATCACTGTATTCAGCACCAGCGAGTAAGTTCCCTGCGTCTCACCGCGCCACACCGGATTGATCGAAAACATCACCACATGCCCTTTGCCGAACGGCGCATCCACCACTGCCGGATGCTGTGCAATTTCGCCACCGCCTTCCACCAGGCCCGAAATTAGCAGCTCCTTGGCATCCGCATAGCGCAATACCACGCGCGCACGCATCGCCGGCGGGATCACTCGCGAATTGTTGTAGCGCTGCTCATCCGTGACGTTGGGATTTTCCCACGTTTCCTTTTCCGGTTCGTCGGGAGCCTCTATCCCCAGCCGGCCCACCGCATAATCCGGATCGTCTTTCGTGCCACGGCCGGTCGGGCGCTGGCTCATCTCCGGACCCAACTTTCTTCGGCGGCGCGACCCCGCGATGCTGCTCAGCGAAAACACCGGACCGTTGTCGCAGTACGCCGCCACTTTTTCGCCGTAGCCATACGCGATCGGGCTGGCGCTGTCCACCACACGCGTTCCCACCACCGACCCGATAATTTTCATTTTCTCCGCGCTGCCACTGCTCACACCTGCCGTGATGCCGATTCCAGCCGCGAACTGTGAAGTATCCATCACTGTCAGCAGGACCCCGCCATCGTTTACAAATTTCTGAACTTTCGCCACGCCGTCCCAGCCAAGTCCGGGTCGGATGTCCGCCGTCCCGTCATTTTTGCCAACCAGGTTTGGCGTTTCCGGAGTGTTCTGCCACGGCAGCGGATTTCCCCACTCTGTCGGAAGTCCGTTGACAATGTTATTCAGCGAGCCGCCCCAGCCAACCGGCGGGAAGAGTATTACGTCATATTTTTCGCGCAGATCATTTGTCCCGGCAATGGTTTGCGTGCTCGCGTAATCATATGGAATTTGCAGTTTGTCCAACGCCAGCCGCCACCAGCCCTCGGTTTGCGTGCCGAGCCAGGAGTGCAGCAACAGAATCCGCGCTGCCCGCAGGGAGTGCGATTTCACGCTCGGCGCAGCGGACATTGCAATCGCCTGCAGTCCAAGATCTTTCGTTGCCCCGTCAAGCTGCGCACGATCGGCGCCTTTCACCAGAATCGTTCCCGCGGCAAACTTTTTTCCGCCGGCTTCAAACGGTTCTTCCGCTGCTTGCATGTCGGCATTTTGCAATCGGTAACGCAGCGCCGCCAACGCAGGTTCGGCATGGTTCTCAATAGCGAAAATTGTTCCTTCGCCCTTTACTCCGCCGGAAACAGGCAGTTCGCTCACCCGTTCCATGGGCGATTGCAGAATTTTTGTATCCGTAACCCGCGTCACTTGCACGCCATAGAGCTCCCCAAACGTCCAGCCGGTGTCGTCGTAAGGAGTTTTCTGCGGATCTTCCGGGCTCCAGTATTGATGGTCCAGCAAAGCGTCCGCGATGCGCGAGTAAGGCTGGTCCATGCGAATCACGTAGCTGCCCGCGGGAAACGTCTTGGACGTTGGCTCCGGCTTCTCGTCTTTTTTCACGTCCTTTTTCTCTTCCGTCTTGTTGGTTTTCTTTTCCCTTTTCACTGGCAGTGCCACGGTTACCGGCGATGTTGTGCGCGAAAGTTCCACATGTTGCCTCTGCATCACCCGCAACAGCTCCGCCTGCAACGTCGGCCGCGTTTCATCCGACGGAAGCACATAAGCAGCTGGCCCTTCAGTGCCCGGCTTTTCGATCGAGCGCTTCGCCTTGACGTAAAAATTCTTCAGGAACATCCGCTTGTTCTCGTTGAAGTAGTGCAACGACACCAGCAATCCGGTTTCTTCGTAGTTGTTGTTGTCGCGCTGCGACCACATCACTTTCGGCAATGGCGGATTCTGTTTATACCAGGTACGCGCATATTCCTCGGGTTCCAGCGTGCGCTCGAGCGTGTCTGCGCCGCCGTTGCCGAATGTTTCGTACAGCCGGCTGATGCCGTTGTGCAGCGCAGCGATGAACATCAGATATCCCGGCGACCAGGTATCGAAATCGCCGTGCGCAAAAACTCCCGGCATACCGAATTTGGTCATGTCCGCAACATTGCGCGCGCCGATCATCTGCCATTCATCCGCTAGAATCGGATCGATCCAAGCGTTGTACGGTCCATCGCCAATCGTGTTGTCGTACAAATACGGCACCGATTCGTGCAAATCATGCAGTACCTGTGCGTTCCACTGTACGTAGGTGTTCAGCACGTTCTCGGTAAGTTTCAGCGTCACACCCATTGCGTCGCGATTGTTGTCGTGCGCCACATACTTGCCCCAGTAAACCAGCGGCGGATAAAACTCCTTCGGGTGGGCCAGGTGCCACTTGTAGAGATCCACCATGCGATCACGCCCGTCCACTTCCACCACTGGCGTGATCAACGTGATTATCCCGTCGCGAATTTCTTTTACGTACGCACTGTCGTCCACTGCCAGACGATACGCCAGTTCCATCAACGCCGTCGGAGCGCCGGTTTCCGGCGAGTGAATGGTTCCGGTAATGTAATAAACCGGTATCGCCTGCGTGACAACTCTGTCGGCTTCGGCGTCGTTCATCTTTAGTGTGCGTGGATCGGCAAGCTTGCCAAGTTTGGCGCGATTTTCGTCTAGCTTCTTCAGGTTTTCTTCCGAGGAAATGGCCACGGCGATCATCTCGCGGCCTTCCTCTGTCTTCCCGATTGAGAAAACCTTCACGCGCGGGCTGGTCTTCTCCAGCATACGCATGTACTTGTACACATCCTCCGCATACGGCAGAATCCCCGGCGCCCCCGCCACATCGCCCAGCACTGCTTCAGGCGTTGGCACATTTTTCAATGCCGGCAGATAGTTCACCAACGGCGAAGTGAAAAACGGCTCGGTCGTGTATTTCTTCATCTTCGCGGTGTACGCCTCATCCACCGGCTGCTTGGGTTCGCGACCAGGCTGCGTTTCACCGTCAGCCCACACAACCGGAGTGAAAAAGCTGCAGAAAATTGCGAGGAACACAAGCTTCAACCGGCGCGGACGATTCATGGACATCTCCCATGAGGCACAAAGAATGTGAATTCTAAATCAGTTGACGCTTAAGCGGAAGCTTTGCGATGCAAACTGCTTAATGGACCGAAAGAAATGTGATGCACACCGGGGCGGGAACGGAAAGCGTGTCGCCAGTCGGTGTCAACTTGCCGGACGCACCGTCGATACGAAATTCAACAATCGTGTCCGACAGTTGATTTTCGGCAAATAGAAAATTACCCGTGGGATCGATGGCGAAATGGCGCGGTTCCTTTCCGCCTGTCGGTATGTCTGCCATTTGCTGGACCATCCCGGTCTTCCGGTCAATCGCATATACAACGATCGAATCGTGGCCGCGGTTAGAGGCGTACAAAAATTTTCCATTGGGATGAATTTCAATTTCCGCCGCATCGTTTCGACCGGAAAATCCGGCTGGCAACATCGCGGCAGTCTGGATGGTACGAAACGTTTCCTGACCCTCGTTCGCGAAAACGGTCACCGTCGATGTCATCTCGCCCACAACATACATGAACTTTCCATCTTTGGAGAACGCCACGTGGCGCGGTCCGGTTCCCGGCTTCAATGTCGCCCAGGAATTCTCAGGAGCCTGCGTGAGAGTGCCTTTCGTGGAATCGAATTTGTAAATCAGCACGCGGTCCAACCCCAGGTCTGCAACGTACACAAAACGATTGTGCTCCGATGGCGTAATAAAGTGCGCGTGCGGCGCCTCCTGGCGCTCCTGGTTAGGGCCAAGCGAGCCGCTGTCCTGCTGCAGCGCGGTGTGTTCGCCCAGTTTGCCATCGGGAAGGATCGGAAACACCGCCACGCTCCCGCTCGTATAATTCGCAACAAACAAAAATTTTCCAGTGCGGTCAAACGACAAATAGCAGGGATCTTCGCCCAGCGCATGAAGCTGGTTCAGCTGCGTAAGTTTTCCGCTTTTCGGCTCAATCGCGAACGCACTAACCGTGCTGGCCTTGCCCATTTCGTTTGCCGCATACAGGAAGTTTCCGTTCGGATGGACGATGATCCAGGAAGGATCCTTGGTTTCAGCCGCAACTTGCACCGCTGACATTTTTCCCGTCGCGGCATCGAAATCAAATTCGTAAATCCCTCTACTGTTTGTTTTGGCGGTGTAGGTTCCCACGTATGCGCGATACGACTCCGCGGGAGGTGGCATGACTTTGCCGCTTACATCGAGAAGTGCAAGCGGAGCGCTCAGCAAAATAAAAGGAGAACAAAGGCGGCGCAGATTTTTCATGGCGCCATAGTCTAACACTTGTCCCGCTTACTTCTTTTCTTCTTCGTCTTCTTCCTGGAGAACGGCAGCCGCGGCAATAGAATCGTCGTCGTCCAGTCGGAGCAAGCGTACGCCTTGTGTGGAGCGGCCGGCTTCGCGAATTTCGTTTGCGTGCACGCGAATCACTTTTCCGTGTTCAGTGATGATCATTACGTCCGATTCTTCGGTTACCTGCAGCGTGGAAACCACTGAACCGTTGCGGTCCGTGGTCTTCATGTTGGTTACGCCCTTGCCACCGCGCGAAGTGATGCGATATTCCGCCAGCGCTGTCCGCTTGCCATAGCCCTTTTCTGCCACGGTCAGCATCAGCGTAGTGAGCGAGTCCCTGATATCCTCGTTCTCGAGTTCCTCTAGATTCTGCGAAGTCTTGTTGCGTTCCTTGGCGATGATTTCAAAGTCCGGTTGTACAGCGTCCATGGACACCACGTAATCTTCTTTGTCCAGGTCCATGCCGTTCACGCCGCCGGCGCTGCGGCCCATCGCGCGGACTTCCGTTTCACGGAAAAGGATGGCTTGGCCCTCGTGGCTGGCCAGAAAAATCATCTGCTTGCCATCGGTCAATTTCGCCCCAATTAGTTCGTCGTCAGCATCCAGATTGATGGCGATGATCCCGGTCGAACGCGGATTGGAAAATTCCGTCAGCGTGGATTTTTTCACGGTTCCGTTTTTGGTGGCCATGAAGACGAATTTGTCCGCCGCTTCCAAGTCGCGCGCGGCAACTAACGCCGTCAACTTTTCGTCTTCCTGGAGTTTTACCAGGCTGTTGATAGCTTTTCCGCGCGTTGCTGCTGCGGCTTCCGGCAATTCGTACACCTTCAGCCAGTACACGCGACCCTTGGAAGTGAACAACAAAATGTAGCTGTGTGTGGACGCGACGAAGAGATATTCGACGAAATCCTCTTCTCGCGTTTTTGCGCCGATGCGACCTTTGCCGCCTCTTCCCTGGTGACGATACGTATCCGTCGCCGTGCGCTTGATGTATCCGGCATGGCTCACCGTGATCAGCATTTCGGTGTCGGCGATCAAGTCTTCCAGTTTGATCTCTTCCACCTTGTCCACGATTTGCGTGCGGCGATCGTCGCCATACGCCTTGTGAACTTCTTTCAGCTCGGCGGTGATGACCTGTTTCAATTTCTTGTCGCTGGACAAAATTTCGCGCAACTCTGCAATCAAATCACGGATAGATTTCAGTTCCTTCAAAATGTCATCGATGGAAAGTTGCGTCAGACGATGCAATTGCAATTCGAGAATGGCGTCAATCTGGATGTAGCTGAGACCCAGCGTGTTCGCACGTCCGGCGGCTTCAATCTCCGGAGCGCCGAGGAACCGGTACTTGCGCCCGTCCAGCTTTACTCCTTCGAGTTTGCGTGACTTGCCGTTTTCGGTGATGGTCACGTCCTGTTCAGTAAAATACTTGAACAGGTTTTCCTTGGCTTCCGCGCGGCTGGCCGATCCGCGAATCACGCGGATCACGTTATCCAGATGGTCCAGAGCTACCTGGTAGCCGACCAGGATATGTTCGCGTTCTTCCGCTTTGCGAAGTTCAAAAAGAGTGCGGCGGCGAACAACTTCCACGCGATGTTCGATGAACAGCTTGATCATCGGGATCAAGCCGAGTTCGCGCGGCTGCCCGCCGACGATCGACAGCAGGATCATGTGAAAGGATTCCTGCATCTGCGTGAACTTGTACAAATTGTTCAGAATAAATTGCGATTCTTCGCCACGTTTCAACTCAATGACGATACGCATGCCTTCGCGCGAGGATTCGTCGCGCACGTCGGCGATACCTTCGATTTTTTTGGTTTGCACCAGTTCCGCAATGCGTTCGATCAACCGGGACTTGTTGACCTGGTAGGGAATTTCCGTGATCACAATGTTGTCGCGATCCTTGGTAGCCGCTTCAATCGCGGCTTTGGCGCGCATGGTGAAGCTGCCGCGGCCCGTGCGATAGGCTGCTTCAATGCCTTCGCGGCCCGCAATATACGCACCGGTCGGAAAGTCAGGACCCGGAACAATTTTCAGGATTTCCTTGAGCGGGGTGTCAGGCTTTTCCACCAGCAAAATCGCGGCGTCCACGATTTCCCGCAAATTGTGGGGCGGAATATTGGTGGCCATGCCGACCGCGATGCCGCTGGCGCCGTTGACAAGAAGATTCGGAATACGCGACGGCAGCACCACCGGCTCTTCGCGGGTCTGATCGAAGTTGGGAATGAAATCGACAGTTTCTTTTTCCAGGTCGGCAAGAATGTCTTCGCTGATTTTCGCCAGGCGCGCTTCCGTGTACCGCATCGCCGCCGGCGGATCGCCATCGACCGATCCGAAATTTCCCTGCCCATCGATCAGCGGGTAGCGCATGTTGAAATCCTGCGCCTGTCGCACCAAAGCCGGATAAATCACCGCTTCACCGTGCGGATGGTAGTTGCCGGAAGTGTCTCCGCAAATTTTGGCGCACTTGCGATAGCCGCGATTGGAGGCCAGGCCCAGATCGTTCATCGCCACCAGGATGCGCCGTTGCACTGGCTTCAACCCGTCGCGAACGTCCGGCAGAGCGCGCGCGATGATCACGCTCATCGCATAGTCGAGATACGACTTGCGCATTTCCGCTTCAATATCAATTGGAAGCAGTATCGATGTGTTTTTTTCGTCCGCCATTGTTCCCTCAGCTTCTAATTGTCGTCATTCTGAGGACCTACTGCGGTCGGGGCCGAAAAATCTCAACGTGTGCCAACTGCGTTGCCGCGCAACGATAGAGATCCTTCGCTTCGCTCAGGATGACAGACCTAAATTCGCCTACTCGCGCGCTCCAACACGTATGCTTTCACCGTATCGAACGCATCGGCAGCGTTGTTAAACCGCCGTGACACAAATTCCGCCTCAGCCACTTTCAGAAAGGCGTTACAACTCGTTTCGTCTGCGAATTCCGCTGCTACGCCACTTTGCGTATCGGGATTCTCCGTCGGCTCTGCGCGAAAATCACTCACGCTCAAGCCGCGCAAACCGGGCAGCGTTGTCCAACCCAATTGATACAGCACGGTACCCTTCTGCTCTTGCTAAATGTCCAGGTTCACCACTTCGAGGGCGTTGTCCTCGATAAATTTTCTGCGTGCTTCTACGTTCTCGCCCATCAGCGTGGTGAAGATATCTTCGGCGGCAACCGCGTCTTCCAGTTTCACCTGCAGCAGCGTGCGGGTGTCGGCGTTCATCGTGGTGTCCCACAACTGCTCAGCATTCATTTCGCCCAGGCCTTTGAATCGCGTGATCGTAAAATCTTTTTTGGCGTCGTCCATCACGTAGTTCAGAACGTCGGTCACCTTTTCTTTCGAAACCTTAGTTCCGTTGCGCGCTACCGTGAACGGTGGATGATTGAATTCTTCGATCTGCCTGGCCAGGCCGCGCAACCGCTTGTATTCCGCTGTAGACGCAACCGCCCAGTTAATTTTCTGGTTGTGCGGCGCGCCAAACTGAATTTCATACAAGCTGTGCTCTTCGTCGAAAGTAATTTTGCCTTGCAATTTTATTTTGGCTTTGTCGATTTCCTTCAATAGCTTTTCCAAAGCCTTTTTGTCCTCGAAGTCTGTTTTCTTTTCCAGGCCGCTTTCGGCGAGCAATTCAACCAGTGCAGGTTCGCGCAGCCGGCGGCCAAGCTTGGCTGCGGCCGCTTCGTATTCCTGAACATTCAGCAAAAACGTTGTCAGCTTTGCGCCCTCGAGATTCACGCCTTCCTTGGCTTTGACCACGTGGTCTTCCGTCGCACGCTTCATCAATTCGCGCGCGAAGTCCTGTTCATCGCGGATGTAGCGCTCGCTCTTGCCCCGCTTCACGCGATACAGAGGCGGTTGCGCAATATAAATATGTCCGCGCTCGATCAATTCCTTCATGTGGCGGAAGAAAAATGTCAGGAGCAGGGTGCGAATGTGCGATCCATCTACGTCCGCGTCGGTCATCAGAATTATTTTGTGATAACGCAGCTTGCCGGCATCGAAATCGTCTTTTCCGATGCCCGTGCCCAGAGCGGTGATGATGCAGCGAATTTCTTCGTGACCCAACATTTTGTCGTAGCGTGCTTTTTCGACGTTAAGAATTTTTCCTTTGAGCGGCAGAATCGCCTGGAATTTCCGGTCGCGGCCCATTTTTGCAGAGCCACCTGCCGACTCTCCCTCGACCACAAATAATTCGCAGCGAGCTGGATCGCGCTCCTGGCAATCGGCAAGTTTGCCGGGCAGGCCGCTCGAATCCATCGCGGATTTGCGGCGCGTCAGCTCGCGCGCCTTGCGGGCAGCTTCGCGTGCGCGCGCAGCGTCAATGCATTTGCCGATGATGCGGCGCGCCACTGTGGAATGTTTGTCGAACCAGTCGCCCAATTTTTCGTTCACCAACTGTTCGACGTCGCCTTTGATGTCGCTGTTCAGCTTGCCTTTGGTCTGCCCCTCGAATTGCGGCTGCGGCAAACGCACGCTGACGACTGCTACCAGCCCTTCGCGAACATCGTCACCAGAGATACTCACTTCGTCTTTCTGCTCTTTCAACATTCCGGCATTGGACGCAAAATTATTAATCGTGCGCGTCAATGCGGAACGAAAACCAGAAAGGTGCGTGCCTCCGTCTACCGTGTTGATGGTGTTGGCAAACGCAAAAACATTTTCGCCGTAAGTGTCGTTGTATTGCAGGGCAATTTCCATCTCCACGTTGCCCTTTTTGCCTTCCATGTAAATCGGCGAATCGTGCAGCGTAGTCTTGCCACGGTTGATGTGCTTCACGAATTCGGCGATGCCGCCAGTAAAGCGGAATTCAGCGGATTTTTCGCTGCGCTCGTCGGTGAGCGTGATTTTCAATCCTTTGTTTAGAAACGCGTATTCGCGTAGGCGGGTCGCCAGTGTGTCATAGCTGTAGACCGCTTTGTCAAAGATGGACGGGTCGGCGTGAAACGTGACTTTCGTTCCGGTCTTGCGGGTTTTGCCGGTTTGCTTCAGTTTGTTGGTCGGTTTGCCTTTCTCATACGACTGCTCCCACACCGCGCCGTCGCGTTGAATTTCTATTTCCAGGTGATCCGAGAGCGCGTTAACCACCGAAACACCGACGCCGTGTAAGCCGCCGGAAACTTTGTAGGTATCGCTGTCGAATTTGCCGCCGGCGTGCAACACCGTGAGCACTACTTCCGCGGCTGGACGCTTTTCAGTGGCGTGCATGTCCACCGGAATTCCGCGGCCGTTATCTACGACTGTCACCGAGTTGTCTTCGTGTACCGTGACATTCACTTCATCGGCGTAGCCCGCCATCGCTTCGTCCACCGAGTTGTCAACCACTTCCCACACCAGGTGGTGCAATCCCATCTCGCCCGTCGAGCCGATGTACATCGCGGGACGCAAACGCACCGCTTCCAAGCCTCCCAACACCTTAATGGATTTTGCGTCGTACTGATGTCCAACGGTCGTTTTGCCCGGCACTAATTCTTTTTCTTTATCGCCCATGAATCCTCATCTCTCAAAATCTCAGCGAACAAAAAATCCAAGCAGATTTTTACAGACTCACTGCGAGCTGTTCGCGCGTACCAGCAGCCGCATAACGAAGACCGAAAAAATCGGTTCCAGTTCTGAAGCAAGATTGGCGCGATAGGGGAAGGATGCGAAGATCGTCCCGTGCGGCCTCAAAAAATGCCTGGCCGACGCCTTACTCTTTGATCCCGAAGAAAAACCGGGACTCGTAGAGTTCCTGCTCCATCCCGTCCCGCACTGCGAGACGTGGCGAAGACTATTCCCCTGCGGCGAAAGTTTCGCAGGTTCGTTTCTCCAGGCTTGCAACACTCAGGCTCCTGGCGCGGAGCGCAATGCGAGTGCTGTATTGCCTGGTGGACGTGTCGATTTGTAGGAGTTTTCTGCGAATCGACAACAAACAAAGTATAGCTGAAATTCGCTGCATTCTCAAGGTCTGAAATCTGCTCGAATGATTGATAACGTACTTGTTTTCTGTTATTTACGCTGAGATTTATTCGACTTTGTGAGCTTTGTCGACGAAGTCGTTTGGGCGTAAAATCCCATCGCTTTTTCATCGGAACCGGTGACTCCAGCATCTGCCGAATGGCTTCAAAAACTGCCTGAAATCTGGAGTCATAGCGCTTCTCCATCGCCGCAATTTTGCGCCGCAATTTTTCAGCATTTCCCGCAGCCGCACGAATCTCCTGATGATCGCCACGTTGACCTGCACCGCCGCGCGCGAACTGCGCAATGCGCTGGACGACATCGCGATCCCTTGCTCTGTGTAACGGGAGCAAAACGTCGTCCACCGCGTCCTCCCTTTGAGGTTCCAAACTGGAACCTCAAGTTCCGTACTTCCGTGAGCGAGAGTTGAAACATGAAATCCGAAGGAAATCTGTTCGCGTTGCGTTTCACGGCCTTGTGCAAATTCTTGCTTGCTACGCCGTAGAGTTGGGCGAGATCCACGTCGAGCATGATTCGGGCCTCACGAATGAAATAACTTTTCTGCGAGATGAGCGTGGGAAGGATTGCTTTCTTGGAGGCTATCGGCATCGTGACCAAGATCTTGAAGATCCAGGTTGGAATCGCAAGAGAACGCTGGTATCGTACGCCTGGATTGTGTATTCGGCAGCAGTTAACTATTCAATTGGTTAAAATATTTGGGCACATCGAACGACGCCCAGTACGTGTAGGGCGAAGTTCAAATGCGCATCGGCATGATGATGTAGCGGTAGCGGTAAGACTCGTCGGCGAGGGGACGCATCTGGCCGGCACTTTGTTCGTCTTTCAATTCAATGCTGATGGGACCTTCGGCAGCCGCGGCAAGAAAATCCAGGACGTAGCTGGAGTTGAACCCAATCGAAATCGGATCGCCCTTGTAGTCCTTCTCGATGGTTTCTTTTGCTTCGCCGTACTCCGGACTAGATGCGGAAATCTCGATCCCTTCTTTCGAGACTGCCATTTTTACGGCGTGGGAGCGCTGGTCCGCCAGCTGCGAAACGCGGCGCACGGCATCGCTCAATTCCGCGCGCTCCAAGACCACGGACTTATTGTTGTCGCGCGGCAAAACTGCTTCGTAGTTGGGGAATTGCCCGGTCAGAATGCGCGAAATCAAGAGCCGGTGATCTACCTGGAAAAACAGGTGGCTTTCGTCTTTTGCGAAATCCATTTGCGCATCGGCGCCGGCAACGCTGGACAATTTCTCCACCTCATCCATGGCTTTTTTGGGAATCAGCACTTTCACTTCGCCATTGAGGCCGGCAAGTTTGTGATCCGTCTCGGCAAGCGCCAGGCGATGGCCGTCGGTTGCAACCATGGCCAGCGTGTCGGGCTTCAAAATCAGCAAACCGCCATTCAGCGTATAGCGCGACTCTTCCATCGAAATCGCGAATTTTGTTTTTGAAATCAGTCCTTCGAGTAACGTCGCCGGAATTTTTACCAACACATGAGGCATCGCCGGAAGCGCCGGAAAATTCTCTTTCGCCATTCCCACGAGTTTGTACTTTTTCTTATCACTGACAATTTCCACCCAGTGGTTATCAAGAAGTTTAAATTTAATTTCGCCCTCGGGCAGCAAGCGCACCAGTTCCAGCAGCTTCTTTGCCGGTATCGTTCCTGCGCCCTCCTTTTTGACCTTCGCCTCGCACGATGTGCGCACGCTCAACTCCAGGTCCGTGGCCGTGATGGTTACGCGGCCGTCGCGCGCTTCCACCAGCAGATTCGACAGGATCGGAATGGTGGTCTTGCGTTCCACAACTCCCTGTGTGGTCGTCAGTTCGTTTAATAGAGCCGATTTGCTTACGCTAAATTCCATCGCTTGGCTCTCCTCGCGTACCGTGCCGGTTGCAGACATTTACACCTTCCTCCGTAACCTGATCCGCTGCTGCGTACTTTACTCGTTTTTCGCTCCTGGCGAAAGGCTTACGAACGTGATTGTCTCGGTTGAAGTGTGGAAATTGGTGGGAAACTTCTCATGTCTAATTTGTCTGTTCTCGTGCAAACCAGCCCAGCGCAAAAATTTCACTGCTACAACTTCAACAATAAAGGATCTTTCTTATTCCTCTTATTGCTCTTTAAAAAATAGATTTATCCCTTGTTGTGATGATGAGCGCTGTGAATCTGTGGAATTCTCCGCAACCTCCGCACGGTCAAACGATTGTGACCAAGGTGTGTTGTGGTTTGATTGTGTGTATCTCGGATATTTCCTCGATAGAGCTGCAGCAAGCGCTTCATACCGCTTTTTCATCCTCACACTTCAACAATATATCCGCAGTTTATTCAATCGATCCTCACAGCTCGCCGGGCAAAAATTTGCGGCGGTACTTAACCAATGGCGGTTTGGAATTTTCGTCAGAGCAGGTGAGTTGGACAAATCGGCGCACACAAAGCCCAGCACATATACTCAGCAAGGTAGTGGATTCGGGAAGGGAAAAAACTTTACTGCAAGGCGTCCATCAAACGAGTGATGGTGCGATTCAATTCTTTGTCGGACCGGCGCATCTCTTCGATCTTGTTGATGGAGTGCAGCACGGTAGTGTGATGCTTGCCGCCAAACTGACGGCCAATCTCCGGCAGCGAAGCCGTCGTCAACTGTTTCACGATGTACATTGCTACCTGGCGAGGGAAAGCGATCGCGCGCGTGTTACTACGAACCTTCAGATCTTGTTCGCGCAAATTAAAATGTTCACTCACGCGTTTCTGGATCACTTCGATGGTGACGCGTTTTTCCTGCGACGCGATGATATTGCGCAAAACTTGTTGCGCGGTCGCCAGCGATACCGCGGCGCCGGTCAGTGAGGCGTAGGCCATCAGGCGCGTCAAAGCGCCTTCGAGCTCCCGTACGTTGGACTTGATCGCTCGCGCGATGTATTCCGCCACGTCATCGGGCAGCACAAACCGGTCGTTTTCAGCCTTCTTTTGCAAAATCGCGATCTTGGTTTCCAGATCCGGTGGTTGAATGTCCGCAATCAATCCCCACTCAAAACGTGAACGCAGCCGCTCTTCAATCGAGTTGATATCCTTCGGCAGACAATCCGACGAAATCACAATCTGCTTGTGCTGTTCGTATAGCGCATTGAATGTGTGAAAAAATTCTTCCTGCGTCCGCTCTTTTCCGGCAATAAATTGAATATCGTCCACCAGCAGCACATCCACGGTGTGGAAGCGCTCGCGGAAACTGAACATTTTGTCGAAGCGCAGCGAGTTGATTACTTCAATTGTAAACTTCTCCGCGCTCACATAGCTCAGTCGCGCTGCCGGATTCCGCTGCTTGATCGTATGTCCAATGGCATGCATCAAGTGCGTCTTGCCCATCCCCACGCCGCCGTACAAAAACAGCGGGTTGTAGGCCTTCGATGGTTGTTCCGCAACCGCGCGAGAGGCGGCATGCGCAAATTCATTCGACTTGCCGACCACGAACGAGTCAAAGGTGTAGCGCGTGTTCAACTGATGGTCGCTGCTCTCGAAATCCAGCTTGGATTGCTTTGTCGATGCGGTCGCGGCAACCGGCAACGGCTGTCACAGGCTCCTCTTCCGTGCAGATGTATTGCACCCGCATCGCCGGCACGCCGAGCTCGTGGAAAACGGCCTTCACGATTTCACCGTAAGTGCGGGTAAGCACTTGGCGAAATACCGTCGTGGGAATCTGCACATACACCAGGTCCGCGTCGGCGCGGTTCAAACGCGTCGGCTGGAACCAGGTGTTAAATGTATTGATACTGACGCGGGATTTTACGCGCTCCAGGAACTTGTCCCACAGGTTTGCCGCTTCGCGTTCTTTGCCAAGTTGAATAGCCGTCGTCATTTGAACGGAAAACCAAATCCTCGCTATTTCCACAGATGTGCATATCCTGTGGAAACACCTTTATTGTCTTGAAGTAAGGCCCTCGTGAATTACTTTTTGCTGCGGGAAGGCTGTCCGAGCGCGAACCTGCGTGCCCCTTATTTCCGCGCACGTCCCTTTTGATCTCTCGACCGCCGAACCGCCTCTGTGAGTCAGCGCGGGATTCTCTCCGATTGGCGCGAAGGGGGCAAGTAAAAAGTATGGCAGGGCACGTGCCCGCGTTCACACAGCATACACAACTTTTCCACAGGCGGCAAAATTGTCCAGTCCAGCGCATGGCTTCCCGCAACTCCATGCATTGGCTGAGGAAAAATCGATGGTACTCTCTTCGCACCCGCACGGGCGGTCAAAAAAAACAAGAAAATCTCGTGGCGCAAGCTGTGGAAAAACAGCCGAGTTGTAAAATATATTTAGCTAACGTCTTTTTAGTCTTGCGCGATTGCAATATCTGGTGCATCGAAATTTTCCTACGCTGATCATCCGGAAGTTTTTCTATTTTTTGTCCGCTTTGTCCAGCCGTTCGAACTCATAAATGCCCATCGGATCACCGCCAATGATCAGACGGTTTTTCTCGACGACGATTGCAACCGCCTCAAGCCGAGCATTTTGTGGCGTATACAGCCGGAACGTCGCTCGCCGGTTGCCTTCCTTATCGAATCGCAGCAGCATGTTCCCGATAGCGATCCACACTTCGCCGGTTTGCTTTTCCACGCCCATCGCGGTCATCACTTGCCTGAATCGCGGCGTATCACCGCGGCTTTCCTGCCGTGCAATCTCCCTACGCATGGCTGCGGCCTCCGGCATAGCGTCGATTGCCGTGTAGCGCACATCTTCGGCCGCATAACCGAAACGATCGAATTGTCTGACGGTTGGCTCAGGAAAAAACTTGAATCCGTAATATAAATGCCCCATCGCGTCGGTCGCCAGTGCGCCTAGATTCAAGAATCGGTTCAGATCCTTGCGCCCCGTCAACGCCTCCGGTTCGCCAAAATCGCGTACCAACCGGCCAGTCTTGTCGAATACCGTCAGCAGATTCTCCTGCTGCATTGTGGCCACGGCGATTTCACCCTCGGGCATTGCCGCCACGGCCACCGGCGCCTTTACCGCGATGGTTTGCAGGTGCCGTCCTTCCTTGGAATAAACTTGAACTTTATTTGCCGCGCGATCGGCAATATAGATTTTGCCCTCGGCATCGGTATCGCAGTCTTCGCCGAATTCTACCAGCACGTCGCCCGACGCTTTGGCCTCTGTTAACGCTTCCCGGGACAACCCTGAAGCTTCCCGCATCGTCAACAATCGCCGCGCCTCAGGCGAATACACCACTAGCCCGGGCGATGGCGACGCCAGCACATATATTTTTCCGTCCGCATCTTCGCGGATCTGTTTTAATCCGGGTCCCATCGGCGCAAACAGTCGCCGCTTTGCCACCAGGTCGGCGTCAATTTGCGCTCGCGCACTGCCTGCCGCGCTCAAGAACAGACACATCACCGCAAGAATTTTCAAGGCCGGATACACTCCAATTTTTCTATGTGCCAGTTCTCGTGCGTCTGGTGAGACTGCTTGATAACTCTTTTGGTTGCTTTCTCTTGCCGCGCTTGTGTCCAGAAGAATAAGAGAATGATTACGCCGCGGCTGCGAGCGGCATGGCCTCAATCGATGCGCAGCCGCAAGCGTTCAATACTGCGCGCCTTCAACCGCCCTGCGCTATTTCGCGGTCCGTCCTCGTCCGCATCAATCAGCACAGCATTCATCTGGACGTCACCTTCGGCCACTTCAAACCGCGCCGGCAGCGCATCTAGAAATTTCTTGATGATCGCCACCCGGTCCATGCCAATTACCCCAGTATGAGGGCCGGTCATGCCCACGTCCGTGATAAAAGCCGTGCCTTCAGGAAGCACGCGTTCGTCCGCCGTCGCCACGTGGGTGTGTGTGCCCACAACCGCGGTCGCGCGCCCATCCAAGTACCAGCCCATGGCGATTTTTTCGCTGGTGGTTTCCGCGTGCATATCCACCAGAACAAACGCTACGTCGGCGAACAAGCTCGCCAGCAATTCATCCACTTTGCGGAACGGATCGTCAATCGCCGGAAGAAAAATCCGCCCCTGCAGATTGATTACCGCATACTTCACGCCGTTCTTCGCGGT
Organism: uncultured Acidobacteriota bacterium; assembly: GCA_963743735.1. Taxonomy (GTDB): domain Bacteria; phylum Acidobacteriota; class Terriglobia; order Acidiferrales; family UBA7541; genus Acidiferrum. The sequence continues at coordinate 90,760 of CAVURF010000020.1, forward strand.
TCCCACATACATTCCGCTTCCCGGACTGCCCTCAGGAAAGTTCGCCGGGCGCAGCAGCCGCGCTTCATGCGGCATGAACTCCATGATTTCCCGCCGGTCCCAGCTGTGATTGCCGCCGCTGATCACTTCAACTCCGCATCTCAGCAACTCGTCCACGATTTTCGGTGTAATCCCAAATCCCGAAGCGGAGTTTTCTCCGTTCGCGATCACCAGATCAATCTTTTTTTGCGACACCAGATCAGCCAGCCGTTCGCGCACAATTTCGCGCCCCGGCGATCCTACGATGTCTCCGATAAAAAGTACGCGCATAAGGGAAGTATTCAGTTCTTAGTAATCATTTTTTCAGCGAAACCCCTGAATCATCCAGAATTAAGAACCATCACTGCGCGAGCCCGATACGCAATCGCAGATGGCAAGAGATGCAAACACGGGAGCAATTAGCTTCGCGGGGAGTTTCTGTTTACTGAAAGCTGATTGCTGACAACTGAAAATTAAAAAAGGAGCGGACTGCTAAGCCGTGGAGAGCTAGGCCGTGAACCTCCGAATTAGGTGGGCACCACGAGCCAACCATTAGGCTTTCCTGCCCCGCTCGCGCGCCGATTCTTCAGCTCGCCAGCGGGACAGGTCGTGCACACAGGCTGTCTGTCCGCAGCACCCCAGAGATTCATTACGGTTCAAACGGCTTTCGCACTCTCACCTGCTTCGAAGTACCGCTCCAACCCAATTGTATTCTTTCCCAGCCTCGCCGCCAATCCGGCCTCTGGCCGTGGGACGCTCCAGTTCGTTCTTAACTCTTCGGTACGCTGGCAAACACTTCCTCGATCGACGGAGCATCGTTGTTTGCCAGACGGAATGTCTCTTTTGCGGCAACAAAGCCCAATTCCCGGTAACTCTCGAATTGCGATTCATTGAACCACTGATCCGCGGTGCTCTGCTGCGGAAATTCCGGATGCAACCTGCGGTAATCTCCTACGTCATTCGGCTCTTTGCCCGTCAAGCAACTCTTGAAGTACAAAATTTGTCCGGTCTTGCCGCCGCGATACACGATGTCTCCCCGTACTGCGTGGCAAGCCGCGTGACCTGTCTCCGGATTCGCAGTAATCGGCGCCAGATTCAGGGTAATTTCCGCTCCCAGATCCGTCCGGCATTTGCGAATCGCGTTACAGAGATCTGCGAACACATAATTCGCGTCTTCGCCCGCATCGCTGGCGATAATGAAATCGCACTCGCGCCGCACCAGTTCGTAAATCGCCAGATTCTCGAAATGCGCGCCATCGCTCAGATATACGAATCTGGAAGCGTCGGTCGTCGTTCCGAATAATTCGAAGAGCAGATACAGCAGCGAACTGCGTGGCGCGCCCTCTGGTCCGAATTTTACAGAAATTTCAGCCTTCACACGCTGCTCGATCTCGACCGCCTTGCTGGCCTTTCCAGGCGACGACTTGCGCGAAGGCTTATTACCATAGCGCGGGTTCGCCAGCCATTCCCCCAGCCGCACGTTGAACACCGTCATCAAAAAAGCCAGCGGCGGATAGCTGTGAAATCCCATGTTCGGGCTAACCGCTGCGCCGGAAGTCGAAATCGCGGTTCCCAGTGAAATGCCATGCTCGCGCATCGCCCATCCGTCCGTGACGTGATATCCGCTATCGGCCGCGCCTTTCTCTTCCGCCGACTCGCGGTTCGCATTCTCTTTCATTTCCGGATACTCAAATCCGCAATACAATGGACTAAAAATAAACGCTTCGGCTTTCCTTTCCTGCCAAGCCAAGCGTTGCCCGTGCGTCACATTCAATGTCGCGTTCAATACCGGATACGGGCCGCTATAGCAGTCGGCATGCAGCTTCTCGTCCGGATCGCAAGCATCTTCCTTGCTAAAACAAGCCAAGCGCAAATCATCAGCGGGATCAAACCCTGTGAACTTCTGGGCATTGCGGGCTTCATTCGATGCACCCAGATAACACCGCACAATCCGATTGCGGTACAGCAGATTCATCGAAAATCGGTTGATGTCCACGCGCCACGATAGGAACGCGGTCAGCAATGCTAGCCCCATCGCAAGGTACAGGAATGAATGTGACGGAACGCCCGCAGCGCTCGCCCACCACACGTCCGGGTTGTTGCGTGGCAGCCGATGCACCCAAAGAGCCAGTGAGTGCGCGGCAGTCGCCAGCACAATCAGCAAACCGCCGACGAACACGAATGGCGCCGCCTTGGCTATAAATTCCTTTATCGTCTGGCTGCTCGGACTTCCCGATGTGCTCTTGCTCCAGCCCAGTCTCGCTCCCAGCCCGCTATGTACGATCCATCCCCAGATCACTACGCGCTTGGCCCACAATGCCGGTCCGGATGCGTAGGCGCTTATTTTGAAAACCAGCAGCGGCACAAATATCGCCAGCCCAAAAAGTGCCGCCCAGAATAACGACCACAGCATTAACCATCCGCCCAGCCGTGCCCACCATTCGTGAATCTCGTTCCGCAATTCGAATTTCGCCAGCCCAATGTGGAGCGCCCCAGCCAGAAGAAACGCCACCACAAACAGCGGTGGACCCCAGCTCGCCGCTTGCCATTTTCCCCTGACCGGATCCTCAGCCCAGTGTCCCAGCAATAAACTGAGCGCATGAACCTCCACTCCCGCCAGCGCACCGCTTGGAAGCGCCCAGAAAACATTCCACAGCGTTGGCAAACCTTTCGCGCCCCAGCCAAACTTGATATTCGAAGCCAGCCACCCGGCAAAATGTCCCAGGAAGTACACTGCAATCCCGGCAACAACGCACACCGCCATCGTCCACGCGTCGGGCTGCCGCCAGATCGTGTAGTTGAGGCAGAAGGCTCCCGCAAAGAGCGGCAGCACCACCCGGATCAGCACGCAGCGCTGCGACGTCCATTCGTATTCCTGTTTGGCCGCCGCTCCCGCGCAGGTGCTGGTGTTCACCACTCCGCCCGCGACCGCAGCTATCACCAAAATCGCCGCCAAAGTGACGATCGCCAGTGGTTTTGGCTCCATCACCGGCCCGTAATCAAAAAAGCTACCCAGGATCCACGGCAAATACAGCATCGTGCCCAGAAATCCCACTAGGATCGTTTGGTTTAACAAAACATTTCGCAAATACGTCGCGATCGCGGCCCACGTATCCGCACCCAGCAGCCCCGTGCGCGGCGTCAAATAATTGCTGTAATCGCGAAGAAACGTAACCGGAGCCGGTTCTCTCGTCACGTCTCCCAGCCGCTGCTCCACGTTGGCCATGCCGCGTTCGTAAATCCAGCGAATCAGCCAGCCGCCAATGAAACCGCCGCCAGAAACAGTGGACAAGTAGTCGATCCGCTTCAGAAGTCCGTACTTCGCCAGTCCTTGCAGAATTCCCAGGTTAATGGTCGCGCTGCGAATGCCTCCTCCCGAAAACGCCAATCCCACCCGTCCTTTTTCCGCAGGCAGTTTTATCCCGCGCAACTCTCTGAGCTTTTTCAATTCTTCAAGCTCTGCCGCGCGAACTTCCTGAAAGGTCGCCATAGGTTGCTCCTTCCGGCAGCAGTCGTCGCAGGATTTTTTCCCTGGGATTCGCCAGGCGCAAGCGATTTTTGCGAATACCACCTGTTCCAAATTGTGATGAATCGGCGGTTTTCGTTACACCGTCGCGGGAGAAGGAGACGAAGGCGCCAGTAGACGCAAGAGTGCCGCTTCCGAGCAGCTCCTTTATATGATTTCAGACGTTTTGTGAAGAAAATTGAAGAACAACACCGTCTTTGCCGTGGAACTAAAGAGACGGCTCAGTCGACGAAGTCGATTACTGCCCCATCGCGCCGGTCCAGAAACCCGGCGAACTGGCCAAAGTTTGGCGCGGTCACGTTGTTGAACACTGCATTGTAGTTCCCGTGATTCGTCAGATTTAGCGAGTAGAAACCAAGCCGCACATGATGACGCTTGCCTTTTCCACGATCCTTGCCGATGAAAGGAACAGTGAATAGACGATAGATCTTAATGTCTAGTGTGAAAAATGTGCCAAACCGCTGCCCGTTTGGCGTCCCCACATAATTTTGCAGCGTATCGATGTTCGAGTACGGCTGGCCGGAGTGTAAATCCGCGATGGGGCTGAACTTTAATTTTTTCGGCAGCGAAAAAATCCCCCAGCCCACCACGCGATTTGGAATATCGTACGGCAGAATTCCGTAAACATTTGGTCGAATCACTGGCTGTAAGAAAGGAATCTGCACTGCGGAAAGGTTGTTCAAATCACCGCGCGTTCGGCTCCAAGTGTACGAAACATTTACTTCATCGGTGTGATGAAAGCCCACATGAACGCCGCTTTCCACTTCGCGATAATGCGATGAGCCTGTGTTGGCAAGAGCCAAAAAGGATTGCCCGCCTGCCGGGGCTGTGAACGGATTCTCGGTGAAAAGGTACGTCGTGTGGCTATCGAGATAACCAACGCTCAAAATCCAGTTTTTCCGCAACTCCTGCTCGACTTCGACATTCCACGTCAGGTTCCGTGGCGTCGTGTCTGGCCCGCTCGGCAAACTGCTGGCCGTCAGCGGATTCCGGCCGCCCACGTAGACATTCGCGTAGGTCATCGGCAGCCCGCTCGGTAAGCCTGCATGGAACGGCGTAATCACCTGGGTTGGATTGGCTGCGAAGTCTTCTGCCAGAAGCGGCAGCAGACTGTAGAACAAGCCTACTCCTGCTCGAATCACGGTTTTGCCGCTGTCTCCGGGAGAGTAGGCGACGCCGGCGCGAGGAGCCACCACTGCGGACCAACCATTGGTCTCGCTCGACAAGCGTGCACCCAAATCTGTCGACCAATGTGAGTTCAGAACCCAATGATCCTGGATAAACTCGGCCACTGCCGCATCCGAAGCGTTCTGAACCGGGCCGGGAACAAAGGTAATCTGTTCCGCCAACGTCCCGTCCTGATTGAGAATCTGCACGGGATTCGAATTGCTGGTTCCGGTGTAGGAACGATGATCGAAATCCACGCCCGCATGTATCTCATGCTTACCGAACCAGTGTTTCTCCGCGAATTGGTACGCGGAGACCAACTGAAATTCCTTGCCCCTGCGCGACCACCGATTGAAGTAATTCCCCCCATAGCCTTCCGGCGTGACCAGCATGTCGGCAAGTCCTTGACCGTGAGCATTGCTGTCAAATCGGGTGTACTGCGCGATGGTGCTGAAGATTGCTCCGGAACTAAATTGGTATCGGTCCGTCAGGCCGATCGTTGCGCCCGATTGGTTCAAATCATTCGAGGCTGGTTGAGGAACCAGAGCATTGATGTCCGCATGTTGTACGCGCAGCGGGTACGCGTTCACTGTCAACGTCACCACATGGTTGTTGGAGAGAATTGCTTCGATTGTCGAAAATGTACTGAACCCCTGTTTCTTGCTGATGTCATAGGGCCACGGCAAGCCTTGCACCGTGCGCTTCTTCATGTCGTACTGAAAAATCTCCGAAAACAGGAGTTTGTGTTTGATGATCGGTACGCTGAAGTCGATCCCCGGTGTTGCTTCCTGTAGCCCGACCATGCTTCCGTTCTTGCCAAGCACGCTAGGAATGAAACTCTTCAGTCTGTAGGTAAACCCATCGTCAGGTGGTTTGGTTTGCACCTCCACCACTCCGCCGGTAAAACTTCCCAGGCCCGCGTTATACGGCGTCTTGTAGATATTGAACGACTGCACGGCATCGGTCGGTACCGGCACCGCGAAGCTTCCTGTCACTGGATCGGTGGTTCGCGCGGAATTCACCAGCAGCAGGCTTTGATTCTCGTCCGAGCCTTTGAAGCTCAGTTTGCCGTCTATGGTTTTCACCACGCCAGGCGTCACTGGAAGAACTTCTCGGATCTTTTCTTGCGCCGTCGGAAGGGAAATCAACTGCCGCTGTGTGAGCGACACGGTCGGCGTCGTCGCGTCCTCGGTCGCTATCGTCAGAGTCGTTTCGCTGACCTCAACTTTTTCCGAAACGGTCTGCAGCTCCAGGCGAATATCAACAATCGCTGCCTCTCCCTGTTTCAGCTCCAGCGATTTTGTAAAGGGCGCAAAACCTGTCTGATTGATGGAAATCGTATAGGACCCAGGTTTTAAGTCCTTGAATTCGTAGTGTCCGGCATCATCCGTGTCGGCTGTCATCGGGCTGCCATTGGGAGGCTGTGCGGCCAGCTGGACGGAAATCCCTGCCAGCCCGCCCGAGCCGCTGTCCGCTTGCGTCGTCGTGAGTGTCCCATGAACGGAGCCAGCGCTCGGGTTCTGGTCGCCCTGCTTCTGGTCGCCGGTCGGTGCCGTCTGCGCAAGTGCCGGAATCGCTGCGAGTATGAGGACGCACGCAGCAACCACCTTTCGCAACCAGCCACCTACCCACCGGTGACCGAGCGTGGTCGCTGGTTTAAGCGAAATGACTTGGCGAAATGTTCTTGGCAATAGGGGCACGGTTCTACCTGACTGATGGCTACTTCCCGATTGTCTCGTGAGTAGTTCCGGCCCACTCACCACTATTGCAAATACCCTTGTCCAGCCAGTGAACATCCTCGTCTTTGTCAATCTGCAATTCTGAAGGCGGGCGCTTGCTAAATCAGAAACGTGCTCCCGCATCGCGGGCTCCGTTTGCCCGATCAACACGAACTCTTTGAACCCGCTTGTTTCGACTGTGATTGGATGCGACTCACTCTGATCCAGGTACTATAACCATTAAAATTTGCAGAAGAATCTTTCGCAGGCACACCACATTCCAACCGGTCCCGGTGGCTCGAGACTGGTCCGTAATCACTGGCCAACAATTGTGTTGATGGGATTCCCGCGAGGCCTTCCGATCGCCCTTCTGATCAAAGATCCTCGCGGGAATTTCTCGTGCCCTGCAGTGTTAGAAGTGGAAACCGAGTTCCGCAGTTACCGCCCGGGGGCTCACAAAGTGCGTTCCACTGAAGGTAGATAAGAAGTTATAAAGCGCTTCCTTATCGGTAATGTTAATCACCGTCACGCGCGCGCTCCATCGGTAGCGATCGCCATGGAACAGGTTGTCGTGGCCCACCGCGATATCAAACAAGTGCCGTGGCGCGATGCGTGGAGGGTTGTGATCGTCGTTTTCCGTCCCATTGGCCGGTATGCTCACACGCGTAGCACCAGTGGCGGTTGGATTCGGTCCGCAGCTGGCTGGGTCGTTGCTGAGCGGAGACGTAAGCGTCGCAAAGATCCTCGTGCCGTTTGGACCGGCACAGAACAACCCAATCGCCGCCTGTTGGTCGCCGTCAAATGACAGCGCTGTCGGAAAGTCGGTAACTGCGCCCGCCACCAGACCGCTGTCATATCTCCAGTTGAATCCCACCCACGGGCCGAGCTTCCACGGTTGATACTGCAAGTGCATCGTCGAGTTGAACTTCTCATCGTGGTCGATGCGGAACACCGATCCGCTTTGTCCAACCGTCACGCCAAGGCCGCCAACTTGCGGTGGAAAATAACGCGCCGCAACGCTGGACATCACTACCAGCGCCGTAAGGCCGTGGAAGTTCGGCACGCTCGCCCGCAGCGCAAATCCCGGAATCTTGGAATTGTTCCAAACAATCGGGAAGGTGATCGGTGTGTTGCCCAGAATGCTGAAGTCGTACGCATTGTGGGTGTACTTCCAAAGATATTCGGCATCTACCACCAGGTATTTTCCAAATGCTTGCTGGAAACCCGCGTGAAACTCATTTCGGAATCCTGGCGGCGAATTTGCCGGCACGCAGGGAATCAGCGCGGCAATCACGTCCACGTTGCAACCATTCGTGGCCACGATAAGATTTTCGTTGAATGGAGTCTCTAGCGTCCGCGCATAGGAAACCCGCAGCACCGTGTTTGTCGGTTTTATGTTGTAAGCGACGCCCAGCCGCGGCTCTGTCTGGGTGGTGGACGACAACCCCCGGTACAGGTCTTCGCGAAGACCCAGGTTGAACGACCAGTTCCCTTTTGTGATTGTGTCTTGAAAGTAGAGCGCAAGCTCCTTCACGTCCGTGTGTCCGTGAAAATTGAATTGCGTTCCTCCCCGAGTCAGGTCAATCGGAAGCAGCGTTGCGCACGGCGTGCCAGGCGTTGCGAAGTTGGTGCTCGGATCAAAGCAGTTGACGCCCTGATCGTCCGTCGTTGTCGGCAGCAGGTTTGGGTCGATAATCCCGAACCTGTCATTTTCCGTCAGGAACGTATGTTCAAACGTTACGCCTGCCTTGATGTTGTGAATCCCCTTCACATAGGAAATGTCAGACCGCAATCCTGCATTGGTCAATGTGCGGTCCTGCGTAATCGTTTCCGAATTGATCGGCCCCAGGTCCGCGAACGGATTGTTGCTCGGATAATAGTTGTATTGGTCTTGTCGAACGAACGCGCCCAGCGTAAACACAGCCGACGAACCAATCAGCCTCGTCCACGTCGGAGCCACGTTATACGTCCCGATCTTCGAACGCTGATCCGTATCGCCAACGTTGTTTCCGTTGAAGTCGACTACGTTCAGATTGTCAAACGTGTTCGGTGTCTGGAACCAGGAGCGCGAATATTGGAAGTTCAGATGGACTGAATCCTTCTGCGTTAAATTATAGTCAAAACGGTCAAACACGTTTTCCAGATTGCCTTTGTCGTGCAGCACGGTGAACTCGGGCGGATCGAGAAAACGTCCGCTCTTCAATCCGTTCAGCGCGATAAAATTTCCCCAGCGCTGCCCGCCGTAAGCCAAATTGAAGCCAAGGTTCGCGGTGCCAAAACTTCCGTACGAAGCTGTCACGCTGCCTGTCGGCGTTGTGACTCCCAAGCCCGAGCGCGTCGTCACTTTCACGACCAGGCTCGTCTTGTCGCCAAATTCCGCTGGCGGCGCGCCGGAAATCACTTCCATGGATTGGATCGCGTCAGTGGGCAGCTGGTTCGAGAACACTTTGCTGAACTGATCGGTAAATGGCTGTCCGTCCACCGAATAGGAATTTTCCGCGTGATCTCCCAGCCCGTGCAAAAGACCGTTCGAATCCGCCGCAGCGCCCGGAGACACTAGCGTCACCAACGATGAAAAACCCGAAGTTGCGCTTTCCAACGGAAGCTTATCGAACAGTCCCCGGTCCACGTCGGTGTGAAAAGTGGACTCGTTCTCAACCAGGTCCCCGCCCTCTGCCTCAACGGTAACGCTGGTGCTGCTCCCGCCCACCTTCAAACCGATCTGAACCGGTGTAGGCACTGTCGAGCGCACGTCCACATCCTGCACGAAGGCATCGAACCCCGATGCCGTTACCACCATGTGATACGTGTTGAACGGAACGTTCGTAAAACGGAAAGATCCGTCGCTTCCCGTCGTTGCCGTGCGCCTGTATCCGCTCACTGAGTACGAAATCTCGACGGTCGCATTGGCCACCACGCCGCCAGACGCGTCCTTTACCACACCTTCGATCGATCCCGAATTCCCCAACTGCCCTCGCGCCGGAATCGCGCCAAAGCACAAACTCAAAAGCGCCAGCAATGCAAAATTTCTAGAACTCTTCAACATTATTTTCTCCGTGCCCAATGGGCAGTGTGTGGTTGGTGGATCAAGGCCGCCGCCTTCTGAAAATCTAACGGCGCGTCTTCCGCAGCAGGTAAGCTGACCGGACGACAATGAACTACCGGGCAATGATTAGAGGATGTGGCGTGTTAAGCGGATGGAGGTGCGCGGCCAGAACGTAGAAGCGAAACTTCGTCAAGAGCGGCTGTAAAAACAGGCTGCGAATCGTGCCAACCAGAAATTTCGGGAGCGGAAGCGATTCCGCTGAAAGTGACCGTCAGTACCGGGGCATGCAGCGACTGGCAAACATGGCAAACCGTGTCTGGGGCGCCATGGTGTTTGTGCAGAAAGCTGCCACCGCCCGCAAAATACAGCAACGCCAGGCAGATCAACGCCGCGCCGATCCGCTGTAGCGCTGTTAAGCGGTGCGATGCCTTTCGTCCGAGGATGACGCCTTGTGAGCGCATAAAAGCTACACTTTAGCTTAGCACCTTAGACGGGCGTGGGAGCAAGTTGGTTGCTGCCCACGCTACCGGTCTTGTGACAATTTCCACTTCCTCCGTCGATCTCCCGCGGTCGCACTTGTAGCGCCTGCCTGCCGCAGGCAAGGTCTTCAGACCGGTTCTTTCTACGCCTGTCTTCTTATCCACGTTTCTCCCCGCCCTCCGTGCCCTTTCTCCGTGCGCTCTGTGTTAAATTCTTTCTTAGACCGCGCGCGGAGGATCGAAATGTCGGAACCAAGCTACGAAGAACTGAAAGCTCAACTCGAACAACTGCAAAAACAATCCGGCTCCAAGCGCAGCGGCGCCCTCGATTTCCGCGTCGGCGAAAAAGGTGGCGTCAGCGTCTACGGTCTCGGCCGCTTCCCGGTCACCCTTTATTACGAACAATGGACTCGCCTGCTCGGCGCCTCTGAAGAACTAAAAGCTTTCCTCGAAGAACAAAAATCCGCAGGCAAACTCAAATTGAAGGAATAGAAGTCGAGAGTAGCCCGAATCGCTCAATGGCCTGTGGATGCGGCTGCGGAGACTGCGGATTTTTGCCGGAGGGGTTCGACGATCAGAACCGAATCCATGGTTGACGAATGAATTGCAAGTAATTGGTGGAGCGCTGTATTCGCTCCGGTAGCGTCGCCTGATTCCCGCTTCGCGCGCGCCAGCAGCTCCAGGGAAAAAGCATCGTCGCTGGCTTGTTCCAACTCAGGAATTGCTTCTGTGAGCTTCTTTTGCTCCAAGAACCACGCTCCGCGCAGTGCGTGCAACTGATCGCCGATGAATTCGTTCTCTGTTGATTCATACCTTTGCTGCATCACTCGAATACACACATCCGCCATCGCCGGATTTCCCGCATGCATCGAACGCACACCGCGCCAGCGGCGAATCAACGCCATATGCTCATCGCGCGTGACTGTCGCCAAATCGTCATCCTTGCGAATCGCATCTTCCGCTGCATCCAGCTGTTTCATCGCTGCAAGATCATCCGACTGATAAAGAGCCATTGCCTCGTGAAAGCTGGCTTCCAGGTCCGTGTACTTCTGCGCTTTTGCTTCCGCCGCCAGTGCCGCGTATTCCCGATCGGCAAAGCCGTACAAGTTGTCGCGAACGTAACTCAACGCGATGGAGGACCGGTATTCCAGGCTGCGCCGCGGATTCGCCGCTACCAGCGCGGATTTGCGATAGGCCTCGCGCGCCGCATCCTGATTGCCCAGCAACGCGAACACGTCGCCTAACTCGTGCTGGGACGGTCCAAACGTAGGATCCTTTTTTAGCGCTGCTTCGAAGTGTGCGCGCGCTTCATTGTATCTGCCGGCCTTGAAAAGAATATCTCCATACGAGTCTTCCGGATTCGCATCCGTCGGCATGGCCGCCACATAACGCTGCATCAATGTTTCCGCACGCGCCATATCGCCCATTACCGCGTAGGCGTACCCTAGCCGGTTTAAAACCGGAGTGAACTCCGGATCGATCGCTAGAACTTCTTCAAAAAGTGGAACCGCCTTTTGCTGATCTCTCTGGTCGACAAACCATCGCCCTGCCAGATACAGAATCAATTTGTCGCCGGATTCACGCTTCGTTAAATCGTTCAGATTTGAAATCGCGGCGATTTGATCGTTATGTTTCTGGGCGGCCACCCAGCGTACAAAAAGCATTTCACTAGGCGAACTCTTTCCTACCAGGCTTTGCGCGTGTGCCAGCGCATCCGCAGCTTCGTGCGCATCGGTCGCGAAGTACGCCAGCAAGCTCCATCCCGCGGCAAAATTCGCATCCTCGCCGACCGCAGTTCGCAAACTTTTCAAACATTCATCCAGGCGATAGTTCCCGCTCAAAACAATCGCCTGACCAAAAAGTTCCCGCGCGTGCTCGGACGTGGTCGTCAAACGCATTTGTTCCGTGTTTGGTTTGGAGATGGTTGGTTTAGACGCCGGTTTCGCAGCGGGCTGGGCCGCCGGCTGCTGCGCGAAATTCGGCGCAGCGAAAAACATCCAGACAAACGCCGATAAAATAAGCCTTTCGCGGTTCATGCCGAACTCTCCCAGCCAGCGGTTTACAGCGGCATTTCGATGCTAGCAGCAACCGGATTTGCCGCTGCCTGTACCGAAGTACAGCTGAATCGCAACAGTCATAAGCGGAGAGCGCGTTCCATGCATATAATCCAGTGAGGAGACGAGCGCATGAGATTTCGGCGGTTTGGACGCACGGGCTGGCAGGTTGGCGAAATTGGATATGGCATGTGGGGCATGGCGGGATGGACTGGTTCGCAAGATGCGGAGTCGCTGGCGTCATTGCAGCGGGCCATCGATCTCGGCTGCAACTTTTTTGATACCGCGTGGGCGTATGGCAACGGCCACAGCGAGGAGTTGCTGGGAAAAGCGCTGCGGGCAAATCCTGCCAATAAATTGTATGTAGCTACGAAAGTTCCTCCGAAAAATCGCCAGTGGCCATCGAAGCGCGAATTTTCTCTGGATGAATCGTATCCGCCGGGATATGTTTTCGAGTATGTCGAAAAAAGTCTGAGCAACATTGGAACCGACACACTCGATTTAATTCAGTACCACACCTGGGAGGACAAGTGGCTCGATGATGAGCGCGCCGGGCGCACCATCGAAAAATTGCGCGAGAGCGGAAAAGTGCAAGCCGTCGGAATCAGCTTGAATCGCTGGGAACCATGGAACGGAATCCGCGCCGTGAAATCCGGATTGGTGGACGCGGTGCAAGTGATCTACAACATTTTCGACCAGAATCCGGAAGACGAACTCTTTCCGGCGTGCCGCGAAAAAGATGTTGCAGTAATTGCGCGTGTTCCGTTTGATGAAGGTTCGTTGACGGGAACGTTGACGCTCGACAGCAAGTGGCCGAAAGAAGATTGGCGCAGTACATATTTCGTTCCAGAAAATTTGCGCACGAGCGTGGAGCACGCCAACGCGTTGAAACATTTGATTCCGACCGGTTCCTCGATGCCGGAAATGGCGCTGCGATTTATTTTGAATAATCCGGATGTGGGCACGATCATTCCCGGCATGCGAAAAATCCGCAACGTGGAAGCGAACATCGCCGCCAGCGATAAGGGTCCGCTGCCCGACAGGTTGCAGTCGGAATTGCAAAAACATCGCTGGAATCGCACGCCAACCAACTGGAGCCAGTGACGACGGCTAGTTAAGAAGAGTTGTCGAGCGAAGTGTTGTAGGGTTTTTGGCCGCCGCAGTAAGAGAATTCGTCATGAGTTTTTATCAAGAGCACGTTGTTCCGCATCTGGTGAACCTTGCGATGCGCAATCGCGAGCTCGTGCCGTACCGCGAACGAGTGCTTGCAGGAGCGGAGGGACGTGTACTGGAGATTGGAATCGGCGCGGGCGCGAATCTGAAATGGTATCCGGCAAGCGTGAAAGAAATCATTGGGCTGGAACCTTCCGCAAGATTGATCAGCATGGCGCGGCACGCGGCCGCCCAATCTCCCCAACGCATCGCCGCCGTGAATTTCATGGAAGCATCGGCGGAAGCGATTCCGCTGGAGCCCGGCACCGTGGACACTGTGGTGATGACTTGGACGCTGTGCTCCATTCCCGCGCCGCTGCAAGCCTTGCGAGAAATGCGGCGTGTGTTGAAGCCCGGCGGCCAAATTCTTTTCGTCGAACACGGACAATCGCCGGACGGGAGCGTGAAAAAGTGGCAGGATCGTTTGACGCCGATATGGAAGCGCATTGCGGGCGGTTGCCACTTGAACCGGCCTATTTCCGCATTGCTGGAGCAGGCGGGCTTTCACATCACGCACCTGACCACCGGCTACATGAAGGGTCCGAAGCCGATGACGTTTCTATACGAAGGCATCGCATCGCCCGACTAAGCCAATTAGCGACGGCTGGCACGTCGTGAGTAGGCCTCGGCAGACGGCATCAAAGCTGAAGAGAGATGCTCCTCGCAAAAACCGCTCGGAGAGGCGGCGGTCCTCGCCCTGCTCGGAATGACGGTGTAGGGCGGGCGTGGCCGACGTTTCACAAGAAAGAGCGGGCACGATGTATCGCGCTCCTACAAAGAAACGGCTCGGAAATCACCGACCATCTGAAATTAAAACTATGCGGTTTGTTTGAGGGCGCGTTCGACGAGGGTGAGGCAGCGCTCGGCTTGTTCGCGCAAGAGTTCTTCCTGTTCGGTGCGTTCGCGCAGGCCGCTGTGTAGCTCGTCGGCAATGGCGAGAGCGGCGAGGACTGCGGCTTTCTGAGTGTCCACGGTGCTGGTAGCGTCGGAGATGGCGCGCATTTTTTCATCCACATAGGCGGCAAGTTTCTGCACGTAGGCGGGATCGAGATCGCCTGCGATGGAATAGGTCTGCCCGTAGATTTGGACCCTGGTGGGTGACATGTGCGTTTGGCGGCGAGCCAAGGGGAAAGGTAGCACAGAAAAGCGGGCGGTGAGGAGTGATGACCTCTGACCAGGCGGGAACTGGGCCGCGGTAGCGTTCCGGCGGCAGGCGCGTAAAGGTTCGATTCGCAGGCACGGAGCACGGGAGAATACAGGACAGGACCAAGAAAAAGAATGGAGAAGAAGTGAAAAGCACCGGTCTGAAGACCGGCCGCTACAACGGCAGGAACAGCGACAACTGGCAAAGCAGGTCTAGGGGAGGTAGGCGGTGATGGCGGTTGGGGTGAAGTCGAAGCGGACTACGGTCGAGGGGGAGGATGGGGCGAATTGCCATTGGCGGGCGGCTTTTAGGGCCAAGTCTGCGAAGAATTGGCTGGGGGCGGGAGTGGCTAGTTCGACCGAGGAGACGGAGCCGTCGGGATTGAGATGCACGCGGACATTGACGCGGACTGTGCCGTGAATGGTGGAACGGGCTTGGGCGGAAACTTCGGGGAGGACTTTGTGGACGACGGATGGAGTTGCGGGACTTACGTTTGACGGCGAAGGAGTTACGAGGGCGGAGGAAGGCGGAGCGGCGGCTGGCGTGAGCGGAGTTGTGTTGCGCGAGGAAGCTGAGGAACTTGGCGATTCAGATTTTGCGGATGGATTGTTTTTGTCGCTGCGTGAATTTGAATTGGCGGAAGGCGAAGCGGAATTCGCAGCCGGCGAGTTTGTGGCGTAGGAATCCGATTCGGCGGAATTTCCGGATGAAGGCAGCGCGGAGTTTGTTTTGGAATTTGCGCTGTTCGCGAAATTCGAAGATGGCGAGGGATTGGTGTTGACGGGCGCGCTGGAATTGGTCGCAGAAGATCGAGTGGAACGGATAATCAGGCGTGGCACGAAAATGATCGCCAGGACGATGGCGGCGGCTGCACTTACCAGGACAAGTCGATTGGAGCGCGGCTGCGGATTGGGAGAGATGACGCGGCGCGGGTTGCCGATGGTGGCGTTGACTTGCGGGAGCGATGAAACAGGAATGGGGGCACGCGATGGTTCAGGCGCTGATTTGGGAGAGACGGGGGAAAGCGGCACGGCGAGTGGATCGATTTGTGGAAGGGGCGCGCGTTGAGAGGCGCGAGAGTGCGTCGACGGCGATGCGACGGAAGCAGACTCTGCCGCGGCCAGCAGGGATTCCGGGGAGTTCGGTGAATCGGGCGTACGAATGTAGGGTGAATCGACGGGCGTGGGATTTGCGTCCGTGGTTGCGGGTTCGCTGGCGGGGGGCGCTACTTCGCTCTTTGCGACGAAGGAAGGATCGAGGAGTGAGCGGACCTGGTCGAGGGTGATGCGGAGCGTGGCGTCTTCAACCAGCGCGGAGCGAACGATTTCCGCGAAGGGCGCGGGAAGCTCAGGAATTACGAAGCGGCCGGATGGACGTTGCTGCGGCAATATTTTGCTGAGCGTTTCGCAGATGGAAATGCCGAGAGACCACATGTCGGAGGCGGGAAAAAGTACAGACTCGGGCGCAGCAAACGGAGCGGCGAGCGGCCAGGTGGATGCGGACTCGCCTGCGGGCACGATGCGGTCGGCGGAAAGTTTTACATTGTCGCCGGTGGCGTGAATGTTGGAAGGTTTGACGCCGGCGTGGACGAAACCATTTTCGTGGAGGAAATCGAGTGCGGGGAGAACGGCGGCGAGCATGCCGGAAGTTTCATCGGGCGTGAGCGCGCGGCGCGGCAGAAGCTGGCCGAGATCTTCGTCGGCGCGTTCGGTCACGATGTACAGGCACTGGGAACCGTCGATGGTGCAGCGGCCGAAATGCAGGATGCGAAGAAGTCCGGGATGCGAGAGAGCAGCGGCGGCGCGCCAGTGTTCGAGTTGCAGATCGGACGTGGAGGCGTCTTCTGGAATTAATTTTATGGCAATGTCGGGAGCGGGGTCGCCGGGCTGCGTGGGTTCCGAGGTGAGGAAGACTGCCGAATTTTGCGAGACGCCGAGAAGTTTGCGGAGCGGGAAACGGCCGTCCGCGAGCTGGCCTAGAAGATGTTGTGTCGTTGCTGGCATCGTGCACCGCCGATCCGCGCGCGGGGTCGCGCGCGGCAGAATGATAGCGAAACAGAAAACGAACTAGGCGCGCAAGAGAAAAAATCGCGCGATAAGGCCGGGGAGGCTTGTTGAGATTGTGCAGCGGTAGAGCGGGAAAGGAAAGAGGGTTGTGCGAAAGAGATAGCAGTGGCGTGGGGAGTGAACGCGATAGAAACGACCTTCGTCGAGCGTTCGTCCGAGCGGTGGAAGTAAAGACACCGGTCTGAAGGCCGGCCACTAGGAAAGAAAGACGGCGGGGCAACCCGCGCCGCTACACAAAGCAGGAGAGCGGCTAGGAGCCCATTAGGAACAGGGGCTTGTTGGCGAAACTGGTGTATTGCGGGCGCAGGCGCTCGGTGTTGTATTGCTCCTTTACGTTGACGAATTTTTTTGAGGCGGTGATGGTGCCGATGGGCACGTTGTCATAGCGGCCTTCTTTTAGAACGACGAGGCGGCCGAAAGTTTTGTTGAGGATGAGGTCGAGCGCGAGATTGCCGTAGGCCATGGGCACGATGGAATCGAGCGCGTCGGGATCGCCGGAGCGGACGAGGTAGCCGAGTTTCTGGCTGATGACTTCGATTTTCCTACCTTTGTTGAATTTTGCGGAGCGATTCTTGACTTCTTCGGCGACGATTTCGCCGATGCCGCCAAGTTTTTTGTGGCCGTAGGCGTCGGCGGACTCACTTTCGAAGATCATTTCGCCCCCTTCGAACATGGCACCTTCGGATACGAGAACCGTGGCATAGTGGCTGGGATTTTTGTGACGGTCCGAGACCAGGCGCTCGGTGAGATTGTCGATATCGAATTTATGCTCCGGTATGACGCAGCGGTGAGCGGCGCCAGCCATAGTCGGGAGCATGGCGGTGAAGCCGGCATAGCGGCCGAAAACTTCGATGACCAGGAAGCGTTCGTGCGAGCCTGCGGATGTGCGGAGATCGTTGGTGAGTTGAATCGTACGCGTGACGCAAGTGCTGAAGCCGATGCAGTAATCGGTTCCGGGAACGTCGTTGTCCATGGTTTTGGGAATGGCCACGACTTTGAAGCCTTCTTGATGGAGGCGCACGCCGTAGCTGAGCGTGTCATCGCCGCCTATTGGCACCATGTAGTCGATGCCGAGCCACTCGAGATTTTTCAGGACTTCAGGAGTGAGATCGTTTTTCTCGGCGGTATATTGAGATTTTAGATGTTCGGGGACGTTGCTCTTGCTGGTGCGGCCAGGATTTGTGCGCGATGAATGGAGAAACGTGCCGCCGGTGCGTCCGGCTCGATTGACGATATCCTCGGTGAGGATCTGGAAATTTTCCGAGTTGTCGTAGGACTTGTCGCGCACCATTTCGATCAGACCGCCCCAACCGTGGCGGAAGCCGATGACTTGATAGCCTTCGCGGAGTGCGCGGAAAGTGACGCCACGGATCGCGGGGTTGAGGCCGGGGACATCGCCGCCTCCGGTGAGAATGCCGATGATGCCCTTCTTGGTGTTGAGGTTTGCCATGAGCGCGCCTTTGTGGGTGGAACCTTTCGGTGAAGTTGAACTGATGATTTTACACGGAGTTAGCGGGAAACCGGAGAGAAAGTGCGGTCGTCAAAGAGTTGCAGAACGTTAACGAGCCGTTATTTAGAAAATGCAAGAAAAGATTTTGGGCGCGAACGCGCACTCTTCAGCAAGGATTGGAGGGTTTATGCAACTCACGGCAAAGGTGCTTAGGGTGTTGCTGTGCGTGATGTTGGGAATTGCGCTGAGCGGACAGGTGTTGGCTTGGAATGACCGGGGACACATGACGGTGGCGTATATCGCGTACAAGCAATTGACGCCAACGGCGCGCGATCGCGTGAACGCGTTGCTCAAACTGAATCCGAGGTATGGGGACTGGGCCGCCAAAGCTGACCAAGCAGCTGCAACGGCGTCCGCCGATGACAAGAACCTGATGATTTTTATGATTGCGGCGACGTGGGCGGACGGGATCAAACGGGATTCGACTTATACCCAGGACGGGAGCCAGAACGGAAATCGGCCGGACGGCAGTCCAGATCCCGGGAAAAATACCGGTTACGACGACTTGCTGATGCACAAGTATTGGCATTTTATCGACACGCCATTTACGACCGATGGAACGGCGCTTGCCGGCGATTCCTACGCCGAACGCGCAGGAGCGAATTGCGTTGTTTCGAACGGTGCTGGCGTCAACCAGCGCTGATCCACTGAAGTCATATGATTTGACGTGGCTGCTGCATCTGGTGGGAGATGTTCACCAGCCGTTGCATGCCTCGACGCGCGTGAGCAGTACGGATCCCCAGGGCGACTCTGGCGGCAATCTGGTAAAGCTAGGTTGTAACGGTTGCGAGTTGCATGCGTTTTGGGACGACCTGCTCGGCACCAGCAACAACTTGAATACGGTGGTGAAAGCTGCGAGGAAATTGCCGGCCGCCGATGCGACGTTGGCGGCGAAGTCCGACGAAAAAGACTGGATTGCGGAGAGTTTTATGGAAGCGCAGCAAACGGTATATAAGGCGCCGATTGTCGCAGGAGACGGGCCGTTCATTCTGACGACCACGTACAAAAAGAATGCGGGGAAGCTGGCGAAGGTGCGAGTGGAGCTGGCGGGAGCGCGGTTGGCGAATTTGTTGAATACAGAGTTGAAGTAAGAGAGATTCCTCGCTTTGCTCGGAATGACGCCTGATCTTTACGCGCCAGGATTAGAGCGGGCGGCGGATGCCTAGTTTTCGGATGCGGGCCTGGAGAGTGGTGCGCTTCATGCCGAGCAGAGTGGCGGCGCCACGCGGGCCGGCGATGCGCCATTCGGTTTGACGCAGGGCGCGGAGGATATGCTGTCGTTCGGCTTCTTCCAACGTAGCCACCGGAGCGGCAGCGGAAATGGCGAGCGGAGATTCCTCCGCGGGCGCGGCCAACGCGTTGCGCAATTCGGAGAGAGGAACGCGGAGTTCCTTGCCGGGAGAAAGAATCACGGCGCGCTCGAGCAGATTTTCGAGTTCGCGAATGTTGCCAGGCCAGGAGTAGGCGACCAGCGCGTCCATGGCTTCGGTTGGAACGTACTGCACGGTCTTATTCAGACTACGGCTGAACTTTTGCACGAAGTAGCGGACGAGAAGAGGGATGTCCTCGCGGCGATCGCGCAGCGGCGGAATCTGAATCGGGAAAACATTCAGGCGATAGAAAAGATCGCTGCGGAATTTGCGTTCGGCGACCAGGCGGCTTAAGTCCGCATTGGTGGCGGCGACCACGCGAGCATCCACGTGAACGGTGCGGGTAGCGCCGAGCCGTTCGAATTCGTGCTCCTGCAGAACGCGCAGCAGTTTGGGCTGCAGTTCCAGCGGGATGTCGCCAACTTCATCGAGAAAAATGGTGCCTTTATCGGCCAGTTCGAAGCGGCCAACTTTCTGAGAAATGGCTCCGGTGAAGGCGCCGCGCTCGTGGCCGAAAAGTTCGCTTTCCAGCAAGCCGCCGGGGATGGCGGCACAATTGATTTTGACGAAGGTGCGTTCACGCCGCGGACTCAAATTGTGAATGGCGCGCGCGATGAGCTCTTTGCCGGTGCCGGTTTCTCCGAGGATCAAGACAGTAGTGTCGCCGGGAGCGGCGAGTTCGACTTGAGCGAGCGCGCGCTTGATGACCGGACTTTCGCCGACAATTTCCTCAAAATTAAATTCGCTACGGATTTCCTCTTCTAGGTAAAGTTTTTCGACCGCCAGTTTGTTTTTGAGGGAATCGATTTCCTTAAAGGCCAGTGCGTTTTCAACGGCGATAGCGATTTGGGCAGCGACGCGATCGAGAAGTTCGGCATCGCCATCGGTAAAGGCGTCCAGGCGCCGGCTGGCGAGATTCAGCGTGCCGTAAGCGCGGCCTTTGCTGATCAGCGGCACGCAACACACGGACGTGAGTCCTTTTTCCCGCAAGACGCGCACCAGTTCAGCAGGAAACTGATCCAGCTCCGCGCCATGAAAAATGGTGGGCTTTGCGGCGCGCATACAACGGCCGGCAGGCGATTCCTCGAGTGAAACGGTGACTTCTTTCCCGGCGAAGAGAGAGTCCGAGCCGTCAAAATCCAGCGCATGAATGCGTAGTCGGTTGGTTGACTGGTCGAGAAGCGCAAGGCTGGTGTAATCGTGATGAATGACGCGAGTAAGGGCGGAAACGATGCCGCGAAAAAGGTCACTCAACTCGCGGCTGGTGACTAGGACATTGTTGATGTCCAACAGCACCTGCAGACGATCGCGCTGCTCGGCAAGTTGGTGCTGATAGGCCTGCGCTGATTCGAAATTGAGAGCGTTGTCCACAGCGACCGCAACCTGAGCGGCGACGCGTTCCATGAACCGAACGTCGGAATCGGAGATGGCTTTGGGCAGCAAGCGGCCGAAGCCGATGGCGCCCAAGCGGCGCTGCGCGGTCGTAAGCGGCAAAGTGGCGAAGGAACGGACGCCGGATTCGCGCATGCGAACCAAAAAATCGGGGAAACGAGTCTCGGTAAGAATATCGTCGGAGATGAAAGGCTGCTGCGATTGCAAAACCCAACCGGAGGGATTGCCTTCGACGGAGGTTTCCGATCCAACGGGCTTGCTATAGCCGGCGTGGGTTTCCAGGACGTGCAACCGCATGACATTTTTTTCCGGATCATGAAGCACTAAAGCCAGAAAATCGGATTCGACCACGGAATGCAAGCGTTCGGCGAGTTCGTGGAAAAGAGTTCTCAGATCACGGTGTTGCGCGATGATTTTGCTGACGTCCAGCAGCGCTTCCAGTTGACGCCGCGAATGATCGAGAGTCTGTGAGGGAGCGGGCTCCGGAGAAATAATCGTGGTGGGGTCCGCCATGAATCGAGAATAGCACCGCGGGCAGAGCGGCTCAACCGGAGGGTCGGGCGAGATTGATCGTCGTCATTTTACGATCGTCGAGCTAGTCCGGGCTAGCCAAGGTCCGTGATATAAACTCCGGGTCCCGTTCGTAGACCAGGAAGCTGCCAGCCTTCATGCGGCCCCTCATACAAGTTTCCAGAGTGCGCAAGACCTACGGCTCGACCGTGGCTGTCGAGGACGTATCGTTCGACGTAGACGAAGGCGAGATTTTTGGTTTAATCGGACCCAACGGTGCGGGAAAAACCACCACGATGGAGTGCATCGAAGGTCTGCGCACGCCCGACCGGGGCACCATCTCGGTTCTGGGCTTGGATCCCTTTCGTGACGTCTACAAGCTGCAGGACCGCATCGGGGTTCAGCTCCAGCAGGCGCAGCTGCAGAAGCGGATCAAAGTGTGGGAGGCGGTTGACCTCTGGGCTTCGCTGTACATGAAGAAAGCGATCGATGGCGAACGCTTACTCGAACAGCTCGGCCTCACGGATAAGCAGGACGCCTGGTTTATGAACCTTTCCGGCGGCCAGAAGCAGCGGCTGTTTATTGCCCTTGCGCTGATCAACGATCCGGAGGTGGTGTTTCTCGACGAACTGACCACCGGGCTGGACCCGCAGTCACGGCGGGCGATCTGGGATCTGGTGCGCGGCATCCGCGAGCGCGGCAAAACTGTCTTTTTGACCACTCACCTGATGGAAGAGGCCGAGCGGCTATGCGACCGGGTAGCGATCATCGAGCACGGAAGAATCATCGACATCGACATGCCGCAGCGGCTCGTCGACCGGCACTGCCCGGAGCGCACCGTCGTTCTCGACACGGACAACCCGATCGCTGAAGAGCGCTTGGCGGCGATTCCGGGAGTGGAGGCTGTGACCCGCACTGACTTACGTTTCACCATTCGCGGCAGCGGCGACGACCTGGTGACCGAGGTGATTCATTGTCTGTCCGAGAATCGCATCCGAGTCACCGATTTCCGCACGATTCTGCCAAACCTTGAAGACGTTTTTCTGAAACTGACTGGTCATTCGATTCGCGAGTAGGAACGATCATGATGCTGCGTGGGCTCTGGAAACTGACTTGGATCGAGACCAAGGTCTTCTTGCGCGAACCACTTGGTGCGATCGGCACCATCGTTGTCCCCGTTCTCATTTTCCTGGTGGTGGGCCGAGTCGTCGGCGGCAGAATCGCGTCTCCTGCCCTCGCCGCGAACAGATTTATCAACGTCGGTCTGCCAGTTCTGACCGCTCTCTTGATTGTCATTAGCGCGGTGCTTTCATTGGTCACGATTATTTCGATCTATCGGGAGGGCGGCATCCTCAAACGGCTCCGCGCCACACCGCTGCGCCCGCAGACGATTCTTACCGCTCACGTCATCGTCAAGCTGATCCTCACCGCCGCGACGCTGATCTTGATGGTGCTCGCAGGTAAGCGCTACTACCCAGTCGGTGTTCATGCCCCCTTGTTCTCGTTCACGATTGCGCTGCTGATCAGCACGTGGAGCATCTTGTCGATCGGCTTTCTCATCGCCAGCATCGTTCCCACGGCACGTTTTGCGCAGCCCATCGGAGCGATCATCATGTATCCGATGATCGCTGTCTCGGGGCTCTTTGTGCCCATTGAAGCGCTGCCGCCAGTGATGCATGGGCTGGCTCGAGTGCTGCCGTTGGCCTACGCGGTCGCTCTACTTCAGGGAATCTGGAACGGCGACCCGTGGTCGGCGCACCTGGGTGACGTAGTGGCGCTGATTGTAGTGTTTGCCGTTTGCACGGCGCTTTCGACGAAGGTTTTTCGTTGGGAGTAACAAGATAGCTCGAAGAATTGGTGCTCGGGTTGAAAACAGCCGCGACGGGTTCGGAAGGGGGGAACTGCCTGTCCGATGAGAAATGGAATGAGGGACCATGAAGGCGCAAAAAGCGGTTCTCACATTTTGTGCTGCCTTGCTGCTCGGCTGTGGGCAGAAACCCAGCTCCGAATCGTGGAGCGAACGGTCGAGAGAGGTTCCGCGGGCGCAGAGCAGCGAGGCTGCGACTTCCGCCGAACAGTACGATCTTTCGCGGGATGAGGCGCACGGCGGACACACTTTGCGCAAGCACGTCGGCCGCACGGATGATGAGTTGCGGCAACGGCTGGCGCGGGAACGCGATATTTCCGCGGCGTCCACCTGGACGGATGGTGCTACGGCCGAAGAGACAGTGGCTGCCGCTTTGCGTGCGGAAAGAGGCAAAATTCAGAATTGGCAGAGACGCGGTGAGCGGCGGCCTAACTTGGCTCTGCACTTCGATGCCGGACATCCAATTGGGAGGACCCTGGTGCGCGGCGCCACAGAAGTTGTTCCGTGTACGGAAGCGGTGATTGTATTGCGAGCGGACGGCGAAGGGTTCTATGTGCTGACGACCTATCCGGAGACGCGATGACAAGCGACCGGAAAAAACGGCGCGCCGCGAAGAGAACACCGGAGTTCCCTGCCCTGCGGGAGTTTTTTGCGGGATACCTGCACCAGGATTTTCGCGACGAATACGGCTCGGCGGTTGGAGCGGCGCAAGCGTTTCGAAGAGACGCCAGCGATTCGGAAGTCAAGGCAGTTCGACGAGAGTGGAACGCTTGGCGCACGGAGCTGGAACAAATGTCGTCGGAGAAAATCGCAAAAGCAGTGCGTCAATTGGGATCGGCATGGCGGCCGGAGAGTACTGCGGATCTGGATCAAGTAGGAGGAGCGCTTGGTGAAGGGCATTCGTAGGCAGGTCGGGGGCGAGCGTTGAAATGAGGTTTTGGCTGCCGATGCAACGGCCGAATGAAATGAAGGGAAAAAAGGAAGAAGGCAGGTCTTGTATGAATGGTTCATTTGACCGTGCCTTCTTCCCGGGGGTGAGGAGCGAAGCCGAGCGTTTTGCCATGTCATGGATCAGGCTGCCGGACGCTTCAGCGGGTGAGCCTGGCGGCAAGGACGAACTCCCCGTTTGCATCGGTGTTCTTGGCGAGTTCAACTTCGGCTTTGGACTTTGGAAGTTGCCGGCCCGAGGAATTACCTTGGGTCCAGATCTGGTACAAGAAATAACGGCCGGCCATGGTGTGGAAGACCAACTTGGTCTTGGCCGAAGGGTTGAGGGACGAACAAGGTTGCGTCAATGACAGGATGGCGGTCTTGCCCTCATCTGAGCGGATCAAGATGGCCTGGTTGACGGGACCTTGGTTGACTACCGTGTATTCGCCGGCGGGAAGCATTTGATTCCCCACGACGAAGTCAAACGGGATGTCGGCCTTGACGCCGTTATTCTGCGCCTGAACGGCGGAAGCCGCGAGAAGCAATCCCAAGCCGAAAAAAGCAGAGCGTAGACGATTCATAAAACCTCCTTTTAAATACGGCGAAGAGAAAGCCCAGCCGGCTCTAGATCGCTGGCTGATGGACTACTGCTTTCGTCGTTTTGATGTCGGTGGTTTTGATAACCAGGGACGTAAAGAAAGAATGCAGTTGGCGTGCCACGAAAGAGAACGGACGACGTACGGCGGGCAGCCGGCGTAAGGTGCTGAAAATATATAGATTAGAAATTCAGCCTGCCTGCGCGAAGCAGGCTGGAACGGCGGAGGGGCCGCTTGCGCTAACTGATTGGTTAGTGAGAACCCGCCAAAAGGCTAACGGTGGTGGACCCGGAAGCCCACGAAATGTGATAAACCACAGTGTGTGGAATAAGAATGAACCCCCGCTTGATCGGCGTTGCAGGGCCGTTGGAAGGAACCGTGTGTGTTCTGCCCGAGGGCGAGATTTCGATTGGGCGTGATGCGGCAAACCAGTTGTGGGTGGAGGACAGCTCACTGTCAAGACGGCACTGTGTGGTGAAGCGGGAAGGCGCGAAGTGCAGTGTGCGGGACGTCGGCAGCCGGAACGGGACCTGCGTAAACGGCGTGCCGGTGGAAGAGCAGCAACTGGAGCACTGGGACCAGTTGTCGGTCGGTTCTTCGTTGCTGGTTTTCTTGGAAGCGGAGAGCGCCACTTCGAGGACCAACCAAGTATTGTTCGAAGATACGACGGAATTTGCGGGCTTAGCGATCCGGCTGAGGCATGAAAGGAAGGCACCGAGACGGCCGGAAGAAATTTTTGCGGAGCTGCCGGGAACGCCGGAGCCAACGCGTTACCTGCAGTCCTTACTGAAGATTGCAACGGGCATTGGGGGGATACGCGATCGCGAGTCCTTGCAATGGCAACTGCTTGGATTTCTCTTCGATGTGGTTCCAGCCGAGCGCGGGGCGGTTCTGTATTTCGATAAGACCGGCGAAGTGGAATCGACAGCGGCGTGGGACCGAGTGCGCGGGCCGGAGCACGTTGTCTCGGTGAGTGAAGCGCTGGTGCGGCGCGTGTATGCAGAAAAAGCCGGTCTGGTGGCTGGGGACGTGTTGGGCAAGCCGGGCTTGAAAGAGGGAGCGGGTGAAGAATCGCGCCTGCGCTCGGTGTTGTGTGTGCCAATGATGATATCCGGAGAGGCGCTGGGGGCGATCTACCTGGAAACAGGAGTGCCTGAAGATTTATTCAACGAGGCTCACTTGCAAGTGATGACGGCGGTGGGCTCGATTGCCGCGTTGGCGCTGGAGAATTTGCGGCACTGGGAACGGCTCAAGGAAGAGAATCAGGCGCTGCGGGCGGAAGTAAACCTCGAATACAACATGGTGGGGGTAAGCGCGCGGATGAAGGAAGTATTCGAATTCGTGCGAAGGGTGGCGGCGACCGATGCGACGGTGCTGGTCGAGGGCGAGAGCGGCACGGGAAAGGAGTTGGTAGCGAGAGCTATTCACCGGAACAGCAAGCGGGCCGAGAATCCCTTCGTGGCGATTAATTGCGCGGCGATTGCGGAAAACCTGCTCGAGAGCGAATTGTTTGGACATGAAAAAGGAGCGTTCACCGGGGCAGCGGCGCAGAAAAAGGGAAGAATCGAAATGGCGGAGAGTGGGACGCTGTTTCTGGACGAAGTCAGCGAGCTCGCGCCGGAACTGCAGGCCAAGCTGCTGCGGGTGTTGCAGGAGCGTGAGTTCGAACGCGTGGGCGGAACGCGAGCCATTCCGCTGGACACACGGCTGATTGCCGCAACCAACAAGAAATTGTCGGAGGCAATCGAGTCGGGCGAATTTCGGAAGGATTTGTACTACCGGCTGAATGTAGTGACATTGACAATGCCGGCCCTACGCGATAGGAGCGAGGATATCCCGCAACTTGCGGAACACTTTCTCTCGAAGGCGAGCCGGAAGTGCAAGACCAGGATGAAGTCACTGTCGGAGGAAGCGAAGGCCTGCCTCATCAAATACGATTGGCCAGGAAATGTGCGAGAGCTGGAAAACGCGATCGAACGCGCAGTGGTGCTGGGGTCGGGCAATGTGGTTTTGCCCGAAGACCTGCCTGAGACAATTCTGGAAGCGGGGGTGCTGTCAGACGGATCGGCGAAATACCATCGCTCAATGAAAGAAACCAAGCGGCAGATGATCGCACAGGCGCTGCAACATGCGCGCGGCAGCTATCTGGAAGCCGCAAAGTCGCTGGGGATACACCCAAATTCACTGCTCCGGCTGATGAGAAATTTGAACGTGAAAGCGTCGAAGAAGGCATCGTCGAAAGACCAATAAGCCAATCTGACGTGCCTCTCCCGGCGCGGTAAGCGAAACCCATCGCGCCGCTCGCAAGCTAGACTAATGGACCGTAGGCCACAAAACTTGGCCGCGTGGCAGCCGCAATTGGCCGAAGATCTAGATCACATGGAAATTACCCTGGACACTAACTAACTGGAATTCTGCGCGGTCTAAATTTTTGCTGTCGCGAGCGTGTCGATCTTGGCGGTTCCCAAACGACGAGTAGGTAGGGGATGTCACTGGACCCCAAGGAGCAATACGATGAGATTCCTATGTTTGGTTTACTTCGAACCACAAACGTTGGCCGCCCTTTCGCCTGGCGAAAAAGCAGCTTTGAATCGCAACTCGATGGCCTATAACGACGAGTTGACCCGAAACAGTCACTACATAGTTGCCGAAGCGCTGCAGCCAGTGCGCAGCGCCCGCACGCGTTCGAGTCCGCCAGGGTAAAAGGTCGGTTACCGACGGACCCTTCGCTGAAACGAAGGAGCATGTGGGCGGTTTCATCTTGATAGAGGCCGCCGATATGAACCAGGCGCTCGAAATCGCTGCGGGAATTCCGCTGGCCAAACTCGGCAGCATCGAAGTGCGGCCGATAATGACGATCATGGTATAAAAGCGCGTTGTGACTCTACGTGTAATCACCGGCAACCGGACTTAAGTGGAGGATTTAATCGAATTGGAATGAATGCTGCTGCGCTTCATGCTTGGGCGAGGGAAAGACGTTGATGGATTCTGAGAGACGAACTGCAGTCGAAGCTAACCGAGGCCGGCCGTAGTCCCCTTGCGGAGGAATTGGCTAGCCTTTCCAAAAACTGCATCCGCATGCGCAGCACGCCAGGCACAAACCAGAGTATTTCCGTAGGTGCTTCCAAGCTCGGCGGTCTGCCGGACCTTCCTCCGAAGATTACGTTCCCTTGCGCACGGCTCTCTTTCGAGCCGTTTCTGTCGCTCCCTGATACTTCTGCAGAGTCGGTCACAGACCTCCTGTTCGGCATTGAGAGTGCCGAACTATATTCCGACTCTCCTTCAGTTGAGACCTGGTTTAGCAGAAAATGAGGCCCATGCCGTTCTCCTGTGGGCTGCCGGATATCCTGTCATGATGTGTTACGCAAATCGCGAATCAAGTGGTATAGAAGTGCGCCATTCCACCGCCGCCGAGTTTTTCGACGATGCGAGAGTGGGGAACGGTATTGCCGATTATGGGAACTCCAAATCGAGCGCGTAAATTTCCTGGATACCAACGTCGCGCATGAGGAGCGGCGAGCCGTCAAGGTCAAGGCCGTTCCAGGGATTCCCGGACTCCGTCATAAAGACACGTGGAATATCCTTCAGACCTAGAACGCGCTCGCGGTCAGAGAGATTTACGCGCTCCAGTTCGGGGCCGTTTTCACCGATACCTTCGAAATAGATGAATTTGCCATCCTTCGATAAATTGGGATACTGCAATAATTTTCCGGTCGCGAGTTCGGACCAAGTTCGAGCGGCGAAATCGAAAATGAGCAGCTTGTGTGCGTCCACCGTGAAGGAGCAGAGGATTCGCCCGTCCGAAGACAAGCGCGGTGCCCACATTCCCATGCTTGCTGGAAAAGTCGAGAGCTGTCTGGTGCGGAGGTGGCTTGGCTCAATGGGGAACAATTTGGAAAAAGAAGAAATAAAGAAAGGAAAGAAAAAACAGAAAAATGAAAGAAAACCTTTGACACTCACCGGCCTTCTCATGGAAGGAGTTAGCCCACCCGCTGCCAATAATTAGTGATGATAAGCTGTCATACCGACCAAGGAAGGGCGGCTGGTTCGCTTTCCAACTAAGCCACTAACCGTTCCCGCGGCATCGGAGGTAGGCCATGGAAACCGACCGTAGTCGCGTATTTTGGAACATAGGGAAACCAAATTCTGCGTCCCACACAGTGATCTTAGTGTGCCTAGTGGCCACGCTCTCGTATCTCGCCCCAAAATTGGCAGGGGCACTGTTATTACAACCCGGAACGGTCTGGCCTCTTTGGCCAGGTTGCGCTCTGCTGATATCCGTGTTGTTGCTGGTACCGCAGAGAATCTGGCCAATGGTTATCCCCGCAGCCTTTGCAGCGTTTGTTTTCTACGACCTGCAGGCAGGCGTGCCGATTGGTTCGATTGCTTGGTTTATTGCCGCCGATACGGTCCAAGTCCTCACCGCCGCATTCTGTCTTAGGTATTTCTTCGACGGTGTACCCCGGCTAAATAGTGTAAAGGCCCTGAGCAAGTATTTGTTCTTTGCGGTGTTGCTCGCACCATTCGCTGCAGCATTTCTTAGCGCGTTTGGCATTCACGGCGACTATTGGACTAGTTGGAGGATTTCCTTTCTTTCCGAGGTGCTGGCTTTCGTTACCCTTACACCGGCCATTTTGGGTTGGGTTAGCTACGGACCTGCGTGGGTGCGAAAACCACGTGCCTACCTCTTCGAATTTGCCGCGCTGATCTCCGGGTTGGTTCTTCTGAGCTATATCACCTTCACCGCCCCTGAGAGCGGGAGTTCGCCGGCAATGCTTTATTCTCTCGTGCCATTTCTGCTGTGGGCCGCCTTGCGTTTCGGACCAGTGGGCGTCAGCACCGCGGCGATTGTAGTTGCCTTTCTATCGATTTGGGGTGCCATCCATGGCCGCGGTCCGTTCACCAACGGGGAGCAACTCAACAGGCTGTTATCGCTACAGCTATTCTTGGTTTTCACTGCGACACCTTTCATGGTTCTGGCAGCCCTTGTAGAGGAACGCAAGCAAGCGGACGACGAACTGCGAGAAGGCGAAGAACGCTTACGTTTGGCGATGGAAGCCGGCAAATTAGGGGGATGGGAATGGGACGTCAAAAGCGAGCGAAATCCCTGGTTCGGCGGGGCGCACCTACTGTTCGGAATAACCTCCGCCGATCGTTTTGGATTTGTACAGGATTTTTGGGATCGGGTACATCCGGAGCACCACGGCCAGCTGCGGAAGGCCATTGAGATTGCAAAGCAGAGCCACGAGGAGTTTGATGAGGAGTTCCGTGTCGTATGGCCAGACGGGACGCTGCACTGGCTGCGATCGCTGGGCAGGTTTTTCTACGCGCCCGACGGGAAGCCCGAGCGCATGCTTGGTATTTCGGGAGATATTACGGAGCGCAAGCAAGTAGAGCAGGTATTGCGGCAGAGCGAGGCTGAGCTCATGGAAGCCCAGCGCCTAGCTAACGTTGGCAGCTGGCGATGGGATCCAAGAACGGACACAGTCACCTGGTCAGAAGAACTCTATCGCATCGTAGGTCTCGATCCCGGTCTGCCTGCTGTCAGCTACAAGGAACACTCAAAACTCTACACCGCTGAAAGCTGGGACCGTTTCCGATGCGCCGTGGAAGAAGCGTTCCGCACTGGAACGCCCTACGAACTCGATCTTGAGATGATTCGGTTTGACGGCGCAAGGAGATGGCTCATCGCCAAGGGCGAAGTGCGACGCGATAGCACCGGCCACATCGTCCAGCTTCGTGGCACTGTTCAGGACATTACTGAGCGGAAGAGAACAGAGGAGGCGCTGCGAGAGAGTGAAGCGCGAGAGCGCGCAAAGGTGAAGGAGCTCGAGACCTTGCTCGATGCAGCGCCCATTACGATCCTCATTGCTACAGACCCCAAGTGTAAGTCCATAACGGCTAATCGCACTGGGTGCCAACTGTATCACGTCCCGATCGGCACGAACGTCTCGACAAGTGTTTCCGCAGTTGGACCCCCGCCTCCGTTTCGGATCATGCGCGATGGGATAGAAATCCCCGCGGACGAGTTACCGTTACAACGGGCGGCTGCCACAGGAATTCCAGTGATTGGAACGTTTACTACGTTGGTATTGAGGGATGCCACCGAGCACCACATGATTGGTAATACGGCTCCTTTGTTTGACGAGGATGGCAAACCACGCGGCGCAGTCGGCGCCTTCGTGGATATCACCGAGCTCAAGCTCGCGGAAGAGGCCCTCTCGAAATTAAGCCGCAGGTTGATTGAGGCACAAGAGCAGGAGCGCGCCCGCATTGCCCGAGAGTTACACGACGATTTGAGTCAACGGATGGCGCTGCTTCAAATCGGCCTCGCGCAATTCGACCAGGACACAGTCGGGTTTTCGTCCAAGGCTCGTCAACAACTGCATGACATTGCGGAATTATGCAGGGAAGTTTCGTCCGGCATCCACGACTTGTCCCATCAGCTTCACCCCTTCAAGCTTGACACCCTGGGCCTGGTGGCCTCTTTAAAGGGCCTCTGCAGAGAATTCTCTAATCAGCATAATCTGCAGGTCCAGTTTGTCCATAATGACATTCCGGGACGGATTCCGAAGGAAGTGACTCTGTGCCTCTTTCGGATCGTGCAGGAGGCTTTGCGGAACGTCGTGAAGCACAGCGGCGCCGCGGAGGCCAAGGTTGAGCTGTCTGGTCATGGCGATCGAATCGATGTTCGCATCTCTGACTCCGGCGCAGGATTCAGCCCTGAGTCTGCGAAGGGAATAGGCGGTCTTGGTTTAATCAGTATGCGCGAGCGGCTGCGGCTGGTCGCGGGGCACCTTTCGGTCGAATCGCAACCAGCACGTGGCACGATGATCCACGCTCGCGTTCCTCTCAGCTCGGGAAGCGTTTCCACGCGTGCGGCCGGGTAAGAGCACCGAAATCGTGGCCCGTCACTGGGGACAAACGGCTGAGTGTTCCGCACAGATTCTCTCGTAGATGTGGCTTTCCTGTCGGCGCTGAAAGCTGTCCAACACATACCAGCACAAAGTATCTATGTTGCAGGTCCTGACTATCTCGTCCCAGGAGGGTCGCCATCGGTCAAACCCTGACGAATTACCTGCGTCCCGATAAACGCGGCAGTCCTGTCAAACAGCCCGCGCGATGGAACACTCTTAGACAGTTTGGCCTATGAGCACACCTGTACCCTCGGGCTATTCAAGGCTTCCAGAAAGAACCTCAAACTTAAGAACATTGAGCGTTCGACTCTCGACGGACACTCTGTGAGGAGACAAACATGAAGAAGGTCTTTTTATTGCTGTCCACAGGCATCCTATTCACCATTTTGGGATGCGCAGGCAATTCCCAGAAAGCCGTGTCGAAGAGCGCACCGGCAGTGGTGCAGGCATCGGTTGCGCCAGCCAGTACGTCTCCCGATGCAGAGCCAGCGACTGTGCTTCCCGTACCCTCGGTCGGACAGGCGAATCAGCAAGCTTGGCGCTCTGAAAATGTCAAAGACCGCCTCGGCAACGCCGTTGCGTTCAAGGGGACTTCGTTAGACGGCAAATTTGATTTAATCATCGTCCAGAGGGGAACGCATTCTTTTTTGTCTTTCGTCAAGCATGCGCGCTGGGAGTCAGTCTATAACCAGCCGGCCAAAGGCAAGTTAATGTTTCTCCGTGTGAAATTTGAGAACGGACAGGAGAAACGGGTCGAGTGGGACGAACTGGGGTTCGCCACGGAGCACCTATACAGCGTCTTATGGTCATACCCTGTCAAGACCAATGCTCCCATCGGTCCGGTGCTAGAAGGCGCCACGGGTGATTCCGTCGGTGGTGACCAGCTACTTATTCAAGACATGATGAAGCACAAGACGATGCTTCTAGAGGTCGAACCGGGGGTCACGACACAGTTCGACATGACGGGGCTCGCGCACGAAATGGAGAAAGTTCGCACTCCAAAAACGCAGCCAGTACTTGAAGCGAGGCAAACCGCCGGGTAAGTTCAACCCGCTCAGAGGTAAGAAGTTCATTCTTTTGAATTAGCTCCCGTTAGCAGGTTAGTGCCTGGTCAACGCCGAATCTCTAACGACGCCGGCCGTGTCAAGAGTTTTTTTAAGTTCTTTCTTTTGCTTCTCACTGGATTCGCGCACACTTCGTCGGCGGCGCACGAACTGCATCTTTTTCTGCTGCTTCCGTTCATCTGTGTCACCCTAACTTGCCCGAGCCCGTTTACGTTCATCAACTCAGTGTTGCCCACCAAACATCTCTTCGATCACCATCGACCATGAGGAACGTGTGAGCCAAAGCTCTTGCAGGTGAAATTGCAGGTGAGCAATTTCCGCTCGGGTCGCAATTCGCATTTGCGTCAGGTCTCCGGGATCAGGAATGGAGAGAATATGGACGAGGGCGTGGATGAAAAGGACGCCGAACGCCTGCAGGATCACTTAACGTCCGTAGGAAGACAATTGCAGGATCCGGAGACCGGGTATCGTTGGAAGGTCACGATCATTCGTAAGAAAAGCTGTGCAGCCGACTGCCAATGCCGCCACAACCTGGAGAGAATCAGGCGTCTTGACTCCCGTTGCGGCTCTTAGCTGTGCGGCGGCGCGCAGATGATCACGAGAAATATCTGCAACGTGGACGCCGCGACTCTGCGTGAGAAGAGCTTCATATCGCCCGGCCAGCAGATGGTCTCCGGAACGGTAGGGAACGACCAGTACTTCGAGCAAGGTAAGCGCCGATGTAACCAACTCCTTGCGGCCCTCACTCACTTCTCTAAAAAGGGGCTCAACCAGCGGAAGAAACCGGGCATGCTCTTCGATGAAGTAGATAAAGATGGCCGTGTCCACCCCTACCGGGCCGCCGCCGAGATCGGCCATCAATCCCATGAGGCCCGTTCTCGTTCAACATGTTTCGATGGGTCAACCCCTCTCCAGTGCTCTTTGCCCAACCCCTTGAGATCAAGAATAGACAAAGGTTTCCGCGTTTCAAGAGCATCGCTGAGAAGATGAGTAACCTCCTGAGCGACCGATCGGTGCTGGCGCTTCGCTCTAGCCTGGAGCTTCCTGTAGAGAGAGTCGGGAAGGTTCTTGATGTTTAGTACTGCCATGGGGTTTACTCCTAAACTCCTCCATAATGGAGGAACTATCAGCGACGTGTCAAGGCCATGGATTAAACAACCCATCGGGCCTGGCTCTGGATGCCGACGGCAATTTTTATATCTCAGATTTTGTGACGAACCGCGTGCGCCGTGTGGACGCTTTAACGCACATAATCAACGTTGCTGGAAACGGTAGACCCGCTCGGGTCGATGTCATCATGGGACCGAGTTCTGCCCGTTCCGGTCAAACAATCAGGCTTTTTACAGGTGAAGAATTACAGGTGAAGTTTTTTGGGAATTTTTGCTAAGTGAAACGAATGGTAGGCTCGTGGGGACTCGAACCCCAAACCTCTACCGTGTCAAAGCGGCGTGATTATGTGCTTCCAACAACTTGAAGGGTGTTGGGCGCTGCCGAAGTACGTGTAAGTACGCCTAAGCCGGAACTCTTACAGCAACGAGGCGGCGAATTCTGATGCCGAATGAAACCGTTCGGCAGGTTTGACTTGCATCGCCTTCCGGATCAGAGTCCTTATTCTCCTCGGCACGTGAGGAAGGAACAATTTCGAATCACGAAAATGCGCAGTAGTGTTCAGGGTACAAGCTGCACAAAGTTTTCTGGCGTTTTTTGCTAAGTGATTTGAATTAATGGTAGTGCCCGCCG
The DNA here is from genome assembly GCA_963743735.1 of uncultured Acidobacteriota bacterium. Classification (GTDB taxonomy): domain Bacteria; phylum Acidobacteriota; class Terriglobia; order Acidiferrales; family UBA7541; genus Acidiferrum. The sequence goes on from CAVURF010000020.1 coordinate 125,086, forward strand.
CACATGCCGCTCGGGACTCTCCTGGTCGATCATCGCAACAGCGTGGCGACTGGCTAGTTGCGCGTCCAGTAGCAATCCACCATAGGTTGACGCTCGATCAGGCGGCCCTTAGTTCACACTTCTCAGAAGTTCCTTCTCCTGAGGCGAAAAATATCTGTAGCGGCCCGTCTCGATTTCCCGGTCGCGAGCAAACGGCGGCATCTCGCGCAATCTTTGCAGCGCTTTTTGCATTTCCGGTCGAAGTGGCGCATCCGCCTGCGTGGTGGCCCGCTCCGTGTTGGAATGCTCCGGCATCGAACCTGCGGCTCGGTAACTGCTCGGCGTCACGCTCATCCTGTCAACGGAGAGAACCGGCCCACGCAGGGCAACGTCCGCGACGTTGCTGTTTGGGTAGTTTGAGTTCGCTCCGCCTCCTGGTACCGGCGGTCTCCAGGATCTTGCGGGTCCGTTCTGGTTGGGCTGGTGCCGTGCGTTGGGATCTGCTGGTGGAGGATCGTCGTTCCCGTCGTCAGGATCCGGATAGCTCGGGGGATAGTCTGAAGGACCGTAGTACGGGTAAGAATAAGACGGGTAGGGCGCGTAATACCACGGGTTGTAGTAGTAGCCCGACGGATATCCCCATCCCCAATACGGCCACCCGAAGCCAAATCCCCAGCCCCATCCGTGCCCGTATCCTCGGCCCCAATATCTTCCACCCCAGCCGTAGCCCCGCCCGCCCCAGCCGTAACCGCCCCGACCTCCGTAGTAGCCACGCCCTCCATAGTAGCCGCCGCCACGATATGCGCCGAAGGAGTGACCGCCTCCGTAGAAACCTCCACCCCCGTGAAACCCTCTTCCGCCACTACCACCACCACCGTGAAATCCACCGCCACCGCCACCGTGGAATCCTCCTCCCCCACCGTGACCTCCATGTTGGGCACGCACCGGCTGCGGCAACCAACTGAGCGTAATCATCGCGACGAGGACAAAAACTACTCGAACTAAGATGGCCTTTTTCATATCACTACCCTCGGTTCCAGGTCCCCACAATCTTTAGATAACAAATGCTCTTCAAAGGGTTCCAAAGAGGCATTCTACACCCGTGCGATGTTCCACCGCGATTACGATGCCGCGCATGAACCAATGTGAAGTCTTGATACGCCGGACTTGGCCTTGGCAGTGTCGCCTTGCAGGGCAGGCGCGTGGGAAACTCCGTCTCTCGAAACGAGAGCTGCACATAGGACGGTGCGGAGTTCTTTCAGACAATGGGCTATGGCAACTTTGCGTACTCGGCTTTGGCGGCCACGAGGATCTGGATATCGGGGTCTGCGCCTTTCCAGAGCGTGAGGAAATCTTGGTATGCACTCTTGGCTTTGGCGGTGTCACCTGCCATCGCGTAGGCGCGAGCGAGCATGGACCCTGGGGCCCGCCGTCCATCATCGCGCTAGAAGGTGGTAGCGTCGGATTCCAACTTGGCGGGCAGGCCACGGACTTTGTTCTGCTTCTCATGAGCTCACGCAGTGGGGAGGCCGTTTTGAGCAGCAAGGTAAAGCTGGGGGCGGATGCTGCAGCCGCCGCTGGTCCGAAAGGTCGCGATGCGGCGGCCGCGACCGACGTCACGCTGAGAGCGGAGATTCTGACATATTCTCGTTCCCGAGGGCTCTTTGCGGGTATCTCGCTTGAGGGCTCGACCCTGCGGCCCGACAAGAATGGCAACAAGGATTTGTACGGTAAGGACGCAACTCCCAAGGACATCGTCCTCAAGGGAGCGGTGCCCGCACCCCCTTCCGCACAGGAACTCCTCTCCACCTTGAATAGCAAAACGCCCAAAGCCAAAGCCGCCGACTGACCTAGGCCAATCAACATTCTATTCGCGTCCGGTCGAGCGCGGCATAAGTGGTGAGCAGAAACAGGAGCAAAAAATCCTCCGCGCCATCGGGCCACATCCCGGAATCACAAGCTGGAGCGCGTTGTGCCCGTTCTGCATCGAGGAAAACACCCGCGGGATCTCGCTTGCTTCGCTCCAAGTTTTGACTGTCAGAGAACTCGGGAGTGAGCGAGGCGCTCCGGGAATTTGGCGGCGTGGACATCCTCGTCAACAACGCGGGGGCTTGCAAGCTTGTGCCGTTTGCACCAATTGTTCCGGAAGGGCGGTTGCACCATGGGGGATTGGTGTCATGCGACAGTTTTCACATACATGATCGATCAGAACCGTAGTACAAGACGTGGAACGTAAAACCAACTAACAATTCCGTGCAAAATCATCCACAAAATCGAATGATTGACGCTCCACGAGATGTAATCGCCAGCATAATCGGGTTGGTGCTGCGTACGAGGAGAGGAACCAATGAGCAGAAGGCGGGCGAGTTGATCTTTCCGAGGCCCGGATATGCGCATCGCGAGGCGCGAAAAGCACCGCTGCCGGCCGCGGGTTCTGTTCCAGGGCTTAATTTGGCTACAATCCAAGCATGATGCGCCCTGAGCGCGACTCAGTTCGGAACGGACTCTGAAGTAGACGCTGGCTCATTGCCTGTTGAAAAGCGGTTCGGTCTGGGACGATATCCGTTCCGCGTCCGGATGTGATACTTCTTCCCGTGCTCGCCTACTAGTTGTACTTTGATAGAGCGCCATCCACGATTGGGATTCGCCTTGGGGTAATAGCTGAACGAATAAAGATGCGCCAAATCGTCCCGGATAGACGCAAACGCTTTCTTTTCATCCCGCCAACTCTTGGCAAAATAGGCCTTGCCGCCAGTGGCCGCGCTCATACGGTCGAAAACAGCGGTGGAGACGGGCTCAAGCTGCGCCTCGGTGGTGCTTATCATGTAAATAGAAATGCCTGCCGATTGGGCGAGCTCGGCGACATCCTCAGGGGGCACTATGCTGGCATTGTCGGGGCCGTTCGAGAACACTACGATCACCTTTCTTCCCGGATACTGCCCGGCATCCTGAACCGTCAGCAACAACGAGTTATAGAGCGCCGCATCATCCCCAGCCACGCTCGTGCGCACGCCGCGCACCACCTCGGACCGGTCGGAGGTCAAAGCCGCGGCCCGATAAAGGTCGCGGCTGTAGGAATAGAAAGCTATTTTGTCCGCGGTTTCCAGAGAGCGAACGAAATCGGCGATGGCATCTTGCGCGAAGACGAAGCCCCGGTACATGTAATTGCTGGTATCGAACAAAATGAAAACATTGGCGCCGCCAACAGCCAAACTGAGCGTTTCGCGCGAGTCTTCCAAAGAAGGGCCTGACACCGGATCTTGCATCCGAGTACGCCCTTGCGCGGAGGGAGACTCGTCTACCAATCTGGTTGTGGGACCATTCCCTTCTTCAAAAGTGGCAATGTTCTCCGGAATGCCATCTTCGGTGATCTCAAAATCCACAGGATGAAGGCCCTGTACATAGTTGCCCTTACCGTCAGTCACGGCCGCATTCAACTGCACCAGGTTGACCACAACGCGAAAGCGCGTCGTGTCTTGCTGCGCACTGGTCCGAGAGGTGGAAAGAGGCAGCAGTCCAAAAAGAAGCGTCACGATCAAGAGATATCGTTTTCCTATGGGTTTGCATCGCATATCGCACCGTGTTTTTTTTTCCGGCCGCAACGGCCCCGTGAAGAATTGAGATAACAGAACTGAGCTAGGGCTGGGAAAAACTGTCGTTTCTTGACAAGACAACGATCTTGCCCTGCCGGAACTCTTCGCCGGTTTCTCGAGCGGCGCGCAGCAACGCGGGCCAATCCTCGAAATCAGTGGCAAAAATCTTCTCGACCATGCGACGCGTGAGTTCAGGAACCAGGCGGTTTAGCATGACAGGCGAATATCCTTTTTCGTCGGCTAGGCGGGCCCAGTATAAGTTGTTGGAGTCCCAGGTCTCCGCCAACAAGCGGTTGGCGCTGCCCATGAAAACCGGGAAAGGCGGCAGATTCAGCAGCTCACGCGCGTAACTCTGCGCTAATACGCGATGTGGCACTCCAAAGTCTTGCGACAGACGCTTCCAGTTTACCTCGTCGGGGTAGCGCTTAGAGAGAGTCGCAAGCTCATTCCCGGCTGGTCCCAACGAATTGGGCTCTTGCGGAAATCTTCGTTGATATTCAGCCGCCAGATAGAAAGCGTCCGCAGGCATCAACTGCGAAAGCAGTTCGGGTAAATGCCCTGAAAGGAGAGCCTGCTCCACTCGTTCGGAGCGCTGCGGAATCATACGATCGGACAGGATACTCATGACCTTATTCCGCACTTCGCCATTGTGAGCGGAAGCGGCCAAAAGTTCCTCGCCGCCCTGTTGATACAAGCTGACAGCGTGAAGCTCATTTTGGCTCACGTTCCACCATCGGGGTACGACGGCGTTGGTCAAAAGGCCAGGCACCAACTCTCGCCAGATCAGGGCCTGCACGTTTTGTGGCGCGATGAAATCCTGCTCCGCAGTGGCAAGGACATAGGGTAAATCGGCAAGCGATCCGACCAAATGTGCGCCTCCGCCCGCGGGGGAACCCGCACCGAACAACTGAGGCGCTTGCCACAGTCGTTGTTCGAGACCGATAACGGTCTCTCCCGCAAAATCGTGCGAGCGAACGAAAAGAGGATTATGGTGGAGAATCTGGGCGCCGGGAGGCTCATAGTAGGCGTAATTGAGGCCTACGAGGGTGTCTCGAAGAAAGGAAGCGAGTTGGCCGCGGGCCTCGGCGAGATGTTCGGGAGAACCCGGCGACTTGATTATCTTCGCCACGTTCGTGCGCATCTGTAATTCCGTATGACGGTTATTGTAAATTCCCGCGGCCCACTCACCTCTTTCGCTATTTCGGAAAATTGGCTGGGGCATTTCGAATTCCCTGAGTTCCCCGGCCAAGGGAAGCAAGGTGTTGCCTGAGGAGTTTCCTTGCGCGACTTCGTACAGGCCGTCACCCAAGGCCAAGAGAGTGTCGAGAGAAACCAAACGCTGTCCATCCAAAACGGATCGGATTCTGTTGGCGATCAGTTCATGCAAGCGCTGGGCTTCCGGAGCTGATTGGCGGGGACCCGCAAGCAAATTGATGATTTTGTCTTGAGAAGCATCAGCATTGCCGGTTGTGGCGAGCAGCAGGTCTTTCAGGGCGGTGCGGCCTGCGTCGAAAAGCTGTGTTGATGAGCTGATCTTTTCAAAGGGCTTGATCACCTTTTGCCAAGAATCGTCCAACGCGGCGCCGGGTATTTCACCCTGACGCGCAAATATCTGCCAGAGTCCGACGCTGGCCTGAAAGGTTCCGAAGGCGTTGCCCCTTAAAGTATTCTTGGGAATCCCGTTCAGGCTAGTCACAACCTGGAGGAAAGCGGAGATGGAAGCATCGTCCAAATCTGGAAATTCTGAAAAGACTAAGTACTGGTCACTGAACTCAGAGAACTTGCCGGCTAGCAAGGCCACCGTTTCGGGACTAAGGCGATGCTCGGGAGAGCGCCTGGCGTCGAGTTCGCTAAGCATCAAGTAGATTTGCAAAGGACCTGTGTCGGTGGGCACGCGAGAAATCGCGGACAGGGCTTCCAGCAATTGGTCTGGGTGGTCCCAATGTGCTGCCCTGCGGCCCCAGTCGCGAATAATTTTGGAATCCGTCTTTTGTCGGAAGATTTTCTTCCATACCTCGAGATTTCCAGGAACGTATGGATCGCCGTTCGGCCCCCACCGAACGCGGGTCACCAGAAGCAACAGACCTGCGTCGCGCCGAAACACGCCCGTTCCAGCATCAGAAAAGTCTTTTCCGCGGAACATCTCATAAAAATGCCGCAGCCGGGCATGTTCGGTGAAATGAGTTTGCTGTGACGGAGGTACACTCGACAGGTCGTCAAAATACGCCGCAAGCCAGCCGCTGTCCTTCGCGAGCAATTTAGGGATGAATTCTTCAGGAGAATCAGGACTCGCCTCGACCAGTTCTTTCCAGGCGGGGGCCGCGGCTGATCCGCCAGGCACAACCACTCGCCCAGATCGAACGCAGATGTGGCTGCCGTAGAAATCCAAGACCGAGGCCTGCGGAAGCATTTTTTTTATCACGTGCGATTGCCGCAACGCAGACAGAGTTTCGGCATCCATCCGCGCCAAGGCCCAGTAGAAGCGCGCCAACTCCGGATCACCTAGGAGCCTGTCCACTACATCAACTTTTTTTCCTTTCTTGGTCCAGTCGATCTCCACAGGCAGCGCAGGCACACGGGTCGTCGAGAAGGAGTAGGTGAAAGCCCGGCCCTCCTGGAGACTCTTTTCAAGGTCCGTCAGGGGGAATCCCGAGTCGATGGTAAGAAATGCTCTTTGCGGATCAGCGGTCTCTAGAAAAGTGCTACGCTGCCCGCAGTCCGCCCGGGTTCGATAACCCAGGATTTTCAGCAGGGGTTTCGCTTCCTCGCAAGTAGAAACACGAATGACACCGTCGGGACCTGCCAGAGCCTCCAATTCTCGCGCCTGCTGCACATAGCGGGTCAAGAGTATAAGAAATTCCCTGGGCGACCGCCCCGAATAGCCCAAATCAAATACGTTGCGAGCGAGCAAAGGCATAACTTCTTCAGGCGAGACCTTCTGGCTGATCCCCGCCATGCGTAAAAAGGGGCGCAACGGCCCCGGAATCGCAACATTCGCCGATTCGGGTGGCCCGACCTTGGCGTCATCTAATGACAAAGAATCAGAAGGAGCGATGCCCCGAACGGCAGGAGCGAAGCACGAACCAAAGGAAAGAGTCGCGGCCAGAATGGCGGCAAGGCGGAAGAGAGACTTAGGGCATCGCTTTGTCTCTAAATCGTTTAGGAGGAGTGTGAGGGCCCTCATATAATTTCCTCCCCGAAGCGGAATCGAGCCTGACCAACACAGTTGAGACGCGGAGGGAGAAGATTTGGCCCAAACGAAGCCAAATCTAAAGTGCGAATCCGCGACGACTAATCACCTTTACGACGAAGCGAGTGAACTCTTGCAAGCCATGCGTGCGGGTGGACGGTGGCGCTCGTGAACATCAAGCACACCCTGAATAAACTCGTCTTCTTTGCACTATTTAAGCTGTTATTGCGCGCATGTCAAACCGA
>CAVURF010000021.1:0-32669 GCA_963743735.1 uncultured Acidobacteriota bacterium
CTTCGGCGGCAACTCCTTAAACAATCAGGGATCGGCGATTTACGTGATCGATCTCAAGACGCGCAACGCCTCCAAGTTGCCAGGCTCCGATGGTCTCTATTCTCCGCGCTGGTCTCCTGACGGGCGCTACATTGCCGCCATCCCACTGGATTCTTTGAAAATCATGCTGTTCGATCTCAACTCACAAAAGTGGATCGAACGCGCCAAAATCTTCGTGGCCTATCCCACCTGGTCCAGGGACAGCCGATTACATCTACTTTGACGGCAGCCTCGATGGTGAAGAGGGATACTTCCGCGTGCGAATCACAGACGGCAAACTGGAGCGCATCTTCAGCCTGAAAGGATTTCAGGCCGCCGGAGGCGCGTTCGGAAACTGGACCGGCATCGCGCCGGATGAATCTCCACTCCTGGTCCGCGATGCCAGCATCCAGGAAATCTACGCCCTCGATTGGGATAGACCTTAACCGGTTTTCTACGGAGCTGTGGCGCGGACGACAGTGAGGGACTTCACCATGCGCACCCAGCGTGCGGGCCGTTTTTCGTGCGGCGCTACCAGCCGGAACGGACCCAGTTTATCGCCTAACGGGGCGCCGTCCATCGTGTCTGCGACAATCACTTCAGATTCAGCAATTCCGGAATCCAGCTCCGCCAGCGAGAAAACCACGCGATAACCGTCTGCGGCTTCGGCCAGCGCATATGTCGTCATTGCCGGGCCACGCAGTGCCTCGCCTTGCGGCACTCCGGCTTTGCGCAGTATTTCTTCCAGCGTCACGCCCTCGTATTTTTCTGTTTTCTTATCGTGCGGATTTACGACCGTAAGCGTTTTTCGCGGCATCTTCTTCAAATCCGCGATGGTCAGCGTAAGCGGAGTGGAAACTGCGCCGCTAACTTTTAGTTCTGCGGCATTTGGCGCAGCCGTCTGCGCAAAGACAGGTCTGTCGGTGGAAAAAAGCTGTGCCAGGACCAGGGCAAAAACGCACAGGCGCGCTGAACTCTTGCCAAGCATCGTTGGATTATCCTTCTCGTTGCGGCGGGCCAAAAAGAACTCACTTTTTTCCAGCATCACTTCGGTGGATTTGATCACCGCCGAAACTTTGTCGCCGAATTTTGAGTTTCATCTCTTCGGCGCTGCGCTTGGTGATCACGCTTTCGATCAGGTCCGTGCCCACGCGCACGGCTACGTGATGCCATCACGCCGCCAAGTTCCAGTTCAATAATTTCGCCTGCGAGCCGATTCCGTGCAGATAGTGTCATGCCAGAAAGCCTAAAACGCACTGGATTGCAATGTCGAGAAGCCGCCGCGGTCGAATCCGTCCTTCACTCCGGCAACTCCGCGCAGAAAATTCGCCCAGGCCCGGTCACCGGCGTCTCCGGCTCTGCAGCTGGATGGGTCATTGTTTTTCTAAAAGGTCGGGCCAATTCTTCGCAATCAAATCGAGAAGGCCTTGTTTCAAGATCCCGTCGTCAGTTTGGAGTAGCGATGCACGACATCTTGTCGCGTATTGCCGAGCAGTTACGGGATCACTCTCATCGAGAGCGACGGCTGCCAATCCATATAATGCTCTGGCGTTTTCGGGGTCTGAGGCAAGGGATTGTTCGTAATAGCGTTGACTTGATGCCCAATTTTCCGTAAATCTGGACACGACGGCTGCATGGTGACACAGGGTGCGTATCCACAAAACATCGCGCTCTCGGACCGCGTCCGCGAGCGCCTCGTCCAGCAGCTTCAGCGCGTCAACAGGCTCGCCGCGTTCCACTACTGCGAGGCTGTTAGTCATCGCGGCCTTGAATCGATCGTTTACACCCATAAGAACTTCCTAGACTATTTAGATTAGGTACTCACCCAGATGCCTCTCACTCACCGTCATTGCCTCGCACTTCCCATCCAATTCCTTATACTCGGCCGCAAACTTTTCCCGAAACTCCTCATACGCCGAACGCGATTCCCAACTATCCATCGTCACATAAACCAGCGTCGCACTCACGTCGTGCAACAGCCGCGTCGCAAGATAGCGCGCATCACGCCGGAAGAGCGTCGCCCACTCTCCTTCCGGCCCGTATGTACGCTCAAACAATTCTTCACTTCCCGGCTTGACTTCGAATTCCCATAGAGTTACAAACAAGGTTGTCCCATCTCCTGCTCTTGGATGTTGGCAGTTCCTTCTGAACCAGAAATTTTAGGGAAGTATCGCTTGCCGCGCCAAGTGTAGCAATCCGATTGGATACAGCCAATATTGGACACATAAGGGTTTAGTGAGTAAACCGCCCGTTTCCATTTTTATATGTATAGCTTTGCTGTGAAGCGGACCTTCCAAGTTCGTTTCCCAAAGATGTACCTGCTAAGCATAAGTTACGGAGGAATTCGTGGATCGTAAGTACAGCCATCGCGGCTACCGCGATAGCGACAAAGAAAAGAAGTCCCGCCCCGAACGTAAACCGCCGCAAGGCGGCCCCCGCGGACAGAACGATCATCTTGGCCCCCGCACTCCGCGCATGGTGGGCACTGTCACCCGCGCACGCTGCGCCAACTGCGGTGCCGTTCTCGCTCCCGGCTTCGACGCCTCGAGTACCTGCCCCAAGTGCAACGCCGAACTTCACTGCTGCAAGCAATGCCGCTTCTTCGATTCCGGTGCGCAGTTTGAATGCACGCAGCCGATCCCCGAGCGCATCACTCCCAAGGACGGCAAGAATAACTGCAAGTTCTACGAATTCCGCACCACCATTGAAAAGGACACCGCTCCCACGTCCTATCAACAACCCGCGCAAATTGCCGCCGCTCTTCCGGAGCCCGTTCCCGGGCGTCCGCCCGACGCTCGCCAAGCCTTCGAGAATCTCTTCAAGAAGTAGCCAGGCCCAAGCCATCTCAAGATCGTTCCATCTGACTGAATATCGCCGAATTTTCGTCTATCGTTTTTGATTTTTTGGTGTATCCTTCGCTCGGTTGCCGCGCTCCAATAGAAATCATTGGTGGTGTGCTACCGCCCCGCCTGGCACGCAGCCTGATCATCAACACCCACTCCCTGGAGGCGTTTTATGACTTCCTTTACCTTGAATGGAAAATCGGTTTCCGTTGATGACGATTCATCCACGCCACTTTTGTGGGTGATTCGCGATTCCCTTGGCCTCACCGGCACAAAATTTGGCTGTGGAATGGCACTCTGCGGCGCCTGCACCGTGCACCTTGATGGCGCCGCGATTCGCTCTTGCGTGGCGCCGCTTTCCCGAGTCGCGGGCAAGCACGTAACCACCATCGAAGGTCTGTCTTCCGACAATTCGCATCCCGTGCAGCGCGCCTGGATCGAAATTGACGTCCCGCAATGCGGCTACTGCCAATCCGGACAAATCATGAGCGCCAGCGTCCTACTGAAAGACAAACCGAAACCTACCGACGAAGACATTGATGAAGCGATGTCCGGCAACATCTGTCGCTGCGGAACTTACCAGCGCATACGGCGCGCCATTCATCGTGCCGCGGAAATTTCCGCTGCGGGAGGGCATTCCCACGAGAAGGTGGCGCAATGACTTCCACTCTGCTTGAAAAAAAGAAAAATGTCGGCCGTCGTGAATTTCTAAAAACTTCCGCCGTTGTCACCGGAGGTCTGTGCATCGCAGCGTACGTTCCCGAACTCGGCGCTGGCGCGCGCGAACTTGCCGCCGCGCCTCCAGGAACCTTCGCCCCCAACGCGTTCGTGCGCATCGCCCCGGACGACACCGTCACCGTAATCGTCAATCACTCGGAAATGGGGCAGGGTGTTTACACCAGCCTGCCGATGCTCCTGAACGAAGAACTCGAAGCCGACTGGTCGAAAATAAAAGTTGAAGCCGCTCCCGTTGACCCAAACTACAACCACACGATCTACGGCGTGCAGATGACCGGCGGCAGCAGCACTACACCCTCCGAATGGGAACGCTTCCGCAAAATGGGCGCAATGGCACGCGTGATGCTCATCGAGGCCGCCGCGACCAAATGGAACGTTCCACCGGAAAGTTGCCACGCAAAAGATGGGTTTGTAGTTCACGCCGAATCCGGGAAAAAGGCCAACTACGGTTCGTTGACGCAAGCCGCGTCGCAGCTTAAACCGCCGGCGGATATTCCCCTGAAAGATCCCAAAAAATTTACGCTCATCGGCAAACCAACTCGGCGCCTCGATACGCCCTCTAAAACCAACGGCACTGCGCAATTTGGGCTGGACATCAAAATTCCTGGCATGGTCTATGCCGTCGTCGCTCGGCCTCCGGTGTTCGATGGCAAGGTCACCAATGTTGACTCTGCTGACGCTCGCAAAGTTCCCGGGGTTCGCGCCGTCGAACAAATTCCCTCAGGTGTCGCCGTCCTTGCCGACCGCTTCTGGGCCGCAAAGCTGGGCCGCGACAAATTAAGAATCTCCTGGGACCATGGCAAAAACGCCGGGCTCTCTACGTCCAGAATGACCGAAGAGTTTTCCAAGACCTCCGCGGCTCCCGGAACCGTGGCCAGGAAAAATGGCGATCCGCAAGGCGCTCTCTCGAACGCCGCAAAAACCATCACCGCCGAATACGACGTACCCTACCTTGCGCACGCCATGATGGAGCCGCTCAACTGCGTCGTGGATTTGCGGGCTGACAGTTGCGAACTCTGGACCGGCACGCAGTTTGAGACAGTGGATCGCGCCGCCGCTGCGAAAGTCGCTGGATTGCCGCCCGAAAAAGTGAAGGTAAACACCACGCTCCTCGGCGGCGGCTTCGGGCGTCGAGCCAATCCCGCCTCGGATTTTATCGTCGAAGCTGTACACGTCGCGAAAGTGGCCAAAGCTCCTGTGAAAGTTGTCTGGACTCGTGAAGACGATCTCGCCGGCGGCTGGTATCGTCCCAAATGGCACGACCGCTTCGCCGCAGGCCTCGACGCTGAAGGCAATCCTGTCGCCTGGACTCACACCATCGTCGGCCAGTCCATCATGGCCGGAACGGCGTTCGCTCCCTTGATGATCAAGAATGGCGTGGACGGCACTTCCGTGGAAGGTGCCGCCGACATTTTGTACGGCATTCCCAATGTGCAAGTCGATCTGCACACGCCGACAATCGGCGTTCCCGTGCAATGGTGGCGCTCCGTCGGCCATTCACACACCGGTTTTTCCGTCGAGGCATTTCTGGACGAAGTCGCCCACGCCGGCAAAAAAGATCCCTACGATTTGCGACGCAAGTTGCTCGCAAAAGAACCGCGCATGTTGGGCGTGTTAAATCTCGCCGCGGAAAAAGCTAACTGGGGCAAACCGCTCCCCAAGGGGGTCGCGCGCGGCATCGCCACTCATTTTTCTTTCGAAACCTACGTAGCGCAAGTCATCGAAGCCAGCGTAGAAAAAGATGGCATCGTAAAAGTTCATCGCGTAGTCTGCGCGGTTGACTGCGGCCGCGTCATCAATCCCGACATCGTCAAAGCGCAAATGGAAGGCGGTATCGTCTTCGGTCTTACCGCCGCGCTGAAAACCGAAATAACGTTAGAAAACGGCCGCGTGCAACAGAAAAATTTCCACGATTACCAGATGTTGCGTATGTTCGAATCCCCCGTCATCGAAGTACACATCGTTCCCAGCGATGCGAGCCCAACCGGAGTAGGCGAGCCCAGCGTTCCGCCGGTAGCGCCGGCTCTTGCCAATGCCATTTTCGCGGCCACTGGCAAGCGCGTTCGCAGTCTGCCCATTCGAACTGCGGATCTCGCCGAATCGAACGAGGTTAGGTCATGAAGCTGCACGACGCGCGCGCAAAGCTCGCGCTGATCCGCATGGTGACACTCGCAATCCTGGCGGTCGTGCTGATCGTTTTCGCCATGGCCAATTTGCGTGCCACACCCTCCCGCCGCTCACCCGACGCAACTGCCTCTGCGAAAGCCTTTCTCGAGGTTCACAAAGTTTTCACCTCACCGCGCTGCCAGAACTGCCATCCCGCGGGCGACGCGCCGCTACAAGGCGACGACAGCCACGTTCACATACAAGACGTAAAGCGCGGCAAAGATGGCCACGGCGTCTCTGCCATGCGCTGCGAAACCTGCCACCAAACCACCAACCTGGCCGGCGATCACATGCCTCCGGGCAATCCGAAGTGGAGCCTGCCTTCGCCGGAACACAAGATGGTTTTCGTCGGTCGCTCACCCGCCGAACTCTGCCGCCAGCTCAAGGATCCAAAACAAACCGGTGGACGCTCTCTGCAGCAACTTCTTCAACATGTTGCGGACGACGAACTTGTCGGCTGGGGCTGGAATCCAGGCGATGGCCGTGCCCTCCCTCCGCTCAGCCGTCCGGACACCGTGGCCCAGATGAAAATCTGGATCGACGGCGGTGCCGCTTGCCCTCAATAGGGGCCCCCACTAGGGATGGTGTAAGTTCAGGTCCTTGGTAATGACCGATTTTTTTGTCCTACCGCTCAATCTCTCGTTCTCTGTGCTAGGCTTTCCGCAATGACCGCGCCAGCTTTCAGGCACCCAGCGTCCGTAGCTTGGTCGGCTCCAACTCTCACAGGAGCAACTCGATGAAACTCACCATGTATCTCCGCTTCCTCGGACTGGTTTTTGTTTTCCTGGTGATTCCCGAATATGCTTCCGCTCAGCAGAGCATCACTTGTGAAGCCAACAACAACAATCGCAAATATTGCGGAAGCTACCGTCCCGACGAGGTCAGTCTTCAGCGCCAAATCAGCGGTTCTCCCTGCATAGAGAGTCGGACCTGGGGAGTGGATCGCAGCGGTCTTTGGGTTGAACAGGGCTGCCGCGCCGTCTTCATTATCGGGCGTCGTGGACCTTATAGCCCGGGACCCGGTGGCGGCTGGTGGGAACCAGAACCCGGAGCAACTTGGCCGCCTCGTGGCGACTGGCATGGCGGCCGGTGGGAGCGCGGCGGCGCTTGTTTTTACGAAGAGACCGGATTCAGTGGCTCGTTTTTCTGCATGCGCCGCGGCGAGCGCCACGAGTCGCTTGGAGATTACGGGGACAGGACTCTCCTCAATTCGGGTTTTCGGCGACGCTCGCGTTTTTGTTTACGACGACCGCAACTTCAGTGGAGCTAGCGCCGTTCGAGCCGCGACATTCCTAGATCTTCGCGATTGGCACGTCAGGCACAAAAGCGGCCACACCTGGAACGACCGAATTTCGTCCCTGGCAGTGCAGTAGCCAAGCCAAAAACCCCTGCCGCGCAAGCCACGGCCGGTAGGGGTTTTTACCTATGTTCTTCGCCGCTTTGCAGCGTATGATTCTTGCGCTCTCAACCCTTGGACTGGTTCGAATGGAGATTCTATGACCGCATCCGCCGATGAAGAAGTGCTCGTAACCGTCAGTGAAACTCTCGGCTCCGCCGCAGGCAAAGTAGTCGCTGGGGCCAAGCGCACTGCTAACTCGCTCGGCGAAGAAAAGGATCAGCTCGTCCGCGTCGCGACCAAAGTGCGTTCCAAGGCTCGTCGTGCCATCAAGAAATCGCAAAAGAAAGCCAAGAAAGTCACGCAGGTCGGCGAAAAAGGCTGTCGCCTCGGCAAGAAGATCCGTCAAGCGCGTTGCCCGTAAGCTGAAGCGCCGCTAATTTTCACCCGCGATTTTCTCTCGTGTGGCGGCGAGCTGCCTGCCTCAGGTTTCGCTCAGCTCTTCACACTTGCAATTCCGCCACATGGCCCAGCGCTCACGGCTTTCCGATGGTCGGCGCTGGATCGTTCTCCGTTTTTGTTGCCACTGCGCCCGAATCCTTCAACAGTGTGTTGTTACTCGGTCTGCTCAGATAAACCAGGAACGGTGCCACTTCGAACGGCATCTTTTCATATTCCGCGACCGCGCCCTCTGGTTGCGCCTTCAGCATTACCAGCCGGTCGTCCCACGGCTCAACCTTGATCCGCGCGCCCAGCGGCAGTGCTACGATAGCGTTCGCCGTCTTCGCCGTTTGCTGGGATTCGTTTCCGCTGCGCTCGTCCAATGCTTCGGAACGCGATCTCCCAGGTGTGGGCTGATCAGATTCGGCACTTCCTTCTCGCGTTTTTGCAGTGCCTACAAAAAATGCCTGCGCCGTTCCGGACGTGTCTTGATAAGGGGACTTCTTCAACAGTTCGATGCCTTTCTGGTTTGCTGCTGCTTCTTCCTCAGAGTTGCGTGCAAACCCGAAGTGGTGAAAGGTCTCCTTCTCGTCGAATCGCACGCGATTGAAAAACGCAAATTCCGTGTCCATGCGATGTCCCAACAACACGTGTCCCAGTTCGTGTGCCAGCACCGCCGCCAGGCTCGTTTCGTCTGGCAGCACGTCGATCAATCCCCGGCTTAGCACGATTGTGTGTCCCATGGTGAATGACTCCAGCGTTGACGTCATCAGCACGCGGCAGCGCACTTCCGGCTGGATTTCCAGATCGTTCGTTACTTCCAGATTGTTGACCACCGTCTCCAGGACTTTGTCCACCTCGCCATAGGGCGCCATCAATCCCATGCGCTGCATCCTTGCCGCAACGTTGTCTTCCGCCAGCCGGCCCCACGCTCGCTTGGCCTGCAGCGGCGAATATCCATTCCCTGACTTCCGTCTGGTCTTTTACTTTTGGCCCTTCCACCTGCACGCTGCTCAGCGTCTGTTCCTCCTGCTCGCGATTCAAATCGTAGCCCCACAGGCGGGTCTGCGATTTAAACGGGCGGAACGCCGAATGTTTCGCCACGCCGTACTCCACGTTGCCTTCTTCGCTGTAGATATAGGCTGGCAGCCACTCATTCTTCGCGGAATTTTCCCGCCAGCTGTCGAAATTGAAATAGAAGCTGCTCCTTGACGATCCGCCGTACGATCCGTTGAATCGCACGATGAAATAATCCTGATCTTCCACCCAGATTCGTCCGGAAAATCGACCTTTGCCCGTGTTCGGCAAGGGATCAACGTCAAAAATCAGGCAGCGCACGTCACCCAGAAATTCTCGTCCCGCATACGCAAACTTATAGTGCTGCCGGTCGAAGCCCTGTTCGTCCAGATAAATCATCTGCAAAAAACCGCGCGGCAGAAACGCCGCGGAAAACATGTTTTCAAGACTGGCCAGAAATTTCTGCTTAACGTTGCGCGCATCGCTCCCGGTTAGCCCATCGCCCTTTATCAGTGGCTCCAACTGCACACCTTTGTCCAGCGACGCGCGTCCCAGAAAATATCTGTCTCCATCCGGCACCGAGCCTAGCGCTTTGTCTGGCCGCACCGTCTGGATATATGTCTCCACCAATGGCGAATACCGGCGGATCGTGTTCATTTCTGCCTGTTCCTGCGCCACAATCTTATCCACCACTTCGGTCACCGTCGCAGGCTCCTGTGCCGATGTCGCCGTAGCGGGCGTCTGGGCCGTCGCAACAAATGGCATCGCTCCAAACGCCAAAATCGCTGGTAAAACCGTGTACTTATGCATGAATTCTCCAAAAATTGCCTAAGATTAGGGATGTTTTGACGCTTGCAGGCTACTCTGCGGGAGCGGAGTTGCAAGCTGTACAGCCGGGCAGATTAAGGACAGCCGTTCTAATACCTGAGGACTACCTGTTCAACGTGCTGGGTAAACGTCCGAGAGGTTGCATCCGGCGCGCTCGCATTATCAATTTTTTGCTTTTTTCTTCGTTCGCACCCGCTCGTACTGCAACCCAATCAATCCCTGCGAATACGTCTTGTTCTCTTGCAACGCAAATTCCCGCTGCGGGAATCCGCACGGAAACGCCGCAATCCCTTGCCCAAGCAGCACTGGCACCACGCCTAAATACAGCTCATCTACCAAATCTTCTTTGAAAAACTCCCGCGCTAATTCGCCGCCGCCCATCAACCAGATATCCTTGCCCTTCTTTTTGTGCAGTTCTTCCACAAATTGCTTCGGTGTTTCCGAAATAATCATCACTCCACCGCGCTCCTCCGCCTCCAACGACCGCGAAAAAACATAACTCTTCATTCCAGGGCTGCCCATGCCTCCGCCACCCAACTTTATCGCTACTTCATAGGTCTTTCGACCCATCACCGCCGTATCGATCCGCTTGAAAAATGCCGCCATCGAATAATCCTTCGGCATGAACAGAAAATCCACGGACCCATCCGGCCGCGCAATATATCCATCAAGGCTGATACCAACTCCCAGCACAACTTTTCTCATGACCGCATATCTCCGTTCGCGGATTTACACGGTTTCAATTCCCGTGTCGCCCCATGCCGGAAGGATGTATCATCTTCGCGGTTCGCGGGCAACAGCCGCTCTCTCGCTCGCGGAAATCACCATGGACAAACGCACATTCCTCAAATCCCTTTCCGCTCTTACCGCCGGCCCAGCCATTTCGCCGCTCCTCGCCTGGGCCTCAGGCGTCAAACTTAAGAACTGGGCAGGCAACGTCGAGTACAGCACCGAAAATCTGTACGCCGCAACGTCGCCAGGGCTCGTAAAGGATTTTGTAAAGAATCACGCGAAGTTCAAAGTCTTGGGTTCCGGTCACTGCTTTAACAAAATCGCCGACAGCAAGGACTATTTCCTGTCGTTGAAGTCCATGGACGATGTGATCTCCTTGGATCCGGACGCGCGCACGGTTACCGTCGCTGCTGGCATCACGTACGGAAAACTATCTCCCTACCTGCACGAAAAAGGCTTCGCTCTGCACAATCTGGCGTCGCTGCCGCATATTTCTGTTGCCGGCGCAGGCAGCACCGCAACCCACGGTTCCGGCGAAAAGAACGGCAATCTCTCCACCGCCGTATCAGCTCTCGAATTCGTAACCGCGTCAGGCGACGTCGTGAATCTTTCTCGGCAAAAAGACGGTGACACTTTTCTCGGAGCTGTTGTCGGACTCGGCGCTCTCGGCGTCATCACAAAAACGACTCTTGATCTCCAGCCGACCTTCCTCATGCGGCAGTACGTCTATGAAAATCTTCCGCTGCGTCAGATGCTGGATGATTTCGACGCCATCCAAGCCAGCGCCTACAGCGTCAGCCTCTTCACCGACTGGCAGAAGCAGCGCATCAACGAAGTCTGGCTGAAAAATCGCGTCGAGAGTGAGCCGGGGTTCGGTCCCGAGCCGGAATTTTTCGGCGCCAAACTCGCAACCAGAAACCTTCACCCCATCGCCGAGCTTTCTGCCGAAAACTGTACCGAACAGATGGGTGTGCCAGGTCCCTGGTACGATCGCCTGCCTCACTTCCGCATGGGTTTCACTCCCAGCGCAGGCAAGGAGCTTCAGTCCGAGTATTTCGTTCCGCGCCAGCACGCAGTCGACGCGATTCTCGCCGTCGAACGCCTGCGCGATCAGGTCTCTCCGCACTTGATGATTAGTGAAATTCGCGCGATCGCGGCGGACCAACTTTGGATGAGCCCGTGTCGCCATCAGTCCTGCGTAACAATCCATTTCACTTGGAAGCCGGATTGGCCCGCGGTCAGCGCGCTCTTGCCGGTCATCGAAAGAGAGTTGGCCCCGTTTAACGCACGCCCGCATTGGGGAAAGCTATTTACGATCACTCCTGCCCGACTCAAGTCTCTCTATGAGAAGTTGCCGGACTTTATTCAGTTGGCGAAGAGGTTTGACCCACAAGGCAAGTTCCGCAACGATTTTCTGAACACCAATCTATTCAACGCCTAGCAATCATCTTCCGGCTATGTTTGCCAAAACTTATGCCGCCGCCTCAACTCCGTCAAGGCGCCTGCGCGCCGCAGCTCTTCGCCCGCACTGCCGCAAGCACGCGCGTAACAAACTCATGCTCTGGATCTGTCGTTCCCAAAATGTCCCACGCCGTGAACGTAACGATCAGCCCTTCCTCCGGGAACACCATCAAGTTCTGCCCGCCAAATCCCCGCGCCATCCACACAAATTGCTGCGAATCTTTTCTCGGCAGCAGCCACCATTTATATCCATATTTGTAGTCTTCTTCCGCGTGAACAAATGGCGCCACCGATTCCGCAACCCATTCTTTCGATACCATCTGCTTCCCATCCCACCGACCACCGTGCAAATACAAATAGCCAATCTTCGCCAAATCTTCTCCACGCAGATACAGTCCGCCCTCCGTATCCACGACTCCCAGTGGGGTTTTCTTCCAGAAATGTTCAATCTTCAACGGTTGAAATAAATATTTCTCGCCATACGAATCAATGTCCTGGCCTGTCTCCTTCAAAAAAATATGCGCCAGCAATTCCGATACGCCGCTGCTGTAATCAAAAACTTTTCCCGGCTCCGCCGCCATCGGCTTATCAATCACGTACTGTACCCAATCATCCGTCGCTTCCATCAAGCTCGAATCGCTTCGCGGATCGTCATACGGGACATCCTCGGTCCAAGCCAGTCCCGCCGTCATCGTCAGTACGTGCCGCAGCGTCATTCGCCGCTTTCGCTCATCCACATTCTTTACCCGCGCCACGTCAAAATATTTCAGCACCGGCGTATCCAGCCCCGACTTAAAATCTCCCCGCAGCATCGCAATCCCGATAATCACCGAGCTCACGGTCTTGCTTACCGATTGCATGCTGTGCAGATCCGTCCCGTGATAATACGGGTGCCACGCTGGATCAAAATAGTTATACGGACCGGTCAGCCGCGCGTTCAGCGGCCCACGCGTTTTCGCCTCTTTCCCGTAGATCTGCGCGTAGTCGTGTGCATACTTCCGGGCAAACACTTCCTTCCCGCAGCGAAACACCGCAAAGCTATCCACCAGCGGATATTTCCCACTCTTCAAATCCGCGTCCAGCGCCGCCAGCGTTCCTTCATCCAGTCCAACTTTTTCCGGCGTACTCCGCGCCCACTCCCGCCCTGGCCATTCCGTTTTTCCACTGGACGTCGCCCGCTCCTGTGCCGTCGCGCCGCACGCGGCCAGACTCACTGCAAACGCGAACGCTACCACTGCAATCATCTCCGCCGCCCCGACAATATTTTCCGTCCTCAAGGTTTCATCCCTTGGTTCCACATCTCCCGCGTGATCCGCCAATTGCCATCCGCCTCGCGATGCAGCACCAGCAGCAACTTTCCATAACTATCAATCACCCGCTTCCCCGGAGGAGGCTGTACTACCTGATGTTCCTCCGCCCACTCCGAAGCCCAATTTCCGCTTACTTCAATCCCTTGAAAATCCACGTCCATCCTCCGCATGTGATATCCCGGCGCCCTCCCCATCACTTCGTCCATGAATTTCCCAATCGCTTCCTTCCCGATTATCGGGTCCGTGGCCGGCAGCAAGCTAATCCCATCTTCCGCCCACATGCTCATCACCGCCGCGTTATCCATCCGCAAGTGCGCCGCAATATATTTCTTGTTGAACGCCGCTATTTCCGCACGTGAGCTCGCGCCGTTCTCGTTGGTTTGCCGCGCTTTAGCTTCACTACTCGTAAAACTCAATGAAGCTAAAGTCAGGCACGCCGCAATCATCGCGGCCGCTTTCGTTATCGCGCCTTGTGTCCTCATTTTTCTTCTCCAGTCACTGCAAAATTCAGATTTTCAGTAGATCAGCTTTAAAGAAAACTGGATTTGCCGCGAGGTCCCCGTTGTCTTATTGATGATGCCGAACCCGCTTCCAAGCGCCACATTTGACGGCAGCCCAAAGTTCACCACGTTGAATATGTTAAAAAATTCCGCGCGGAACTGTACGATTGCCAGCTCATTTGTTCCGCGATGCCCAAAAGGCGTGTCCTTGATTAGGCTGAGATCGAAGTTTTTGTAACCCGGTCCACGAAATGCATCACGCCCCAGCGTGCCGAATCGCCCAAAATTCGGTCCCGTGCCGTCGGGCACACCGACCGGAATTGAAAAGAATGAACCGTTATCAGTGCCGCGCCCAAAATAATCTTCGCGTATTGTTCGGCTTGTCGAAAAAGTCGGTTTGGCAGCCTGATCCGGTCGGTCCGCCCCGCCCAAGCCCACTCCGGTCTGCTGTACCCCAGAAAAAACAGTGAACGGTGACCCGCTAGTCAGTGTCGTGATATTCAGAACCTGCCATCCAGCAGTCAATTTCCTGTTCACTCTCTGCAGGAATTTAACTTTCTCTAGCGGCACCGACTGTATCGCACTCACTGTAAATACGTGCGTCACGTCGAATGTAGACGGCCCGCGGTCCGCGCCCAGGTCCAGGGGATTCTGCGGCGGCGCTTGCAAAATTGTGCCGTTGTTTACCGGCGGTCCTCCAATAATTGCGCTGGTATCGTCTAACGACTTCGAAAATGTATAGCTCGCTTGAAAACTTAAACCAATCTTGGACTGGCTCTGCGTCACGCTGGTTTGCAGCGCATGGTAAGTCGAATGTGAACCATTGTTGATCACGGATTCCGGCCCGAATCCACCGGTCGCGTGTCCGGCACCGTCAAATTGGGTGAACGGAGCGAACTGCGGTGAGGCTCCGGCGTATCCGTTTGGCGACAACACGCTTGGCAAATAAATTCCTGCTGTTCCGACATACGCCACACTTAGCTTGGCCTTCCCCAAATCCTGATCGAATCCCGCCGTATACGTCGCTATATATCCGTTCCTGAACTCTCTCGAAATCGTTCCTGGAGCGAACAGCTGTACTTCGTGTCCGGGCGTAATCGCCGCCAAGTCATTCTGGTACCGTTGCAAATCAATCTGCGTATTCGCGGGAACCTTCGAACTATCCCCGCCTGGGAAAAGCAGCAGCCCCTGCGTCGTGTATGGATCAGGAAGCGGTGTGGGAACCGCTGATCCGCTGAACGCCACGGGTATTCCCGGAAGCGCGGTCACCACAGGTTGAAACGTCAACGGAAATCCTCCGGTTACAAAGTTCTCCAGCCACAAATTTGGCAGCAGCGTCGTAATCGCTCCTCCGACATGCAACATTGTGTGCTTCGTCAGCGCATAATCCGCCGAAACTCTTGGACCCCACCCGTTCTTGTCCAACGGATAAATCGGCTGCGGGTTGTACAAAAATATTTGCTGCGCTCCCGGCGCCAGAAACGACGTCTCATTTCCATTTGCATCCACCGGTATCGCAGCCGAAGTCCGCTGTTTGGACTCTTTGATTCGGCTGTTCAATTCGTAGCGCAATCCATAGTTCACACTCAGCCGCGCATTCACTTTCCAACCGTCCCAAAAATAAAAATTGTATGCCTCGCGCCGCACCGAGGCTTCATCGAACTTATCTCCTTGCGGCGTTGCGTTTGCCACTGCCGTCACGGTGTACTCAAACGGCGACGCCGTCAGCAGTCCCGTCAACGCATCCGGCAGCGGATCGCCGGGCAAAATGTCGTGCAACCCGCTCAACGATGGAATAGGCACCGGCGAGTATGCTGTCCCTCCGCCAAACGCGTAAAGCCCATTCGGGTTTGTGCCAAAAATCGTCGCATCCTTGTTTAGCCGAATCTCCACCCCCCATTTGAAGCTATGTGACCCACGCAAATAAGTCATGTCCTGCTGCATTTGATACAAGTTTCCGAACGATCCGAAAATCGATCCGTCTGGGTTATTAAAATTCGCGTAAAGTCCGTCGTTGAAAGCCAGCGATGGCTGCGTGTGATCTGTGGCTGGGAAAAACGGCGTGCTGCGGATATAGCCAAACGAACTCGTAGAACTCAACCGCGGTGAGAACGTATGCGCAAGCCGCACGGTCGCATTGCGCTGATGATCAAAGAACTTCACCCCGAAACTGGGGTCAATCGCTGTCTGATCCGGATTCGTGGTTGGTCCATCCACTTGATTCAGGCTGAATCGCCCCATCAAAACAGTTCTATCGGAAATGTGATGGTCGATTCGAATCATTGATTCGTATTGGTCGCCACTTTCGATGAAGTCGCAAACGTTCGCGCGCCGAACGCTCCGGTAGGCAAATTTGGCAGTGGGTACCGTGCCAAAAATGGCGCAATTTCCGGATTCACTGGCACCGTCAGCGTGTCGCCCGGAAACGTCGTGGTGTCAATTCCCGCGCGCTCTGCCGCCGTCGGGACCGCCAGCACTTGCGTCGTGCCCAGCACTTGGCGAAATCCCTGATACTCCACAAAATAAAAAGTCTTCCCGCGCCCGTGGTAAATTCCAGGAATTACCAGCGGTCCGCCATTGGTAACGCCAAATTCGTTCCGCGTAAAGGGTGGAATCCTGCGCTTGTCTAGCCCGCTGTTATGATCGAAAAAATTCCGCGCGTCAAAGGCTGCGTTCCGCACAAATTCAAACGCGCTTCCGTGAATCGCGTCGGTCCCCGACTTCGTCAGCACATTGGTAAAACCCGCCGCGCCGTGTCCAATGTCTGCCGGCATCACGCCCGAACTCGATCGCACCTCCTGAATCGCGTCCACATTAAAATTCGAAAACGTCGCCCCGCCCAATTCCGGATCCGTGGTGTCCGCGCCATCCATCGCAAACACCGTCGCCGTTCCGCGCTGCCCATTCACCGCAAATTGTTGAGTAAAATTTGCCGCTCCATTCGTGTCTGTCATCGTCCCCGCAGCCAGCAGCAGCAATTTGCTGAAGTCCCGCGTATTCAACGGCAGACTCGAGACTTCCGTCCCCGACAGCGTCTCGCCTCCGCTCGCCTGTGCAGCGGTCGCCTGCGCCGTATTCGCTTGCGCGCCGGCATCCTGAGTCCCAGCCGACTGCGCTGCAGCAATCTCGACGGTGCAATTGGAAAGGGAAGTAAAAAGTATGCAGTAGAAAACGACGTAAGAGACCCGTAACAACGCCCGGTGACCTGTAAACATGCCCGCGATTATACCCGGCGATCGCGAATATTTCCGCGCTAGCGCTCACTGTTGCGCCCTCGCGCGCTCGCGTCGTCGGCTACGAATTCCCACCGGTAGTCGTATCGATCATCTTCCCAATTTCCGTGATCTTCGAAGCAGGGAATCCGCTGAGCTCCGCATGTTTGCGGATGACATCTTCGTCCTTCGCCAGATATACGCAGAACGTCTTGTCTGCGGCTACAAACGACTCCAGCCATTGCAGGTCGGGTCCAATCGCTCGTAATGCGTGGTTGGATTTGGCCGCCGCCGCCCTCAGTTGTTCTGCGTTGAGGCCGCCGACTTTCGGTATTTCTCGCTCGATCATATATTTTTTCACCGTATCCTCCCTGACTTCACATCGGATTTCGATGGTCTAAAAATAGCCGCGAAAGGGCCTTCCTTCAAGGTGGCAGATATGCCATCCTAGGTAGGTACTTCGGCCACTCGGTCAGGTGGTCGTCACCGAGCGAGGCATTCGATGATCGACGTCACCGTTCTCCTTCTCGACGCTACCTTCTCCTCCACTGCCATCGGTCCCATGGAGGTGTTTGGCCACGCCGGCTCGCTCTGGAACATCTTCGCCGGCGAAAAGCCGGCTCCTTGTTTTCGCGTAACCACTGCCTCAATCGATGGGCGCGCGGTCCGCTGCGATGGACCGATCCATATCCGCCCGTCCGCCGCGCTTTCCGCCATCCGCAAGACGGAAATAATCTTTATCCCATCCACCGGCGTCAGCCTGCACGACGTAATTGAGCGCAACGCCGCCGTCGTCCCCTGGCTGCGCCGCTGGCACAAACGAGGCGTCGCCGTCGCCAGTGTCTGCTCTGGTGTGGGCTTGGTCGCAGCCACCGGATTGCTCAATGGAAAACGCGCTACCACCCATTGGGGCATCGCCGCGGAGCTCCGTCAGAAATATCCCAAAGTCTGCTGGATGCCTGAGTTGATGCTTACCGAGGATAGCGGCTTCTACTGCGGCGGTGGTGTGAACGCATCGCTGGATCTCAGCTTGTATTTGGTGGCACGTTTCTGCGGCCGCGACATCGCCGTGCAGACCGCCAAGGCCCTGCTCATCGAAACCCCGCGCGCCTGGCAGGCCGGTTTCGCCATCGTTCCGCTAAGAACTGAGCATTCCGACCCCACCATTTCCAACGCGCAGGAGTGGCTGCACCAGAATTTTCATCAAAATGTTCCGCTGGAAGGATTGGCACGCCACGTCGGCATGAGCCTGCGCAATTTCGTTCGCCGCTTTAAGCGAGCCACCGGAGACAGCCCGCTGATCTACGTACAAAAGCTTCGCGTAGCCGCCGCCAAGCGACTGCTGGAAAGCGATCATCATTCCATGCAGGAAATTGGCGACGCCGTCGGCTACCAGGACGCACCTTTTTTCCGTCAACTCTTTCATCGCCACACCGGAGTCTCCCCCAGCGCCTACCGCCGCAGCTTCGGGCTCGACCACCCGACTCTTCAGCCGTCGCAAAATGAATGAGATTTATCGCTCTTCTCATCGCAGCCGGCATCGTGATCGGTGACCTCATCGCGTTTCTAACCTATTTCCTTCGCGGCGAATTAACCGCCAGATTCGCCGCCAAAGTCGCCACTGTTCTCCTTATCTCCGGTGGCGTTTTCTGGTACTACTTTGGTTCGCTCCGCAAAGCGGATTCGATCCCATTACTCGCGTCAACCTCCGCATCCACGAGCGTCAAGCCATCAGCAGAGACGCCCGCGGCGCCGTCGTTGCAGCCAACGCCATTGTTGTCGCAATTGTGTTGGGCATTCGCGTTCTAGGAGGCCCCGGGACCCAGCCCCCGTTCGTTCCGACGAACGCACCGTGCGTGCCCTCGCCGAACTCGCTCAGAAAACCCAACAAAATTGGAGAACTTCGAACTCCCAACTTCCGCCAACTCATGTACGAGTACCAGCAACCCTGTTACTGATGTCGCTGAGCTTCTGGTGATCAAAGCTCGGCCTCACTCCAGCAAGCAAATCAAATAAAGGCTACGACGCAACTGACACATTGGGGAAGCGATATGAAATTAAGGGTCGGCGCGTTACTGCGAACAATCCGTGGCGCATGCTCAGCGCGATTCGTGATTGCGAAGCGCGTCAATTCGACTGTCTGGCTGGAGTCCTCTTCCGTGAAGATTTTTCATTTTACAAAGCTTGCGTAGTTTCCGTTTGATATCGCCTACTCGCGACCAAAGTATAGGAAACACGTGAACGCCCACATATTGGAGGACGATCTTTGTAATACCGCCGGGGTAATCGATATCAGTGGTCAGGTCGGTGCCCTACTCACGAGCCTTGATGAACAAAGTAGGATAGCGCGCCGGAAAGTCGGTTATTAGATGAACGTCGCAAGCGCAGTAGGCGCGACGCTTCGCTCTGGTGCCGCGCTTTCTTCAGCGAAATCCGGTTACCATCAGCTGCATTCGAGTTATTCTGTTCTGTGGCAACTCGAGTTTGCCAAAGCCCATGGTTTCGCCTGACCCGATTCAGCCGTTTCAAACACGAATGGAGATCCGAACATGGCCCGTCATTCGCATCAATTCACCATTGCCGATGATGAAGCAGTACGCGCTCTCGTCGAAAAGCTTGTGGGCGGAAAAGGATCGAATCAGGCTCGCCGTGAAAAACTCCTGCGTGCCCTTGACGATGCCACGCGCCACTACCAAGACTCAAACCAAAAAGTCCGGCGTGCCTTCTTTCATGGCTTGCTAACGGGATACGCGGTCGCCTTGAAGCTCGGCTAGCACCCAATCGCGCGTTGCAGAGTCTGTCTCGGATTTCGACTCCTCGTGCAGCGGCCCGGTCTCCAAAAACAAAAAAGAACTTCGGGTACGCCCTCCCGCCACCAAATAGGAACTATAGTTCCTATCTCCAGGTGCATCTCTGCGGCTCTGGCGGCTCTCTTCCTTCTCAGTTTTCGCGTTGCGCACCTTTGGAACCATCGCCGGATGCTTTCTCTGGATCACATCAACCCGCTCTGCTTCGCCAAATTCAACGCCTCAATCGCCGCTCCTCGCGCACCCGCCGTATCGCCATTGGGGATCACATAAATCGGAATGCCCGCCTGTTCCTCCCGCTGGTTTGGCATTCCCAATCGAATCTCGCTCATAAACCACTTTTGAAATCCTTCGCTCGCTTCCAGTGCTCCACCGCCAACAATCAACGCATCGGGATCGAACGTGTTCACCATCTCATCAAAAAACAATCCCAAAGCGTGCGCCTGCACTCGGAAAATCTCTTTGCACAGAGCATCGCCCTCGTCCGCAAGGCCGCGCACCATTTTTGCCGCCTGGTGCGAGTCCAGCTTCGCCAATTCATGTCCCGGGGTAGCGCGGCAAAAAATACGGCAAGAGATTTCTCTCGATCGCCGTCAAGGAACACAGCGACTCCAGATCCCCCATTCGTCCACAATTGCATCTCGGATTGATGCCTTCGGTATCCTGCGATGCTCTGATAGGGAATCAACACATGCCCCAGCTCTCCGCCAAATCCGTTTTTCCCCTTCACCACATTTCCATCGAGAATAATTCCGCCGCCGTTTCCCGTCCCAATGATGATCGAAACAGAAGTCTCTTTACTGTTCGGCCAAAAATTGCGTAGTGCCCCCAAAGCGCCGCCGCGTTCGCATCATTCAAGTACGAAACGGGCTTACCCAGCTTGTGCGCCAGCCCTTCGCGGATATCAAATCCAGCCCAGTTCGCATGCACAAAGTTTGTCGATCCACGCGCGCTCAACAATCCCGCCGAGCTTGCCGGACCGGGAGTGTCCAGTCCAACCGCCACCACATCCACCAGCGCGATGCCCGCCCGATTAGCTGCGACTTTCAAACCATCCGCAATCTGCCCCAAACAAATCTCCGGCCCTTGTTTGGCCAGCGACGGATGCTCGCACAAATCTTCAACCAGGAATTTCCCCTGCTCGTCCACCAGCGTGTAGTTGACGGCGGTTCCTCCAAGATCCACTCCGGCGACTGCAGTCACGTTTTTTTCTCCCGTCCTGTATCTGTCTCGTGTTTCGCTCTGTTCAAACTCAAAAAAGGGTCGGCCCTGCGGCGCTTCGCTGGCAATCTTTTCCAGTTCCGGATACTTAGCTCGCAGCGGTTCCGGCACTTTCACTTTCGATCCCTTCAGCATGCTGATTAGCTGCAGCGCGTTGACCACGCCTTTGCCTTGGTAATGATTATTCGTAATCACATAAATATTACGCGCCGTCTCCGCCACTTTTCCGACGCGGTCCGCCCACGGCCGCAGCTCCTCCTCCGAGTACAAATAATTGTACCGCTCGTATCCGGGTATCGTTTCATCATCACTGAACCAGGAGTCGTAGCGCCGCCCATGCAGCCGCACATAGCCCACCGCAGCTGTCGCTTGCGGCCGATGGCTGAAGCGATTGTCCAATCACCGGCTGATCAATGTTACAGAATCCGACTCCGCGTTCGCGCAACATCGCAAAGACTTCCGGCACGTTCCAGGTAGCGTGCCGCACTTCCACCGCCAGCGGATAGTCGGCAAAGCGCTCAAGCACCGCCTGCAAATAAATCATGGTCTCGCGGGTCCGGTGAAACGAGAAAGGGAATTGCAGCAGCAGGGCGCCCAATTTGCCCGCGTTGCGCAAAACATCGAATCCCGCGCGCGACTAATTTCTCATCTTCCGCATCGGGATTGGGCGTACTCGGATTCGGATCATGCGTGAACCGCTGCCACATCTTCGCGGTGAACATGAAATTGCAGTTCGCCGCCACGCGCCCAACCCATCCCGCGGCATGCTCTGGTCGAATCGGATTGTAAAAACTGGTGTTGATCTCGATCGTGTCGAAAAAGTCGGCCAAGTAAGTGGCTTCGTGAAATCCCTTGGGCCTGCGCAAGGGATAAGCGAAACCGGCCCAGTCCGCATAACTCCACCCCGCCGGCCCGATGCGAATCCGGCCCGAATGTTTTGCCGCTCCACTCATCCCTCGCAGCCTAAGTGCCGACGCACGACTCTGTCAACGAGCGGAATCGCGGAAACTGATCTCAGGAGGGCTCTTTGCGCGGCAACAATCTTGTGCGATTTTGTCCAGTGAGCGCAGCAAAAAGCGATGCACAATATTTATAATCGGAATTGCCGCCAACGCCCCCGCTTGTTATGCTGCCACCGATGCGGCATTCGCAACCAACCCGCGTCCCACCCGTTTACCCGGAGGCAACAGCCGAAGGGCCAACCCGCCAATCACAATATAGGTGCGCATATGAAACTCTCAGTCAGTTTCAAGGATCTCGAGAACCATAAATCCGTCGATAAGGAGATGGAACACGCGGTCAAAAAACTAAACGTACTCTTGAAAACCTACCAGCCCGATCTGGTACAGCTGCACGCCGTGTTCGCAAAACTTCCGCGCAGTGATGAACACTCTCTAGCATTGAATCTGGTTCTGCCGACCGGAACACTTCACGCGACCGCTTCCAGTGAACATCTGGGCGCTTGTTGTAAAAAGGCGTTTCATGAAATTGAATCGCAAGTTAAAAAGCACAAAGCACTGCTCCGGAAAGATTACGAATGGAAACGTAAACGCCCCCGTGAGCGCGTCGCCGCGGAAGCGTTTTCCTGACGTTTACCAGGAAGGCGTTACGAACTTACAACAACCCTGAAGAAGAACGGAAAAAAGGCAAAGACAAAAGACAAAAAATCCCAAAGCAAAAAATCGGTTGGCTCGCTACGCTACGGAGAAACTTGCCCATGCTATGCTTGAGAATTCGCACCACAGGGGCGTAGCTCAGTGGTAGAGCAGCGGCCTTTTAAACCATCTAGCGCAATCTGCCCGCATCGCCCTAGCTTGCAAAGCCACGTCATTTCAATAAGATCAGAGAAATTTGGCTCGCCGTGTAAGGCCACATTCGCCTGAAATTGACAATCCAAGTTTCCCAGAAGTGACACCGAAAAGCCACCGGCGCCGCTCGGTCCGTAGTTTGAACGGCGAGCAAATTATCCTATCGTCCGCCGATGCGCTTCAAACCCATCGGTTAGCAGAGTAATTTAATCAGAATTCGCCGGAGCTAAGCTAAAGCAAGGAAAGCTAGTGCACTTCCTCAGTTTTTCATTCACCGTTTATTCGCTTTTTGCCGCCATTCGCCACAACTAAAGATACTTTCTACCGCGGAAGATTTGTCATCGCCTACAGCCCTGACGCTAAAAGCGAATACCGATAGCGAAAGTACAAAGAAACTTAAGATTTCATCGGGTTCCCTCCGAGGTTGATTGCCAACGATTCAATTTGAACTGACCCCTGGCACGTGAACGCGTTCCCAACTCCGGACCCTGCGACGGGCTTCATCGAAAATCCGTTCGTAGTTCTGCAACCGGACTTTGCGGGAGGTTTCTGCGTCGAGTGACTCCCACAAAGGCTCGTATTGATGGAATACCTTCAGATACTTGGACTGATTCGCCGGCGCGGCCGCATCCGTGCCAAAAAGAAAACGATCGGGATAACGTTGCATGAGATCGGCCAGTGTCTTTGTCGCTTCCGAGCTGTCGACAAAATATTTCGCGACTTCGTCCCACGAGATATCCACGTAAACGTGGTGAAAATCAGGATCGCACAAGATGGCTTCGATCTGTGCGAGGTGCTCCTTCGGGGGTGCGACTAAACGTCCTAATCCCATGTGGGCCCAAATGATCGTCGTATTGGGATGCCTCCTGAAGAGTGCTCTTATTTGGTTGAGGTAGGCAGGCTGAGGTTCGTCCTTCGCAACGTCCTTTGCGATAGGTACGTCGATATCGTTGTGCAGTATGACCACCAGACCGACTTCCGCGGCTAAATCGAGTATGCGATCGAGCGCAGGGTTCTGAAGGCTTGCCACTTCGCCTGGAATTTTTGCCGAGACAAATTCCTTGTGAATCGTGAACTCGCCGATGCCCGAGAACACTCCGGGAAAGGTCTTGAGCACCCTGCGGATGTGATCCGCTGCATACATGTCCACGGGATTGAAACCGGTGATCATGGGATCGAAGCGGTCCCGCTGGGCCTTAGGCAGGGATTTGTACGCCATGGCGATCCATGCGTCCGTAAATGAGTAATAGTACAAAGGCGCGTCCGAGTGCAGGTAGTACGTCGGAGCGCGGTCGCCGTCGACTCCATACAGCCACTGTTGCTGCAGTGGTACGCCGAATAACGTCGCGCGCCCGACTGTGCTTCCCATCATGTTCAAGAAATCGTGAACGCTGGGACCTTCCTGGATGTTGTTGGTCAAATGGCAGTGAGAATCGTTAAAGTCGTAATCGTTGGTTTGCGAGGTTTGCGAGCGAGCCGTCGCAGCAAAAAAGAGAAAAAAGATGGCCATTCGGCCAAGAATTGTTAGCTCCTGCGAGCGGTGCAAGAAAAGCATTTTCATATTTGCGCCGTTGCGCGCGCAAATGCGGCGAGGGCGGAACGAACGGAAGGAGAAGGATCTGACATCGCGACGAAATCCGACTCTTGCAGATTCTTGCGAGAAAGCGACACTACGACGCAAGCCTCGGGAACGACTCTCGCTGACATCACAGTAAGGGTTTCAACAAGGGATGCCCGGGCATAGCCCGCACGCGGCGAGGCACTGAATAGCGCAACAGGCTTGTTATAGAGCTCGCCACTAGCAACGACCCAGTCGAGCGCGTTCTTTAGAACTCCTGGAACGCCATGAGCATATTCCGGGGTAGAGAAAATTACTCCGGCCGACTGACGCAGTTGAGAGCGGAAGTCGGCCACGGCAGCGTGGGGAGGATCCTTGTCAACGTCGGGATTGAAGGGAGGGAGATCGCCGAGCCCATCATAAAGATTGAGCGTAACATCCTCTGGCACCAAGGCGGCAGCGGCTTTGAGGAGAGTCGGGAAGCGACGCGAAGGCTCCCGGAAATGGCGAGAATTTGCATCATTCCTCCTCCACAAGTTTTCTGCCAAGCCTGAGTTGTAAAGCCTCCCAATACAGGGTCCCAAGAAGATGCGTGCTCGGCCAATCACATCCTAGCAGGTGTATACATATGTATTCGTCTACATACTGTAGTATTATTGTCTTGAAATTGTCGCGAGTCGCTCTCTCCCGTGCTATGATTCGCGGTACATTCGCATGCAACTCGTTACTTGCCTTGCGCTCAGCCCACGCTGGCGGTAATTAGAGGAAATACGCGCCATGCCACGCCAGACCAAGGAAAACAGAAACAGCCGTACACGTCCTTCCAACCGTTCGGCGCTTCCTGCAGTGCGATCAGAGAAAGACAGCAAGTTCCCGGACCAGGCCTCCGATCAGGCAGACGGCAAAGGATCTCGCGGAATTAAAGCCTACGAACTGCTTCGCGCCGCCATTGCCACTGGCAGACTGAAGCCGGGCGCCAGAATCTTGGAGAGTGAATTGGCAACTCTGCTCGATATGAGCCGCACTCCGATCCGCGAGGCGATTGCGGCGCTTGAAGCTGACGGCCTGGTGACTGTGGACGGGGCGCGTGGGCGGGTCGTGACCAAACTCGACTATCAAAGCATTATGGAACTCTACGCCGTTCGCGAGGTTCTCGAATCTACCGCTGCCGGTTTGGCAGCGCGGAATGCTTCTGATATAGAAATAGTTGCGTTGCGCGATATGCTCGAGCTGGAAGAACGAATTCTCGATGATGCAGGAAAGCTAACGGTGCACAATCGCAAATTCCACGAAGCGATCTATTATTGCTCTCACAATCGCTACATTCTGAAGATGCTCGAATATATTCAAACCGCGATGCTTCTGCTTCAACCAGCGGGCCGAACTGGCAGCGAGCGCCGCGAAACGGCACTGCTGGAGCATCGCGCGATCGTCGACGCGATCGAGGCACGCGACCCGGCCGCTTCCGAAGTAGCAATTCGCAACCACGTTCGACGGGCTCAGCAGGCTCGCATCAAGTTACTTCTGCAAACGGATGAGTCTTGTTTCGGTCTTCCGTGAATGCGCACCTCATCCGGACTTACCTTCCCTCAGATAGGCTTCCCAGCAGTCGCCGCCACCAAACCTGCGGTGGAAAAAACGGTAGCTCTCCTTGCCGGGAATTTTAAAGCACACGATACCGAAGCCCTCTCCCGAGACAATAGGCTGCTTGCATTTGCTACAGGTGACGGTTGTTCTGAATTCCACAGGTCACCTCCCCAACTTGGCTTGCTCTTCCTTGTAAGACAGCTCGTTTCGTAGCGTTTCCAGGTCCCTATCGGCTCTCTGGAGACGAGCTCGTGCCTGATCAATGGCTTTGAACACTTCGACATCGTAAATTCCGAACCTCGGTCTCGTGTGATTTGAGAAACCTTTGGATAATCATCATTTCTTTGCCGAGCGAATCTTGTGGAGATTCGTATGGGATAGAGGCGATCTAGGCTATGAAGTCATTCCAAGCGACGTTGCGCACGATGTAAACGTTGGGACTCTCTTTCCCATACCCTCGGTATCTACATATCCTAAGTGAAGGAACGGAGCCTCTGAGGAGTTAGGATTAATTCGAGAAACCTTTTTCACCTATTCTCCGAACTCCGAAGCTTTTTGTTTTTCTTCTTGGCCTTAGCCCATCTGGTTTGGACTGCCTTTCTTGCAAGTTCCTTTCTCTCGTCTGACGTCAGGGCGGCCATACGAGCCTTTCCGCCTTTCTTGCCACCTGCCTTTCCGCCCTTTTTCCCCATCTCCCGCATGACTTCTGAAATTAGATCGCGTTTCATGCATCTATCCTAGAATGAACATCCCGTTTGCCGCCACTTACCTCTTGACAGAGCCATGCCACTTGCGATAACTCTTATACAAGAACCGCTTTTCGTATAAGTTCGACCTGCGAGTGGTGCTCGTAGCAAGAAGGCGGGACGCGCCGGTGCTTGAACACCAAACGCGCCCCTAACCAAGTCGCCTGAGTTAGAGGCAACGATGGCTGCAATAGAAAGTTATCGGGTTCCCCATTTGGGTGCAACCCACCCATCCTTGGTTCGTTTCCATCGCACGCTCCATACCTCTGCGCGTCGCGCATCCTCCACCGTAGTCCTGTCCAACTGAATCCGTTTGTCCACGCGTGTCGGCTCTCGACTGCATCGAGGACGTGTGTCTCGGCGCGCCTAATCAACTTCCGAACTTGCGGCCACTTCGCCGCTGAAAGGACATTTGGTCATGGAGAAAGCACATTTGTATGAAGCACTGTATCTGGTGAACCACGGTATTGACGAAGCCGTTCGGGGAGTTCAGCGCCTGAAGAAATCTCCCAAACTCTTCATGGAGACCTACCACAAGTCCATGGCTGGCCTCGAACGCCGTCGTTCCATCATCAACCTGCAATTCATGCTTGAAATGCGCAAACTGGAAGAAAACGATGAGTCTTACTTCGAGGAGGAATTCAACGTCTGGCTCTCCGACGAACCCCTAACCAACGACGAAATCTGTCAATTGATGCGCACCGTCGAACGCGAGCGCAAACTGGAAGGAAAACCGCCGTTGGTGCAGTTTCTCGCCCGAAGCAAGCGCCCGAAGAAAATAACGAAAAAAACCGAAGGCCACTCCAGCCGCAAAGTAAATGGTTCGACGACATCCGATTCGGGCGTCAAGACCACAGAACTGGAGGGAGCGCATGCCTAAGAAGAGAAAATCTAAGGGCGCTTCCGCCGAGGACTCACACCCGACTCCAATTACAGCGAAGGAACGGAGGGAACTCGACGAGCGCATCAAGATGATTTCGATACTGATTTGGCCCCGTTCGATACTTTGGATTTGGCGGCCCACCTTACTGAAAACCAGATACCGTGTACTCCGCTTCGGGCTCAGTCAATACGGTCTGACGTGGGACATGGTAGACTTTAAAGGTAGGATGTTGAACATCCCGCGGACGAAGAACGAAGAACGAGGGAGAACCTATACATGTCCCGTTAAATGATGCTGCGATTGCCGCCCTGAGGGTTGTGCATGACCGGGGCGACGGGAGAGGGCGTGTGTTTCACTCAGCCAAGACGGGTGAACCGCTTGAAAACGGGCGGCATTGGTTCGACGAAGCGGTGATGGAAGCGGCGATCAAGAACTTTCGATGGCACGACTTGCGGCATACGTTTGCCAGCCGTCTGCGAATGCTGAATGCGGTGGTGTCACTGCTTGGAACAAGTGACCCCACAAGTGACACCGGCCAAAACGGTGCCACGGCGACTACCTTGCAAGTTGCTGCAGGATAAACAATTTAGGGGCGTAGCTCAGTGGTAGAGCAGCGGCCTTTTAAGCCGAAGGTCGTGGGTTCGATCCCCACCGCCCCTACCAAACCAAATTGTTTTCAGTCACTTACAATCACACTTTCTAACAAAACTCCGCTTTCTAACAATTGGCCCTAGTTCACCAGCTTTGTTGATCGGTTCTGAACTGCAGTGCGCTGATCATCTCCGACGACGTGACCATAGATTCCCAGCGTGATTCGCGGGTCACTGTGCCGCAGTTGCTTCTGCACCACAGCCGGGGTTGCACCGTCTGCAAGCAGAGCACTGGCTGCACCGTGCCGCATCGAATGGAATCCGCCGCGTGGAATATTCAACTTCACCAAAAGCGGATGAAGCTGTTTTTCACGCAGCTTGTTCGCTGAGAATGGACGCCCACGTCGGTTTACGAAAAGCAGATCATTCTTGCCGTCATGCCCTTTCAGGTGGGAACGCAGCCGCGTCTCTAACTGTGTCGACATGGGCAAGTCTGCACTGCTGGCTTTAGACTTCACAGCGCCCGGTATCCGTGTGGCCCCATCAAGGCTCTGCCGAATGCGGATGACGTGCTTTGCGAAGTCCACGTCAAAGGTGCGAAGCGCAAGAGTCTCACCGATGCGCAGCCCGAGCACGGCCGTAATCGCAACGATTGTGCTCAATGGCTCTGGCGCATTGGCGATAATCTTCCGCACTTCATCGTCCGTGAAGCAACGCGGCTCCTTTTTCACAGCCTCGCGCGGCAAGGTCAGGTCTGCGAAACGGAAGTTACCGCACGCATAGTCCCAGGCCCTTGCCGTTTTGAGAAGTGATGAGAGCGTGAGCAACACGTTTTCGACTGTCTTGCGCGAACGTCCGCCACCGGCTAGATACGCAACGAATCCCTGCACTGCTTTCGTTGTGATCTCCGTCAAGGGCAGACTGCCCAGCTTCGGAATGATGTGCGCCCGTAGATGTGATTCCGCCGCCCGGGTTGTGCTGCCCTTCAGATTGACCGCCACGTCCCGGCGCCACTCCTCCACAAACTTCCGCGAGTGTCAGACCGATTCTTGGCGGCAACTTCTTGGCAGCATCGTTCACCTTGTCAAGATACGGCTGAAACTGTTTCCAGGCATTGCGTTCCGACTGTTGATTGACAAGTCCGAAAGGTTGCCAGCATTGCTCCCGCTTGAATGTCCCGTCAGATTGCAAGACATCCGTGCGATAGACGCCGTACCACCTGCCGGACTTTTCTACCAGATGACCTCGTTGAAACCTTCTTCGTGGCACAGGTACTCCCGTGCTCGCCGCAGAAGGCGTTACCGGCGCGGAGTCTAGCACAGAACCAATTCGGCGCGTGCCAGTGGACAGCGCGCCGATGATCGATTCACGCAGTTCTGGCGAGAGCGACCATGCTGTCTGCTCTTCCCACTGCGAGGCGAGTTGTGGTCCTGTGGCCATCTTCTGCTTAGCGATTTTCTTTAGCTGTGCTCAACCCCTCGCGGCGCGCTTTCGCCGCGCCCTCATCATCGTTTCCTACCGTGTGGACAACTAACTCTGCTGGGCGGGCCGCCAATCTCGGGCAGCTTCGGAATCGGTTGCGAACACAGTCCAAATCAGGTTTCCGCGTATGTTGGCCTTCACGATTTCCGCCGATGTTTTCGGATCAACTTCTGCCATGGTTTGCTCCTTCTTCTTCTTTTCCGAGCTTCACAAAAACGCCCACTTGCGCGAGCCGGTCAATCAACTGCGGGACGCTCCATCCGACCCAGCGCTCGGGATTCGCGAGAGCCGTTGTCAATTGCGTCAGCGTGGTCCTGGCGAATAGCGCCGGATTCACCACCACGGCAGAAGTTTCGATCACCACGGGAGGCTCCATGAGGTTCCACGCTAGGAGCCGAACGCCTGGCGGCATGGGCGGGATCGTCTTGCGGTTCCGCAAAAAGACCGTCACTTCGTCACGGTGTGCGCGCAGGAAAGTTACCTGCCCAGCCAACTCCTCGCGACGCTCGGGGTCCGGGAAGCAAATGCGTACTTTCTCGCCGTCCAATCGAAGCGCAACTCCGACGGCTTCAATCTCGCCAACGATTTCACTCACACTCATAGGTCCTCTTCGATCTTCGCCACAGCGCCCTTGGAAGGCTTCGTATCCGCAACGTCCGCAACATGACTGATTTCAGCTTAGCTGTCCCGTTCCTTGGCATGTGACGCAGTTCCCGGGACCCGCCTGCCAGCACGCGATACAGCTGCATTTCTTCTCCCCGTCGCAGTGCCAGCACTTCACTGCAACTTTGCGTCGAGCATCGTTCTCGGCTTCGTTTGGCTTGGGTGAAGAGGCAGAGGCACCCGAAAATGACTGCTTTTCATTGTCACCATCGTCACGTTCGTCGGGAGACTCGGTATCTCTTGAGTTTTCTTGGGGTTGCGCGGGTGACGGTCCGGTGACACCGCTCGCCTTCTGTGACGTTTGTGACGAAGGTGACGATGGCTTACGGGCACTTTCGGAGAGGGCAATCAGGCGCCTGCCCGTTCCAGGCTCGCGCATGAACTCAACCAGTAGTCCTACTTGACGGAAATTCGGAGAGAGCACGCGGAGAGCGCGGATTGGAAAGCGTCCGCCCGGACGAGGGCCATCCCCTTTGCTTGCGGACTCCCTCGTCAACCACGGCGCTGAGGATTTTTAGAAGCTCTGTTGCTGTGCCTTTCCACGGAAGATCAATTTTCCGGATAGCTTCACCAAGAGGAGTTTCGAGCGCCAATTCGTTCGCGCGCCGACGATTGTTCCGGTACGCGCACAGAAATTTTCCGCTCCCCCATCCAACTTGCGGTTCTGCTGCGGCAACCCAACGTGCGAAGTCCGCCATGCGCGGCATTTCGTCAACGACGGCGGCATCGTGGTTGCGGATTGCGGCGCTCACGGCATCGAGCAAAGCTCCGAATAATTTGCCGCGCATAGCTTGGAACTCGGTGTTAAAACTGTGCTCATCCATCCGCTCAGCGTCCTCAATTCTCGGCAAATCGAGCACGATGCACCGGTCGAGAAGATCGCCGCGAACTGCTAGCTCTTCGATTCCATTCAGGATGACCGGGCGCTGCGCCTGAAAGATCGTTTCCTCTGCGTCGGAGTAAAGCGTTCGCGTCGTGAAGGCCCCGCCTGTGGACAATCGGCAGAGGCAATCCGACAACCACGGCTCAAGCCGTGAAATGTTATCAAGGGAAATCGTCCAGCCGTTGCTTGCAGCAATCATCAAATCTCGGGGATCGCGCGGTTCGCTTCGCAGCGGCGCCATGTTTGGATCAATCAGCGAGCGAAGGACGCGGCTCGTCGTGGTTTTCGCGGAACCTTGCTCGCCGTGAAGGACTAAGATGGGGTACGGCCCCGACGGATGCAGCGTGCCAATGCAAAACCCAACAAGAAGATAAAAATCTTCGTCGCTGCTGACGTTGACGAACTTCCGCAAGTCGTTCAACGAACCACCTCGCTCGGGAACGGGAAGCGGCAGCATCCCGTGTGCGCGGCGGAAGCGCACAGGTGATTCGCTCGACTTTACAATGCGCCAGCCGGTAGCATCGACCTCGACTTGCCGCCATTTCGCATCGCACAAGTCGATCCACACGCGCTCAAGGTTCCCCGCCACACGCACAAAAACTTCCTGCTCTGCACCCTCGAAACGCGCGAGTCCCTCCAACGTCGCAACCGCGCTCGTAAGAGCTTCCCCGATGCCGCCTGGTGCTTCTTGCGGAAGAAAATCTGTCCTAGCCAGGAGCGGAATCCACGCGACCGCATGGGCCAGGTCTCTAGATGGCCCGACATTTGGATCGTTGCAAATGAATCTTCCCCGGAGTGGAATAGCTCGGCGCTGGGCCGCGCAAGATTGACAATTGCCGTCGCTGCGGATGGGCGTCCGGCCGTTTCGGATTCACCGTCACGTTCGTCACTCCCATTTCCCGAAGTGCTCTGCGTTGTGGATTCGGGCGGCCGCCTGTCTTCTGCCTTGTCGAGGGCTACACTCATCGGATACCGGCCTCCGCCCGCGAATCCGCCAGCACCGCTTGCAGTTGAAGCGACTGTGCCTCAATGATTTTCAAAAGAGTGACGCGGATTTGTGCTTGCTCCACGGGGCTCAATTGCAATCGCCCGGACTCAAACTGGCGGATGCGCGCACGCGAAACGCGAGCCCTTCGCGCGCAGGCGGATTGGCTGACTCCGGCAATGATTCTCAAAGATCGCAGACCTTCCATCCCATCAACCTCCACGCGGCAATGGCCGCGCAAGCTCTCACCCTAAGTCCCCGCGCGCGGGGTGCGGGGTAGCCAAGTTATTGAGAAGAGAGAGAAGAATTAGTTGATGGTCGATTGCGGCCCGAAAAACTGCGGGGTAATGCAGGGGAGTGCTGCCGGGTGGAACAAACTTCCGGCAAGGAAGCAGCTTTTCAGCTCTCGGGATTGCTCTTAGCTCGTTCCCTCGCGCTTCTTTCGTTGGACTCAGCTTGATCGATTTTCTTTTTTGCCGCTGCCAAGACTCATCCACGGTTGTCCTGTGCTTTCGGATTCGTCTGGCGATTTCCGTAACCGTCAAGCCGCGCTCCCAGGCGAGCGAGGCAACTTCCCGCTGTTTCTCCGTGAGCTTGGCAGCGTCAAAATAACGTGTCATGTCGCTCTTCTTGACCGGGAGTTTTTCCACCTGCTCGATGTTGCCCGGCTTCGCAGAGGTAGTCTGTTTCTGTGCGAGCGCGACCTCGGAGGAACTCAATGCTGCGTCCTTCGCGGCTGCGAACTCCAGGGCGTGCCTAATCTTGGCCGCATGAACCGCACGCTCTTGCTCATTGGCGATAGAGGCTGGTTCCGCCCTCTCTGATTTGCTTGCTTGCACCCCCGCATGCTGCAA